>NZ_BAABCN010000010.1:89487-388331 GCF_039538945.1 Glaciibacter kafniensis | reverse complement strand
ACGATGGCTCTTCACGTTAACGAAGCAACGCGGGCCTGCCGAGATTTACACCACTCCACGGGACGTGACCTTGGCTCACGGCCGCGGGCGGCCTCCTCGACCAACGAAATGGTCAAATTCGTCCACCACAATGCCGCGCAGCGGCGCCGCAACTCGAGACCTCGCGAGCCGACTTTCAAACACAACCCAAGTCAAGAGATCGGCTCGCCGGATCTCGAGACGCGCGCTCCTGCGTCGCGTGCTCCTCGATCGACGAAATTATCAGTGCGAGGCCGCGCGTGCGCCCGAAACGTCGCCGGCGCAGCCGCGACGCGACGATTTGGGCGCACGCGCGAGGCACATGGTGCGACGAAACGGATGCGCGGAGGGCGCGTTCAGGGGTCCGGCTTGCGAAATCTCGACAGGCCCGATCAACGGATGCGGCCGATCAACAAACCCGGCCGATCAACGAACGCGAGCGATCAACTCGCGGGCGGCGCCACCTTCACCATCGTGAGCCGCTGCGTCGGACGCGTCATCGCCACATAGAGCGCCGCGTCACCACGCGGCGACTCCGCCACGAGCGCGTCTGGATCGGCGAGAATGACGCTGTCGAACTCGAGCCCCTTCGACTCGTGTGCGCTGAGCACCGCGATCGGGCGTTCCAGACCGAGCTCGCCGGCTCCGACCTCGTTACCGAAGTCACTCGTCAGGTGAGCGAGAATCGATGCGCGCGCCGCCCGCGGCACAATGACCGCGATGGTGCCAGACGCGTCGATGCCACGGTCGTGACGCACGGCGTCCGCGAGTGCAGAAGCCACAGCATCCACCCCCTCAGCCGCCCTGCCAGTCGTCGGGTCAACCGTCAGTTCTCTGATCGGCCAGTCGCCCTCACGCACCGACTGTGTCGGCGTGATCGGCAGGCCATGCTCCGTGGCGATGCGCTCGGCCTCCCTCGCGATCTGTGCAGGGGTGCGGTAGTTCACGGTGAGCTCTTCGAGATCCCAGCGGCCACGGAAGAACGGGTCGAGGGCCGACCGCCAGCTGCGTGACGCCCCGGCCGAACTGGCCTGGGCGATGTCGCCGACGATCGTGAACGAGCGCATCGGTGACCGGCGCACGAGCACGCGCCACTGCATCGGCGAGAGTTCCTGCGCCTCGTCGACGACGACGTGACCGTAGGTCCAGGTGCGGTCGGCGCCGGCCCGCTCGGCCGTCGTGGCGCGCACCGTGGTCTCGGCGAAGTTGTCGGCGAGCTGTTCGGCGCTGACCATGCCTTCGACACCGGCATTGCGGATGGCGTTCTGCGCGTTCTCGATGTCGTGAGCACGTTGCAGGTCACGCTCGCGCTGCCCGGCCTCTGGGGCGGCTGGCGGGTTGCCGAGCAGCTCGGCGGCCTCATCGAGCAGCGGCACGTCCGACACGGTGAACGGCTCATCGCGGGAGCGCAGCAGCAGCGCGCGCTTCTCGGGCGTCCACCGCGGGGTGAGTGACGCCAGCCACTCCGGACGCGCGTAGAGATCCTGAATCAGTTTCTCGCCGGTCATCGGCAACCAGGCCGTGTTCAGCACCACACGGGCATCGTGGGAGGCGCGCACGTCTTCGCGCAGCAACGACATATCGGTGTCGTCGACCGGATACCCGCCGGCCCGCAGCTGGGTCGCCAGCTGGTTGACCAGCGCGTCGAGGGCGTGGTTCACGAAGATGACCCTGGCCTCGTTATGCGGCTTGGTGCTCTGCTGCGCCCGAGCAATCGCCCGCGCGATCAGCGCCGGATCCACGATGAGCACATCACCGTTCACCTCAAGACGCTGGGCCTGCTCCGGCACGCGCTGCCGGGATTTCACGGCCCGGGCGATCACGTCGACCATCTGCGTGGAGCCCTTGAGCGAGGCGACCTCTGCCGCATCGTCATCGGTCGCGTTCACGCCGGGATAGAGCTCGCCGAGCGACTGCAGCACGACGCCGGTCTCGCCGAGCGAGGGCAGCACGGTTTCGATGTACCGCAAGAACGCTCCGGACGGGCCGACGATGAGTACGCCGGCCGACCCCAGTCGCTCGCGGTGTGTGTAGAGCAGGTAGGCGGCGCGGTGCAGCGCGACGGCGGTCTTGCCGGTGCCTGGACCACCCTGCACGACGAGCGCCCCACGCATGTCTGAACGGATGATGCGGTCTTGCTCAGCCTGGATCGTCGCGACGATGTCGTGCATCCGCCCGGTGCGGTGCACCGTGAGCGCGGCCATGAGGGCGCCCTCACCCTGCACGGCGTGCTCGGCGCCGGCCTCGGCGAGCAGGCTGGCGTCGAACACCTCGTCGTCGAGGCGGATCACCTCGCGCTCCCGCATGGTCACGTGGCGGCGGGCCAGCACGCCGTGCGGGCGGGCGGCGGTCGCTTGGTAGAACGCGCTCGCCTGGGGCGCGCGCCAGTCGAGAAGAAGGCTGCGCTGGTCTTCATCGCGGAGGCCGATGCGGCCGATGTAACGGAAACCGGCCTCGGCATCCTCGTCCGAAAGATGCGGCAACTGCAGGCGCCCAAAGACCAGGCGGGCGTCCACCTCGCGCAGCTGCAGCAGGCGATCTTCGTGCATGCGGGCCAAGGCGTCGCGTTCGCTGCGCATCTGGTGGTTGCCGCCCACCTTCTGCGAGCGCACGGTGGCAAGGCGGCGGGCTTCGTCGGCACGCAACGCGTCGAGGCGTGCATAGAGACGGGCGACGCGCGCCCGCTCGCGATCGAGTTCGTTGTCTGTCACTCGGCTCCCGCGCGGCGATCGATTGTCCGCCCAACGATGTTACTAGGGATGCGCGGGCGCTGCCTGCCAGCCGGATCTGCGGCGGCCTCGACCTGCTGGGCGCTCCGTGTCGACCGCCTCGCGCACCACGACTCGCACCGCCCCCGGGCTGCCCCCCGCGCCCGCTACTCGCCCGCCCCACGCAACGCCCGGCGCCCGCGACTCGCACCGTCATCGGGCTGCAACTTTGGCCCCTGAACAGCCAATTTGACAACGTCCGGTAGACTAGAAGAACTTGCGAGTGCGAAGCCGCGCTCCCTGCGTCGTAGAACGCCCTCTTCTCATCGAGACAGCTTCGGTTATCACCATCACCGCGGCCCGCCCCGATCCAGGAAATGAAAAATTCTTACGGCGAACGGATGTGCCCTTCGGCACCTTCGCCACGTGAATCCTCCTGGTTTCGGTTACCGCTGCGTGCGGATCGCTTCAAGGCAGGACTCTGATGCCTGAAAGGCACCGCTTTTGTCTGAATCTGAAATTAAATTTGGCGCGCTCGGCGTGCCCGCTCCCCTCGTCGCCGTTCTCTCGGCCCAGGGAATCGACACCGCTTTCCCCATCCAGGTCGACACTCTTCCTGACACTTTGAACGGCCGCGACGTGCTCGGCCGTGGTAAGACCGGCTCGGGCAAGACCCTCGCCTTCTCCATTCCGATGGTCGCTCGCCTCGGCGGCAAGCTCGCCGGCGGCAAGCGCCGCCCCGGCCGCCCACTCGGCCTGATCCTGGCGCCGACCCGTGAGCTGGCCACCCAGATCTCCGCCGCCCTCACCCCGATGGCCGAGGCATACGGCCTCAACACGACCACCATCTTCGGTGGCGTCTCACAGGGCCGTCAGGTCACTGCGCTCAAGGCCGGCGTCGACATCGTCGTAGCCTGCCCCGGCCGTCTCGAAGACCTGATGAAGCAGGGCTTCGTCAACCTCGACTCCGTTGAGATCACCGTGCTCGACGAGGCCGACCACATGGCCGACCTGGGCTTTTTGCCCGTCGTCACACGCATCCTGGACAAGACCCCGTCCGGCGGACAGCGCCTGCTCTTCAGCGCCACGCTCGACAACGGCGTGGACAAGCTCGTGCGTCGCTTCCTGCAGAACGAGGTGCTGCACTCGGTCGACGAGGCCACCAGCCACGTTTCGGCGATGACCCACCACGTCTTCGAGGTCGAGGGTGTCGACGCGAAGAAGGACCTCGTTCAGGCGCTCGCCTCCGGTAAGGGCCGTCGCATCCTCTTCATGCGCACCAAGCACCACGCCAAGAAGCTGGCCAAGCAGTTGACCGACTCGGGCATCCCGTCGGTTGACCTGCACGGCAACCTGTCGCAGGTCGCTCGTGACCGCAACCTCGCCGCCTTCTCGGCTGGCGATGTGCGCGTTCTGGTCGCAACCGATGTCGCGGCTCGCGGCGTGCACGTTGATGACATCGAGCTGGTCATCCACGTTGACCCGCCGGCAGAGCACAAGGCATACCTGCACCGCTCTGGCCGTACCGCTCGGGCCGGCAGCGCAGGTGACGTTGTCACCGTCATGCTTCCGAACCAGAAGAAAGACACCGAACAGCTGCTGAAGAAGGCCGCGATCAAGGTGACCCCGCAGCGCGTGAACGCGACCTCCCCGGCCGTGACCGCTCTGATCGGCGAGGTGGCGGCCTACGTCAAGCCGTTGCCGCGTCAGGAGCAGCCGCAGCGCGGCCAGTCGCAGGGTGGACGCTCGCAGGGCGCCAACGCCCAGCGCAAGCGCACCAACCGTGACGAGCGCGATGGCGGTCGTGGTGGAGAGTCACGTGGCCGCGATGGTGAGTCGCGTGGCGCCCGTGGCGGCGACGCCGTGGCTTCCGGCGGCGCACGTCGCGACCGTTCGGGTCGCCCCGCCGCGGCGCGTGGCGGCAACTCCGCGCAGGGCGCAAGCACCCACGGTTCCGGCTCGGCCGGCGGCTCCGGCCGTTCGGGTGGCCAGGGCGGCAGCCGCTCCGGCGGCCTGCAGGTCGGCGGACTCGTTCGCGGTGCATCGGCCGGTGGCGCACGCCGCTCGGCTCCGCGTCGCGCGCAGGGCTAATCCCCAGCATTCTTTTCTACCCAACGGGTCGGTCTCTACGGAGGCCGGCCCGTTGGTCGTTTCACGGCAGATGTCGGTTTGAGTCGCGGTGATTCACCTGCGGTCAGCGTGTGGCCCGGTTGGTAACTCCGGTTATCCCGCGCGCGCGGTTTAGACATCCGCGCCAGTGCTGCCCTGCCAGCGGGACCCACTCGCAATAACCGGAGTTGGCCACCACCGCACTCGGGTAGGTGTGCCGAGCGGGCTTGCAGGGGTGCCTCCGGCGGCTCGATTTCACTTCGGGCGCGGGCTGGCCTAGTCTCGCTTCATGAGCACCGAAGCAGTTGTTCGACCAGTACGAGACGTCGACGCAGAAGCCCTGGGACGCGTTCACGCGACCTGCTGGCACGAGACCTATGACCATCTGATCAGCGAGGCCACCCTCGCGAATCTGTCCCCCCGCCGCATGGCCGAGCTGTGGACGCACTGGATGAACCAGGGCGAAGAGTTCCATCAGTTCGCCGCGCTTGTCGACGGCGAGATCGTCGGCTTCTCCGGCTCCGGCCCGGCGCGCGACAACGAGGCGCCGCGAGCCCGCGAGCTGTACTTCATCTACCTGCTGGATGCCTACCACGGCACCGGAATCGGCCAGAAGCTCTTCGACGCCGCCTGTGGCGACGCCCCGGCCTACCTCTGGGTCGCCTCCGACAACCCCCGCGCCCACGGCTTCTACAAGCGCAACGGTTTCACCCCCGACGGCGAAGAACAGACCCAGCCGTTCCTCGGCGAAGAAATCCACGAGGTGCGACTGGTTCGCTAGTCGCAGCTCGACACCGCACATCGAAACGGATGGCGCCGACACTGGAGTCGGCGCCATCCGTCGTTAACCGCAGACCGGGGGCCGAACGACACGTGCAGGGAACAAAGGCGCCCAACTAGGCTGGTCCGATGACCATTCCCGTAATCCTCGACGTCGACACCGGTGTTGACGACGCCCTCGCCATCCTGTTCGCCGTCGCGCACCCCGAGATCGATGTTCTCGGCATCAGCTGCGTGGCCGGAAACGCCTCACTTGAGCGCGTGGTGGAGAACACCCTGCGCATTCTCGATGTCGCCGGAGCCCCCGACATCCCGGTGGCCGCCGGTGCTCGCCGCCCGCTGATCGAACGCGCCCGCGACGCCTCGCACGTGCACGGCGAGGGCGGCCTCGGCACGCTGCGCCTGCCGCCGAGCGAGCGCACCGCCGTGCCGATCAGCTCGGTAGAGCTCATGCACAGCCTGCTGCGCGACAGCCCGCATCCGGTGACCCTCGTCGCGCTCGCCCCGCAGACGAACCTGGCGCTGCTGCTGCGTCAGTACCCCGACATCATCAACAAGATCGAACGCATCGTATTCATGGGCGGCTCGGCCAGCGTCGGAAACGCCACTGCCGTCGCCGAGTTCAACGTCTGGCACGACCCGGAAGCCGCCGCAATCGTGCTCGACTCCGGTGTGCCGACATTCATGTACGGCCTCGACGTGTTCAACCAGGTCGCCGTCGACGAGGCGGCAGCATCCGCTTTGCTCTCGCACGACACCCTCGTCGGGCGCACGGTCGGTTCGCTGCTGACCAACCGCATTTCGGCCGGCGCAGGGGCAGAGACCCACTACTCGGGACTCATCGGCGACGCCGGTGCCGTCTGCGCGCTCGTCGACCCGGGAGCGCTCCGCACCGAGCTGCGCCCCGTGCGCGTCGAGCTGGCCGGGTATGGTCGCGGGCAGACCCTCGTCGACATGCGGTCGCACCCGGGCGAAGACGCGATGCATGGCCTTGCGGATGTCTGGGAGACCGCCGAGATCGCCCTCGATGTGGATGTCGAGCGGGTCACGAAACTGTTCCTCGGCACTCTCGGGTTGGCGTAGGCGCTCCCGACTCGTGCGCTGGCGCGTGCGCTGACTCGCGCGCTGACTCGCGCGCTGACTCGCGCGCTGACTCGAGCGCTGACTCGAGCGCTGACTCGAGCGCTGACTCGAGGCTCGCCGTTTGCGCCGAGAATCGCCGTTGTACCGGCGATTCTCGGCGGCAACGGCGAGCCTCGCGTGCGTCTACCGTCGGGCCGAGGCGGCAACGGTTGGCGCGAGGTATCGCGTGCGTGCTCGGGTGGGCGGATGCCGCCCGCTGGAACGGATGCCGCCCGCTGGCTCAGCGCAGGCCGGCCGCGCCCCGCGCCTCACGCGTGCGCTCAAATCGTCGCCCATCCCCTGCTGAGGCGACAGTTTGAGCGCACGCGTGTGCCGCGAGAGCGGAGAGTGCAGAGTGCGCAGGCGGCTTCCCATCGGCAGCTCGCCCGCCCGCGGTTCAGCGCAAGCAGCCGACCGAGGCGAGCGCGGTGCGCAGCAGCGCCCCACGGCCGCCCTCCATCTCGGCGGAGACCGCATCGCTCGCGGCTTCTTGCGGGGTCATCCAGGTGAGTTCGAGGGCGTCTTGCCGCGGTTCACAGGTTCCGGTGACCGGCACGACGAAGGCCAGCGAGACGGCGTGCTGGCGCTCATCCGTGAACGCTGACACCCCGGGCATCGGAAAGTACTCGGCCACCGTGAAAGGTAGCGGGCTGGCCGGAAGCTGAGGAAACGCCATCGGGCCGAGATCCTTTTCGAGATGCCGAAACAGTGCTTCGCGCAGCGTCTCGCCGTACATCACCCGGCCGGACACCAGCATCCGTGTCATTTCTCCGGTCTGCGTCGCCCGCAGCAACACGCCCACTTCGACGACCTGGCCCAGCCCGTCGACACGCACCGGCACCGCCTCGACGTAGATCAGCGGCAGGCGCCCTCGCACCTCGGCCAGTTCGATGTCGCTCAGCCAGCCGGGGTTCGTCGACGGCGGCGGGCTGTCGTCGGGGCCCGGAGTCCAGTCGGGGTCAGGGGTGCGCACGCTCATCTGCTCATTCTGCACCCGCGGGCTGGAAACGCGGCACTCGCGCTCTTCTGCGCGCCGTCGATTCGCCAGCCGTTCGCATCCGATTCGCCCGCGGTTCGCCTTCCGATTCGCCTCCGGTTCGCCTTCGGTTCGCCTCCCGATTCGCCTTCGGTTCGCCTCCCGATTCGCCCGCAGACGTCGAAAGCGCCTCGACAATGAAAGGATTGAACCTGTCGAGGCAGGTTCGCCTCGACTCCCCCAACGTAAGGTTCGAGATGCCCGACAGCGAAAACATCCTGAGCATCGACGCGGATGCCGTGCTCTGGTCCGCCGGTGCGGCCGATCGGGTCGGACGCCCGCTGCTCCTCGTCATGCACGGCTACGGCTCGCATGAGGGCGACCTGTTCTCGCTCTCGCCGCACCTGCCGCTCGAACCGGTCATCGCGGCTCTGCGCGCGCCGTTGCCCGTGGGCGCCGGCGCGGCGTGGTTCCCGATCAGTAACCAGCCAGGCCGCCCCGATTCGTCGGCGGTCGACGCCGCGACCGTGGCCGTGCTCGCCTGGCTCGACGCGCTACCGGAACAGCCGACGTCGATCGGACTGCTCGGCTTCTCACAGGGCGGCGCGATGGCGCTGCAGTTGCTGCGTCACGCTCCCGAACGGTTTGCCTTCGCCGTGCAGCTCTCCGGCTTCGTCGCCGACGGCAAATCAGCGGGCGACGCCGAGCTCAGCGCACGGCGTCCGCCGGTGTTCTGGGGGCGCGGCACCGTCGACCCGGTGATTCCGGCCGATGCCATCGAGCGCACAGCGGTCTGGCTCGCCGGTCACTCGACGACGACCGAGCGCATCTACGAGGGCATGCCGCACTCGATCTCGCAGGCCGAGCTCGGCGACATCGCGGCGTTCTTGCGTGAGCAGTACGCGGCGGCCCGGCACTAGCCACCGCTCGCCCGCATTCTGCGGGAGAGTCGCCGTTGGTGCCGAGACTCCTCTACCGGCGACTCTCGCTACCGGCGACTCTCGCTACCGGCGACTCTCGCTACCGGCGGCTCTCGGAAGAAACGGCGAGTGTCGGCGAATGCAGAGCGCCGAGCTTGACCGTTTCGGTCGAGTTTCCCTGGCAGACCAGGGAAACTCGACCGGAAGTGTCAAACTCGGCGAGAGAAGCGCGAGAAGCGCGAGAAGGCGGGTTACGCGCCCCGGTGCGCAGCGCGCTGAGCGGCTCCGCGGTCGGCGCGCTCCTTCTTGGCGGCCTTTTCGATCTTCGCGTCTTTCACGCGGATCTGCTCGGCACGCACCTCGGCCTGCGTCGCACGCTCGGTGATGAGCCAGGCGGGCGGGGCCTGCAGCAGTTCTTTGATTTCAACCGTGGTCAGCGGCGCGTCGACGCCACCGCGGGCGAGACCGGAGATCGACACGCCGAGCTTGGCGGCGACAACCTGACGGGGGTGGGGGCCATCCGTGCGCAGAGTGGTCAACCAAGCAGGCGGGTTCTCGGTGAACTCGGCCAGCTCGGTGCGGGTGATCAGCGCGGTCTGAAACTCTTCGGGTGCTGCCTCGAGCAGAATCCCGAGTTTCTGTGCCGCCGTGGCGGACTTCATGGTCTGGGGCTTCTTCTCGGACGTCATCCCTCAAGCGTATAGCCTGGAAGCATCGCGAAACTGGTTGAATGCCTGCCTCGCACCCAGAACAACACTTTCGAAGAGAGGATGCCGGTGACCTTTTCAATCGCCTTCGTCGCCGGCGTCACGCCCACCAAGTGGACGCGCATTTGGGCCGATCGTTTTCCTGACCGTGAACTTGAGGTGTTTCGCACCGATCCGGGCGAGCAGATTGAGGTGCTCCGCGACGGTCGTGCCAACGTCAGCCTGGTGCGTCTGCCGATCGATCGCGAGGGCCTCGGAGCCATCACGCTGTACTCCGAAATCCCCGTTGTCGTCGCCGCGAAAGACCATGCGATTGCGGCAGTCGCCGAGAACGACACGGTGTCGCTGGCGCTGCTGGCCGACGACCACCTGCTGCAAGACCCCGACACGGTGCCGGAATGGCGCGACGTGTCGAGTGAGGTTCGCGACGGCACGCGCCGTGCGCTTCCGAACCTGCGCGACCTCGACGAGGTGATGGAACAGATCGCGGCCGGCGTGGGAATCGCCATCCTGCCCCACTCGCTCGCCCGTCTGCACAGCCGCAAGGATGTCATCTCACGGCCCGTCGACGGCGTCGCCGAGACGCAGATCGCGCTCGCCTGGCCCGCCGACGAGAAAACCGAGAACGTCGAAGAATTCATCGGGATCGTGCGCGGCCGGAGCGCCGCCAGCTCCCGTAGCGCGACGGTCGTCGTGCGCGGCGAACCGGTGAAGAAGGAAAAGGCGACGGCCAAGGCGAAGGCCGCGGCCAAGCTCGTCCGTGAAGAGGCGGCGCGCAAGAAGCCGGCCCAGGCTAAGAAGAAGCCCGGCGTGATCACCGGCCGCGTTCGCAGCTCGGGCGGCCCCAAGAAGAAGCGTCGCAGCTAGCCGTTCGGTGCGGTCATGCCCCGCGCGCCCGCATCTCGCCGAGCGGCGATCGAGCGCATCCGCTGATCGAGCGCTCCGGTGAGCGGGCGCATTCGTTCATCGCGCTTGTCGAGATCCGGTGACCACCTCCTGAAATTGGCCCACGCGGTTTCGACAGGCTCGACCAACGGTGGGTGCGACCGCGTTCAGGAGCGGAGGGCATGTCGCTCCACTCGGGCACCGTCTTTCTGCGGGCGCACCCGTGCCGACACGCCTCCACTCCTGAACGAGGTACCCCTGCGGGCCGGCAGGCGAGGTCGGCTCACGCGGTCTCGACCGGCTCGAACAACGACTGTGGCGAGGGCGACTCACGCGACGGCAGAGGCGAGCACGAGGTCCGCCCACTTGTTGACAAGTTAGGCTGAAGGGTCGAACCCTGCCAGGAGGAACCGTGAACCCCGCCGCCGAACGTCCCCGCATTGATGAGGCGATCATCCGCTTGCTTCCGAAGGCTGAAGTGCACGTGCATCTTGAGGGCGCCTTCGAACTCGCCGATCTTCTCGAGCTCGCCCGTGAATCGCAGGTGCCGCTGCCCGGGCCGGCCGCCACACTGTTCGATCTGAGTACGCACCATGCTGCGGATGCGTCAGAGTCGAATGCCGGCGAGGCAGCAGCCCCCGAGTCAGCGCGGGAGTTCACCAGCGTTGCCGGGACCGACCGACGTGTCTCGCCCGCCCCCGGGCCAGAGGCCCTTGCCGATACTCCGACCGGCACCGGCGTCGGGAGCGGCGGCCTCTCCGCCTTTCTACGCTTTCTCGACTGGCAGTGTGGACTCGTGCGCACCGCCGACCAGGCCGCCACCGTCGCGTACCGCTTCGCCGCCCGCCAGAGTGCCTCTGGCATCCGCTACACCGACGTCATCATCAATCCCACGCACTGGTCGACCTGGCGCGGCCGCACCGACGAACTCGTCGCCGCATTCACCTCAGGGTTCGATGCAGCCGAACGCGACGGGCTCTGCATCGTCAACATGGCCCTCTCGCTGCTGCGTACCCAGACCGAGTCCGAAGCCGTCGAGCTCGTGACCTGGATCGCCGAGACGCACCCGCCCCGGGTCGTCGCTCTCAGCATCGACGGCGATGAGCGGGTCAGCGGACGCACCGGACCGCGTTTCGCCGCTGCGTTCACGCTGGCACAAGCCGCAGGCATCCGCCGCACTGTGCATGCCGGCGAATCCAGCGGGGCCGATGGTGTCTGGGACGCCCTGCATCTGCTCCACGCCGAACGCATCGACCACGGTGTGCATGCCATCGACGATCCGTCACTCGTCGACCACCTCGCCACGACCGGCATTTCACTCGGCATCTGCCCCCGCTCCAACCTCACGCTCGGGGTCTATCCTGATCTCGCGCACCACCCGCTGCGGGACCTGCAGGCGCGCGGAGTGCGCATCACGATCAACACCGACGATCCAGGGGCGATCGGCACCCGGTTGGAGAACGAGTGGTCGCTGGTAGCGGATGCCTTCGGCTGGGGACTGCTAGAACTGACCGAGCTCGCCCAGACCTCAATCGACGTGAGCTTCGCCCCCGACACGCTCAAGGCCGAACTCACCGCTGAGCTTGCTGCCACCGTTGCCGCGCTCGGCAGCACGCGGTCCTGAGCCACGCGACGGTCAGTTTCGTCGCCAGTTTCAGAGATCGGCGCGCGGGATCTCCAGCTGTCGGGGCCGCTGCACGGCCCGGTGGGCCACGTCGATGGCCGTTTCGGCCCGCAGCCGCGCCCCGATGAAATCAGGAGTCTCTACTGAATAGAACGCGGTCGACAGAGCCGGGCGCTCTTCGAGCAACGGATGCCGACAATGTTCAGCTGTGGAAGTGTGCAGCTTTCCGGGAGCCCTACAGGTGCTCAGGGCTGAACATTAACGACACGCAGCCGCGATCGCAGCGACGAGTGAAGTGCGATCCCGAGATGAGCGGTGGACTGAGCCGGGCGCTCTTCGAGCAACGGATGTCAATAATGTTCAGCTGCGGAAGTGCGCAGCCTCCCGGGAGCCCTACAGGTGCTCAGGGCTGAACATTAACGACACGCAGCCGCGATCGCAGCGACGAGTGAAGTGCGATCCCGAGATGAGCGGTCGACAGAGCCGGGCGCTCGTCGATCAACGGATGTCGATAATGTTCAGCTGTGGAAGTGCGCAGCTTGCCGGGAGCCCTGCAGGTGCTCAGGGCTGAACATTAACGACACGCAGCCGCGATCGCAGCGACGAGTGAAGTGCGATCCCGAGATGAGCCCCCGACTCCGCTAGTTTGAACGGGTGCCAGACAACATCCCGATCGATCCGTCGATCGATATGCCCGAACGTCTCCGCCGCGGCCTTCTCCGCATTGCCCGCGAGGCCGATGCCCGCGGCGACGCCCTGCCCGGCGAGAACGAACTCGCCCGCGTGCTCGGGGCGAACCGCCCGCAGGTGCGGCGCGAGCTGGCCGAGCTCGAGCACCAGGGCATCGTGCGCCGGCATCAAGGCGCGGCGACGACCGTCGACCCCGTTGCACTTCGCATGAGCGTACGGCTCGAGGAACAGGTCGAGCACACGGCCCTGCTACGCCGCCTCGGCTACGAACCCACCGTCGATCTACTCGAGTCGGGAACGGGCGAGATCCCGAGCCGAATCCACCGCAACCTCAGCGCTGGAGTGCCGGCCAGCGGCATCCACGCGGTCAAACGATGGAATGCCGACGGCCGTCCGGCGATGCTTGCCGAGAATTATCTGTCGGTGCCGGCCGAGCACAGCGGAACAGTGGATGCCGCCGGCTCGATTTTCGACGTCGCCGAGGCGGTCTGGGGTGAGCCACTGCTCTGGGAGGTCGCGACACCGGGAGTCGAAGCGTTGTCGGAGGAGTCGGCCGACCGGCTGCAACTGGAGCCGGGCTCGCCGTGTCTGACCCTCGAGATCATCGGGGTGACCCGGTCGGGCTTGCGCGTCTTCCACTCATTCGAGCGGCACCACCCGCTGATCGTGCGCTACTCGCTGGTGCGCACCATTCCTGCACCCTGGCGCTGATCGGCCACCGCGACCGTTCTAGCGATAGCGCACCGCCAGCGCGGTAGCGCTCAGGCCGATGGATGCAGCGACCGAGCTGGCGACGCAGGCGCACGGGCGCCGGAGCCCGGTCGCCATGCGAAATACGGCTCCGGTGATCACAACGTGTGGGAAGTGCCGATTGCGTGGCGCCGATTTGGAGGCGCCGATTGCGTGGGTAACTCCGGTAATCCGCTGACTGGATAGAAAAGTGCCGCGTGAATCCGGGGTGCCGCCCCGCGGCATGTGCGGATTACCGGAGTTAGCCACCGAAGCAACTAGATACACGCGGATGCGGGCTGCCCCGCGAGCCGCGAGCCCGCAAGCCCGCGAGCCCGCGAGCCAGCAAGCCCGCGAGCCCGCGAGCCAGCGAGCCGTGGCCGGCCCCCACCGGCTGGCCGCCACCGGCCACCGGCCACCGGCGCTGCCACTACTTGCCGAACGCCGCCCTCCGGTGCGCACGCGCCGGGTGCTCGTCTGGCAGAAACGGGCCGTTGCCCGGAAAGAGCTTCTCCCGCAGGGTGCCGGGCGCATACTTGTCCTGCATCAGACCGCGCTGCTTCAGTACCGGGGCAACATGGTCGACGAAATCCTCGAACGTGCCGGGCGACGTCACGTACTGCACGTTGAGCCCGTCGACGCCGGCATCCTGCCAGTCCTGGATCGAGTCGGCGATCTGCTCAGGGGTGCCGACCACGCGCAGGTTTCCGTACCAGCGCACCAGCTGGCCGATCGTGTAGTCGCCACTCGGGGACATCCCGATCAGGTCCTTCACGATTCCGGTCTGCCCTTCGGGGCGCTTCGCAATCTCCGAGATCGGTTCCTTCGGGTCGTACTGGCTGAAATCGTGCCCGAGAAACACGCTCTGCTTGGCCAGGTTCGCCTCGATGCTCTGAAACTCGGTGATCTCCTCGTTCAGCCGTTTGGCCTCTTCTTCTGTGCTGCCGACCACGAACCCGAGAATGGCGAGCAGCTTGACGTTGTCGGGGTTGCGGTTGGCGTTCGCCGCTGCCCGGCGCACATCGGCGACGATCGGGGCCGCCGACTCCGGGTTCAACGAGTTGATGAACAGGGCCTCCGCGTTGCGCCCGGCATAGGCGCGGCCGCGCGGCGACACCCCGGCCTGCACCAGCACGGGGGTGCGCTGCGGGCTCGGCTCGCAGAGGTGCGGGCCGACGACGTCGTAGAAGGGTCCGACGTGATTGATCTCGTGGATCTTCGCCGGGTCGTTGAACTGCTGCGTAGCGGTGTTGCGCACGGCGGCGTCGTCTTCCCAGCTCGCCTCCCACAGCTTGTAGACAACCTCGATGTAGTCCTCAGCACGCGCATAGCGGTCCTCATGCTCCGGCAGGCCGCCGAATCCGAGGTTGCGTCCGGCACCGGGAAGAAACGTGGTCACGATGTTCCACGCGATACGCCCGCGACTGAGGTGGTCAAGGGTCGACATCTTGCGAGCGAATGCGTAGGGCGGCTCCTGCAGGATGTTCTGCGTGAGCACGAAACCGAGGTCCTGCGTGGCATATGCCAATGCGGGAATGAGTACGCCTGGGTCGTTGATCGGAAACTGCATCCCGCTCTTGACGGCCAGCTCGCGCGAGTTCGAGAACGTCTCGTAGGGGGCGAGCACGTCGGCGAAGAAGAGCGTGTCGAAATGTCCACGCTCGAGGAGCTTCGCGATGTCGGCCCAGTATTCGACGTCGTTGTACTCAAGCTGACGGCTGCCCGGCCAGGCCCACATGCCCTGGTCGTGGTGTGACGCGGAGAAGATGTTGAAGGCGTTGAAGATCATCCGTTTGCGTTCGCTCATGGTCAGACCCCCGCCCCGACGCGCGCCCGGTCGCTGCTCTCGCTCTGAGCGCCCGGGTCGGCCACGATTGGTGAAGCGGATGCCGCCGGTGCGGCAGACGAGGACGCCGCTGACGGCGCTGACGGCGCGCCAGCTGCAGCGCCCCCGCCCGGCACCTCGGCCGTCGGCTCCTCAGCGATCACCCCGAGCACTTCCTGCCCGATCAACCCGGCGAGCACCTCGGTCGAGTAAGCCATCAATTGGCCGGCCTCTGCATTGCGCAGGTGGCGCTGGATCGGCGAGGACTTGAGAAAACCGGATGCCCCACCGATGCGCACACCGAGCTGCGCGATCTCGACCGCCAGCTTGTTCGCCAGGTACTTGGCGCGGCTGAGGTTGGAGAACGCAACCGGCAAACCCTGATCGGCCTGCCAGAGCGTCAGCTGCAGGAAAGCGCGCACCGCCTCCAGCCGGGACTGCACATCGGCGACCTCGAACTGCACCCACTGCTGGTGCGAGAGGGGCTTGCCGAGGATGATGCGCCCGGTGGCGTGCGCGATGATCGCGCCGAGCGCGGCATCCGCGACACCGAGCGACAGCGCCGGAAGTCCGGCCCCGACCGCATTGAAATCACCGGGGCCGAGTGCACGCCCGCGGTTCTCGTGGCGCAAGACCGTCTTGCTGAACGCCAGCAGCTGGCTGCGGGTGGAGCGCAGGCCCAGAGTGTCCCAGATCGGAATGATCGTCACTGTCTCGTCGGGCTCGACACCGAAAAAGGCCGGCGCACCGTCGACCAGCGCGTTCACCATCAGGTGATCGGCAATCTCACTCCCCGACACGAACCGCTTCGCTCCGTCGAGCTGGTAGCCGCCGTCGACCGGCTCGGCCACCTGCTGCGGGTTCAAGAACCGGTTGCCGCTGGTCGGCTCACTCAGCGCGTTGGCGAAGCGTTTGCCGGCCAGGAATTCATCGGCATAGAACGAGCCGCGTGTGTCTGCGGTGAGCTGGGCGAGTCCGACGCCGGCCCCCGAGTGCATCACCCAGATGGTCGCCGTCGACGGGTCTGCCTCGGCAATGGTGCGCACGATCTCGCCGTACGCGACGTAGCTGAGACCGTCGCCACCGACATCCGCCGGCAGCACGGCCCGATCGAACCCGGCCTCGTGCAGCTCCGTGAGGTTCTGCAGCGGAATCTCGGCGCTCTCGTCATAGCCGTGTGCGCGCTCGGCGATGCCGACGGCCAGTTCACGGGCACGATCGATCAGCGCCAGTTCACGGTCGGTCAGCGGGTAGGGGATTTCTGCGGGCACCATGGGTTCTCCTTGGGGGCGGGAATTGAGGTTGAGGTGGGTGATGGGGGCGAGGGGCTATGGATGCGGGTCGGTTGCGTGTGGAGATTGGGTCACGAGGTCTCGAGACGGCCGCGGCTCCTCGATCAACGACACGCTCATGCCGGCACGATTCGCGTGCGCCGGGCAGCCCAACTGCGCCGGGAGGAGACGCAGAGCACCGCAACCGTTGCCAGGTAGGGCAGCGCCTGGTAGAGCTCGATCGGCAGCGGCAGGTTTTGGGTTTGCGAGAGGAGCGCAAGGCTGTTGAAGAGTGCGAAGACGAATGCTCCGACGAGCAACGTCCACGGCTGACGACGTGCAATGATCACCACGGCGAGCGCGATGAACCCGGCACCGCCGGTCATCCCTGGCGTGAAGGTGCCGATGCTCGACAGCGAGACGGCCGCACCGCCGAGCCCAGCCAAGGCACCGGCGATGAGGGCGGCGATCGTGCGAAATCGGCGGGGCGAGATTCCGCGGGTGACCGCAACGTTCTCGTCGTCGCCGACCGCCCGCAACCGCAGGCCGAACCGGGTGAAGTTCAGCACCCACCAGGAGACGGCGACGAGTAGCACGGCCAGGTAGAACAGCAGGCCGGCGCCGGCCAGACCGCGCCCGATCAGCGGGATTCCGGCGAGCAGACTCAGCTCGAACGCGGGCTGCACGGGCGCCGTCACGTTTCCTTGGCTGGCCGGAGCGAGCACCTGGTACAGCGCGATGCTCAGCCCGGCCCCGATCAGACCGATGGCGATGCCGACGATGATCATGTCTGCCTTGCCCCAGGCCGTCGCGAGCCCGAGAAGCAGGCCGAGCACTCCCCCGGCCAGGATGCCCGCGGCGAGGCCGACCCAGAATCCGCCGGCGAGCGATCCCCCGACTCCGGCCACGGCGCCGACGAGCATCATCCCCTCGATGCCGACGTTGAAGCCGCCGGCGCGTTCGAGGAAGATCTCCCCGAGACCGGCGAAGATGATCGGCGCGCAGAGGGCGAAGGCGCCCGCGACGACGATCGTCCAGAAATCAAGCGGGGCCATGGGCTGACTCCAGATTCTCGTGGCGGTCGGCATCACGGTCGATGCCGGTTCCGGCGTGATCGAGATGATCGGTGCCGGTGCTGGACGTGCTGCCCATCTGGCTGTCGGTTTGGTTCTCGGACGGGCGATTGCCGTCAGACTGCGGCAAAGAGGGCGGCACATGACGCGACACAGCAGGTAACGCCGGAGGCGAAGCCGACCGCCGTGCCGCGCGTCGCACCGCGGGAGCCGCGACGATGAGTGCCGCAGCGAGCAGAAGCACGCCCTGCGTGACGGTGCCGATCGCGGCCGGCGTCGTTCCCGTCGCCACCTGCACCCCGGTCGCCCCGGTGGTGAGTGAGGCGTACGCGATCGCCGCAACGACGATTCCGAGCGGGTTGCCCCGGCCGAGCACGGCAACGGCGATTCCGGCGAAGCCGACACCGGCGCTCACGCCGGGCTGCAGGCGTCCGTCGACCCCGGCCAGCTGCATCCACCCGGCCAGCCCGGATGCCGCGCCCGAGACGAGCATGGTCGACACGACGGCGCGCGCCGGGGTCAGCCCGAGCCGAGCCGCGAGCAGCGGCCGCTGCCCGAAGACGCCGACCAGGAAGGCGCCGCGCCCGCGGCTCCACCAGAGCGCGAGGAGCACGATCACGACCACGAGGATGGCGCCGATGTGCAGGCGTGCGGGGAGCGGCAGTTGCGGGATGAGGAAGCCGTCGGGCAGCGGCGCGCTCTGCGGGGTGGCCGAGCCGGCCGGGTTGCGCAGCACGGTGCGCAGCAGATAGTTGAGCAGGGAGATGGCCAGATAGTTGGCGAGCAGGGTGCAGAGCACTTCGTTGACGCCCCAACGCACCCGGCCGAGACCGGGCAGGTAGGCCCAGGCCGCTCCGCCGAGCATTCCGGCGATGGCGCCGATCGGCAGACCGAGCCAGAGCGGAACGGATGGTCCGAGCCAGAGGGCCACGATCGTGGCCGTGGTGGCGCCGATGAGCATCTGTCCCTCTGCCCCCACCGTGATCACTCCGGCTTTCAGGGCCGCGGCGACCCCGATCGCCACGAGCACCAGCGGGGTCGCGTACGACAGGGTTTGCACGGTGTTGTATCCGGTGCCGAACGCGCCCCGCACCCAGCCGCCGAGCGCGACGCCGAGGTCGCCACCGGTGCCGACGACGAGCAGCCCAACGATGGCGAGGGCGGCGAGTACGTAGAGCACGATGATCACGCGGGCCGACTGCCCGCCGGCACGGAACGAGCTGCTGAGCGACCGGGCGGCGGCATCCGTCAGCTCATTCAATCGGCGCACTCCGCCGGACTTGTCGTCACTCATGCGGCGCTCCCTGTCTCTGACGTCGTTGACGCAGACACAGACGCCGACGACAACGACGACGCCGACGCAGACGCCGACGACGCCGCAGACGACGGCGCTGACACCGACACCCCAGCCATCGCGCGGCCGATGCGTTGCAGATCGAATTCAGACGCGAGGAGCTCGTCGACGATTTCTCCGTGGTTCATAACCAGGATGCGATCGGCCAGCTCGTGCACTTCGTCGATGTCGGCCGAGACGAGCAACACAGCAGTTCCGGCCTGCGCCGCGCCTCGAATTTCGTCTCTGATCGCGGCGGCGGCCCCGAGATCGAGGCCCTGGGTCGGCCCGTGGAGCACGGCGACGGCCGCCCCGCCGTCGAGTTCACGTCCGACGAGCAGTTTCTGTTGGTTGCCGCCGGAGAGCGAACCGGCCGTGACCCGCGGGTTCAGCGGGCGCACATCGTGACGCGCCATCACCGCACGGGTGAACTCGGTGATCGCCGGCCAGCGCAACACTCCGGCCGAGCTGAACCGGCTGTCCCGCAGCCGGCGGAGGATCGCAGACGACGTCACCTCGGAGTCGGGCAGCAGCCAGGATGCCCGCACTTCCGGCACATAGGCGAGACCGGCGTTCGCCGCCGCATCCGGTCGACCGCTCACCGTGACGCCGTCGACGGTGACGCTGCCCGAGTGCGGTCTGAGCAGACCGGCTGCGGCGTCGGCGAGCACGTTTTGGCCGTTGCCGGCGACACCGAGCACCCCGACGATCTCGCCGGCGCGCACCGAAACGTTGAGGTTGCGTACCTGCGCCCCTGCCCCGTTCGCGGTCAGGCCGGAGATCACCAGGCGGTCGCGGCCGCTCTGGAATGAGGTGCGGGGCGCGGTTGGTTCACGGCTGCCGACCATGGCGAAAACGAGCTCGTCATCGGTGACCTCGGCCACCGGCTGCGCCAACGCGACGGCGCCGTGCGAGAGCACCGTCACGTCGTCGGCGATCTGCCGCACCTCGTCGATCCGGTGGGTGATCAGCACCACGCCGACTCCCGAATCGGCCAGCGCCCGCACGTGCTCGAAGAGTCCGGCCGACTCGAACGGCCCGAGGGCGGAGGTCGGCTCGTCGAGCAGCAGGATGCGCGCACCCTGCGCCAGGGCGATGGCCAGCTCACCGAGCTGGCGTTCGGCCAACCCGAGTTCGTGCACGGGGACATCCGTTGTGATCGCCAGGCCGGCCGACTCGGCGGAGCGGCGGAGCAGTGCTTCCGCGTGCCGACGCCGCGCCAGCTGGAACGGCTGGGTCACGATCAGGTTCTCAACCAGGGTCATCTCGCCGATCAGGCTGAGCTGTTGCGGCACGAGGCCGATTCCCTGAGCAATGGCGGCGGCCCTGGTCGCAAACGAGACCCGCACGCCATCCTGCTGCAACTCGCCCAAGCTCGGCTGCTCGAGACCCGCGAGAATCTTGACGAGCGTCGATTTTCCGGCGCCGTTCTCCCCGACCAGGGCGTGCACACGCCCCGGTCTGATCGACAGGTCGACCGCGGAGAGCGCCGGGAGGTCTCCAAAGAACTTGGAGACGCCCCGGAGCGACAGACTGGTTGTCATGGGTGTGAGTGGGGTTCGGATTCGGCTACGCGACGGGGGCTACGTGACGGGCTACTTGACCGGCGGGATTGTCGCCTCGCCGCTGGCGAGTTTCTCCGCGAGGTCGGCGACCTGATCGGCGATGTCGGCGGGCAGAGCGGGGGCCGCGGCGACCTGGTTGAGGTCGGCGAGCACGAGTCCGCCGTTCGCGATCGTCGAGGTGTAGCTGGCGTTTCCGAAGTTTCCTGCGGCGACACGGGTGACGACCTCGCTGAGCGTCGGGGTGAAGTCCAGCTTCACGAGGCCGATGTTGACCTTCTTCGCATCCGTTGTGGCCGCGTTCGAGGCGCCGATCGTGGCGACGCCCTTCTCGACGGCTGCGGCGATGACGCCGGGCGTGTATCCCTCGCCCGCGGTCACGATCAGCTGGGCGCCGAGGTCGATCTGCGCCTTCGTCGCCTGGTTGGCCAGCTGTGCGTCTTCCCAGCTGCCGGTGAAGATCGGTGCCAGTTCGACGGCGGCCGGATTCGATGCCGCCAACCCAATCGACAGGTAGTCGTAGGAGAGCTCGTTGAACGGCGCCAACTCGCCGTCGACGACGGCGACGGGCGACAGGCCCGACTTGCCGGCGATCCAGCCGGTCAGGTAGCCGACCTCGTTGGTGGCGTAGGTCCAGGTCTCGACATTCGCGGTGGCCTTGTCGAGGATGTCTGCGCTCCCGGTCGCGATGAATGCGGTGTCGGGAACCTCGGCGGCGACCTTGAACACCGAGTCCGAGAAGCCGAGACCCCAGCCGACGACGAGGTCGAAGCCGTCGGCGGCGAACTGGCGGAAGATCGGCTCTGCGTCACTCGGGTTCGCCACCGACTCACGAATCTGCACCTCGATGTCACCGCTGTCGACGAGGGCGTTGGCCGCGTCGGCGGCGTACTGGTTGAAGCCGCCGTCGTTCGCGAGGCCGCCGAGCACCACGGCCACCTTCACGGTGTGGTCGGCTGCCGACGAATCACCGGCTGACGTGCCATTCGCCGCCTCGCCACTCGCTGCCGGCGCGGAGCAGGCGACGAGACCGAGGAGGAGTGGAGCGACGACGAGGGCAATGGCGGGTCTGATCTTCACAGGAGTGCCTTTCGATTGCGGTGCGCGAGGGAGGGGGGCTGACCGCCGCAGGAGCAACATGTCAACAAGTCCCGTTCACACTATCCGCGCCGCATCCCGCGGCTCAATCAGCCCGTTTTATTGCGTCACAAATGGCCGGCGGCTATGCGTGCGCGCACCAGGGGGGGTACCGAAATCAGGGGCGGAGTGCGTGTCGCGACAGGCGTGTCCCGTCTTCTCGCGGGCAGACATCCGCCGACACACCTCCACTCCTGATTTCGGTACCCCTGCGGGTCGACCCACCGGGTTCGACAGGCTCGACCAATCGGCGGCCCGAGCAGACGGATGTCAGCGCGAACTGGCAGACGGATGTCAGCGCGAACTGATCGAGGCGAACTTTCTGATGCAGAGCGGCACGAACACGACGAGCATGACGACCACCCCGATCAACACGGTGAGGGTCGCGTGTTGCAGAGTCCAGACATCCGGAACCGGCGCCGAACCGGTGTTGCCGAAGAGCTCTCTGGCCGCCTGCACGAGCGACGACACCGGGTTGAGCTCGGCGAACGTGCGTAGCGGCTCCGGCAGCGTCTCGAGTGGCACGAAGGCGTTCGAGATGAAGGTCAACGGAAACAGGATGAGGAATGACGCGTTGTTGATGACCTCCGGACTCCGCACGCTCATGCCCAGCAGCGCCATCACCCAGCTGAACGCGTAGCTGAACAGCAGCAGCAGTCCGAGCCCGGCAAGAAACTCGAGAAACGAGGAGTTCACCCGCCAGCCGACCACGAGACCGGTCAGCATCATAATCACCATCGAAATCGTGTTGAGCGCAAGGTCGCTATTGGTGCGGCCGATCAACACGGCCGACGAACTCATCGGCAGGCTGCGGAACCGATCGATGATGCCGGATTTCAGATCTTGTGCCATCGCGCTTCCCGAGAAGGTCGAACCAAAGACCACGGTCTGTGCGAAGATTCCGGCCATCAGAAACTGCACGTAATCGGTCCCCTGCACCGCGATCGCCCCGGCATAGACCTGGCTGAACAGCAGCACGAACATGATCGGCTGGATGACCGCGAACACGATCATGTCGGGTGAGCGTTTGATCTTGATCAGGTTGCGCTTGGTCACCGTCCAGCCGTCGGCGTACCAGAGTGCAAATGGATTGGACGTGGGTTCCGCCGTCGGAAGCGAGGTGGGAATACGAGTTGCACTCGAGGTCATCGCACTGACTCCAACTTCGTATCACGAGCCTTCTTCTGGCCCCTCCTGCTCTTCTTGGCGGCGCCGCCCGCCTCCGCGAGGTCGTCGTCTGTCGCAGCCGCTTTCTCCGCCGCGTGCCCGGTGAGCTTGAGAAACACGTCGTCGAGGGTCGGTCGGCGCATCCCGGCATCGTGAAGCAGGATGCCCGCCTCACCCAGGTCGACCAGCACGTGTTGCAAGGCGCCCGGCCCATCGATCACCGCCACCTCGACCCCGCGCCCGTCGGCAGACAGTGTCGCCTCGCCGGCGCCGTAGCGCGCGAGGATGTCACGCGCGGCCGGACCGTCGGCCGCGTCGACGAGCGCCACGACCACCCGGTGCCCGCCGATCTGAGCCTTGAGCTGATCCGAGGTTCCCTCGGCGATGACGACGCCATCATCGATGACCGAGATATCGTCGGCCAGCTGATCGGCCTCCTCGAGATATTGCGTCGTCAAGAGAACGCTGGTGCCGCCGGCGACGAGTGTGGTGATGACGTCCCACATGGCCAGGCGACTGCGCGGATCGAGCCCCGTTGTCGGCTCATCGAGAAAGAGCACCTTCGGGTTGATCACGAGGGCACCGGCCAGGTCGATCCGGCGGCGCATCCCGCCGGAGAATCCCTTGACCGGGCGGTTGCCGGCCGCGGTCAACTCGAAGAGATCGATGAGTTCGTGGGCCCGACGCCGGGCGACGGCAGCGCCCAGATGATAGAGCCGACCGACCATCTCAAGGTTCTCGAAACCGGTCAGGTCTTCGTCGACCGCGGCATACTGGCCGGACACCCCGATGATGCGGCGCACGGCCTTCGGGTTCTGGGCCACGTCGATTCCGTCGACGAACGCGGTGCCGGTATCCGGCCTGATCAGGGTCGTCAACACTTTGACGACAGTGGTTTTTCCGGCCCCATTCGGGCCGAGCAGCGCCTTCACCGTGCCGCGCGGCACCGAAAGGTCCATGCCCGCGAGCGCGTGAACGGGACCGCTTTTTGAACGGTAGGTCTTGGTGAGGCCGGTCGCCTCGATGATTGTCATGAATGAGCTCCTGCCAGAGGTGCTTGTCGATGAGTGATCGCCGGCACTGCTTGTGTCTGGTGCGGATCTATCTGGTGCGATCTTTGGGGTGCGATCGGATGCCGGGGTGCGGGTCGGCTGTGTGCTCCCCAGCCTGCGCGGGCGACACAGCGACGGTCAATTTTAACCGGGCTGACGATCCCTGGCAATGGTCGGGCCCGCGAAGGATGTGCGGCAAGCGGCAGCGGCAAGAGATCCCCGTGTCAGAAACCGCTCCAGTCATCGGATGCCGCATGATCGGTGCGGTCTCTTCTGACAGATGCGCAATGCGGACGGTTTCTGCGTCAGCGAGCGACCGCACGACGAGCGGCCGAACCGGCGCGCGGGAAGCAATGCCAGGAGACGCGAAGTGATGCGAGAGACGCGCCGATCCCCGCCCTGATACCGGGCATACGTTAACATCGGCACATGCTGCGCCTTCTGATCCGAACCCTGATCTTTCTTCTCTCCGCGACACTCGGCCTGCTCGCCGCGGCCTGGCTGCTGCCGGGGGTTGAGCTTTCTGTCGGTGGATTCATCGTGACGATTGTCGTCTTCACCGTCGCTCAGAATGTGCTGTCACCGTTCATCATGAAGATGACGGCGCGCAACGCACCGGCGTTCCTCGGCGGCGTCGGCCTGCTCTCCACATTCGTCGCGCTGCTGCTCTCCACGCTGTTCACCGGCGGACTGCACATCACCGGCTGGCAGACCTGGATTCTGGCGACCCTCGTCGTCTGGCTCGGAACCGCCCTCGGGGCATTCTTCCTGCCGATGTTCATGCTCAAGAAAACGGTGCAGAAGAAGCGAACGCCGACAAGCGGCCTCCCAATCTAAGCGACTACCGGTCTCAGCGACTCCATCGAGCCCAGACCTCTGAGCCGCTCACGAGCTATTTCGAGTCGGCACTCTCGGTGGGTGTGAGCTGGGCAACAAAACCCAGTCCGGGCATGCGGTAGAGGTACCTGCCGAGCACCTGGCCCGGAACAATCGGCGCATCGGCAGACGCGTCTGTGTCGCCCTGCGTCGTGAGCGACTGGACTCTGCCATCGGCACGAGTGATTTTGACCACCCGGTGAGTGAGCGGCGTCAGGTCGTCGCCCTGCGGCCGGAAGGTGACGATGTCGCCGACGCTCAGGTCTTCTGGGGCAACCGTCTGCACGACAATCAGGTCTCCGGCCGAGAACGTGGGCGCCATCGATCCGGTGAGAACCGGCATCGGCACCGCGCCGATCGCGCGTGGCACGACGACTGCAGCGGCTACGACGACGAGCAGAAACAGGCTCAAACCGATCAGCGCGCCGCGAAGCAGCGCCGGGCCGAGTTCGGGGTGCGGGGCAGCCATGTGCTGTGGCTGAGCCGGATTCGTCGAGTGAGCGGAGGGTGTGCGGGGTGTCATCCGCCACCCTCTCATCTCGTGTCAGTTCAGCGGCCCGTGCCTGGTGCACGCCGGCAGGACGCGATGGCATGGAGCCCCGGCACATCGCCCCTGAGCTGAACATCGTCGACATTCCCGTAAAAGTGAACGCAACGTTTTATATTTATCTCGCTGGACAAGCATCTCACGCGCATGCCCCGCGTTCGCCCCACTGAGCGCAAAAGACCCAAAGCTGTGCCCCGCCCTGTGAAGTATCGCACTAAAACTCGGTTACGCCTCGATGAACAGCACCACGATCGACGCCACAAGCGCCACGGCACCCAGGCCGAGAAGAAGCACCGTCAACAGGCGCAGGGTGTTCTCGCCATGTCCGATCCGGTCAAAGCGGATGCGCTCTGGCGCGTGCTGGCTGTAGAACAGTCGCACGCGGTCGGCACGGTGAAGTTGGTCGTATTCGGCGGCGCTGATCGACCGCTCGTGCAACCCATCGATGGACATCCAACGCAGGCAGACCCCGCCCGATTCGGTGACGACCTCGGCATCGGTCTCGATCCACCGGCCGCTGACCGAGCGCACAATGAGCCAGAGAACGAGGAACACCAGCCCCAGGCCCAAGCCGATCCAGCTGAACAGCTCGGCGAGGTTTCCGAAGAAGTCGAGGGCGGTGTTCACTCCCTCATGCTAACGAACGGGCAGCGAAATCGTGACGACGAATTCGTCGAAACGGCGAACGTCAGCCGACCGGCGCCAGCGACGAGTCGTGAACGACCCGACCGGCCGACACCGTGAGCGTGCAGCGCCCCGCCGCCTGCTCGACGACAGCGCGCTCGACGTCGTCGCCGTGCACGTCGACGTCGAACACCGCGAGATCCGCCGGCCCACCCACGGTCAACGAGCCGTAGCCGAGGCTGTCGGCCACCCCCATCGCCAGCGCGCCCCCGAGAGTGGCCGCCCTGACGAGGCGCCGATAGAGGTCGTCGTCGGTGTAGCCCTGCTCGCGGGCGAGAACTGCGAGCAGTGCGACATCCGCCATCAAATCCATCGACGGCGACGACGCGAGCGAGTCGGTGCCAACGGCGATCTCGTGGCCCTCGGTGAGATAGGCCGCGACCGGGGGCGCATCGAGGCCGATGACCTTGTTCGAGCGTGGGCAGAGAGCAACCTGAGTGCCCCGAGAGCGCAACAGATCGCGCTCGGCCCGATCGAGATAGATGGCGTGAGCGAGGTGCGCGGTCGGCACGAGCAGCCCGATGGAATCGGCATATTCGGCCGTCGTGTGGCCGACCCCGCCCTTGCGCACCAGCTCGAACTCGTCGCGCAGGTCGCCATAAGCGGTCAAGACGGTGTTGACACCGGAACGGTATAGGTCTGCTTCGACCGCCGACTCCCCGACGTGCGAGTGCACGCGCAGGTCGCGCTCGGCCGCGATCTGCATCAGATCGGAGATGACCGCGCCGTCGAGGCTGTACGGCGCGTGCGGCGACACCCCGAACGGAACAGCGCCTGAAGCCGCGAGCCGCGCGAGAAAAGTGTCGCGTCCGCCGTCGCGCCAGGAGTTGCCGAACTCGCCGATGGCTTCGAGGTACTCGATTCCGGTGACCCGGCACTCGGAGAGCGAGCCGCGCGCCTCATCGTTGGTGACGATCTCGGCGAACACGGTCGTGCCGGTGGCGATGCCCTGCCTGGCCCCATCGAGGGCGGCGTCGCGCCAGGCCGACGGATCGGTGACCTCGTCGTAGACGAGACCGAACGCATCCGACCAGTCCTCAAAGCTCGTGAAACTGCCGCGGCCCACCTCGTCGAAGTGCGTGTACTGCAGGTGGGTGTGCGCGTTGACGAGCCCGGGCATGAGCACGCCGGAACGCCGTTCGACCGGGCTCTCCGCCCACTCAGCCGGCATCTCATCGGCCGTGCCGAGCCAGACGATCCGCTCATCGGCAACGACGACAACGCCGTTTCGAATCGGCTGCGCCGCAACGGGCAGCACCCAGTCCGCCGAAAAAACCTTACTTTTCACTTCCGCCTCCGAAACCCTTCGCCAGAGACTTCTGGGCGAAAAGGAACACAACGATTGTCGGCAGGAGCGCGACGAGGGCCGCCGCGGCCTGCCCCTGCAAATTGACTTCTTCTCGCGTGGAGAGCGAAGTAGCGGCCAGTGTCACCGTGTAGACGGCGGGGTCGGACTGCAGCAGTGTTGCCGAGATGAGCAGGTCGCCGAACGACCAGACGAAAACCAGAGCCACAACGGATGCGAGGGCAGGCAGCGACATCGGAATCGCCACGTGCCAGAACGCCTTGAGAGTGCCGGCGCCGTCGAGGGTGACGGCTTCAAGAATTTCAGCGGTGAGCACCTGCTTATAGAAGGTGTGCACCAGGTAGAGCGCGAATGGCAGGCTCGAGACGCCGTTGACGATGCCGGCGACGAACAGGTTGCCCGTCAGGTTGCCGTTGGCCAGGATCACGAAGACCGGGATCAGCCAGGCGATCATCGGGATCGCGTAGCCGGCCACCAGAACGGCCCGCACCATTCCGATGAAGCGGCCGTCGTGAATCCGAAACCAGTAGGCGCCGGCCAACGCGGTCGAGGCACAGACCAGGCAGGCGATGACCGACACGAACAGTGTCGAGAGCAGCGCCATCCCCAGGTTCGCGTCGTTCCAGGCGTTCACCAGGTTGTCGAGCGTGAACGAGCGGGGCAGCCCGCCCGGGTTGGCCGCATAGTCGGCGGGGCTCCGCACCGTCGTCGAGACGAGAAAGAGGAACGGAATGATGAACGGAATCGCGATGAGCACCGCGATGCCGGTCTTCACTTTGCGTTCGGTGGCAATGGTCGTCATGACGCTTCTCCCGCCGCACGATCGGTTGCGCGCGCCGGCGCAGCGAGCGTGACCGTTGCAACGGCTGCACGAGGGCGCACCCGACCGGTGACCAGGCGCACCACCGCCGGAATGACGACGGTCAAACTGGCGATCACCAGAATCATCACGACGAGCACCACCGATTGTGCGGCGGCAGTTCCGAAGTAGCCGAACCGCATGAAGTTCTGGTAGATCGCGTAGTCCATGGTGGTGCTGGCGAGGCCGGGGCCTCCACCGGTGAGCACGTAGATCCAGGCGAACATGAACAGAAAGATCGAAATGACCTGAAACATCGTCCAGAGCACAACCGTCGAGCGGATGTTCGGAATCGCGATGTACCAGAACTCCCGCCAGAACCCGGCGCCGTCGAGTCGCGCGGCCTCGAACTGGCTCTGCGGCACCGCCGCGAACGCGGAAGAGAAGATGAGCACGCCGGTGCCGAACCCGGCCCAGAGAACCAGAATGATGATGACCGGCTTGACCAGCGCGGCATCCGTCAGCCAGGGCAGCGCGAATTCGCCCAGCCCGATGTTGTTCAGAAACGAGTTGACCGGGCCATCACCGGAGAGCAGCGAACGAAAGACGAGGCCGACGATCGCCGGCGACATGACGGCGGGAAGAAAGTAGATCGACCGAAAAATGCCGGCCTTGGCCACGTTCTCGCGCAGCAGGTAGGCGACGACCAACGGCGCGATCACCCAGAGGGGCAGGCCGAGCAGGTAGAACAGCTGGTTGCCGACGACTTCCCAGAACTCGGGGTCGGCGAACAACGCCGTGTAGTTGTCGACGCCGATGAAGGTCGACTCTCCCCCCGGCTGCCAGTCATAGGTCGACCGAAAGAAGATGTAGACGAGCGGAACGAAGAAGAGGGCGACTTCGAGGATGACGACCGGCAGCAGCAGAAACAGGCCGGTGCCGAGGAACCGCGAGCGGTCGAGCGAGGTGCTCGACCGCCGCGGCTGCCGCAGCGTGCCTCCAGAGATTGGGACAGGTGTCATGGCTATTCCTGTTGCTTGCTGTCAGTTGCTCACGAGGGTGAGCTACTTGGCCTTGACGAACGCTGACTGTGCCTGCTTGAGGAAGTCAGCCTCGCTCAGGGTGCCACCCATCAACGGCGCCGCATTGCGTTCGAAGGTGGCGAGCACCGGCAGCGGGAAGGCCGCGAAGCCCGTGTGGTTCTCCGGGTTCGCAAGCAGCGGGAAGAATGCCTGCTGCATCGGCGTCGTCGGCTCAACCTCGAGGTTCTTCAGGTTCGGCGGCACACCGGCCATGTCCCAGAGAATCTTCTGGGCTTCTGGCCCGGCCATGTAGTTGACGAACGCGACGGATGCCTCTGGACTCTTGGTCCACTTGGTCACCGACCAGCCGGCTTCAGCACCGGCGTCGATCAGGGCGTCGTGCTGAGACGACGGAACCTGCGGCAGCGCCATCACCGTGGTGGTGGGGATCGTGTCGTAGGCCTGCTGCGCCGTGTTCAGCGAACCGGTCACCATCATCGCGGCTTCGCCGGCGTAGTACTGGTTGAACGCGTCGTCGTACATGTTGCGGCCAAGCGCCGCGTCGTCGCCGAAGCAGCCGGCGTCGTTCATGCCGGTGATGTAGCTGGTCGCGTCGGCGAACATGGGGTCATCGAGCGGGATCTCACCGGCGATCCACTGGTTCAGCGTCTCGGTGTCCATCATCTGGCTGGAGATCATGTACATGAACGTCTCGAACAGAAAGCCGTCTTTCCACCCGGACGCGATCGGCTGGATGCCCTTCGCGCTCAGGGTCTTGCAGGTGTCGAGCAGGCTCGGCCAGTCCTTCATACCTGCGACGGGGTCGACGCCGGCTTCGGCGAACTTCGCCTGGTCGACCATCATCGCGTAGCCGTAGGTTCCGGTCGGCAGGATGTAGAGGTTGCCGTCTTGGGAGAAGTTGTCGGCCACGAACTTCAGGTTCTCTTTGACGTCGGGTTCCATGGCGTTCTGCAGCGGGAACAGGCCGTTCTTGTAGCTCATCGCCTGCGCGCCGCCGTACATCGTGATGACGTCGGGGCCCTTCTGCGCGACGGTGGCGTTGCGCACCTGGTCGAAGTAGGTCGGGTAGGGCATGTCGACGACCTTGACCGTGACCTGGGGGTACTTCTTGGTGAAGCCGGCGGCGATCGCGTCGTAGGCCTCAACGCCCTTGTCGTAGTTGCCGGGCAGGAACGACCACACCGTGAGGCTGGTCTTCGCGTCGGGAACGGTGCCGGGGGTGAGCTCTGTGGGGGCTGTGGAACCGCCGGAACATGCGGTCAGGAGCAGGCCGGACAGCGCGACCGCAGCGACTGCTGCGGCACTGCGCTTATGAAGTTTCGAACCGAACATGGTCGTGGTGTCCTCTCGTTACCAGCTGCGCATTGCAGCGGTGAGCTCGTCGGTCAGGGGTTCGAGGGTGGCGCCCTCGTGGCGCAGTCTGATCACGGCGACGGCGTTTTCGGCGTCGACAGAGATCGGGTAGACGCCGGGTGCCCAGCTCGTGGCTTCGGTGGCGATCTGTTCGGCGGCGAGCGCCTGAAGCGACAGTGACAGGTCCATCACTTCAATGGGGTTGCCCTCGGCATCGGCGCAGTTGAGGCAGTCGCCCTCGCTGATGACCTGCACCGTCTTGCCAGATGGGAGCGTGTATTCGGTGATGGCCTCGCGCACGATTCGACCGGTGCCCGTCGAATCGAGGTAGTCCATCGGCAGTTCGAACGCGCCGCCGCCCGCTGTGCAGAGGATGGCGCCGCTCGGCAGGTCGGCCACATGCGCGGCGGTGACAACACCGGCGATGCCGGTCGCCGCGAAGATGACCTCCGCCTGCGGCGCGGCGTCGGCGAGACTGAGCACGCGGTATCCGTCGTGCAACGCCTGCAAAGCCTTGATCGGGTCGAGCTCGGTCACGATCACGCGGGCCCCCATCGCGGCGGCGTGCTTGGCCACCCCCGTACCGACCCAGCCGTAGCCGACGACGACGACGTTGCGGCCGGCCAGCTGCAGGTTGGTGATGTCGAGCATGGCCATGACACAGCTCTGGCCGGTGCCGTAGACGTTGTCGAAGAGGTACTTGGTCTTGGCGTCGTTGACGGCGATGACGGGGATGTGAAGTGCACCCTCGTCGTTCATCGCGCGTAGCGGGCGCACCCCGCTGGTCGTCTCTTCGGCGGCGCCGAGCATGCTGGCGACGAGCTCAGGAAACTCGCGGTGTGCGAGACGGATGAGTGAAGCGCCGTCGTCGAGCAGGATGTCGGGCTTCGTGCGCAAGAAGTCACGGGCGAGCTCCAGGTCGCGCTCGTCGCCGGCGCCTTCTTCGGCGAAGACCTGCAGGCCGGCCTCGGCGAGCGCCGATGCCACGCGACCGTCGGTGTTGCGTCCGACGCAGTAGACGCTGACGTCGGCCCCGGCACGGTTCAGCGCCAGAGCCAGATTGGCGGTCTTGGGCTCAAGCACGAGTGCCACGCCGACGCGGAGCCCGACCAGGGTGCCCGACTCGGTGAGGCGTTTCTCAATGGCTTTCAGAACGGGCATGCCCCGCAAGGCCCAGTCGATGCGTCCCTGCCCGGCAGAGGGTGTGACGGTTTCGCTCATCGATGCGTTCATGCGCTGGGAATCCCTTCGAGCCAGTCAGCGGAATCGTCTTCTTGCTCGGGGCGAACCTCATCGAGCGTCACGCCGAGGCTGGCGAGCTTCGCGGCGGCGATCGCGTCGTCGAGGTGCTTCGGAATGATGTGCACCCCGTCGGCCAGGTCGGTGGTGGCGAGGTAATGGATGCCAAGGCCCTGCACCGCGAAGGTGAGGTCCATGATCTCGACCGGGTGGCCGCTGCCGCCGGCGATGTTGACCAGGGCGCCACCGCTCAACACGTGGATGTCCCGGTCACCGAGACGGTAGGTGACGATGTTCGTGCGCGGCTCCGTGGTCAGAGTGGATGCTGCGGCGAGCGCGTCGACATCCACCTCGAGGTCATGGTGACCCGCGTTCGCAAGCACGACGTCGTCGCGCAGGTACGGGAAGTCTGCTTCGCCGATGGCCCGCATTCCGCCGGTGGCGGTGACCACCATGGTGGCGGTCGGCAGCACATCTTTGGCCGCACCGATCGTGTGGCCGTCCATGTGTGCTTCGAGGGCACGCACCGGGTCGATCTCGATCACGAAGGTGCGTGCACCCATGGCCTGCGCATACTGCGCGATGCCGCGACCGACGAAACCGTAGCCGACGACGACGACGCGAGCGCCCGCGATCTGGCGGTTGGTCAGGTTGAGCAGCGCCTGCACGGTGGTCTGTCCGGTGCCGAACTTGTTGTCGAAGAGGTGCTTACAGCGCGCGTCGTTGGCGGTGAGCGTCTTGAACGGCAATTTGCCGGCGGCCGACATGGCGTGCAGACGGGAGGTACCGGTCGTGGTCTCCTCTGACACCCCTTGTAAACGCTGGTACAGCTCCGGCCGGAACTGCGCCATCCGCATCGTCAGCTCTGCACCGTCGTCGATGATGTAGTCGGGCGCGTAGTCGGCGGCGGCGAGCAGTTCGCGCTCCCAGCTGTCGTAGTCGCCGTCCGGTTCCGCGACGACCGTCAGGCCCTGGGCGCGCAGCGCCTCGACGACGTCACCGTTCGTCGTGCGCGGGTTGCTCCCGGCCACGATGACCTCGGCGCCGGCGTCGGCCAGCACCGTGGCGAGAAACGCCGTCTTGGCTTCGAGGTGAACGACGACAGCGATGCGCACGCCGGCCAGGGCTCCGTCAGCGAGGGTCTCGCGCACGAATCCGTTGAGCACGGGCGAGTGGCGCCGCACCCATTCGATTTTGGCCTGGCCGACGGATGCGTCCCCGACAGGGGTCGTCGTCGACTCAGGGAGTGCCACGGCTATTTCGTCCATCGATCATTCGGCTTTCTCGTCGGTGAGAGAAACTCCCCGGCGCACCACAGCGCCGCTCAACAGCAGGAGGATTCGGGAAACTGTTCGAAATACTAAGCGCTTAGATTCGTTGTTGTCAAGAACGCTACTTCGCATGACGCCCTGACTAGAGTGGGGAGCGTGAGCACACCGACACGACGACCGACGCTGGCCGATGTGGCCAGCCTGGCCGGCATTTCGACGGCAGTCGTGAGCTATGTCATCAACGACGGGCCACGCACGGTGTCGCCTGCGACGAAGGCGAAAGTCGAGAGCGCGATCGCGACTCTGGGGTACCGCCGCAACCCGCTCGCCAGCGCGCTGAGCGCCGGGCGTTCCAACCTGGTCGGGCTGCTTGTTCCCGATTCGTCGAATGCGTTCTTCAGTGAGCTCTCCCGCCATCTTGAAGCGGAGGGGCGTCGCCGCGGATTGCTCACGCTCCTCGGCAACACCGCCTACAAGCGCGAGACGGAGGTCGACTACGAGAACGCGTTCTCCGACCTGCGCGCACGCGGAATCTTCGTCACGAGCGTCGGGCAGGGAGGCGCAGACGCCGATGACTGTCCGCGCATCTACCTGCACTCGGCCCCGCTCGAGTCAGAGGGCCCGCGTGTGCTCTTCGACGATGCCGGTGGGGCGTTCGAGGCCGTGCGCCACCTGCTGGAACACGGCTACACCGACATCCATTGTCTGACCGGACCCAACGACGTCGGCCCGTCCGGGCGTCGCGAACTCGGGTGGCTTCAGGCCATGCAGGAGGCGGGGCTGCCCACCGATGACCGGCTGCACCGGGTCTCCTACGACCGTTTCGACGCCGAGTCGGCCGTGCTCTCGATTCTGGGCGCCGAGCATCCGCCTCGGGTCATCTTCGCGACGACCGACGAACAGGCTCTGGCCACGATGCGCGCGGCAGCGGTGCTCGGGCTGCGTGTGCCGGAGGATCTCGCCGTCGTCGGTTTCGACGGCATCCGCGAGACGCTGCGTGGCAGCATCCGGATGACGACGGTAGCGCTCCCCCTGCAACAGCTGGCGGTCGCCGCCTATGAGACGCTCGACGCCTGGCTCGAGCACGGTGACGCGCAGCATCATATGTTGCCCGGAACGCTGGTCGTCGGCGACACCTGCGGCGCGCACTGAGTCACGCATTCCCGCCCCGTTGATCGAGGAGCAGCCGACGCAGGAGGCCGCGTCTCGAGATCTCGTGAGCCAATCCTTGAACTCGGGTTGCGCTCGAACGTCGGCTCACCAGGTCTCGAGACGGCCGCGGGCGGCCTCCTCGACCAACGATAATCAGACCCCGTAGATCCTCCTGGCGTTCCCGGCACCGATCATCTCGACGACCCGGATCGCGTCGGCCTCCGCCCAGTCGCCCTGGGTCACCCAGTCGCCGAGCACCTGCGCCATCGAGCGTCGCCAGAGCACGGAGCCGAGCAGGTGTAGCTCGGGCAGCCCGAACGCGTCGGACGAGTAGAGCTGCTTGGCAAACGGCGCCAGCTCGAGGGACTCCGCGACGATCTGCCGGCTCTGCGCGCCCACGTAATTGACGCTGAGCCCGACGTCGAAATAGACATTGTTGAACGCTTGCGCGAGGTAGCCGGCCTCCCGGTGATACGGGTAGCAGTGCAGCAGCATGACAGGCGTCTCGGCCAGCGCGCTCTGCCGCAACAGACCGAGCAGCAACATGGGGTTGGAACGGTGCAGATCCATGTCCCGGTCGCCGAACCCCACGTGAAACTGAATCGGCAGGCGCAGTGCGGCCGCGGCATGAATGAGAAACGCGATGATCACGGGGTCGGTCAGCCTGGCCGGGCCGCTGGTGGCGGCGGCCTGCCAGGCGGCGACGGCTCGCGCCACTGCCGCATCCGCCGGCTGAGACCACTCGATGTCGAATCCGGTGCGATAGGCCGCGATGGTCTTGAAGCCGACGATGCCCGGCGCTGCAGCCTGCAGTGCGGCCCGAAAGTCGTCGGCGAACGACGACGCGGATGCGCCCCGATCGATGAGCTGTTCGGCCAGCTGCTCGAGACGCAGAATTTCAGAACTCGGCGCGCCCGACCGTTCGGTCATGACGGCCGGCGACGAAATGGCTCCCGTGCTGAACCCGGTGTCGATGATCCACCGGTCGACGCCGGCGGGACTCAGAAACCTGCGATCCAGCTCGTCCACCGGCAGGGCCGACCGTGCCGCCCAGTAGTCCTCGGCGCTCGCGTGCGCCGGCAGCCCGAGCACCGGGGCGCCCCAGCGCCGGATCGCGAAGCCGAGCGGCGAGTCGAACATGGTCATGAATGACGGGATCGGATCGGGCGAGCCTTCGTTGATGGCCTGCTCGAACTCGCTGCGCGTCGGGGCCGTGGTGAAGCATCCGTGCACGTGGTGGTCGACCAGTGGCAGGCTGGTCACCGCCTCGGCGAGCGCGGCGGGCACCCGACCGTTGAGCCCAGCGAGAATGTCGCGGCCCAGAATCTCGCGGTCGTGACTCTCGCTGTCTTGACTGTCGCGGCCTTGACTGTCGCGGCTACCATCCGGCATACGGTTTCACTTCCTCATCGCTTACTTTTCCGGCCATCGCGTCGCTGATCGCTCGATCGAGGATGTCGACGGAGCGGTCGATTTCGTCGTCGGTGATGATCAGCGGCGGCGTGATCTCAAGCACATTCCCGCCCACGTAGTAGACCACGGCGCCGAGCTGCCAGGCCCGGTAGACGACGCGCTGTGCCAGCCGCGGATCGGCGGTCAGGCCGGCACGGTCGCCGACGAGTTCCAGCCCAATCGTGAGCCCCCGCCCGCGCACATCGCCGATCCGTTCGGCGGACCGGCCGGCATCGACGCCGTGCCCGGCCGCGATCCGGTCGAGACCGGCACGGAATCGGGTACCGGCTTCTCCGGCCCGCGCGGGCAGATCTTCGCCCACGATCGTCTGCAGTACCGCGCGTCCGACAGCCGTGCAGATCGGGTTGCCTGCGGTGGTCAGCAGGGCGGAGCCGGCCGGATGGTCGAGAATCGCCGCCGGCCCGACGGCCGCCGACAACGGCAGGCCGCCGCCGAGCGCCTTGCCGAACGTGACGATGTCTGGCTCGATTCCGTCGAACGAGAACGCGTGCAGGGCGCCGGTGCGGCCGAGGCCCACCTTGACTTCGTCGCAGATCAGCGGCACCTCGAACTCCCGGCAGAGCGCGTGCAACGCCGCGAGAAACCCGGCCGGCGGCACCACCAGTCCACCGTCCGAGAGAATCGGTTCCACAATCAGACAGGCGATCGTTCCGCCGGCCAATCGCGTGCGTGCTTGCTCGAGCACCGCGGCAACAGTCGAGTCGATGTCACCGGTGAAGGGGCGTAACGGGTTCGGGTACGGCAGAAACGCGACATCCGGGTCGGCCGCATGGCCGGCATCCACTTGCTGACCCGACACCGCCATGGCCAGCCCGACGCCGCCGTGATAACTCTGCTCGAACGCGAGCACGGTGCGTCGGCCGGTGAAATGACGGCAGGCGCGCAGCACCACATCATTGGCATCGGAGCCGGCGTGACCGAGGTAAACACGTCGCTCACCGCTGCCGGGAACGAGCGCGAGCAGGTCTTCGGCCAGCCCGACCGAGTCCGGGTGGATGGCCGACAACCCACCGGAGCCCGGTGCGGTACGAGCCGCCTCGGTCATCGCCGCGACGATCGCCGGATGTCCATGGCCAAGGCCAGAGGCCGTCCAGGTGGCCGACAGGTCAAGCAGTTCGCGCCCGGCAGGGTCGAACAGGCTCGAGCCGCGACCCTCGACAACTTCGAGCGGGAAGAACCTCAGCTTCTCCACACCGGCGATCACCCGCGCATCGCGCTCAAGCAGAGAGGTCACTTGCCGACTTTCTCAAAGGGGTCGAGCTCTTTGCCGAGCGACGGCAGGTCGAGTTCGGCGGTGAGGGCCGCACCGACCTTGGTGGCGATCCGTGAAGCGGCGAGCGCCAGCACCAGGCCGAGCAGGCACCAGTAGAGACCGAGCAGCGGGGCAGCGGCGGGATCCGAGGAGTCCTTGACGTTGAACCAGAGCACGACGGCGATGACGACCGCGCCGAGCCCGGGCAATGCGATCCCGAGCAACCGGCCCTGACCGCCGTGCACGACGTCGAATTTGCGATTGCCGGTGAACCAGACCGCCGCGATTTCCACCATGAAGTAGGCCACCATCAGGCAGACGGCGCCGGCGACGGCGAAGAGGAAGTAGGCGTCGAGAGGCGGATTACCGGTTCCCATTACGGGCCAACCCGTTGCAGCGCAGACGAGGTTCGCGACCAGTGCCAGCACCACGACAAGAAGGGTGGCGCGGCGCGGGCTGCCGGTCTTCACATCGAGCACCGAGAGGTATTTCGGGCCGAAGCCATCCCGGGCGAACGCGTAGAGCATCCGGCCCGACGTCGCCGCGGTGGCGACGTGGCAGCCGAAGGCCGCGCAGATCGCGGTGAAGATGACGATCAGGCCGAACCAGCTGCCGATGAAGTCGTGACCGAGGTCGCCCAGCGTGTTGCCGGAGGTCTGGAAGGCGGTGAGCCCGGCCTCGTCGGTGCCGAAGCCGATGGTCTGGGCGAACATGACGACGATGAACAGCACCCCGGTGAGCAGCAGGGTGCCGGCGAGGGCACGCGGGATGTTGCGCTTGGGGTTGTCGGTCTCCTCGCCGAGCGAGGCGCAGGCTTCAAAGCCGGCCCAGGAGAGGAATGCCGCCACGACACCCGCCATCACCTGCGACACGTCGACGCCCTCGAAGCTGAAGACGCTGAAATCGACACCGGTGGTCGGGGCCCCGCCGTTGGCGAAGATCACGGCGACGAGAACGAGCATCGCGATTATTCCCACTCCCTCGATGACCAGCAGCACCTTGGCGATCAGGGAGACATCACGGCCGGCCAGCAGAAACGAGACCACGGCGCCGACGATCGCGACGATCGGCCACGGCAGTTGGTAGGGGTCGGCCGATCCGCTCTGCAGCTCCGCCAAGAAGGCGTTGATGAAGGTCACGGTGAGGGCCAGCGTGCCGATGGAGAAGCCGACGTACGCTCCGAGCATCGCGAATCCGGAGAAGAACCCGGCGCGCGGGCCGATGGTGCCGCCGACGAGGGCGTAGGCCGAACCGGCGTGGTTGAGGTGCCGGGTGAGCCGCACGAACCCGTAGCCGACGAGCGCGACGCCGACCAACCCGATCACGAAGACGAGGGGGATCGACTTTCCGACGATTCCGATCAAGCCCTGACCGTTGCCGGCCATGGCGAGCGTGGGGCCGACTGTCGCCAATGACAGTGCCACCGCCACCCAGAGTGGAAGTCGACGTTTGATTGCTTTGGGCGGAATGGTGTCTGTTGCCATGATGTACTCCAGTGCTCTCAAGGTGGGCGATCGGTGAGACGAATCAGCAAACGAGGTGGGGCACAGCAGCGGATGCCGCGGTGCGATGGTGGACTGGGGGCTGGGTCAGGACCAGGCGAAGCGCAGCGCGGCAGCGATCTCTTCGGGGCTGGCGTCGGCAAAAACCTGTTGTTCGTGGCGACGAACGGCGACAACGCCTTCGACGATTCCGGCGCCGAGGATTTCGACGGCGAGGGCCGACTGCTCCAACGCGTCCAGGATGCTCTTCTGGTCGGCGGGAAGCGCAAGCACGGCCGGGTCTGACCCGCTCGCCGAGTCGACGCCCGCCGAGCCGACGCTCGACGCGCCGACGCTCGCCGGATCGGTCGATACCTCTGCCGGGAGCGGCAGGCTGTGCGTCACGCCGTGGAGCGCTGAACCGAGAAGGGCGGCAGCGGCAATGTAGATGTTGGCGCTGGGGTCGACGATCTTGAGCTCGATGTTTGCGCCGTGCGGGTTGCCGAGTGTTCCCGCGAGAAAACGCAATGCCGCTTCCCGGTTCTCCAGGCCCCAGCAGGCCGAGGCGCCCGACCAGCTTCCGGGCTTCAACCGTTGCGCAGAGATGGCGCTTCCCGCATAGACGCCGAGCAATTCGGGCAGTGCCGCCAGGATGCCGGCGATGGCTGAGCCGCCCTCTGCCGTCATCCCGTGGGGGCCATCGCCGCCCCCGAAGAGTCCGGCACCGTCGCGGCTGAGCGAGAGGTGCAGGTGGGCGCCGTTGCCCGAGCGGGTGATCCATGGCAGCGGCGAGAACGACACGGCCATGTCGTGACGCTCGGCGACGATGCCGATCACAATGCGGGCCAGGATGCTGGCGTCGGCCATGGCGACCGGGCTCGCCGGGGCCAGCGACACTTCGAACTGGTCGACGCCGTACTCGGCGTGAATCTGTTCCGGCCAGACGCCCGCCTTCTCGAGGCTCGCGGTGAGGTCGACGAGAAACTCCCGGTTTCGGATGACCGCGCTCATGCCGTAGGCGGACCAGGCGGTTTTCGGAAGCTCCTGACCGTCACGGGTCGTGAGGGTGAACTCCAGCTCGGTTCCCATGAGCGGGGCCAGGCCGAGTGCCGCCGCACTCTCGACGACAGCGGCGAGGCGACCGCGTGCGCACGACTCGGAGAGGGTGCCGTCTTGGTTGTAGTAGTCGGTGGGCCCCCAGGCCAGGCCCTCGTCGATCTGGCGCACTTGACTGCTGTCGATGCGCAGCCGCAAGTCGCCGACGACGCCGATCGAGGGGGTGAAGGCGATTCCGTTGTCTGAGCAGAAGACGACCCAGGTCGGTGAGGCTCCCATGCCGGTCTCGTGGAACGCGGCAAGCCGACGAACCGGGACTCCCTTGCTGCGGGTCACTCCGGCATAGTCCAATGCTGTTCCGACGAGGAGGGCCACTCCGGCGCTTTCCAGGGCGAGCATTGCTGCTTCGAGTTCGTCGCGTGTGGAGCGGTTGGTCGGCAGGGTCACAATGGGATCGCTTTCGTCGGTACGTCGTTGTTCGACAATCATGCGGCAAAAATGTTTCAAAAGCATTACATTTTCAAAACATGTAATATTTATTTCAGATTGCACCCGCCCCAACCGTGGAGGACCCCCAGATGTGCCGACTCTTTGCATTCGTGGCTCCGCGCTCCAGCACGGTCGATCAGGAGCTGGGCGATTCCGGCTTGCAGTGCCTGATCTCTCTCGCCCAGGTTCACGGCGACGGCTGGGGGTGGGCCGGAGTGCCCGAGGTCGGATCACAGCCCGCCGTGCACAAGTCGCCGCTGTCCGCCGCGGCAGACCCGGACTTTCACCGCACGCTCGACACCCCGGCACGCGCCGCCATGGTTCACCTGCGCTGGGCGACACTCGGGCTCGAGATCGGCGACGACAACACGCATCCGTTTCTCGCCGACGCAATCTCGTTCGAGCACAACGGCACACTGAAACCGATCGACCGCATCAGAGGGCTGCTGGCACCAGCGAGCCTGGCCGATATGCAGGGCGATACCGACAGCGAGATGTATTTTTCGCTGATCAGGGAGAAGATGCGCGCCGGTCTTGCACTGCCGGCTGCGTCGCTCGCTACGGCGCGTGAGCTGCGCCACGCCTACCCGGCCGCAAGCCTCAACGCGATCATCCTCGACGCTTCGAATCTGGTGGTCGTGCATGCCAACGCACGCAGCTTCCTCAGCGACGAAGACGTGACGATGCTGCGCGAGTTCGACCTTCCCGATGCCCACGCCGACGACTACTACTCGCTGCAGTGGCTGACGAAGCCAGACGGCACAGTGCTGATCGGTTCGACCGGCGTGGCCGAGGCCGGCTGGCGGCCCATGCCGGCGGAATCTGTGATTACCATCAGCCTGGCGGATGGCAGAGCATCGATCGCGCCGATACTGGCAGACTGAGCGCGTGGACGCATCCTCTCCGACCGTTTCTGACCAGGTGTCGGCAGTGCTCGCTTCGCTGAGCAGAGCCGAACGGCAGGTGGGCCGGGTGCTCCTGTCCGACTATCCCAGTGCCGGACTCTCAACAGCGGCGGGGCTCGCGCAGCAGGCCAGGGTGAGTCCGCCGACCGTGCTGCGGTTTGCGCAGAGCCTCGGCTTCACTGGTTTTCCGGAGCTGCAGAAAGCGTTGCGCGAGGAGCTGACTCGGCAGTCGACTGGCCCGCTGGTGCGCCTGCGCACCGAGGTGGAGACCGGGTCTGCGCGCGAGGTGGCGCTGCGGCACAGCCGCACACAGGCCGATCGGTCGGTGGAGTCGCTCGCCCGCATTCCCGAAGCCTCCTACGAATCGGCCGTCGGTCTGCTGGCCGACCCGACTCGGCGCATCGTCTTGGTCGGTGGTCGGTTCTCCTACCTTGTGGCCTTCCATCTCGGCTTGCACCTGGAACAGTTGCGACCGGGCGTGCGCATGATTTCTGACCCGCAGGGTAAGGATCTCGGCACGATCGTCGACCTCAACCACCGCGATGTCGTGGTCCTGTTCGACTTTCACCGCTACCAGCGCAGCGCCGAAGAACTCGCCGAGGCCGCCAAGCGTCGGGGGGCGACCCTCATCTTGGTCACCGACAGCCTCGCCTGCCCGGTCGCTCCGCGCGCCGACGTCGTGCTCGATGTCACGAGCGTGACCGAGCACGCGTTCCAGAGCATGACGGCGGCGTTCATGCTGACCGAGCAGCTCTTACACCTGGTCGTGGAGCGGATCGGCGAGCCGGCGCACACCCGGCTGGCGCTCTGGGACCGCTCCCGCGCCGAGGAATTCCAGGAGTAGCGAGCACTCGTCGCGCGCCTCGCCGGGGGTACCGAAAGCAGGAGTGGAGGCGTGTCGTCCATAACTCCCCCGCGGAATCGTGCGGAATCCCGAGCGCGCGCCACCGCGACACGCACTCCACTCCTAGTTTTGGGCCCAGCCCACCCCGGTGGTCGAGCCTGTCGACACCTCGCGCGCCCAACTCGTCACCGGACCCCACCGGGGGTACCGAAATCAGGAGTGGAGCCGTGTCGACCGAGGTGCTCCCGCGGAATCGTGCGGAATCCCGAGCGCGCGCCACCGCGACACGCACTCCACTCCTGAACCCGGACCCGCCCACTCCGGTGGTCGAGCCTGTCGACACCTCGCGCGCCCAACCTTCGCGCAGAACCTAGTTCAGGAGTGGAGGCGTGTCGACCGAGGTACTCCCCCGGAATCGAGGGCATCCGCTACCGCGACACGCACTCCACTCCTGAACCCGGACCCGCCCACCGCACTGCCCGGGCCTGCCGAGACCCCGTGCGCCGGCGCAAGACGCTACGCGACCAGCTCAGCCAACGGAAGCAGCGGCAGGTCGAGAGCAGCGGCCACGTGCTCGTTGGTGACGCGACCGGCGTGGGTGTTCAGTCCCTTCGCCAGCGCAGCGTCGTCGGCCAGCGCCTTTTGCCAACCCTTGTCGGCCAGGGCGATCACGTACGGCAGCGTCGCGTTGGTCAGCGCGCGCGTCGAGGTCGCCGGAACCGCGCCCGGCATGTTCGCGACGCAGTAGTAGATGCTGTCGTGCACGGCGAAGGTCGGGTCGTCGTGGGTGGTCGCGCGCGACCCTTCGAAGCATCCGCCCTGGTCGATCGCGATGTCAACGAGAACGCTCCCCGGCTTCATCGACGCCACCATCTCGTCGGTGACGAGCTTCGGCGCCTGCGCACCCGGAATCAGCACCGAGCCGATCACGAGGTCGGCGTCGCGCACCTGCTCGGCGATCTCGTACTGCGACGAGGCACGGGTCTGGATCTCGCCGTTGAAGCGATTCTCGAGCTGGCGCAGACGCGGGATCGAGAGGTCGATGATCGTGACATCGGCGCCCATGCCGAGTGCGTTGGCCGCGGCGTGTTCGCCGGCGACGCCGCCGCCGATGACGACGACCTTCGCCTTGGGGGTTCCGGGAACGCCGCCAAGGAGGATGCCCTTTCCTCCGGCCGCCTTCATCAGCTGGTAGGCGCCGACCTGCACCGACAGGCGCCCGGCAACCTCGCTCATCGGCGACAACAGCGGGAGGCTGCGGTCGGCGAGCTGCACGGTTTCGTAGGCGATCGCGGTGGTTCCCGCGGCCAGGAGGGCCTCGGTGCAGGGTCGGGACGCTGCGAGGTGCAGGTAGGTGAACAGAACCTGATCCTTGCGCATCAATGCGTACTCGGAGGCGATCGGCTCCTTCACCTTGAGCAGCAGGTCGGCGGCGGCCCAGACGTCTTCGGCCGAGTCGAGGATCGACGCACCGGCCAGACGGAACTCGTCGTCGCTGAAGCTGGAGCCGAGTCCGGCGCCCTTCTGAATAAGCACCTCGTGGCCGCGACGGGCCAGTTCGTGTACTCCGGCTGGGGTGATCGCAACGCGGTTCTCGTTGTTCTTGATCTCGGTGGGAATGCCAACCCGCATGTGCTGCTCCGTCTTCGTCGTCGTGCCCGGAAACATCCGGTTTTGGTTCGTTAATTTTGCTTTTTGCTCGATAGGTCTGGCGAAATTCCGCGGAATCTACAAGAATTGGCACGAGCGCAGCGAAAACTGCGGAACGAGAGGGATTTTTCATGGCCGAGCTGAAGAGAATTCAGACCCCTGCTGAACTCGACGACATCGACCGCATTCTCCTTGCCCAGTTGCAGGCCGATGCCCGGATGACCAACAGCCGGCTGGCGCAGGCCGCCGGCATCGCCGAGTCGACCTGCGTGGTGCGGGTGCGGTCGCTGGTCAGCCGTGGAATCATCACCCGGTTCACGGCCGACGTGAACCCGAAGGCGCTGGGTCTGGGGTTGCAGGCGCTCATCAGCGTCAACATCCGCCCGGGCGCACGCACGCAGATTCCGGCCTTCCGTGAGGAGATTCGGGTGATGCCGCGCGTGGTGCAGGTCTTTTTCTTAGGCGGCGCGGAAGACTTCATCATCCATCTGCTGGCTGAGGACTCCGACGATGTGCGCGATTTCGTCGTCGAAAACCTCTCGGCGAACCCGGCCGTCGCCTCAACCCGCACGAGCATGGTCTTCGAGCACCACTACAACGGGCCGGGCGTCGGCTGACCCGCTCGGCTCACAGTGACGTCGCGCGGGTCCGGCGCCGCTGCGCGGGTTGGCGCCAACGCGCGCAGCGGCACCCGCCCCGCGCCGCGCCAATTAGCGCTCAGGACGAATCGCCTCAGGGCCGTGCGTGTTGCGGCTCAGACGGATGTTGGCGCGCGCGTCAGGCGAACGCCGCCGGCGCGCTGTCGACCGGCAGCGTCAGGTGCTCAGCCGCCCGCGATTCGGCCTTGATCTGATCGAGCACGTGCAACTCCAGCGCGCCGAATTCGGGCGAACGGATGAGGTCCTCCGTGCGTGGCCGCGGCAGGTCGATCGCGATGTCAGCCTTGATCTTGCCCGGCCGGTTGGTCATCACGAGCACCCGGTCGGAGAGAAAGACCGCCTCGGCGATGTCGTGGGTGATGAACAGAACCGTGAGGTCCGACTGCTCCCAGATCTTCACCAGGAGCTCCTGCATGAGCCCGCGAGTGAGCGCATCGAGTGCGCCGAACGGCTCGTCCATCAGCAGGATCGACGGCCGGTACGACAGCGACCGGGCGATCGCGACGCGCTGCCGCATTCCGCCCGAGAGCTCGGAGGGATACTTGTCGGCGAAGTCGGCGAGCCCCACGGCGGTGAGCATTTCGCGGGCACGGTCTGAGCGCTCAGCGGCCCGACTGGTGCCCGTCTCCTTGAGCACGAACTCGATGTTCTGCTGCGCCGTGAGCCACGGAAACAGGCTGTAGTTCTGAAAGACCATGCCCCGGTCGAGGCCGGGCTTCGCAATCGGCACTCCGTCAACGGATGCCGTGCCCTCGGTCGGCAGAACAAGCCCACCGACGATCGACAGCAGGGTGCTCTTGCCGCAGCCCGAGGTTCCGACGATCGAGACGAACTGATTCTTCTCGATGGTCAGCGAGGCATCTTTGACCGCCCACACGGCTGAAGAGCCCGTGCCGAACCGCATGCCGATGTTGTCGAGTTGGATGGACATCCGTCGGTCTCGCTTACTTCGCGTAGGTGAACATGAGGCGGCCGGCCAGGCGCATGACCTGGTCGGTGATCAGGCCGAGCAGGCCGAGCACGAGGATGTAGCCGAAGATGAGCTCGGTGTCGAGAAAGCGCTGCGCGAGCGTGATCCGAAAGCCAAGCCCCGAGCCGGCCGTCAGCAACTCGCCGAGAACCAGCCAGGTCCAGCACCAGCCGAGCGCGAGCCGAAACGAATCCCAGATCGTCGGAAATGCTGCGCGCAGCACAATCCGCCAGAGGATGCGCGTCTCCGACATTCCGAAGGTGCGCCCGCTCTCGACGTATTCCCGCGGGGTGCGATGCACGTTGTCCATGATCATCAGCAACAAGGCGAAGAAGGTGCCGATGAAGATCAAGACAAGCTTCTGCAGCTCGCCGACACCCACCCAGACGATCGTCAATGGTGTAAATGCCACCACCGGCATATACCGGATGAACTCGGTGATCGGAACGAAGAGCGCCTCAAAGAAGCGGATGCGCCCCATCAACAGCCCGAGCGGCAGAGCCAAGGCGGCCGAGACAAGGAATGCGCCCAGAATGCGCAGTACCGAGACACCGATGTCATCCATCAGCTGGCCGTTGGCCACCTGCTCAGCGAGACGACCGGCGACGGCCCCCGGGCTCGGCAGGAAAATCGGTTTGACGATGCCTGAGGCGGCAATCGCCCACCAGACAACCCCCACGAGCACGAACATCGCGATGGCAATTGCGGTGTAGGTGCGCGCCGAGATCGACCCGTCGAGCCGGAACAGGGTGCTCGGTGTGCGTTGCTCAGCCATGTCGCGCCTTACTTGATGGCGGACTGGGCGAAGCTCGTGTCGATCGCCTTCGTGAGATCCGGTGCCGAATCGATCTGCCCGGTCGCTTTCAGTGCGTCGAGGATCATCGGCGCCGTGACGTTCGGGAACGCGTCCGCGAACTGTTCGACGTTGTCGGCGGCGGTGTAATAGCTGACGCCGTCGAATGCGGCGGTGAGATCTTCAAGCGGCGTGCCCAGGGCATCCGCAACGATCTGTCGGCCCTTCTCCGGGTTCGCGGCCAGGAACGCGACCCCGCGGTCCCAGGCCTTGATCACGGCAGTTACCGTTGCCGGGTTCGCCTTCAGAAAGTCGGAGTTCACCGCGAGAACGTCGCCGATGATCCCGGGGTTCTCCCCCGCGGTGTAGATGCTCGTCAGGCTCGGGTCCGCGGCGAGCGCCGCCGAGATGTGCGGTTCGTACATGACCGCTGCATCCGCCTGACCGGAGATCAGCGCGGCCGCGGACTGCTCGACGGGGATCTCGACCTGGGTGACGTCCTTCATGGTCAAACCGCTCTGCTTGAGTGCGGTGTCGACCATGATCTCGTTGAACTCGCCGGTCTGGTAAGCGACGCGCTTGCCTTTCAGATCGGCCAGCGAGGTGATGCCTGCGGTGGCGACCAGGGCGTCGGCGCCCGTGCTCACGTCCTGCAGAAGCACGACGGGCATGTCGAGCTTGTCGAAGTTCTTCAGCCAGTCGCTCGTCGCGAAGTTGGCGGCATCGACGTCGCCGCTGAGGGCCGCAGCGCGGAATGCGCTGGGATCTTCGATGTTGACGAGGTCGAGCGCAACGCCTTCTTCGGTGTCGAAGCCCTGATCCATGGCGATGTACCAGGGGCCGTAGCCGATCCAGGCGTTCGTCGCGATCTTGAAGGCGGGAGTTCCCGACGCGGTGTCACTGCCGGTTCCGGTGCTCGCGCATCCCGAGAGCGTGGCGGCCAGAACTGCGCCAATCGCGACGACGGCCAGGCCAAGTTTGTTTCTCATGGATCGAATTCCTCTATCACGGGTGTTCGGCGCAGGGCGACGCCCTGTCGCAGCGGCGCGGTGGATACCCCTGCAGAAGCGCGGCATCCGAGGTGACGGAGGCGGCTGCGCGGATGCGGCCCGGGAAATGGCTGCGAGGAGAGCCAGGTCACCCGGTCGGGGCCCAGACTGCGCACTCTCGCTCGCCCAGGATACCGACGCGCGGCGACCGGGCCAAAACCGACGTTCGTCGCCGGCTCTGACTGACGGCTTCAGCCATCGTGAAGAGTCTGACTTGCTCGGAGTCGAGTGTTCGCGCAGGGAGTTCAGCCAGACTAGAGAAAAGCCCCCAGAAAGTGACTCTCATGACCCTTGCCCTCATTCGCCACGGAGAAACTGATTGGAACCGCGATCTCCGGCTGCAGGGAATGGCTGACATTCCCCTCAATGACACCGGACGCGGTCAGGCCCGCGACGCTGTCGGCCTGCTTGCCGCAGAGGAGTGGGACGTGATCGTGAGCTCGCCGCTGTCCCGAGCACGGGAGACGGCGCAGATCATTGCCGGCGGACTGGGATTGGAACTCGGCCCCAGCTACGACCTCCTCGTCGAGCGTGGATACGGCGACGCGGAGGGGGCGACAGCGGAGGTCATTGCCGAACGTTGGCCCGACAATCAGTACCCCGGGCTCGAATCGCTTGAGACGATGGTCGACCGCGCCACGCGTGCGCTTCTGCAGATTGCGAATGATTTCGGCGACGCCCGCACCATCATCGTCTGCCATGGCACTCTCATCCGTTACACCCTGCAGCACTTGTCCGGCCAGAGCTTCGAGCAGATTCGAAACGGAGCAATCTCGACAATCGTCAGGGATGACAACGAGTGGCGCGTGCTGAGCGTCAACGGCGAAGTGCTCGAAGAATCCTCGATTCGGTAGCGAGGCAAACGCAACGTTCGAGATGCGCGGTCGACGCCCCCACCCCCTCTCGCGCACCGCCGTCTGAGCAACGCTCAGCGCCTCATCCATTCGCTCAGCGCTACTCGGCAAGCCGACGGCGAAGCCCGTCACGCACGGCGGGCCACTCTTCGACCGTGATCGAGAACATCACGGTGTCACGGATGCTGCCGTCGGCGCGACGCTGGTAACGCCGCAGAGTGCCTTCATAGCTGGCACCCAAGCGGTCGATCGCCTGTTGGGAACGCGCGTTCCGCGCATCCGTTTTCAGCTGCACCCGGCCGGCGCCAAGTTCGTCGAAGGCATACGCCAGCAGCAACAGCTTCGTCTCGGGGTTGATCGAGGTGCCCCAGCAGGAGCGCGCATACGAGGTCGATCCAATCTCGAGCCGGCCGTCTGACGGTGAGATGTCGAGAAACGAGGTCGTGCCGACAAGGGCCCCTTCCTCGAAGGCACCGAGCGGCCGAGCCAGCTGCACGGCCCAGGGCCAACGACCGCTCGCCGGAGCCGTGCGCAGTTTCGCCGCGTAGTCTGCCGCGTCGGTCGGTCGCCCCGCGACGTGCTCCCAGGTCGCATCCTCGTCGAGCGCGTGAAAGAGCTCGTCGGCATCGCGCGCTGGCTTCAGCGCACAGAGTCGTACATGCTCGCCAACGAGCAGCACTTCGGATGCCGGTGGCCAGGCCATCGGGGCCCACTCGCCGTCGTCGGGGCGTGCGTCGGTCACCGGGGTGAACCGCACCGGTGCGACATCCGCCGCGCTGCGCTTCTGAGCTGGCGGGAGGGTCATCGGTCGATCGTATCCGACGTCGTGATCCCGAAAGGCTGGGCCGCGCTGCTTCTACGTTTATAGAAAACCGCGGCGTTTTTAGAAAACTGCAGCGTTTTTAGAAAACCGCGGCGTTTTTAGAAAACCGCTACGGCGCTGGTCTCCTTCTCGAGAAGCGCCTCCTCAACGGCTTGCCGCACGCGGGCGTCCTCACGTTGCTTGTGCACTCGATGTCGACGCTTTCCGAGCAGCACGACCGCGACAACGACGGCCGCGACCAGAACGAGAAGGGCGAGCGGGGCCCACGGGATCACCCAGGAGCCCATGGTGACACTGACCGGATCGATCCCCGGTGTGGCGCCCGCCACGACGGCGAACTCGGGGGCCAGAGTCGCTGTTGCGGATAGCCAGAACGCCGGGAACACCCCGGCGACGGGCACCGACACCGTCCAGGACTCACCCGGCAGAATCTCGGGAACAGCGGCGACATCCTCGAGATTGCGCGACAGAAGTCCGAATGGGCCGGCCAGCTTGAGTGTCTGCGCTGCGGCGATACGCACGTTTCCGGTGTTGTGAACGGTGTAGGTGACGGTGGCGTCGCCGGTGCCGAACGGGTTGGCGCTACCCGCGTAGTCGATGTGCATCTTTTCGATCGCCAGGCTGGGGGCGAGATCGCCGAGAACGCGAACGTGCATCCGGATGCCCAACCGGCGATCCACGTTGATGCCTTGCTCTTGCCCGGGCTGCAGAAGCGACGTCAGGATGCCGCCGGCGTAGTCGCCGGGAGTCGCATCGGCGGGCACGGTCACTTCGAATGGCACCTCGACGGTTTCGCCGGCGGCAATCTGAAGGTGTCCGCTGCTCACGGTGGTCCAGGCGCCCACGGCGATCGATGCGGTGTCGGGAGTCACCAGGTCGAGCTGACCGCTGGTGGTGGTGAACCCGTCGGCCGCGTAGACATCGAGTTCGAGCGGCTCGGTGTCGTGATTGCTGATGACGAGTGCATCACTCAGCTGTGCGCCAGGGTCGATTGTGTAGCTGAAGTTCTGCCGGTCGGCGCCGTTTTCATTCGACGCTGTCCTGACACCCCAGGTGACGTCACCGGCCCCTTCGGCTGCGAGCGCCGGGCTGACGGATGCGAGACCGCCGGCGACGACCAGTGCCAGGAGCCCCGCATGGAGCAGGGCGACGGCGGCTCGCATACGGTGTGCGGGTCTGGCGTTCATCTGGTGGTCCTCACTGCTCGAGTGGAAGATCGGGGTGGGCTCCCTGTGGGGCGATGGCGCCCACCCCGATCCGTGGGTGAATCGGCTAGCTCAACGCGGTGAGCGTGAGGGTCGCTGTGTAGGTGCCCTTGGTGACTTCAACCGGAATCTTCAGATCCAGGCTCGCCGCGAGTTTCGCCGAGCCCAGGGCGTGGCCGTTGGCGGCGTGACCCAGCGTGGACGAGACCGATAGGCCATCCCCACTGATGAAGCCGGACTGAACCGTCGCTCCAGCCACGGTGTCGCCACCGGCCAGAACCGCGGATGGTGTCCATCCGAGATACTTGCCAGAGAACGACGTGCTCGCCGAAGTGAAGTCGCCGACCTGCGCGGAGATCGACCACTGCGGTCCTGCGGCGCGGGTGTCGGTGACGCGAATCGGGTTGATTGCACCGATCGCGGCGTAGTGGTCGCCGGTCTCGATTGCCGTGCCGAGGTCGACCAGGTTGTTGGTGCCGTCAACGTTCCAGACGAACTCGCCCGGCGCGGCCTTCGGAACAGTGACCTGAACCTGCTGGCTGTCGAGGTCGGGTACCGCGGCGCGGGTCAGCGTGACCTGGTCGACGATGCTGTTCACCGGGTTGTCAGAGCCATTGGCCTGGCTGCGCAGCGTCTTGATGGTGATCGCTCCATCGCTGATGTCGACGGCCGAGTAGTTGCGCACCTTCTCCTGGTTCTGTGCGGACAGCCACCAGAAGTCTTTGTTCTGCAGGTCGTAGTACTTCGAGCCAGATGCCGAGTTCGCGGTGACATAGAGCACCCCGCCGGGGCCCGCCACGACCGAGTCAGCACCGGCAACTTCGTCCGGGTTGGCCTTTGCACCGTTGTGAATCAGGTAGCTGCGCGCATAGCTGTGGTCGTGCCCCTGCAGAACGAGGTCGATGCCGAGGTTCGAGATCGCCGTCGGCAACACGTTTCTGCGATCGAGCACATCCGCGTCGGTGGCGTGCGGGCCGGGCGAGTAGATGGAGTGGTGGAAGGCGAGCACCCTCCACTTGGCGTTGGCGCCCTGTTCGGCGACGACCTTGTTCATCCAAGCGATGTGCGAGGCATCCCGGCTGTTCGAGTTGATGTCGAGGAACAGCACATCCTTGTAGATGAACCAGTAGTCGCCTCCGGAGCCGCTTCCGGTATTGGCACCGGCGGTGCGGTCGAGGTTCGGCGTGTTGAAGTGCTGCTCGTAGGCTTTCGAGCCGACGTCGTGGTTTCCGTTTGTCGCAACAAACGGAATCTGGCGCAGGGAGTCGGACTGCAGGAACGCCTCATACTGAGCTTCGCTGGTGGCCGACTCCACCTGGTCTCCGGCCGAGAACAACATCTCGGCGTTCGGGTATGCCGCGGTGGCAACGTTCAGCGTGTCGACCCAGCCGGCAGAGTCGTTGACAAGGTTTCCCGACGAACCGAGCTGCGGGTCACCGAAGAACAAGAAGTTGAACGCACCATCGAAGTCTTGCGTGCGGAAGGAGTAGGTCGACGACCAGTCTCCCTCGCTCCCCACCCGGTAAACGTATGAGGTGTTTTCCTTCAGCCCAGTGACCGTTGCGAAGCGGTTGAATTCTCCGCTGGTGGTCGCCGCACCGGTTCCGGCGAAGCTGGTCGTCGATGAGGGGAAAACGCCGTTGACGACGTCGGAGGCCAAGGCGAGCTGCGCGATCTGCACGGTGTCGGTCGAGGAGTACCACGACAGGTTGCGCTGGGCTTCATTCGAGCCGACGCCCAGCACGATGTCGGATTGGGTGGTTGTGGCAGCGTGGGCCGGTGCGGCCAGAAGAGCGCCACCGCCCAATGCAACAGAGAGGCACACGGCCGCGGCGGTGAGTCGCGTCGTGGTGCGGCGGTGCACAGGCTTGGCAGCCTGCGTGGTGTCGTTAATCGACATATGTGATTCCAGTGCCTTTCGGATGTGAGAGAAGCGTGGATGCGCGGGTGCGCGAGCCCACTGTGATCGCTTCGCGTGAATCCTGTGTGAATAGAAGGAGCCAGGGCGGTTTCGTAGACAACAATTAGCTGTTCACCCGACGCCGACGATGCGCTCGACAAACCAGAAGAGCCCGATCATTGCCACAAGCCCGGTGGCCGCGATGCTGAACCAGAGGCCCACTCGAGGAGCGCGTCGGCGAAGCACCGCCAGAATCGGAAAAACAATCGCGATGATCCCGAGCTGAACAGCCTCGATTCCCACGTTGAAGACCAGAAGCGACCACAAAAGCGACCACGACCAGGCCGCATCGATGCCGAGTGCGCCGGCAAAGCCCAACCCATGCACGAGCCCGAAGCAGAAGACGACGGCGAGGCGCACAGCATCCGCTCGATCGAGACCCCAGAGTCCCCTGCGCGCCACATCGACCGGTGCGGCATACGGATGACGGCGCCGGTTCCATTCGCCCCAGAGATACCAGAGCGCGACGACGGCGATCGAGAGTGCGATGATCGGCTCAACGATGGCGGCGGGTACGGCGACCACACCGAGAGCGGCGAGCAGAAAGGTCACAGAGTGGGCCACCGTGAAGGTTGTCGCCGCAAGCACGACATCCCGCAGCCGTCGTGAGCCGACGATCAGTGCCAGCAAGAACAAGATGTGGTCGAGGCCGCTCAGGAGGTGCTCGGCACCCAGCAGAAAGAACTCACCGAATCGATCGGCCCCCGTTTGCCCGGTCGAGAACGACGGATGCGCTGCGTCAAGGGCAGCACTCCCCGACTTGCCGTCGAGCTCATAGGTCACGATGGTCTTCGTATCGGTGACGTAGTCTTCGCCATCCGGAAACAGGCCGCTCGTCAGCTCGTGAGTGGCCTCGTGTTGGCCGGTCGGTTCAGTGCAGGCGTAGTCGAGAATCACCCGCGCATATGGCACAGAGTCACGTTCGCTCATCGTGAAGTCGCCCACGCGAGAGGGCGAACATGCGACGCCGTCTGCGGTGACCGCGAATCGTTCAGTCACGTACTTCACGACGGTTTCGGCATGGGAATTCAGCGCCGTTGCTTCCTCGCCCGTCTGAAAGAGATCCATGCCCTGTTCGAAGAACGCTGGGTCGTCGCCCTTTTCCGCGGCGGATGCGACGAGCAGATCGTATTCGAGATCGAGAGCCGTTTGCACGTGTCCGCCGGCCGGGGAGGTCACATCGACATAGACGCTCGAGCTGAAGCCGTGCGCCTCGGCCGGGCCGACGTCGAGTACGACGCTTGCCGTTGCCGAGAGCATTCCGAATGCCACAGCGATCAGGGCACACCGGCCAAACGGGAGTCGATGCGGGTGGCTGTACCCCTTGCCAATCTGATTCACCCTCGAAACCTGCCCGATGCTGGTGAACACGACACAGATCGCCGGCAAACCCGAGGAGAACGCAGGGCTTCGTATCGTTCGCAACCGAGCGGATGCGGGTCCCCTCGATTGTTCCCGTCATGTTCACTCAGCTGCGGTCAGGCCGACACCTGCGGGCCGTGCGCTCCGGTCAGGCTGGAATCTCGGCGCCCCGGGTGCCGACGAATCGACGTGGAAGCGGGACAGGCCGAATGGCCGCCCCCTGAGGACTCATCAAAGGATCAAGACAGTGCCTCGCAATTCAGAAACCCGCCGCCGTACATTCTCGGTGTCAGCGGCATCCGCTCTCGCGATTGTCGCGTTCGCCACGGGATGCACGGCGGGTGGGAATCTGCCTGATGGCCACGCAGCACGTGCGTCGCCCTCGGAACTGCAGCAACTCGGTGCCGGCTTTCTCGGCGATACCCCGACGCCGTCACCGGAGGCAACGGTCAATCCGGAGCCAGGTTCGTGGGAGGGCGTCGTGCCTCCGGCCGGATACCGAGTCGTGCTGATTTCTGCGGGCCAGGACGCTGCGACCGCGACGCTCACCACCGCGGTGACGGACTGGGCATCCCGTGAGCGCGTGGAGCTCCACACCCTCACCGCCGCAAACGATGAGGAGGTTGAGGCCCGTGCCATCGAGGCACTGGCGACCAGTCCTGATCTCGTGATCGGCGTTGGCTCCGGCGTGATCGATGTTCTCGCCCTTGTCACGCCTCAGCACTTGGCCCAGCAATTTCTGATCGTCGGCGCCGAGCTGCCAGAACCCACCGAGAACGTGACGTCGGCGGTCTGGAAGGGCGCGACCTTCCGCGGAACAGGTCTCAGCGCCTCCGGCGATCAGGATGCGAAATCGGTCACCCCGAAGCGCGCGGATGAGGCCATCACCGCCGGCGTCGCGAGTGTGCTGAGCGGGCTAACCGGAATCGTGCTTCACCTCTCGTTCTGATCCCAGCTCAGTAGTAAACGGAGGGCCGTTACCGCTACTCTGTCGGGGTGAATGATGCGACAGTAACGAATCCATTTCTCTACCTGCAGCGAAACGCCGCGGCCAACCCGTCCGGTGCCTTCTTCGAGACCGTCAATCAGACAGTTCTCAACGCCGACGCACTCGTCTCGGCCCAGAAGATCGCCTACGAGTTGCGCCAGCTCGGCGTGAAGCCGGGCGACCTGGTTGCACTCGACCTGCCAGAGACCCTCAGCCTGATCTTCACCGAAGCCGTCTTTCACGAGGCCGCCGTGAGCACGGTACTGCCCAGAGGGTACGAGTCCGACGGGGCATTTCCCATCGAGTGGATCTTCAGCAGCGCGACGACGCCTCCCGCCTCCCAGGCGGGGGCCCAAGTCATCAGCGTCGATGACACTTTCATCCGGCGAGTGGAACAGAACCCCACCGACATCAGCCCGCGAGAATACGCGTCAGCACAGAGCACGGGGCGACTCCTGTTCTCGAGTGGCACGACGGGTCAGCCGAACGCGATCGAATTCTCCCTCGCGCTGCTCGAGTTCCTGACGACCGACGCCCTGGACACCTACATGGATGGCGATCCCTTCCTGGTATTCCTCCCGACCGGCACGACCATGGGATTCTTCGGATTCTATGTGAGCGCCAAAGACGGCCGACCGTTCTGGTCGGTCGAGTCGGGCAAGCCAGAGGCCATCGTTCAGCTCGCATTGCGCAGTTCGGCAACGTCATTGATGGGATCACCTGCCCAAATGGCGGGCTTGGTGGACGTGCTCGAAGCGCGAGGCCAAACCCTCCCCGACGTGCGAACGGTGCACATCGCAGGGACGGTGATGCCCCCGGCGTTGGCGGCCCGATTGCGCACGGCGACCGGGGGATGCGCGGTTTACAACCTCTACGGCTCGACAGAAACGACGCTCGCGACCGCGCGATACTACGAATCGGAGGATCCCTTCGATGCCGGTCACCCGGTCGAAGGATCCCGACTGCAGATCGTAGACGAAGACGACGTCGAGTTGCCCGCTGGGCAAATCGGGCGCATTCGCCACAACACCGCCCACATGGTTCACGAATACCTGGGCAATCCCGAAGCCACTCGCGCAGTCTTCAAGGATGAGTGGTTCTACCCCGGCGACCTCGGATTAATCCGCCCGGACGGCGGACTGACGCTCGCGGGGCGCGCGTCGGAGGTACTCAATGCCGGAGGCGTGAAGATCGACCCCACCCAGTTGGACTTGTTCGCGGTCACGCATCCCCTGGTCATCGACGCCGCCAGCTTTGAGTACGTCACGAGCTCCGGTGTCAAGCAGATCGGAATCGCCCTCGTGACGGAGGACGGCCTCAATGTGCAGGCGCTGATTCGCGACTTCGACGCCAAGTTCGGCTCCGCCGCCCCGAAGCTCCTGGCTCGAATGGAAGAGATCCCGCGCAATGCCATGGGCAAGCCGATGCGTCTCACGCTTGCGGAGCAGCACAAGGAGAGCTAGCCGAAGATCGAGACACACGAAGAGAGCTAGCCGAAGATCGAGACACACGAAGAGAGCCGCCCGAGACATCTCGGGTGGCTCTCTTCGGCATTGGTGCTAGTTCGCCTTGCGGGCGCGTCGCCTTCCGAACACGACCAGGCCGAGGCCCAGACCGAGTGCAGCGAGGCCGACGGGAACAGCAGCCGGGTCGAGGTCGGCACCGGTGCTCGCCAGTGCGGTGACCGGTTTCGGCGCAGGGGTGACTGTCGTCGGGGTCGGAGCCGCGGGCGTCGGGGTCGGGGTTGGCGTCACCGGCGCAGGAGTCGGCGTCGGGGTTGGAGTCGGCGTCGGGGTGACTGCGCTCCACGACGCGTAGAACGTTGTCGCGGCTGTGATCGGAGTCGAGAAGTCCGCCCGAGTCGTCAACGCCGCATCCGTGTACCAGCCGTTGAAGACGAATCCGTCCGCGGTCGGGTCGGCCGGCGGGGTGACAGTCTCACCCGGGGTCAACGTCTGGGTGACTGTTTCGCCATGTCCGTTGCTGAACGTGATCGTCACCGTCGCCGGCGCTACTGCGCTCCACGAGGCGTAGAACGTCGTCGACGCCGTGATCGGAGCCGAGAAGTCCGCTCGAGTCGTCAATGCCGCATCCGTGAACCAGCCGTTGAAGACAAAACCAGTCGCTGTCGGGTCAGCCGGCTGTGTGGCCGTCCCTCCCGAGACGAACGTCTGGGGGGCGATACTCGCGCCGTGACCTTTGCCATCGAACGAAGCCGTCACCGTCGCCGGCGCTACCGCGCTCCACGAGGCATAAAACGCCGTCGACGCCGTGACCGGAGCCGTGAAGTCTGCCGGAGTCGTCAGCGCAGGGTCCGAGAACCACCCGTTGAAGACGAAGCCGTCAGCGGTGAGAGCTCCCGGATCTGCAATGGTGCCTCCCGCGCGGAACGACTGGGAAGCGACACTCGCACCATGACCGTTGTTGACGAACGAAACCGTCACGTCTACGAGGGGGATCCACCGAAGCACAACGAGCCCGCTCGCGCCAGCGCGGAGCGATACGTCACCGGTCCATCCACCGCCAGACCCTCCTCCGCCGCCGCTGTTCGGCAGCGGTGCGACGGGAGTGACCTCTGTCGCACCGTCCACGACTGAGCCACCACCGCACGTCGCTGTGCCAATGGTTCCGGAGTGGACGCCGAATGCTCCGCCACCGCCGTAACAGTTCATGTCGCCGCTGAACAGCGATCCCTCCGGGGCGATGTCGCCGACCGTCACACCGGCGCCGCCGTTGTACCCGACGGCACCTCCGCCGGCACCCGCTCCGCCAGTCGAGCCGTTCGAGCCCCACGCGCCAGACTGAGCCTGGAAGGTTGTCGCGCCCTGGACCGCAAAGCTGGATACGTTGCCACTCCCCACAACGAGAGTCAGCGGGGTGGTCGTGTCACTGCCGAAGCCCACGACTTTTACTTCGCCGCCACCGCCAGCGCCATAGCCTTGCACGGAGTCTTGGCCGCCGCCGCCGCCGCCAACGAGCAGAACCTCCAGCTGGCTCATCTCCGCGCTGGGAGTGAACGTGCTCTGGCCGACCGTGGTGACCTTCAGCTCACAGATGTTGCCGGCGATGAGTGATGCACCATTGGTGCAATCGGCTGGATCCGCGTTTGCCGAGGTTGCCATTAATAGCGATGAGAACCCAATCGCCGCCGTCGCGACAAGCGCTGTCGTCTTCTTTGTTGCTCGCTGCATGTACTCTTCCTCGAGGTTCCTGTGGGCCGGGCAGCCCCCAGGCGCAGTCGTAAAACGGAGTACTCAAGGGGATTCTTGCCATCTACGTCAGAAGGATATCGCAAACTGGATGCCGTCTAGGACCGCAAAAACCCCCTGATCTGGGGGTAATTCACGTCGGCAGGTTCACCGTTCACAATCGCAAAACCCCCCCTGATGCAAAGGGCCCTCTTGCTGGTGCCCCACCGATCGATCGCCTGTTGGGAACGCGCGTTCCGCGCATCCGTCTTCAATTACGCCGGCTTGCGCCAAGCTCCTCGTTGGAATCCGCGACTCGCTGGTCGAGGAGGCCACTCGTCCTTTCTGTTCACGCGTGCGCTCAAACTGTCGCCGCACAGATCGCGAGGCGACGATTCGAGCGCACGCTCGAAAGGAAACGTCGTAGAAACTCAAACCGCAGACTTGCCGGGGTGCGACAGCTACCATTCCATTTTTCTTGCTGCATCACAATGCATGGTCGAAACCATGGCAGATATGCGCGACGCCACAACGTCATGAGCTGCGTGCTTTGCCCCAAACCATCGAGTTTCGTGTCGTTCTACCCGCAACGTGATGTTTTCGTCAGATTCGAAATCTGGGCAAGCAAAAACCCCCTGAACTCCAGTGCGTTCGCACTGAACTTCAGGGGGTTTTCTGTGGCGGTACCGGTGGGATTTGAACCCACGGTGGAGTCTCCCCCACACAACTTTTCGAGAGTTGCACCTTCGGCCGCTCGGACACGGTACCGAGGACGATTGTAGTCGAGACTTGAACCCCGACGCGAACTGAGCGCGCCCGGGCGTGCCGCGGCGGGCAATCTTCCACCCCGGCTCGCTGCCTCCTCGCTGTTTCCGCTCCGATTCCTCCCTGTGCATCGCCGCACCGGGGGCAGCGAAAACCCGGTCGCGCGTTGTACCCTCAGCGGGTGACATCCGTGAATCCAGGACTCCGCACCATCGCCATCGCCGGCAGCACCGTCGCCGCGACGGCCGCCGTCGGGGCAGCCTTCGCCGGCTACCGGCGGTTTCGCCACCGCATCGCCGAGAACGCTGTGCTGCTCAATGAGACCTTGCCCATCAACTCCAAATGGTGGCGCGACCACGCCAAAGACACCGGCGAACTGCTCTACGTCGCCATCGGCGACAGCGCCGCACAGGGCATCGGGGCCAGCTCGCCCAGCCGGGGCTACGTCGGGATCTTGGCCGACCACATCCGTTCGGTCACCGGCCGCACCGTGCGTGTGGTCAATCTGAGCGTGTCGGGCGCGACGGTTGCCCTCGCGGTGCGTGACCAACTCCCCCGGGTGCGCAAGTTGAAACCGGATGTCGTCACCGTCGCGATCGGCGCCAACGATATTGCGATGTGGGATGCGGCGGTTTTTGAAGCGGGCATCCGCGAGATTTTTTCCGCGCTGCCTGAGTATGCGCTGGTCGCGGACTTGCCCTGCTTCCATTTTCCGCACAATGAGCGCAAGGTGGCTGAGGCCAATCGGATCCTGCGCCAGGTCGCCGCCGAACACGGCCTCACCGTCGTTCCATTGCACGCGACAACCGAGCGACAGGGGCTGCGGAGCATTGCGACCCAGTTCGCCAACGACATGTTCCATCCGAACGATCGCGGCTACCGGGTCTGGGCTCAGGCCTTTCTGCCGGCGCTCAGCGCCGACCTCCGCCGCCGCGTGCCGGCCGCGACGCCCGCCCTCCCCGGCCGGTTTGCACCGGGGCCGGCCAGCGACGCATCTGCACCAGCGCACGCTGCCGACCCGGAGGGTGTCAGCGGCCCCAGCTAGGCTCGCAGCATGGCAAAACCCGTCTCCTCCTTTCGCTGCACCGAGTGTGGTTGGACCACCGCGAAATGGGCCGGCCGCTGCGCCGAATGCCAGGAGTGGGGCACGGTCATCGATGCCACCGAAAAGCCGGGCCTGTCTCGCCTGGTCAAGGCCTCTGCACTCACCGGTGCCAGCGTGGCCCGCCCGATCACCCATGTCGACACGACGGCGGTCGAACACTGGCCGAGCGGTATCGATGAGTTCGACCGGGTGCTGGGCGGCGGCATCGTGCCCGGCGCGGTCATTCTGCTCAGTGGCGAGCCCGGCGTCGGCAAGTCGACGCTGCTGCTCGAGGTCGCCTCGAAGGCGGCCGCCGCAAAGTCGCGGGTGCTCTACGTCAGCGCCGAGGAGTCGGTGAGCCAGGTTCGATTGCGCGCCGAACGCACGGGCGCCCTGCACCCCGAGCTCTACCTCGCCGCCGAGACTGACCTCGGCACCATCCTCGGGCAGATCGACGCGGTCAAGCCAGACCTCGTCATCATCGACTCCGTTCAGACGGTGTCGAGCGCGCTCTCCGATGGCCTCGCCGGCCAACCCAGCCAGGTGCGGGAGGTCGCATCCACTCTCATCCGGCTGGCGAAAGACCGCGATCTGCCGATTCTGCTCGTCGGGCATGTCACCAAAGACGGCTCGATCGCCGGCCCCCGCCTACTCGAACACATCGTCGACGTGGTCTGCCAGTTCGAGGGCGACCGCCAGACGTCGCTGCGGTTCGTGCGCGCCCTGAAGAACCGGTTCGGCCCAACGGATGAGGTGGGTTGCTTCGAGATGACCGGCGACGGCATCGCAGAGGTGCCAGACCCGAGCGGGCTGTTCCTCAGCCGCGGAACGGCGCCAGTCTCCGGCACCTGTGTGACCGTTTCCTTAGAAGGACGCCGCGCAATGCCGGTCGAAATTCAGGCGCTCGTCGTTGAGACGAAAGCGCCGAATCCGCGCCGAGTCACGAACGGGGTCGACTCGTCGCGCGTGGCCATGCTGCTTGCGGTGCTTGAGAAACGTGCCAAGTTGTTGCTGTCTAGTCACGAGGTTTATGTGTCAACGGTGGGCGGGGTGCGCCTCATTGAGCCCGCCGCCGATCTCGCCATCGCACTCGCGATCGCATCCGCTGTTCGCGATATTCCCATCGCGCACAACATTGTCGCTTTCGGCGAGATCAGCCTCGCCGGTGAGATCCGGCCGGTATCGGCCGCAAAACAACGCGCCACCGAGGCTGCCCGTTTGGGCTTCACCGAGCGAATCGACGCCAGCAGTGAAGCGATCCGCGTCGCGATCGGTCGCGCCCTGGAAACAGCGGTTTCTCCGCGGGAGGCGGAGCTCAACCGGTCGTGGGGCGCGTGAGAGCTGTCTCCAGAAACCGCAAGAGTGCCCTCTGACCGCACGATCTGAACGGTTTCTGGCGACAACCGCGCAATTTGAACGGTTTCTGCGCTCACGACCGACAGCATCCGCACCGAAGAACCCCGGCACGACGCACACGCGGACACGCGCAGCGGACACGCGCAGCGGACACGCGCAGCGGACACGCGCAGCGCGCGCAGCGCGCGCAGAAACCGCAAGGATGCCCTCTGACCGCACGATCTGAACGGTTTCTGGTGACAACCGCGCAATCCGAACGGTTTCTGCGCGGCTGAACTACTCTGAGGCCGGCGGATCGACTGCCGGCAGGTCGGCGCCGGGCACCGCCCCGATCGCCGCGAGCAGGTCGGCGGGCGACGCCTGCAACGGATGCGGACCGGCAATGTCGAAGAACACCGTCGTGATCTCGTCAACGTAGCGAGTCAAGAACGCGCGCAACCAGTCGGGACTCTGCAGGCCAACGGTCGGCGGCAGATTGTCGGGCTTGTTGTCCGCTGAACTGAACAGCAGCAGGGCGACTTCTTGTGTGTTGGGGTCACGGTAGGTCCAGACTTCGCCGGACTTCAGCGGGCTGTCCCGGTTTGCGTGAGCCGTCATCGGCACCACGGTGTTGCCGTGCTTAAGCGCCAGGGCGATTGCGGCCATGTCCTGCCGTTCGAGGGCCTGGGCGAGCGCTTCAGAGCGAAACTCGACGGGTGCTTTCGACCCGTTCTTGGACTTCTTTCGCGCTGCTTTTGCCATGGCTCAAGCCTATCCCGAGCGTCAGAGTCGCTGCGCGGCACAGGGGTGAACGACGCTGACCGTCTCGTTGGTCGAGGGCGAGCGAGCGCAGCGAGCCCGTGTCTCGAGACCCAGTGAGCCAACGTTCAAACGCAACCCTCGGCCCGCCGTCGTGTCTGGGCGCGGGGTATACCCGCTGGCGCGGGCTCTATCGCGCGCCAGCCGGGATACCCCGCGTCCACATGAAATCGGGGCGGCTAGTTGAGCAAAAACTGCGTCGGAGTCGCCGCTGCGATCCCGTCGACGGTGACGCTCAGGTGATACGACGCACCGTCGGCGGGTGCGAGCTCCCGAGAATCAGACTCGCAGGTGTCTTTCGCCGACCGCGTGCGGTCCCAGGTGAGTGGAGCCGACGACTTCTCCGTTGCTCCGGCCGCGAGCGTGACTGACGCGTCGGCCGCTCCGGTCTGGCAATCGGTCGACGTCCACCAGACGTCGTCACCACTCGTGATGGTGAACACCTGCTTCGCCGTTCCGGCGTCGATCACACAGGATGCCGACCCGGTGTTGGTCAGACTGAGCGACAGTTCCGGAAGCTGGTCAGCGTCGTAGTCTGGCGCACTGGTCAGAGCCTCGACGGTGATGTTGGCGGGATCGCACGCGCCCCCGTCAGCTGCTGCCACCGGCTTCGATGACGACGATGGCGCATCCGTCGACATGCCCTTCGTCGAGGTGGGCGAGTTGCCGGGCTCCCCGACGCTGGAGCCGGGTTTCACGATGATCAAGACGATGATGATAATCACGGCAAGAAGGCCCAGACCTACAACGAGGCGCCGGCGGCGGTAAACCTTGTCAGACCGGGGTCCGACCGGATGCTTGATCGTCGACATGCCCCCAGGCTAGCGACGGTTTGAGCCGCACCGTGGCATTTGCACGGTGGTTTACCTGAGTGTCCGGTGCGAACGACGACGGATGCCGCCCGGCGGGTTAACGTCACGATCCGGCAGGCTCCTTTGCGGGAACCTGCCGGATCGTCGTCGTCTCAGCAGCCTCTGTGGCTACCGATGGATACTCACCGTGCCGGTGTTAGCTCTCCTCGATTCCGGCGCGGCGGCGACGGATCAGGAAGGCCCCACCGAGCACGAGCATCAGCATGCCTCCGGCAAGCCAGGGCGCGATCTCGGCACCGGTCTGCGCCAGGCCGGCTGACGTTCCGCTGCCCGATGTTGTCGAGCCGCCCGGCGAGCCGCCCGTGGTCGGCTCATCCGTGGTCGGGTCGGCAGCGGTCACCGTGATGCTCGTCCAGCCGATCACGTTTCCGGCCGCATCCTGCACGATGACGCGGTGTGCTCCTGCAGGCAGGTCGGCCGGCAAGGCGGCGGTGACGACGCCCTGCGCGTTGACCTGCAGCCAGCCGCCCAGGTTGGTCGGAGTCGAACGCACCCAGACCGACACGAACTCGCCGGCATGCTGCGTGCCGACGGTGACCGTGACATTGCTCCCCGCGCTATAGGAGGAGGCGTCGGTCGTGATGACGCCTTCCAACGCCGGCGTGAGTGCTTCTTCCGTTGCGCTCACCGGGGCGGTGGCCGGCGCCGTCGGAACGGTCGGGTCCGTCGGGTCGACCGGCGTCGTCGGGTCGGTCGGGTCCGTTGGATCGGTCGGGTCTGTCGGATCAACCGGCGTGGTCGGGTCCGTCGGGTCCGTCGGATCAGTCGGATCAACCGGCGTGGTCGGGTCCGTCGGATCAGTCGGATCAACCGGGTCGACCGGATCCGTCGGGTCCGTCGGGTCCGTCGGGTCCGTCGGGTCCGTCGGGTCCGTCGGGTCCGTCGGGTCCGTCGGGTCCGTGATCGCCGTCTCGTTGACCGTGAAGGCGACGCGCACAATCGTGCCAGACTCCTTCGCCGTCAGCTCGAGAACGCTGCTCGCCTTCGCGTCACTCGGCACCGTGAACGTCACGGTGGACACGCCCGCGTTCACGGCTGCCGTTCCCAGGCTCGTCGCACTCCCCGGCCACAGGAGCGTGAGCTCTGTGTTCTTGGGGGCGCCGAGCGAGCTGAGGTCGATGTTCGACACGCTGAGCGTGACCGAGTCGCCGGGGTCGACGGCCGTGGTCGGCGCACCCGTCACCGTCGCCTGGTGGGCGGCGAATGACGGCGTCAGCGGGCTGTGCGTGGTGATGTACGAGATCCAGGCATCGCTGTCGACGAGACCGGAGTCGCGCGTGTCCTTCCCCTTGGTGAACTCCCAGAAGTTGTCGCCTCCGGTGAGCAAGAAGTTGAACGATCCGATGCGGTAGCCCCGCGCCGGGTCGATCGGCGCGCCACTGATCCAGATGCCCGTGATGCGGTCGCCCTCAGCGCGGCTGGCGTCGAACGTGTAGTTCACGTTGTCCGACAGGCCCAGCTGCAGGTACGCACGGCTCGGGATGTTGCCAGCCGCGTCACGCTGCCACTGCTGCTCCAGAACCTTCTTGAACTGCGCGCCGGTGAGGGTCGTGGTCCAGAGGTTGTTCACGAACGGCAACACCGCGTTGGCCGAGGCGTAGGTCACCGAGCCGTCGGTCTTGTAAAGCAGCTCGGTGCGCATTCCACCGGGGTTGACCATGCCGATCTCGGCACCGCCCTTGCTCGGGTCAGACAGCGACGCGCGCAGCGAGTTCGCCACGAGTGTGCCCATCGCCGACGGTGCGGCGCGGTTCTCGGCACACGGCGCAGTTCCACCGTTGCAGGCCCGAGAGATGTCGGCCGTGATCGAACCGATCTTCACATTTCCGATCACTGCGGCAGCAGCGAGTGCGGCATCCGTGATGCGCTTGACCTCGGCCACACGCGGGTAGGTCGCGACGAGCGAGTCGTCGAGAGCCTTGCTCGCGGCTGCGGTGGCGGTGGCGGCCGCTTTGACCTCGTCCGCTGTCGAGCCGCTCGGCGCGGTTGTCACCTTGGAGGCCAGACGGGCGACATTCTTCACCTTGATCGTGCTGGTGGCCTGGGTGACCTTGTCGTAGTGAAGCACCACCTGCCCGATGTTCTCGCCATAGTTGCCGGTCTGCAGAACCGGGCGGGTCACGCCTGCTGCTGCTCCCGGAACCTGCGCCTGCCAGGCATACTTCTTGTGCGTGTGGCCGGTGAAGATCGCGTTGACGGCCGGGTCGGTCTCCGTCACGATGCGGGCGAAGATGCTGCTGCCGTTGGCGACTTCCTCTTCCAGCGTTGCGGCGGGCTCGCCCACCGCGTCACCCTCGTGGTACTCGGCGATCAGAACGTCGGCCTCGCCGTTGGCCGGGTCTCCGTCGGTCAGCTGTGTGGCGACGCGGTTGATGGCCACGACCGGGTCTCCGAAGCTGAGGGTGGCCACACCGGTGGGCGTCACGAGCGACGGGGTGTCGCTCGTGACGGCGCCGATGACGCCGACGTCCACTCCATCGATCGTGAAGACCTCGTACTCCTGCATTGCCGGCGTCGTCGTGCCGGTCTCATAGACGTTCGCCCCGAGGTAGTCGAAGTTCGCTGCTTCTTTGATCCGGGTGTTCAGATCGGTGAAGCCTTTGTCGAATTCGTGGTTGCCCACGGCCGACGCCTTCATGCCCAGCGTGTTGAGCACGTCAATCGCCGGCTTGTCCTGCTGCGAGGCGGATGCGAAGACCGACGCTCCGACGTTGTCACCGGCAGACAGAAACAGGGTTGCGTCGTCGCCATATTCAGCGCGGAGCGTCTCAACGGTTCCACCGAACTTCACTGTGTTCTCATCGATCCGACCGTGGAAGTCGTTCAGGTTGAGCACGTTGATGTCGACACCGGCGTTCGGCGTACTGGCCAGGTTCAGCCCGAGCACGACCGGGTCGTGGTCCGACGCACGGAACGGGTTCGCCTCGTAGAAGTCGGTGACGTTGTTGTTGTACCGGCTGTACTCCAGCGCCACGTTCTCGACCGAGTTGATGTTCCAGACGTCGACGGCGTCAGCCGCGACCGTGGCATCCGCTGCCGGAGACGCGAACACGTGATCGAGCGAGCCGACCGACCCGTCGTAGGCATAGGTGTACTCGCCGCTCTTGTGCTCCTGGCTGAGGTAGCCGGCCGCCTTGATGACCTCGATCGGGTCTTCCTGGTCGTAGGCGTTGAAGTCGCCGGTCAAGAAGACCTTGTCGGTCTTCGCCTTCGTCTGCATGCCTGCGGCGAAGGCGACGAGAGCCGTTGCCTGGTTGACGCGCGAGTTGTTCGATGCGCCCTGGCCGTCGCCCGTGTCAGCGTCGATGCCCGTTCCCGAGCCCTTCGACTTGAAATGGTTGACGATCACGAGAAACTTGCTTGCCGTGTCGCCGACCAGCTGGAATGACTGGGCGAGCGGACGGCGTGCGTTGTCGAATGCCGGCGCGTCGATCAGGATCTCCGAGCCGCCGACGGTCTCCACAGCCTTCGTCTTATAGATGAAGGCGGTGCGGATGACGTCTTCAGAGGCGGGAAGAGCTGACGGCGAGCGCACGTAGTCCCACACCGCGCTGCCGGCTGCCACGTTCAAGGCATCGACGAGGGTGCCCAGAGCCGTGTCGCGGTCCTTGCCGAAACGGGCCGAGTTCTCGATCTCCTCGAGCGACACGATGTCTGCCCCGAGGGCGTTGATGGCGGCGACGCTCTTGGCCTGCTGACGTTTGAAACTCACCTCGGTGGCCGCGCCGCGCGCGTCGCATCCGGTGTTGACCGTGATGGGAGTGCCGGCACGGTCCTTGTAGTAGGTGCACTTCGCAATCGAGTCGCCCGTGGTCGAGAAGTAGTTCAACACGTTGAAGGTGGCGAGACGGATGTCCCCACCCACGTCGCGCGGGGCATCCGTGCGGGTGTTCTCGAACGTGGCCGGCTGCACCGCTGCCGCGTTGCCGGGAACCAGTTCCGTGGTCGGCTGAAGCTTCCAGCCGTCGTTGCGGTAGTCCAGGATGACCGGCTGGGTGAAGGTCACGGCTGCGCCGACGCGCACCGGGGCCGTGGTGGAGACGTACGGAACCGGCTTGCTCTGGTTGGCGGCGGCCAAATAGTTGGTCGTCGCGCCGTCGTCCAGGGTGATCAACCGGGCCGCATTGTCGGCGATGGCTGCAATCTGGCCGGCCGATCCCGGACGGTTCAGCACCGTCGGGTTCACCAGGGGCGTGGTTCCGAGGGCGAGACCGATGTCGCCGTACTGGTTGGTCGTGTAGTTGTTGGTGACGGTGAAGTCGCCCTGCGGAGCCAGGAGCATGCCTTCGAGCGTCTCGCGCTCTGCCGCAACGGTCTGGATGGCGACGGCGGCAGGGAGCGGGGCGACGACTCCGGCACCGTCAAGCTTCTGAATGTTCGACAGTGCGCTGACCGTGACCTGGGTCATTCCGAAGAACTCGGCGACGGTTCCGGCGACCTCCACGTAGTCGCCGACGGCGACGGATGTCCCGAGCGTTCCGGTGTAGACGAACAGGCCGTCAGATGCCGTGTGGGTCGCGAGATCGACAGCGCCGCCGGTGCCGGGCGTCTGAATGTAGAAGCCGTTGAAACCACCGGTCGGGTAGGCCGCGGTGACCACGCCGACGGTCTTGACGACGGTCGACACGAGCGGGCTGGCGTCACCGGTGCCCTGGATCGCAGCGATGGCTGTCGTGTCTGCGGGCGGAATGACGGGGTCGACCACCGGCGGGGGCGTAATGACGCCGCTGACGCCTGCCGCGTTCGTCGGAGTCGGTAGTGCGGCGGTGAAATCGGCCGCGTTCGTGTCGCGGTCGAGACCGGTCGTGCGGTTGAGGGAGGTGACGACCGAGGCGCTCGAGGCGGCAGACCCCTCGAAGGTGTCAGACGTGCCGTAGCCGAGAAGGTCGCCGATGGCCGGAACGTTGACCAACGATCCCCCGGCGGGGGTGGTGAGTACGCCGGCCTGGTTGGCCAGGAACACGGTTCCGCCGCCGGCCGCGGGACCGAACGCAGTGATGAGATCGGGAGTGGGCAATGCAGCACCGTTCGCGCCGTTGGACGCACCCTGAATCAGGTAGGAGCCGTTGGCCGGGATCGAGCCGCTCAGCGGATACACGCCCGAGGGGTTCTTGTCTTTGTTGGCGGCCGGCCGGTACTGCAGCGACATGCCGCTCAAGTTGATCGGGGCATCCGTCGGGTTGTACAGCTCGACGAACTTGTTCAGAAAGCTCGCGCCGGAGCTTCCGCCGTTGAGGTAGGCCTCGTTGATGACGACGGCGGTGCCATCGACACTGGCCTGAGCGGGCAAGGCCACGATCGGAGCGACAATCAGGCCTAATCCGAGGAGTGACGCGCAGGCCACTTTCAGGGGAATTCGTGGGATGGGGGACATAGTTCTCCTCATGATTGACATTCGACGGTGAAGGCAACGGTAGGGAGCCTAGCCAGCCGGAGAACGTCAGCGGGGTGAACGGAAGAAGAAGAATCCCGGTTTCTACCAATGAGCAGAAATCCCGAAAAATACCCCCACATGAGCGCCACCCATTCAGGTAGGGTTCAGCTTCTTCTGAGGGCGTCTCGTTTCTTGCGCGCGCTGGAGCCGGCACCGCGCGGTGCCGGCTCCCGGGAGACCGCGAGAGGCTTAGACCAGCCGCTTGACCATGCGCGTGTTGCCGAGGGTGTTCGGCTTCACGCGGGCGAGGTCGAGAAACTCGGCGACGCCCTCATCGGGTGAGCGCACGAGCTCGGCGTAGACCGACGGATCAACCGTCTCGGTGCCCATATCCTCGAAGCCGTGCCGGGTGAAGAACGGCACCTCGAAGGTCAGGCAGAACAGACGGCTCAGGCCGAGTTCGCGGGCGTCGGCCTCGAGCCGGTCGAGCAGGGCGTGACCGACGCCGTGACCGAGCCATTCTCTGTCGACGGCGAGAGTGCGCACCTCGGCCAGGTCTTCCCACATCACGTGCAGGGCGCCGCAGCCGATCAGCCGGCCGTCGGCATCCTCAGCCACCCGAAACTCTTGCACGGCCTCGTAGAACACGACCATGTCTTTGCCGAGCAGAATGCGTTCCTGCACGAGCGGCTCGACGAGCGCCCTGATTCCTGGCACGTCACTGGTGCGCGCGCGGCGCACTGTAAACCTCTGTTCGCTCACGCCGGCACCTCTCTCGTGTCTTAGTTCAAGTGAACTACTCAGTCTAGAGATCTCATTCGACGGAGATTTTCGTGAAACCGGGGCTTTTCGGGCCGAAACTGCCCAAATCGCGCGAAATCTCCGTCGAACGGGCGGGAACCTTGCGCCCCGCACGAGCGAGGGACGGCGACACAGCGAGACGGCTAGCGTCGACTCGGCCACACCGGCGAGAGCGCGACGGATGCGCAAAGGAGGAGAATCGGCGACTCACCGCAGCCAGACGCCGGTTTTGCGCGGCATGTCGCAGAATCTCCTCCTTTGCGTGCAGCCCGCGCTGCGTACAGCCCACGCTGCGTGCAGCCCACCCGGGTACGCCGAAGGGCCCGGCAGAAAATCCGCCGGGCCCTTCGGTCGCGCTAGGCGCGGATGCTACTACTCGCCCGAGATGGCCAAGTCGGGCGTGACCGAACCGGTTCCGAGTGAGGCAGCGGCGTTGATTCCGATCGCGGCCGGAGTGGCCCGCGCGGTCGTCGTGAAGATGAACTCGGTGCCGGAGAAGTCCACGTGCACGTGGTCGCCCGCGTTCAGCTCGCCCTGCAGGATCTTCTCGCTCAGGCGGTCCTCCACCTCGTGCTGGATCGCACGACGCAACGGGCGGGCGCCGAGAGCGGGGTCGAAGCCGACCTCGATCAGACGCTCCTTCGCAGCGGTGGTGAGCTCGACGGTCATGTCGCGGTCAAGCATCCGGTCGGAGAGACGCTTGATGAACAGGTCGACGATCTGCAGCAGTTCCGGCTTCGACAGCTGCGGGAAGACGATGATCTCGTCGACACGGTTGAGGAACTCGGGCTTGAAGTGCTTCTTCAGCTCCTCCTTCACCTTGCCGCTCATCCGGTCGTAGCTGGTGGACGTGTCGCCCTCGATCTGGAAACCGACGGGGCCGCCGCTGATGTCCTTGGTGCCGAGGTTCGTGGTCATGATGATCACGGTGTTCTTGAAGTCGACGACGCGACCCTGACCATCCGTCAACCGGCCCTCTTCAAGAATCTGAAGCAGCGAGTTGAAGATGTCGGGGTGAGCCTTCTCGATCTCGTCGAACAGCACCACGCTGAACGGCTTGCGGCGCACCTTCTCGGTGAGCTGGCCGCCCTCTTCAAAGCCGACGAATCCGGGAGGAGCACCGAACAGACGCGAAACGGTGTGCTTCTCGCCGTACTCACTCATGTCGAGTGAGATCATGGCTGCCTCGTCATCGAACAAGAACTCGGCGAGTGCCTTGGCCAGCTCGGTCTTTCCGACACCGGTCGGGCCGGCGAAGACGAACGAACCGCTCGGGCGCTTCGGGTCCTTCAGACCGGCACGGGTGCGACGGATGGTGCGGGCGAGCGCCGAGATGGCCTCTTCCTGACCGATGACGCGCTGGTGCAGGGCCTTCTCCATGAAGACGAGACGCGAGGACTCTTCTTCGGTGAGCTTGAAGACCGGGATGCCGGTGGCCTGTGCGAGTACCTCGGCGATCAGACCTTCGTCGACGACGGCTGTCGTCTTGACGTCGCCCGACTTCCACTTCTTCTCAAGGCGCAGACGCTCGCCGAGGAGGTTCTTCTCCTCGTCGCGCAGGCTGGCGGCCTTCTCGAAGTCCTGGTCCTCGATGGCGGTCTCCTTGGCGGTGCGCACGACGGCGATCTTCTCGTCGAACTCGCGCAGCTCGGGCGGGCTGGACAGAATCGACAGGCGCAGGCGAGCGCCGGCCTCGTCGATCAGGTCGATGGCCTTGTCCGGCAGAAAGCGGTCAGAAACGTAGCGATCGGCGAGGTTCGCCGCGGCCACGAGAGCGCCATCGGTGATGGACACCTTGTGGTGCGCTTCGTAGCGGTCGCGCAGCCCCTTGAGGATGTTGATGGTGTGCGGCAGCGACGGCTCAGCGACCTGAATCGACTGGAAGCGACGCTCGAGCGCGGCATCCTTCTCGAAGTGTTTACGGTACTCGTCGAGCGTGGTTGCACCGATCGTCTGCAGTTCACCGCGGGCGAGCAGGGGCTTCAGGATGCTGGCAGCATCGATCGCACCTTCGGCAGCACCGGCTCCGACGAGGGTGTGGATCTCGTCGATAAAGATGATGATGTCGCCGCGAGCGCGGATCTCCTTGGTGACCTTCTTCAGACGCTCTTCGAAGTCACCGCGGTAGCGGCTCCCGGCGATGAGCGAGCCGAGGTCGAGCGAGTAGAGCTGCTTGTCTTTCAGCGTCTCCGGAACATCGCCCTTGACGATCGCCTGGGCGAGGCCCTCGACGACGGCGGTCTTGCCGACACCCGGCTCACCGATCAGAACGGGGTTGTTCTTCGAGCGACGCGAGAGGATCTGCATGACCCGCTCGATTTCTTTCTCGCGCCCGATGACCGGGTCGAGCTTGTTGTCGCGCGCTGCCTGCGTGAGGTTGCGGCCGAACTGGTCGAGAATCTGGCTGCCCGCCTGAGTACCCGTCTGCTCGTTGGCACCGACCTGCACCTGCTCCTTGCCCTGGTAGCCAGAGAGCAGCTGGATGACCTGCTGGCGCACCCGGTTGAGGTCGGCGCCGAGCTTGACGAGCACCTGAGCGGCAACGCCTTCGCCCTCGCGGATCAGGCCGAGCAGAATGTGCTCGGTGCCGATGTAGTTGTGGCCGAGCTGCAGCGCTTCGCGCAGGCTCAGCTCGAGCACCTTTTTGGCGCGCGGGGTGAACGGAATGTGGCCGGTCGGCTGCTGCTGACCCTGGCCGATGATGTCTTGGACCTGCTCGCGCACAGCGTCGAGCGAGATGCCGAGGGACTCAAGCGCCTTCGCGGCGACACCCTCACCCTCATGAATCAGACCGAGCAGAATGTGCTCAGTTCCGATGTAGTTGTGGTTGAGCATCTTGGCCTCTTCCTGGGCCAAAACGACGACACGACGAGCTCGGTCGGTAAATCTCTCAAACATGTGATTGCTCCCTTGGCGTCAGGGCAGTTATGACACCGATACAAAGAGAGTAACCAGCCCAAGCTGGGATGCATGCCTCTGTTCGCCGCCAGCGTGATGGGAGAAAACGCGCTGCGCGCCTTTTCTCCCATCACGCACGGCGGTAGCCGTCGCTCAGGCAGCCTCAAAACCGTGACATCGACCGGCAACCACGCGCTCCCGCGACTGTGTGACCGTCTCGCCAGGGCTACCGGCAGCCCCTCGTTCGCATTCCCAGGACTGCGACCGTGCGGTTGCAGTCAGTGCCCGTCAACCGCTAACGTAACGACTATCGTTGTTATCGATAAACGTTAGGTTGACCAGTGAAGACTCGGACAAAGTCCCGTATCACCCGCCTTGAGAGAGCCTTTGAGCGGTACCTCACCTGGGTGGTGCTGTTCGGTGCACTTGCGACAGGCGTCATTGCCACGGTCACCGGAGCCCGCGGGCTCATTTCCAACGTGTCGTCTGACACGACTCCGCTGACGCTTCTCACAGACGCCGCCCTGCCCCCGGAGGCCTCAGGCGGCACCGCTCAGATCGTGGACGGCGCGTTCGAGACAGCGTTCGTCACGCTCTCACACCTCACCCCGCTGACAACGTTTCTGATTGCGCTGGGCACTGTTGTCGGCATTGTCACCACTCTGATCGTCTCGACGGCGATTGCCCTTCTGTGCTGGAAGCTCCTGAAGCGACGCCCGTTCGACCGGTCGGTCTCATGGATGGCCTACGCCGTCGGGTCAGTCCTCCTGATCGGCACCATCCTCGGCCAGGGCTTCGGCGGTCTCGGTCGCATGATGGCTGCCAGCGAGCTCAATCCCGACGGCCTGGATGGATTCTGGCCGCTGACCACACCGCTCGACCTCGCACCCGCCTTTGTGGGCATTGCGCTGCTCATGGTCGCGACCGCGTTCGAGGCAGGGCGTCGCCTGCAGCGCGACACCGAAGGCCTCGTCTAGTGGCGCCCGCCGAGATCGACGAGGCCAGCGGCATCCATTGTCGGCTCGATGAGCTGCTCGCCGAACGCGGGATGACCCTGACCCGGCTCAGCGAGCTGGTCGGCGTGAGCGTGGTCAATCTGTCGGTGCTCAAGAACGACCGGGCTCGGGCCATCCGTTTCTCGACTCTCGCGGCGATCTGCGCAGCGCTCGACTGTGAGGTCGGCGACCTGCTGGTGAGCGATCGGCCCGCTTAACCCTCGACTTTGACATTTGCGGTCGAGTTTCCCCGGCGGAACAGGGATGCTCGACCGCAAGTGTCAAGCTCGGCGCAGGGGGCCGACGCGCAAAGGGCCGGCCGCGACTAGCGCGACCGGCCCTTCACCGTGCAGAAGCTCGTTGTGCAGAAGCTTTAGGCGAGTGCCTTGGCCTTCAGTGCAGCGAACTCGTCGGCGCTGATCGCACCGGAGTCGAGCAGAGCCTTCGCCTTGGCGATTTCATCGGCTGTGCTGGTGCCGGCGACGTCCTTGATGTAGGACTCGGCGGCGTGCTGGGCGCGCTGCTGCGCCGCGGCCGCGCGCTCAGCCATGCTGCGGCCGCGGGCGATCAGGTAGACGAGCGCGGTGAGGAACGGAACCCAGACCAGGAAGATGATCCACAAAGCCTTCAACCAACCGTTGAGCTTGTGGTCACGGAAGATGTCGCTGATGACCGAGAACAAGATCATCAGGTAGGCCACGAAGGCGAAGATCCAGAAGAACGTCCAGATGACATCCCAGATGTTGCTCATATCAGTGATTCCTTTCAATGATTCTGCGCGGTGCAGAAATCGTGCGGCGCAAGAATGCATCGCAGACGCGAGCCGGGATGACGTGTGTTCCCCCAACGACGACGCCCAATTATGTCGTAGCGGATGCCGCAGCGCCGTCATGCTGCGTCACGAGTCGCGACCAGGGTGGGATCTGCACAGATCCACGGGATGTCGGTTGTCGCTTTCCTCAAGAGAGCCCGCATTGTCGTCCCCCGACTTCATCGGAGCACCGACCGCTGACCGGGCGCATCCGCCGGTTCCCCAGCGCGCACACGGAATAGGCTTTCGCCATGAGCAATCTCGAGACCGAGCCAGAAGAGCGCGTGTGCGACGACCTACCGGGGGCGACCACCGACATCCAGATTCTCGAACCCCGCACGGTGCCGCTCGGCGGGCCGCGCGCCATGACCGTGCGCCGCACACTGCCGCAGCGCGAGCGCTCGTTTATCGGCGCCTGGTGTTTCGTCGATCACTACGGGCCGGATGCCGTGGGCGAGCGGGCGATGAACGTTCCGCCGCACCCGCACACGGGTCTGCAAACCGTGAGCTGGCTCTTCGCCGGTGAGATTGAGCACCGGGACTCGACCGGATCCCACGCCCTCGTGCGCCCCGGCGAACTCAACCTGATGACGGCCGGAGCCGGCATTTCGCATTCCGAGGTGTCGACGCCGACCACGACGAGCCTGCACGGCGCCCAGCTGTGGACGGCGCTGCCCGATGCCCACCGGCACACCCCGCCGTTCTTCGAACGCTTCGTGCCGCAACCGCTCGTCCATCACGGCGCGACGGTGCGAGTCTTTCTCGGCAGCCTGCTCGGGCAGGTTTCGACCGCGACCACCTTCAGCCCCCTGCTCGGCGCACAAATCGACCTGCCCCCGCACACCGAGATTGCGCTGCCCGTCGACGCCTCCTTCGAGCACGGGGTGTTGCTCGACACCGGAGCCGTCGCGCTCGACGATGAGTCGATCCCGCTGCACTCGATCGGCTACCGCGCGCCGGGCGCCGAGCTCCTCGTTCTCGCCACCGGCGACGAACCGGCCCGCGTGCTGCTGCTCGGCGGGGCGCCGCTGCACGAGCAGATCGTGATGTGGTGGAACTTCATCGGCCGCAGCCACGACGAGGTCGAAGCATTTCGGGCGGCCTGGCAGTCAGACGTGATCGACGGCACGGATACCGGCGGCCGGTTCGGCACGGTAGCTGACTTCAACGGGGCACCCCTGCCCGCACCGCCGATGCCGAATGTGCGGTTGAAACCGCGCGAGTAGCCCGGCGCCGCCGAAGCCGCGTCAGAACCGGACCTCAGAAACCGTTGGGATTGCCCAACCGTCAGCAGAAACCGCACCGATCGTGCGGCATCCGCCGATCTCTGCGGTTTCTGCTGACACCTGCGGGTGAAGCGGATCCAGTGGATGCAGCGGGTCCAGCGGGTCCAGCGGATGCAGCGGATGCAGCGGGTGCAGCGGCATCCGCAGCCCTAGCGCGCGGACGTTGCGGTTACTGCACTGCTGAGGTCAGACGCGCCAAGTTGTCGAGGATTGTCGAGCGCAACGGCTGCTTCATCCACTCGTCGAGGGTGAGCTCCCTGCTGTCGTTGCGGTAGGAGTCTTCGACCGCGCGCAGCTGGGTGACGAACGATGCTCCGCGCACCATCATCGACACCTCCATGTTGAGGCTGAAGGAGCGCATGTCCATGTTGCTTGAGCCGATCACCGCCACATCGTCATCGATGGTGAAGTGCTTGGCGTGCAGAATGTAGGGGGCCTTGTACATGTAGATCTTCACGCCGGCTCGCAGCAGTTCCTCGTAGTACGAGCGTTGCGCGTGATAGACCAGCGCCTGGTCGCCGATTTCAGAGACGAAAAGCTCCACGTGGATGCCGCGCTGAGTCGCCGTGGTGATCGCGTAGAGAATCGACTCGTCTGGCACAAAGTACGGGCTGGTGATGATGATGCGCTCTTGCGCGTAGTAGAGCAGCGCCAGAAACAGTCGCAGGTTGTTCTCACCCTTGAATCCCGGCCCGCTCGGCACCACCTGGCAGTCCAGCGAGTCCGACTCGATGGCCGGGTAGTCGGGTTGCAGGTCGCGGGTGATCAGATCCTGCGTCTCGCTGTACCAGTCGGTCAGGAAGATGGCGTCCAGGCCGGCCACGATCGGGCCTTCGACCCGCGTCATCAGGTCTTTCCATTTCAGTCCGCGCCGGATATTGCTGCGCTCGTTGTAGGTGCGATCGATGACATTCTGCGAACCCATATAGCCGACCGTACTGTCGACGATGAGCAGCTTGCGGTGGTTGCGCAGATCGGGCCGCTGCCACTTGCCCTTGAACGGCTGCAACGGCAGCATCAGCTCCCAGCGCACCCCCGCCTCGGTCAGTCGGCGCTTGGTCTTGCGGTAGCCGGGCTTGCGCATCGACTGAATGTGGTCCATCAGCACTCGCACCGAAACGCCGCGTTTGACCGCCCGCTCCAGGGCGTCGAAGAACGGGGCGGTCGTGGTGTCCAGCGAGAGAATGTAGAACTCGACATGCACAAACCGCTCGGCCTTGTCGATGTCGGCGATCATCGCCGCGAAGGTGCCGTTGTAGTCGCCGAGCAGGGTGGCGCTGTTGTCCCCGAGCAGCGGCATCGCACCGAGGTTGCGGTTGAGTTCGACGACGGAGGCGAGCCACGGCGGCCACGGTTCGTCTCGGCGCTCGCGCTCAACGCCCTCGGTGTTGGCGAGAATGTACTGGTTGATCTGGGCCTGCATAGCCAGACGTTTCTTCGGCAGCGTCCGGTAGCCGATCAGCAAGAAGAGCAGCACCCCGAGGTAGGGGATGAAGAAAATCGCGAGCAGCCAGGCCATTCCTGAGGTGGGCCGGCGATTGCGCGGCACCACGATGACGGCAACGACACGAATCACAAAGTCAATAAGCAGGGCGACCAGCACACTGATCGTCGCGATATCCAGGCCCCCCATGCGCGCTGAGCTCGCGGCCTAGCTCGCTGGCTTGTCGAGCCCGAGTCGCGCGCGTTCTTCGGTTTCAATCTCCGAATAGACCCGGCGTTCCGTGCGGTCGGCATGGATGATCGAGCGCATGATCAGCCAGAAGATCAGACCGACGAGAACTGTCGGCGCGAGCGACCAAGCGGCGTTTGCCCAAAAATTATCCATAGCCCCTTCAGGATACGCGAAAATACTCGGGTGCGGCTGTGAGGCGGCGGCAGGGCGGCGCGCGGGCGGGCGGGCGGCACGGGCGACGCGGCCGACGCGGGGCGACGCGCTAACGCGAATGATGCAACTGACGGATGCGCGCCGCGCCGCGGTGCCGCAGCATCCGTCGCAGAAACCGCAAGCTTCACCACCCGCCGCACGATCCGTGCTGTCTCCGCCGACGGATGCGCAATCCGAACGGCTTCTGCCCGGACCTTTCAGCGCACCGAGAGGGGGCGGCCACTCGCCAGGATTGTGCGCACAACGTCGAGGCACAGCGGCATTCGGTGGAGAACTTGGCTGTGCCGAAACCGATGATAGCGGTACCCAAGCAGGATGAGCTCGGCGTCCCGCCGCCGGTCTTCCTCTTGGGCCTCAGGGGTGTCGTGCCACTCGCTGCCGTCGAGCTCGACCACCAGCCAGCCGTCGATGAGGATGTCGACATGCCCCACCCGCGAAACCTTGACCTGGATGTCCACCTTCCAGCCGGCATCCTCCGCGGCAATTCGAAAAAGGGATTCCAATCCCGACTGGGACTTCCCGTTGACGCGATGGCGCAGCCTCTGCACCCGGCGCGGAAGCCGCGCGAAGATCTCGTCAAGCCGGTCAGCCGTGACGAGCCCCGCGTTGAGTGCGCTGTCGATTGACGCGACGATATCGGGAGCGGAACCGAGACGCGCGTACTGCTCAAGCGAATCACTCACCGACATCCGCCAGCGGCGCTCATCGCTACTCGGAAAGTGCTCGCGCACCCAGATCCGGTGTTCGCCCTGTTCTGTGGGCGGCACTCGGCTCGCCCCGACAGCCGTGCCCAACCATAGCCCGGCGGGCTTGGTCACCCAGACACCCAGGCTGAGGAGAGCCGATGACGCGGCAAGTCGACCGCGGAGTGCGACAGCGCGCATCGCCAGCGGGTCAGCCCCCGGATGAGCAACCCAACTTTGCCGAAGCGGGCGCAGCATATTCCCGTCGATCGCCCGGTGGATGTCCCGGTCTGAGTGGCCGAGGCCGCGCAGCTGCGAGCGAGTGGCGAGGTTGCCGAACCTCTGCATGTCGATGCTGAGAGAACGATTCATGCGCCAACTCTGGTCGCCGCCGGAGGCGCGGACAAACGAATCTGCCATTCCGTGGACAGCCTGCCCATACCGGTTCGGGGGAGGGCGGTGTGTCGTTCACCGAACCACCGACGCGCGGCAGCCGCGAGATGCGTGCGTCGTTCGATGCACCGACATCCGTTGCACCGACATCCGTCGCAGAAACCGCAAGCGACGACGGATGCCGCACGATCGGTGCGGTCTCCGCCGACACATGCCCAATCTGAAAGGCTTCTGCCGCCTCCCGCGCGCGACAACCGGGCCCGACCAGGGCACTACCGGCCCAACCGTCCCGGGCCGCCGCCCGCGCCTCGCGCACCAACATCCGTCGCAGAAACCGCACGCAACACCGGATCCGCCGACACTTGCCCAATCTGAAAGGCTTCTGCCGCGCGGAGCGCGCCGCGCACCGCGCACCCGCGCACCCGCTACTTCGTCAGAACCCCGATGAGCCCCGAGGCGACCATGTAGACGCCGACGCCGCCCACGACGATCCAAACGATGATCCGGTTCGTCGACGGACCCTTCTTGTCGCCCTTGTCACCTTTTCCGCTGTCGCCCTGTGGCTTGCGCGGCGGCTCGAGCTCGTCTTTCGGCAGGAAGCTCATCACTTCACCAACGGAAACAGGATGGTTTCGCGGATGCCCAGGCCCGACAGCGCCATCAGCAGGCGGTCGATGCCCATGCCCATGCCACCCGACGGCGGCATGCCGTACTCGAGCGCACGCAGAAACTCCTCGTCGAGGCGCATCGCCTCCGGGTCTCCCCCTGCAGCCAGGCTGGCCTGCTCGATGAAGCGGTCCCGCTGAACCACAGGGTCGACGAGCTCTGAGTAGCCGGTGGCCAGCTCGAAGCCGCGAATGTAGAGGTCCCATTTCTCGACGACGCCGTCGACCGACCGGTGGCCGCGCACGAGCGGGCTGGTGTCGACCGGAAAGTCCATCACGAAGGTGGGGCGAACCAGGTCGCCCTTCACGAAGTGCTCCCAGAGCTCTTCGATGTACTTGCCGTGGATCGGGTGATCGATTTCGATGCCCTCTTGCTCGGCCAGCGCCTTGAGTTCGGCAAGGGGAGTCTGCGGGGTGAAGGCCGTGTCAGCGGCAGCGTTCAGACTGTCGTACATGCTGATCCGATCCCATTCACCGCCCAGGTCATACTCGGTGCCGTCGGCCCAGGTGACGACGTGGCCACCCGAGATGGCCTCTGCCGCGTTCTGAATCAACAGCTGGGTGAGGTTGGCGATCGAGTTGTAGTCGCCGTAGGCCTGGTAGGCCTCGAGCATCGCGAACTCGGGCGAGTGCGTGGAGTCTGCGCCTTCGTTGCGAAAGTTGCGGTTGATCTCGTAGACCCGGTCGATGCCGCCGACGACGGCGCGCTTGAGAAACAGTTCCGGTGCGATGCGCAGGAACAGTTCGGTGTCAAACGCGTTGCTGTGGGTGGTGAACGGGCGAGCGGATGCGCCGCCGTGCATGGTCTGCAGCATCGGCGTTTCGATCTCGAGAAAGTCGAGCTCGGTGAAGGTCTTGCGCAGGCTGGCGACGGTCTTCGAGCGGTTGACCACATTGCGGCGCGCCTGCTCGCGAGCGATCAGGTCGAGGTAGCGGCTACGCACGCGAGTTTCTTCGCTGAGCTCGGTGTGCAGGTTCGGCAGCGGCAGCAGCGCCTTGGTGGCGATCTGCCACTCGGCGACCATGATCGACAGTTCTCCGCTCCGGGAGGAAATGACTTCACCCGAGACGAAGAGGTGATCGCCGAGGTCGACGAGGTCTTTCCAGTTCGCGAGTGACTCTTCGCCGACAACGGCTAGCGAGACCATCGCCTGGATGCGGCTGCCGTCTCCGGCCTGCAAGCTCGCGAAGCAGAGCTTGCCGGTGTTGCGCTGGTGCACGACACGGCCGGCGAGCCCGACGATGACGCCGGTGGTGGCATCCGCTTCGAGGTCGCCGAAGCGCGCGCGCACGGCGGGGATCGTGTCGGTGATCGGCACGGAGACCGGGTAAGCGCCGCCGCCGGGAGTCGTAGACATGGCGTTCAAGCGCTCCCGCTTGCCGAGGCGCACCAGCTTCTGCTCATTCATCTCGGCGGCGGTGAACCCACCGTCGACGAGTTCGGCTTCAGCGGTGGCGTCGGCGTCAACATCGGGGGCTGCCGCCGCAGCAGCCTTGGCCTTGGCAGCGGCCTTGACTGCGGCTTTTGCTTCCGCCTTTGCTGCACGCTTTGCGGCCAGCTCCGACTGTGCGGGGGTGGCTTCTGCTGCGATGTTCTCGGTCATGCTGTTCTCCGTCGGATGGCTGTCTGAAGCAGGCGAGGCCGGCTTACGAAACCCGTGCTGGTCGTGAGTTGAGGTCAAGTGGGGCGTTGTCGATGAGTCTGGTCGTTCCGACATACGCGGCGACGAGCATCCTGGCCGTGCCGCGAAAGTCGTCGTCGACCGGTAGAAAAGTCTGCGGATGCACGACAACGAGGTACTCCAGTTTAACCAGTGGCTGGGCATCGATGATTCCGTGCGCCGCGGCTACCGCCGCTTGCGCTCCCGCCGACGGTCCCTCCGACGCGCCCGCCGCCGAAGCCGCCGCCGCCCGCAGCCCGGCCGAGAGCGCGCCGGCACCGAGCTTCTCGGCCTCGGTGAGGTACTGGTTGCGGCTCGACAGGGCAAGCCCGGTCGTCTCCCGCACGGTCGGGGCAATCTCGATCGCGACCGGCAAATTGAGGTCAGCGACCATGCGCCCGATCAGAAAAACCTGTTGGGCGTCTTTCTGGCCGAACACCGCGACATCACAGCCGACGATGTTGAACAGTTTCGCGACGACCGTGAGCATGCCGTCGAAATGGCCTGGCCGGGCCGCGCCCTCATAGAGCGCCCCGGCATCCCCGGCCGTGATCCGGGTCGCGCTCGGGCCGTGCGGGTACATTTCCTGCACGGTCGGGGCGAACACGAACGCAACACCGAGCGTCGCCAGCGCCGCGACATCCGCGTCGAGTGTGCGCGGGTAGCTGTCGAGATCTTCGCCGGCGCCGAACTGCAGCGGGTTCACGAAGATCGACACAACAACGATCGCGCCCAGCTCCTGAGCCCGCGCGACCAACGAGAGGTGGCCGGCATGCAGCGCCCCCATGGTCGGCACCAGAACAACGCGCGGGGCATCGCTGGCACCATCGGTGCGGCCAACATCGCTGCCATCGCCGTCGGCAGAACCAGCGCGACCAGCAGAACCAGCGAGACCAGCGGGACCAGCGGGACCGCCGAGCGCGGTGCGAGCGGATGCCTGCTGCCGCGCTTCGGCTAGCAGCCGGCGCAGTTCAACGATGGAGCCGATCACCTGCGGTGCTCTCGGTTGGGCTCGGTTCGAGGTGGTCATCGGTCCTCCGAGTTGAACTGGTCGAACGGAAACTGCCCGTCGTCGAGCTCGTCACGACTTCGCTGACGGAGCGTGCGTCGATCCGGCCCGGTGCTCGCGAGCGCGTTCTCCACGGCCGACCGCACGAGGGGCGCAATCACGGCGCCCGGATGCTCGATTCCGATTCCCGCCAACAGGTTCGTCGCCTGCTCAATGATTGAACTCGAGAATGCCGTCGCCGTCTCGATCGCCTCCGCGTAGCCGGGCCGATCGGCCTCGGCGACGATCACCGGTTCTCCACCCATCTCCACGACGAGAGCCTGCCCGATCGGCAGAACCGGGCTGGGGGCAGTTACCGCGAAGTAGCTGTCGGCGAGCCGGGCAAGATCGATGCTCGTGCCCGTGAAAGTGAGCGCCGGGTGGATCGCAAGCGGAATCGCGCCGGCCGCCTGAGCCGGAGCAAGGATCCCGGTTCCGAACCGCGCCGAGGTGTGCAGCACGAGCTGGCCGGGCTGCCAGGTATTGGTGGCCGCGAGCCCGGCGATCAGACTGGCCAGCTCCGAGTCGGGCACCGCGATGATGACGAGCTCGCTGCGTTCGACGATCTCGGGCACGGTCAGAATCGGCACGTTCGGGAGGATGGCATCGGCTCGGTCGCGGCTGGCCTGGGAGATCGCGGCGATGCCGATGACGGCATGCCCTGCTCCGGCGAGGGCCGCACCGAGAATCGGGCCGACGCGTCCGGCGCCGATGATGCCGATGCCGAGACGTCCGGGACGGGGAGTCATGCGTGAGGTCCGCTCTGTTGATTCCATCGATGGCTGGTGTCGGAGGTGGCCGATTCAACGGCTCCCCTGGCGACACGTTCGAACAGACGGGGCGCCTCGTCGACATCCACGACGCTGAGGGTGCCGAAGACCGGGCCGGCGACCGTGTGCAGACGGGCCGAGGCGAGGCGCAGCATCCGTCGCACCGGCCCCTGCTCAATGGCGACACTCTGCAGGCGGGCGAGCGGAACGAGCACGAGTTCGCGGGAGAGCCGCCCGCGACGGATCAGCACCACGTTTTCGGCGACGAAGTAGCCGGTGCGACGCCAGGAGAACGGGCGGAGCCACGCGGCCCGGCGCGGCGCATTCCGGTAACCGTCATCGCCGGAGCTCCCGGTGCGCCCGGCGCGCCCGGTACCGAGCAGGCCAGCGGTCACGAGGGCGTGCTGCTCGTCAGCGGTGAAGGTCGGCAGGATCAGTTCAAGCACGCGGGCGGCATCGGCGAGGCTTCCGACCGGAAGAATCGTGGTGTTGGCCTGACCGGCGGCCCCCGCATTCGACGAGTGGCTGGCCTTGTTGACGCGAATCTCCCACCAGCCGAAGCCGCGCCACATCAGCGGCTGGCTCACGCTGATCGCATGGATGCGACCGGGCGGAAGCGTCTCATTGCTTGTCGAGAACAGCCCATACCCGATGCGCACACCGTCGGGTGTTCCGGCGATGCTGTAGCGCAGCGACTTCGTGAACCGGGAGAAGTAGTAGCCGGCGCTACCGATCAACCCAGGGAGAATCGCGAACAGAATCCAAGTCGACGCCCCGGTGTTCACGATCACGATCAGCGCGATGATTCCCGCGATGAGAAAGAGCGTGAAGCCGCTGAAAATGATCGAGCCGAGCAACCGACCGACCGGAATCGAGACGACGGATGCCGGCGGCGCCGCATCCGGGTCGAGCTCGGGTGCCAGAAATTCCGCGACGCGGTCCGAGGCGAAACTGCCGACGGTCGTGCCGATGCCTGATGCGGCAGCCGCGGCACTGGCACTGGCACCCACTTCGGCCCCAGCAGCACCGATTCCGTCAGTGACACCGGGACCGGGTTCAGGAGTGGAAGTGTGTCGCGGCCCGTCAGCAGCGGTTTCGGCGGCGACGCGCCGCTCCACTCCTGAAGTAGAACCCGCGGCTCCTGAAGTAGAACCCGCGGCGGCGAGGGGTCCGGCTGCTGCACCAGCTGCAGCCTCGCCCTGACGCACCCCGGAGGCGAGCCGCAGGATGTCGCGGCGCAGCCCGTCGGCCAGTGCCGATCCGAGGTAGGCCAGTTGCACATTCGCATCCTGGCCCGCGACGCTGACCTCAAGCTTGGCCGCACCGAACAGGCGCGGAATCAGCGGTCGCACAATGTTGACGCCCTGGATGCGGTCGAGTCTGGCCTTACGGTGGCTGCGGAACAGGATGCCGCTGCGCACCTCCACCGACTCGTCGCTGACCCGGAAGGTGTGCATCCGCCACGACAGATAGAAACCAACGAGAATCACGATCAAGACGACGGCGACGACGAGAAGCGCCCAACCGACGGCCCCGCGGCGCACGATCTCATCGAGCGGGTCACCGCTGTAGCTCGGCACCCCGAAGAAGAAATCGATGAGCCGTTCGCGCAGGTTCGCGATGATGAATCCGAGAATGGCGAACACGAAGATTCCGCCACGCAGCAGCGGGCTGGCCGGGTAGAGCCGGTGCCATTCGCCGTCGGCCAGTGAGCCAGGCGCTGAGTCGGTGCGAGCGGGCGAACTCACAGTCCGGCCCGGCGGCTCTCCGCCAGTTCGACCAGCCGGTCGCGCAGCGCCTCGGCGTCGGCTTCAGCCAACCCCGGAATGGCGACCCCGCTGGATGCCGCTGCGGTCACGAACTTGAGGTCGGCCAGGCCGAGCCAGCGCGCGACCGGGCCACGGGTGATGTCGACCAGCTGCATCCGCCCGTATGGCACCGACACGAACCGTTGGAACATGATGCCACGCCGAAAGAGCAGATCATCCTCGCGCAGCTGATAGCCGATCGAACGCACTCGTCGCGGCAGCACGATCAAGGAGACGAGGGTGATCAGTAAGATCGCACCCCCGACGAAAGCCGCCCACTGCATGCCGACGACGAGCCAGAGAAACGCGGCCACGGCGCAGGCGACAACGCCGAACATCAGAGTGCTCACAAGTTCAACAACGACGTAGCGCGGGGCGACGCGCTTCCACTCGTCAGCTGCGCCGATGCTCACGTTTCGGTCGCTCCCTGTCGGTTCCGGTGCTGTCGACTCCGATGCGGCCGGCTCCGATGCTGCCGGCACCGATGCTGCCGGCTCCGGTGTCCCCTGATCCATCTCGACCTGCTCAGACATGTGTTGCTCCATGCTCATTGTGGTCGTCATCCGAGGGCGGAATCGCGCAGAAATGTTCGGCGACGAGACCGCCGACGAGCAGGAGCGCCGCACCGATCACCACCGCGATGGCCAGCCACAACGATGTTACCGCCGGCACCACCGACCGCGTGAGGATGTAGAGCACAATCCCGCCGCCCCCACCGAGAAGCAGTGCACCGCTCAGACTCGACGCTTTCGCCAGCACAGCGACTCGCATGGCCACGAAGGGGTTGACCGGTTTGACGGCCCGACCGGTGCCATTCGCCCGGGTGGCCTGCCGAATCGGCCAGGCGAGCACGACGACGATGACGCCGACGGCAATCAGGGTGATCGGCAACGAGATCGGCGGAACGATGTGCGGCAAACCGGATGCCGCGGCAGCGATTTCGAGAAGAAAGCCGAGTACGAGGCCGATCAGGGCAATCGCGATCAGCGATGTCGCTTGGGTGCGCTTCATCGGGTCACCTCTCCGTCGCCGCCGGCAGCTGAATCGTCGCCGTCGTGACGACGCACGGTGTTCGGCATCGCGCGAAGCAGATCGGCAACGCGACCCACCCCGGGAATCTCAGCGTCAGGGTCGATGTCGAGCCACGGCGCGAGCACGAAGTCACGGCTTGCCGCACGCGGGTGCGGCAGGGTCAGGCGAGCGTCGCCCTGCTGCAGCGTTCCGACAACGATCAGATCGATGTCAAGAGTGCGGTCGCCCCAGCGCTCAGCGCGCACGCGCCCGTGCTCGGCCTCGATGCGGTTGACCGCGTCAAGCAGATCATTCGGCGTGCCGCGGTAGCGGATGCCGACAACCGCGTTCAGATATTCGGGCGCATCGGTGTCGACGCCATCGGGTTTCACCGCTGCCGATTCGTAGAGCGGTGAGGCTGCAACGAGCTCGACGCCATCAAGCTCGCCAATCTCGCGCACGGCGGCTCGGAGGGTCGCCGCCCGGTCGCCCAGATTGCTTCCGAGGGCGAGCACGACGCTCACGCCGCCCTCAGTGTCTCGAGCCGCGTCATCCCGAACGTCATGAGGGGTCGCAAATCGACCTTCGTTGGGCTCGGGAAGGTCGATTTGCGACCCCTCACGGCCAGCGAGCTGTGTCATGCGGATGCCTCGGCATCCGTTGCAGGAGCAGCGGCAGCATCAGCAGCAGCAGAAGCACCAGAAGCACCACCCCGAGAAGCGCCGCCCCGCGGATAGTCAGCACGCGTGCGCTCGATCTGCACCGCGACATCCTCGAAGAACACCGGAATCGGCGCCTGCGGCTTGTGCAGGGTCACGCGCGCACGTTCGACCGCCGCAAAACTGAAGGCGACCCCGGCCACCCGCTCTGCGACGGTTTCAATGAGGTCGACCGGATTGTCGGCGACGGCATCGGTCACCGCGACGGCGAGTTCGCCGTAGTGCACGGTTTGGGCCAGGTCATCCCCCGACGCGGCCCGCCGCAGATCGAGCCAGACGGTGACGTCGATGATGAAATCCTGCCCGTTCTCCCGCTCGAAGTCGAAAACGCCATGGTGCGCATTCACGCGCAGACCGGTGAGAGTGATCGAGTCGGTGGTCATGGATCCATTCTGGCTGACGCGAGGTGATCAAGCACGTTCAGCGCCGTTCGCGTCGCGCGCACATCATGCACGCGCACCGCCCACGCCCCGGCCTGCGCGGCGTGCACGCTGAGCACCGCGGTCGGCAGGTCCCGGTCAGCGAACGACGCATCGTTCGGCAGAACCTCGGCCAGAAAGCGTTTGCGCGAGACGCCGACCAAGACCGGCAGCCCCAACTCGTCGAGTGCCGACAGGTGTGCGAGTAGTCGCCAGTTGTGTTCGGGGCGCTTGGCGAATCCGAATCCGGGGTCGAGAACAATCTTGTCTCTCGCCACACCGGCTGCGGTGAGCGCATTGACTCGCGCCGCCAGCTCAGCGGTGACCTCGGCCACGACATCTCCGTAGTCTGCGAGCGAATCCATCTCGTCGGCATGGCCGCGCCAGTGCATCGCCACGTAGGTGAGACCTGTCTCGGCGGCAACGGATGCCATCCGCGGGTCGGCGAGACCGCCGGAAACGTCGTTGATGATGCTGGCTCCGGCGGCAGCGGCTGCGCGGGCGGTCGCCGAGTTGAGGGTGTCGACGCTCACGGAGATCCCCTGCCTGGCCAGCTCGGTGATCACCGGCAGGATGCGACGCTGTTCGTCGCCGGGCGAGACCCGCCCCGCGCCTGGCCGGGTCGACTCACCTCCGACGTCGATCAGGTCAGCCCCGTCAGCGATGAGCGCGTGGGCGTGCCGAAGGGCGGCATCCGTGTGCGAATACAGGCCACCGTCACTGAACGAGTCGGGCGTGACGTTGAGCACACCCATGATGAGCGTCATGCGACAGCCCCCAGGACGACCACAGCGATGAGCGTCATACGACAGCCCCCAGCATGACCACAGCGATGAGCGTCATACGACAGCCCCCAGCATGACCACAGCGATCAGCGTCATGCGCCGGCTCCGATCAGTGCCATGATCTCGGCGCGGGCGATGGGGTCGGTCAGCACGCCACGCGAGGCGAGGGTGACGGTCGAGCTGCCGGTTTGGCGCGGGCCACGAGCCGACACGCAGCCGTGCACCGCGTCGAGAACGACGAGCACCCCCTGCGGGTCGAGACCTGTTTGCAGGGCATCGGCGATTTCTTCGGTCAGTCGTTCCTGCATCTGCGGTCGGGCGGCCAGGGTTTCGAGCACGGCGGGCAGCCGGCCGAGCCCGACGACGCGCTCACCGGGCAGATAGGCCAGGTGAGCGATGCCGTGGAACGGAAGCAGGTGATGTTCACAGATCGACCGGAAAACCAGATTGCGCAACAGCACCAGCTCGCCGGTGTGCTCGCCCACCGCCACGGTGTCGGTCAGGTGATCGAGCGGATCTGTGCCGATTCCGGCGAAAAACTCACAGTACGCCTCGGCCACACGCCGCGGTGTTGACTCCAAACCGGCGCGACCGGGGTCTTCCCCGATCGCGGCAAGAATCTCTGCGACGGCGGCCTCGACGCGTGCCTTGTCGACTGCCACGGCGGCCTAGGCGGTAGCGGGACGCGGTGCCCGGTTGGGCTCGCGCTTGGGCTTGGCGTCGGCCGCCTCACCACTTGAGATCCCGCCGTCGACGGCTCCCGGATCGATCGGAGCCTTCTGCGCCGGCATGGCGATGGGCGGACGGTCAGAGACCGGGCGCTTGTCGCTGGAGAGCCATTGCGGGCGCGGGGGCAGCTTGACGACACCCTCGAAGATCGGGGCGAGCGCGACCTGGTCGAGCGTTTCATGCTCGAGCAGCGCCTGGGCCAGGCGGTCGAGAATCTCGCGGTTCTGGTTCAACACCAGGTAGGCCTCGTCGTGTGCGCTCTCAAGCAGCTCGCGCACCTCGGTGTCGACGCGCTCAGCGAGACGCTCCGAATAGTCGCGCTGGTGTCCCATGTCGCGTCCGAGGAACATTTCTCCGGATGCCTGGCCCAGCTTGAGCGGGCCGACTGACGCGCTCATGCCGAACTCGGTGACCATCTTGCGAGCCGTGGATGTGGCCTTTTCGATGTCGTTGGATGCGCCGGTGGTCGGGTCGTGGAAGATGATCTCTTCGGCGACACGGCCGCCCATCGAGTAGGCGAGCTGGTCGAGCAACTCGTTGCGAGAGACCGAGTAGCGGTCTTCGAGCGGCATCACCATCGTGTAACCGAGGGCACGTCCACGCGGAAGGATCGTGATCTTTGTCACCGGATCGGTGTTGTTCATCGCCGTGGCCACCAGGGCGTGACCGCCCTCGTGATAGGCGGTGATCAGCTTCTCTTTGTCGCGCATGATGCGCGTGCGACGCTGCGGGCCGGCCATCACACGGTCGACTGCCTCGTCAAGGGCACGGTTGTCGATCAGCTGAGCGTTGGAGCGGGCGGTCAGCAGCGCTGCCTCGTTGAGCACGTTGGCCAGGTCGGCACCGGTGAAACCGGGCGTCTTGCGGGCGAGCACTTCGAGGTCGACACCCTGAGCCATCGGCTTGCCCTTGGCGTGCACCTCGAGAATGTGCTTGCGGCCGAGCATGTCCGGTGCGTCAACACCGATCTGACGGTCGAAGCGGCCCGGGCGCAGCAGGGCGGGGTCGAGGATGTCCGGACGGTTGGTCGCAGCGATCAGGATGACGTTCGCCTTGACGTCGAAGCCGTCCATCTCCACGAGCAACTGGTTCAACGTCTGCTCACGCTCATCGTGCCCGCCGCCCATTCCGGCGCCACGGTGACGACCGACAGCGTCGATCTCATCGATGAAGATGATCGCCGGAGCGTTCTCTTTCGCCTGCTGGAACAGGTCACGCACGCGACTGGCACCGACACCGACGAACATCTCGACGAAGTCAGAACCTGAGATCGAGTAGAACGGCACGCCGGCCTCGCCGGCGACAGCGCGGGCCAACAGCGTCTTGCCGGTTCCGGGAGGACCGTACAGCAGCACGCCCTTCGGGATACGGGCACCCACCGCCTGAAAACGGGCGGGGTCTTTCAAAAAGTCTTTGATCTCGTGAAGTTCTTCGATGGCCTCGTCGGCACCGGCGACATCCGCGAAGGTCACCTGCGGTGACTCCTTCGTGACAAGTTTCGCCTTCGACTTGCCGAACTGCATGACCTTGTTGCCGCCGCCCTGCATACCCGAGAGCATCAGCCAGAAGAACACACCGATCAGCAGAACGGGAAGCAGAATGCCGAGCAGCGACAGGAACCAGTTGGCCTGCGGCACCTCGTCGGTGAATCCGTCCTTCGGGTTCGCGGCGGTCACGGCCTCAACGACCTCTGTGCCACGCGGCGCCACGTAGTAGAACTGCACCTGCTTGCCGAACTTGTCGTCGGCTTTGGCGAGGGTGAGGTCGACGCGCTGATCGCCGTCGATGATCGTCGCCTCGCTCACCTTGCCGTCTTTCAGAAACTCAAGACCCTGCTGGGTCGTGACTTCTTTGAATCCCGACATTGTCAGCAGGCTCGAGCCCACCCACACCGCTATAACAGCAAGCACGATGTAGAGGAGCGGGCCGCGAAGAAGCTTCTTGACGTTCATGGTGCTCACAGGCTACCGCCCCCGCACTGAACGAATGCCGCATGTTCGCCGTGAGGGGAACAGTTTCTCGGCGAACCGGTAATGAGGCGGTGCGAAGGCGAGGTTGAGGAGTAAACGTGCGCGAGGCGCAGCCTCGCGAAAGGCGGGAGCCCCGAGCCAGGAAACCTACCGACTCGAGCCGATGCGGCCGTGGGCCTTAGGAGTAAACGTGCGGCGCGAGAATTCCCACCGAACGCAGGTTGCGGTACTTCTCCGCGTAGTCGAGGCCATAGCCGACGACGAACTTGTTCGGGATGTCGAAGCCCACGTACTTGACGTCGATGTCGACGGTTGCCGCCTCTGGCTTGCGCAGCAACGCGCACACCTCAACGGATGCCGGGCCGCGCGACTTGAGGTTGGCGAGCAGCCACGAGAGGGTCAGGCCCGAGTCGATGATGTCTTCGACGATCAGAACGTGGCGACCGGTGAGGTCGGTGTCGAGGTCCTTCAGGATGCGCACGACTCCGCTGGACGAGGTGCCGGAGCCGTAGGAGCTGACGGCCATCCAGTCCATGGTGATCGGCAACGTCAGTTCGCGGGCCAGGTCGGCCATGACCATGACCGCGCCTTTCAACACACCGACGAGCAGCACGTCTTTGTCGGCATAGTCAATTTCGATGCTGCGACACATCTCGGCCAGGCGAGCGCGAATCTGCTCCTGGTCGATCAGGATTTCAGTGAGGTCGCCGTCAATGTCGCGAGGTTCCATGGGAACGAAAGAGTCCTTTGCTCGGTGGTGTGCCCGGTGCGGAAAAGACCAGCATTCCGTCCTGACGATTAACTCTAACGCCTGGTAGGTCGAGCGGTTTCTGTCCGTGCCAATCGGTCACCAGGCTGAGGGCGGCGAGCGTGTGCACGCGTTCGAGCGACACGCCGAACTCACTCTCGACGATGTACCTGACAATGCGCTGGCGCAAGGCCGGCGGATTCGCGGCCAGCACTCCGACCGACACCGCGATGCCGGCCTCCGCCGGTTCGCAGATCTCCTCGATGATCTCGACCACCATTGCGTCGAGCGCGGCAGAGTCCTCGCGCAACTGATCTGCCGTGCGCGCGAGCGCCTCGGCGATCCCGGGGCCGATCTCGGCTTCCAGGGTCGGCAGCACGCTGCTGCGCACCCGCACCCGGGCATAGCGTTGATCGAGATTGTGCGGGTCATCCCACGGCGCAAGCCCCGCATCGACACAGAACTGTCGGGTGGAGTCACGACGGATGCCGAGCATCGGTCGCAGATACGGCCCGGCGACCGCAGCCATCCCCTGCAAACTCGTGGCGCCTGACCCGCGCGCCAGTCCGAGCAACACGGTTTCGGCCTGGTCATCGAGGGTGTGGCCGAGCAGTACATGGCTGGCCCCGGTTTCGGCGCGTGCCGCGTCGAGCGCGGCATACCGGGCGGCCCTGGCCGAGGCTTCCGGCCCGTCTCCTCCTGCACCGTCAATCTGCACCCGGCGCACCAGAACCGGATTGAGGCCGAGTGCCTCGGCGTGCCGGGCGGCCGCGGCGGCCACCTCGGCCGAACCGGCCTGCAGCCCGTGATCCACGATCACCGCTCCGGCGCGCAGACCGGCGCGCGGCGCCTCGAATGCCGTCGCCGCCGCCAGCGCAAGCGAATCGGCGCCGCCCGACAGCGCGACCAGCACCATCCGTTCGACGGAGATTTCGCTAGAAAACCTCGGTTGCACCCCCGACTCTGCGGCGTGTCGCCCAGAATCTCCGTCGAATGGGGAGCCCCCCGGCGAGCCGAGCGTGCCGGGAAGGGCCGCGCTGAGCGCCTCACGCACGGCACGGCGCACGTCGGCGATGGCGGGGGTCAGTCGCGGGCGGCGTTCAGAGTCCATCCAGTAACGTTATCCCCAGACTTCGACGGCCATGACGGCATCCGGATGCGCTCACCCGCGCGAGGGAGTCGGCCGTCGATCACGCAGATGTCACACGTTGAACCAGAAGCGTTGAATCACACACGTTGAATCAGAGGAGAACAGGCCATGGCCGAATACACCGCAGTCATTGAGATCCCCCGCGGCAGCCGCAACAAGTACGAGGTCGATCACGAGACGGGTCGCGTCTACCTCGACCGCGTGCTCTACACGACCTTCGTCTACCCGACCGACTACGGCTACTTCGAGAACACGCTCGGCCTCGACGGCGACCCCGTCGACGTGCTCGTGCTGCTCGACTACCCGCTGTTCCCCGGCGTCGGAGTCAAGGCCCGCCCGGTCGGCGTCTTCAACATGACCGATGACGGCGGCTCAGACGCCAAGGTCATCGCCGTTCCGGCCGGCGACCCGCGCTGGGATCACATCCAGGACGTCAACGACATCCCCGAGTACACCCGCAAGGAGATCGAGCACTTCTTCGAGCACTACAAGGACCTCGAGCCCAACAAGTGGGTCAAGACCGAGGGCTGGGGCGACGCCGCTGAGGCCGACCAGATCATTCGCGACGGCATCGCGAAGCTGGCAGCCGAGGGTCACTAGCCTCCCCGCTTGCCCTCGCGGCGCATCCCCGCCCGCGAGTTGTCAGAGAAGGCCCCATGGATCGAATCCATGGGGCCTTCTCTGACAACTCGCGGGATACACCCGGATGGTTCTGGCTAAGCGGTCGGACGCCCGACGTAGCCGGCGACGTCGCCCCAGCTCCAGATCGAGTGGATGCGCACCGGTTTTCCGTAGTCGGGCGCCTCGAGAATCATGCCGCTGCCCATGTAGAGCGCCACGTGGTAGAAATCGCCAGGGCTGCCTTCCCAGAAGACGAGGTCCCCGACCTGCGCCTGCGAGAACGGAAGCAGCTTTCCCTGGGCGGCCATCTCGTAATACTGGTTCGTTGCCGAGTGGGTGCCGATGTAGATTCCCGCCGCAGCGTAGGCCGCTTTGGTCAATCCAGAGCAGTCCCACGCATCGGGCCCTGAGCCGCCTAATTCGTAGCGATCGCCTTGCTGCGCACTGGCGAACGCGACCGCGGTCTGAACGGCGCCGGCGTTGGGCTCCCCGACCGGCGGTGTCACGACCGGCGGAGTGACAACCGGTGGCGTCACGACCGGCGGGTTGACGACCGGCGGGGTCGGATCCGCCGGACTCGGATTCGACGGGGTCGGGTTGGAGGGAGTTGGATTCGAAGGAGTCGGGTTCGAAGGAGTCGGGTTCGACGGATTGGGGCTTGTGGGCGGAGGACCCGGCTTGTCCTTTTCGGCCTCTGCCAGCGCGTCGGCTGCCGCTTTGGCTTCGAGAGCCGAGCGGTAGTCGCGTTCCGCAGCCGCCGTGGTGTCCTTCAAGAGCGCGAGCTGTTCGTAGAGTTCGTTCGAATTCTTCTGCTCGGCCTCGAACGCGGCGTTGGAGGCCTGGGCCGCCTTGTTCGCCGTGTCGAACGTCGACTTCGACTCGGCCGCGAGCCGAGTACGCTCCGCGGTGGCCGCCTTCGCCTGATCGCCGAGCGACGTCGCCTCGTTCTTGTCTTGCACCGCTGTGCGGTAAATCGTCGCCGACTGCTCGCTGAGCTTGCTGGCGGTTCCGAGCTGCTGTAGCAGCTCGTCCGCGGAGCCGCCATTGAGAAACAGCTTGACCGACAGATCCTGCGCGCCCGACTTGGCGAGGTGCGCGGCGATCAGGCCCGCGCGCATCTTCGAGGTCTCAGCGGCGGCCTGCGCTGCCTTGGCCTGACCCGTGAGGCTGTCTTCCCGCTTCGTCGCAGCGTCGAGCTTGTCCTGGGTCACCCGATAGGCCTCAGCGGCCATCAACGACGTCTTGGTCGCGGCTTCAGCGGTTGCGCGCAGTCCGTCGAGCAGGCCGGAGATCGCTTCGATCTGGGCGAGTTTCGAGGCCTCGCTCTCCTTGGCCTTTGCCACCTCGTCCCAGCTCGGGTAACCGGGATCCGCAATCGCGGCCGGAGCGGTGATGCCGATGGATGCCGTCACCGCGCCCACGGCGACCGCCGCGAACAGGGTGGCCGGCTTTACCCGCGATAGCGGTCGAGTCTTGTTGTTAGCCAAGGGGTGCTCCCATCGATGCCATGAATGGTTGGGCGTCAACGCGTTGCCCGTCGATTCGAACTTCAAAGTGCAGGTGGCAGCCCGTCGACGCACCGGTCGTACCGGAGCTTGCAATGTTCTGCCCGACAGCGACCTGATCGCCGACGCCCACGAACAGCCCTCCGTCACGGATGTGCGCGTAGCCGGTTGCCACGCCGTTGCCGTGCTCGATCAGAATGAAGTTGCCGTAGGTTCCGTTTCGGCCAGAGTACGTGACAGTTCCATCGTGTGCCGCATAAATCGGCGAATAGCAGCCGGTTCCGATGTCGGTACCTGAGTGATATCCGCCGCTGCAGCTACCGCCACCACAGATGACCGGCCGCGGACCGAACACGTCGGTGATGCGTCCGCTGCCCGGAACCGCCCAGCCCTGTGAGCTGATGTATCCGCCGCCGAGACCGGCGCCAGGGCTGCCGCCGCCTCCGCCTCCGCCGCCTCCGGCTGCTGCCGCCGCAGCGGCAGCCGCGGCCGCCGCGGCAGCGGCTTCCGCGGCAATCCGCGCGCGTTCCGCCACACCGGCTTCATAGCCGGCGGCCGTCGTCGCCTGAGCGTCCTGCAAGAACTTGAGCTGTTCTTCGAGCTCGGCCTTTTTCGTCACCGACTCAGCCAGTGCGGCGTTGGCCGCATCCGATGCCACCTGGGCAGCAGCCATTGCCGATTCAGCGGCAATACGCAGCTTCTCGCGCTCGGCCTGAGCGACGACGGCTTGGTCGCCGAGTGACTGCGCCGCGTTCGTGGCCGTTTGTGCCTGGGCGTAGACCTCAGAGCTGCGCTGCACGAGCTTGCTCATGCTGCCGAGCTTCGACAGTAGCTCGGTCGCCCCTTCGCCTGAGCCAGTTCCATCGAGAATCAAATTGACGCTGAGATCGGTGCCGCCGCTGCGATAGAGCTGAGCGGCCAACTGGCCGGCCTGACGCGTTGCGGTCGTCGCTGTCGCTTTGCTTGCGTCGGCCTGCTCCTGCAGAGAAGTGGCCCGGCGCGCGGCCTCGTCGAACTTGTCTTGCGCGGCCTGCAACTCGGAGCTTCGCGCGAGCGCCTCGGCTGCGGTGCGCTCAACTTCAGTCTGCAGACTCACCAGAAGCGCCTTGATCGATTGCACCTGCGCTTCGCCTGCCGCGGTGTTCGACTTGGCGTTTTCGAGATCCTGCCAGGTCGGGTACTCGGCGGCCTGCGCACTGCCCGACGGCACAATCAAGCTGAATGCGAGAACAAGCGATGTCGCTAGCCCGAACACTGAAAGGAAGCGTGCGCGACTTTTCCGCGCCTTCGTGCCCAGTGCGGTCGGCATCCGGTTCATAACTCCCCGTTCGGGCGATCTCGACTTCTGTCACTCGCGTCGTTATTTTTCACAGTAACAACTCCAGGCAACACTCGCCCAGCAAGAATCCCGAATCTATCCCGGCAGCGCAGAAAACCTTCGACCATTTGCCGAGGGTCGTCAAATCAGCCTTTATGAGCGCGCAACCCGATTCCGACCGATGCGACACGCCAGGCGGTTCTCGATTTGGGCATTTGGTTCAACTCTGCGTATGCTTATGCGTCGGAAGTCATGCACATTGTGACCTCTCGGCCCCATCGTTTAGCGGCCTAGGACGGCGCCCTTTCACGGCGTTAACACGGGTTCGAATCCCGTTGGGGTCACACAATTGAATACGCAGTAGAGTAATATGAACACTGAGCGAAGCACTCGAGTTGAAGAACTCGGCTTGTGAAACTCAGGCAGTAAATGCAGTACCAAATCTAAATGTAGACTCGTCTACATCGAGGCCCTGTAGCGCAGTTGGTTAGCGTGCCGCCCTGTCACGGCGGAGGTCGCGGGTTCAAGTCCCGTCAGGGTCGCAAAGGATGAAAGCCCTTCTGAGAGGAAGGGCTTTTGCCTTAGAAAGCGGCTTCTCGAAGCAGTTTTTGAGGCTCTGTAGCTCAGTTGGTAGAGCGTTCGACTGAAAATCGAAAGGTCACCGGATCGATGCCGGTCGGAGCCACTTGGCCATCTCCAGGCTTCTACTGGGGGTGGCCTTTTTTTGTGCCATTTTCGCGTGATCGTGATTCCCGCCGATCGCGCCGACATCCCCGGCCAGCAACACCGCCCCGCTCGCACAGCCGGCCCGCCGCAGCGCAAGGCCTTTCTCCGGCCCAGCCCTAGCAGCCCGTGACCGCCGGCACTCACCCCCCAATGTGGGTACAGCGCGGCCGACTTGATTCGGAGTAGTGTCACAGCCATGGGTAACTGAGACTTCATCAGGTTATTCATAGGAGTCAGCCGGTGGCCCCCTAGTCCGCCGACTGGCACTGTCCGATACATCACCTGTACACCCGAATTGCAGGGAATGGCCCGTGAACACATCCTCGATGTGTCGACGACTTTGTCGACTCAATAAGTCCGATTTCAACAGGGAAGACGCACCCACGTCTCACCCTCGAACGCAACACCCGCGCGGTGTCCCCGCGGGGGTGACTGCCGGATGACCGACCCCAAGCCACGCCTTCCCGTGGCGAGCGCTCCCGCCCCCACTCGACCAGCTCTTCATCTCATTCCGGCAACACCCACCCCGCCGGAGGCTGTCTTTCTGCCGCCGGTCGATGCCCTGTCTTCTGGCCTTCCGTGGGCTCGACGATATCGGGCCAGACTGCAGCTGACCGACATGAGCATCATTCTCGGCGCGGTCGGCGCCGCATTGATCCTCCGCTTCGGCATCTCAGACCCGCGCGCGCCCTTCGGAACGATCAGAGCCGACTATCTGACGATCTCGGCGCTCATCGCCGGCGCGTGGATTCTCGCCCTGGGCATCTTCCACACGCGCGATTCCCGAGTCGTCGGAGTGGGCGCGGCCGAATACCGCCAGGTGATGAATGCGAGTGCGCTCACATTCGGGTTGCTTGCCATCGGCTTTCTCATCCTCCAGATCGACATCGCGCGGGGCTACTTCATGCTCGCGCTCCCGCTCGGTGTCGTCGGGCTGCTCGTCGACCGGTGGCTTTGGCGGCGTTGGCTGCTTCGTCAGCGGCGTTTCGGGCATTACCTGGCTCGAGCCATCGTCGTCGGAAATCGCGAAGATGTCGAATACGTCGTCGGTCAGATCGACGAGAAGTCAGGGGCCGCCTACTTCGTTGTCGGTGCGGCGCTCGACGAGAAGAAGCCGAGCAGCGTCACCGTCGGTGGCCATTGCGTGCCGGTCGTGGCCGACTTCGCACACGTTGCTGCGGCAGCCGCCGCGCTCGGCGTCGACACCGTCGTGGTGGCCGGTCAGCCGAATGGGGGGAGCCAGTTCATCCGCAACCTCGGTTGGGAGCTTGAATCCACAACGGCCGAGCTGGTCCTGTCGAGCCGGCTGACGGATGTCGCGGGTCCCAGGATCCATTTTCGTCCGGTGGAAGGCCTTCCGCTCATCCACGTCGAGATCCCGCATTTCGATGGCGCGAAGCATGCGCTCAAACGACTCGTTGATGTCGTCTCCTCCGGCATGGCTCTGCTCCTGTTCGCTCCCCTCATGCTGGTGATCGGCATCCTGGTCAAGATCGACAGCCCTGGCCCCGTGCTCTTCAGGCAGGAACGGTGCGGGCGAGGTGGACGCACCTTCCGCATCATCAAGTTCCGTTCCATGATCGCGAGCGCCGAAGATGACCTTGCGGGTCTGCTCGACAAGAACGAAGCGTCGGGAGTGCTGTTCAAACTGCGCAACGACCCGCGCATCACGCGCGTGGGTCGGGTGCTGCGCAAATTCTCCCTCGACGAGCTACCGCAGTTGTGGAACATCCTCGTCGGAGAAATGAGCGTCGTCGGTCCGCGTCCGCCACTCCCCCAGGAGGTCGAAAGCTACGAGACCCATGTTCATCGCCGGTTGTACATCAAGCCGGGACTGACAGGCATGTGGCAAGTGAACGGGCGGTCGAACCTGAGCTGGGAAGACAGCGTGCGCCTCGACCTCTACTACGTCGAGAACTGGTCGCTGGCCGGGGACATGATCATCATCTGGCGCACCGTCAAAACGGTGCTCCGGCCGGAAGGGGCGTACTGATGGGCGCGCATGTGCAGGGGGAAAGCCGAGCGGGAAGCGGTGTCATCGGTTATGCCGGCGGTGCATTCGATCTCTTTCACGTCGGTCATCTGAATATCCTCAAACACGCCAAGAGCGGGTGCGACTACCTCATCGCCGGGGTGGTGTCCGATGAGATGCTTCTGCAGACGAAGGGCTCCCGGCCGATCGTGCCACTGGCCGAGCGCCTCGAGATCGTGCGGCACATCGCCTATGTCGACGAGGCGGTCGCCGAGACCGCAGAAGACAAACTCGACACCTGGGAGCGCCTGCGCTTCAACGTGTATTTCAAAGGCGACGATTGGAAAGGAACGTCTCGAGGCCATCGCCTGGAGCGTGAGTTCGCCGCAGTCGGTGTCGAGGTCGTCTATTTTCCCTACACGGTGACCACCTCGAGCACAGCGCTCCGCCAGGCCCTGGCGGCCTTGACGGCGAGACAACCCCGGTTTGCGAACACCGATCGCCAGAGCGCAGAGGGCTAGCGGGGAGTCATGTCATCAGATCCCGTGAGACTCACGACACTCTGCCTGAACTACGCGCCGGAGCTCACGGGCATTGCCGTCTACACGTCCGGCCTCGCCGAAGGTCTCGCCGACGCAGATCTCCCGGTTCACGTCATCACCGGCTACCCGCACTACCCCGAGTGGCGCATTCACGACGGGTACACCGGGCTGAGCCGTGTCGAGCATGACGCGGCCGTCACGCTCACTCGCCTGAGGCATCCGGTTCCCCGCCGCCCCCGGCTGGCCAACCGTCTCGTCATGGAGCTCACCTTCGGACTGCGCGCGATCCTGACGAACTGGAAGAAGCCGGATGTGGTTCTCCTCGTCACCCCGGCCTTGTTCTCGACCGGACTCGCGGTGCTGAAGGCACGCCTCAGTCACACCCCGACCTGCATCTGGGTGCAGGACATCTACAGCCTGGGCGTGCAAGAAAGCGGCACGGGCGGGCAGCTCCCCGCCCGAATGCTGCGCCGGTTCGAACGCCGAATTCTCAACTCAGCGACGAGCGTTGTGGTCATCCATGACCGATTCAAGCGCTATCTGACCGAAGAACTCCAGGTCAGCGCCGACCGGATCGACGTCGTGCGCAATTGGTCGCATGTCGAAGCAGGAGATCCGGGCCGGCGCGACGACGTGCGGCGCGCGCGCGGCTGGGCCCCCGACGACATCGTCGTTTTGCACGCCGGCAACATGGGAGCGAAGCAGGGTCTCGAGAACGTCGTCAACGCCTCCGAAATCGCCTCAGCCCAGGGCTCCAAGGTTCGCTTCGTTCTTCTCGGTGACGGCAACCAACGCGCGGCGCTGCATGCCCTCGGCCCGAATCCGAGGCTCGAGTTCGTCGATCCGCTCCCCGACGCCGAGTTCGCCGCGGTGCTTTCCGCCGCCGATATCTTGCTGGTGAACGAGCGACCTGGCCTGACCGAGATGTCGGTCCCGAGCAAGTTGACGTCGTATTTCAGTACAGGGCTCCCCGTGATTGCGGCGACCGATGCGGAGAGCATCACCGCCGAAGAACTCGAGAGGGCCGGTGGCGGTCTGCGGGTGAATGCCGGTGCGCCCGGTGCCCTCGTCGATGCAGCAGAAGACCTCGGTGCCGACCCCGAACTGGCGGCGAGCTACGGGGTCGCCGGACGGCTTTTCACCGAACGAACCCTGGCGGCCGCCCCCGCGATCGAACAGTTCCGGGTAATTCTGCTCCGCCTGGCGCGCGGCACGGCTTCAGGAGACGACGATGGAACGAAACTGGACTCCGGGGCCACCGACGTAGTTCTTGCAGAGCCAGAAGTATCCGCCCCGGTACGTGGAGTCTTTGACCTCAAATGACCAACCGTCTCCGTCGAGACGCAGGATCCGGATGACGTTGCCGTTCACTTCGACGTCAAGCCGCACCCACGTGCCTGGCGCCACTGGCGCCGTCTGAACCTGGCCGAGCAGTGTCCCATCGACGGCCTGAGCCGAGCGACGGAACAACTCGACAGATCCGTTCGCACGGATGACCACGTGATAGCCGGCTGACTCGCCCGCCACGCGCACTCGGTAGGCCCGGTCATCCGCCAGCCCGAATGCGAGACCCGCATGCTGGGTCGGGTCGGGAACGGCATCCGGCCAACAGAGTTCCGCCGTGATGCGGTACGCGTCAACCGCAATCGGCGACATCGATCCCATCAGGTAGCTCTGAATGTCGCGATGGTTGAGTTCGACCGTCGCCGGGGCCGGATCGAGCACCGGTTGCACCGACCATCCCTGTTCCGTCGTCCACGGCAGGTCCCCCGGCGCACGCAGGCCGGAGGCAAAGCTGTCGGTGCGGGCCGCGGCCGAGACCGCCGTCAGGTACGGCAGGTTCGAACACATCATCCCTGCGACGCCGAGGCCCTTCATGCGTTCCCGCATTGAGCGAAAATGAATCTCCCAGGCAATCACCGGCTTTCCTGAGGCGACCACCTGCGCGATGTGCGCGTCACTCTCGGTGTGGAACACGCCGAGAAAGTCGAATTCGGGCGCCAATTCATCGACGCGTGCATACAGATCCTCGGTGAAGTAGCCCCACGTTCGGTAGCCGTTTTGGGCGGCTAGGGCGTGCTGTTTGGCCCCCGCCCACTGCTTCCAGACGAAATGAGCGGTCGGGTCGGGGTAGCCGTTCATCACGTCGAGCAGCGCCTGCGTATTCGTTCCCTGCTTGTCTTCGATGAAGATGACGTGAGTGGCAGCGAACGCATCGAGCACGTCGGTCAGCCTCGGGATGGGCTGCAGTGCCGCAGCAGGCCCCAACCAAGCCCTGGAGTCATTGCGAAGCTGGGACAGCTCGGCATAGGTGACGTCAGCGATTGTCAGGTCGCTGACGGTCATCCGCTTCGTCGTGGCGTCGTGGTGGCAGACCAGCACCCCGTCCGCTGTGCAATTCACTGATACCTCGATCGCGCCGGCCCCCAGGGCGATCGCGCGGGAGTAGGCGTCAATGGTGTGTTCCATCCAGTTGTCCCCCGAGCCACGATGGGCGACATAGAACGGTTGTGTGGCCAGGAGGTCGTCGATCGTCCAGTCGTGCAGCGCCGGGGCCGGCGCGGCCGTGGTCTTCACCGGTACGGGCGGAGGCGGTTGCGGCGACACGCTCTGGCAGGCGGTCAGGAGCAAGGCCGACCCACCCAGGAGTAGAAAGGTGCGCCGATCGAGGCGCGCGGAAGCCGCTGACCCGAACCTGGCGCCAGCGGCCTCCCCCGCAGTTGCTCGTGTCATTGTTATTGGGGCGTATAGGTCAGGGTGAGCAGCGGGCGGTAACTCGTCGTCGGGGAGTTGATCGACCAGAATCGAGCGTTGTCGACACCGGTGCTGACGATGGCGAACGAGACGGTGGTACCGGTCAGACCGGCGAGCTGTGTCGCGTTCAGTGCTGACAGATAATTCGTGTTCGTCGCCGCCAGACCGCTCAGCGTGCCGAGGTCGGCGCCCGGCCCGGTCGGCCGGTTGTTCCAGATGACGCCGGCCTCCGTCCACGCACCGGTCACCAGTTTGATGGTCTGGATGTCCACCGAGGTCGCCGTCGGGTCCGTCGACGTGCGCATCTGCAGGCTTGCACCGGTGAGTACCGTGCCGGCGGGAGCTGCGGGAAGCGCGAACTTCAGATACGACTCGATCGGCGAACCGCCGCCGTCGCCGCGGGAGGACAACTGGGTGTCGGCCCCGTAGTTGGTGGTCGCTTGCGCGCGGTAGACCATGGCATCCTCACTCGGATTCACCGTGAGCACCGCCGACGAGGAGGCAATCGTCGCCACCACCTCAGCCGACGCAGCACTGGAGTTTCCTGCGGCGTCGAGCGCGACCACTCGGTAGTAATAGGTACCCGCCGCCAGAGTGGAATCAAGGTAACTCGTCGCCGCGGAGTCGGCGATCTTGTTCGACCCGTCTGCGACAAAGCCGGCGGTCGCGCTGCGGTGCACTGAGTAGCCGGTGACGGCGAGGTTGTCGGTCGATGCCGCCCAGCCGAGCGACACCGTTCCGGCCGATACCGTGGCGGTCAGAGCGTTGGGGGCGCTCGGAGCAACCGTATCGATGATCGTTGCCGACACCGCCTCTGACGCTGGGCTCACGTTCGAGGCCGCGTCACGCGCGATGACTCGGTAGTACGAGGTACCGGCCGCCACTTGGACGTCAACGCTTGTGGTTCCCGTCGAATCGGCGATCTTGTTCGACGCGTCGGCCTCGAACCCGGCAGTGCTCCCGCGATGCACGCTGTACCCGGTCACTCCCACGTTGTCTGTCGATGCGGTCCAGCTCAGAGACACCGTGTCCCCGGTCACGGCAGCGGTCAGCCCGATGGGCTGAGACGGGGGCGTGGTTTCCTGCACGGAGGCCGAGATCGCGTCAGACGCTGCACTCACGTTCGATGCCGCGTCCCTCGCACTCACCCTGTAGAAGTAGGTGCCAGGTGCCACAGCCGTGTCGACGAACGTCGTGCCTGCCGAATCCCCGACCTTGTTCGACGCGTCGGCCACGAAGCCGGCGGTCGAACCACGGTGCACCGAGTACCCGGTGACGGCGACATTGTCGGTCGATGCCGGCCAGCTCAGCGACACTGAACTTGCGGATACCACCGCCGTGCCGGTGCCGGGGACGCTCGGGGCGACGATGTCGGCCGGTTCATAGCTGAGCGTGAGCAACGGGCGGTAGCTGGCCGTCGTTGAGTTATTCGACCACAGCCGCACGTTGTCAGACCCCGCACTACTCTGGAGCGCGAATGACACCGTGGTGCCGGAGAGACCGGCCAACTGGGAGGCGTCGAGCACGACCTGGTAGTTGGTGTTGAGCGCACTCGCGCCCGACAGCGTGCCCAGCGCAGCGCCCAACCCGGTCGGCCTGTTGTTCCAGGTGACCGCTTCTTCCGTCCATGCTCCCGCCAGGAGCTTGAGGGTGTGTGCATCGGCCGAGGCAGCTGCCGCATCGGTCGACGTGCGCAGTCGCAGTGTCGCACCGGCGAGCACAGTGCCCGGCTCCGCCGTCGGCAGGGCGAAGCTGAGGTAGGACTCGATCGGGGAGTTCGAATCCGGCCCCCGAGACGACAGCTGCGTGTCACTGCCGTAGTTTGTCGTCGGCAGGGCCTTGAACACCATGGCATCGCCGGTCGGATTGACCGTCTTGACGAGCGACGTCGGGGCCACCGTGGTCAGAACAGCCGCCGTGGCCGCACTCGTGTTGCCGACAGCGTCGAACGCTGCGACCTTGTAGTAGTAGTCGCCGGCGGTGAAGACCGAGTCGGTGGCCGATGTGCCGGCCGCCGCGGTGATCTTGGTGGTGGCATCGGCGGTGAAGGTGGGCGTCAGCCCGCGGTACACCGAGTACCCCGTCACCCCGATGTCGTCGGTTGCGGCCGTCCACGACAGCGATACCGTCGATCCGGAGACCGACGCCGTCAGTCCTCCTGGCACGCTCGGCGCGGTGGAGTCCGCCACAGTCACCGAGGTGGCGACGGAGGCGCGGCTGACGTTGCCGGCGGCATCCACGGAGTTCACCCGGTAGAAGATCGCGCCGGCCGGCGCTCCCACGTCCGAGTAGGTCGCAGCGGTCGGTGTCGCGATGCGGTTGGATGCGTCGGTCACGAAGTCCGGATCGCTTCCTCGATGCACCTCATAGCCGGTCACCGCGACGTTGTCACTCGATGCCGCCCAGGACAGCGACACCGTGCCGGCGGCGACTGTGCCCGACAGCCCGGCAGGGATGCTCGGCGCGATCGCGTCAGGGGCCGTGTTCGTTCCGAGTTGGTAGTGAAGCAGCACGGTGGCTGCGGGAAGAGCTCGCGTGTACGCGGCGAACTCGTCGAGCGTGCCTGTGAAGAAGTTGCTCGACGGCTTCGACGGCCAGTTCGTGAGGTTGCCTCCGCCGGCGCGCCAGTACCCGGTGATCGACTGATTCGTCGTCGTCGGATTGGTTCCGACTGCGACTCCGTCGACGTACAGCTTCAGACCGTCCGCCCCCTGGGTTCCGACGACATGGTGCCACGCGTTGTTGTTGAACGACGCTGCGGTCTGGATCGTCTGGTAGCCACCCGAATTGACCCCGAAGACCAACGCTCCCGAGTTGGTCATGTAGATCTGCTTGTCGGCACTTGACCCGGTTCCGGTTGCGCTGCTTTCAAAGCCGGCGATCTTTCCACCCGACGTCGTCGCGGTCTTGAACCAGGTCTCCACGCTGAACTCTCGCGGAGAGGCCACCGCCGTCTTCGTGGCGATCAGCCCGGTTGTGCTTCCGTTCGTTTGCACGGCTGCCCCCACCTGGATCGCGCGAGGCTGTTGCTTGACGACCGAGCTTCCGTAGGTGCCGGTCGACGACGCGGCGAACGATGAATCCTTTGCCGTGGTTCCTGACGTCTCGTCGAGCCGCCAGAAGAGCGCGGCGTCATCGGTGAAGACCCGAGCACCATAGGCGTCGGTCGGTGCCGTCGGCGTCGTCACTTGCCCGCCCGCCAGCGTGTAATGCCGGGCAACCTGCTGAGCGCTCAGCGGCGCAGAGTAGATCGCTGTCTCGTCAATCTGTCCGGCGAAGAAATTGCTCGTCGGACGATTCGGCCAACCCGAGAGGTTGTCGCCGCCGACATGCCAGTTGCCGACAGCGGAGCTATTGGTCGCAACCGTGTTCTGACCAACATTGACACCGTCAACGTACAACGCCATTCCATTGGCGCCTTGCGTCGCCACAATGTGGTGCCAGGCGTTGTTGTTGTACGCGGACCCGCTGCGAATGGTTTGCGTCCCGCCGGAGTTGACTCCGAACGTCAGCCGACCCGTGTTGTCCATGTAGATCTGCTTGTCGACGTTAGAGCTGAGCTGAGTCGCCAGCGTGTCGGTCCGCGGCCGGCCGTCACCGTAGCCAACGATCTTTCCGCCCCGGTTCGTGTTGGTCTTGATCCAGGTCTCAATCGTGTACGAGGTCGGCCCGGACTTCTGCTGGTCGTTCCAGACGTAGCCGTCGCTGCCGTTGAACAGAGCGGATGTGTCTGGGTCGCCGGTGATGGCACCCGGCTGGCCGAGCGTCACCCCGTTCAGGTACTGCCCGCTCTTGCCCGACGTGGTCTGGCGTGACCTGTCTTGCGCCCAGTTTGCCGCCGTGTCATCGAGGCGCCAGTAGAGTTGTGCGCCGTCAGCGATGACCTGGCTCTGATAGCCCGTCGTCGCGTTGACCGCCGTCACGGACACCGCGGGTGAGAGCGACGTCGTGTTCACCCCGTCGCTGGCTGTCACACGATAGCTGTAGGTCGAGCCGACGGTGACATTCTCATCGACGAACGTCACCTGTGGTCGACTCCACCAGAGCGACGTGGCGGTCCCGGTCCAGATCGGGCCTGATGCACCGTTCCGGTAGACGCGGTAGGTCAGCACATTGTCGTCTGGATCGACGACGCTACGGAATCGCACCTGATTGGTTCCGTTCGGCATCGCCTCTGCGATGGGGGCAGGGAGCGGAGGCTTTCCGACGTCGTCGGGACCGAAACGGGTGAGTCCCTGTTGGGCCTTGCCGTTGATGATGGTGAACTCGCCACCCGACCACAGATAGGTCTTGCCCGTTGTCGCCCCGGTGGCGATGGTCAGGCTGCGCGGCCCGATGCCTTCCCCGATGCCGTCGTTGGCGGTGGGATGCCAGCCGAGCAGCGAACCATCCTGCGTGCTCTGGGCATTGAAGTAGTTGCGCTTGCCGTCGCCGAACGCGTTGTTGGTGTTGCAGTCGTGGGCGTGGCTCGCCGAATAGAGGGTGCCTTGATAGGCGAGAACCGCCTGGGTCGCACCGAGGCAGGTGTCTCGCCATTTCTGATCGAGGGTGGTCCAGTCGATGGCGAAGCGGCCGTCGAAGACGCCACCGCCGCTCCCCTCGTTGCCCCCGTACAGAGTGTTTCCGTCGGTCAACAAGGTTTTTGTCACCGAGGTTCTGACGATGAATCCGAGGGGGTAGTTTCGCAGGTTCGCACCGGTCGTGGCGTCGACGACGGCGATGGCATGCGAGTTCTGACCGTTGACGGTGAGGAAGTCACCGCCGATTGCGACCTTCGTCTGATCCGGTGACACCGCGATGGCGCGGCCGATCGTGTCTGCCGAGGGAGCCCAGGGCAGCAGCGCCCCTGTCGTGGCGTCGACGGCGGCGAAGTGATTGCGGGTTTGCCCGTCAACGGTGAGAAACTCTCCGGCGAGGTACAGCGTGGTCGCGGTTGCGGCGAGCCCGTAGACGAACGAGGTGATTCCGGCGGTGCGGAGAGGCTTGACGACACAGGCGACAGGGTCGATCGCCGCGAGGCGGGGAACGTTGACACCGCCGATCGAAGCGAAGTTGCCGCCCAAGTAGATGGTGTTTCCGTCAGGGGACGCGATGACCGACCGGATGGTGGGGGTATCGCCGCCGAGCGACACTGTGAGTTGGCAGCTGTCTGGTTCGCCGGTCTCTGCGTTGAAGATGGCCAGGGTTCCCTGGTTCTGCACCGCTCCGGCGCTCCCTTCCGGTTGGCGGATCTGCGCGAAGGTTCCTCCGACAATGACTTTGCCGTGCACCGATGCTGAGCTGTACACCACTCCGTCGGTCTGCCAGGTCGGCAGGTCGTCGGCGCTGAATGACACTCCTGCCGAGAGTGCTGAGGCGGACTGCACGGGTGGTGTGACAAGCGCAAGCGCGGCCACCAGAGCTAAAGCTGTCAGAGTTGCGGTCGTCTTTCGCATGTCAATCTGTCCCTCGGTTCAGCGGTCATCGATAAGAGTGAGTGGGTCGAAACCGGGCCACGTCGCGCAGGCGTGGCCCGAGGTTCGAATCGATCGGGTTTACCGATCTCACGGGGAGTAGGTGAGAGTGAGCAGGGGTCGGTACGCGGTCTGTGGCGAGTTGTTCGACCACAACCGGAGGTTGTCGACACCCGAGTCGATCAGCGCGAACGACACCGTCGTGCCCGTCGCACCCGCCAGATTTGCTGCGTTGAGCGTCGACAGGTAGTTGGTGTTCGTCGCTGTCGTGCCGCTCAGGGTTCCCAGGTCGGCACCGAGCCCGGTCGGCCGGTTGTTCCAGATGACGGTTCCCTCTGCCCAGGCGCCGGTCACCAGCTTGACGCTGGTGACGTCGATCGATCCGGCAGTGGGATCGGTCGAGGTTCGCACCCGCAGGGTCGCCCCGGTCAGGGTGGTTCCGGCTGGGGCCGGAGGCAGAGCGAATTTCAGATAGGACTCGATCGGTGAGTTGCCGCCGTCGCCCCGCGCGGAGAGTTGGGAGTCTGAACCGAAATTCGTCGTCGGCTGCACGCGGTAGACCATCGCATCCTCAGTCGGATTGACGGTCAGCACGACTGTCGCGGGTGGGGCGGACTGCACGGTCGCCGTCGCACTGGCGGAGGCTGCCGAGGCGTTCCCTGCCGTGTCCAGCGCGATCACCTTGTAGAAGTAGTCGCCGGCCGCAAGACCGGAATCCGTGTAGGACGTTCCGGCAGCAGCCCCGATCTTCGTTGAGTCGTCGGCGGTGAAGCCCGCCGACGCGCCGCGGTGCACCGTGTATCCCGTCACCCCGACGTTGTCCGTCGATGCCGTCCAGGACAGCGTGACCGAGCTTCCGGCCACCGCCGTCAGCAGCCCGGTCGGTGCGCTCGGCGCCGTCGTGTCTGTGATCGATCCGACGACTGCCGCCGAGGGCGCACTACGGTTCGCCGCCGCATCGACGGCGACCACCTTGTAGTAGTAGTTGCCGGCGGCCAGTCCGGGATCCGAATAAGACGCCGCTGCGGTATCGGCGATCTTGGTGGTGGCATCGGCGGTGAAGTCAGCGGCCGCACCGCGATAGACGCTGTACCCCGTCACACCGACGTTGTCGGTCGATGGCGTCCAGGTCAGCGAGACCGTGTCACCGGTCACCGTCGTGACGAGCCCGCCCGCAACACTGGGCGCTTCGCTGTCGGGTGCCGTGTTGGTGCCCAATTGGAAGTGGGCGGTGACGGCAGCGGCCGTCAGAGCGGTGGAGTAGACGGCGGCCTCGTCGATGGATCCGGCGAAGAACGCGTTGGTCGGCTGGGCCGGCCACCCGTTGAGGTTTCCGCCGCCGACGCGCCAGTAGCCGTCGTATGCCTGATTCGTTGTCGTCGGGTTGGTGCCGACGAGCGACCCGTCAATGTAGAGCTTCAGGCCGTCGCCGCCCTGTGTGCCTACGGCGTGATGCCAGGCGTTGTCGTTGAAGCCCGGCGCGGACTGTACCTGCTGGAACCCGTTGACGTAGACGCCGAACAAAATCGAACCGTTGTCGGCCATGTAAATCTGCTTGTCATAGTTCGACCCAGAGCCGGTCGCCGTGTTCTCGAATCCGATGATCTTGCCGCCGGTTGCCGTGGTCGTCTTGAACCAGGCCTCGGTACTGAACTGGGGCGAAGACGACGCCTGCGATGTTGTCGCGACGACACCCGCTTCCGTGCCGTTCGTCCCCACGCTCGAGCCGACCGGGATCGCTGCCGGCTGTTGCAGTACGACGGAGGGTCCGTACGAACCGGCCGACTGGCCGCTGAACGATGAGTCCTTCGCGGTCGCGGAACCCGCCGACTCGTCGAACCGCCAGTACAGATCAGCGTCATCCTGGAAGACTCGCGCACCATAGGCGTCGGCGGGAGCCGTCGGCACGGCGAGGGAACCCCCGGCCAGCGTGTAGTGCCGAGCGATCTGCTGCGGAGTCAGAACCGATCCGTAGATGGCTGTGTCATCGATCTGACCCGCGAAGAAGCTGCTGCTGGGCTGGTTGGGCCAGCCGTTGAGGGTGTCTCCACCGACGTGCCAGTTTCCGGTGTAGGACTGGCTGGTCGTTGTGCCGTTCTGACCGACTTTCAGCCCGTCGACGTAGAGCTTCATCCCGTTGGCACCCTGGGTCGCCACGATGTGGTGCCAGGTGTTGTCGTTGTAGGCGTTTGCCGTTCGCACGGTTTGCGTGCTCCCGGTGTAGACCCCGAACGTGAGCCGACCCGCATTGTCCATGTAGATGTGGCGGTCGTAGCTGTTGCTGAGGTTGGTGGCTCCGCTTCCGGTGTTCGGGCGACCGTTTCCGAAGCCCACGATCTTTCCTCCGGTTGTCGTGTTCGTCTTGATCCACGTCTCAACCGAGTAGGTCGTTGGTCCTTGTTTCTGCTGGTCGCTCCAGATGTATCCGTCGGTGCCGTTGAACGCCGCAGACGTGTCGGAGCTGCCGGCAATCGCGCCCGGCTGGTTCAGTGTCACACCGTTCTTGTACAGCCCTCCGAGACCAGACACCGTTGCCCCTGATTTGTCTTGCGCCCAGGGAGCCGCGGTCTCATCGAGGCGCCAGTACAGCTGCGCCCCGTCTTGGATGACCTGGCCGGGGTAGTCGATGCTCTTCGTCACGGCGCGGGCGGACACCGCTGCCGACAGTGCACTGGTGTTTGTGCCGTCGCTCGCCGTCACCCGATACGAGTAGTTCGTTCCTGAGACGACCGCCGTGTCGACAACCGTCACCTGCGGGCGAGTCCACCACATCGAACTGGCGGTTCCGGTCCAGATCGGTGAGGCGCTGCTATCGCGGTAAACGCGGTAGGTCAACAGGCTGTCGTCTGGATCGACGACCGTGCGGAATCGAACTTGATTGGCACCGGACGTCAGCGCCTCAGCGGCAACCACCGGGGCCGGCGGTGCACCGACATCCGTGGTGCCGAAGCGGGTCAGGCTCTGCTGCGCTTTTCCGTTGATCAGCGTGAACTCGCCCACGGCCCACAGGTACTTCTGGCCGCTCGTGCCGGTGGCCACGGTCAGAGCGCGCGGACCGATGCCCTCGCCGATTCCGTCATTCGCGGTGGGGAACCAGCCGAGCAGGGTCGGATCGTCGGTTTTCTGCGCGAGGAAGTAGTAGCGCTTGCCATCGGGGTACGCGTTGTTCGATGAGCAATCGTGCGCGTGGTTCGCCGAGTATAGGGTGCCCTGGTAGACGAGCACTGCTTGCGTTGCTCCCAAGCAGGTGTCACGCCAGGTCTGGTCGAGTGTCGTCCAGTTGATGGCGAAACGGCCGTCGAAAACACCGCCGCCTGTTCCCTCGTTTCCGCCGTAGAAGGAGGTTCCGTCAGACCAGAGCGTCTTGGTGACCGAGGTTTGAGAGATGAAGCCGAGCGGATAGTTCCGCACATTCGCACCGGTTGTGGCATCGACGACGGCGATCGAATGCGAACCTTGACCGTTGATCGTGTCGAAGTCGCCGCCGATCGCGACCTTGGTCATGTCGGGCGAAACCGCAACTGCGCGGCCGGCCTTGTCGGACGCCGGCGCCCAGGGCAGCAGGGCCCCGGTCGTCGCGTTGAGGGCGGCGAAGCGCAGCCGCGGCTGGCCGCCCACGCTTTGGAACTCACCGGCCAGGTACAGGGTGGTTGAGGTCGCGACCATGCCGTTGACGAAGGACGAGACTCCGACCGCCCTGAAGGGCTTCACGACGCAGGCCACCGGATCGATCGCGGCGACCCGCGCGACGTTGACGCCGCCGACCGAGCTGAAGTTGCCACCGATGTAGATGGTGTTGCCGTCGGGGGATGCGATCACCGTGCGAACCGTCGGGGTCGCCCCGTTCAGCGCAATCGCGAATTGGCAGCTGTCCGGCGCACCGGTGTCGGCGTTGAAGATCGCCACCGTTCCCTGGTTGCGCACCGCTCCCGCGCCGCCCGTGGGGGGCCGGATCTGCGAGAACGTGCCGCCAACGACGACTTTGCCGTGCACGGAGGCTACTCCGTAGACGGTTCCGTTGGCTTGCCAGGTGCTCAGGTCGTCGGCGCTGAAAGCGACGCCGGCCGACAACGCCGAAGCGGGGGCGAGCGGCCCCGCCATCATGAGTCCGATTACAACTATCAGGGTCGCGAAAATTGCGGCAGGCTTGCGCATAGCTATTTATCCCTCGGGTAAGCAGCGTCGTCACCAAAGGATCCGAGCAGCTGCGGGTAAACAGTGACAACCGTCATCCGTCGAGCCGAGCCTATTGATAGGTAAGCAATGCTCAGTTTCGGCGAAATGGAGGCCTCGCCGAAAGCTACGCCTTTCAACCCGCCGCGTGCAATCCCCCCAGATGGGGTACACGAGCGTGTCACCCATCCGGGGCCCCTGTCAGTCAGCGGCGCAACACGACTACGATCAGCGGAAACATTGTCGTCAGAGCAGTGCGCGCTCCACCGGTTGAGGGTTGGTTCACGATGAATTCGTTCACGCAGGCACTCGCAGAACTCTCGAGCGCGCAGAAGTCACGCCGAGGAGTGTCGCTCTACTCCCGCTTCGTCAATCGGCCGGCCGGGCGGATGCTTGCAGCGGCGGCCAACACACTCCGGATGACTCCGAACGGGGTGACGGCGGTCTCCGCGCTCGTGACCGGCGTCGGGATCGCGATTCTCGTGAGCGGCACACCGACTCCCGCGCGCGCCGTGACCGTCACGTTTCTTCTCATGCTCGGCTTCGCCCTCGACTCCGCCGATGGCCAACTGGCTCGGTTGACCGGGCGAGGATCAGCAGCCGGCGAGTGGGCGGACCACGTGGTCGACTCGGCCAAGATCGTTGCGATTCATGCCGCGGTGCTGGTTGTCGCGTTTCGGTTTCTGGCGGTCGACCCGCTCTGGTACCTGGTTCCGATCGGCTTTCAGCTCGTCGCCATCGTCACCTTCGTCGGCGGCCTCCTCACCGAGTTGCTCACCCGGTCTGCGCGTTCCGAGCGCCCCGTCGACGACAAGCCGTCGCCCATTCGGTCGATGGTGCTCCTCCCGGCCGACTACGGGATCCTGGCGGTGAGCTTCGTGGTGCTGGGCTGGCCTGACGTGTTTCTGGTCACCTACAGCCTGCTGTTCGCGGCGAATGCGCTCATCATGCTGATGCTGCTCGTGAAATGGTTCCGAACCCTCTCGAGCGTTCGCTAAATCGCATCCTCAATCGTCTCTCCGGTCGCCGGCACGTAGACCCGACTGGTGCCGGTGGCCGCGCGCGAGAACCAGTCACCGTCGATGGGACCGCGCAGCGTGGCGGGAACGCCGGCCCAGAGTCCCGGCTCCTGCTCCTGCCGCGTTCGAGTCAGCACCGACCCGGCCCCGAGAACGGACCGGTCGGGCAGCACCGCCCCGCCGAGCAGCAGACAGCGGGCCCCCACAAAGCTTCGATCGCCGATTCGTACCGGGTGGGCCACCTGCACATCCCGCCGCACATCGATGCTGTGCGAGAGAATCTTCGTCTCGTGCCCGGCGATGCACGAGAAGCTGCCGAGCACGACCGAACCGGAGCAGTCGAGCTGATGCCGGCTGGTGATGAACGAATGTGCGCCGACGATCAACGCGGCGCCATCCGGGTAGAGCTTCTGGTACACCGGGTGAGCGGAGATCACGTTGAGTCGCCCCACCGAGGAATGGTCGCCGATCGAGACGAGGCGCAGGTTCTTGATCAGGTTGAATCGCCCGATCCTGCTGCCCGGCCCCATCTGAAACGCGGTGACCCGCAGCACCAGCCCGGACCGAGCACGTGCGGTCGGGTGGATGTCATGGCCGAGGGAGCGGAGCAGGGCATTCTTCGCGGGATGCGCCGGCAACGTCCAGACGAGAGTCCGTAACACGTGTGTGAATCGAGTCATGCGCCACCCACCTCGACTTCCGGATCGATCGAAACGCTGCGTGATTGTGCTTCGGAGTGCGCCATCGCCTTCTGCATGCCGAGCAGCTCCAGGAGCAGCCGCAGCGAAAGTCCGGCAAGGATACCAGAGAGCGCGCCAGACGCACCGGCCAGGAGTGCGCCCAGTGCCACCAGTGGAAGCCCGACGATCGCACTGATGCTGGTTGCCTTCGCGGCGACGTCCAGACGGTTGAGAGCGGACAGGGCGGCCTTGGACGCCACGGATTCGACCAGGCTGACCGCGGTGATCACCGACATCAGCAACAGCGTGACGATGGTGGGATGAATGAGGCCTCCCCCGAGCCACGCCACCAGCTCCTGGGCGGCGACGAACATCAGAATACCCAGGATCGACGCGCCGATCGTGGCGGCAATCATTCCGCGCTTCACGCGAACCAGCAGCTCAGCGCCTCTGGCGCGCGGGATCCATCCCTGCAGTACCGTGACGAACGGCCCGAGCCCGACGATGACCTGGCGTTGCACTTTCTCAACGACGGCGTAGACGGGCTGCACGCCTGGCGCGATCAAGGAGACCAGAACGATCGGGGTTGCCGCATACAGTGACGACACCACCGTCGAGGTCAATCCGTTGCGTTGGGCGGCGAGCACTGTGCCGACGGGCCGGCGCTCGATTCTTCGCAGGGCCCGAAGCCGCCAGGGTCGCAGAATCCACAGGGTGCAGACGACGAACGCGGCGAGCATCCCGATCAACTGCCAGAGCACGCCCACCAACGCGCTGGCGCCCGCCTCCATCAGCAGGATGCCGACGAACGTGCCGGCCACGCGGGGAACCGTTTCGAAGACGAGCAGACGGTAGGGCTGGGAAAGCCCGACGAACCACCAGTTGGCGGTGAGCCCGACGCTTGCGGTGGAGAGCGCCCCGCAGGCGGCGAACAGCGCGTAGTCACGACCGACCGCCCAAGCGATGGCGAATGCTGCCGCACCGAACGGTAGACAGATCAGGAGTTTGCAGACGACCGACTCGGCGTACTCTCTCAGCCGACCCGGCGCATCCGCCCTGGCGATTGCAGCCGGCCCCGACATGCCCCAGCCGTAGGCGATGATGACCGCCGCGACACCGCCGATCGATTGCCCGGCAGCGATCATTCCCCAGGCTGCCGCCCCGCTGGCGGTCACCATCGACGGGATCGCCATCAGCGACACGACGGCGAGAAGAATCATCGAGAGCGCGTAGCCGGTGATTTTTGACAGGCCGGTGGTGACCCGGCGAAACCGGCGCCGCGGAGGCGGGGAGGTGGCACTCGCGTTCATCGCGACCGCTTGCCGAGCGCCGAATTGTCAGTACCACGACGAATCATGCGAACAAACTAGCAGCACCGCCGTCGGGTTGGCGGAGGGGACCTCCCGCTTCGGGCGGCACCGGCCGGCCGGGCGCCCGAAAACCAGGCGCACTCTAGTCGGCGCCTCGCCCGATGCGTACACTAGCCGCATGCCAGCGAGCGAACCGGAGATTCCCCTCCCGGAGGAGGGTGCGCCGCGATGGAATCTGGGCAACTTCGTCGGCAGCGGGTACGACCGGGGACGGGGCCCGCTCTGGCAGGTCGCGTGGATGCTGGTGTCCGGCATCGTCGTGGTGCGCTGGTGGTGCCCGGTCAGGCTCCGCATCGCCATCCTTCGCTGGTTCGGCGCAACGATCGGTGACAACGTCGTGTTGCGTCATCGGGTGCGCATTCATTGGCCGTGGAAGCTGAGCGTCGGCGATCGCTCCTGGATCGGCGAGGACGTCTGGGTGCTGAACCTTGAGCCAGTCACGATCGGCAGCGACGTGTGCGTGTCGCAGAGCGTCTTGCTCTGCACCGGAAGCCACGACCGGCACTCGCCGACTTTCGAGTTCGACAATGGCCCGATCGTGATCGACGACGGTGCTTGGATCGCCGCCAGAGCAACGATTCTGCGCGGAACCCGGATCGGCAAGAACAGCGTCATCGGCGCGACGTCACTGGTGACCTCTGACGTGCCAGACGGGTCATTTGTTCGTGCACCCCGTTCGGATGTTCGGGCGCCCCGCGCGGAGCGCCTGTCTGGTTCACACGACCGAGACCCTGTCTAAATGCGCGTGCTCTCGGTCGTCACCCTCATCAGCCCGAACGGCGAGTACGGCGGCCCGGTGCGCGTCGCGCTCAACCAAGCGGCCGCGCTGCGTTCCGACGGACACGATGTGGTCGTGGCCGGCGGGGCACGCGGATTCGGAAGGCAGCTTCCGCGGGAGGCCGACGGTGTGCCGCTCAAACTCTTCGCGGCGAAAACGATCGTGCCGGGAACCGGCTTTGCCGGGTTGGCCACTCCCGGCCTGCAACGGTGGATCAAGCAGGCTGCCTCCGGCTTCGACGTGGTGCACGTGCACGCCGCCAGAGATCTGATCACGCTCCCCCTCGCCGGCTGGCTGCAACAGGCCGGCATCCCCTACGTGCTCCAAACCCACGGGATGATCGATCGCTCCTCGCATCCGCTCGCGCGGCCGCTCGACGCGATGCTCACCCGCCGGGTGCTCGCGGGCGCTCGCACCGTCTTCTACCTCACCGCCCGCGAACGGCAGGATCTCATCGATGTCGGCGGCGCGCAGCTGCGGCTGCGTGAGCTGGTGAATGGGGTGCCCGCCAGTGACCGTCTCGCGTCGACCGACAGAGGCGACGCGACGGAGGTACTTTTTCTGGCCAGGCTGGCACCCCGCAAACGCCCGCTCGCCTTCGTCGAGATGGCGCAACGCCTCTCCGCTTCCTTTCCCGACGTGACGTTCACCTTGGTCGGCCCGAATGAGGGGGAAGGCGCGGCGGTGACTCATCGCATCGGCACCGGCACCGGCTCGGGAACGACGCGGCCGCAGATCGCCTGGGAGGGCCCGATCGCGCCGGAATTGACGCGCGAACGGATGTCCCGCGCGAGCATCTACGTGCTGCCTTCGGTCAACGAACCGTTTCCGATGTCTGTGCTCGAAGCCATGTCGCTCGGCCTCCCCGTCGTGATCACCGACACCTGCGGGCTCGCGCCGGCCGTGCAGGAGACCGGCTCAGGGCTCGTTGTCGACGACACCGTCGATGCCCTGACCGACGCGGTGTCGTCGTTGCTGCGCGATCCGAGTCGTGCCCACAGCATGGGCGAGGCCGGGGAGGCGCTCAGCCGCGACCGGTTCGGAATGCCGGCGATTGCGGCGGCTCTGACAGACGCCTATCGGAGCTAGCCAAACCGTCGGCGGCCGGCAGCCGGTTGTGTTTTCGCACGACGAGGAGGCAGAGGAGTGCCACGGCGACGGCGCCGGTCGCCTGCAGCAGTGATCCTCGCAGCAGGATCGTCATGTACACGGGAAAAATCGCACCGACAATCGCCCAATAGCCCGCGGCAGCAAATGCCGGGAGCAGCCGATCGTCCATCACCCGCAGGAAGTACCCCGTGGCGAGGAAACCGATGATCAGGGCGATGACGCCCCCGTTCACCAGGAGCTCTGCCCACAGCGGCGCCGAGAGATTCTCGAAACTGTAGCCCCGGTATTGAGCCAGCAAGATGCCGGTGTCGACCGGCTTGTCTGGCCAGATGCTGCGCGGCACCCAGAACAGGAGACTTCCGAGCGCCTGCCGCCCCGGTTCGACGAGGCCGTCGAGCCAATAGGAGAATGCGTTCGCGATCTGCCAGAACGCGTCGTAGTCGGGGTTTCCCTTGTACTCGCCGAAGAACCCGTCGCGCGCGAGGTTGACCTCCGGCCTGCGAAAGGCATCGGCGAGGGGGAACAGAAAGATCAGCCCGGCGAGTGCCGTGACGAGGGTCGTGCGCACCCGCGTCGGGTTGAGGGCAGCCCCCGCATAGAGTGCGAGAGCGAAAATGACGGTGCCGAGACTGTACCGAGCGCTGCTCACCGGATTCACAACGGTCAGGAGCAGCAGCGTCGCACCGATCAGCGGGATGGCGAACCAGCCACGGCCCTTCACGGCGGAACGGCGCACCTGGGCGAGAGCCCCGATCCCGACGAGAAGAGGGTAGATCGCCAACGAGTACATGATCGAGCGGATCGCCGGATCGCTCCACTGGGCTGATCTGGCGGCAAACGCCTGGTCGCGGCTGCCGAAGAGCGATCCCAGCCCGATCTTCGCAATGAAGTACGTGCTGAGGGCGACCCCTGCGGTCAGCAGAAGTGCGGTCCGCAGCGGATCGACAACGGTCAACTCTTCGGGCGCACGGGCAGAGAGCCCGCGCGATGTTGCATCGGCCGCTCGACGATTGCCACGAATGCGAGCCAGGTAGCGGCCGATTTCGTAACAGACGACCCCGACACAGACGAGCACCGCCGTCGGCAGATCGAGGCCCTCGTCGATTCCCTGCGTCGTGCGGGAGATGAGCCCCGATCTGATCTGCACGGTCGGCGCAATCCCCATGAAAACGTAGGTGAACATCCAGAAGAAGAAGTCGAACAGCATCGGGCGTCCGACGACGATCGTCATCGTCAAACGCAGTCCGGCCCACACGGTGAGGAGCACGGTCAATATCCACGCATCACTGCGCCCGACATCCGGAACCTGCAGAATGAGCAGGAGGGGCACGACGCCGGACAGCAGACCCCCAAGCACGGCGAACCCGAGGAAGGGCAGCATGCCGGTGGTCTCACCCGTCGGGGCGAGGGTGCCAGATCCGGCACTCTCCACTAGGAGAACGCCGCCTCAATCCGGGTCGCGATGGCGGCGTGCCCGGCGTCGTTTGGCGTGATCCCGTCGGCACCGACCATCGAATCGTCGAACACATTCGGTTCGAGCAGACTGATGTAGGTCGCGCCGGCGCTGGTCGCCGCGGTTCGCGTCGCAGCGTCGACGGCCTGAATGCGTTCCGTGACGTGTGAGGCGGTGGCAGCGGGTCCAACCGCGATCAGGGTGGCGTTGGGAAGTCCGACCCGCAACGCGGTGAACGACGCCGAGATTGTGGCGGCGATGACTGCGGGGTCTGTTGCATTCTCTGATTGGCCGACCGCGACCACCACAAACGACGGATCCAGCGCCACGGTCTTCGCAACAAGATCTTGGTACTTCAGACAGCCCTTGCCCCCACAGCTGGTGTCGGACGTGCCGAACAAGCTGTCATTCCCCTGTCCGGCAAAGTTCGCTTCGGTCCAGCCTTTCGCTGTTGCAAGCAGTGTCGTCCAGCGGGTCTTGGCGGTGCCAGCGCCCGATCCGGCGGCGCTGGAACCACCGAGAAAAACGGCGGTCGGATCAACCTTGTCCGGGGCGATCGTCGGCCACCCGCCTGCCTGGGCCGACGCATCCGGGGAGGTCATCGGTCGCAACGCGAGAGTCGCCATTCCAACGGCCACCACCGCGAGCAGGATGACCCCCAGCAGCGACCACCGCCCTGTGCGAGTATTTCGGCGCCGAGCCATCATCTGCCAATGATTACACACGAGTCGAATTTATGTCAGGTATAGTGCAGCAATCGAATCGGCTGTTGGTAGTCTCTTCGCATTGACCCCGGAGTGTCCGGGCCTCACGAGAGTTGTGGGAGGGTGGCGATCTCGTGGATCAACGCGGTTTTTGGAACCTCGTTCGTTCGCGCTGGATTGTCATTGTCACTTTCGCGCTGCTCGGAGTCATCGCAGCGTCGGCTTACGTGCTCACGACCAAGCCGGAATTCACCGCACAAACTGAGCTGTTCGTGGCGACCGTCGGAAGCGACAACACAAGCGAGCTGGCACAGGGCAGCAACTACTCACAGCAGCAGGCCCGAAATTACAGTGTGGTGGCGACCCGGCAGATCGTTCTCGATCCGGTCATCACCGCGCTCGGCCTCGACACGACATCCGCGGAATTAAGCCAGAGAGTCACCGCATCCGTTCCTCTGAACACCTCACTCATCTCAATTGCCGTGACGGACACGTCGCCGTCCCGTGCCGCCGCAACCGCGAATGCCGTGGCGACAAGCCTGGTGAACACGGTCGTGAGGCTGGTTCCGAAACGAACGGATGGCACGAGCCCGGTGCGCCTGGAGGCGATTCAGAATGCAACGGTCCCCTCCATCCCCTCCGCCCCGAACTCCCGGATTGCCATCCTCCTCGGCTTGCTCGGCGGCTTGGTGCTGGGAATCGCGTGCGTCGTGATTCCTGAGCTGGTGAGCGCCAGAATCCGCTCTGTCGACCAGATCAAGCAGATCGCCGATCTGAGCATGCTCGGGTCGATTGACTACGATCGCGGGTCGGCGAAGAGCCCGCTGGTCACAGAATCGCGACCACATTCGCTTCAGGCCGAGGAGTTCAGGCAGATTCGCACGAAGCTGCGGTTTCTTCAGGCCGGTGAACCGCACAAGGTCTTTGTCGTGACATCGTCGATTCCCGGCGAGGGCAAGAGCGTGGTTTCGGCCAACCTCGCGGCATCACTCGCCGCCTCTGGGACATCCGTCTGCGTGGTCGAGGCCGACCTGCGACACCCGGCGTTGGGCGACTACTTCGACCTCGACGAGACAGTCGGTCTGACCGAAGTGCTGGCGCGGGAGTCAGCCCTTGACGACGCGATCCAGGCGTGGGGACCGAACGGTCTTCGCGTGCTGCTCTCGGGCGACATCCCGCCGAACCCCAGCGAACTCCTGGCCTCTCCGCGCACGCGCCAGATTCTCGACGAGCTCAGACAGCGGTTCGAAGTGGTCATCATCGACTGCCCGCCGCTGCTCCCGGTCACGGATGCGGCGATCTTGGTCGGCGAGTTCGGCGGCGCGATTCTGGTCGTCGGGTCTGGCCGCGTCAAGGTGAGGGAACTGCGCAAGTCGATTGAGATTCTTAACTCGGCGGGAACGACGGTGCTCGGCACCATCCTGAATCTGGCTCCTCGCCCGTGGATGACCGGCTTTTCGAAGCAACCCACGAAGAAACCCCGCCTCCTTCGTCGTGGACGAACGAGGCGGGGTTTCTGATCAGCGTGAGCTACTTGTTGGCTCTGCTGCTTGCCGCGTAGTACTGCAGATCCTGCACAACGGGATTTGCCACGACGGCGAACGGTGACTTCACCGAGGCGATCGTCGTTCCGCTGCGTGCCGCACTGGCGGAGATTGATCCCAGTGCGAGCGGGAAGGTCTTCGTCCCGACACCGGCCGGAGCGTCGAACGAGGTCGGCTTGCCGCCAATGGTGACGGTGACCGTCGCTGCCGACTTCAGGAAGGTGAGAACCTCGACGGTGTCCCGCGGCTGAGTCGATGTGCCGCTCAAGGTGGGCGCCATCAACGTCTGCGCGGTGCTCGGCTTCGCCGCGAACGGCTGAATCCGGTGCGTCAGATAGATCGAGTCGCCGCCGATTGCCGGCGCCTTACCCGTCTTGAACTGGCTGAGGTAGTACGCGTTGATGTCGAGGAACGACTCGCCGTGCGCCTGGGACGGTGCGAACGAGGTGCCCTCTGAGTAGTCGTTCCAGGTGACGAGCTGCACGAACTCAGCGCCGCCGGAGATCGCGCGATCCCAGGATGCGCGCAGGGTCTCGGTGTTGTTCGACTCGTCGTAGAGGTAGCTGCGCGGCCGGACGTCCTGTACCGCGACGGGGGCCATCCACTTGGAGCCAAGCGCGTGAGCCTTCGCCGCGTAGTCCGGACCGTTCTTGATGGTCGTCGCCGTGCGCGTTCCCCAGTTGCTCAGCGCGTAGCTGATCGGGGCGAATGAGCTCATGTTTGCGTCGCTCGCGTTCAGGAACACCGCGATGAACGCCGTCTTGACGCCGTACTTCGTGGCCAGCTCGTTCTTCAACTCGCTCCACCAAGCGGCGGTCTGTCGCTCAGCAGCAAACGACGAGAGAACATACTCGCCGGTCGACAGCTTGTACGCGGCCGGGGACTTGTACAGCTCGGCGAGCTTGGCGGCGATCGTCGGGATGTCGGCCTTGCCGGCACTGGCCGTCATGTCGAGGTTCGGCACAACGGTGAAGTTGCGTCCGGACTGGGCTGCACCCTGCATGAGGGCAACGGTGCGTTCCCAGTTGAGCCCTGAAAAGCTCATGATGTCGACGGTGAACCCGTCGATACCCGCATCCGACGCCTCAGTCACTTCAGACTTCATGTCGGCAAGCTTCCAGTCGCCGGCGACCGGTGCACGGCCAGCCGGACGATCGCGAAGCAGACCACCGTAGGCAGCGTGGATTCCGCCCTCGCCCTGAGCAGTCAGGTAGTTCTTGGCGTAGTAGTCCGTGTCAGGAGTCTTGTTGTCGATCGAGACGGGGTACGGCGGGAAGTAGTGGGCAAACACCTTCTTGGCGGAGGTGTTCGATCCGGCAACTGCGAACGACAGATCCGTCGAGTTCGTCGGCGGAGTCGGGGCCGGAGTCGCCGTCGGGGTGGGCGACGGAGCCGGAGTCACGGCCGGTTTCGTCGGTGACGGAGTCGGCGTGGGCGTCGGCGTCACCGGGGGCTTCGTCGACGCAGTCGGCGTCGGGGTGGGCACAGGGGCAACCGGCGTCGAGCCGGAGTCGGCCAGCACCAGCGTCAACTTCGGTGCTGAGGCACCCTTTCCGACAAACGTCGTTCCGACATAGGCCTGCGAGTAGGTCAGTTCAAATGACGTCGCGGCAGTAGTTGAAATCGACTTCATGCTCGAGAGCGGCACCGAGATCGTCTTGCCGGCGACAGGACGCACAAGGCTCTTGGCCAGCTGAGTGTCGACGTGCTTCGGACGATTCTTGTCGGTCAGCGTTGCAGCGGTCCACGTTGAGGTCGTCGGATAGACCTGAACCCCTCCGCTGGTCGCCGCAGTCGTCGCCACCTTCAACTCGATCGAGGCCGAGACGACTGTCTTTCCCGCGCCGATCTTGGAGGTGTCGAACTTAATGAACGTCTTGTCTGCACCACTGGTCGCGCTCAGATAGGGCTTGTCGGCCTGCGGAGTCTGCGGAGCTCGCGTCGTTGTGAACGTGGCCGCTGAAGCGCTGAGAGTGGACGTCGTGTTCGGGGCGGCCGTCGCCGCGAGAGCCGGAAGACCGATCGACGTCGCGAGAACCGCAAGGGCGAGACCACCGATCGACAGTGCTGCGGCTCGACGCTTGGGCGGATGTGCTTTCGGATGAGTGTGTAGGCGCACCTTGCGGGCCATAAAGCGATTATCCAATTCTGTTTTCGTTGTGGCCGGATTCGGGTATCCAGCGACTAAGTACGAATAGGTCTCAGGCACGCTAACAGAACCGACTGAGTGCATCGGCTTTTAAATTTACAAGTTTACGATGTATAGGGCGATTTCACGGGATAACGACACACCCCCACTTCTGGTGTCGTCGCAGCGGCCGAATTACGGGGCGAAACGGTCGGTGGCAGTGACCAGCGCATCGAGGATGCCGGGCTCATCGAACGCGTGACCGGCATCCGGAATCATCAGAAACTCGGCTTCCGGCCACGCCCGATGCAGATCCCAGGCGGTGAATGCGGGGGTGCACATGTCATAGCGCCCCTGCACGATGACCGCAGGGATGTTCTTCAGGAGCGGGGCATCCCGAATCAACTGGTTCGGCTCGAACCACCCGTTGTTCTGAAAAAAGTGGTTTTCGATGCGCGCGAACGCGACGGCGAACGCCGGCTCTGTGAACTTGGCAATCGTGGCGGGCTGCTGCAAGAGGGTGATCGTCGAGGACTCCCAGGTCGACCAGGCGATCCCGGCACGCTCGCGCACATCGGCGTCGGCGTCATGGAGCAGTCGGCTGTACGCATCGATGAGGTGGCCGCGCTCCGCGAGAGGAACCGGGTCGACGAAACCCTCCCAGAGATCAGGGAAGACGGCGGCGGCACCACCCTCGTAGAACCAGTCGAGCTCGACCTGACGCAGCGTGAAGATGCCGCGCAGCAGAATCTCGCTGACGTGGTCGGGAAAGGTCTGCGCGTAGGCGAGCGCCAGCGTGCTGCCCCACGAGCCGCCACAGACCAGCCAGGTGTCGATGCCGAGGTGCTCGCGCAGTTTCTCGATGTCGGCGACGAGATGCCAGGTGGTGTTGGTGGTCAGGTCGGCATCCGCTGCACTGGCATGCGGAGTGCTCTGCCCGCAGCCGCGCTGGTCGAAGAGAATGATGCGGTACTTCTCGGGATCGAACACGCGGCGCTGGTTGGCGCTCGACCCGCCACCCGGGCCGCCGTGCAAGTAGACGGCCGGCTTGCCCTCCGGATTTCCCGACGCCTCCCAGTAGATGGAGTGGCCGTCGCCGACCTCTAGGAAGCCGGTTTCGTAGGGTTCGATTTCAGGGTAGAAGTCGCGCATGCTTCGAGCCTATTGGGCAATGCCTCGTGGGCGATGGGGCGTGCCGCTCAGTGGCTCCGGAGTCCGAGCTCGTAGGCGAGAATCACGGCCTGCACCCGGTCGCGCAGCTCGAGCTTGGCCAGGATGCGGCCGACATGGGTTTTCACCGTCGACTCTGACAGAAAGAAGCGAGTGGCCAGCTCCTGATTCGACAACCCTTCTGCGATGGCGGTGAACACCTCGCGCTCGCGGTCGGTGAGCATCGCGAGCCGATCGGCGTCAGGCGTCGGAAGCGCGGAGGGAAGCTTCGAACCGAAGAGTTCAAGCATGCGTCTGGTCACGCGCGGCGAGACTGCGGCATCGCCGGACGCGACGGCACGGATCGCAGCCACCAGCTCGCTCGGCTTCGCATCTTTCAACAGAAATCCGCTCGCCCCTGCACGCAGGGCTCCGAACGCGTACTCGTCGAGGTCGAAGGTCGTGAGCACGATCACGCGGCTCTCCGGCTGTGCGGCGGTGATGCGACGAGTCGCCTCGATGCCGTCGACGCCGGGCATCCGCACATCCATCAAAATCACGTCTGGACGTGTCTGAGCGGCTTTCGTGATCGCCTCGGCGCCATCGCCGGCCTCGGCCACGACGACGAAGTCGTCTTCGGCCTCGAGCACCATGCCAAATCCCACGCGCAGAAGCGCTTGATCGTCGACCAGCATGATTCGGGTTTGCGTCATTTCTTACTCTCTTCGTCGATGCTCACGTCGTCAATGCTCACGTCGTCAATGCTCACGTCGTCAATGCTCACGTCGTCGATGCTCATGGCTGCGCGCACCCGCCAGCCACCACCCGGCGACCGTCCGGCGTCGAGCGTGCCGCCATAAAGCGCCACCCGTTCCCGCATTCCGACGATGCCCCGGCCAGAGCCCTGCGAGGGGGTTGCCGGCCTGGGCCGACCGTCGTCTGACACGACGACCTCGAGTCGCCCGGGCAGCGAGCTGACCCGCACTGTCACCAGCGTCGGATGCAACGAGTACCGCAACGCATTGGTCAGCGACTCCTGCACGATTCGATAGATGGTCAGTTGGATGCCGGGATTCGCCGGCATCTGCCCCGACATCTCTAACCGGGTCGGCAGCCCGGCCGATCTGAACGACTCGATGAGGTCGGCCAACTGGCCGATACCCGGTTGCGGCTCAAGCGGCGGCAGGGACTGCACGGCCGATGGCTGGTCGGCGGCTGAGACCCGCGCCCCCGATGATGCGGCGGCTGACAGGTCTGCGCTCGCCCGCCCCGCGTCGCCGAGCGGTGCAACCGAACCGGGGGCGGCATCCGTTTCTGGGTTATCGGCCAACACTCCGAGCAGGCGCCGCATCTCGACCAGGGAGCCGCGGCCCGTCGCCGCAACCTGGCGCATCGCCTCACGCGACCGCGCCGGGTCTTTGTCGGCGATGGCATCGGCCCCGTCGGCGAGTGCCACGATCACCGACAGGCTATGCGCGACGATGTCATGCATTTCGCGGGCGATGCGCGACCGTTCGGAGATGCGGGCAAGCTGCGACTGCTGGTCGCGTTCGCGAGCGAGCTGTGCCGCCCGGTCGATGATGGCCGCGACATAGCGTCTGCGGTTGCCGATATTGATGCCGACGAGGGTGACCGCGAGCATGACGAGCGCGTACTGCACGCCGATATTTAGCCAGAATTCGCCGAGCGTGCTGCTGTGCAGCAATGCCCCGACCGTGCCGACGACGGCGGAAATCGCCAACCCGATCCAGGCCGCACGCACGCTGCGATAGACCGCGACCGCATAGAGAGCGATCGAAACGGGAAGGGTGCTGTCGCCCTGACCGAAATCGGGAAGGGCGAGAAGAAGCCCCAACCAGGTCACTCCGAGCACAATGAATGGTGCATGCCGACGAAAGAGCAACGCACCGCCCGTCGCCACGACGACAACCAGTGTGATGAGAATCTGCGGAGCCGCTCGGGGAGTCGGCATGGCGCCCGCCGCCCCCGTCGCTTCAAAAAGCAGCGCAATCAGCATTGGCACCAGATAGACCCCGGCGACGATCGAGTCGGCCCACCACGGATGCCGCGCCCAGAACTGGCGGATCACGCCCGGCGGCGTCGGCAGGCGCAGGTCACCCCCGTGCGACGACGGTCGCACGGGGGTGGAGCGCTGTTCGGTCATGGTTGGACTCTACGGGTTGGAGGCGGGAGCGACGTTCGGGCAGATGCCCATCCGCACGGCGGACAGGCGTGGCGCATCCGCCGGAGCGGGTGTGCCACGCCCTGTGCGGCGCGTCGTGTGATCGACGCGCGGACGCTACGCGTCGCGGCGCTTCAGCAGCACCGCGGCCGCGGCGAGGCTGGCGGCCAGCCAACCGAGAACGATCAGCAGGTTCTGCCACCACTCCAGGGAAACCGCGCCCATCGTCAGGCCGAACATTCCCATTCCCGCGTTCGAGATCAGGTACGGCAGTAGGTCGCCCGCCCACTCGGCCGGAATCATCTGCAGCACGATCGGCAGCAGCAGGATGATGCCGAGAGCTGCGGCGATGCCGCCCGCGCTGCTGCGCAGGATCGCTCCGATGGCCAGGGCGAAGACCGAGACGAAGGCGAGGTAGAGCGCCCCGCCGAGCAGCGCGGAGATCACGTCGGGGTCGAACAGGCTCGCGTGCAGGTCCTGGCCGGCCAGGATCGGCGACGCGATCAGGAACGATCCGATGGTCGCGACGGCTCCGACGACAAAGGTCGACACGAACAGCACCGCAGCCTTGGCCCAGAGCGCCGAGAGACGGCGCGGCGCGGCGGTCAAGGTGGACTTGATCATCCCGGTCGAGTACTCGCCACTGATCACGAGCACACCGAGCACGGCGGCGATCAGCTGACCGAAGAAGACGCCGAACGTCGATGCCTGCGCCAGGTAGCTTGCCTGCTCAGAGGAGGACAGCGCGCCGCCGCCGCCCTGCAGATCAAGCGACAACGACATGATCGTCGCCATGCCGAGCGAGACCAGCACCATCAGTGCAAACGACCAGGCCGTCGAGCGCAGGCTCCGCAGTTTGATCCACTCTGAGCGGATGATGCCGGCTGCGCTGAGCCCGGAGCCCGTCGGCACAAAGGTGGTGCGAGAGACGTACGGAACCGAACCGGGGGAAGAGAATGTGGTGGTCATCGTGCCGCCTCCGCGGTGTCGGCCGAGTTGGCGGTGATCGTGTCGGCGGGCCCGCCGGTGCGGTACTCCACCTCGTTCTGGGTGAGGGTCATGTAGGCCTCTTCGAGAGAGGCGGACAGCGGCGTGAGTTCGTGCAGCACGATGCCGGCACGCGTCGCGGCCTCGCCGATCTCGGGCGCTGAGACACCGACGATCTCGAGGACATCCTGTTCGATGTTCGTCACAGTGACGTCAGGCTGCGCGAGAAGCGTCGCCAAGTGGGCGGAGTGCGGGCTGCGCACCCGCACCGTGCTGCGCGTCGCGGCGGCGATGATCGAGTCGACAGGGGCATCGGCGATCACACGGCCGCGCCCGAGCACGATCAGGTGATCGGCGGTGAGAGCCATCTCGCTCATCAAGTGTGAGGAGAGCAACACGGTGCGTCCCTCGGCGGCAAGGCGGCGCACCAGGTGGCGCACCCACTGCACGCCCTCTGGATCGAGGCCGTTGACGGGCTCGTCGAGGATGAGGGTGGCCGGGTCGCCGAGCAGTGCAGCGGCGATGCCGAGACGCTGGCCCATGCCGAGTGAGAAGCCGCCGACGCGTTTGCGGGCGACGGATTCGAGGCCGGTCAGTTCGATGACCTCTTTCACCCGGCCGGCACCGATGCCGTGGGTGGCACCCATGGCCAGCAGGTGGTTGTAGGCGGTACGCCCGGTGTGCACGGCCTTGGCGTCGAGCAGAACTCCCACTTCGCGCAGCGGGGCGCTGTGTTCGCGGTAGAGCTTGCCGTTGACGGTGACCTGGCCGGCGCTCGGCCGGTCGAGACCGACGATCATGCGCATGGTCGTTGATTTTCCGGCGCCGTTCGGGCCGAGAAATCCTGTCACCTTGCCCGGCTGCACGGTGAAGTCGACGCTGTCGACTGCCGTCTTGGTTCCGTAGCGTTTGGTCAGGGACTGTGCCTGAATCATCCGTCGTCCTTCGCGTTTGTAAGTTGTGGTGGGGCCCGGTTTCGAGACGGCCCTGGCGGGCCTCCTCAACCCAAGTCGAAGCCTGAGGCCGACCCCACTACTGACGTTACGGATGAAGGATGGTGCTGCACATCGCCCGCAAGGAGGTTTGTGCGCGTGCTCGTGTCATACCTAGGTATGAGACGGATGCCCTGAGCGGCTCCATTTCGTTGGTCGAGGAGCACGCGACGCAGGAGCATGCGTCTCGAGACCAGGCGAGCCGACGTTCAAACGCAACCCAAGTCCAAGGATTGGCTCGCGAGATCTCGAGACGCGGCCTCCTTCGTCGGCTGCTCCTCGATCAACGAAACGTCATACACCTCATAGACGCGTGCTCGCGCGCTCCTCGACCACCACACGCACTACTTGTGCTTTTTCGTTGCCTTCTCGTCGATCGGCGCAGTGCCGGATGCGCGCTGGTCGCGGTAGTAGGCGCGAGCCTCCGCTTGACGCTCGGCCTCTGCACCGCTTGAGATCGGGGCGCGCAGGTGGTCCTGCGTGTAGCCGAACGCGTCGACAAGATCCTGAGCGTGCGGGCGGATGCGGGCGATCAGGCGGTCGATGTACGCGGTGATTGCCGCCGCCCGCTGCGCCGAGAGGCGCCCGTTGATCAGGTACCAGGAGAGGTGCTTCTCGATCAGGCCGAGCCCGAACAGGTCGCGCAACCAGGTCAGAACCTGCTTCGTGCCGGCATCCGTCGTCGAGTCGACCGCGCGCGTGAAGGCCTCCCACTGCAACAGCTCGCCGTGGGCGCGCGCTGCCTCGATCAGCTCATTCTGTTGGGAGTTGAACAGGTCGGCGGCCTGCTTCTTCGGCAGCTTGCTCGCGGGGCGCAGCACACCGGCCGCGGTCGCGATCATGCTCTCGACGCGGTCGGTCAGCAGCTCACGTTGCAGTGCCGTCTCGCGCAGGGCGCCGACGGAGCGGGCCGTCGAGCCGAGGTCGACGACATTCTGGGTGAGACGGTGCAGACCGGTGCCGTTGTAGGCGCGGTCAGCGGCGGTCTTGACGACATAGCGGGCGAGGGCGCCGGCATCCGCTTTGGCGAATTGCTTGCTGTAGTCGGTGAGCAGACGCTTGGCGACGAGTTGCAGCAGCACGTTGTTGTCGCCCTCGAACGTGGCGTAGACGTCGAGGTCGGCGCGCAGCCCGACCAGGCGGTTCGCGGCGATGAAACCGGCACCGCCGCAGGCTTCGCGGGCCTCTTGCAGGGTGTCGAGCGCGTGCCAGGTCGACAGCGGTTTGAGGGCGGCGGCCAGGGTCTCGAGGTCTTGCCGGTCGTCGTCGGTGTCGGCCTTGCCGCTGAACACCTCGTCGAACTTCACCAGAAACTCGTCGTGCGCGAACGTGGCCGCATAGGTGGTGGCCAGGCGCGGCAGCAGTCGGCGCTGGTGCCGCTGGTAGTCGAGGATGACCTCTTCGTCGGTGTCGCTGCCAGCCGTGAACTGGCGGCGCTGACCGGCGTAGGTGATGGCAATGGTGAGGCCGAGAGCGGATGCGGCGACCGCCGAGCCGTCGAGCGACACCCGGCCCTGCACGAGCGTGCCGAGCATGGTGAAGAATCGCCGGCCGGGGCTGCCGATGGAGCTTGTGTATGTGCCGTCGAACGCAACGTCGCCGTAGCGGTTGAGGAGGTTCTCACGCGGAATGCGCACATTCGTGAAGTGCAGCCGCCCGTTGTCGATGCCGTTCAAGCCGCCCTTGAGTCCGTCGTCTTCTCCGCCGATGCCGGGCAGGAAGTCGCCGTTCTCATCGCGGATGGGCGTGTAGAACGCGTGCACTCCATGGTTGACGCCCTGGGTGATCAGTTGCGCGAAGACAACGGCGGCGATTCCATCGTTCGCGGCGTTGCCGAGGTACTCTTTCCACGCCGCCTTGAACGGGGTGTGAATGACGAACTCTTCGGTCTCTGGATCGTAGGTGGCGGTCGTGCCGATGCTCGCGACATCCGACCCGTGACCGATCTCGGTCATCGCGAAGGCGCCCGGCACCTTGAGGCTCATGATGTCGGGCAGAAGCGCGTCGTGGTGCTTCTGCGTGCCGAGGTGCAGCACGGCGGCGCCGAACAGGCCCCACTGCACGCCGCCCTTGATCTGCAGGCTCGGGTCGGCGGTGACGAGCTCTTCGAAGCCGGCGATGTTTCCGCCGTGGTCGTCGTGACCGCCCAAGGAAGTGGGGAATGCGCGGAGTACGTGTCCGTTGTCAGCAAGGATCTGCATCTGTTCGCGCACTCGGGCGCGGTGCTCGGCCATCGACTGACCTTCGATGCGCTGCAGCTCGGGCTGTGCGGTGAGTTTGCGGGCGGCGAGGCGCACGTCGGCCCAGGTGCCGAGAAGTGCACGGCCGAGCTGCTCGAGGTCGACACGGGGCGCGGTCGGGTCGCCGGCGATCTTGATCGGACCGGTGTTGACGCTCGGGTCGACGGCGGTGGTCGTGGGGGTGGCGGCCGTCTTTTCTGTTTCTGACGTAGCGGATGCCGCTGCGGACTTCTGGGGGGAACGGGGGGCGGGGCGCTGTGCGGTATCAACCATCGTCGGTCCTTCTCTTTCACGCGGTGCTGTCGTTGCCTGCTGTGCCCCTACGTTAGGCGCGGCTCGAACGCGGCGGAAATAGTGCGTGAGACGGCGACAAAGAAGTATGCCGTGCGCGGCATCCGTTCTGTAGGTTTCCTCAGGTCGGGGCCGTCTTCGAGTTCTGTCTTCTACAAAGCGACTGCCCCACGCGGCGACGACGAAGCATCCGTCGGCTGACCGCAAAGGAGGAGATTCTGCGACACGCCGCCTGCATCTGCCGGTTCGAGACGGCGATTTGCCGAATTTCCTCCTTTACGTGCCCCCGGCTACGACGGTTGTGAACGGGCCTCTCGAGTCAGCGACTCAGCCTCGGATCGTTCGACCGGCCGCCCGGGTTCCGGCACGACACGCTATGTCGCTCAGCACACTACTGTGCAGTGCGTGCTACCGTGACTGCAGATTGAGGGAGGCCGAATGGACACAACACAGTTGTTGAAAGGTGTGCTGGATGTCGCCGTGCTCGCGGTGGTCCAGCACGAAGACGGGTACGGCTACGACATCGTGAGACGCCTGCGCGACGCCGGACTCGGAGAGGTCGGCGATGCCTCGGTGTACGGCACGCTGCGTCGTCTGTACGCGGCGGGAGCGCTGTCGAGTTATGTGGTTCCGTCCGAGGACGGCCCGCACCGCAAGTACTACGCGATCAATCCGGAAGGCACGCACATGCTTGCCGAGCAGCGCGAGACCTGGGGGCAGTTCGCGACCGCGATGACGCAGTTGCTGGGGGAACCCACGCCCCTTCAGAAAGCAGTGATTCGCAAGATTGGGGAGAAATCATGAGCAACACCACGACGGTCTTGGATACCGAGGTGGCGGCCTTCGCCGCAGCGATCCGCACGCATCTCGACGATCTTCCGGCTGAGGATGTTGACGATCTGACGGGCGGGCTAGAGGCTGACCTGTTGGAACAGGCCTCCGATCACGACGGAACACTGACGCTGGGCGACCCCGAGCTGTATGCCGCGGAGCTGCGCGCGTCGGCAGGTTTTCCCGAGCGCAGTGCAACGATTCCGCCGAAGCGGCGGTGGCGCGAGCACGCCGCCGATGCGCGTGCGGATGCCGCGCGGCGGGTTCGCGCAACGCCGGTTGGGGCGTGGCTCATTGACTTCTTTGTCGCGTTGCGGCCGGCGTGGTGGCTGCTGCGCGGTTGGGCGATGTACCAAATAGCCACTGTTTTCCTCGGCACATTTCCGCTCTCTCCCGCCGGGCTGCCGGCATTTCTGGCCGCTGTCGTCGTGAGCGTGCAGTGGGGGCGCGGAAAGTGGCTGCCGACATCCTGGCTGAAAACCATCCGCACCGTGATCAGTATTGTCAGCGTCATCGCGCTGCCGTTCATGCTCGCTGCCGTGATGCACCCATCGGCCAGCGCCGGCTCCTCGAATTCAGCGCCCGCCCCCGACCTGAGCGGCCTCTGGATCGACGGTGCCCGGGTGGGAAACATCTTTGCGTACGACGCCGATGGCAATCCGCTGAGCAATGTGCAGCTCTTCAATCAGGACGGCGATCCGCTCACCACGGTCGGATCCGCCTCTTTTGATCAGCCGTATGACCAGACCTACTATTCCGGCAACAGCACCGTGGCCGTGCCGTTTCTCGGAGCATTCGGCGGCCGGGGCTGGAACGTGTTCCCGCTTGACACCGTGCCGGATCCCCAAGGCGGCGAGCCTGACGTGGCGAACGCCCGGGCCGCGACGCCGCCGTTTGCGAAGGTGCCGTCGCTCCCCGGGATGCCGACGCCTGCGCCAACGCCCACTCCGACGCCACCTCCCGTCACCGATCCTCCCGCCGATCCCGCCGGCGGTGCCGCTGGCGACGCTGCCGCGAACGCTGCGGCCGCTGAAGCTGAGGCTGCGGCTGCGGCTGCGGCTGCGCACGCTGTCGCCAACGCGTCGGCTGCGCCGGCTGCGCCGGCTGCAGAGACCCAGCCGAGCCCATGACCGAGCAGGAGCGCATCCTTTTCGTCGACATCACTTATCTCGTCGCCGAAGCCCTCGAACGCGAGAAGCAAGCGCTCGGGGACGCCGCATCTGCCCCCTGACGGAAACCCCATTCGACGGAGATTCTTGCGCTGAAACCCGCGGCACGCCGCAAAACCGGGCAAATTGACGAAAATCTCCGTCGAATGGGAGACGAGCAGATCGGTTATCGAGTCAGCGCGTCAGACCGAGCACTGACGCTGTCGCGACAATGACGGATGTCGGTGCCAGCCGATATTCTCACCTCATGACTCGTTACGCAGCTCTGCTCCGCGGTGTTAATGTCGGCGGCATCAACCTGAAGATGGTCGAGGTCGCCGCGGTGTTCACCGGGCTCGGACTCGAGAATGTGAAGACCGTGCTGGCGAGTGGGAACGTGCTCTTCGACTCACTGGACTCCGCCGCGACGCTGAAGCCTCGGATCGAGGCGGCACTCGGCGAACGCTTCGGCTACGAGGCCTGGGTGCACGTGCTCGACATGGAGACGATCGGGCGCATCATCGAGGCGTTTCCGTTCGAGGCCGAACGCGAGGGGTGGCATCCGTATGTCATCTTCACCCTCGACCCGGCTCGGGCGGCCGAGCTGCTCGAGTGGCAAGACAAGCTCGATGCGCAGTTCGAGAGCATTCGGCCGGGCGACGGTGTCATCTACTGGACCGTCGAACGCGGCAACACCCTGGGCAGCGTATTCGCGAAAGAGACCGCACGCGCCAAGCACAAGGCGACCACGACGACGCGCAATCTGCGCACTCTGCAGAAGCTCGTGCGCTGATGGCTGTTGAACGGGAGTTGCTGATGTTCTCGAGTGCCGCCGAATGGCGGGCATGGCTCGAGGTTCACGGTTCTGAATCGCCGGGTGTTCAGCTGGCGATCGGCAAGAAGGGGTCAGGGATCCCGAGTGTGAGCTATCTGGAGGCGCTCGAAGTCGCCCTCTGCTTCGGCTGGATTGACGGCCAACGCAACCGACTCGACGAGACACATTTTCGTCAGCTCTATACGCCTCGTGGGGCGCGCAGTATCTGGTCGCAGATCAACCGGGATCGGGTGCAGGCCCTGATCGATGCCGGGCGGATGACGCCGGCCGGGTTGGCCGAGATCGATCGCGCGAAAGCAGATGGCCGCTGGGATGCCGCCTATGCGCCGGCGAGCAGCATTGTCGTTCCCGACGATCTCGCTGCCGCTCTCGCCGCCTCGCCGGCGGCATTGGCGCTGTTCGAGCAGTTGGACAGCACCAATCGGTTCGCGATTCTGTTTCGGATCGGCAATGTGAAACGTGCCGAAACGCGCGAGCGCAAGATCGTGACCTATGTCGAGATGCTCGCGCGTGGGGAGACGATTTATCCGCGGAAGGCGTGACGCTCCCTTTTCGTTGGTCGAGGAGCACGCGACGCAGGAGCGCGCATCTCGAGACCACGCGAGCCGATCTCTTGACCTGGGTTGCGTTTGAACGTCAGCTCACGGGGTCTCGAGACGGCCGCGGGCGGCCTCCTCGACCAACGAAATGGTCAAATTCGTTCACCACTATGCCGCGCAGCGGCCCCATAGCTCGAGACCTCGCGAGCCAATGTTCAAAAGCAACCCGAGTTCAAGGATTGGCTCGCGAGATCTCGAGATGCGGCCTCCTTCGTCGGCTGCTCCTCGATCAACGACATGGCCACATACCTCAGAGACACGGGCTCGCTGCGCTCGCTCGTTCCTCGACCAACGAGAAGGGCTCGCTGCGCTCGCTCGCTCCTCGACCAACGGCGACTACAACGCCGGAACGAACGCCCCCGCCGCCACCACGTCGATGACCTTCTGCCCGTAGGACTCCAGCTTCTTCGCGCCGATCCCGGTGATGCCGTCGAGATCGCCGAGCGACGCCGGTTTCGCAGCGGCGATCGCGATGAGCGTGGCGTCGCCGAAGACGATGTAGGCGGGAACCCCCTGCTCGCGCGACTCGGCCGAGCGCCAGGCGCGCAGCGCTTCGAAGAGCTCCTCGTCGGCCGGCGACAGGTCGGCGGCTTTCGCTTTGCTCGAACCGCGAGATGTGCGGGCGCCGCGTTCCGCACGTTCGGCACGCTCCGGCTCATGCCGCAGCTGCACCGCCCGGTTGCCGGCGAGCACCTCGGCCGCGGCATCCGTCACCGCCAGAACGCCATACTCACCATGAGTCGCGAGCAGCCCCTGCGCGAGAAGCTGCCGCACGACGCCGCGCCACTGCTGGTCGCTGAGGTCGGCGCCGATGCTCCAGGTGGAGAGCTGGTCGTGCCCATGCTGAGTGACGCGCGGGGTGACCTTTCCGCGCAGGATGTCGACGAGATGACCGGCTCCGAAGCGTTGGTTGCGCTCCCGCAACAGGCGCACAATCGTGGAGAGCAGCTTCTGGGCGGGAATCGTGCCGTCCCAGGCTGCCGGCGGGGTGATGCAGGTGTCGCAGTTGCCGCACGGCTCGCTCTGCTGGCCGAAGTAGCGCAGCAGATTGACGCGACGGCAGTCGACGGTCTCGCAGAGGGCGAGCATGGCGTCGAGGTGCGCGGAAAGCTTGCGCCGGTGCGCGAGGTCACCGGGCGACTCGTCGATCATGCGGCGCTGCTGCACGACGTCTTGCAGACCATAGGTGAGCCAGCCGGTCGAGGGCAGGCCGTCACGGCCGGCGCGACCGGTCTCCTGGTAGTAGCCTTCGACGCTCTTCGGCAGGTCGATATGGGCGACGAAACGCACATCAGGCTTGTCGATGCCCATCCCGAACGCGATCGTGGCGACGATGATGATTCCGTCTTCGCGCAGAAACCGGGCCTGGTTGCGGGCACGCACCCGGGCATCGAGACCCGCGTGGTACGGCAGGGCGTTCAGGCCGCTGGCCTGCAAGAACTCGGCCGTGGCCTCAACGCTCTTGCGGCTGAGCGCGTACACGATACCGGCGTCATCCGGATGCTCGGTCTTGATGAAGCTGAGCAGCTGCTTGCGCGGCTCGGCCTTGTTCACGATGCGGTACTGGATGTTCGGCCGGTCGAAGCTCGCGACGAAGTGCTTCGCCTCGCCCAGCTGCAGCCGGGAGGTGATCTCCTGATGCGTCGCATCCGTCGCCGTGGCGGTGAGCGCGATGCGCGGCACGTCGGGCCAGCGGTCGGCCAGCTCGGAGAGCGCGAGGTAATCGGGCCTGAAATCGTGGCCCCACTGCGACACACAGTGCGCTTCGTCGATGGCGAAAAGTGCGATCTCGCCGCGGTCGAGAAACCGCTTCGTCGCCTCAGAAGAGAGTCGCTCTGGTGCGACGTAGAGCAGGTCGAGGTTGCCGGCGATGTAGTCGCGTTCGACCTGGTCGCGGGTCTCGTTGTCCTGACTGGAGTTCAAAAAAGCAGCGCGCACGCCGACGGCGGTGAGGGCGTCGACCTGGTCTTGCATGAGCGCGATCAGCGGGGAGACGACAATACCGGTTCCCGCGCGCACGAGCGACGGAATCTGGTAGCAGAGGCTCTTACCGCCGCCGGTGGGCATCAGCACGACGGCGTCGCCGCCACCGATGAGCTGGTCGATGATCTCGGCCTGCTCGCCACGGAACGAGTCGTAGCCGAAGACCGTGTGCAGCGCTTCGGCCGCGGTGGCGAACTTCGCAGTGGCCGGGTTGCGACGGATGTCTGCGGGCGCGGGTCGGCCGGGCAACCCGACCGGTGAGTCGGCGAAGTCCGGTGCCTGATAGGCGTCGTCGGGGGGCGGCGGGGCGCCGTCGTATCCGCCATACCCGGCGTACCCGTCATCAATGGGCGGTGGAACCTCGTTCGGATCCCACGGAATTTCGTCGTTCCAACTCACCGGGCAAGCCTACCGGCGTGCCCCTGAACGCCCGCCGTTCGGCGTGAGCCTGTGCACGCGCCACGCACGCCGGCGGCTGTGCACCCGCCACGCTTACCGGCAGCCATGCGCCCGGCCGGCACAGGTTTTGACAAGAAACCAGCATCGGACGTAGTCTTTTACGATTGTAAAATAGATCCAGGAAAGGGCGATCGTGACAGAGCCAACCGACCCGCGGGCGATCCGGTCGCGCGACGCCCTCCTGGCCATTGCCGAACAGCTTCTCGATGAAGCGCACGCCGACGGACTGACCGTCACCGAGGTGGCGTCGCGAGCCGGGGTGAGTCGGCCCACCTTCTACCAGCATTTTGCAGACGTGTCGGCACTGATCGCGGCGGCCGTTGTCGCGGAGATCGAGGCCTCCTTCGCCCGCAGCGACGCACAGTTCACGGACCGGACCGGTGTCGAGTTCTTGCGCGGGACGAATCGGATGCTCCTCGAGCAGGTGTCACTGCGTCGCGACGTGTACCGGCGCGTTCTACGGGGTTCGAGCAGCTATGTCGTGCTGTCGGCGGCGGTCGGATACATCTCCACTCGCATGAGCGAGCATGTGCTCGGCGCTCACCTGGCCCAGGGAAGCCCGGCTGACGATGATCGGATCACCGCCATCGCCGCTGGGTCGACCTGGCTCGTGTTGCAGTGGCTCGAGACGGATTTCACCGGGCGCGACTCCCCCGAGGCATTCGCCCAACGCCTGACCGACCTCATGCTCACCCTCGCCGGGGTTCCTGACCCCCTCCGCAGCTGACCGCGCAGCGGCATCCGCTTCTCCCACCTCCCCACACACGTATTCGAAAGTAAAGTCATGGCACTCCCCCGTTCAGTTACCCGCGCACGCCGCCGGCTCACGCTGCCGAAACCCTTCGCCGTCGTCGTCTTGATCGCGCTGAGCCTCATCCCGCTGATCTACGCCGCCGCCCTGATCTGGTCGAACAACGACCCCGTTGGCAACATCGGCAACGTGCCGGCAGCGATCGTGAATCTGGACACCGGCGCGACAGTCGAAGAGAGCGCCGGAAGCTCGAGCCAGATCCAGCTCGGTGACGACGTCGTCTCGGCGCTCGTCGACGCGAATGGCGACAGCAAGGAAGGCTTCGATTGGACGATCACCGACGCCGACACGGCCCAAGCCGGATTGACCCACGGAGAGTATTTGGCCGTGCTCACAATCCCAGCCGATTTCTCCGCGAACGCGACCTCGTCGGCGACGGTTGAGCCGACCGACGCGGCCGCGGCCCAACAGGGCATGCTCTCGATCACGACCAACGACGCGACCAACTACATCACCGGAAACATGGCTCAGTCGTTGGGCAGCACTCTGGTGCGAAACCTCGCCGAGACGGTCTCGTCGACCTATCTCGAAAACGTCTACCTCGGTTTCACCACTGTGCACGACAGCATCTCCGACGCCGCAGACGGCGCAGCCACCCTCGCCGACGGTACGACCGATCTCTCGACTGGCGCATCCGCTCTCGCCGACGGCGCATCCACGCTCGCCGTCGGAGCAGGCAAACTCAGCAGTGGGCTGAGCCAGATCTCCTCGGCAACGGATGCGCTCCCCACCGGGCTGTCCAGTTTGAACGCCGGCATCGGCCAGGCCGTTACCGGGGCAACCGACCTCAGCACCGGCCTGGCGACCCTGCAGAGCGGTACGTCGTCTCTGGCCGACGGGGCCGATCGGGCCCTGACCGGTGCGACCCAGCTCTCAGGCGGACTCAGCACCCTCGACGCCGCCACACCGACCCTCGCGGCCGGCGCCGCGCAGGTCGCCAGCTCCCTCGATCAGTTTGTTGCCGGCTACGACACCATGACCGATCCGCAGCGCGCCGCTGCGCTTCAGCAGCTCGACACCGCCGCCCATCAGGTCTCCGACGGAGCCGGGACTCTCAACAGCAGCGTCGCGGCCCTGGACGCCGGGGCGGAAGACCTGGTCGGCACGGCGAGTGAAGGCACCGGGCTGAGCGCCCTGGCCGCCGGTGCCGCGGATGTCCGCGACGGCACCCGCGCTGCGAGCGCCGGTGCGACCAGCCTCGCCGCCGGACTCGGCAGCCTCGGCACGGGGTTCGACGGCCTGACCGTGAAGCTCACGACGCTGGTCTCCTCGATCAACACCGCGGCGAGCAGCAGCGGCGAGCTCGCCACGGGGGCACAGACCCTCGAGTCCGGCGCCTCCTCCGCGGCCGACGGCGCGCACCAGGTTGACGACGGCGCACACACCCTCTCGACCGGGCTCGCCGACGGGGTGCTGGAGATCCCGACCTATACCGACAGCCAAGCCAACCAGCTCAGCGGTGTTGCCGCCGCACCAGTCGCGCTCGATGCCGAGCGGGAGAATGCCGTCGCACTCTACGGCGCCGGCCTCACACCGTACTTTCTTTCATTGGGCCTGTGGATCGGCAGCCTCGCTGTGTTCTTCATGCGCCCGGCGCTCAACACCCGCCTGGTCGGCTCGCGCCTGCCACTGTGGTTGGTTGCGCTGCGTTCGTATCTGCCGAACGCGCTCATTGCCGTCGTGCAGGCGACGCTGGCAGTGCTGGCGGTGAAGTTCGCCGTCGGCATCGAGATCGCGAACCTCCCCGGAGCGTTCGGAATCGCGATCCTCGCCTCGCTCACCTTCATGGCCATCAATCAAGCCCTCATCGCGCTTCTCGGTGCGCCCGGTCGATTCGTCGGCTTGCTGTTCGTCGTTCTGCAGCTCAGCGCAGCCGGGGGCACCTATCCCATTCAAACCGCGGCCCCGTTCTTCCAGACGCTGCACAACTATCTGCCGCTCACCGACGCCGTGCAGTCATTCCGCACCCTGATTGCCGGCGGCACTCTCGGCGTCGGCCCCTGGGTGTGGAACCTCGTTGTCTGGGCGATCGGCGCGCTCGTCGCGATCGGCATTGCAGCGTTCGTCAGCCGGCGACGCCTGAACCGCAGTGAAATTCTCGCGGCGGCACCCCTACCCGTCGCGGTGCCGCAGGTCGCGTAGCGACGACGCAACACAAACGGATGCCCCCGGCCGACCTGTGCAGGTCGGCCGGGGGCATCCGTTTCACTCCCGTTCTAACTGGCTATCCGAAGGTGAACGAGAACGCCTCGACCCCGGCGGAGAGCGTTGCCTTCAGGGTTCCCGAAGCCGGATTCTTCGTCGTCAGCAGGGTGTGCGCGTTCGGAGTGCCAGACACGTCGATCGTCTTCGTCACGCCGTCGACCATGTAGGTCACGGTTCCGCTGCCCGCCAGCACCATCTGCACCTCGCGCCCGGTGTAGTTGAGGGTGATCTCGGCCGAGTCGCCGGTCGGGGTGATCGACTGGGTACCCAGCTTCCACTCGCCCTTCAACGCGAAGGAGTCCTTCGCCAGCTTGGCCGGCACGGAGAACGACGGCGTCGCGGTCGAGTACTTCTCGCTGCCCCCGTAATTCACCTGCTTGGTGGTGCCGAGGTAGGTCTCAGGCGTGGTGACATCGGCGGGCGTGGCGTCGGCGACCTCGGTGGCCGGCGGGAGTTTCACGTTCGGGTTGGCCTGAACGAGCAGCTCGCGGATGAGTTTCTCCGTCGTGGCGTAGTCGCCCTCACCGAACTTGATGTTGCGCACGGTGCCCGAAGCGTCGACCAGGTAGTGGGCCGGCCAGTAGCGGTTGCGGTAGTTGGTCCAGGTCGACAGGTTGTTGTCGAGGGCGACCGGGTAGGTGATGCCGAACCCTTTCGCTCCGGCCATGACGTTCGTCGGCACCTTCTCGAAGGCATATTCGGGCGAGTGGACCCCGATGACCTGCAGGCCGAGGTCTGTGTAGGCCTTGTCCCAGGCGACAACGTGCGGGATGGAGCGCTGGCAGTTGATGCAGGAGTAGGCCCAGAAGTCGATCAGCACAACCTTGCCCTTTTCATCGGCGAGACTGATCGGCTGGTCACCCGGAGTGTTGAACCACTGCTGGATGCCGGTGATCGCCGGGGCCGTGCCACAGCTTTCCAGCTCGGGAGAGCCGTTCGTGCACTTGGAGAGGTTCTTGTTCTCGGCGGTGACGATGCCCCCGAGATCGAGGGATGCGCTGATCTGCTTCGAGTTGCTGAACTGGTCTTGCAACACGCTCGTGTAATCGGGAACGAGGCGCTGCAGCAGCTGCGGCACGTTGAAGACGAGGCCGATCGCGAGGGCGATCATCACGACGCCCCCGCCAATGCGGATGCCGCGCTGGTGCTTGCGAAACGACTTCACGCGTTCGGCGACCCGGCGACCGGCCAGGGCGAAGACGAGCAGCGGGATTGCGGCGCCGACGGCGAAGGTGACGGTGAGCACGACGGTCTCGGGACCGATGCGCCCGGTGGATCCGGCGACGGTGATGGCGGCCAGCACCGGACCGGCACAGGGCACATAAACGGCGCCGAGGGCGAGACCGAGAACAAAACCGCCGCGTTCGGTGCCGACGTTGCGCTGCGGAATCCACGAGAACGGCTTCTCGAGGATGCGCTCGAACTGCGGAACGATCAAGCCGATTCCGATGAGTACCAAGACGATCAGCCCGGCCCAGCGCAAGACATCCTGCGGCAGGTGCAGCAGGGTGAGAAGCAGGGAGCCGACGAGGGTGAAGATGCTGAAGCTCACGACCAGGCCCAGGATGACGAGGTACGGCCGCCAGCGTGAGGGCGGTGGCGGCGCATCCGTTGTTCCGTCGGTTGAGCCGCCGGTTGTTCCGTCGGTTGTTCGAGCGCCCTGCACACCTCCCGAGAAGAAGATGACGGGAAGCACGGGCAGGATGCACGGTGAGATTCCGGTGATGAGGCCACCGAAGAATCCGATGAGGGCAAGTGAGAGCACGGTCTCCTCCAAAGTCTGTCGAGTGGGGTTCGGAGGAAACCGGATTTGGGATTGGCCGGTGCGATGCCCGGCTGGATCGCGGCGTGGGATTCTCGATCTCGGTGGGGACCGAAATCAGGAGTGGAGGTGTGTCGGCTGAGGCCCGCCCCCGGAACGACGGGGTGCTGCATCCGTGACACGCACTCCACTCCTGAACCCGGTACCGCCCATCCCGTTGGTCGAGTGTGTCGAGACCCAGCGAGCCGGCGCCTTGACGTGGGTTGCGTTTGAGGAATGGCCGGCGGTTGTCTCGAGACACGGGCTCGCTGCGCTCGCTCGTTCCTCGACCAACGAAGTGGTCTCGCCTTGGCCGCCCAGAAAGTTTTTGAGAATTGTCCAAACCATGTGGGAGGGGGCTCCGAATGATGCAGTGAAGGCCGCACAGCAGGTGGGCCTGGCGGCCATCCGGCCACTTCATTTGAAGGAGAACTCCCATGCAACTCTTCACCCGCAAGGCATTGACCACACTCTCCATCGCAGCGATCGCCGTCGTCGGCCTCTCCGCCTGTTCCATGGGCGCCAGCGGCAATACCGGCTCGTCGGCCAAGCCGTCTGCGTCTTCCTCGGAGTCGAGCGCCCCGGCCATGACCGCCGACCCGGCCGCCGACCTCGTCGGCTCAGGATGCGCCGCCTACGCCAAAGAGGTTCCGAGCGGAGCCGGATCGATCACCGGAATGTCGTCAGACCCGGTCGCCGTCGCCGCCTCGAACAACCCGCTCCTGACCACACTGGTCGCCGCAGTCTCGGGCAAACTGAACCCTGACGTCAACCTCGTCGACACGCTGAACGGCAGCGAATTCACGGTGTTCGCGCCGGTTGACTCGGCATTCGCCAAGATCGATGCCGCAACCATCGACACGCTGAAGACGCCGGAAGGCGCCGCAACGTTGAGCAAGATCCTGACCTACCACGTGGTTCCCGGACAGATCGCGCCTGACGCGATCGAGGGCACCCACACCACGGTCGAGGGTGGAACCGTCACCGTCACCGGCAGCGGCGACAACATCATGGTCAACGACGCCAAGGTGATCTGTGGTGGCGTTCACACCGCCAACGCCACGGTCTACCTGATCGACTCCGTTCTGATGCCGACCAGCTAATCACCGAAGCAGACGAACGGCCCGCCATCCCTTGGGTGGCGGGCCGTTCGTCATTCACCCCTGACAGCCGTGAGGTGCCAACTTTTGCTAGTGCGCGGAGCGCGCAACTAGCAAAAGTTGGCACCTCACGGACAAGGCTTGGGTTAGGGGCGCTGGTACGTCAGAAAACGGTAGTCGAGGCCGGTGCGCGAGTGACGCCATCCGTTGTCCGGATCAGACGCAGCCGGATCAGCCGCGACGAGTCGCCACGACGCGTCGATCGCGGGTGCCACGGTGTCCCCCTCGACGGAGGCGCGCAGCTCGGTCACCTCGAGCCGGTCGGCCAGCGGCATCGCCAGGGCGAAGATCTCGGCGCCGCCGATCACCCATATCGGTTCATCACCGGCGAGCGCCAGTGCCTCGTCCAGTGAGTGCACGATGTCGACGCCGTCGGCAGCCCACTCTGCTTGGCGGGTGATCACGATGTTGCGGCGACCGGAAAGCGGACGAAAGCGGGGCGGCAGCGAGTCCCAGGTCTTGCGACCCATGATCACGACGCCATCCAGCGTCACCGCCTTGAAGTGCGCGAGGTCTTCGGGAACGTGCCAGGGCATGACCCCGTCTTTGCCGATCACACCGCCCTCTGCCTCGGCCCAGACCAGTCCGATCGTCATACGGCGACCGCGCCGCGAATGGCGGGGTGGTGCTGGTAGTTCTCGACCACGAGGTCGTCGTACTCGTAGTCGAAGATGCTGTCGCGCTTTGCGGCAATGCGCAGTTGCGGGGCCGGGAACGGTTCGCGGCTGAGCTGCTCGGTCACCTGCTCGACGTGGTTGTCGTAGATGTGGCAGTCGCCGCCGGTCCAGACGAACTCACCGAGTTCGAGGCCGACCTGCTCAGCGACGAGCTGGGTGAGCAGGGCGTAGCTGGCAATGTTGAACGGCACACCGAGAAAGAGGTCGGCGCTGCGCTGGTAGAGCTGGCAAGAGAGCTTGCCGTCGGCAACGTAGAACTGGAACAGGGCGTGGCACGGGGCCAGTGCCATGTCGGGGATGTCTGCCACGTTCCAGGCGGACACGATCAGTCGGCGAGAATCTGGCGTGGTCTTGATCGCCTCGATGACCTCGGAGATCTGGTCGATGTGTCCGCCATCCGGCGTGGGCCAGGAACGCCACTGAACGCCATAGACAGGACCGAGGTCGCCATCGGCATCCGCCCATTCATCCCAGATCGTCACACCCTTGTCGCGCAGCCAGCTCACGTTGCTTTCGCCGCGCAGAAACCAGAGCAGTTCGTAGGCGATCGACTTGAAGTGCACGCGCTTGGTGGTGATCAGCGGGAACCCCTCGGCGAGGTCGAATCGCAGCTGACGGCCGAAGACGCTGCGCGTTCCGGTTCCGGTGCGATCGGTCTTCTGAGCTCCGTTGGCGAGGGTGTCGCGGAGGAGGTCTTCGTAGGGGGTGGGAATCGTCGCAGTCACCCCCCAATCGTATCGGGGTGATCGTGCCGGGCACCTGAATGACAGATGTGCCCGGCACGATTTTCACGCGCTACTCCGTCGGCGGGGTGCCCTCGGGCGGAGTGCCGGTCGGCCCCGTCGGCGGCTTGCGACGACCGACCGCGACCAGAGTCACCACAGTGGCGAGGATGACCGCGGCCACCGCACCGCCGATCCAAAGCACGTCACCGAGGGCGGCGGTATCGGTGGCGGGGGCAGCCGGAGTCGCGGCATCCGTCTGCGTGGTTCCGCCGGTGATGGTGCCACCGCAATCCGGCGGGATCGACGAACCCGTGGCGAGCTCCTGGCCGGCGGCCGGCTGCCAGGTGAAGGCGAAGTCACCCGAGATCGTGTGACCGTCGGTGGAGACGACCTGCCAGGCCACCGTGTACTTACCGGGTTCGCCGAGTTGGGCCTTCGCCTCAAGCGTCGGACCGAACACCGTCGAGCAGCCGTCACCGTAGTAGAGCGGCGTGGCGGCGTCGGCCGGCCCCGAGATCTGCATGCGCATGGCACCGGGGGTGTCGAGCTTCAGAAGATCGTCGTTCGTCGTCACCTGAAAGACGCCCGGTTGCTCGGTGACGACCGAGCCGGCAGCCGGCGTCGTGCTGATCACCGAGTTGTGCGCCGAGGCGGGGCCGGCCGGGCCGGCCAAAACAGAACCAGCACACACGAAACCGGCCAGGGTAAGGCCGAGCGCCCAGGCGGCGACTCGTCCCCGTGCGTGGTTTTGAGCTGGTCTGTGTGCGTTGTGTCGCATCTCGACAGCCTAAGCCGAGGTCTTGCGGCGCGCAGTGACCGCGAGCACAACGCCGATGGCTCCGACGATCAATCCGCCGATGCCGAGCACGCGAGCGATCACATCGTCGGATGCTGCGCTCGATGCGGCCGCGCCGTCGGCACCCTCCGCCGTGGTCGCGCCGGCGTCGTGCCCGCTACCGTGCCCATCGCCATCCGTCGCCGCGGTGACTACGACCGCGGGAGCGGGGTGCTCTGGCTCAGAGCCGTCGGCTTTCGCGGCCTGGTTCCAATTGGTCTCCCCCACCTCACAGCTCTGCAGGATGGGGAACTCGAGCGTCGTGCCTGCCGCGTCGGCGGGGAGCTGCATGCTGAGCGCGAACGTGTCGCGCAGACCGTCGGCGAGCGGCACCTTCGCCGTGTAGACGACCTGACCGAGGCGGGTGCTGATCGTGTTTCCGTTGCCGTCGGTGATCGGCTTCGCCAGATCGACGTCGACCTTCGAGACATCCCAGCCGGGGTTGACCGTCGGGGTGACGCTCTTGATCTGCTCGGGAATCGAAATCGCCAGCGCCGTGGTGGCCGAACCGTCGCAGCCGTGCGGGAGTGCGAAGGTCAGCACGGTGTAGGAACCGGCCGCCGTCGACGGCGAATCGACCGAGATGTGCGCGCTGGCCGACAGCGGAACGGCGACGGCGAGCAGGGCGCCCGCGGCGAGCGCTGACGAGGCAATGAGGGTGTTCTTGAGCTTCATGAGGATGTCCTTGTACGAATGAGCGCACCGCGGCCCCGCGATTCGTGGGGTGGGCAGAGCCAGGTCTGCTGTCGGTTCGGTGCGTGCGGGAAATGGTCTGTTCTGTGTGCCCGACCGAAGTCAGGCGAAACGCAGAGCAGGCGGCCCGCGATGCCGCATTCGGGAGAAAACCAGTGCGAGGTCGCGCGGCGTGAACACGCGCGCCGTCGACACCGTCGAACGTGGCGCGCCAGGCAGCGTCGCCCCGGCGAGCACACCGGCGAGCGCGGCGAACAGAGAACGGATGCCGAGGCGCACGGTGGCGAACAAGCCCCAGAACGCACTCTCGCCGTGCCGCAGCGCGACGATCGTGATCACTGCCGCAACGGCGTGGGCCGCCCACATCCAGGCGGCATCGTGCCCACCCGCATGGCCGGCCGGCGCGGAACTCAGCGCCGTCACGGCACCGATCGCTCCGTGCTCGTGCGCCCCGAGCAGGGCAGAGGCCGGCGTGCGGGGCGGAGCGGCCGGCGAGACCGACAGTGCGCCGCCGGGAGCGCCGAACGAGAAGAGTCCGTGAAAGATCAGCTGGCTGACCAGCACCGACACAACCATCCGCCAGAGCGACAGGGTGCGCCCGGCCAGGCCGACACAGACGATGCCGGCAAAGGCGAGAGAAAGAACGACGGCAACAACGCTCGGAACAGCGCCGCCACCGAGTGTGTGCGACAGCCCCGCCACGAAGGTTGAAAACAGAGCGACAACCCAGCCGCGGGCGAATCGCGCCCAGCGTGTGGCCATTGTCGTCTCCTCGTGCAGTGGTTTCACCAGCCTACCTGGCCGTGAGACGCCGACCCGCTCGTCCTCAGCGGTGGCGGATGCGACCTCACCCACCGCTCGTTAGGCTGGCGTCCTATGCTCACCGCAGTTCTCGGACTCTCCGGCGCCCTCGTCTACGGCTCTGCCGACTTCTTGGGCGGGCTGGCTGCCAAACGCATCAGCGCGCTTCTGGTGACGGCGATCTCAGCCTTCGCCGGTTTGGTCGCCCTGCTGATCGCGTTGCTGTTCGTCGGCGGAGTCTGGTCGCCCACCGCCGTTCTCTTCGGAATGCTCTCCGGCGTGACAGGCGCCGTCGCGATCTCTCTGCTCTATGCCTGCCTCGCCGTCGGCCCGATGAGCATCCTCTCGCCGTTGACCGCCGTCATCTCGGCGGTCGTGCCGATGACGGTCGGGCTGATCGGCGGAGACACCTTCGCGCCCATCGGCTATCTGGCCCTCGGCCTGGCGCTCGTTGCAGTGGTCTTGGTCGGCTTCATCCCCGAGAAGGGTGCGGTGCGGCCGAGCGCGAAGTCGCTTCTGATGGCGGTCGGCGCCGGCGCGATGATCGGCGCGTTCATTGTTCTGATTGACCGAACTCCACCTGACAGCGGCCTGATTCCGCTCGTACTGAACCGGGCTGTGGCCGGCACCATCATGTGCGCGGTGATCGGCGTTCTCGCGATTCGGCGAGCACGTCGCCGCACGGTGGTCGTCGGCGGTGTCGACGGCGGTGTCGACGGCGGTTCAGCCTCTGTCGCCACCGCCACTCGACCCGCAGCAGGCGACGGCGATCCGCCTGACCGGCGCACCGGCATCCGTCTCGCCGTCGCCTGCGGGGTTGTCGACGCGGCCGCCAACGTACTGCTGCTTCTCGGCATCAGATCGGGCGACCTCAGCGTGATGAGCGTTCTCACCGCGCTCTACCCGGCCGGCACGATTCTGCTCGCGGCCGTCGTGCTCAAGGAGCGGATCGCCCCGGTGCAGTGGGTCGGCCTTGTCCTTGCGCTTGTCGCTGCGGGGATGCTGGCGATCGCCTGATCTCACGATCTGGCCGCGTTTACCTGACCTGTTTTACTGCACGGTGGACTCCCAGGAGGTTATGGCATGATAGAAAGGTTGGTCATTCGGTATGATGCCGGGTGCCTCCACGACACATCCCCCGCTTTCGGGGCAGCTGTTCGACCTGTCGGTGCCGCCCTGTAGCCGCGCGCACCGCATTCTGAATCGAGGAAGTTTGAAGTTCATCGTTGGGGAAACCCTCGTCTACCCGCACCACGGTGCGGTCACCATCACTGAACTCTCCACGATCACGCTGAAAGGCGTCGCCCAGCCGGCGATGACTTTGAGGGTGCACTCGTCGCAGCTCGTCATCCAGCTTCCGATCGCGAACGCTGAGCTTGTCGGCGTGCGTGACGTCATCGACGCCGCCGGGCTTGAAGAGGTCTACAAGGTGCTGCGCGATCCGTTCACCGAAGAAGCCACGAACTGGAGCCGCCGCTTCAAGGCGAACCAGGAGAAGATGGCCAGCGACAGCGTCACCCGCGTCGCCGAGGTTGTTCGCGACCTGTGGCGCCGCGAACAGGACGGCGGCGTTTCCGCCGGTGAGAAGCGGATGCTCGCCAAGTCGCGACAGCTGCTCGAATCGGAGCTGGCACTGGCGCTCGGCACCTCCTCTGAAGACACCGTGATTGCGTTGGACGACGTGCTCAACACTGCGTTCACCGAGCCTGCGCTCACTGAAACTGCATAACGCTCGTCGAAGTAACTGAAACCTGCCGCCGCGGACTGATCGCGGCGGCAGGTTTTTTTGTGCCGTCGCGCATGACGTTCGACGATGTGCCCCGCGCTGAATTCTGGTGACTCGCCACCTGGCCGGCGCGTATGGTTTGTCGCGCGTATGGTTTGTTCAGAGAAGAGGCCAATCGATGTTCAAGAGAATTCTCGTTCGTGTGGGTCGGGCTTTCCAGTGGTTCGCCTCAGTGATCACTCAACTTGGCGGCGCGGCCAATGGCGGTCGAGACGCTGACCCTTCTGCGCGTTCGCTCTATGAAGAGAAGAAGGACTACCGCCCGTAGCGAGCTGCTGATCCCCCACCGCCTAGCGCGCACTCGTGGAGGGAATGCCTGGCGTTCTTCAGATCTTCCTGCCGATAGAGGAAGCACCTGCGGCCGCCTGCCACAGGTGCATCGCCGCATAGGAGCGCCACGGAGCCCACCGGGCGGCGTGCTCAGCCAAGGCGCGGTGAGCGGCTGGCTTGGAGAGGTCGGGGGCGAGCACACCTCTGGCGATCGCCCCGGCGATCAGGGCGACATCTCCGGCCAACCAGGCATCCGGGTCCCCGAGTACACGCATCGAAACGTAGGCGGCGGTCCAGGGTCCGATCCCCGATCGGGCCACGAGCTGTGCACGGAGCGACTCGGGATCGTCACCGACGTCGACGCAGAGCTCGCTATCGGCGAGAGCGCGCGCGGTAGTGACGACAGTCCGGATGGATTGGCCGGGAAGCTTGAGCAGGCGATCTGGATCGAGTGGTTCGCCACGCACCGGTTCTGGCACTCCGGCCGCGATCTGTTCGGGTGTGGGAAACAGTCGGTCCAAGCCAGCGAAGGATGAGACATACTGCGTACCCAGCGTCGCCGCGAGGCGAGTCAGGTGGGTGCGGGCTGCGGCCACGGATATCTGTTGTCCAACGATCGCGCGAATGACGAGCTCGTGCGGATCCACCGCACCAGGCACCCGTATTCCGCGGGTGCTGGCGACGAGCGGGGCCAGGGCCGGATCCGACATGAGTGCGGCATCGATCGCGACCGGGTCAGCATCCACGTCCAGCATCCGTCGCACGCGGGCCACGGCGGTAGCGCCATCGGCCAGGGATGCGAGTTCGAGGTGCAGCTGCAATCGCCACTCCGCACCGATCGTGCGCGTTGCGACCACCTCGACGGCGCCCGGTCCGTGAGGGAGGATAAGCGTGCGCGCGTACCGAAGCAGGCCACCGTCGGACACGTCGGCGGCCTCAACACCGCTGATCGCGCGCACCGCCAGAAACCGAAAGAGGCCCGGTGCGTCGAGCGGCTGACGCACCGGCAGGGCGAGACTGAGACGCGGTTGAGGGTTCACGATTCCATTCTCGCGCTGGTCACGCTCAGCGACCTGACGACGTCAGCAAGTCGGCAAGACCGCCCGAGATTTCGCCGGCACAGCCCGAGAGACGCAGACTGCGGGGCGCCCAATGGACGCCCCGCAGACTACGTGTCGCACGTTCTCGACTGCAAACCCGAATTGCAGCAAAGCACGGTGCGCGTCGCTAAGGACACACTGGCAACATGACGAGCGTAGGGGTGAGCGACCCATTTGCGAAAGCAACCCCTCGGCGCGTCGCGCAGATTCGAGTCCCCCAATTTGGGTGCCTGGTCTCGGTTTTCTCTAGTTGCGAGCATGAAAAAGGGGCACCCACCGTGACAGTGGGTGCCCCTTTTCGACTCAGAACCTAGAGGTTCGCGAGAGCCCGGACTGACGCATCGTCCGGAACGGCGCTGGCGTAGCTGGCGTCGATCTCGGCGCGGCCGAGAAGCTCGTCCATGCGACGCTGACGCTGCTTCGGGATGAGCGTGACAACGGTACCGGTCTTGCCCGCACGGCCGGTGCGGCCAGCGCGGTGCAGGTAGGTCTTGTACTCGTCGGGTGCGTCGGCCTGGATCACCAGGTCGATGTCGTCAACGTGGATGCCGCGGGCTGCGACATCCGTTGCCACAAGCACGTTCACGCGACCGCTGGTCAGCAACGCGAGGTTGCGGGTACGACGCGCTTGGTTCAGGTCACCGTGCAAGCTGGTGGCCTTGATGCCCGCGTTCTCAAGCTGGTCAGCGAGCTGCTCTGCGTAGGCACGGGTGCGGCTGAAGATCAGCGTCTTGCCATCGCGGTTGGAGAGCTGCTCGATGATGGCGCTCTTGTCGCGGTGCTCGACAACCAGAACCTTGTGGTCGATGGTCGAGGAGGCCTGGTCTTCACCGGCGACCTCGTGCACTGACGGGTTGGTCAGGAACTGCTTGACCAGGGTGGCAACACCCTTGTCGAGCGTGGCCGAGAAGAGAAGCTTCTGGCCGCCCTTCTTGGTCTGGTTGAGGATGCGCTGCACCGGCTCCAGGAAGCCCAGGTCGCACATGTGGTCGGCCTCGTCGAGCACGGTGATGCTGACCTGGCTGAGGTCGAGCTTGCCCTGGTCGATGAGGTCTTCGATGCGGCCGGGGGTGCCGATGATGATGTCGACGCCGCGCTGCAGGGCGCTGACCTGACGGTACTGCGGAACTCCGCCGTAGACCTGCGTGGTGAAGAGGCCGACGCTTCGTGCGATGGGCTGCACGGTGCGGTCGATCTGCAGCGCGAGTTCGCGGGTCGGGGCGAGGATCAGCGCGCGGGGCTTGCGGCCCTGCTGGCGGTTCTTGCTTCCCTCGTTCTCCATCAGCTTCTCCACGAGGGGAGCACCGAAGGCGATGGTCTTGCCGGAGCCGGTGCGGCCACGGCCGAGCACGTCGCGGCCGGCGAGCACGTCGGGGATGGTTGCAGCCTGGATCGGGAACGGGCTGGCCGCACCGAGCAGTCCGAGCTCGCGCACGATGTTGCCACCGAGTCCGAGGTCGGCGAAGCTGACGCCGACGACATCGGATGCCGTGGTGGCCTGGGCCTCGAGACGCTCAAGAACCACGTCTTCCTCGGCGGTGAAGCGCGGCTTGTCGTCGCGGCTCGGGTAGAACTTGCTGTTGCTGCTGCTGCTCATGCCCGGACGGTCATTGTTGAACTCGCGGCGGGGGGCGCGGTCGCCGCGGTCGCTGCCGTAGGACGGGCGGTCGGTACGAGCCGGACGGTCGCCGTAAGACGGACGCTCGGTGCGGGCCGGACGGTCGCTGTTGTACGCCGGACGATCGGTGCGCGGGGCACGATCGCCGCGGTCGTTGTTGTATGCAGGACGCTCGGTGCGGGCCGGGCGGTCGCCGTAGGACGGACGCTCGGTACGGGCCGGACGGTCGCTGTTGTACGCCGGACGATCGGTGCGCGGAGCACGGTCGCCGCGGTCGTTGTTGTATGCGGGACGCTCGGTACGAGCCGGACGGTCGCCGTACGACGGACGGTCGTTGTTGTAGGCCGGACGATCGGTGCGCGGAGCACGGTCACCGCGGTCGTTGTTGTATGCAGGACGCTCGCCACGGGCCGGACGGTCGCCGTACGACGGACGGTCGTTGTTGTACGCCGGACGATCGGTGCGCGGAGCACGGTCACCGCGGTCGTTGTTGTATGCAGGACGCTCGGTACGAGCCGGACGGTCACCATACGACGGGCGGTCGTTGTTGTAGGCCGGACGGTCGGTGCGCGGAGCACGGTCACCGCGGTCGTTGTTGTACGCGGGACGCTCGCCACGAGCCGGACGGTCGTTGTTGTACGCCGGACGATCGGTGCGCGGAGCACGGTCGCCGTAGGACGGACGGTCGTTGTTGTAGGCGGGACGGTCGGTGCGCGGAGCACGGTCGCCGCGGTCGTTGTTGTAGGCAGGACGCTCGCCACGGGCCGGACGGTCACCGTACGACGGACGGTCGTTGTTGTACGCCGGACGGTCGTTGCGCGGGGCACGGTCGTTGTAGGCGGGACGCTCGGTGCGTGCACCGGAAGCGGGACGCTCGTTGCCGTAGGCCGGACGGTCGCCGGCGGGGCGGGATGCCGAACGCGTTGCGCGCTCGTCGGCGTTCCAACGCTGCTTCTTGGGTGCGCCTTCGTCAGCGCGGAAACCGCGGTGGCTCGGGCTCTTGCTGCCCGTCTTGGGGGCGCCGCCCCGTGCACCACCGGAGCGGTTAGGATCGAAATTCTTGGCCGCGCGACCGACGGCAGGTTTCTTGCTCTGAGGCATAGAGGTATTTCTGGGTTGTGTTGAGTACATGGCAAACGGCGCCGCTTCTGCGACGCAACCTGAGAACCCGGGCAGTCAGTGGCCGGGACCGTTCACATACAGTGATTTTCCACCAGCGGATTACTGGGGAACCGGCCCACCTGACTTACAAACCCATCCACGCAAACAAAAACCGCGCGGTGTCAAGAGCCGACTTGTCTACGTTACCGGATAGAAGCTGAAAAGTCACTGGCAACATCCGCCCGGCGCATCCTGTCGGCACCGGCTGTCGAGCTATCGGCTACCGCACGCTGCGAGCGATCAGGCAGGTCGGCGAGCCGACCGGGATGCTGCCCAGAGGCGTTGTGGGCAGCCCGGTACTGGGATCGAGGGCGAAGGTGGTCACCTCGTTTGAGAGCTGATTCGCGACGAAAAGCCAGTCTCCGCGCTGGAGATGGTGCCGCGGCCAGTTTCCGCCGCAGTCGACATCGCCGATGAGTTCGAGCCGCGCGCCGGCATCCTGAACGGCGAAAGTCGCCAGCCGGTTCGAGCCGCGCACCGTGACGTAGACCCGAGTACCCGTCTCGTTGAGCGAGATCTCGGCCGCGGCATCGCCGGGTTGGGCGCCCGTGTCGGTGGCCGGGATGCGGTCGATCACCTCAAAGCGCTCGCCGGCGTCCTGGCCGATCACGACTGCTTCGATCGAGTATTCGGTGACGACGTAGACGTGACCACTCGGGTGAACGGCGAGGTGACGCGGACCGGTGCCGGCGCCCACGGGCAGCTCCTGGTCGAGACGTAGGCCGGTGCCGGCGTCTGTGCCGGTGCCGGCGTCTGTGCTGGTGCCGGCGTCAACCCGCCAGACACGCAGAAGGTCGTAGCCGAGGTCGGTGGTGAGAATGCGGCCGTCGGGGAGCAGGGCGGTGGCGTGCGCCCGCGACTGCCGGGCATCCCCCGGATACGGATCGGTGGCCGGCGCGGCGCTCTGTCGCGAGACGATCTGCCCGGCAGCGTCGAGGCCGTAGAACAACACGGCCCCGTCACCCCAACAGGTGACGACGAGAAACCGGCCGTCCGGATCGACGAAGACGTGGCACGCTGCGGGGCCGGCCGGCCACGGTGCACCGAGAGGTTCGAGCGCGGTCTCTTCCGCTCGACGAAATGCCTGCACCATGCCGTCAAACTCGGCAACGGCATAGAGAAGGGGAAGCGTCGGATGCTCGACGAGAAAGGAGGGAGAGTCGGCCGCCGCCGCCACCTCGACGTGTACCGTGCCGAGGCCGGCTGCGTTGAGGCCGGCTGCGTTGAGGCCGGTGCCCAGAGCCGAGATTCCCAGCCCGGTTCCGTGCGGGCTGGTGTACGCACCGCACCACAGCGAGACGGTGGGCAGGGCTGCTGACTGGTCGACCATACCCGCCATCCTTGCGCATCACCGCCCGGGCATCGTCGCACTGCGAAACCTCCACGAAATCTGTGCCGCCTAGTCTGGGCGTATGAACCTGACCATCACCATCGAGTCGCCTCGTCAATCCGAGGTCGAGACTCTGGTCGAGTTGAGCGCCGACTTTGCTCAGGCTCTCTATCCGCCGGAGACGAACTTTCTGCTGGGGGTTGAGAAGCTGGACCGGTCAGACGTCTCGGTCTATCTGGCCAGGGACGACTCCGCCCGCGCGCTCGGCATGGCCGCTCTCGTGCTGTCGACTTCGGCTGACGAGACGGCCACCGGCGCAGCCCACGGCGCAGCCGACGGTGCCGCCCACGGCGCAGCCACCGTCATCGCCGAGCTGAAGAGTCTCTTCGTTCATCCCGACGGGCGCGGCCAGGGTGTCGCAGCGGAGCTTCTCGACCGAATCGAAACCGATGCACGCGACGCGGGCGCCGTCGAACTCGTGCTCGAAACAGGACCGCTGCACAGCGCAGCACTGCGTCTCTACCGCAAGCGCGGTTTTCACGAGATTCCGCTCTTCGGGGAGTACGTCGGCGCCACTCAGAGCCTCTGCTTCGCCAAGCCGCTCTGAGCGCACAAGCACGGGTCTGACCTCCACGGCACGGCACGAAGTGCGGCAGAAACCGCTTGGATTGTGCAACTGTCTCGAGCCACCGCACAGAGTGTGCGGCATCCGGTGCCGCCTGCGGTTTCTGCGACAGCCATTGCGACGGATGTCCACGGCTGGCGGCCGAACACCGGTGCCGGATGTCGGCGGCAGGCGGCGGCAAACCGCGGCGAATGAGCCCCGACGCCAGCAGCTATTGCTGCGAATGACCGCCGATTCGTTGCTCGATGCAGCGTGCCCCTAGTCTCGAGTCAGCCCGCACTGAAGCAAAGCTCGGAGCATGTGTGAGATCAGCTCGCCCTCGTCTCGGATTCGGCACCCGCCGCATCCGCATTCTGGCGAGCGTCGGCGCTGCGCTGCTCGTGACCGTTGGCACCGGGGTACTCACCGGCTTTCATGTCCCGCCTCACCCCGTGGTGCAGTCAGACCCGACAGCGACCGGCAGCGAGGTGACGACGAGCGAGATCATCGGCATCCGCACGTTCACAGCTCCGCCCGGAATCACCGTGACCGCCGATGTCGTCTACGACATCCTCGCTGACGGAACCATGCTGACCCTCGACGTGTGCTCGCCGGCGGATGCTGACACCTCGGCAGACGAGGATGCCGCGACTCAGGACGCCACCGTCGCCGGCGATGATGCCGCGGCTGGCGATAGCGCTCGCGTCGGCGATAGCGCTTCGCCCGGTGCTGCCGGGACTGATGACACCGCGGCTGGGGCAGAATCACCCCGCGCGGATGTCTCGCTCGCGACGCCGCCGACTCGGCCGGGGGTGCTCTCGATCCACGGCGGCAGCTGGGCCCGCGGGGATAAGGCGAGCAGCGACTGGCGGGGTGTCTGCCTGTGGCTCGCCTCCGCCGGCTTCGTCGCCTACTCGGTGAACTATCGATTGGCGCCTGACGCTCTGTTCCCGGCCGCGATCGACGATGTGTCGCGTGCGGTCGAGTGGATCAGGGAACCGGCGAATGCCACGGCCCACGGCGTCGACCCCGACCGAATCGGTGTCTTCGGCGGCTCGGCCGGCGGCAACCTCGCCGCACTGCTCGGGGCACGCGGATCCGGGAGCTGGACCACCGGCTCCCGCGTCGCATCCGTCGCCGTCTTGTCAGCACCCTTCGACCTGCGCGAGACGGCAGTGGCGAACGGGGAAGCGACGCGGCGGGACGTGTGGACGACGGCAAACGCGGCGGAGGGCACAGCGGACGGCCCCGCGGCGGGGCTGGTGACGCCTCCGACGGCCCCGGGCTCTACCCCGGCGTTGACCGGAGATCTGCGGCGCATCACTCTGCGCTACCTCGGCTGCAGCACACTCGCCGAGTGCGAGCCGGCACGATCCGCCTCTGCGACGAGCGCGGTGGATGCCGACGATCCACCCGTGTTCATCGGCACCGCGGCCGATGAGTTCATGCCGTTGACGCAGGCGACTGAGTACGCCGCGCGGCTCGAGAAGGTCGGCATCCCGCACACGCTGGTCGAGGTGCCGGGCGCCGCCCATTCGATCGGCCTGCTCGACGAGACGATGCGCGCGGCGGTCGCGGCTTTTCTGCACAGCACGCTCGGCCGATAGCGGGCGGGCGGCCGCGGGTGTTTCACGCTGTTTGAGTGGCGTGGGCGGGCGTGGGCGGCGTGGGCGGCGTGGGCAGAAACCGCAAGCGGCAGCGGATGCCCCACGATCGGTGAGGTTTTCGAGGGCACGTGGTCAGATCTTGCGGTTTTCGAGACACTCCGCACGGGGTGCGAACCCGTGCGTCTGGGATCGCAGACAGCACACGGTGCGGAGTGATTGCCTGAGCCCCCGACGTAGTGTCGAATCAGAGTATGACTTTCTCTGCAGCATCCGTCACCGTGGGCACCGGCCCCGTCAGCTTCGCCGACGTCGTGGCCGTCGCCCGCCACAATGCTCCTCTGACGCTTGACGCCACGGCTCTCGCCGGCGTCGCCACCACCCGGCGCATCATCGACGATCTGGCCAGTGACGTTGACCCGCACTACGGAATCTCCACGGGCTTCGGCGCCCTCGCCACCACCTTCATCACCACCGACCGCCGTGCCCAGCTGCAGGCCAGCCTCGTGCGCTCGCACGCCGCCGGCAGCGGCCCGGAGGTCGAGCGCGAGGTCGTGCGTGCGCTCATGCTGCTGCGCCTGTCGACGCTGATGACCGGTCGCACCGGCGTGCGCCCGGCCACCGCCGAGACCTACGCCGCCGTGCTCAACGCCGGAATCACGCCCGTCGTGCGCGAATACGGTTCGCTCGGCTGCTCGGGAGACCTCGCCCCGCTGGCGCACTGTGCGCTCGCGGTGATGGGTGAGGGCGAGGTACGGGATGCCGATGGCACGTTCATGCAGGCCGGCCAGGCCCTCGCCGCAGCCGGCATCACCCCCGTCGTGCTCGCCGAGAAGGAGGGCCTCGCGCTCATCAACGGCACCGACGGCATGCTCGGGATGCTCGTGCTCGCCCTCGACGACCTCGCCATGCTGCTCGCGACCGCCGACGTGGCCGCAGCGATGAGCATCGAGGCGCTGCTCGGCACCGACGCCGTGTTCGCCGCCGACCTGCAGGCGCTTCGCCCGCAACTCGGTCAGGGTGAGAGTGCCGCGAACCTGCGCGCACTGCTCGGCGACTCCCCGATGGTCGCCAGCCATGCCGGCCCCTGGGATACCACCGTGCAAGACGCCTACTCGTTGCGCTGCTCCCCCCAGGTGCACGGCGCCGCCCGCGACACCGCCGGCCACGCGGCCCTGATCGCCGGCCGCGAGCTCTCGAGCGCCGTCGACAACCCCGTCGTCACGCTTGACGGCCGGGTCGAATCCAACGGCAACTTCCACGGCGCTCCGGTCGCCTACGTGCTCGACTTTCTCGCTATCGCCGCGGCGGATGTCGCGAGCATGAGCGAGCGCCGCACCGACCGCCACCTCGATGTCTCCCGCAACAAGGGGCTGCCGCCATTTCTCGCGCACGAAGTCGGCGTCGACTCGGGCCTGATGATCGCGCAGTACACGGCCGCCGGCATCGTGTCGGAGCTGAAGCGCCTGGCCGTGCCGGCATCCGTCGATTCGATCCCCTCGTCGGCGATGCAGGAAGACCACGTTTCGATGGGCTGGGCCGGTGCACGCAAGCTGCGCAAGTCGATCGACGGCCTCGGCCGCGTGCTCGCCATTGAAGTCATGACCGCTGCTCGCTCACTCGATCTGCGTGCGCCGCTCGTGCCCGGCCCGGCTACCGGAGCCGTGCGGGATCTCGTGCGCACCGTGGCCGAGGGGCCGGGTCACGACCGTTTTCTGTCGCCGGAGATCGAGGCGATCGTGGGTCTCGTGCAGTCGGGTGCGGTGCGGGATGCGGCGGCGGGCGCGGTCGGAACCCTGCGCTAAACCGCGGGTGGCTGAACTCAGCCATGCGACGTGGGGCTAACTCCGGTAGTCCGCTCACGTCGGCCTTCTTCCCCCGCGAAGCAGTGCAGCGGATGCCGCTCGGCCGGACCGATTACAGGAGTTAGCCACCGAAACAGACGCCGACGGGTTCGACCACCGAGGCCGGTACGGATTAGACGACGCGACCACGGATGCGCCGCGAGAGTTCCGCCGCCACCTCTGCGATCTGCGCCGCGAGCTGCGGCCACTTCTCACGCGGCACATTGCCGCGCGGAAAGGTGATCGCAATTCCGGCGGCCGGCCAGCCGACATGGTCGCGCACCGAGACGGCGACCGACGCGAAGTCGGGCGTCACCTCGCCGTCTTCCGTGGCATAGCCGTCCTCCCGCACCTGGTTGAGGATGCGTTTCAGCTCGGAATAGCTGTGCGGCACGGCTCCGGTGCGATCGACGAAGGCTGAGGAATCCGGGTAGAGGGCACGCAGCTGCGCCGCCGGCAGCGTCGCCAAGAGCGCGCGCCCGCTCGCCGTGAGGTGTCCGGGGAGCCGGATGCCGACATCCGTCACCAGCCGCGGCCGACGCGGGGCCCGCTCCTCGGCAATGTAAAGCACGTCACGCCCGTGCAGTACCGCGAGGTGGCCCGACTCTCCGAGACGGTCGACGAGACTGGCCAGGAGCGGCTGGCCGACCCGACTGAGCGGCTCCTGACGCGAGAATCCGGTGCTGAGTTCGAAGGCCGCGACGCCGAGACCGTAGCGTTTCTCCTCCGGCAGATGCAGGGCGAAGCCGCGCTCGGTCAGCACCGTGAGCAGGTGATAGACGCTCGAGCGAGGCAGATCGAGCGCCGTGGCAATGGCAGAAGCCGGCACCGGGCCGCGCTGGGCCGCGAGATGCGAGAGGATGCGCAGCGCGTTGTCGGCCGCCGGAACCTTCGAGTCGGCCATCATCACTCCTCACCCCCTGCGCCCGTGTCTGGGATCACAGATAGTGATGAGTCTAGGTGCCGCTGCGCGCCGAGCGCACCGGCCCATCTCCCCGCCCATCACACCGGTCACGATGCTTGTGGGGCGCGGATCGACCGTGGCATACTGGCGCCAACGCCGGCCCTCTCGGGTTGACCATCCATCACCCGAATGTGGATTGCGGAACAGGACCTCGATGAAGATCATCGTTCGAGTTATCCGACGATTTGACGCCGGATTCCGGCGTCGAGCCTCCGAGATTGTTCGACCGACGCTGACTCGACCGACGCTGACTCGACCGACCGCGATTCGGCGGACATCCGTCGCTTTTCGCCGCGCCGGCTCCCTCTCGCTTACCGCAGTCGTGATCGCAGCGGTTGTGCTTGGATCCCCGGCGCTCGCGCAAGCGGATGCGACAGCTCCCGCCGTGCCAACGGCCACGGCGAGCCCGGGGCCGGCCACGACACCCGTTCCGGCTCCGGCCCCGGTGACGGCCCAGACCACGCCCCCGACTGCGGCGGCGCCCACGAGCACGTCGACTCCGATTCAGTCGCCGGCACCGCCCGCGACCACGCCGCCTGTAACCGCACCGCCTGCCACGGCACCACCTGTCGCCACACCGCCCGCGACCACGCCGCCCGTCACCGCATCACCCACGCCCGCGCCTCCGTCGACTCCACTTCCGACAGCGACGCCGACACCCACGTCAACACCCACGTCAACACCGACATCGACACCGCTGCCCACCTCCACGCCGACGCCAAAGCCAACGGCTCCGACGCCGAAACCGACCACGACGCCGGTGACCACCCCCGCGCCGACCAGCACCCCGGCTCCCCCACCGGGCTCGAGCACACCGCCGGTCGATCCTGCTGCGGCGAGCGCAGCAGCTGCAGCAGCTGCCGCAGCCGCCCGGGAAGCCGCGCAGCTCGCCGCCTCCACACGCGCCGCGGGGGCTGCAGCAGCGGCGGCAGCAACAACGGCCCGCAACCAAGCCGCGCTTGCCCAGGCCACTCTCGCCCGGTCGGCGGCAATTATCTCGGCCCAGCTCGCCGTTACGGCTGCGCAATCTGCCGTCGATGAAGCGCAAGAGGTTCTTGACGCTGCCACCGCCGACTTCAACTCGGCGTCGGCCATGTCGGCGAGACTTCACGCCCTCGCCGCCGACGCAGCGACAGCCACCGAGGCCTCCCAGCGGGCGGTCGGAGCACTCGTGCGCAGCCTCGCGCAACGCCAATCGGGCGCTGCGGCGGCCGACGTCATGACCAGCCGGAACGCGCACGAAGATCTGCTCGACCAGCTCGGCAGTCTCGACCAGCTGAATCACATGTCGGGCAACCTCGACATCGTGCGCCAGCGCGCGCAGGCCGCCGAGAAGCGCGCCACCGACCTGCTCGCCCAGGCGCAGGCGGCCGACGACCTGGCCCGCGGTATTCCGGTGCAGCAAGCCCAAGATGCATTGACCGCCGCGCAAGCGGCCCTGGCCGGAGCACAAGCCCGGTTGAGCGCGCTGCTCTCCAGCAGTATCGCCTCCTACGCGCCGAGCTCGACCGCCTCGTCGTTCTCCCTCTTCAGCCTCCCTGATGCCTCCGACATCGGCCAGCTCAGCGACCAAGGGTGGGCCTCCCCCGCCCTCGGGACGATTTCCGACGGGTTCGGCCCCCGCCCGGTGCGCCCGATTGCCGGGGTTGGCGAGTTCCACTACGGAACCGACATCGCGGCATCCTGCGGGTCGCCGATTCGCGCCGCAACGTCGGGACTTGTCGAATCGGTCGGCCCGAACGGCACCCTCGGCAATTGGGTTCTGATCAATAACGGCGACGGCATCGAAACCGGCTACGGCCATATTGCCGACGGTCAGACTCTGGTGGCGGTCGGCGATCCAGTGGCGGCCGGACAGGTGATCGCCGGTGTGGGCAGCACCGGGGCATCCACCGGCTGCCACCTGCACTTCGAGGTGCACATCGACGGCGTGCGGGTGAACCCGCAGCCGTTCATGACGCAGCGCGGCGTGACTCTCGGCCAGGGCTGATCCAGCGCCGGCGGTTCAGCTCAGTGGGCTGGCTCGTGCGGTCGCTGCCCGCACAGTGGCTGCCCGCACAGTCGCTGCCCGCACAGTGGCTGCCCGCACAGTGGCTCCCGCGCGATCCCGCCTCGCACTCGGCACGCGGACTCACGCTCGAATGGAGCGCCCGCCTTCGAAGTGCGCATCGGTGGCGACATCCGCTGCGACGGCACGTCGGATGCGCTCGGCGTGATTTCCGCGCAGCTCGGGGAGCGCATCGAGCCGAAACCAGGCCGCCTCGGTGTTCTCACCGTCGGCGGGAAACGGCACTCCGCTGTCCCACCGGCATCGGAACACGAGATCGAGATACTGCGCCTGGTCGCCGTTGTCATAGGTCAGTGGCTCCAGCACGTGCACCCACACCAGGCGTTCGACGGATGCCACGACGTCGGCTTCCTCGAGGATCTCGCGCACCGCCGCATCCGCCGGCTCCTCACCCGGGTCGATGATCCCGGTGACCGGTGTCCAGGCACCGTTGTCGGCGCGGCGAACGAGCAGCACCTCGTCGTCGCGCAGCACGACCGCCGTCACCCCGCTCAGCCAGAGCGGTGCTCCGCCAATTGCCTGCCGAAGGTCACGGACGAAATCGGGGGTAGCCATCCGCCGATCATAGTAGCCGACACTCGTTCGACGCGGTTCGGAAGCTCCAGGCCTCGACTGATCGCGGCACGTCAGGGCACGAGCAAGAGACGGATGCCGAGAGCGAGCATCGTCACGGCGATCGCGGCATCGAGAATGCGCCAGGACACCCGCTTGGAGAACAGCGGCCCGAGCAAGCGGGCCCCGAACCCGAGCACGGCGAACCAGACGACACTCGCCAGCACCGCGCCGACGCCGAAGAGCCACCGCCTGTCATCGCCGTGCGAGTTCGCGATCGAACCGAGCAGCAGCACCGTGTCGAGGTAGACATGCGGATTCAGCCAGGTGAGGGCGAGCACGGTCAGGATTGCCGTGCGCAGCGACAGCCGTTCGCCGCCGGGCGTGACCTCGAGCGAACCGGCAGTGAACGCGCGCCGTGCCGCGAGCAGACCGTAACCGATCAAGAACGCGGCGCCGGCGAACCTGATCACGGTCAGAGCCACGGGAAATCGTTCAATCACAAACCCGATTCCCGAGATGCCGAGCAGAATCAGCACGGCGTCGGAGAGCGCACAGATCAGCACGATCGGCAGCACATGCTCCCGGCGAATACCCTGGCGCAAGACGAACGCGTTCTGCGCGCCGATCGCGACGATCAGCGACAGGCCGAGGCCGAACCCGGCCGCGAGCACAGGAAAAGCGAGAGTCAATGCATCCACAATCGACCACGGTATGTCACGAACGAGCGCGGTTCCAGCTCATCTTTCTGATGGATCATTAGCTTCTCTAATGAGCTGCGAAGGGGTAGCGTTCGAGAGATGAGCGAGAACCCGTGGATTCAGGTCGCCCCCGGTGTGTTCCAACGGCGCTACGGAACCCTCGACGTGTCGGTGGTGGTGATTTTCGATCGCGTTCTGGACAAGGGCGGCCGGCGGGGCCGGATCGACCCGCTCAACCCGCTCAACCCGCTCAACCCGGAAGGCCTCTGAGCATGGACCTCCAGCTGGAACAGCTCAGAGCCCTCGTCGCGGTGGTCGACAGCGGCACGTTCGACGCGGCGGCCACCGCCCTGCGGGTCACCCCATCGGCAATCAGCCAGCGCATCAAGGCGCTCGAACTCGCCGTGGGGCGCGTGCTGCTGCAGCGGGTGAAGCCGGTCAGGCCGACGGCCTCCGGAGAGGTCGTGCTGCGACTCGCCCGCCAATTCGCGCTGCTCGAGAACGATGCGCTCGCGACGCTGGACCCGCCCGGCGACACCGCGGCGGATGCGGGCGGCGCGTTTCTGAGCATCCCGATCGTGATCAATTCAGACTCGCTGGCGACCTGGGCGCTGCCCGCCCTCGCACAGGTGCCGGCCGAGCACCGGGTCAGCTTCGACGTGTTTCGAGAGGATCAGGATCACTCGACGTCGCGGCTGCGCGACGGCACGGTGATGGCCGCGATCACCTCGGTGGCCGAACCCGTGCAGGGCTGCATCGTTCGCCCGCTCGGCCGGATGCGCTATCGCCCGATGGCGAGCCCCGAGTTCATCGCCAGCTGGCTGCCCGACGGACCAACAGTGGCGAACCTCGCCCTGGCACCCGTCGTGATCTACGACCGCACCGATGATCTGCAAGACCGCTACCTGCGACAGCGCACTCGCGTGGCGCTGCATCCGCCGCAGCATTTCATCCCGGCGTCCTCGGAATTCGCCAGCGCCGTGCGCCTCGGGCTCGGCTGGGGAATGCTGCCGGATGCGCAGAGCGCGGCCGCAGAGGCAGCCGGGGATCTGGTGGAGTTCGACCCCGGCGCCTTCATCGACGTCGCGCTCTACTGGCAGCAGTGGAAGCTGCACTCGAGCACTCTCGCTGCGGTCGCCGATGCCATCGCTGCCGCGGCGGCCGAGCACCTGCGCTGAACCGGTCGCCGCGCATCGAGATTGCCACGAGCGGTCGAGTTTGCGCGGCACACCAGCGAGACTCGACCGCACGTGTCAAAGTCGGCGAGGGCGACGAGCTCAGGCGCCCCCGTCGAGGGTCGCAGCCTGAGTGAGGTAGTCGCGGAGTGCGTCTTCGGGCAACTCCTCGACCGTCTTCATCTTGAGATGGCGGGTGTTGAAGCCGGTTCCCTCCAGCCAGCCGTGGTCATCCGTCAAGCTCGCACCCCGCTCAAAGGTGAGCGTGAGGTTTTTGTCATTGGTCGTCACGGTGGCGAGGGTGCGCTTGACGTGCCAGGCCGGGTTGCCGCCGCTGAGGACTTCGATCGCGTCGGGAACGGTCTCTTCGACGATCTGCCTGAGCTTCTCGAGAATCTCACGATACTCGGGGGTGAGCTTGGTCTGGGCGAAGTCATCGACGTCACGGTTGCGCATTGCGTCTCCTCAGTGTCGAGTGATTGTCGAGGCATCACGATGGCCGATGCCACCGCTCTCTGCAGTTGCCGCGCTCGATACTGCCGCGAAAGTATCGTGCCGACGACTGCCCCGTCAATGGCGGAGTCTGGCCAGATGAATGGCCGAATGCCCACTGCCCCGACGAGTGCGCTCAGTCTGGGATTCCGGACAGCAGTGCCGGCATCCGCATTGTTCGGGGGCTCCCGGTGGTGTGCAATCGCAGTATGACTACTTCTCGCACCGTTCGTGCCGCCCGAGGATCAACGCTGACCGCGAAGAGCTGGCAGACCGAGGGCCCGTTGCGCATGCTGATGAACAACCTCGACCCCGAGGTCGCTGAGCATCCCGAAGAGCTCGTCGTCTATGGCGGAACGGGCAAAGCCGCCCGCAACTGGGAGGCCTACGACGCCATCGTGCGCACCCTGACGACCCTCGAAAAAGATGAGACCCTGCTTGTGCAATCGGGCAAGCCGGTGGGCGTGTTCCGCACCCACGAGTGGGCCCCGCGCGTGCTCATCGCGAACTCCAACCTCGTCGGCGACTGGGCCAACTGGCCCGAGTTTCGTCGCCTCGAAGCGCTCGGCCTGACCATGTACGGCCAAATGACCGCCGGGTCGTGGATCTACATCGGCACCCAGGGCATCCTGCAGGGCACCTATGAGACCTTCGCCGCCGTGGCCGTGAAGCTCGCAGAGCGCCGCGGAGATCTCGACGCGTCTGGCGAATCCAGCCTGGCCGGCACCATCACCCTCACCGGCGGGGCCGGCGGAATGGGGGGCGCCCAGCCGCTCGCCGTCACCCTCAACGAGGGTGTCGTGCTCATCGTCGACGTCGACGAGACCCGCCTGCAGCGCCGCATCGACAAGGGCTACCTCGACGAGCTGGCCACCGACATCGACGATGCGATCGCTCGCGTCGTCGCGGCGAAGAACGAGCGCCGCCCCCTCTCGGTCGGCCTCGTCGGCAACGCCGCGACGGTCTTTCCCGAGCTGCTGGCCCGCAAGGTTCCGATCGACATCGTCACCGACCAAACCTCCGCGCACGACCCGCTGGCGTACCTGCCAGAAGGCGTCACCGTGGCCGAATGGCACGAGCTCGCCGCCGCAGACCCGGTCGCCTTCACCGAGCGCGCCCGCGCCTCGATGGCCAAGCAGGTGCAGGCCATGGTCGAGTTCCAGGATGCCGGCGCCGAGGTCTTCGACTACGGAAACTCGATTCGTGCCGAGGCCGAACTGGGCGGCTACGACCGTGCGTTCGCCTTTCCTGGGTTCGTGCCCGCGTACATCCGCCCGCTCTTTGCCGAGGGCAAGGGTCCGTTCCGTTGGGCTGCTCTGTCGGGTGACCCGGCCGACATCGCCGCCACCGACAAGGCGATACTCGAGCTCTTTCCCGAAGACGCCCACCTGCGTCGCTGGATCACCGCCGCGGGCGAGAAGGTGCAGTTCGAAGGCCTGCCCGCGCGCATCTGCTGGCTCGGCTACAAGGAACGACACCTCGCCGGACTCAAGTTCAACGAGATGGTGGCGTCGGGCGAACTCAGCGCGCCCCTCGTCATCGGTCGCGACCACCTCGACTCCGGCTCCGTCGCCTCGCCCTACCGTGAGACCGAAGCCATGGCCGACGGTTCAGACGCCATCGCCGACTGGCCCCTGCTTAACGCCCTGCTGAACACCGCGTCGGGCGCGACCTGGGTGTCGATCCACCACGGTGGCGGCGTCGGAATCGGCCGCTCCATCCACGCGGGCCAGGTCATCGTCGCCGACGGGACCCCGTTGGCCGCCGAGAAGATCGAGCGCGTGCTCACCAATGACCCGGGCACCGGCGTGATGCGTCACGTCGACGCCGGCTACGAGCGGGCCGCCGAAGTTGCGCGCGAACGTGGACTGCGCGTTCCGATGTGGGAAAAGTAGACACATGACAACTGAGCTCATCACCAACATCGGGCAACTCGTCACCAACGTGCCGTCGACTCCGGGCGACGGCACGGGCGGGGCTTCGGCTTCGGCTTCGGCTTCGGCCGATGCCCCGCGTCAGGATGTCGCCCGCCTGGGCATCCTGCACGATGCGGCGGTTCTCATTGAGGATGGGCTCATTGTCTGGGTCGGTGCTGCGGGCGATGTCTCGGGTGCCGGCCAGGGTACCGACTCGGGTGCCGGCCCGGTCATCGACCTGGTCACCGATGCGCAGGGATCCAGCGTGATCCCGGGCTTCGTCGACAGTCACAGCCACATCATTTTCGGCGGCGACCGCTCGGCGGAGTTCGAAGCGCGCATGTCGGGGCAGAAGTATTCCGCTGGCGGCATTCGTTCGACGGTGGCCGCGACGCGAGAGGCCTCCGATGAGGAACTGCGCGCCCGCACCCGGGGCTTCCTGGCCGAGATGCTGGCCCAGGGCACGACGACCGTCGAGATCAAGAGCGGCTACGGCCTCTCCCTCGAGTCTGAAACCCGTCTCGTGCGACTGGCTGCCGAGGTCACCTCCGAGGTTACATTCCTCGGAGCGCATGTAGTTCCGACCGAGTTCGCCGGCCGGGCCGATGACTACGTCGACCTGGTTGTCGGGGACATGCTCACCGCCTGCGCTCCGCACGCACGGTGGGTCGACGTCTTCTGCGAGACCGGGGCCTTCACCGTGGAGCAAAGCCGGCGCATCCTTTCTGCCGGCGCGGCGCTCGGCCTCGGCGTGCGGGTGCATGCCAGCCAGCTCGCCCCGGGCGAGGGTGTTGCCCTCGCGGTCGAGCTCGGCGCGGCCAGCGTCGATCACTGCACCTTCTTGAGTGATGACGACGTCGCGGCGCTGGCCGGCTCGAACACCGTCGCCACACTGCTGCCGGGTGTCGAGTTCTCAACCCGTCAGCCGTACCCAAATGCCCGTCGCCTCCTCGACGCGGGTGCCACGGTTGCTCTGGCCAGTGACTGCAACCCGGGGTCGTCGTTCACCTCGTCGATGCCGTTCTGTGTGGCCGTCGCCGTGCGTGACATGGGAATGACCCCGGCCGAAGCGCTCTGGGCTGCGACCGCCGGGGGTGCCGCGGCGCTGCGACGCACCGATATCGGAGTGATCGCGGTCGGCGCCCGTGCCGACCTCGTGCAGCTCAAAGCTGATTCGTATGTACACCTGGCGTATCGACCGGGGGTGCCACTCGTGCACACGGTCTGGAAAGACGGCGTCGCCACTTCGGTGGCGCGCTAAGCGACTGACGCCTGTCTGCGGTCGCGGGCAGCAACCGTCGACAGCAGCCGCCGCGCGGTGAACCCTGCGCCGCTGGCTGTGTTCGCAACTTCGGAGATTTTCGGAAAACCAGACCCTTGCGGGCCCGAATCACCCCGATTTGTGAAAAATCTCCGTTGTTGCGAACAGGCGTCATCAAGTCACGTGGTCACGGCAGGCTCGACCATCCCCTCCACAACTTCCGTTGCGCGGGTCAGTCGTCGCTGCGCGAGTCGCCACACCTGCTGCAGCATGATGTCTCAGGGCATCGTCGACGGCGCGGTGTATCACGGTGGGCGCGGGTTAGAACGCGCGCCCACCGGGATACACCGCGCCGAAATGGTTGGAGCTGGTGAATTGCCGACTTCGCGAGCCGTCCTTGCCGCCGCGAATTGCCCGACGGCCTGCGCGCCAGGTCTCGTTTAGGGACGGTCGAGCAAGCCAGCCGCCACCTCGAGCACACAGAGCGCAGCGAGGCGCACCGTGCGGCCATCGGCGGTGTCAGCTGAAGCATCGATTTCGGCAAGGTCGACCGAGACGACGCGCGAATCTGCACCTGCTGCGCGGGCTGCAGTGCGCAACTCGTAGGCGGAGATTCCGCCCGGAACTGACGCGGGGCATCCGGGAGCCACCGATCTGTCGCAGACATCGACGTCGAGGTCGACGTGGATCGGTCCCCCGCCGGCTCCGGCAATCTCCAGCGCTTCGGCGAAGACGTCGCTCATCGGGCGGCGGTGCAACTCGTCGCGGTGCACGACGGTGATGCCGTAGTCGAGGGCGCGCTGGGCGTACTCGCGCGAGTTGACGAAGTCGGCGATGCCGATCTGCACGATACGGCGACCGTTGAGCCCGAACTCGTCGACGAGACGGCGCACGGGCGAACCGTTTGAGACGCCGTCGCGCAGGTCGTAGTGGGCGTCGAGGGTGATCAGTCCGGCGGTTGACGCGTTGTCGCCCCAGGCTCCGCGGGCGACGGGAACGGTGAGCGAGTTGTCGCCGCCGAGAGCCACGACAACGCGCGAGCGGGATGCCGCGGCGGCGACGGCGGCGATCGCGCGTGCCTCGCCGGCCTCGCCGTCTGGCTCCAGGGCATCGCCGAAGTCGGCGATGGTGAGCTCGTCGAGGCTGCGCGGGTTCGGCCGGCCGACGCGGTCGGGCATGAGCGCGCCGCTGTAGCGCTTGAGCGCACGGCGAATCGCACGCGGAGTCTGCCAGGCATTGGTGAGCGACAGCGAGGTGCGCCAGGTCGGGATGCCGATCAGACCGAGGTCGATCGGGGTCGCCGGATCCAGGTCGTTGGGCGAAGGCCAGTTGCCGGTTCGGGGCCAGAGAGGGTCATGAGGCAGCGCTGCGTCGGTCACAATTTCGACCCTAGCAATCGGGTGCCAGGAGGGAAGGGGCATTAACCTGTCGCGTGTCTTGGATACCGGACGCGAAGACTGATCCGCCGGGTCATGCGGGTCATGCGGGTCGCCGACGACGGATGCGGTTAGCATCGCGGAATGAGCGCTGCAACAGTTTTCGACGAGCTAATTCTCGATCTCGCACCAGCCGGGGCCGTCGGCGGACAGATGTTCGGCGCACGTGCCATCACCCTGCAGAAGAAGGCATTCGCCTGCCTGAAGGGTGACCGCATCGCTTTCAAGCTGGGAGACGGAAGCCCGGCGCACGCGACAGCGCTGGCGCTGCCCGGCGCTGAGCTCTGGGATCCGTCCGGCCGTCACAAACCATTCAAAGATTGGGTGGCCATCCCCATCGGCGAGACCGAACCTGCCCGCGACGTCGTTGCCTCGCCCGCCCGCGACGTCGTTGCCGACGTCGCCTCTGCCGCGCTCAGGCTTCTCGCGTCGACGCTCCGCTAAGGAGCGGGAGCGGGAGGGCTCGGGCAGATCTCGGGGATTGAGCCTGTCGAAATCACGCGACTGGTCGTGAGATCAGCTCATGAGGTCTCGAGCGATGGGGCCGCTGCGCGGCCCATTTCGTTGGTCGAGGAGGCCGCCCGCGGCCGTCTCGAGACCCCGTGATCCGACGTTTGAACGCAACCCGAGTGGGCGTCGAGGTTCTAAAAAGTGACCGTGCGGTGTAGCGCTTGAGGAAGCGGACCTCCGCCAGACAGGCCGCATCCGTTGCGCGGGTCCGGTGCCGTCACGCGGGCCGGCGCCAACGCGCCCAGCGGCGCCCAACGCGCGCAATGCGCAGTCCGCCCGCCAAGGTCTCCCCGTACATCCGCCACGCGGGTCGAATGCCGCCACGCGGATCGGACGCCGGGCCCAATTGCACCACGCGGGTTGAAAACCGCAACGCCCAGTGAACTCAACGGGCGTCACTGTTTTCGACCCGCGCAACGGTTCCGGTGGTCGACAAGAACGGTCAGAGACCTCGGGAGCCACCTTCCATCTTGCGCATGAGCACCAGCCTGCCAGCTGTCAAACCAGACCAGCTAGCCATCGTTACAGAGACCCCGCGAGCCGACGTTCACACGCAACCCAAGTCAAGAGATCGGCTCGCCGGGTCTCGAGCTGCGCGCTCCTTCGTCGCGTGCTCCTCGACCAACGAAATGGCCCATATACCTCACACAGGCTCGACCAACGAGATTGTTCCGTTGGCCTAGTGGGTGCCCGCCGGAACCGGCTCAGCGCCGACAAGTCCCGGGTCATCTGACCCGTCGTCGGGCTCGTCGGCGGGCCCGCCGCCGGGCTGCGACTCATCGTCAGGCTCTTCGTCGGGCTGCGGCTCATCCGACTGAACGATCTGAGACTGCAAGGCAGCGAGCTGCGGGGACTCGGGTTGCACCGATTCGACCAGCTCAGTTTCGCCCGCCGTCGGTTCGGCCAGCTCAGTCTCGGCGACCCTCGGCTCTACTACCGCCGGTTCTACGACCGCCGGTTGAGCCGGCGCCGGTTGAGCCTGGTCGGACTCGAACTGCGGGGCTATGGGCCCCGCAAAGCTGGGCAGTTCAAGGTCAGGCAGCGCAACTTCGGGCTGGTTGACATCGGGCTGCGCATCGCCGAGCTGCTCGACCTCGGGCTGGTCAGACTCGACCTGCACGAACGCCGGCGCCTCTACCTCAGGAAGAGCCACGTCGGGCAGTTCGACATCCGGCTGGGCAAGGTCCGGCTGGGCAAGGTCCGGCTGGGCAAGGTCCGGCTGGGCAAGGCCCGGCTGGGCAAGGCCCGGCTGGGCAAGGCCCGGCTGGGCAAGGCCCGGCTGGGCAAGGTCCGGCTGCGTCACCTCGATTGACGCAGCATCCGTTGCGGACACCGGCTCCGGCACCACCACCGCCGCCACAGCAGGAGCAGCGGTCAGCGCCAGCGGTCCAGCCCCGGCAGCAGCCGCTGCCGCAACGGCCTCACGACGCGCCGCCCGACGCTCGGCCCGACCCTCAACGAGGTAGTAGAGCACCGGCAAAACGATGAGGGTGAGCACCGTCGACGAGACGAGTCCGCCGATGACGACGAGTGCGAGCGGCTGCGAGATGAATCCGCCGTGTCCGGTCAGGCCGACCGCCATCGGCAGGAGTGCGAAGATCGTCGCCAGGGCGGTCATCAGGATCGGACGAAGCCTGCGGGAGGCGCCGTGCACGAGCGCGTCAGGCACGCTCATCCCCCGGCGCCGATACTGGTTGACCAGGTCGACGAGCACAATGGCGTTCGTGACGACGATGCCGATCAGCATGAGCACGCCGATCATGGATGCGACGCCGAGCGGAACACCGGTGATCACCTGCAGGGCGATGGCCCCAGTCGCGGCGAACGGCACAGAGACGAGCAGCAGCAGCGGCTGCCGCAGCGAGCGGAAAGTCGCCACCATCACGATGTAGACGATCAGAATTGCCACGAGCATCGCGATGCCCAGCTGCGAGAAGGCCTCGGTCTGGTCGGCCGATACTCCACCGAGGGTCGCCGTCGCCCCGGCCGGAAGCGTCGTGTCGGCGATCACCGCGGTCATCGCCGCACTGGCCGTGCCGAGGTCGTCGCCGCTGGGCGTGGCCGAAACCGTTGCCGTGCGGATTCCCTTGGCGGTCGTGATGGTCGACGGACCGTCGACCTGGTTGACCGAGGCCAGGGTGTCGAGAGCGACGGGCCCTGCGGCCGTGGGAATCTGCAGTGCCGCGAGCTCAGCGGCGGTCGTGGGCGGAGCATCCGATTGCAGATACATCGAGAGCGACGTGTCGTCGATGACGATCGAACCGAGCACGCTCGGCTGCATGGCCTGCGACACGAGCGTGCCGAGTGCCAGCTCGCTCAGGCCGGCCTTCGCCGCGGCATCGGTGTCGACCTCAATCGCAAGATACGGGCGGGAGGCTGCGAGATTGCTGGAGCTCTCACTGATCGAGTCAAGCTTCGACACCTTGGCCAGGATGGCGTCGGTCGCGGTCTGCAGGTCGTCGCGGGTTGTCGCCGTCACATCGACGTCGATCGACGAGGAGCCGCCGAAGCCGCTGGATGCGCCGATCGAGACCTCGCCGGCATCCGACAGCCCATCGAGGGCGGTGCGTGCCTCGGCCTGCACGTCATCGGCGTTGGCCGAATCGGCGGTCGTGACCGAGTAGGTGACGTTGCTGGATGCGGAGCCGCCGCCGGTGAACGCCGCGGCGATGCTGCTGCCGCCGATCGACACCTGCACAACGTCGATGCCGTCGATGCCGCGCAGGGTCTTCTCGACCTGCTCCGATGCGGTGTCGAGGGCGGCCAAGCTGGTGCCGACAGGCAGAGTCTGGGTCACGCTGAACGTGTTCTGGCCGGTCGAACCGAGAAAGTTGACCTTCATATACGGGATCATCGCGACGGTGCCGCCGAGCACGAGCACGGCGAGCAGCAGGGTGGCCACTGCGTGGTTGAGGGTCCAGCGGATGATGGGCAGGTAGCCCTTTTGCAGGCGGCTCGGGTGTTCGAATTCGTCGGGTTCTGCGGCTGCTTCGGCGCGGCGTGAGCGGCGCGATCCGACGGATGCGGCGGATGCGGCGGATGCAGCGGATGCAGCGGATGCAGCGGATGCAGCGGATGCAGTCGCTGGCTCCGCCACCGCAACGACCGCGGCCGTCGGCGCCTTCAAGAACCAGTACGCAAGCACCGGCACGATCGTCAGCGAGACGAGCAGCGAGGCGATCAGCGCGATCGCGATGGTCAGCGCGAACGGGCGGAACAGCTCGCCGGTCGAGCCGCTCACGAATGAGATCGGCAAGAAGACGGCCACTGTCGTGATCGTCGACGCGGTGATCGCACCAGCCACCTCGCGCACGGCGCCGACGATGGTCTCCGCCTTGTCAACGCCGGCCACGAGATGCCGTTTGATGTTCTCAATCACGACGATCGAGTCGTCGACGACTCGGCCGATCGCGATGGTCAGAGCGCCGAGAGTCAGAATGTTCAGCGAGTAGCCGACGGACTGCAACCCGATGAAGGTGATCAGCACGGAGGTCGGAATCGAGATCGCCGTGACCAGGGTGGCCCGCACCGAGAGCAGGAAGACCAGGATCACGAGCACCGCGAAGAACAGGCCGAGCAGGCCCTCCTGGGTGAGCGAGTCGATCGACTGCTGAATGAACGGAGCCTGGTCGAAGACGATCGTGAATGTCGCGCCGGGAACCGCAGCTTCAAGCTGGGGCAGGATGTCGCGCACCTGGGTCGAGACCTCGACCGTGTTGGCCGCCGGCACCTTGGTGACCGAGATCGTGAGCGCAGTTTCACCGTTGACGCGCGAGATGCTGGTGGCCGGGTTCGCCTCAAGTGCGACAGCGGCCACATCGCCCAGTGTCGTCACCGTCGTCGCCGGCTTGGTCGACGGCAGGCCTGACGCCGACGGGAGCAACGGCAGCGCACTGATGTCCTCGACCGAGGTGAGCTTCGATCCGAGCTGGACCGAGAGGGTCTTGTCGCCCTCGGTCAGCGAACCGGCCGGAATGAACGCGCCGTTCTGCTGGATGGCGGTACGAATGGACTGCGTGCTGAGGCCGCTTTCGGCCAGCTTCGCGGCATCCGGAGTGATCGTCACACGCTGACCGACATCGCCGACGAGGGCGGCATCGCGCACGCCGGTGACGTCACGGATGTCGCCGAGCACGCTGCGCTTGAGCTGGTCGGACAGGGTGGCCGGGTCGCCGCCCGAGACGGCGATCGACAGCACGGGAAAGTCGTCGATGCTGCCGCTGATCACCTGCGGATCGAGGTTGTCGGGAAGCTGCGACTTGATGCGGTTGATCGCCTGGCCGATTCTGGACTCCGCCTTGGCGAGGTCGGTGCCATAGGTGAAGGTCGCGCTCACCATCGACGAGTTCGTGCTGCTCGTCGTCGTGGTGGATTCGAGGCCGGGCACCCCCTGGATCGCCGTTTCGATCGGGGTCGAGACATCGTCGTTGACGACCTCAGGCGACGCGCCGGGATAGCTCGTCGACACGAGCAGCTGCGGCAGCTGGAGTGACGGGATCAGCTCCTGCTTGAGGCTCGTCAACGCCAAGCTGCCGAAGACGGCCGCGACGATGGTGATGAGCGCGATGAGCGCCCGGTTCTTCATGCTCAAAACGGCGAGAAAATGCACCAGTTCAGTATGTCAGCGCGGCGTGGCGTGATCGTGCCGCCGCTCGGGTGTTCTTCGCTCGCGAAGGGTCGCAGATCGCCCCTTGAACTCGAGGCATGGGGCGATCTGCGACCTCTCGCGAAGCATCCGGTCAGGGGTGTCGGCGCTTCGGCGCCGAGCGTATGCTCTGGGCCAGTTCGATCGATGAGGAGGAACCATGTCAGTTGCACGGGTCACAACGCTCAGCGTGCGGTCAGAGACGTCATTCGACGATGCGATCGCGGCCGGAATCGCCCGGGCGCACAAAACCCTGCGCGGTGTATCGGGCGCGTGGGTGAAGGAGCAGAAGGTCGAGATCGCCGACGGCACCATCACGTCGTGGGAGGTCGTCATCGAAGTCACATTCGTGCTCGACGACTAGTTGACTAGTAGTTGTCTCGCCAGGCCTCGCGAGAGGTCGCAGATCGCCCCTTGAACTCGATTCATGGGGCGATCTGCGACCTCTCGCGAGCCCGCCCGCCCGCACGCACGCACGCCCGCCCGCGAAAAGCGCAGGGATCTAGACCACGTCGGCGAGATAGCCCGTGTCAGGCACCGGATGCTGCCCCAGGGCATCCCAGGCGCGGCCCAGCGCATCGACGGCACGGTCGATCTCGTCAGTGCTGTAACAGAACGGGATGCGCATGAAGCGTTCGAACGCTCCGTCGATTCCGAAACGGGGACCGGCCGGAACGATCAGGCCGTGGTTGCGGGCCGACAGCGCCAGCTGCGAGCTGACCGGGCTGCCGAGATTGACCCACGCGGTGATGCCGCCGTTGACATGCGGCACCTGCCAGTCGGGAAATCGCTCGGCCAGACGCGACTCGAGGTGGTCGCGGGAGGCGCGGAGCGCCCCGCGGCGCTGCTCGAGGATGGCCGGCATCTCGGCGAGCAGCCGCGTCACAATCAGCTGCTCGAGAATGGGAGTGCCGAGGTCGTTCGCCGAACGCGACGCGACGAGTTTGCGAATCAACGGCCGTTCCGCCCGAATCCAGCCGACCCGGATGCCGCCCCAGACACTCTTGCCGACCGACCCGATCGACACCGCGGTTGCGGGCATCGCGGGGTCGGCATACGCCGCGAACGGGAGGTACTCACCCGGTCGATCGATGTTGAACTCACCGATCGTCTCGTCGGCGATCAGCACGGTGCCCTGCCGGGCGGCGGCCGCGAGAACCCGCTCGCGCTGGTCGACCGGCATGCTCTGCCCTGTCGGGTTGTGAAAGTCGGGCATCAGGTAGCCGAGCACGGGATTGCTGCGCTGCAGGGTCTGGATCAGCGCCGTCTCATCCCAGCCCCGCGTCGACTCGTCGTCGCCGGGAGCGCCGGCCGAGACGCTGACCGGCACCAGCCGGGCTCCCGCCGCGCGCAACGCCTCGTAGGCATGCGGGTAGGTCGGGGTTTCGATCAGGGCCCGGTCGCCCCGCCCGATCATCAGGCGTGAGAGCAGCGCAATGGCGTGCTGCGCACCGATCGTCACCATGATCTGGTCGGGGGTGGTCGGCAAACCGCGGGCCGCGTAGCGGTCGGCAATCGCCTGGCGCAGTTCGGGAATTCCGATCGGGTCGAAGCCAGAATCACCGAGGTGCCGCGGCAGATCGCCGGCCGCGGCGAGCGCCGCATCCGCCAGAGCCGGCAGCGCGGGCATGGTGGCCTTGCTGAAATCGAGGATTCCACCACCCTCGACCACCGTGAGGGTTGGCGCGCTTCCGGGCAGCCGCGCAACGCTTCCCGAACCACGCACACTGACCAGAAAGCCGCTCTCGCGCAGGCGCCGGTAGGCCGCGGCGATTGTGGTGCGGCTGAGCCCGAGCCGAGCACTCAGGTCGCGTTCGGCCGGCAGCCGGCTGTCGATCGGAATTCGTCCGTCGAGGGTCAGCAAACGGATGCGATCGGCCAACGCCACGTAGGCGCTGGCCCCGCTCTGCCATTCGCCGAGCAGTGACTCGAGGGTGCGGGCACTCATCTGGTTTCCAACCATGAGGCCACTCTAGACAAATTGGCTACTTGATAACAGTGCCAATCTCCAATTGGATTGGTGACTATGACCCGCCGCATCCCTCAACTCCTTATTGGCCTCTTTCTCTACGGCATCGGCATCGCCCTGATGGTGCGTGGCCAAATTGGCGTGGCCCCCTGGGACGTGCTGACGCAGGGCATCGACAAGCACACGCATCTCGGATTCGGGCTCATCACCATGCTGATGAGCGGTGTCGTGCTGCTGCTCTGGATTCCGATTCGACAGCGGCTGGGCATCGGCACCGTCTTGAACGCACTTCTCGTCGGCCCGAGTGCAGATGTCGGCCTCTGGCTGATCCCCGCCGACCAGGCACTCTGGCTGCGCATCGTCTTCTTCGCGCTCGGACTGCTCACGGTGGGCGTGGCAACCGGCCTCTACATCGGCGCGCACTTCGGCCCCGGCCCGCGCGACGGGCTGATGACCGGTCTGCACCGGCGCACCGGCCTGAAGATCTGGATCGTACGCACCGGCATCGAGGTGGTCGTGCTCGGGATCGGCTGGCTTCTCGGCGGCAACGTCGGCGTGGGAACCGTGCTCTTCGCCCTGCTGATCGGGCCGATCTGCAACTACACGATCCCGTTCTTCGCGATCAAGCGCCCGGTGACGGTGACGGTGGCAGCGGATGCGCAGGCTCCGGCTCCGGCAACCAAGCCGGTCGAGACCGCTTAATCGTTGGTCGAGGAGCGCCGCGAGCATGCGAGCACGCGTCTCGAGACCTCGCGAGCCGACGTTCAAACGCAACCCGGGTTCAAGGATTGGCTCACGAGATCTCGAGATGCGGCCTCCTCCGTCGGCTGCTCCTCGATCAACGAAACGGTCATATGCCTAATGGATGCGGCCTCCTTCGTCGGCTGCTCCTCGATCAACGAAATGGTCATGCTCCTTTTCCCTCTACATATGACGGCACTGGCCGACTGACCCCAGCCGGACGATGATGGACGCGTGGCGCCCCGCGATCAACAAGCACCGGCGGCACCGGAGATGAATGCCGATGCCCGTCGCATCCAGCGCGTCTATCTCACGCTGACCCTCGGCAACACGCTCGCGGCATCCTTCATCTGGGGCATCAATACCCTCTTTCTGCTCGACGCCGGGCTGACCAACCTGGAGGCGTTCGCCGCCAACGCCTTCTTCACCGCCGGGATGGTGCTCTTCGAGGTGCCCACCGGCGTCGTCGCCGACACCTGGGGTCGCAAGCTCTCCTATTTGCTCGGCACCATCACGCTGGCCGTCTCGACCTTGCTCTATTTTCTGATGTGGCAGGTGCACGCGCCGTTCTGGGCGTGGGCCGTTGTCTCGATGCTGCTCGGGCTCGGCTTCACCTTCTTCTCGGGCGCCGTTGACGCCTGGCTTGTCGACGCGCTGCGCTTCGTCGGTTACGCCGGGGGCCTGGAGAAGGTGTTCGGGCGCGCTCAAATCGTGTCGGGGATCGCGATCCTCTTCGGCTCGGTAGCTGGCGGCGTGATCGCGCAGGCGACGAATCTGGGTGTGCCGTTTCTCATCCGTGCCGGTGTGCTCGTGGCGATGTTCGTCGTCGCCGCGTTGCTGATGAAAGACATCGGTTTCACCCCCGACCACTCGACCGGGCCGCTCAAGGCCACGCGGGCGGTGCTCTCCGCGTCGATCGAGTTCGGTCTCAAACGCCGGGCCGTGCGCTACATGATGTTCGCCGCGCCCTTCGCCACCGGCGTGGGGTTCTACGTCTTCTATGCGCTTCAGCCCTATCTGCTCGAACTCTACGGCGACAAAACCGCCTACTCGATCGCTGGGTTGGCCGCGGCCATTCTTGCCGGTGCTCAGATTCTCGGCGGCTGGGCGGCGCCGCGCATCCGTCGTCTGTTCCGTCTTCGCACCACCGTGATCATCGGTGCCACGCTCGGCAGCGTCGTCGTGCTCACGGCCCTCTGGCTCACGACCACGTTCTGGGTGGCGCTCCTGCTGCTGGTGTTGTGGGGGCTCGTCTCGGCGATCGGCCTCCCGATCCAGCAGTCCTATATGAATGACATGATCCCGTCGAAGCAACGCGCGACGGTGCTCTCGTTCGAGTCGTTGATGGGCAGCGTGGGCGGCGTTGTCGTGCAGCCGATCCTCGGACGAGCCGCCGACGTCTCCGGCTATGCCGCATCGCTCGGCTTTGCGGCCATCATCGAGCTGCTCGGAGTGCCCTTCATCCTGGCGAGCCGGCGGCAGCGGGAGAAGGCAGACGCGGCGTCGGATGCCGATGCGGGCGACACGACAGCAGGCGCGTCAGGGGCGACGGATGCGCGGGGTGCGACAGACGCGACGCCCCCGGATTCCCCCGGCGACATCGGGACGCTCCCCCCGGTCGACTGAGCGAACTGCCCGCCGTGAGGTGCCAACTTTTGCTAGTGCGCGGCGCCCGCAACTAGCAAAAGCTGGCACCTCACGAGCGACAGCGGCCCTTTAGGCTTGGATGATGCAGCTCGCACTCTGGCTCCCCCTCCTCGGCGCCAGCGTGCTGATCAGTTTCACGCCCGGCGCCGGAGCGATCAACACCATGAGCAACTCGCTCAACGTCGGATTCCGGCGGGCATTCTGGGGCGTGCTCGGGCAGCAGACGGCGCTCCTCATCCAAATTCTGATCGTGGCGCTCGGCGTGGGCGTGCTGGTGTCGAGTTCGCCGATCGCGTTCAATGTGATCCGCTACTCTGGCGCCGCGTACCTCGTCTATCTCGGCATTCGGCAGTTTCTCGCCAAGCCGAGCGCGAACCCGGATAACGTGGCGGCCATCCGCGATGAGCCCGCGTTCTCCCTGTTTCGCCGTGGTCTCTGGGTGAATCTGCTCAACCCGAAGGCGATCGTATTCTTTCTCGCGTTCTTGCCGCAGTTCGTGCGCCCCGGTCAGGATTTGCTGCCGCAGTATCTGGTCATCGCCGTGACCGTGGTGGTCGTCGATGTGATCGTGATGTGGTTTTTCTTCGCCGCGGCGGCCCGGTCGTTCCAGCGGTTCACGCGGGATGCGCGCGGCCAGCGCGTTTTGAACCGGGTGTTCGGCGTGCTCTTCGTCGCGGTGGGCATCGTGTTGGCGGTCATTCACTAGGCGGCGCTCTCGTTGGCCGAGCGGCCAAACTCGCATCTATTCAGCACGGGCTATCAATCGCCACAAGCCTGGTCTTTGCGTTACGGATACAGCCCCGTGATAGTGGAAACATGACTGTTTTCAGCTTTCTCGACGTTCGCCCCGAACATCTGCCGGAGGGAACTCGGCTCTACGCTCTCGAGTTCCGCGCCCACCACAAGCAGAAGTTCGGCCTGCCCGCCGGCCTCGAAAACGTCGCATTTGCCGCCGATGGTCCGGAGGCGATTCCGGGTTCGCTGCTCACCATTCCCGCCGAGGGTCAACTCATGTTCGAGCGTCCGGGCTCAGGTCCCGGCCGCGGCGGAGTGCTTCGCCTACTGCTCAACGTGCGCCGCCCCGACATCTCCCGCGCGCAGTTTGCGCACCACTGGCGCACCGTGCACGCCCCGCTCGCCATCGGCCTCAACCCCCGCTACGACTACTACATCACCAACATTTCAGAGGACCAGACGAGCAGTTGGGATGGCGTGCTGCAAGAGTGGTTCCCCGATCGCGACACCTTCGTCGAACACGAGACGGGCCTGCAGAATGTGAAGAAGGTCGTTTCTGACGACTACCCCCTCTTCCTCGCCGACTCGGCCGAATGCCCGCAGTGGCTTGCCATCGAGATCACGGATGCTGACGCGTCCGCCGGAGCAGCAGCATGAGCATTGACGGCGTTGCCGGCAAGACCATCATCGTCACCGCGGGTGGCAACGGCATCGGACTCGCCACTGCACGCGGACTGGTCGCCAACGGCGCCAAGGTCGCCATCGTCGACATCTCCGCCGACAGCGTCGAGAAGGCCGTCGCCGAGCTCGGCTCCGACAACGCGTTCGGCGTGACCGCCGACATCGGCGTGCTCGCCGACGTCGACCGCTACTTCGATGCCTGCGTTGACCACTTCGGCCGCATCGACGGCCTGTTCAACAATGCAGGCATCACCGCCCCCCGGGTGCCGCTCAGCGAGCTCGACCTCGGCTTTGCCGAAAAGCTGCTCGCGGTGAACATCATGGGCACGGTGCGCGGCATGCAGCGGATGATCCACCACGTGCGCGACCACAAACAGGGCGGCATCATCCTCAATACCTCCTCGGGAACCGCCTTGCAGGGTGCCCCGCACACCGGGTTCTACTCGGCCACGAAGTCAGCGATCATCTCGCTGACGAAGACCGCGGCGATCGAGGCAGCACCCGACGGCATCCGCGTCAACACGATCCTTCCCGGCCCGACCGAAACCCCCACCTTGCTCGCCGCGCCAGAGGACAAGAAGGCCTTCTTCCTCAGCATCGTGCCCCTCGGCCGTTTCGGCAAGCCAGAGGAGATCGCGAATCTCGCGGTCTGGCTGCTCAGTGAGCAGAGCTCCTATGTCACCGGCGGTGTGTTCGCGGTCGACGGCGGCTCTTCGACCTAACCCGCAGCATCCGACCCCTTCTCACTGCTCTGGCTGCACGACGATTGGCACACCCATGAAGAAGACCGTTACCCTCGCGTGCGGCGACTACGATCGCACCTCCGCCCTCAGCACCGGGCGGGTCCAGGCCGAGGGTCTTGAGCTGAACGTGCTCAACCTGCCGGTCGAGGAGATTTTCTACCGCACCGCCGTCTACGGCGAGTTCGACGTCTCTGAAATGTCGCTCTCGTCCTACACGCTGACGCTGGAACGCAAACGAGAGTTCGTCGCGATTCCGGTCTTTCCGTCGCGGGCGTTCCGTCACAACGGCGTCTACGTCAACGCGGATGCCGGCATCAACACTCCGAAGGACCTGATCGGCAAGACGGTCGGCGTCGCGGAATATCAGATGACCGCGACCGTCTGGATCAGGGGTTTTCTCGCCGAAGACTATGGGGTTCCGGTCGACTCGGTCGCCTACCGCACCGGCGGCCTGCACTCCCCCGGCCGCCACGAGAAGATCGCGATCACCCCTCCGGGCATCGATATCGCACCGATCGCCGAGGGTCGCACCCTGGCCGAGATGCTGGTATCCGGCGAGATCGACGCACTGCACACCCCGCGTGTTCCGCAGCCTTACCTCGACGGCAACCCGAAGGTGCGCCGGCTGTGGGAGAACACGGAAGAAGAGGAGCTGGCCTACTTCCAGCGCACCGGCATCTTTCCGATCATGCACGTTGTCGTGATCCGTCGTGACGTCTACGAGGCCAATCGCTGGATGGCCAGTTCTCTCGTCAAGGCGTTCACCGCCGCGAAGCAGCTGGTCACCGACCGAGCGGAAGAAACCGCGGCACTCAGCAGCATGCTGCCGTTCAGCTACCTCGCCGCCCGCAAGGCACGCGAGGTGATGGGCGACGACTACTGGTCGTACGGGCTCGAGCCCAATCGGGCCACCCTCGCCGCCTTCCTGCGGTACTCCTACGACCAGGGCCTCATCACGAAACACTATGAGCCGGAGGACCTGTTCGCCCCTGAAACGCTCACCAGCTTCGTCATCTGAGCGCCATGCCTGTCATTGACGCACAGCTGCACGTCTTCGAACGCAACCGGCCGGAGCGGCCCTGGACCGGGGACGGCAGCCCGCTCGCTGAGGCGACAGGGCAGAGCACGGTCGACCTCTTGGATGCCGCCGGCGTCGATGCCGCGATCATCGTCTCCCCGTGGCTCAACTACCGCGCCGATCCCAGTTACGCAGTCGAGGTGGCAGCGAAGTTTGCGGGGCGATTCGCCGTGGTCGCTCCCGTCGACCCGGCCGATTCTGATCCGGCCGCGTTCGTGGCCGCCTGGGCCGAGGTCCCGTGGGCCGTCGGGCTGCGACTCATGCTGTGGTCGCCGCAGGAACGCACCCGCGTCGCCGACGGTGGTTACGACGCGCTCTTCACTGCTCTGGAAGAACGACGGATGCCGCTGTGTCTGGCCCTCGGGTCGGGCACGGCCGAGGCTCAGCTGATCGCGGAACGCCACCCGGGCATCCCCGTGATCATCGATCACCTCGGCATGCGCGGGGCACCGACGCCGCCGGCACCGGCCGATCCTTTCGCGGAGTTGCCCAGCATCCTTTCACTCGCGTCGCTGCCGAACGTGGCGGTGAAGGCGACCGGGGTGCCCGCGCTCTCCCACGAGCCCTTCCCCTACCGCGATGTGTTCGCACCGCTGCGGCGCGTGCTCGACTCGTTCGGACCGGAACGCACCCTGTGGGGGACAGATTGGACGCGCACGCATGCGTTCCTGGGCTATTCGGAGGGAGTCGACTACCTCGCCGAACTCGGCCTCAGTCCTTTCGAGAGCAGCATGCTTCGCGGCGGGGCGGCGTCAGCGACGTTCGGTCTCGACCGCGTGCTCGCCCTCGCGCGCGCCGCTGGTTGAGCTTGCAGAAACCAGCGAGGCCTACTGGATACATGACCATTTCGTTGATCGAGGAACGCGCGAGCTTGCGAGCACGTGTCTCGAGATCAGGCGAACCGATCTCTTGACCTGGGTTGCGATTGAGGATTGGCTCGCGAGATCTCGAGACGCGGCCTCCTCCGTCGGCTGCTCCTCGATCAACGAATTGGATTAGAGAGGGAGTCGCTCCACGACGGTCCGCGCTTCCATAGCAAGGGCGCTGCGCACGAGGTAGTTCCAGCCGGCCTGAATCTGGTTCGGCGGCCAGGCGAACTCCGCCAGGTCTGCGTCTGAAGCCCAGGACCGCACCTCACCCGCGCTGAGTGCCGCCAGCAGAGTCGTGGCCGCACGTTCGAGAAGCACGGCGCGCATGACGGCTGTCGGCACGTCTTCACCCGTCATCACAAAACCGTGCTGGGGAATGAGCACTCCCACGGCGTCGCCGAGCGCCTCGGCCAGGCGCTCACCCAGCTCCGGGGTACGGATGAGGTTGGCCGTCTCATCGAAGCGGGGCAACTCTGGATTACTGAAAATCATTCCCGCGTGGGTGAGCGGCCGCATGGGCACGTCGAGCGAGCACCACGCGTTGACCGCGTCACTGTGCGCATGCACGATTGACGTGACATCCGCCCTGGCCGCATAGACCCCGGTGTGGATCAAGTATTCGATATGGCGTGGCCCAGTGCCGACCAGCACCGTGCCATCCCAACCGATGAGCTGCACCGAATCGGGGGCGACCTCTTCGAAACCCAGCCCGGATTCCTTCATCCAGATGCCGCGATTGGCGTGGTCGCGCACGGAGACATGACCCCAGACGAGGTCAGAGAGTCCGCCGAAGGCGAGCGCCTTGCTCGCCTCACTGATCAAACGCGCCGCGGCCGAGTCGGTACCGGGCACCTGCAGAGATGTGGTCATTTCACTGTCCCTCAGTGTCCGGCGCGGGGAGCCTCTGTGCCGAAGAGCACAGAGACGTTTTTCGACTGGGTCCAGGAGAGCAGCTCCTCGTGGTTCTCCTCACGTCCGATCCCTGAGTTCTTGTAGCCGCCGAAGCCCGTGCCGAGGAAGTGGCGTGACGTCTCATTGATCCAGACGTAGCCGGCTTCGATATCGCGAGCGAAACGGTGAGCGGTGGCCAAGTCCTGAGTGAAAGCGCTCGCGGTCAGGCCGTACTGCACGCTGTTGGCGATGCGCAGCGCCTCGTCGTAGTCGTCGAACGGCATCGCGGCCAGCACCGGGCCGAAGATCTCTTCCTGCGCGAGACGACCGTATGGGTCGACGTTGTCGAAGAGCGTCGGACGGATGAAGAAGCCATCGGCCAGCGCCCCGTCGGTGACGCGGTAGCCGCCGGCAACGAGGTCCGCACCCTCTTCTTTGCCGATCTCGATGTAGCTCATCACCTTGTTGAACTGCTGCTCATTGACGATGGCACCGATGTCGGTGTCCGCGTCCTGCGGCAGACCGGAGCGGATGGCTTCCATCTTCTCTGCGAGGCCGTCGACGACCTGACGGTGGATGGAGCGGTGCACGATCAGACGCGACGTCGACCCACAGGACTGGCCCTGCCAGGTGAAGTTCATGCCGCGCAGCGCACCGGTGATGGCCTTATCCACATCTGCGTCAGGGAAGATCACGATGGGGTTCTTGCCGCCGAGCTCGAGGGTGACATGCTTGACGGCCACCTCGGCCGCACGGCGCTGGATCGCGCGACCGGTGCCGTCGGCCCCGATGAACGCCAAGCGCAGAACATCCGGGTGCGCGACGAGTGCATCGCCGGCTTCGTGACCGAGGCCGGTGATGATGTTGATGACCCCGGGAGGGAAGATTTCCTGGATGATGTCGGCCGCGGCGAGCGACGACAGCGAGGTGTGTTCTGAGGGCTTGGTGACGACGGTGTTACCTGCGGCCAGCGCACCGGCCATCTTGCCGACGGTGAAGAGCAGCGGGTGGTTGAAAGCGCTGATGCGGCCGACGACACCGTAGGGCTGACGCAGCGAATACATCAGGCGCTCATTGCCGGCCGGGATGGTACTGCCCTGAGCCTCGAGCACCAAGCCGGCGAAGTAACGCAGCTGGCCGGCCGCGACCTTACTGTCAAAGCGCATCTCGTGCAGCGGGCTTCCGTTGTCGAGGGAGTCAAGCTGGGCGAGGCGTTCGGAGTTCGCCTCGATCGCGTCGGCGAGACGGTCGAGGTAGCCGGCGCGCTGCAGCGGCTCCAGAGCGGCCCAGGCCGGAAATGCGCGCTTCGCTGCGTCAACGGCATCGTCGACATCGGCGGCGGACAGACGCGGGATCTGGGTGATGATCTCGCCGTTGGAGGGGTTCAAAACGTCGAGGGTGCGCCCATCGGAGGCACCGCGGCGTTCACCGCCGATCAGCGCGAGGTTGGAGATCTGAGTGGCGATGGTCATAGACACGATGGTCGTCCTTAGTGATAAATCGGTGGGTCAGCGGGTTGCTGCGGCCAGGTTGGCAAGCTCGCGGAGCTCGGCTGTGCTGGAATCCCGGCGATTGTTGCGGCGGAAAGGGCTGTCGACGGCGGCTGCATAGAATTCCAGAGCGGCGTCGGGGATGAGTTCTGCGGCGTCGAAGACGGTGGGGATGCCGGCCGCGGCGTAGAGATCAGGCAATGCGTCGATTTCTGCGATGACCTCCGCCGAGACAACTGAGCGGTTGAACCCGGCGACGATGGGCAGCAACACGCTGTTCTGGCGGCCATGCGCAACCCGAATCTTCGACGATCCGGAGAGCGCGTGAACAAGGCTGAGGCCGGCGTTGCCACAGGCGAAGTTCGCCATCGTGGATGCTTCAAGCAAGGCCTGCAGATCGGCCGGACGACGTTCGCTCAAGGCCAGTGGCAGCGTCTGGCGGATCGTACGGACGGCGGAGAGCGCCACCGTGTCCGTGAAGCGTGTTGCGCCATTGGCCCAGAGCGCCTCGAAGCCGTGGCTGAGGGCATCCGCGGCGGCGTCACGCATCGGAACGAGCGGAAGCCCGACGAGCAGCTCTCCGTCGAGAACCGCGATGTCGGGCTCATAGCCCCAACCGCGCATGCCGACGTTGTGGCTGCTCTCGGTGTCATAGAGCACGAAGGCGTTGGAGACCTCGCTGCCCGATCCCGCCGTGGTCGGCACCGCGATGAACGGCGCGGGGCGGTGCGGGGCCAGCCCGATACCCTCATATGCGGCGACGGGCGCGGGGTTGGTGAGGAGCAGGGCGACCGCCTTGCTCAGGCTGAGGGCACTCCCTCCGCCGATCCCGACGACGATGTCAGCGCCGGCCTCACGGGCGAGAACGGCAGCGGCTTCCGCCGCTGCGATGGTGGGGTCGATCTCGGCGAGGACGGTGACGGCGATTGCTCCGGCGAGCTGCTCTTCGAAACGGTCGAGCACCCCGACGCGCTTGAGCCCCGCATCCCCGATGAGGGCGATCCGACCGCCGCCGAGAGTGCGGACGTGGTCGCTGAGAGAGCCACTGGATCCGAGGCCCGAGTAGACCCGAGTGGGGTTGGTGTACAGCGCGCTCATCGAAAATCCCTTGGCTCTGGTTGAGGCATGTTCGGGCACTCCCCCGTCATCACGGGATCAGCGCCTTGGTCGACCCTCAGACTATGTAGCGCCGTCGGGCAGAGGGAAAGACGTAACCCGGACTGACTTATCATTGGAACGATATGAACGCCGCGAGTCAGTGTTCCCAGCCCGAATGGAGTGATCGATGGCGATCGAGATCAGACACCTGCGGCAATTCCTTGCCGTTTCCGAAGAACTTCACTTCACGCGCGCCGCTGAACGTCTCCATTTGGCCCAGCCAGCACTGAGCGCCCAGATCAAGAAACTCGAGGAAGAACTCGAGTTGCAGCTGCTGGTGCGGAGCACCAGGGCGGTCATGCTCACGCCGAGTGGTGAGGAATTCGCCGCCAAGGCGCGTATCGCAGTGGCCGCCTATGACGACGCGTTGGTCACGGCCGCGGAGCTGCGGGGTGGCGGAACCGGTCACGTCAGCGTGGGCATCAACCCGCGAATTCAGTCACGCGTTCGCATGGGAATCCTGCGGCGCCTCGGTGAATTGGCTCCGCAGCTGAGCCTCGACTTCGTCAGCGAGAGCAGTGTGAGGCTTGTCACGGCGGTCATCGAGGGACGCCTCGATGCGGCAGTGGTGATCGCCCCCACGCACACGGCGACGCTACGCTCAGTGCTCGTGCGCAACACTCCCCTGGTCGTCGCGCTCCCCTCCACGCATCCGCTGGCCGAGAGCCGCACCCTCACCCTGTGGGACCTGCGCGATGAGGAATGGATTCTGCCGAGCGCCAACGTCTTCGCCTCCAATCCGATGATGCAGAAACTTTGTCTTGAGGCGGGCTTCCGCATGAAGGTCTCGACAACGGCGACCAGCAACTATGACGAAGATTTCGTCGCGGTTCGAGAGGGAAATGGCATCGAGGTCGTGCCGGAGGATTTCGCGCCGGCCCGCAGCGACGCCGCTCTCGTCTTCATTCCCCTGGAGGGCCCGACACTCCCGATCTATATGATCGCTCAGTCTGACGGCCAGAGCCGGGCGCTCGGCGTCGTCTTCCGCGCGGTGGTCGACTCGACGTCCAGGGAGCCGGCAAGCGACGCGCTCACTGGTGCGAAGCTCACTGGTGCGAAAACGGGATAAGTCCGGGGGCGAGTGCTTCGAAGGTGAACAGGCCGATGCCGGTGGGTCCCCCTGCCAGGAGCACGCCGAGCGTGCCTCCTGGCTGGATGGCGACATGGGTCGTCCGTGGGTAGTCGCGTAGCGGGTTCTCCCCTGGGGTGATCACGGCGAGCGGGTTGGCTTCCCCGTCGAGCACCTCCACCCGGGCGCCGTCGTAGACGGCCTGATAGACGTTGTCGGCCGAGTCGATCGTGATGGAGTCGAGCAGCCCGCCGGTGAAGTAGCCGTAGACACGGGTGTCGGGTACTGCTCGTCCGTCGAGTTGGATGCCGAGGAGCCGGTTAGTGACGTGCTCGCTGATCCAGAGGCGGTCCTGTTTCACCGAGAGACCGATACCGTTCGGCATGGCGACCCCACCGATCAGCAGTGATTGACTGCCGTCCGGGTCGACCCGAATGACGCGACCGGTCGGATTCAGCGCTGTGCCCTGAAAATCGTTGTAGTACATGGTGCCGTCGGCGGCAAAGATCAGATCGTCCGGAATGATCGCCGTGCCCTCGAATTCGCCGATGAAGGTGCGCAGGTTGCTGCCGTCGGCGTTCGCGACGGCAATGCGGCCGCCACCGTGTGAACCGCCGCGAAAGTCCGCGAGAAAGATCCGGCCGTCCCTGTGCAGAACGAGGGAAGCCAGCGCGATGCTGTCATCGGCGATGATGCGTTCGATGGCATTCGTCTGGGGGTCCCAGCGAAAGACCTTGTAGCCGTCGGCGTCGGGGAAGGCGCTAATGAAGAAAACCTTGCCGTCTCGGTCGAAGGCGGGGCCTTCCGGGATCGGGGTGATGCCGCCCGGGGTATCGGTACCGACGAGTCGCTCATGGACCGCGGTGGCCACGATGTGACGGATGGTTCGGCCGTGGCGGCCGGGGGCCTCCGTGCTGGTCGGCATTGACACTCCTTCTGACGGGTCGTCGAGCGCTGGGGCTCTCGTGTCGTTCACTGTAGCGGTGCGGCCGGCGGGGCATTCGCCGCGACTGAGAGCGATCCAGGTCAATTGATACGGCCCCCACGATGAGCGCAGGTCTCATAACCGCGCATGTATGAGTCGGCCACCTTCGGTCTTTCCGCCCGCGGCACTGCCCGCTCTAGGCTTCCTAGATGGATCGTCAGAGGCATGCGCCCCGCGCCCTGATGCTTGTGACGAGCCGACGATACCCCCACGCAAAGGAGCTCCCATGAATGTAGAGAAGGTTGATGTCCGACCCGAGAATTGGGACTGCATCATTGCGCCCACCTCGCTGTTGGCGATCATCACCACGGTCGACGCCGACGGAAACGTCAACGCCGCATCGTATGGGTCGACAGTGCGTGTCTGCCACGACCCAGTGCAACTCTCGTTCACCTGCACCCAGGGCAGCGACACCCACGCAAACATCCTCGCCACGGGTGAGTTCACTATCAACCTGGTGCCTTTCGACCGCGAACTGCTCGAAAAGGTACTCATCATCGGCCTGCCGTGGAAGCGCGGCATCAACGAGCTGGAGAAGGTCGGCCTGACGACGGTGCCGTCGAAGACCATCGCCCCACCCCGCATCAAGGAGTGTTACGCCCACTTCGAGATGAAGGTCGACTGGACCCACTCCTGGATTCACCGGATGACCGTCACCGGAATGACCCAAGCGGTCTCGGCGAACGCCAACGTCATCGACGAGAACCAGATGATCATCTGGGATCAGGCAAAGCCGGCGCACTTCTGCGGTGGTCGCTACATGGACCAGTTCGTGCCAGCCAACGACCCGATGAAGGTCGAATGGGACTACCGCCCGCTTGAGTTGGCCGGCGTCAGCCAGTCTGACTTCCGCGGCTTCGATGAGGGTGTCGAGGACCCGGTACTCACGCCTGTCGACGACTGGCGTGACATGATGCGCAGCTCACCGCGCACGTTCTAGCGAACGCTCGATCCGCCGCCGGGAGATCCGGCGGCGGTCGCACCCTCGGCATGAGATTCGCGGAGTTTCTCACCATGGGTGACGATTCGAGCGAGGAGCGAGGTGAGCTGGCGCTGCTCCCCACCATCCAGGCATTCGACCATCCGTTCGGTCATGGCGGATGCCTTCACCAGAGTCTCATCGAAGACGCGCTGCCCCTCGATGGTCAGGCTGAGGAGCTTGCGGCGACGGTCCTTCGGGTCACGATCGATCTCGACCCAGCCGGCGCCGACGAGTCGGTGAATGACCGTGCCCGCCGTCGACGTGTCAAGGCCGGACTCCCTCGACAGCGTGATCTGGTCGCAGAGGGGGTTCGCGGCGACGACGGTGAGTGCAGAAAACTGGCTGGGCGTGACGTCCTTGGACACCATGCTCGTCCAGAGATAGCTGTGCACCTGCTGGGCTCTGCGGATGAGGTGCCCGGGCCGGTTGTGCATCTCGGCCTCGGCCGGAGTGGGGATCGAATCGGTCACGCGTTGAGTGTAGCGAGTGCTGTGCGCTCCCTCGACCATCGCTCGCCCGGCTTTTTTAACAGACCGTAGACAGACATCCACCGCACGAACCATTTACGATACGTTGGCGTATAGATTTGTGCGAGTGGCAATGATCAAGGAGGCTGACGTGGCAACGAAGCGCGATCAAACCGAGCGCGGCACGAGTTCCACCGCCTCTCGCGGACGACCCCGCGACCCGGGGGTCGACCTCCTCATCCATCGGGCTGCGCTCGAACTTCTCGGCGAGGTGGGCTATGACCACACCAGCATCGAGGGCGTCGCCGCACGCTCCGGCGTGGCCAAAGCCTCCATCTACCGTCGGTGGCCCGGCAAACCTGAGCTCATCCTCGACGCGGTGCGTGCACAGGAAACCGTGGTCAAAGCGCTCCCGGAAGACACCGGCACCTTGCGCGGTGATCTGCTCGCCGCCATCCCCAGCTTTCTGGTCTTCAGCTCGTTCGAAAGCAGTCAGGCCCCCATCATCGTGGGCCTTATTCAAGCCATGCGAAAGAACCCCGATCTGGTCGCCTATATGCGCGGCCGATTCATCTCCTCGATCAACCACAGCAGCGAGATCATCGTCGAGCGCGCCATCGCCCGCGGCGAGGTGCCTGCGGCGGCTCGCGACATCCGCCTGTTCCACGACATCGCGCCATCGCTCGCTATGGCCCGGATGCTTCTGACTTATGACCCGATCGACGAGCAATTCGAAGTAGAACTCGTCGACACCATCCTCATCCCACTTTTGAAAAGCGCCTGACCGCGCGGAAAGGTTCACTTGTGAACTCACGATTCGACGGCAAAGTAGCCATCGTGACCGGGGCCGGTTCCGGAATCGGCAAAGCCATCGCCTGGCGCCTCGCGCAAGAGGGTGCTCGCGTCGTCGCTGCCGACATCAGCGGGTCAGAGGCGGAGACCGCTGCCGCCTTTCCCCACGCGATCGTCCCCTTGCACTGCGATGTCTCGAGACCAGAAGACATCGACGCCCTCTTGAGCTTCACCGAGGAGCGGTTCGGCCGACTCGACGTGCTGTACAACAACGCCGGCATCACCGGCGCCGCGCTGCGGGCGCACGAATACGAGCTAGAAGAGTGGGACCGGGTGATGGACATCAATGTGCGCGGCGCGTTTCTCGCCATGCGCGGCGCCATCAGGCTGATGCTGCGAAACGGCGGCGGCAACATCGTCAACACCGCCTCGGTTGCGTCGCTGATCTCTGCTCCCGGATCCTTTGCCTACCCGCCGTCCAAGGGGGCGGTGATCATGATGACCCGGCAGGCCGCCATGGAGTACGCGCGGGAGGGCATCAGGGTCAACGCGATCTGCCCCGGTCTCATCCGCACACCCATCCTCGACGGAGCGCCCGTCGGCCACGACGTGCTCGCGCAGCAAGTGCCGATGGGGCGACTCGGCGAGCCTGAAGAAGTTGCCTCCCTCGCCGCCTTCCTCGGCAGCGACGAGGCCGCGTTCATCACCGGGCAAGGATTCTTCATCGACGGCGGACAGACGTCGGTCTAGCCCAGACCTCGTCTCTGACGGGCGCCCGGCGGCAGTTGTCGCCCGGCGCCTCAGTCGTCTTCGGGAGCGCTGGCGAGGGCGATCGCCGCCGTCGCCAGCTGGCGGAAGACCAGGTCGTGCACGAGCACTCCTGGTTCGATGCGACGCCCGATTGCCGAGCCCTCGAGCACCGCCAGGCAGAACGACGAGATCTCGACCGGATCGTGAGAGCTGTGGACCGCTTCAACCATCGCTGAAATGGACTCATCCAAATAGTGTCGCCCGCCTTCGCGCACACGCCGGATTGAGTCGATCGTCTCGTCGCTGATGTCAGCCGGTTCCATGGACAGCGTCACCAGGATGCGAAAGAACTTCGGGTCTTCGTGAATTGCGGATCCGACTGCTTCCATGAAGGAGCGGAATCGCAGCACCACGTCCTCGCCCGGAAAGTCGTCCCAACGCGGGAGCTCGGTGAAGAATCGCTCCGACTCACGTTTAACCACTGCCGCGAGTACTCCGTCTTTGCTGCCGAAGTGGTGGTAGACCGAGCTGACGAGCAGCCCCGACCGCTTGCAGAGGGCGGAGATCGTGGTGCCGGAGTAACCGCGCTCGAAAATGAGCCCGACGGCCGCATCGAGGATTTTCTCCCGGGATTCGGCGCCCTGCTTTTGCTTCATTGTCATCACAGTGGACACGACACCCATCCTGTCAGGCGTCACATTTCGGTCAAGCACCGTTCCGAGCGGGTTTGTTATGAATCGCAGTCCCTTACGTCTTGCCGTCGGTTGTTCTATATGAAATGCTCGCTACACACAAAGACGTGGCTTCCAACCAGGAATCGGAAAACTTCGAGTACACGGGACGAGCCAGACACAGATCCTGAAGGAGATGTTGGCGATGACCAATCTCACTACCGAAGTCACCACCGCCACGGGGAGTCACTCTGAGGTGAGCTTCATGTTGGCCATCACCTTAATCGACACTGTCGCTGACGGCGTGCGGGCGCTGACCCTCACCAGTGCCGATGGTGCGGCTCTGCCCGCCTGGACACCGGGCTCGCACATCGACATCACCGTCGGCGGTCTCACCCGGCAGTACTCGCTCTGCTCCAACCCCGATGACGACTCCAGCTGGCGCATCGCCGTTCTGCGGGAGCCGCAGAGCCGTGGCGGCTCCGAGTTCGTGCACAGCGCCCTGTCGGTCGGCGACACCGTTGCTGTGACCGGACCGCGCAACCACTTCACGCTCCAGCCGGCCGAGCGCTACATCTTCATCGCCGGCGGCATCGGCATCACCCCGCTGATTCCGATGGTCGCAGAGGCACAGCGCTCCGGCGCCGAGTACACCCTGGTCTACGGCGGCCGTCAGCGCGCGTCGATGGCCTTTCTCGAGGAGCTTTCCGCTCACGGCGAGCGCCTCGTCGTTTGGCCCGAAGATGAGAAGGGTCGGATCGATCTCGCCGGTCTGCTCGGCGAGTCCCAGGCCGACACTCTCATTTACACCTGCGGCCCCGCGCCTCTCCTGAACGCTGTCGAAGAGCGCAGCGCACACTGGCCGACCGGCGCAGTGCACATGGAACGCTTTGCCCCGAAGAAGTTCGAACAGGCGGCCTCCCTCGACGAGTTCGAGGTCGAGTTGGAAGCGAGTGGGCTGACGCTCACGGTCGGCCCTGGCGTCAGCATCCTCCAGGCGGCCCGCGACGCCGGCGTCGACGTTTTCACCTCCTGCGAAGAGGGCACCTGCGGCTCCTGCGAGACTGCCATCATCTCGGGAGAAGCCGACCACCGTGACTCGGTGCTGAGCCCCGCTGAACAGGCTGAAAACACCTGCATGATGATCTGTGTCTCGCGCTCAAAATGCGCCAAGCTCGTGCTGGATCTCTAGCGCTCACTCTTCATTCACCACCCGAATCACACCAAGCCAACGGAGGTCTACGTGCCCATTCCCGCCCCCACTCTGCTCGAGGTCAGCACCGATGAACTCGCGGCCTGGCCGCCGCCGCCCGATACACGCAAGCAGCCGGCCTCCTACTTCAACACGCTGCGCGAGGAGGCGGGCATCTATCGTTTCGCCGAGCCGCACCCGAACGGTCGCCCCATCTATCTGGCCACCAGCTGGAAAGCCGTCTCGCACATCCTGAGCCACATCGACGAGTTCGACTCCAACCTCTCTCATGTGCTTCCCGACATGGCCGCGCTCCTGAACCTGCCGTACCCAGAGGTTCCCACTCGCTACCGCCCGGAAGGGATTGCCTTCACCGAAGGCGAGGATCACGACGTCAAGCGCGCCTGGGCCAACAAGCTCTTCACCCCCGAGCGGATGGCCAGCTATCCCGCGGTGATCGCCGAAGTGGCCGACCGTCTCATCGACGGTTTCATCGACGCCGGCACCGCGAACATGAGCGACGCCTTCGCCGAGGCTATCCCGCTCGAAGTGCTCACCATCATCATGGGCATGCCACGCGAGGATGCCGCCGACGTGAAGCGCTGGACAGACATCGTGACCCGACTGAGCATGACCGCACCCACCGCCGAGGAGATCGCGCGCACGGAGAAGGCGCTCGACGAGAGCTCAGACTACGTTCTCGAACAGTGCCGCATGCGGTTGGAGAACCCGACGGACGATTACCTCAGTGAAGTTATCCACGACCAGATCGCCCGTGACGGCGAGTTCGACCAGAACGCCATGGTCGTGCACGTGCGCTCGATGTTCCTCGCGGCGTACCACACCACTGCCGCGATGGTGGCTGCGCTGATCGTGCACCTCACCCAAATGCCCGAGCTGCAGGAAAGCCTGCGCGAGGACTCGGGCAAGTTCCGCAAGGTCATCGAAGAATCCGTGCGCATGGAGGGTCCACTCCAGTGGCACCCTCGCAGCTGTGTCAAGGACACCGTCGTCGACGGCATCGAGGTGCCGGCCGGCGCAATCGTCTTCACTTCGTTCGGGGCAGGAAGCCACGATCCCGAGAAGTTCGAGAACCCATATGAGTTCGATGCCGGCCGTCGCAACGTGATGCACCACTTGAGCTTCGGCTCCGGCGAACACCGCTGCCCCGGCGCTCCCCTGGCCCGGCTTTACGCCCAGGTCGGCCTCGAACGCCTCCTGGCCCGCACGAAGAACCTCGTGCTCGATGAGGAAGCCAGCGACCTGACCCCGTTGCCCGGCTTCAACTTCCGCATTCCGAGCCGAGTCGTCGTCACCTTCGACAAAGCCTGAATCGCACAATGCGTGAGGGGGCGGGGTCCAACAGGACCCCGCCCCCTCACGCGTTTCACCATGACGGTGGAACCCAGGACGGCCCACACGGAGCGAGACCACCATCGAGGCCGCGGCGAGCTTGACCGTTTCGGACGAGTTTGACCGGCGCACCGGGGCACCTCGACCGCACCTGTCAAAGTCGGCGGGACCGGCAAGCCGATCCTTGGGTCGGGGTTCCGTTGTCCGGCTGGCCGACGGATGTCTCACCAAGCCCAACCACCGGCGACTCAGCCTGCGGTGCATGACAAAACGCCCCTGGCCGCACAGGCCAGGGGCGTTTCACGGTGACGAGTACGTCTATTTCTCGGGGCTACCGCTGATGGCGAAGAATTCGTCGAGCGCCTCCGGGGTCACGTACGGTGCTCCCTCGCCCATTGGGGCGTCTGAGTTCTGGTCTGCACCTTCCACAACGAAGTCCGCAACATTGTCGCTCGTGATCAGCGTCGGGATCAGCGGCATGTAGTTTGCCTTCGGGCCTTTTCCGGCGAGGGTGCGAATGAGCACGTCCCACGCGGCGTCAGCCTGCTGTGCCGGGCTTCCGGCCACCCCGGCCGGCGAGTAGCTCGCCTTGTTCTCGTTCCAGTACGCCAATGCGCCGGCACTGGCACCGTTCATGCCCACCAGCGGCACATCGCGGCCGACCTGTTCGAAGGCGTTGATGACGCCGGTCGCCATGCCGCCCATCTGGAGCACGGCGTCGATCTTGCCAGGGTACGACGCGAGGAAGTTCTGCACCGCGGTCTTGGCTGTCCCGTTGGTGAACATGGCGGGGATCTCAGCAACGACCTCGATGTCGGGGCACACCGACAGCGCCGCCTTCACACCGTTGGCGCCCTGCACCTGCGGGTCGATACCCTCGATTCCGTTGACGATCAGAACCTTGCCCTTGCCGCCCAGCTGGCCGAGCACACCGGCCGCAGCGGAACCGGCATCCTGGAAGAAGGAGACTCCAGATGCGACCGCGTACGAACTCGAGATCGGCGTGAACGACGAGGTGACAATGCCGGCCGCACCGGCATCGTCAACCGCCGTCGCCATGGCGACCGGCGCAAACGCCTGGAGCAGGATTCCGTCCACACCGCTGCTCACGAGCGACTGGTAACCCTGCAGCTGCTGAGCGGGCGACATCGACGACGGGTCCGGCATCAGGTTGATCTGAAAGTCACCCGTGACGAGGCCGGCGGCCTTGGCCTCGTCGAATCGCTTCTGAAGCTGGTCGAGGTAGCCCTGGTTGATGGCGCCGGTGATAGGCAGCGCGCTGTAACCAATGGTCCAGGGGCCTTTGTTCTCGGGGGTGTCAGCCCAGGCACTCTTGCTGAGGGTGAAGTCGATGCCTTCGAGTGCCTTCGCTGCCGGGGCGGCGATGTTCGCGAGAACGCCATCCGGATCGGCCGGCATACCACCGGGGAGCGAGCCGCAGCCCGAGTCCGCCAGTGTGGCTGCTGCAACGGCGCTGCCGCCGCCGGTCGAGCCGGTCGGCGTGTCGGTGGCTGCGCTACAGCCAACGAGCGAGGTGCCGATAAAGAGGGCGGCGAGGGCGATAACGGGGGCGCGTTTCACCATTCGTCGTGTCGAGATGCTGTTGATTGCCATGTGGGGTTACCCATTCCTTTGCGTCATTGCAGGTGGTCAGATACAGGTATTGCGTTGATCCGCGGCGGGGAATGCCGCGGACGGTGAGGAGCGAGATCAGATTCGATCCCGCAGGCGGCGCTCGCGACCGTAGACGACCACGGAGATGAGGATGACGGCGCCGAAGAGAATCTGTTGGTCGGCGCTCGAGAATCCCAGGCCGATGAGCACCGTGTTCAAGGCGGTGATGAGCAGGGCGCCGGTGATCGTCCGGTTGTAGTCGCCCTTGCCGCCCATCATCGTTCCGCCCACGACAACCGCCGCGAGGCTCTGGAACATATAGGTATTGCCCTGGGTGAGGTCTGCGCTCCCGGAGTAACCGGCGAGCAGGGTTCCAACCACGGCAGATCCGACGGCGCTGATCATGAAGACAATGACCCAGATCCTGCGGCTCTTGACGAGCGAGAGGTCAGCGGCACGACGGTTGGTGCCCACTGCGGACAGGCGGCGACCGCTGGCCGTCCAGGTGAACAGCACGAACATGATGATCGCGACGACGATCCAGAGCATCACGACGGGCGGAATCGGCAGGCCGAATGTGGTCGAGACCGGGGACATGAACGAGCCGAGCCAGCTGGGAGCCGTCCCCGTGAAGTAGCCGCCCTTGAGCACGTAGACCACGCCGAGGGCAAAGGCACCGGCGCCCAAGCTGATGATGAGCGGATTCAGGTCGAAACGGTGGCTGACATAGCCGATTCCGGCACCGAGGAGCGCTGCCCCGATGATGACACCGATGAAGACCACGCCAAAGTCGATGCCGTACTTTCCGGGCAGCTGACTCACGGCCAGTCCGGCAGCGCCGATCACGCTCGCAATAGAGAGGTCGATCCCGCCGATGATGATGACGAGTGTCTGGCCGAGAGCGGCCAGACCTGTCAGCGCCGCCATCACCAGCATGAGACGGATGCCATTGGGGTTGAGCAGACCGGGCAGCAGGTTGGCCCCGATGAGCAGAATCACGGCGATGGCAACGAGCTGCAACGCCGGGTATTCCTTCTGTACTGCGACGAAGCCGCGCCAGAGCCGAGCCGCCGGCGAGGTGCTCTCGGGGATGACCACGATGTTTGAGGTGGTCGTCATGATGCTCTCTTTCCTGCAACGCTGAGCTTTTTGCTGAAGATGATGGCTCCGACGAGAAGCAGACCGTAGACGACCTGCAGCCAGGCCTGCTCGAATCCGGCCTCAGTCAGTGCGCCCTGCAGGAGGTAGATGATCGCTGCTCCGAATATGGGACCGGCCATTCCGCCGCGTCCTCCCTCGACGGCCACGCCGCCGAGGGCCATGGCGACGAGGCCCGGCACCAGGTAGGCGGCCGCGGTGGACGCGTCCACCGTGCCGGACAGGGTCACCAGCGTGATGCCGCCGATGCCCGCAACGAGACCGCCGAGCGAGTAGGCGATGACGCGCACGAGTCCGACGTTCACGCCGCTGGCGAAGGCAGCGATGTCGTTGCTGCCGACCCAGAGCAGTGTGCGAGTGAACGGCGTGAGACGCAGGGCCGACCAGATGATGACCGGGATCGCGATGAGCACCAAACCGGCGGGGATGCCGAACAGTCCGTTCACCGCGAGGTCGCGCATCCAGCCTGTAGTGATCACTGTCGCCTGCGGAGCAACTTTCAGGCAGACCCCGATGATGATGAAGTTCATGCAGAGCGTGCCGATGATGGGTGAAATGCGCAGGCGTGTGACGATGAGCCCGTTGACCAGACCGACCAGCACACCCGTGACCAGCACGATGGGGATGGCGATGAGACCGCCGAGACCATTCGGCGCCAACCAGACGACGTAGACGGCGCTCGTGAGCGTCATGACGGGGGAAATCGACAGGTCGATGCCGCCGCCACCGGACATCGGCGCAAAGCTGCTCGCCATGGCGACGATCGCAAACGGCGCGAAAATCAGCAGCTGCTGGCCCCAGTTGAAGTTCGGCTGAAGCCAAAGGTTGATTGCGAGCAACACGATTGAGATGACGAGGGCCGGCACGAAGTAGTACTTCGCGATCCAGCTTCGGAGCGAGAATGTCCCGGCGCCGGAGCTGCGGGGAACGGTCAGGGATGCGGTAGTCATGCCGCGTTACCTTCTTCCTGTCCGAAATAGGCGGCGACGAGTTTCTCTCTCGTCAGCTCGTTGTGTGCGATTTCGGCGAACAGCGATTGTTCACGGAAAACGAGAACCCGGTCCATCAGGTCGAGATGCTCGTCAATCTCTGACGACAGCATGACAATGCTCATGCCTTCATCGGCCAGTTTGGAAACCACCTTGTAGAGGTCGCGTTTGGCGTTGATGTCGATGCCCCGTGTGGGGTCGTTGAGCAGCAAGACGCGAGGTCCGGCGGCGAGCCAGCGGGCCAGGATGACCTTCTGCTGGTTTCCACCGCTCAGAGTGGTGATGGCGTCGGACGAGTGCCCGTACTTGATGGACAGCGCCTCTCGCCAATGCGCCAGCCGCGCATCGATTCGCTTGGCCGTGACGAAGCCGGCCCGGCCATCTTTCTCGAGGGTGGGCAGCGCGAAATTGTCGCGGATCGGCATCCAGCCGAAGATGGCATCGGCACGCCGATCGCGGGGCAGGTACGCGACTCGGTTGCGAGCGGCGATCCGATTCGAGTCGATGTCGACCAGGCGTTCCTCGTCGTGGCGAGTGACCGAACCGGCCTGTGCACGACGGATGCCGGCCAGCGCCATCAGGAACTCCTCCTGGCCGTGACCGTCCAGGCCCGCCAGCCCGATGACCTCTCCACGCCGAACGGTCACGTCGAATGGCCGGCTGTCTGAGGTGAGACGCAGCGCACGGGCCTGGATCGACAGCGGGGCAGCTGCGCTGTTCCCCTTCGTTCGACGTGCGCGTGAGTCTTCGGCGGATTGTCCGATCGCGCTCATCGCCTGCACGAGGTCGTGCGGTTGCCAGGCTCCACGTTCAAAGGAGGCGACCGTCTCACCGGAGCGCAGAACCGTCACACGATCACCGATGATTTCGACTTCATCCATCCGGTGGCTGATGAAGAGCGTGCTGACGCCTTCAGCGCTCAGCCGGCCAATGATGGTGAGCAGGCGGTCGCGGGTGGCGACATCGAGAGCAGAGGTGGCTTCGTCCAGGATGAGCAGATGCGGCTCTGAGACGAGGGCGCGGGCGATGACGCAGGCTTGCCGTTCGCTCAGCGACAAATTGAGCATCGGTGTGCCGAGATCAGGGACATAGCCGAGGAGTTGCTGCAGCACCTCGGTGGCGCGCTCGCGCTTCGCTCGTGCCGACACTCGGTTGCGAAACAGGCCGTCAACTCCGACCCAGACGTTTTCAAGCACCGACCGTGTATCGGCAGTGAGAACTTCCTGAAAGACAGTGATGATCCCGGCCGCGCGGGCCGCCTGCGGGCTCGAGAACCCGGTGGTGCACGTGCCGCGAACGGTGATGGTGCCGCGGTCGGGGCTCTGCACACCGCTGAGAAGTTTCACTAGTGTGCTCTTGCCCGAGCCGTTCTCGCCCATCAGCACGTGTACCTCGCCGGGGAGAATTTCGAAGGACGCATTCCGCACTGCCTTGACCGGCCCGAATCGCTTGGCCAGGTTAGTAATGCTGATGCCGGCGCCCGAAGGCTCGACTACTCCTCGAGCGAGGCTGTCGACCGAAGTCGCCTGTGCATCTGGCGCCATTACCATGTCTCAATCTGTGGGGTTTATCGCAAGTCAACGTCGGGCTGTCCAACGGTCAGGTCCACCCGAATGGGTGTCGAACCGTTGTGCTGTTTGGCCCAAGCTAAGCGACTGCCCCGCCGCAACAGAAAGACATAGTCGCCGCTGTTTTATCCAGCGGATCATATGGATGCGCCCACAACACCACAATGTGGCCTGGCGGCGCGGGCGGCGCGAGTGGGTCCGACACCCGTTTATGCGAAGCAACGAATGAGTTGAGCCCGAGTTCGTCTTTGCCCAGGCACTCAGCGGCTTCTAGGTTGGACACCGACGCCGCGATCGGCGTCGCCAATTGGTCTCACGAAGGAGTGACATGGACTGCGGGCAGATCGTGGGAAAATTCGCCCGGTACCGGCCGGATAGCGCCGCAGTAATCTTCGGAGGAACGACGCTCACCTCCCGTGAGCTACTGGAACGGTCGTTCCGGCTGGCGAACGGCCTGGCTGCCCTCGGCATTCGCCGCGGCGACACTGTGGCCACCCTGGGAGTCAACGCTCTGCGGTCAGTCGAAGAGATCACTGGCCTCGCGATCGGTGGCTACATCCGTGTTCCGCTCCACCAGGGCAATGACGCTGAATCCCACCGCTACATGCTGGAGAACAGCCGGGCCAGGGTGCTGATCACCGATGCCACTGGCCTGGCCGAATGCGGTGACGCCCTGATCAGTCTCGAACATCTCGAGGCGATCATCGTCGACGATGTTGACGCCCACCTGCGCTACGCCGATGTGATTGCTGCGGCGGATCCCAGCGACCCCGGATTGGCGTTCACTCAGGATGACATCCTGCAGATCGGCTACACGGGCGGGACAACGGGCCGGCCGAAGGGCGCCGTCCAGACGCACGGTAGCTGGCTGGACGTGACCACCGACAATATGACGCTCCTTCCCCCGTCGGCGGGCGCCGGAGATCTCTTCGTCGTGGGCGGCCCGGTCGCTGGCGGCGCCAGTACGTACCTCTACTCTTGCTTCGCCAAAGGGATCGGCATCGTCGTGGCGCCCGACCGAAAGGCGTCCACTGCTGCACGCCTGATTCAGGAGCACCGGGCCAGCATCCTGATGGCCCTTCCACCCCTCGTGCAGGGTCTCGTCGATGACACCGGAATCGACGGCTTCAATCTCTCCAGCCTCCGTAGCATCATTTCGGCGGGCGCTCCCCTGAGTTCCCGCGTCATCCGCAGTGTGACCGAGCGATTCGGCCCTGTGCTTACCTTCGTCTACGGCCAGAGCGAATGCGTGCCGATTGCGGCATTGACCCCCGACCTCATTGCGGCTGGAATCGCCGCTGAGCCCGAGCTGCTGCAGAGTGTCGGCCGCCCCACCGTCCGCTCCGCGATCCGCATTGTGGGACCCGATGGAAACGAGCTCCCGGCCGGCGAGACCGGCGAGATCACGGCGGATGCCGCCGGCACGATGCACTCCTACTGGGACGACCCACAGGGCACGGCTGCCAAGCTCACCGCTGACGGTTTTGTGCGCACCGGCGACCTCGGTCACACGAGCGAAGACGGCGTGCTCTTTCTCTCTGACCGCGTCGAGGACATCATCCGGTACGGGGACACGACGGTCACTCCCTCATTCTTGGAAGACGCGTTCTCCGACCATCCGGCCGTTCATGAGGTCGTCGTCATCGGAGTGCCAGACAAAAAACTCGGGCAGTTGCCGCATGCGGTGCTCTCCGTCACACCGGGAAGCGGAATCCGGGAGGACGATATCCGGGTCTGGTGGGCCGGCCGCACCTCGGCGCAGGACGTACCGGTCTCGGTTCAGCTCAGCCCGACCCCGCTTCCTCGCACGCCAGCCGGCAAGCTCTCGCGCCGCCTCATCCGTGAGCAGTTTCTGCCCGCCCCGCGACCACCCCGCACTCAGTGAATAGAAAGGACCGGTCATGACCTCCGACCTCAGCGGCGACGACCTGACTGCTGCCGTATTGGACAGCTTTGCCCCTTCGACCGAGCCGCGCCTGCGCGAGATCCTCCAGGTTGTCACATCACATCTGCATGCCGCAGTGAAAGAACTTCGACTGACCCAGAAGGAGCTCGACGCCGCGCTCCAGTTTCTGACCGCTGTCGGCCAGAAGTGCGACGAGACCCGTCAGGAGTTCATTCTGCTCTCCGATGTGCTCGGCATTTCGATGCTGGTCGAGACGCTCAATGACAGCGACGACGCCCACGCCACAGAGGCGACGGTGCTCGGACCCTTCCACATGACAGAGTCTCCACGGCGCGCGCTCGGCGACGCCATCAATCTCCTGCCAGGCGGTGAGCCCGCCTACATCACCGGTCGCGTCACCGACTCCGACGACAATCCCATCGCCAACGCAGTGATCGATGTCTGGCAGTGCAACGAAGAGGGCTTTTACGATGTGCAGCAGCCCGACGTGCAGCCGGCCGGCAATGGGCGCGGAATCTTCCGAACGGATGCCGACGGCCAGTTCCGTTTCCGCAGCATCGTTCCCAGCCACTACCCGATCCCCAATGACGGTCCGGTGGGCGTTCTGCTCGATCTGACCGGCCGTCATCCCTACCGCCCCGCCCACGTGCACTTCATTGCGCAGGCCGACGGCTATCGCGAGCTGACGACCCATATGTTCGTCGCCGACAGCCCGTACATCGACTCTGACACGGTCTTCGCGGTGCGCGAGAGTCTGATCGTGCCCTTCCACCCGGTGACCGATGCCGACCAGGCCGCATCGGTCGGGCTTTCATCGCCCTACCACCACGCGATCGTCAACATTGTGCTCGCGACCGACGAGGAAGAGGCCGCTGCGTGAGCGACCCGCTCGCGTTCAGCTATGCAGCCCAACCGATGGACGTCACATTCGGGGCCGGCTCCATCTCCGGCCTTCGTGCCGAGGTCGAGGCGCTCGGACTCACCCGGGTCATCGTGCTTTCCACTCCAGGGCAGGCCGGCCTGGCGGGCGAGATCGCCGCTCAGCTCGGACCGCTGGTCGGCGCGATTTTCACCAAGGCCACGATGCACGTGCCGATCGAGATCGTCGATGAGGCCGCATCCGTCGTCGCAAAGGTCGGAGCAGACGGATGCGTCGCGGTCGGCGGCGGCTCGACGATCGGTTTAGGTAAGGCGCTGTCACTGCGCCACCGCATCCCGACCGTCGCTGTGCCGACGACGTACGCCGGCTCCGAGATGACTCCAGTCTGGGGCATCACCGAGAACGGGGTGAAGACCACCGGTCGTGACCGCGTCGTGCTCCCCGTCAAGGTCATCTACGATCCGGAGCTCAGCCTCGCACTCCCGCTCGGCATTTCAGCCACAAGCGGAATGAACGCCATCGCGCATGCCGTCGAAGCGCTGTGGGCGCCGGATCGATCGCCCCTGATCAGTCTGATGGCTGAGGAAGGCGTGCGGGCTATCGCAACGGCGCTTCCCCAGCTCAAGCACGGGGCCGACCTCGCCGGACGCTCCAATCTGCTCTACGGCGCGTGGTTGTGCGGCTCCTGTCTCGGCGCGACCACCATGTCGTTGCATCACAAGCTGTGCCACATTCTGGGCGGCACCTTCAATCTGCCGCACGCCGATACCCACACGATTGTGCTGCCCTACGTGCTCGAATACAACGCGCCGGCGGCACCACAGGCCGTCGCCGCCCTGCAGCGAGCGCTCGGCACCGACGATCCTGTCGCCGGTCTGATCACGTTGCGCCAGGACTGGGATGTCCCGTCCTCGCTGAAACAGCTCGGCCTCACACAGAACGATCTGGAGACCGCCGTTGACGCGGCCATTGCGAGCCCGTACGCGAACCCACGGGAGGTCACCGCAGAGGGGCTACGCACGCTGCTCGCCCGTGCCTGGAGCGGCGCACTCGGCTAGAAAGCGAGCCCGACCGCACGAGGAATCAGATCGTTTTGTCGCTGATTCGCTGGCGGTCGGGAGTCTGGGCTTGAGTTGCCCGCTACCGACGACCGAGTTCGGTTGCGAGGCAGTTTCGATGGTCGGCGGTTCCAACGGCATCGCTCGCTCGGTGGTCGAGCGTGTCGAGATCGGGTGGGCCGATCTACACCCCGGTGGTCGAGCGTGTCGAGACCCGGTGAGCCAGTCGTAGACCGGTGGTTGCGTCTGAGGGTCGACCGGCGGAGGTCTGACGGGCTCGACCAACGGAGGTTCAGCCGGTGAGTTTCGTCGGTTGCTCCGTCGGGTGTTGCGGCGGGAACCGTTCGAGCATCAGCGGACTCTTGCTCGGCATCGGGATCGGCGCCTGGTCGGCGTCGATGGGGACGGGTGGGAGGAGCCAGTAGTTGGCGCCGGTGCGGAACACATGCCAGTGGTTGTCGTGGAGTAGCAGGTGGTGGGCTTTGCAGAGCAGGATGCCGTCGGCCATATCGGTTTTGCCCTGTTCGGCTTTCCAATGTTCGATGTGGTGTGCTTCACACCAGGACGCGGGCCGGTCGCAGCCGGGCCAACGGCAGCCGCCGTCGCGGGCAGCGAGACCGGTGCGTTGCCGTTGGGTGAAGAGGCGTTGGTCGCGTCCGACGTTGATGCATTGGCCGTCGTCGTCGAACTCGATGCCGGTGTACCCGGAACAGAGCAGCCGTTTCACGGTGTCCATCGAGACCGGGTCGGGGTGTCCCTCGATCTGGCCGTGCCCGGGCGGGGCCAGGCAGGTCGGGGCCGGTCCGGTCGGCGACGCTCCGGTCGACCCGGTTTGTGACGATCCGGCCAGTGACGCTCCGGTCGGCGATGCTCCGGTCGGCGAGGCTCCGGTCGGCGAGGCTCCGGTCGGCCCGGCTCCGGTCGGCCCGGTTTGTGACGATCCGACCAGTGACACTTGGGTCGGTGTCGATCCGGTCGGTGGCATTGCGGTCGGCGCAGGTCCGGCCGCTGTCGGACGAGTCAGCGCCTGACCGACCGGTGTCTGACCCGCCAAGTCCTGACCGGCCGGGTTCTGACCGGACAGGTTCTGAAAGGCCGGATCCGGGACGGTGTGCGCGAGGTCGTGTTCGGTGACGAGGATGCGCACGGCCGGGCGGCGGCCGAAGAACACCGTGTTCGGGTCCGCCTCCGCGCCCAGCTGCAAGAGGGCGAGGATCGCGTCGGCGGCGATCTGCGCGGTCGTGCGTTCGTCATCGCGGAGGGCGTCGGCGCGGGCCTGCGTCGCCGCATCCACGAACCGGGGGCCGCCGCGTCGCGGCGAGGTGGCGCCGTCGACGATCAACTCGACGAGGCGGCCGTCCTCCGGCGGCAGCAACGCCGACACCCGGTACATCCCATCGTCCTGACGCCAGATCCGGAAGCTGCGGGCGTCGCGCTGGGTCTTCTCCCGCCGGGCGATGCCGTCCGCGTCGAGCTGATCGCGCAGCCGGCGGGCCCGGCGGAGCAACTGGTCCGCGTTCAAGGTGGCGGCCTCTTCGAGCAGGAACTGTGCGGCGGCGGCGAGCTTCTCGGCCGGAACGCCCGGGTCGATGTCACCGAGACCCTTGCGGATCGCCTCCGCCGCATCGATCGACAGGGTGCCGGCCCGCACCGCCCCGGCGACGACGGCCAGCCAGGGGGCGGCGAGCTCCGGCAGCTCGGTGAGCGGCGCATCGGGGTCGGCTTGGCGACGTTCTGCGGCGGCTTCGGCAGCCTCGGTGTCGGTCATCAGGGTGCCGACCGCGACGAGTTTCGCGGCCTCCGCCCGGGTGCCCCCGGTCTCCGACTGGATCAACGCTTCCGGGGTGAGGAACCCGTTGCGTTGGGCAAGCCCGGAGAAACCCAGCTCCCGCGAGGAGCGCCGGGCGATCTCCCCGGCCACCCAGGCCGCATGCGTGTCGTAGTTCCGGCGAATCCGTGCGAGCTGCTTCTGAGACTCGAGCAAGTCCAGCTCGTTAAGCGCTGCGTAGCCGGCGGCGCCGTCACCGATGTCGGCGGACGCGTCAGCGGCCTGCCGGAGCTGATCGGTGAGATTCTGCATACTTCAAGACTAGAAAAAGGGGAAGATGCAACCGCGGGATTCCCAACATCCGTGAGTAACTCGTCGGGTGCCCCTCTGTGGAGGGTTAGGTCGATATCTGCACCCGTACCTGGTCAGACTGCGGCGCACGCCACGCACAAAAACCCCCGGCCTCGAAGGAGTCCGGGGGGTTTCTCTGTCTGACGGCTAGTCGCGAAGAGCCGCTGCGACAGCGTCGGCCAGCGACGTCGTCGGACGGCCGATCAGAGCCGAGAGGTCGCGGGAATCGGTGTCGAGGTCGCCGCCGGCAATACCGGTGTCGGTCGCCGCCGCAAAGTCGGCCCAGCCTTCCGGCACTCCGTTGGCAATCTGCAGGTCACGAAGCGCGTCAGCGGTGAGGTTCTCATACGCCACCGGCGTGCCGCTCACCTCGCTCACCACGCGGGCCAGTTCGGCGAGCGTGTGCGGCTCGTCGCCACCGAGTTCATACACGGTGCCCGACGCTGCGTCGGCGGCGAGCACCACGGCGGCGGCGGCCTCGGCGTAGTCGGCGCGCGTCGCCGACGCGATACGGCCGTCGCCTGCAGCGCCGTGCAGGGTTCCGGCAGCCAAGATCGGGGCGAGCCCGCCCGTGTAGTTCTCCGTGTACCAGCCGTTCCGGAGCTCTACATACGGAATGCCCGCCGACTCGAGGTCGGCTGAGGTCGCCCGGTGTTCAACCGCCAGGCCGAGCGTTGACGCATCGGCGTTCAACAGGCTGGTGTACGCGATGAAGCTCACTCCGGCTGCCTTCGCCGCCAGGATCACGTTCAGGTGCTGTGCCGCACGCTGGCCGATCTCACTGCCTGAAACGAGCACGAGGCGGTTGACCCCCGACAGGGCGCTGGTCAGTGTCGACGGATCGGAGTAGTCCGCGTGGCGGATCTCGACTCCCCGCGCCGCCAGGTCGGCGGCCTTCTCGGTGGTGCGGGCGAGTCCGACGATCAACGCCGGGTCGGTCCCGCGTTCGATGAGCTTCTCGATGACGAGGCGGCCGAGCTGGCCGCTTGCGCCGGTAACAGCGATCACCATGGGTGATGGTCCTTTCTGGGGGTGGGGAGGTGCTGCGTTCGTGGAGTTCTGTGTGGGTCAGGAATCCTTGAGCTGGGTGAACCGGCTGTGGTGAAACACCAGCGGCCTGACCTTCATGTCAGTCTCGACGTCGTGCAATCGGAGCACGACGAGCACGTGGTCGCCCACCTCCGACTCGCTCTCGACGCTGCATTCGAGCATCGCCGCCGCGCCGTCGAGAAAGACCGCACCATTCTGGCGGGTGCGCCATTCAATCCCGGCGAAGCGGTCAACACCTTTGACCGACATCTGGCGTCCGAGTATTGAATGCTCCGCTCCGAGCACGCTGACTCCGATGCGATCGACGGTGCGCAGCTTGTCCCAGGTCGACGAGCCGGTCGCGATATAGACCGAGACGAGCGGCGGGTCGATCGAGACGGAGGTGAAGGAGCTGGCCACCATCCCGTGCGGCGCCGGCGCTCCATCGGAGTCTGTGGTCAGCGCGCAGAGCGACACCACACCGCTCGGAAAGCAGGAGAAGACGTTGCGCAGCACGGTACTCGTGAGCGCAGCCTCTCGCTCGAGCACCATCTCAGCCGACACGAACGGTTCCGCCATCCACGTGCAGCACCTGGGCCGTCATCATTTCCGCCTCATCGGAAACGAGGAAGACCATGGCCCCGACGAGGTGCTCTGGCAGCATCTTCTTCTTCACGCTCTGGGTCTGGGCAACATTCTCGAAGATGTCCTCCCCGACGAAGCTGAGCAGGCCGTCCGTGCGCACCATGCTCGGCGCGATCGCGTTGACGGTGATGCCGAAGTCGGCCAGCTCGGTGGCCAGGGCGCGGGTCAGACCCACGACCGCCGCTTTCGAGGTGCCGTAGTGCGAACCGTTCGGAACAGCCACCCAGGCGGATGCCGAACTCAGGTTGACGATGCGGCCCCAGCCGGTCTCCGTCATCTTCGGGGCAAACGCGCGGGTCACCAGGAACATCGAGTCGATGTTGATCGACTGCATCCGACGCCACTGGGCGAAGGTCATCTCCAGAAACGGAACCGGCGGGTCGGGGTGGATACCGGCGTTGTTGATCAGAATCTGCACGGGGCCGAACGCGGCCTCCACCTCGCGGGCGGCACGCTCCACCTCCTCCGGAGATGAGATATCGGCCTGAACGCCGAGGGCACGGCCGCCGGCCGCTTCAATCGCGGCGACGGCTTCGGAGGAATCACCGAGGTCGATGATCGCGACGTTCGCGCCGTCGAGGCCGAGACGCTCGGCGTAGGCGCGACCGATGCCGCGGGCGCCGCCCGTGACGACGGCGGTCTTATTGGTGTGGTTGGACATCCGGGCTCCTAGTAAATCGAGGTGGCTTCGCCGAGGTTCACGGCGCCGATGCGCTGTGCCAGCTGGCCGTACTGAGCGACATTGTGGGTGCGGTACATCTGGATGTCGCGCATGTAGCGCTGCATCCGCTGCCCCTTCTTTGCGGCGCTGGCACCGGCCGAACGGTAGAGCAGCTCAACGGCCTCGCTGGCCATATCGGCAGCATGAACGAGCTGGCCGAAGCCCTCAATGTCCATCGCGCGGGTGTACGGCTGGCGTCCTTCGACCGCGTCGGTGCAACGCTGTGCGTAGACGTCGTTGACCGCGAGCACGATGGTTTCGGCGGAGTCGGTCATCATCTTGGCCGTGCCGAAGTCGCGCTGGTGCTGCGGGTCTTGGGAACGCAGCATCCGTGGTGGCAGCAACGTGGTGCGAGAGCGGATGATCTCCTCGTACTCGTCGAGGGCGGCGCGGGCCGAGCCGACCATGACGGCTGCGAGTTCGGTCATCAGGAAGGTCTGCGGAACGCCCAGGTAGAGGGGGTTGCCGTGCAGTTCGACGCCAGGGGAGGTCGAGAGTTCAGGCGACTGCAACCAGTCGCCGGAGACGACGTTGCCTTCCGGAACGAACTGGCTCTCGACGAGCACGCTGTTGGAACCGCTGGAGCGCATTCCGAGGATGGCGTCGCCGCCCCAGTCGTTGACCCGGGTGAACTGCGCTTCGGGGACGAGGGCGTGCACGAAGGTGGGGTGGGCTGCGTCGCCGCCCTCCAACATGACGTGCACGGTGGCGTGGGTCGAGTAGGGGCTGCCGGACTGGTACGGCGAGCGGGCGTTGATGATGTAGCCGCCGTCAACCTTCTTGGCCGTGCCCGACGGGGGCATCGACTGTGACGCGCGAAAGTAGCCACGGGGGCTGCTGTAGGCCTCTTCCTGTGCTTCGGCGGGCCACCAGGCGGCCGTCGACATCGCGTGTCCGTGACCGAGGCTGTAGCACCAGCCGCTTCCCGGGTCGCCGTGGGCAACCTCGATGACAACCTGCGCGAAGGTGCGGGTGCTCATCTCGAGGCCGCCGAAACGTTTGGGAGTGAGCAAGTGGTAGGCACCGGCGGCGAGGAGCTCCTCGTGAATGGCTTCGGTGTAACCGCCCAGTTCTTCGGCTTCGTCCTGCTGTGCCCGCAGGCGGTCGCGCATATCGCGAACTGCAGCGATCAGGTCCTCTGCTGTGGTGGCCCGGTCGGGGGCGATCACGCTGGTTAGGGTGCTCATCTGGGTCATGCTCCTTTACATGTTCAGTCACTGGCCCATTCGCGTCCTCGCGAGTCTGGGCCACGCGCAGTTTCAGCGATCGAAGCTGGCGTATTCGAAATACTAGACGCTACCGTATCGTTTGGGAAGAGTGCGGGAATCAAATTCTTTGTAAAAATCTCAGGCCCTCAGTGGAAGCATGACAAATCATTCGATTGATTCCGCCATAATCAATACACACACGTAGTGTATTTGTGAGTTCATCCCGATCTTCGACGGGCACTGAATCGCTGCACAGAATCAAGGAGGATTACCGTGAAAGCCGCCGTATGGACCGAACTGGGCAACCCCAACATTGAGATCCGCGAGGTCGAGGCGCTGCCCCTTCGTCCGCACGAAATTGTCGTGCGCGTCGAAGCGGCGAATGTCTCGGTCTCCGACTACTTTCCGCTGACCAACCACCCGAAGACGGTCGGCCAGCCCGTTCCCCAGATTCTGGGGCACTGCGGCGCCGGCGTCGTCATCGAGATCGGGTCCAGGGTCGAGCGTCTCGCGGTCGGCGACAAGGTCGTCGTGACGAGCACGCCCGAGTGTGGCGAGTGTCACTTCTGCGTCAACAACAGCCCCGAGTTCTGCGCCGAGATGGCGTGGATGGGGCCCAACACCTACACGGGCGCCGATGGCGTCGAGATGGCAGGCAACGCCTACGTCGGAGCCTTCGCCGAGCACATGATCGTGCCCGACATCCAGGCGACAAAGGTCGAGACCGACCTGCCATTCGATCAGCTGGCCATGGTGGCCTTGCCCATCGCCACGGGCGTCGGCGCGGCGCTTCGGATCGCCCCCATCACCCCGGGCGCTGACGTCGTCGTGCTCGGTGCCGGATCGGTCGGCATCTCCTACATTCAGGCGGCAAAGATGGTCGGTGCCGGCACGATCGTGGCCGTCGACCCGCTGCCGCACCGCCGCGCGCTGGCCCTCAAATTCGGCGCGACGCACGTCGTCGACCCCGGTGCCGGCGACCCAATCGCCGCGGTTCAGGAGATCACCGGCAATAAGGGAGGCATGCTCGCCGGCGCGGGGGGCGACTTTGTCTTCGAAGCGGCTGCGGATGCGCGGGCCATCGAGCAGGCCTGGGACATGTGCCGCTCGGGCGGTCACGTCGTGCTGTGCAGCGTCACCGACCAGATGATGACGGCGAAGGTTACCTTCACTGCGCTTCCATTCGCGGTGCAGGGTAAGACGGTGCATGCCTGCCAGGGCGGCGGCATCAGCCAGCGCCGCGACATCCCGTGGATCGTGAAGATGATTGAGCGCGGCCAGCTCGACGTCGCCGGGATGATCGACGGTCACTACTCGCTCGCGCAGATCAACGACGCCATGACCGACATGATGGCCCGCACCGTGCTCGCCCCGATTCTGATGCCGCAGAGCTAGGTTCACCGCACGCAGAGAAGTCCCCGCCTGATGATTCAGGCGGGGACTTCTCTGTGCGAGTGCCCTTGTTCGAGTTAGCGGTGCAGCGCCGTGCGCGGCCCTGGTCGATCGGCGTGCGGGATCGCCCGACGGTCACTGACATCAACCCTCAGCGTCCCAACCGTGTCGATGGTGACTGTGACGACATCGCCGTTCACGATCGGGCCGACCCCTGCCGGAGTTCCGGTGGCGATCACGTCACCGGGTTCCAGAGTTGTCACCGAGCTGGCGTAGGCGATGAGCTCTGGAATGCCGTAGATCAGCTTCGAGGTGCTGCTCGACTGCTTCTGCACGCCATTGACGTCGAGGCGCAGCATCAGATCCCCGGCGTTCCCGACCTCGTCAGCGGTCACGACCGTCGGCCCCAGCGGGGTGAAGGTATCAAACGACTTGCGCGTGGAGCGGTCCTCACTCGACCGGATCGTGATGTCCATCAGGCAGGTGTACCCGAAGACGTGATTCCAGGCGTCGTCAAGCGCGATGTCCCGCCCACCCGTGCCGATCACGACAGCCAGCTCACCCTCATAGTGGGTGGGCACATCCGTGTAAGGAATTTCGACGGTGCCCCCGTTGCCGATCACCGAGCTGCCGGCTTTCAGAAAGAAGCCCCAGTCGAGAATGGTGGCGGTGTCAGGCATCTCGTCGACGTGGTCGTAGTAGTTCGCCGGAGCGCCGATGATCTTGCCGGGGCGCGGGAGCGGGGCATCCCAGACCACGTCGTCGATGCTCAGCGCCGACGCCGAGGCCACAACCTCGTTGGGAATCTCGGTGATGCCGCGACGCACCAGGGCGTCAAGGCGGCCTGCCGGCCCCGGCTCCCCGGCAAACGCCGAGATGTCGAGCACGGAAGCGCCGCGCACGAGCCCGAGACGCCCGCCGTCGAACAGCCCGAGCCTCACGCCGTCACCAGCACTGGCTCGATTGCACGGTATTCGTCGCGGTGCGGCGGGATGAACGGAAGCGGTACATCGTCACTCGTCGTGTAGATCCAGTCAATGAAGCGTCGGTCGTCGGGTGCAACCGAGCGCAGAAGCAGGTCGCGCGCACGCGCCTCGTCTCCGCCCACGTGGCTGAGCTCGCCCCAGAACCGGGAGCCGCGCTGCACCGCACTGGTGCGGTCGAAGCGACGCCGTTCAAATTCAACGAATGCGCCCGACACGTCGTCACCGAACTCGGTGATCACGCGAGCCAGCTCGACGGCATCCTCCATGGCTTGCCCAGCGCCCTGGGCGAGGTACTGGTGAGTCGGATGCGCGGCGTCGCCCATCAGGACAACGCGCCCCTTCGACCAGCCAGCCTCCGGCTCCCGGTCGAACTGTGTCCAGCGGTTGGTGGTGTCGATCTGCTCCAGCAAGCGCTGCACGAGCGGATTCGCCCCGGCAAACGTCTCACGCAGCTCCTCGACGCTGCCCCACTCTGGGCCACCGGGCACGTCACGCTCGCTCTTGAACGACACGACGACGTTGACCTCTGACCCGCCGCGAATCGGGTAGTGCATGACATGGTGGTTCGGACCGGCCTGCAGAGTGACGGCATTCTCGATCTCGTCGGTGCGCTTGATCGTGCCGCGGTAGATGACGTACTTCGACGCGAGCGGAGCCGAGGCGCCGATGACATATTCACGGATGCGGGAGCGAATTCCGTCTGCGCCGATGACGGCAGTGGAGGTGTAGCTCGTTCCATCGGCCGCGCGAACGGTGACGGTGTCACCGTTGTCGACAATGTCGACGATGCCCTTGCCCGGTTCGATCGTGACGAGGCCCGTCGCTTCGGCCGCCTTGATGAGGCCCGTCAACAGATCGCCGCGGTGCATGACCGCGTAGGGAGCCTCGTACAGCGCGCGGAAGTCGTCGCCGAAGTCGAATGAGACGACCTCGTCGCCCGTGCTGATCTCGCGCATGACGGCTCGATCGGGCAGCACGGCGCGTTCGGTGAGGTAGTCGTTCACCCCGAGATCGCGCAGGATGCGCATCGCGTTCGGGCCGACCTGGAGTCCGGCACCGACCTCGGCGATGACGGGTGCACGCTCGAGCACGCGTACGCGGTGGCCGGCCTTGGCGAGGGCGAGGGCCGTGCTGGCCCCGCCGATGCCGCAGCCGACGACGATGATTTCTGTGTTCTGCGACACGACGAACCTAGCTCGCCTTCACGGGAGCGTCGGGGGCAACCTGCTCGCGCAGCAGACCGAATGGCTCATAGATCGGCCGGTCGCTCATCGAGAAGAGGATGGCGTCGGAACCTTCGTTGGCGTGGTGTTCGTACCAGTGCCAGGACGGCACGACGAAGAAGTCGTTCTCTTCCCAGTCGTAGCGTTCGCCATTGATGATGCTGTAGCCGCTGCCTTCGAGCACGCAGAACACCTTGCTCGGGGTGTGGCGGTAGGCCTTCGACTTCTGCCCCTCCGGAACCACGGTCAAAAAGCAGGTGATGGTCGGGATGACCGGTCCGCCGGTGATCGGGTTGACGTATTCCATCGACGAGCCGGTCGACGGCTGCCCCTCTGAGGCGTGGAAGTTCAGCAACGACGCCTTCGAGGTCTTATAGGGGTACTTGTTCAACGGGGAGTACGACTTCGTCCACTCGCGCTCGGCCGGAATCATTCCCGCTCCGTAGCGAGCGACGCTGGCGTCTTCACCCTGGTTGAGAGCCTGAAGCTCGCCGTTCTCATATTCCTCGGCGAACTGAGCGTGCTGGCCGCGCACGAACGGCACATCGAGGCCATCGAGCCAAATCATCGGAACGGTGCCCTCGTGACGGTGGTCATGCCAGGCGTACGGCGGCGTGAGCACGAGGTCGCCGCGCTCCATGAAAACGGGCTCACCATCGACGGTCGTGTGGCCGGATCCCTCGAGCAGCAGTCGGATGGCGCTCGGCGAGTGGCGGTGCGCGGGTGCGGTCTCGCCCGGCAGCACCAGCTGGTAGCCGGCAACCAGGTTGTGGCTGGTGCCGAAAATGCGCTTGGGGTTTGACGCGTTGAGCGCCCGACGGTCGGTCTCGTCACCGAGGTCGACGACGTCGATCGCCTCACGCAGCAACGGAAAAACGTCTGTGGCGTGCCACACATATGGCACCTCATCGAGAGTGGGTTCCGCGGCCAGCGTGCCGGGGATGGTCCACAAGGCAGCAACGTGTGCGGCCTTGAGTCGCTCGTAGTAGTCGGCGTTTTTCTCGGCCGAGTTATTCGAAGTCATCACATCAATCTCCATTGATCAGCGCACGGATGGTCCGTACACGGTCTAGTTTCAAATCAGACTAAGCGAACGCATTTAGTATGTCAACGGATAATCCGCACGCGTACTAAATTGCGGGATGGCGAACGGGCCCGAGGGACCCACGACCGAGCTATGCGGGAATGCGGACAGTGAGCGGGGCGAACGGCTCGTTGCCGCGATAGACGTTGTTGAAGAGGGGCTCGCCGACGCTCGTCAAAAATGTCGGGATGTCTCGCCACATCAAAACATCCCCGTCGATGAGAGGGGCGGCCGCGGCGACGGCGCAGAATTCGACGCGTTCTCCTGCACCCGTGACGGCGGAGATGAGCGCAGTCCCCTCACGAAACGAGATCCACGGGTCGGTGAGGCTCAGGTTGAGCATGCCGAAGTGGCCGGAGAACTCCACGCCGCCGCGAAACTTCACGACACCGGTCAGAGTCTCGCTGTCGAAGTCATAGTGCTCGAGTGTGAAATAGTACTCACCGTTCGGAGTCACGCTGGAGCCGGGCAGGATGCGCACGGCCCCGTCGTTCATCCCGGCGATGTATTTCACGAAGCTGGCCTTGATTCGCCAGGCCATTCCAACGTCGTCGCGGATGGTCTCACTGGTCTCGACTGCGCGCGTGGTGTTCATGGCCATCCGGCAAAACTAGTAGGTCAACAAACATTCCGCCAACGTAACAAATGTCGAGAAAGTCATATCAACGGCCACCAATTCGTCTGAATTCGGGCCGGGATACCCCTTTCGCCAGTTAGTCCGTCAACGGAATACTTTCTCGAATGACCACCTCACAGGCCAGCGTCACAGCCGACGCCCGCCTCCCCCTCGTGCTTCTGATCACCCTCGGCGCCCTCACCGCTATCAGCACCCTTGGCACCGACATCTATCTCGCGGCAATGCCCACGATGGTCGACGACTTTCTGACAACGCCAGCATGGGTGCAGGCGACTCTCACGGCATACGTCATCGGCATGGCCGCCGGACAGCTCGTGCTCGGCACGCTCTCCGACTCCATCGGCCGCCGCAACCTCCTCATAATCGGCACTGCGGTATCGCTCATCGCGAGCGCACTCTCCGCGATCGCCCCGACGATCGAGCTCATGCTGCTGTTCAGACTCCTTGCGGGAATCGGTGCCTCGGCGGGTGTTGTCATCGGTCGAGCCGTCGTGTCCGACCTCACAGCCGGATCCGAGACGGCCCGCGTCTTCAGCATCCTCGGGCTCATCGGCGGAGTCGGACCGGTCATCGGCCCCGTCATCGGCGCAGTCATGCTCGAGTGGAGCGCCTGGCCCGTCATCTTCTGGACGCTCACGGCCCTGTGCGCCGCGACCCTCGTCGCGGTCTGCATCGGTGTCCCCGAGAGTTTGCCCATCGAACGCCGCACGAGTTCGGCTCCCGCACACGTGATGCGCAGCTTCGCCAGCGTTCTGCGCACCCGAAGCTTCGTTCTCGGCAGCGTCATGATGTGCCTCGGAGTCGGCGCAACATTCGCCTACATCTCAGCGTCGCCTTTCGCTGTGCAATCAATCCTCGGCTTCTCGCCGACCGGCTACACGATCGTCTTCGCCATCAATGGAATCGGCCTCACCCTCATGGGCGCGGTTGCAGCGAAGCTCTCCCGGCGCATAAGCATCGTAAAGCTCTGCCTCGTCGGCCTCGGCATACTCACCGCTGGCGGTCTCGCCCTTCTCTCGATCGCCCTCCTGCACGTCATCACACCGTTCACGCTCCTTCCCTCGCTTTTCCTTGCCTCGATCGGAATGGGCTTCGTCTTCGGCCCGGGCACGGCGCTCGTCATCACCGACGTTCGATTCGCCGCGGGCACGGCCCTTGCGTTGCTCGGCTGCGCCCAATATCTGATCGGCGGTATCGCGGCACCCCTCGCGGGCATCGCGGGCGAGTTCAGCATTCTGCCGCTCGCCATCATCGTGACCGTGGGTGGAGCGGGCGCGATCGTCGCCCTGCTCGCCATGCGGAACGGTGTCAGCGAGACCACGGCAGGCGTCACCGACGAGGTCGCGGCTCGGCCGCCCTCGGAAATCTCCTGACTCAGCCACGACGACGACGGATGGCGCTCGGGCGACGGGCGCGGACTCCGGTGCAGATTGCTTACGTGGGTGCTCGAGTCGGGACCGAGGTCACGGGACGGCTGTCGTCAGAAACCGCACGGGTCATCAGATACCGCACGATGTGTGCGGTGCCTGGTGACCGAACGCGAATCCTTGCGGCTTCTGGTGCGGGTGGCTGCGGCAGCTGGGGCCGGGTCGGTGCCTTGTTGGCGGGCGTTCATGAGGCGGATGCCGCCACGTTCCGCGCGTGCGCTCAAATCGTCGCCTGCGCAATCGCCGACGCGACGATTTGAGCGCACGCGTGGGCCGGAGAAGGTCTCACGCTAGAGGTTGCGCTCCGCGAAGACCTCCAGCGCATCGCGCACGAACTCCGCACCCGCGACGCCGCCATAGTTCGCCGCGAAGCGCTCGTCGGCGACATACATTTCGCCGAGCCCCACGAAGTACTCCTTCGCCGGGCCACCGGATGCGCCGCGCGGCGTGCCCGGGATGCCGCTCAGCCAGTCGAAATGCCGCTGGGCGAGCGCCTGGGCCTCGTCGCTGTCTGCGGGGATTCCGCTCTCTGCAGCGGTCTGCCAGTCACGCGCGAGCTGCTTCTGTTGCTGCTGCCAGGCCGACTTCTCGGCATCCGTCATGCCGCTCCACCAGGAATCACCGGCACGGTAGGCATCCGTGCCCCAGCGCTGTTCCACCTCCTCCTTGTACTGGGTGTGGTCGAAACCGTTGAACATGCTTTCAGCCATGAGCTGCCTTCCTTCTTCAAGATCGTCAAGTGTTCGTTCGACCGACCGAATTTGTTCGGCCAGCCGGTTTTGCTCCTGCTGCAACCAGGCCAGGTGTCCGCGCAGCGCCGGGCCGGCCGCCGATTCGCGGTCCAGCACCTCGCCGATGGCGGGGAGGCCGAGGCCCAGATCGCGCAGCAGCAGGATGCGCTGCAGTCGCAGGAGCGCGTGCTCGTCGTAGTAGCGGTAGCCGTTGCCGCCGATGCGGCTCGGCGGCAACAGGCCGAGTTCGCCGTAGTGCCGCAGGGCGCGACTCGTCGTGCCGGCCAGCCGTGCGATCTCTTGGATCGACCAGTCCATCGGGCATCCTTCCGGGCGGTGCAGTGAACGTCAGCAGCGCGGTGCGGCTGTGAGTTCCACGTTAGATCTTGACGCAGCGTCAATGTCAAGAGGCCAGTCCACGGTACGGATTGAGGCACGGTCGAACACTCCGCCCGGGCGCAGAAATGCCACGCTTCCGGAGAGAAGCGTGGCATTTTCGGCCGAACGGGTGGCTAGAGCGCCTTCACCGCCCCGAGTACCTTGCCGAGCGAGTCCTTCGCATCACCGAAGAGCAGCGTGGTCTTCGGATCGAACAACAGCTCGTTCTCGATGCCGGCGAAACCGGGCCGCATCGAGCGCTTGAGAAACACCACCTGGTTCGAGTGGCCGACCTCCAGAATCGGCATCCCGTAGATCGGCGAACCGGGCGAGGTCTTGGCAGCCGGGTTGACCACATCGTTGGCCCCGACGACCAGGGTGACATCGGTGTTCTTGAACTCGGGGTTGACCTCGGCCATTTCCTTGAGCGACTCGTAGGGAACGTTTGCCTCAGCCAGCAGCACGTTCATATGCCCTGGCATCCGGCCGGCCACCGGGTGAATGGCGAAGTCCACGCCGATGCCGCGGGCCTCGAGGGCGGTGGCCAACTCGGCAATGGTGTGCTGCCCCTGCGCGACGGCGAGTCCGTAGCCGGGCACAATCACCACGCGTTGAGCGTAGCCGAGCAATACCGCCACGTCCTCAGCGCTCGAGGAGCGCACCGGGCGATCGCTCTGCACCGTCGATCCGGCGGTCGAGCCGCCGCGGAACGCGCCGAACATGATGCCGCTCACGCCGCGACCCATCGCCGAGGCCATCGCCCGGGTGAGGATGGTACCGCTCGCCCCGACCAGAGTTCCGGCGACCACCAGGAGCACATTGCCCAGCACGAGACCGGATGCCGCGACCGCGAGTCCGGTGAAGGCGTTCAGTAGCGAGATGACGATCGGCACATCGGCACCGCCGACCGGCAGTACCAAGAGCAGTCCGGCGATCAGCCCCAGCACGAGCAGGGCGATCGCCCAGCCGGCCGAGCCGGTCGCGATGACGAAGCCACCGGCGACGAGCACGGCGATGACCGCCAGGCTCATGATCCACCGCATTCCGGGGAACACGACCGGGCGGGTGGTGATCAGTTCCTGCAGCTTGGCGACGGTCACGGCCGAGCCGGCGAACGAGACGGCACCGATCAGCATCGTGAAGACCACGGCGAGCCGAAACCAGGGATCGGTGTTGTGGCCGAGTTCGAGCACCGCCACGAGAGCGGCAGCGCCGCCACCGACTCCGTTGAAGAGCGCGACAAGCTGCGGCATCTGCGTCATCTGCACTCGCCGGGCGATCGGGGTGGCGATGGCCGACCCCACGGCAATTGCGACCAGGATCAGCGGGATATTCTCCAGCTTCACCGATAGAAAGACCGTGACCACGGCGATGAGGGCACCCGCGGCGCCGATCAGGTTGCCGCGACGCGCGGTGCGCGGCGAACTCAACCCCTTCAGCGCGAGGATGAAGCAGACGGCAGCCGCCAGGTAGAGCAGGGCGGTCCATTCAGACGACAGGATGCTCATGCGGCGTCCACCTTCGACTCGGGGCGGCGCGGTGCGCGACCGCGGAACATGTGCAGCATTCGATCGGTGACCACGAAGCCGCCGACCAGGTTCGCGGTCGCCAGCACCACAGCTAGCAGCGCGACAGCGAGAAGCCAGGGATCGCCGGCCTGACCGGCGACGATGATCGCGCCGATCAGGATGATGCCGTGGATCGCGTTGGCTCCGGACATCAACGGCGTGTGCAGGGTGCTCGACACCTTCGACACCACCTCGAAGCCCACGAAGACCGACAGCACGACGACCGTTAAGAGTGTGACGGGATCCATCAGCGAGCTCCTTCCAAAGCATTCAGCAACTCAATGGTCGGCGCATGTCGCACCACCCCGTCATGGGTCAAGCACGCGCCGGCGATCACGTCGTCGTCGAAGTCGAGGGTGAGTGCAGGGCCGGTGGCACCCCTGTCGGCACCGCCGTCAGCACTGTCGTCGGTGACCATCAGCGCGAGCAAATTGGCCACGTTCTTGGCATACAGACGCGAGGCATCCGTCGCCATCGAGGAGGCCGCATCCTTCATGCCGACCAACGTCACCGAGCCGTCGCCCGCTCGGGTCGCCACCGCGACATCGGCACCGGCAACGGCACCCTCGACGTTGCCGCCCGTTTCGGCGGCGAGGTCGATCACCACCGACCCGGCCTTCATCCCGGCCACCATCTCAGTCGTCACGAGCAGAGGGGCCGGACGGCCGGGGATGGCCGCCGTGGTGATCAGCACATCGGCTGCCGCCACATGCGGCGCGAGCAGTTCGCGCTGCAACGCGGCGCGGTCCTGCCCGAGTTCGCGCGCATAGCCGCCGGTACCTTCGGTCTGTGCATCAAGATCAAGGTGAACGAACGTTGCCCCCATCGAGGCGACTTCGTCGGCGGATGCCGGTCGCACGTCGTTCGCGCTGACACGGGCTCCCAGACGCTTGGCCGTGCCGATCGCTTGGAGCCCTGCGACGCCCGCGCCGAGCACCAGCACCCGTGCCGGCGGCACGGTGCCTGCCGCAGTCATATAGAGCGGAAAGAAACGAGGAAATCGGATCGCCGCTTCGATGACCGAGCGGTACCCCGCAACGAGCGCCTGCGAACTGAGGGCGTCCATCGACTGGGCGCGAGAAATGCGAGGAACGAGTTCGAGCGCGAACGCCGTCACATTGGCCTCGGCCAGGGCTAGCACGGTCGGCAGTTCCGCCGACGGCGAGGCCAGCCCGATGGTGATCGCACCACTGGGAAGCCGCGCCACGAAGTCAGGGGTGAGTGGCCGCACGTGCAGGAAAACATCGAGATCGTCTACCTCCAGCGTCGAAACGACGGTGGCGCCCGCCTGAGAATACGACGCGTCGGAATGACCCGCTTCGACACCGGCGCCCGCCTCGACGAGAACGTCACATCCCAAGGAAACGAGCTGTCCCACCGACTCCGGAGTTGCGGCAACCCGCCGTTCACCCGCCACGCGCTCGCGTGCTACCCCGGCCCTCACGCGCGCTCGGTTCTATTAACGGCTCGCTGTATGTACATCGGAATCTCCTTTGATTGGCTGTTCGTCGAACGCGCACCCGCAGCGCATGCTGCAAAACGTATTCCACGCCCACTGCCCAAAGATCGCTTCTGCATACATAAGAATTCCAATTCTTTAGAAAATGGGCAGAAAGCGGATAAATTCCGGCAAGCACGCCAGATTGGGTTACTCAATGTATACACAACCGACTCGCCCTTGATATGGTGAAGCCATGCGCGCTAGCGATATTGCCTACGAACGTCTGAGGGATGACATCATCCACTGGCGGCTCGAACCTGGCGCCCCTTTGGCTGAGATCGAGGTCTCTGCCCGCATCGGTGTCTCGCGCACGCCCGTCAGAGAAGCGCTCTCGCGCCTGATCAATGAGGGCCTGGTGTCGAATAACTCAGGGCGCACGGCAGTCGTCACGCCCGTCTCTCGCGCGCACATCGAGCAACTCTTCGAGCTGCGCGAAGCGCTGGAAACCCAAGCCGCGCGCCTCGCCGCCCGGCGCCGTGACTCCTCCTCATTCGAATCATTGAAAGAAGCGTTTCTGGCCACGACGGATGCGGCTGCTGCGACGAACAATGTCGGAACGGCCGCTGAATCCGGTGACAGCTCGGATGCGTCGTACCTGCTCGCTGACCGCCTCGATGCGGCCATCGATGAGGCGATGGACAACAGCTACTTGCGGAGCGCGCTGAAAGACATCCGCGGGCATCTCGCCCGAGCCAGGCGCCACGCTCACGCCAACCCGATTCGCCTCGAGCAGGCGCGCACCGAGCACCTGCTGATCATCGACGCGATTCTGCGCCGCGATGAAATGCTCGCCGGCCAGGCGACCGCTGTGCATCTGCGCAACAGTCTGGACAACATCCTGGCGACGATTCCGCCGCTGCCCGGCGGCTCTGCCCCCACGACGAGCACGACAAGCACTGCCTCCACCACAAACACTGAGACAAACACCGGCACGACCCCCGAGACGAACGCCGCGGCGAGCGCCTCCCCACGAAAGGACATCCCATGATCGAGCACCCCGTGCGCGTGTACCGCAGCGACGAGAACCTGGCCCGCGAAGACCAGCTCGCCTGGAAGATCGCCCAGGTCGCCGTCGACCCCGTCGAGGTTTCGGCGGAGGTCACCGACATGGTGATCAACCGTGTGATCGACAACGCCTCGGTCGCCGCCGCATCCCTCACCCGCAAGCCGGTGGTCTCGGCCCGCTCGCAGGCGCTGGCGCACGTGCGCTCGACCGGTGGCGAGGGCGCCAACGTGTTCGGTGAGGATGCCGCGGTGCGGGTCTCCCCCGAATGGGCCGCCTGGGCGAACGGCGTGGCCGTGCGCGAGCTCGACTATCACGACACTTTCTTGGCAGCCGAGTACTCCCACCCGGGTGACAACATCCCGCCGATCGTGGCCGTTGCCCAGCACGTGGCCGCCCAGCGCGGACTGACCGGGCGCGACCTCGTGCGCGGCATCGCCACCGGCTACGAGATCCAGGTCGACCTGGTCAAGGCGATCAGCCTGCACAAGCACAAGATCGACCACGTCGCGCACCTCGGCCCGAGCGCCGCTGCCGGCATCGGCACCCTGCTCGGCCTGCCGGCCGAGACGATCTTCCAGGCCGTCGGCCAGGCGCTGCACACCACGACGGCCACTCGTCAGTCGCGCAAGGGCGAGATCTCCTCCTGGAAGGCACACGCTCCGGCCTTTGCCGGCAAGATGGCCGTCGAGGCCGTCGACCGTGCGATGCGCGGCGAGACCAGCCCGACCCCGATCTATGAGGGTGAAGACGGCGTGATCGCCTGGCTGCTCGACGGGCCGAGCGCCGCCTACACCGTGCCGCTGCCCGCCGCAGGCGAGGCCAAGCGCGCCATTCTCGACACCTATACCAAGGAGCACTCGGCCGAGTACCAGGCGCAGGCCTGGATCGACCTGGCCCGCAAGCTCCACCAGGAGCACCCCGAGGTCACGAACCCCGACAACGTCGCCTCCGTCGTCATCCACACCAGCCACCACACGCACTACGTGATCGGCTCCGGCGCCAACGACCCGCAGAAGTACGACCCGACCGCCTCGCGTGAGACGCTCGACCACTCGATCCCGTACATCTTCACCGTTGCGCTGCAGGACGGCAGCTGGCACCACGTCGATTCCTACGCTCCCGAGCGCGCCGGGCGCTCCGACACCGTCGCCCTCTGGCAGAAGACCACCACGGTCGAGGATGCCGAATGGACGCGTCGTTATCACTCGCTCGACGTGAACGAGAAGGCGTTCGGCGGTCGCGTCGTAATCACCCTGACCGACGGCTCGACCATTGTCGACGAGATCGCCGTGGCGGATGCGCACCCGCTGGGCGCCCGACCGTTCGGTCGCGCGCAGTACATTGCGAAGTTCCGCACCCTCGCCGCCGATGTGCTCGCGGCCGCGGAGATCGAGCGCTTCCTCGACCTGGCCGAGCGCCTGCCCGAGCTGACCGCGGCCGAGATCGGCCAGCTCACCATCGTGGCGAAGCCGGGATTGCTGCAGGCTTTCACGCTGCCGAAGGGACTCTTCTAATGCTGTACTCGTCAGAAACGCCCGCCGCCAAGCGTGAAGCTTTGCGCGCCGGGCTCGCCAGCGGCACGATCCAGCGTTTTCCGGGGGCGTTCAACCCGCTCTCGGCGCGGCTGATCGAGGCCAAGGGCTTCGACGGCGTCTACATTTCGGGCGCCGTGCTCTCGGCCGACCTCGGCCTGCCCGACATCGGCCTGACCACGTTGACCGAGGTCGCCACCCGCGCCCAGCAGATCGCCCGGATGACGAACCTGCCGGCGATCGTCGACGCAGACACCGGTTTCGGTGAGCCGATGAATGTCGCGCGTACCATCCAGACGCTCGAGGATGCGGGACTCGCCGGAACCCACATCGAGGACCAGGTCAATCCGAAGCGGTGCGGGCACCTCGACGGCAAGCAGGTCGTCGACGAGGACACGGCGCTCAAGCGCATCCGGGCGGCCGTCGATGCCCGGCGCGACCCGAACTTCTTGATCATGGCGCGCACCGACATCCGTGCCACCGTGCCGGGTGACGGCGGCCTGGCGGCGGCGACCGACCGGGCCAAGAAGCTGGTCGATGCCGGCGCCGACGCGATCTTCCCCGAGGCGATGGCCACTTTGGCCGAGTTCGAGGCCGTGCGTGCCGCGGTCGACGTGCCGCTGCTGGCCAACATGACCGAGTTCGGCAAGAGCGCCCTGTTCACCGTCGACCAGCTGCAGAACATCGGCATCAACATGGTGATCTGGCCGGTCTCGCTGCTGCGGCTGGCGATGGGTTCGGCGGTTCGCGGTCTCGACGCGTTGAACGAGCACGGCACCCTTGAGCCGGTGCTCGGCGAGATGCAGCACCGCGCCGACCTCTACGAGCTGCTCGACTATGAGGCGTACAACCGCTTCGACACCTCTGTGTTCAACTTTCAGGTCTCGCGCTGAGCCTGCCCCACCGATAGGAACGAGCAATGACAGTGACGTCTGATATTCGCAAGGGACTGAACGGGGTAGTCGTCGACTACACCGCGATCTCCAAGGTCAATCCTGAAACCAACTCGCTGCTCTATCGCGGCTACCCGGTGCAGGAACTCGCCGCACAGTGCTCATTCGAGGAGGTCGCCTACCTGCTCTGGCACGGCGAGCTGCCGACGCCGGCCGAACGAGCCGCATTCGAGGCCAGCGAGCGTGCGCTTCGTGCGCTCAGCCCCGCCGTGCAGGCGGTCATCGACCTGACCCCGACCACGGCGCATCCGATGGATGTCGTGCGCACCGCGGTCAGCCTGATCGGTGCAAGCGACCCGGATGCCGAGAACGACACCCGTGAGGCGAACCTCGCCAAGTCGCTGCGCCTGTTCGCGCAGCTGCCGGCGATCGTCGCCTACGACCAGCGTCGTCGGCGCGGCCAGGAGCTGATCGCACCGCGCGACGACCTCGACTACTCGTCGAACTTCTTGTTCATGGCCTTCGGCGAGGTGCCGGCCCCGGCCGTCGTCGACGCGTTCCGGGTGTCAATGGTGCTCTATGCCGAGCACTCGTTCAACGCCTCGACCTTCACCGCCCGGGTGATTACCTCGACCCTCTCCGACCTGTACTCGGCCGTCACCGGCGCGATCGGGGCGCTCAAAGGGCCGCTGCACGGCGGCGCCAACGAGGCAGTCATGCACATCTTCAACGAGATCGGTGATGCGGCGGCTGCCGAGGGGTGGCTGGAAGGCGCCCTGACGGAGAAACGCAAGATCATGGGCTTCGGGCACCGCGTCTACAAGGACGGCGACTCCCGGGTGCCGACCATGAAGACCGCGCTCGACACCCTGATCGAGCACTACGATCGGCCAGCGCTGCTCTCGCTCTACACGACGCTCGAATTGGCGATGACCGAGCGCAAGGGCATCCTGCCGAACCTCGACTACCCGTCTGGACCGGCCTATCACCTGATGGGTTTCGACACCGCGGCGTTCACCCCGCTGTTCGTGGCGGCCCGCATCACCGGCTGGACCGCGCACATCATGGAGCAGCTGGAGTCGAACGCGCTGATCCGCCCACTGAGCGCCTACAACGGGCCGGACGAGCGGCACCTCGCCGCCGCTTGAATCTGACCCGCCGCCTGAATCTGACCCGCAACCAGAAGGAATCTCCCTTGGTAGAAGCACGGATCGTCATCGTCGACGGAGCCCGCACCCCGATCGGCCGCTACGGCGGCAGCCTGAAGTCGGTGCCGGCACACGAGCTCGGCGCGATCGCCGCCCGCGCGGCCCTCGCGCGCAGCGGCGTCGACGCCAGCGAGATCGACGAGGTGATCATGGGCTGCATCGGCCAGGTCGGGCCGGATGCCTACAACGCCCGTCGGGTGGCGATCGCCGCCGGCCTGCCGGTGCACACGCCCGCATTCACCGTGAACCGGCTCTGCGGCAGTGGGCTGCAGGCGATCTGGTCCGGCGCTCAGCAGCTGCGCTGGGGCGGTGCCGACGTTATTCTCGCCGGCGGCGACGAGTCCATGTCACGGATGCCGTTTCTGGATTTCAATGCCCGCGACAATGCCCGTCTCGGCGATCGAACGCTCGTCGACGGCACGCTGGCGATGTTGACCGACCCGTTCAGCGGCCAGCACATGGGCGTGACCGCCGAGAACGTGGCCGCGAAGTTCGGCATCTCTCGTGCCGATCAGGATGCCTTTGCGGCGGAAAGCCAGCGCCGCGCCGGCACGTCCGAGGCCTTGGCTGCCTTCGCGGAAGAGATCACCCCGGTCGAGGTCGGTGGCCGGAGACCGGTGACGGTTACGCTCGATGAGCATCCGCGCCCGGACACGACGGTCGAGAGCCTCGCTGTTCTGCGGCCGGCGTTCCGCGAGGGCGGCAGCGTCACGGCCGGCAACTCGTCGGGCATCAATGACGGTGCCGCGGCGGTCGTGCTGATGAAAGAGGAACGCGTGCGTGAGCGTGGCCTCGGTGGTCTCGCGACGCTTGAGTACGTCGCCACTGCGGCGCTTGAACCCGAACTCATGGGCTACGCGCCGACCCTTGCCCTGCAGAAGCTCTTCACGGCGACCGGACTGAGCCCGGCGGATATCGGCACGGTCGAGCTCAACGAGGCCTTTGCCTCTCAGGCCGTCGCCGTGATTCGTGACGCCGGCCTGGATTCCGAACGCACCAACCCGTATGGCGGGGCCATCGCGCTCGGCCACCCGGTCGGCGCGACCGGCGCCATCCTGCTGCTCCGGGCTGCGAAAGACCTGCAGCGCCGCGGCCTCGAGTACGGCGTCGTGACGATGTGCATCGGCGGCGGCCAGGCCCTCGCCGCACTGATCAAGCGGTTCGACGGATGACCCGGTGAGTGGAGCGGTCGTCAGTGAGACGGTCGACGTTGCTACCGTCGCGGCACGTACCGTCGCAATACGTACTGTCGCGATCGTCGGCAGCGGCGCGATGGGTCGCGGCATCGCCGAATCCTGTCTGCGCGGTGGACTCGCGGTCGTGCTCCACGACGCGAATCCGGCCGCACTCGAGACCGCGTGCACGACCATCGCGGCTTCCCTCCAGCGAGCGGTGGCGAAGGGGCAACTCACTGCCGACGCCGCATCCGCCGCCCTGGCGCAGCTGGTCCCCTCCGGGGATCTTGCGGGGATCGCCGCCGCCGAGCTCGTGATCGAAGCCGTTCCCGAACGATTGGACCTGAAGCTTCAGGTTCTGCAGAGCATCGAGTCCGTTGTCTCGGCCGACACGATCATCGCGACCAACACCTCGTCGATCCCCATCACCAGGCTGTCGGTGCCGTTCACCGATCCCTCCCGTTTTCTGGGCCTGCATTTCTTCAACCCGGCGTCGAAGATGCCTCTCGTCGAGGTGATTTCGACAATCGAAACGGATGTCGGAGTTCAGAACACGATCGAGGTCTTCGTTCGCGACCAGCTCGGCAAGACACCGCTCGTCATCACGGACCGCCCCGGTTTTGTCGTCAACGCCCTCCTCATTCCGTTCCTGCTGTCCGCAGCGAGAATGTTGGACAGCGGCTATGCGAGTGCCGAGACCATCGACGAGGGGATGACGCTCGGCTGCGGGCATCCGATGGGGCCGCTCCGATTGTCCGACCTGGTGGGTCTGGACGTTGTGTGCAGCGTCGCCGATGCTCTCTACTGCGAGACGAAGGATGCCGCGTTAATCGTGCCGAACAACCTCCGGCGCTTTCTGGAACGTGGCCATCTCGGGCAGAAGTCCGGGCGCGGATTTTACTCCTATATATAACTCCTATATATAAGGGTGCGCTTGTGAGGCACGCGCGAGGCGCTACGCCAGCCCAGCGAGAGACAAACTGAGAGGAACCCGGTGGCTCTACAGATAACCGGAACGGTACAGAAGCAAGCTTGGGTCGACAAGACTTTTCCTCCCATCGAGCAGGTCCGGCCGCTCGTCTGGTCAGTTCCGATTTCTATGCACCCGAGCCCGGTACGGTACACCCTCAGCTATCTGGTCCTCAACGAAATCGGCGAGTGCGTTGTCGTTGACCCGGGGCTAGACAGTGACGCGGGCTGGGAGCAACTCCTCGATGGCCTCGCGCGTGCGGGTTCATCCCTGGAAGCAGTCGTCGGGATCGTCGCGACGCACCTCCACGCTGATCACCTGGGCATGGTCTCCCGTCTCGCCGATATCACGGGAGCCTGGATCGGCATGCACCGGAACGAGGACGATGCTCTCGAACAACGTCTGTTCTCCAGCGATCCTCGGGCAATCGACCGCGCCTGGCTGGTGCGATGCGGAGTCCCCGCTGACGTTCTCGACTCGCTGCTTCCGCCCCCAGAAGAGACGGAATATTTCGCCCAGCTGGCGCGGCCGACTCAGTTCCTTGAGCACGATGCGTATCTCCCGTTGGCCGGGCGACGTATCCGCGTGGTAGAGACGCCGGGGCATACCCAGGGGCACATCTGTCTCGCCGACGAAGACAGTGAAGTCATTCTCACCGGCGATCACATCCTGCCGCGCATCTCGCCGCACGTGGGTCTCGGCGCACGCAGCGGGCACTGGAACGCCCTCGCCGCATACTACGAATCCCTCGTGCTCATGCACGACTGGGATGCGTTTGAGGTCTGCCCGGCCCACGAGTACCGTTTTCACGGCCTGCGCAACCGGGCGATTGCCCTTCAAATTCACCACAACGTACGAGCCCAAGAAATCATTGAGATTGTTACGACGCTTTCCGCGCTCTCCCTCTGGGAGATTGCCGAGCGGCTGACCTGGTCACGCGGCTGGGAGAGCCTCGACGGCCTGAACCTGCGCAGCGCCCTCTCCGAAACAGTTGCCCACGTTGAGCACCTCTCGGCCCAGGGCACGATCGTCTGGGGTGCGCCAGAGCAGCTGGCCGGCTCGCCGTGGATCGCCAGGCTCGGGGCGGATGTCACCAGCTAGGTCCAATGCCGTTCAGTTGAGGTATCTCCAGGTTGGTACGAGCCACTCCGGTCCTGCAATTTCCGGATCATCGAATGACATCTATTGGCTATCCATCTGACCGGACTAAGGCACACCAGGGATGATTGGCAGGTGGCCGGTCGAGGCTCGGCGGGTGGCCATGTCTGGCGGTTTTCGGTGTGGCGTCGACTGCAATGTCGCGATATCTGACGGGCACGTGGCCGACGCTGAATTCCAGAAGTCCGTAGAACAGCATTCCTCGGCTAAGTGAACTGCGCCGATTCACGCTTCACCCAGATTATCGAACTAGCCACACTCGCTGACGCCGGCGGACTGGAGATCATGATCCTCGGCGAGCACCATCGCCCCGATTTCAGTATGTCCGCTCCCGATCAGCTTGCCTTCGTTGCCGGAGGGGAAGTGGTGACCGCACCGAGCATCAACGCCATAACCTTGAACGGAGTCATGACCATTAGCAGGGATACCGCCACAGACCTCACCAACTTCGTGGACCAAACAACTCTTGAAACCAACGACCTCCAGCTGAGCGTCACCGCTGTGGACGCAGCCGACTGATCCATATCAACTTTGGGCATCCACCGGTAAAGTAGCTCCGCCTCACCCCGAACTCCCTAGGGTTGTCTCCTGTGAACATGGTGACGCCGGCCCAAACAGGGCCAATAGTTCCGTTTGAAAACAGGACCACTATTCGTGTCTTCTACTACGCCGTATCGGACGCGGTCTGGTGGCTTTTGAGCCGGTAGCTGGCGCCTTTGAGGCTGAGGACGTCGGCGTGGTGCACGATCCGGTCGATCATCGTGGACGCGACCGTGGGGTCGCCGAAGACTTCGCCCCAGAGTCCGAACGAGAGGCTGCTCGTCAGGATCAGCGACCCGTGTTCGTAGCGGCTCGCGACGAGTTGGAAGAACAAGTTCGCCGCGTCCTGATCGAACGGAATGTAGCCCACCTCGTCACAGATCAGGACGCTGTAGCGGCGCAGCTTGGTCAGCTCTGCGGCGAGCTTGCCGCGCGATTGAGCCTCTTGGAGCCGGGCGACCCACCCAGTCGCGGTGTCGAACAGGACCCGGTGGCCGTGCTTGGCGGCCTGGACGCCCAACGCGACGGCGAGGCCCGGAGGACTGAGGAGGACGACGTTCTTTGCCTCGGTCACGAACGTGCTCGTGCCCAGATGCGCGATCAGGTTCCGGTCGGCTGAGGGCTGGTGATCGAAGTTGAAGTCGTCCAAGGTTTTGTGACCGGGGAACCGAGCCGCTTTGATCCGCAATGCCGCGCGGGACACCTCCCGGGAGAGGACCGCCGCGAGGTACTCCTCATGGGACCAGCCGGCGTCGCGGGCCTGGTCGCCCAGGCACCGGAACGCGTCATTGATCCGCGGGGCGCGCAGCGCGCGGGCGTAGTACTCGATCTGAGACGCAGCCGCGCTCATGCGAGCCTCAGATCGCCGAGGCCGTGACCGGTATCGACGCCGAACAGGTCGTCGTAGGACGACAAACTGGCCGACTCGACGAAAACGACGCGGGCTTGGGGCCGTTGATCGCGGTGCAGCGTCTGGAACTGGCGTCGCAGCACAGCCGCTTGGGCGACGTGGTCGGGGTCGGTGATGGTCAGTCGCCTGGCCCACGCCCGGTCGTGTGAAGTGACGTTGATGCCACCGAGCACCTGACGATCACCACCGGGATCGGGAACATCTGGGCCGCCCCAGCTGTTGAGCTCGTCAAGCACCACTGCGCGGTCCCGCACCTCGGAGGGAACGTCTTGGGCATAGTCGAATCCTTTCACCAGAAAGAAGACGGCACGAAACCCTGGACGGTTCACCGCACCCGCAAACTCCTACTGGCCAGTTTCTCGACTCCGTCGGGTTGCCTCCGGGGTCGAGAACCTTCGTCACCAATCCTCGTTAGCGCGCGATCATGCCCGCTGACAGGTCGATGTCTGCCCCGCACAGGCCAGGCATTCCCAGCATCGCAACGGCGGCGTTTGCAACCTCTTCCTCCGTCACCATGCGCTGCAGGGCAGCGCGCGAGACGAATGATTCCCGCGCCTCATCGAAGCTTGAGCCTGTGACTTCCGCATCCCTGGCGAAATTACGCGTCATCCTTTCGCCTTCGACCGGCCCTGGAGACAACGAGTTCACGCTGATTCCGAGCGGGCCGACTTCCCAAGCCAGTGTCGCCGTCAGTCCAATCACGGCCATCTTCGACGCTGTATACGGTGTTCGGCGAGCGAGCGGGCGCTTACCGCTGACTGAAGCCAGGTTGATGACATCACCCGCGCCCCGTTTCACCATGGGTGGCAGCAACGCCCGGCACATCAGATAGACGCCTTTGACGTTAGTCGCAAAGACCTCGTCCCAGTCGTCCGGCTCGATATCCACCAGGTCTGCGACGGGGCCCGCGATACCGGCGTTATTGACGAGGATTGATACCTCCTCGTCGGCGATCTGCTCCGCGAACGCGGCAACCGACGAAGGTTCCGACACGTCACACGTGAGCACCCGAAACGCGCCGGATAGCTGCGCTGCGGTCTCATCGAGCTTCGCAACGGATCGCCCTACAAGGAGGACCCTCGCACCCTCTTGGGAAAGCGCGATCGCGATTGCCCGACCAAGGCCATTACCCGCACCGGTGACAACGGCCGTTCGGCCGGAGATGCGATCAATTGGCATACCGATCACCTAGCCACTCAAACTTCTGACCCGCGTACTTGGCAGCGCGAACATCACCGGAGCGAGCGTGACCTTCAAACAGCTCAACGCGCGCGGCACGCCCCAGAAGCTCGCCCAGCTCGGCACTCGCCACCTGCGTCGTGACCTCCTGATACGTGACCGTCTTGATGAACTTACCTACCCAGAGCCCACCGGTGTACCGAGCCGACTTCTTAGTGGGAAGCGTGTGGTTTGTTCCGATGACCTTGTCACCGTACGAGACACAGGTACCTTCACCGAGGAAAAGAGCACCATAATCACTCATCCTCTCCAGCGCTTCGCGCGGTTGCTCGGTTAGGATCTGCACGTGTTCGAATGCATACGTATCAGCAAGCGCGTACGCCTCAGTGAGGTCGTCAACAACGATGACCTCACCGTGTTCGCGCCAAGACGTCTCCGCGAAGTCTCGCGTGGGCATCCCGGGAAGGATCTCATCGATGTGCGCCATCACCTGACGAGCAAGGTCCTCGGAGGTCGTAATAAGTACGGCGGGAGAATCGGGGCCATGCTCCGCTTGACTGAGGAGATCAACCGCGACGATGAACGGATCGGCCGCGTGGTCGGCGACAATCAGAACCTCAGTCGGGCCCGCAAACAGGTCGATACCAACGGTGCCGAACAATTGTCGTTTAGCCTCTGCGACGAACGCGTTGCCAGGGCCGGCCAGCATGTCAACCCGACCGATTGTCTCGGTGCCGAGCGCCATCGCGGCAATTGCTTGCGTACCGCCCAATAGACGGATCTCATCCGCACCTGCGAGATGCAGCGCCGCAACCGTTGCAGCAGGAATCTCCCCACGGATCGGCGGTGTACATGCCACCACTCGCGGAACGCCAGCAACTTTTGCCGTCACGACGGTCATGTGTGCGGAAGCCAGCAGCGGATACCGGCCACCCGGTACGTAAGCACCGACGGAGGATACGGGGATATTCTTCTGCCCCAGAAAGACGCCGGGCTCAACTTCAGCTTCAAAATCGTGCAAAGAATCACGCTGACGCTGGGCGAAGTCACGCACGCGCGCCTGCACAGTAATAATGTCTTGGATCACCTGGTCTGGGACGGTCGCAATGATCTCGGCGATCCGCTCAGCAGTGAGAAGGAAATCGTCAGGTGACCACTTGTCGAAGCGCTCAGAATATTCGCGCACAGCTGCGTCCCCACGCAATCGAACATCCGCGAGCACAGTCTCGACAGTTGATCGAACAGCGTCTGAGCTATCTTGCTGATCTGCTGCCGCGTTACCAGTCTTTAAATACCTTGCCATGAGGTTCCTCTCCATTGGGATGCAGTGCTAGCATGTTGTGCATACGTATACATGTCAACGCTGACGATGATGAATTGAGAAATCTGGATGCCCCGCCCTGCCACAAGCATTGATGTGGCAGCGCGCGCCGGAGTCTCCCAGCCAACGGTTTCGCGCGCGCTGAGAAATCTGCCAAGCATCTCCCCAGAGACCAAAGAACGCGTATACCGTGCCGCACGCGAGCTAAATTATGTGCCCCGCGAAGCCGGCCGTTCGCTTGCCACCCGGCGATCTCGTCGCGTCGCGATTATTTCTGAGGCGCTGACCAACCCGTATTACCCCGAACTTATCGAGCCGCTTCGCCGGGAACTCGCCCATCTGGGCTATCGAGCCGTGCTCGTGGCAGACTCCTCCGACGACGTGCTCACCGCAGATGCGCTCAGCGACGGCTCATACGACGGTGTGCTCGTGACCACGGCCGCGCGCGACTCGCGTTTGGCCGAAGATCTCCGTTCGCGTGACGTGCCCCATGTCTTCGTAAATCGAACGGTTGATGACCCCCTCAGCCGCAACTGTGGCTTCTCCAACGGCGCGCATTTGCTCGCCGATCTGCTGGTTGAGCAGGGCCACCGCCGAATCGCCCTCCTCACCGGGCCCTCTCAGTTCTCCACCGCATTCGAACGTGAGCAGGGACTCAGGGAGGCATTACGCGAGCACGGCCTACGGATCCCCGACCGCCAGGTACTGCGCATCGACTACACCGTCAGCGGTGGCCGAAACGGCGCATTGACCTTGCTCACGTCCTCAGAACCGCCAACCGCGATCGTGTGCGGAAACGACGTCGTCGCAATTGGAGCGCTCAACGCTGTTCGCGCGATGGGGTGGCGGGCGCCTGACGACGTCTCTATCGTCGGTTTCGATGACATCCCGGCAGCCGGGTGGGACATTGTGTCACTCACCACAGTGCACTGCGACCTCAATGCCCTCGCGAGTGTCAGCGTCGCTGCTTTGCACGAGGCGATGGAAGGGGAGAAGAGTCCGCTGCGTCACATTCTCGAGGTCTCGCTCGTCCGCAGAGACAGCCATGGCCGGCCCCGTGAGAAGTTGCCTCCGAAGCCGGCCTGACGGTTAACGAGACGCTAAGTTAGACCGTTAGCGAGATGCGGAAAGGTCTGATGTGGGAGCGACGCAATACGCCGCGATAACCGCCTTTAGACCTTCAGCCGCAATATGTCTCTTGACTTCGGCAACCTCCGGCGCCTGGTGCGCCGTGGCGTCGAATTGGGCAAGATCGGCAAGCGCGGTGCGGTGACCCATGCCGTCTGCAACCCGGTTGATGGCCGCCTTCTTGATGGCAAGGATCGCCGGTGGCGTCATCGCAATTCGCTCAGCAAGACTGCGAACGCTGTTCAGAAGCTCCGATGCCGGCACCGAATGATTTGCCCATCCCCACTCGACGGCTGTGCGCCCGTCGATGCTGTTCCCGGGCACGAAGGAGAGCTCTTTGGCGCGCTTCGGGCCAATCAGGGTAGCCAAGACGGGCGAGACGTAGCCGGCACCTACCGGAATCGAGACGATGCCAATCTTCGCGTCATCGGCGACGATGGTGATGTCCGTGAAAGTCACGAGCTGACTCGCGCCGGCGATGCAGTATCCATGAACCGCCGCGATGACCGGTTTGGGGTGCTCCCAAATCGCTTCGTACCGAGCGAGGTTGCGACGAAGCCGTGCACGATCGGCGTCGAAGTCGACTACGGAGTCTGGCGCGACCTGCCCGAGATCGTAACCAGCGCTGAAGCCCTTCCCCTCGCCGCGTATCGCAATGACGGGTTCGCCGTTGTCACGCAACCAATCGAGTGCGGCCGAGAACTCCTCGAGCAACTCATTCGAAAGCGAGTTCGCCTTCTCCGGACGATTCAGAATCACCCAAGAGATCGGCGACTCGTGCTCCAGCCGGATGGACTTAAAGGTTGGCTGCGCACTCATGCGATCACACTCGTCAGGCGACCGCGGATGATCTCCTCGGCTTCGGCAACAATCGTCGACACAATCTCCTGGCACGACGCGATATTTGTGATGAGGCCCTGCGACTGGCCAGCCCACCACAGCCCGCCGTCAACATCACCCTGTGCAAGCACCTGCTCCCGACCGCGCGCACCGGAGGCAAGCGCCGCGATGTCTGCGAAGGTCGTACCGTCTTGCTTCTCAATCTCGATGATTCGTTCAGAGACCGCGTTTTTTGCTACCCGCGCGGTGTTGCTGAACTTCCGGAAAACGAGCTTCGTGTCTCGTTCAGTGTTCGCCACGATCTGGTTCTTAACATTGACGTGGACCGGCGCTTCGAGACTCGCAACGAATCGGGTTCCCATGTTGATGGCGTCAGCACCCAACGCGAGAGCCGCTGCGAGCCCACTTCCGGTCGCAAAGCCACCCGAAGCAATAATGGGCAAATCAACTTTCGCTGCCACCGCGGGAATCAATACGAGGCTCGGGATGTCTTCTTCACCGGGGTGACCCGCGCATTCAAATCCGTCTACAGACAGCGCGTCAACGCCGATGCGCTGTGCCGTCAGCGAGTGCCGAACGGCAACAGTCTTGTGCACGACCTTGATGCCGGCCGCCTTAAATGTCGGCATGAAGGGTGCTGGATTGGATCCTGCGGTCTCCACAATCGAGATCTTGTTGTCCGCAATGACCTGAACGTACTCGTCGTACGGCACCGGGTTGATGGTGGGGAGCATGGTCAGGTTGACACCGAACACGCGATCGGTCAAGCCTCGGGTCTGCCTGATTGCCTCGTCGAGGGCGGCTGGAGTCGGATACGAGAGCGCCGACAAGAATCCGAGCGCCCCTGCATTGGCGACCGCTGCAATAAGTTCGGCGCGTCCAACTCCAGTCATACCGCCGCAGACGATCGGGTGCTCGACACCGAACGCCTCGGTGAATTTCGTAACGATCATGTACGACCAACCTCTCCATCGTGGTTAAAGACATTCGCAGCCGCCGTCCTCATATCTGAGGCTCTGCGCCGCTCCGCCTGACTGTAGTCGTGATTAAAGCGGCTGTCAACGCGAGCGTTGCTTACACTCCACACTGAATCACTCGAGGGCTAGACGTCGTCAACACTTATGTTGCATGATGAGCGTATGACTTCCTCGAATTCATCCGAAATCTCCTTTGAAACGGTGACGTGGCACGTCGATGACGACGGCATCGCGTTATTGACTCTCTCCCGCCCTGATGCGCTGAATGCCTTCAACGTCACCATGGCGCGAGAGCTCGAACATGTGTTCTTGACCTCAGCCCGAGAAGACTCAGTGCGCGCCGTGATCGTGACCGGCGAGGGTCGAGGCTTCTGCGCCGGCATGGATCTCGCGGTCGACGGGAATGTCTTCGGCCTCGACGAATCTCTCGATCCGACACCAGAGGAATTCCAAGCCGCCTATGATCAGGGCCCATTTCACGACGGCCTTCGCGATACCGGCGGACGAGTGACGCTGGCCATCCAGTCACTACCGAAACCCGTGATCGCAGCAATAAACGGCCCTGCGGTCGGTATCGGCGCAACGATGACGCTGTCGATGGACATCCGTCTCGCCAGCACTTCAGCGCGCATCGGCTTCGTTTTCGGTCGCCTCGGCATCGTGCCCGAAGCATGCTCGACCTGGTTCCTTCCCCGCCTCGTGGGGTTGTCGACGGCGATGGAATGGGTTTACTCAGCCTGCATCCTCAAGCCCGAGGAAGTGCTTCGCGCGGGCCTCGTTCGCTCGATCCATGAGCCAGATGACCTCCTCCCGGTCGCCTATGCGCTCGCGCAGGAATTTGTTCGAGGTCGTTCTGCGGTCGCGTTGGGGCTGTCAAAGCAACTGCTCCTACATGGGGCGGGCGCTACCGATCCGCTTGCTGCGCATCTTGCGGAGTCCCTGGCGATGTTTCGGACATCGATGGGCGATGGCAAGGAAGGCGTCGCCGCATTCCTGGAGAAGCGAGACCCGGTGTTTCAGGGCCGAGCATCGGAGATCGCGCCCATCATTCCGTCGCGAAGTCTTGCAGGACAACGCACCGACGACGGCACCAACGCATGACGGCGGTCAGCCAACAGGAGATCGACGCGCAGGCTGGTGACCTTCTCGCAAACGTCCCTGACGGGGATGGCCTGACTCAAATCCAGCGCGTCCTGATGCAGTTCGCACTGGACATCTCGGCTTCGAGCCTCGACATCGACGCAGCGCAGCAGCGGCACGACGAAGCCGTATCACTCGGTGTGACACCAGACCAGCTCAGCGAAGTCGTCACGTTACTAGCCTCAATCGGGGTACACACCTTCTTCGAAGGCGCCAGGATGATCGACCTGGCCTCCCCGGGGTCGGCTGAACGCGGTGCGTTCGATCCCGAGAGGCAAGAAATCTGGGACCGCCATGTCGGCGATCGCCGCTATTGGATTCCCATGAAGGAAGAGATTCCCGGCTTCCTTGAAGCGTTGCTCTGGACATCCCCGGACAGCTTCACGGCATTCATCACATTCGTCGGGGTTCCGTTCAAGAGCCGCCATGTAGACACTCTGAGCAAAGAATTGATCAGCATGGCAGCCGATGCATCCGTTTCGCACCGCTACCTGCCCGGCATGCGGATGCACCTGCGCACATCCGTGCTGATGGGCGCGAACCGCACAATGATTCTGGAGGCGCTGGCAATCGGCGCTGCATCCAGTAGCCACATCGGCGTACACTGACGCATCGTCGATAGACATGGCGACGTTCTCGTCGCTCTGCAGATCAGCCTAAGCAGACGACTCGACGCTTCAAAGCGAAATGCCCGGCCAAATATGGCCGGGCATTCGCTTTCAGTCGGTCACCCGATCGAATGCCGAGATATTTACTATCGGCCGGTCCACTCCGGTAAACGCTTACCTACGAAAGCCGCCTGGCCTTCAACAACGTCATGCGAGCTCGCGTACTCCTCGATGACGTCAAACTTGGTAGCGACAGCAACCTCGAGCGGGTGCCCGAGGCGAGCGTTGACAGCGTGCTTTGCCGCCTGCTGAGCAAGGGGTGATGCTGACGTAAGCTTGCGCGCCCAGGCTTCGGCCGCCTCAGTCAGTGCGTCCGCGGTCACGACCTCATTCACCAGCCCGTAGTGCAATGCCTGCTCGGCGGGCATGCGCTCGCCGGTCAGAATGAGCGACATCGCAACGCGGTAAGGGAGCTGGCGCACGGCGCGGTGAACAACACCGGCCTCGCCGATAATCCCCACCTTAATCTCGGGCAGCGAGAACTTTGCCGTGTCGGCGGCGACGATGATATCGGCACACATCGCAAGCTCGAAACCGGCACCCAGCACGTAGCCCTGCACAGCAGCGATCAGCGGCTTCTTCAGAATTCGAAGCGGCCCACCGACACCGGTCAAACCGCCCCCGATAGCGAGACGCTTGTCTCGTGTGCTGACGCCGCCACTAATGTCGGCACCAGCAGAGAAGGCCCGCTCGCCCGAAGCAGATAGCAGCACGACCCAGATCTCGGGGTCGGCGTCAATCTCATCCCAGATGCGAGCCAGCGAATCATCCATCCCGTGAGTGATGGCGTTTAGCGACTTTGGCCGGTTGAGCGTCACGTAGGCGACATGATCCCTGACCTCATAGAGGATCTCTGCTTCAGCTGTAGCGACGTCACTCACCGGACTGCTCCCGTGACGAACGATCAATCATGAGCATCTTCTCGGGACGCGCGTGGTAATTATCCGTGCCTGCCGTCTGCTGCTCGCGACGAGTGATCTTCCATCCTTCATCGGTGCGAACAAAGACATCGTGGTATCGGCCGTACACGATGCCGTTCGGGCGCTCGCGGTTGTACTTGTGCCATGCGAGAAGCACAGATCGCACGTTCGCCGTGTTCTCATCGACGAAGTCGATCACAACGTTCGACACATGATGGCTTGTGCCGGCGAAGAACGCGGCGATGCCCGTGTCGGGGTTGGCGAGCGTGTGGAGGTAAGCCTCGGCACCTGACGCGCCGTGGTTCCCGTAGGACACATACAGGTCCTCGGTAAACAGTGGCAGCATCCCCTGCGGCTCAGCCGCGTCAAGGTGGAAAGCATAGGTGTAAAGGACTCGCTCGATCGCGTCCTCGTCGGCCATGCGCTGGACGGTGGCGATCAGGTTGTCTGCGTTGACGATCACGGGGTCTCCATTGTCTGTCGTGATGATGACTTACGTCATTCTACGCAGGTGTTGATGCCATCGTCAACACCTGCGTTCACGACAAAACCCGCACCGCCGGCGAAGCATCGAGACGCAACAGTTGGCGGTGCGGGTTTCAGGCTCGAGACGCGACAGTTCAGGCTTGAGACGCAACCCGTTCGACGTCAATGCCGGAAAGCAACACCTCAGCAAAGGTTCCGCTAATATCGTCAGCCGAGTACCGGCTCTTGTTCGGAACATACCAGCGGTGAGTCCACTGGGTCATTCCGAAAATCGAGTTCGCGATGAGAGTCGTCGATAGATCCGCACGGAACTCCCCTTTCGCCTTTCCCTCGTTGATCGCATCGATGAAGATGCGCTCAATCTTGCGCGTAATGTCAACCATCTGCGCTGCCCACTCCGCGTCATTTGACGTGATGCGGGCCATGTCCTCACCGATATAGAGGTACATGTAGGGGTAGTGCTCAACCTGCGAGTTCAGCAGCATCGCAATAAGCGCCCGTATCCGCACGCGCGGAGACTCTTCCTTCGCAGCAATATGCTCGGCGCGTTCCAAGTTCGTGCCCGTGAGCCCTCGAATGCACTCTTGGAAGAGCTCCTCTTTACTAGACACGTAATAGTAGAGCGAAGCACGATCTGTTCCGAAGGCAGCTGCCACGTCGCCGAGCGTCGCGCCGGCATAACCCTTCTCACGGAACACGTCTGCAGCCAGCTTTACGAGTTCAGCCCGTTTGGCCGCGTAATCAGAGTTGCCGTCTCGGAGGGCATTCTGCCGCCGTTTTCCAATTCCGCTCAAGTCGGATTTTACCAAAATGCACTCCTAGATCGTGGATTGAATTGGGCAGATCTTATCGGTGCGCAACTACCCAAATTATCAACATCATTGTTAGACATCATCGCAAGGTTATACCCCGGTGAGGCTGAGAATCGCCCCAAAGCGGCCCAATGCGACTCGGCCGAGAGGACTCTCATCCGCAGGAAGAACTGATGTCCATTCTTCTCGGATCTACGCGTCCCAGCGTCGAATGAGTGCGGCGAGCGCCTGTCCGCCACCGATACACATCGTAACGACGGCGTACTCGAGGTCTCGGCGATGCAGGTCAAGCGCAGCTCTGACCGTGAGGATCGCGCCGGTCGCTCCGACCGGGTGCCCCATGGCAATAGCGCCGCCGTAAGGGTTGGTTTTCGCAGGGTCAAGGCCAGCGTCACGAATGACGGCCACGGCCTGCGCCGCGAAGGCCTCATTGAGCTCGACGACGTCTACGTCGGCTGGCGTCAACCCGGTCTTGTCCCACAACCGCTGCAGTGCATACACCGGCGCATACCCCATAAGTTCAGGCTCATTACCAGCGGTCACCACTGCTTCGATCGTGGCGAGTCCGGAGAGCCCTCGCGCACGAACATCACCGTCGCGCATGAGAACCGCGGCACCTGCTCCGTCGTTAATGCCCGACGTGTTGCCCGCGGTCACCGTACCGCCTTCACGAAATACCGGCTTGAGGGCTGCAAGAGCCTCCATCGTGGTCTCGGGCCGAGGATGCTCATCGACCGAGACCTCAACGGGCCTCCGCCCACCGGAGGACACCGCCACGATCTCTTCCGCAAACGCAGCCCGAGCGGCATCGGTAGACGCCCGTCGCTGACTTTCAACAGCGAACGCATCCTGTTCAGCTCGGGAAACGCCATATTTCGCGGCCACGTTTTCCGCGGTGACGCCCATGTGAGCGTTGCTAAACGGATCGGTCAGAATAGCAACAGTACCGTCGAGGAGCTTGCGGTCACCGAGGCGCGCGTTTCCGCGGGCATTGAAGTCCATGAATGGCGTGCGCGACATACTCTCATCGCCTCCGGCGACGACCACATCCACTCCGCCCCACAGCAGCTCTTGCGCACCCGACCAGATAGCTTGAAGCCCTGATCCGCACAAGCGATTTACGGTGAAAGCGGGCGTCTTGTTCGACAATCCCGCTGCCAACGCAACGCGTCGCGCGTTGTAGGCGTCTGGGCCATTCTGGGCAATACAGCCCATGATCACTTCTCCGACGTCGGCTCCGTCTATGTTTCCACGGCGGAGAGCCTCAATAGCTGCTGCTGCACCGAGCTCATGTGCCGCAACGTCTTTCAGCACACCTCCGAAGCTTCCGACGGGCGTGCGGGCTCCCGAGACAATGACAACCTTTTCAGTGGTGTTCATGGGTGTGATCCTTTCGGGACTTCGTTGTCTCGCTCTGATGTTGCCGCGGCTGCATCAGAGCGAGACCGGAAATGACGGTAAAAGTATTGCGCTCTTCTGAGACATTGGTTGACGTCAAGAAGAATTACTTGATGGCGATGGGGCTGATAACAGACCCCACCCCGCCCGGCAGGTTGAGCGGCGGAGCACTGACAAAGAATTCATATACACCATCCGCTGCACACGCGTCGGCGATGGCACCGAGGCTCCAGAGCTCCCCCAATGGCAATCCCAAGTCAACGAGTGCCCCTCCGTGGAATGGATAGGGGACAGTCATCGGCAACTCATTGGGAACAACTTCGCACCCAGGGTTGTCAACGACAAGCGCGCCGACATCCTGCGCGTGAAGCCACGCAATAGTGTCGCGCCCCACGCCAGGCACGCGCGCGTTCCAGTCCTCGCGCTCGGCATCAGTCTCAAGCGTGTACCAACGCTCGACGTGGCCGGTCCGGATGATGACGATGTCGCCAGAGCGAATCTCCACCCCCTCTTTTGCTGCTGCGTCGTCAAGCATCTGGGGAGTCACGAGTGTGCCCGGCTCCATGAAATCCACACCCAATAGGCGCGGGAGATCCAACAGGACTCCTCGGCCGACGAGGGACTCCTTCAGCTGGGAGATATCGAGATCGCGAGATCCGGCCGCTGTAACGTTGCCGACCCAAAATCCGTTGTACAGGACGCCATCCAACGCCCAGTGCGCGAAGCTGTCCCACTGCGTCGACGCATGCATCGCCATCGTGACATAGTCATCGGTGAAGGTAACACTTGGCTCGTCATCAGGTGACGACAGGCTGGCTACGATGTCTGTCCCCGTCATCGTGAAGTAATGCTGGGGTGCGGGCCGCCCCGACCATGCCGGAGCGTCTGTGCCGATCGGGAGCGCCATGGAGATAACTCGACCGGTGCTGATCAGCTTGGCCGCATTGGCCACGATTTCAGGCGTGATGAGGTTTGTCGTGCCCAGGACATCGTTCTCGCCCCAACGACCCCAGTTATTGACACCCGTCGGCGTGTATCCTCCGATAACCTTGCCCGCTGCAGTCACCTCATACGTTGGCGCCTTCCAGGTGCGGGCCGGGATGCTGTTCGCCTCGTCGCGACTCATCGTGTGTTCTCCGATCTTCATCGATCACGCCGCCGCGCGAATGAGCGGCGGCGCTCAGCTTGACTTTACGGCGTACCCGCCACATCGTCAACACTAACGTTGCATAGATCGATTTTGACAGGCAAGATGGAGACGCCGCGCACCGTAAAAGCCGCGACGTCGACCGAACAAGGGAGTTCTGCTCATGAAGGCATGGCATTTCAGCAAGACAGGCGAGCCCCTCGAGCTCGTCGACATAGCGGCACCGACACCGGGCCCCGGCGAGGTCGCCATACGCGTCCGCGCGGCGGGCCTGTGCCACTCCGTCATTGGCCTTATGGACGATGAAGTGTGGATGAAGATTGCGAACCTGCCCATCGTTCCTGGCGACGAAATCGCCGGCGAGGTCACGTCCCTCGGCGAGGGTGTGACCGCATTCCACGTCGGCCAGCGAGTTGTCGTGTGGCCACGTAACGAGCTCTTCGGATACCTGCGTAACGGCGGATTCGCCGAACACGTGATCGCGAACGAAGGCTCTGTGATCCCGATCCCTGACGGAATGTCATTCGAGATTGCCGCAGCTATCTCCGATTCCGGACAGACCTCACACAATGCGGTCGTATCGACCGGCATGGTGAAGGCTGGCGAGAAGGTCGGCGTCATTGGCGTCGGCGGGCTCGGACTCACTGGCGCGAAACTCGTAAAGTTGCTGGGCGCTGAACTCTTCGTCGCCGAGATTAACGAAGAGGCCTGGCAGCTCGCGACAGACGCAGGCGCATCACGGGTTGTGCGAAGCATCCTTGAGTTGAAAGACGAAGAGCTGGATGTGATCATCGATTTCGCCGGGATGGGCGTCACGACTGCGGAAGCTATCGAGGCTGTCAAATCAGAAGGTCGAGTCGTCCTGGTGGGGATGGGACGATCCGAAGCGACGATCAACACTCACACGATGATCATGAAGCAACTCAAGCTCCTCTCCGTGCTCGGTGGAGTCCCCGCTGACATCACTGCGATGCTCGGCTACGTCGATCGTGGAGAGCTCTCACCGCAGGTGGAACTGATTACATTCGACGAGATTCCTGCTGGGCTCGACCGGCTACGCAACGGCGACGTGCGCGGGCGCTTAGTCGCTGTTTTCGGGGAATGATCGGTAAATCAAGCTGAGCAATCGCTCCCCCGCAACGTGCTGAGGTCTCGGATTCTGAATACGGATCCGAGACCTCAGCACGTTGGTTGAGCAGCCTATCCGGCCATGAGTGACTTGCCAGACAGATAACCGAACACCAGGCTCCGACCCACAGCCATTCCACTGTTGTAACCAGCACCGAACTCAAGTCGAGCAGCCGTATTACCGACAGCATGGAGACCGCGAATCGGTTGCCCATCTACGTCGATTACTCGCGCCTGTTCGTCAGTCTTCAGCCCTGCAGAGGCAAGCCCCGTGTTGACGCGCTCAAGCTTGATCGCATGAAATGGCCCCTTCGACACAGGGCCGATGTTGGGGTTTGGCTTCATAGCAGGGTCTCCAGCCGAAAGCCTGCTCCATGGCCTCGAACCGCGACCAAACTCGTCATCTACGCCAGAATCGGCGGCTTGGTTGAACCGCGTGATCGTTTCGGAGAGTCCTTCAACATCGATGCCAGCGGCCTCTGCCAGGTTCTCGATGGTATCGGCTGTGATCGCCATACCTTCGGGCATTGGCGCCCCAGCGGCGAGAGGTCCGAGATTGTACTTTCGGCGAAATTCCTCGTCAAACACCATCCATGCCGGCCAGTTCGGAAAGTCCTGTTTGTCGCCGTCGAACGTGTAGAGCGCGGCCACGTAGCTGTGAAAAAATGATTCGTCGCCGAAGCGTCGACCCTTACGGTTCACAACGACGGTGTGGGGCATGCCAGGGAACATATGACGATACATCTTGCGGCCACCCCATTCCTCGCCGGGAATGTGAATACCGAGGTGGGTCGATTTGCCCTGCGGGAGAGTCGTGCCGATCGCCGCCCGAAAGCGCGATGCTAGTTTGAAATGATCGCCGGTAACGGTGGGCAACACAACGCTATAGAGGTTGCGCACGTACTCGAACGTCTCCATAAGCTCGGGGTTCCAGTCGTACGCACCCGTTGCCAACACCACTCCGCGGCTCGCACGGATTCGCTTTTGGCCACTCGCTCCATCAACGACGACGCCATCGACACCGTCGGTGCCCAGCAACTCGACGACTGTCGTACTAGCGCGGAACTCTACGCCCCGCTCAAGCGCCATCGCGATGAGGTTCGCCGAAATACCAGCGCCCTGCGCGCGCTCCGAACGTGCTGCACGCTCGATACCTCGCTCAGCAAGCTTTTCGCGATCTCCTCCGCATTCAATCAAGTCACGATTGCTGAGGACATTACTTCCCACGCCACCGGTGCTCACGCCGGCGTTTGAAATCGTCTTGTGCTCCCATTCCCCGAGCTTGTTCGCCGGAAAAGGTACGCCTTCCAGATAACGACCTTCAGCCTTGGAACCCGGAGCTGTGGGGTAGTAATAGTCGGGCATCTTCTCGATGACCTGAAGGTCGAGTCCCAGAGCCACAAGTTCATCAATCACCCGCGGGCCAGTCCTGATGTAGGCATCTCGCGTGTCAGTGTTACCGTAGCCGGCGCTCAAAAAATCCACATAAGCGCGGACGTCTTCGACCGAGTCTTCGATTCCTGCTTCGCGCGCTTGAGTCGTAGGACCGATCCAAATCTGGCCAGCAGACAGCGCGGTGACGCCGCCAAGCTCATGGTACTTTTCGACCACGAGTACGCGTGCACCATCGATAGCTGCAGCGATCGCCGCGGCCACTCCGCCAGCTCCTGAGCCGACGGCAATGACGTCATACTCCTCATCCCAACGGGATTCTTCTTTGCCTGACATTTTCACTCTTCCTTATTAATAACGTCCGACTCCGGCCATGGCGCGTAAAGAACATCGCTTTTGTCTCGTTGAGACTTCGTCCAGGCGGGATCCAGCGCGGCAAAATTGGCAGGAACAGGCGGGAGCATCCAGTCGTATGCAACTGTGCGCTGCTGAATCCTCCACCCGATCCCCGGACGCAACTGAAACGTATCCACGTATCGGGCCATGATCCTCGTGAAGACCTGTCCCTCGATATCGCCAGCAAACGAGTCGCCACCCGAAGGATCCACAATCTGCAAACTGAGGATGTAGCTTTCAACGCGCGCCTGCTCCCGCCCTTCGCGGAATCGGATGCTGACGTTGGTCACCACATGCGTCGACGAAGGCAAGTGCTGGTGTCGGTTCTGCAACCAATCCACCAGTTCGTCAGGCCTGCCAACGAACGCCCCGTGCGAATCCTGCGCATCATCGTGATAGCAGGCACGAACCAGGTCCCAATCTCGCCGATCAGCGCCCTGGCAATAGTCGAAAATTACCTTCGTGATGGCCCGTTCAGCCAGCATCTCGTCAATAGCGTCGTTACGATCCATGTCTTCACCCTCAACTCTTGTGCGTCTTTGTCCACCGCGAAAGCAGCACACCGACGATGAGAGCTACGCCACTGAACACGGGCTGAGTCCAGAAAGGAACACCCAACAGGCTCAGACCTGAGAATCCGACTGCCAACAACAGAACAGCAGACATCGTGCCCCAGACGTTGAAGAAGCCGGGCCGCACCGTCGTTGATCCCAGGAACACCGCTGCGAATGCAGGCAGTAGCAGGTTGGAGCCAAATCCCGGGTTGGCTGCTCCCGATAGTCCCAACTGAAGCACACCCGCAAGCGCCGCCACGACGCCAGCGAGGATGAACATGACAATCTTCAGCTGACCCGTTCGGATGCCAACCATACGAGCAACACGCTCATTTCCACCCGTCGCATAAATCTTGCGACCGGCTGAGGTCTTCGCCAGAACGATATACATGGCGATGGCTGCCACCAGGACAATCCAGACGGACATCGGGAAACCCAGAATCGGGAAGCGAGCAATCTGAAAGATGATCTGCGGGATGCCCGTGGCGATCGTCTGCCCACCGCTAATACCTGCAGTCAATCCACTGATCGCCAGACCAATGCCGAGCGTGGCAATCAGCGAGTTGAATCCGAGCTTTGCCACGAGGAAGCCAGAGGCAAACCCAAAGATCCCACCAGCAACCAGCCCCACGATAATCGCAAGAGGGGCGGGCACGCCAGCCACACATAGTACGGCGACCAGCATTGCAGAGAATCCCAGGATGTAGCCGGGCGAAAGATCAAACTCACCGGTGACGGCAACGAGGAGAACCGCAAGCGCGAGGAGCGCACCGACCGCCTGCCCTAGAGCAATACCCTGAAGATTGGCGAGGGTCGGGAATGTCTCCGGTCGCAGGATCGAGAACACGACGAAGAGCATAGCCGCGAGGATGAGGATGCTGTAGTTCCGGAACACTCGACTCACGCCATCGCGAAACTTCTCTCCCCCGCTTCGACGCGACGTCGACTGATAGACCGTCGTCGTGATGGCCGGGGCCGCCTCACCGTCGGCCATTACGTTTTCACGCGTAGGTTGCAAGGCTAATCTCCTCTGTCGTCAGTTCACTGCCACGAAGTTCCTGAATTACCTGGCCGTCTCTGAACACAAGTACGACATCGCAGAGGCGGGCCAGCTGAGCGGGTTCGGTCGATCGAATAAGGACCGTTCCGCCGCTCGCGCGCACCTTCTCCAGCGCAGCAAAAATTGCTTCTCGAGCGTTGGGATCAACGCCCGCTGTGGGGTCATCGAGCAGAAGAATCTTGGGGTCCAGCAGTAGCCAGCGCCCCATGAGTACCTTCTGCTGATTTCCACCGCTCAATGAGCCGAAGCCCACCGAGGGATCAGTGGGATGAACTCCCATCTGATCAATCATTCGGTCAGAATCAACCCCTCGCTTCGCTCCCCAGCCATATCGTTCGGTCTTGGGAAGAGTGAGATTGTCTTCGACAGTCAGCTCCATCACCCCGCCCTCGGCAATCCGGTCGGAGGACAGGTAGTACACGCCATGATCGATCGCGTCTCGAGGTTCACGAATAACGACCTCGCGGCCATCAATGCTGATCGTGCCTTGGCTTGCCTGTTCGATACCGCCCAGCGCACGCAGAACTTCTGATGCACCGCCTCCAGACAGACCCGTAATGCCGACGATCTGCCCGCTGGACGCAGTGAGGCTTACCCCCTCGAGACCCGGGCCGAAAAGCCCGCTCACCGACAAATCTGCCGCACCATCACGCGCGCCCGCGTTCTCGTGCCTCGAAGCATACAGCTCGACGCTACCGCCCACCATCGCGTGCACGACGGCCGACTCATCAAAACTCTCCGCAGTGAATTCCGCAACGTTCTCACCGTTGCGAAGGACCAGACTGCGGTCACAGAAGTCACGAACTTCGCTCAGTCGGTGCGTGACCATCAATACCGAAAGCCCCCGACGCGCAGCTTCTCGAACGCGGCGCAGATACCGTTCAGCATCACGTGTCGGCAACGAGGCAGTCGCCTCATCAAGGATGAGAAGAGCCTTGTCTGGTTGGATACCGGCCAGCGCGATCGTGAACGATGTCAGCGCACGCTGGCCGGCTGTCAAAGAACCGCACAGGGCGGCTGCGTCTACCGGAATCTCAAAGTCATCCAGCATCTGTTGTGCGCGCGCGTTCAATTCTCGCACGCGCACAACACCGAACTTCTTGGGAAATCCGATGTGGATGGCGATCGCTTCTGCCACGGTGAGGTCGTCAACGAGCGGAGACTCCTGATGCACCACCCGGATACCGCGACGTCGCAATGCCACTGCGTTGAAGTCGCGGGCGCCGAGGACATCGCCGTTGAAGGTGATGACGCTGCCAGAATCGGGTTGGTTAATGCCGGTCAAAACCTTGACCGTCGTAGATTTGCCCGATCCGTTTGAGCCGAGCAGCCCGACAATCTCGCCACCTCCAATTTCTAGGTTCAGGTCTCGTACAACCCGATAAGCGCCGTACGAGATGCCAAGGTTTGAGACTGCGAGCCGCGCACTCATTACGGCTTCACACCCCAGAGAGCGAAGTACTCCTTGTCGTAACCGTTATCAGCGACCCACTCAGAAGTGGACGTGATGTTATCGGTCGTGAAGAGCTTGATCGGCACGTGCTGTGCGTACTTGGTCTCTTCGCTCGTTGCCTGGGGGTCTTCCCACAGAGGGTTATCCGTAAGCACGCGAATCATCTGGTCGACGGCCGCGAATCCCATGTACCGGTTGTCTTGTGCCGCGTCCATTGCCTGAACGTTGCCTTCCTTGACGAACTGTAGATTCTGTTCACCGCCGACGGCTGCGACAACCTTGACGCGATCCGCGAGTCCAAAGTTGGTAATGCCGTTGACCATGTCGGCCGCGGGTGCATTGAACGCGCCCATGACGTAGTCGACATTCGGCATCGTCTGGAGCAGTCCGGCAATGCGGGAGCCGAGCCCGTTTCCGACCTCAGACACCGTGAACTGTACAGGGTCACTCAGAACACAGGTGCTGCACTCTTTGATGACTTCAGCAAACGCGCTGGTGATCTGACCAGTGGACTCGAATTCCTTGTTATCGGTGAAAAGGATGTTCGCTTTTCCGCCCGAGTCGACGACGACCCAAGCCGCCATGGCCCGGCCCATCTCGAAGAAGTCTGGACCCACGTCGTACAGCACGCTGTCGCTGGCAGCCGAGCCAAGGCCCGTCGAGCCGACCGGAATTCCCCTTTCTGATGCGAGCGCCAGACCTGACTGCACCAGCACACGGTCGGTTGAGGCGAGAATAATCGCATCGACTCCGCTATTGACTGCCTGTACGACTGCCTGGTTCTGCGTTACGGGGTCGCCCTTACCGTCATAGACGGTCACATCCCAGCCGAGTGCTTTCGCTGCTTCCTCCGCACCGGCGGCCTGCGCCGCGCATCCGGCGACGATCCCGCTACACGAGACGATCGCCAGCTTGGTTCCCTTCGGCGGTGTCGGCGTGGAGTCCGGGCCCGCCCAGGGCTGCGGCGCTGTCGACCAGGCATCGACCCGCTGCTCGAATGAAGCGAGGTCGATCGACGCAGTACTCGAACTGGGGTCAGTCGTTGCGCCTCCGGTTTCGGCAGAGCATCCCGCGAGCGCTATTGCACCGACGCTAACCAACGCAAGCGTTGCGAGAAATTTGTTCCTCTTCATTTTTACTCCTCATTGAGTGTTACGCGAGTGGCTCCATCAAGAGCCAAACCAGCATCGTCAACATCATCGTAGATCAAGATCTTCAGTTGTCAACAGATGTATTGACGAAACGTCAAGCAGAGATGTGATTCTGCGCCAAGATGGACGCGTGGGTGACGTAGTCATTGAGCGTCGGAGTCTTGACAAGCTCCCAGTACTCAACATTGAGAAACGGCATCACGAAAATGACGCGCCCCTTCGAGTTGCGGTAGTACGTACTGAACCCCGGGTGGCTCCAGACCGTTCGCGAGTGGTAATCGTCGACGAGATCGTTGTAGCGATTCGTTGCTTCCTCGGTCGGATCGATCGCGCGAACACCCGCCGTGAACATCTCCTTGAGCAGCTCACGCAGGTAGCGCGCCTGAAGCTCAGTGAAATACATGAAGCTACCGCTCGGCGGAAGCGAGTGCGGGCCCCCAACCATGAAGAGGTTGGGGAAGTGCGGAATACCCACGCCAAGATAGGCACGTGGATCGTCGTCTTCCCAGTACTCACTGAGCAGAAGATCGTTCTCGCCCTTGACCTCATAGGAGCTAAGGAAGCGGGACGCAGCAAAGCCTGTCGCCCAAATAATCACATCGGCATCGAGGTGCTGCCCGTCCTTGATCTGAAGGCCTTCCGCATCAACGCCGGCAACAGCCCCGGTAACAAGACTGACGTTCTCCCTGGTCAGGTTCTTGTACCAGCCGTTGTCCATCAGCATCCGCTTACCGAAAGGTGGGTAATCGGGCACTGATGCTTCGATGAGATCGGGATGCGCGGCGAGCTGCTCATTGATGTAGTTCGTCAAGAACTCACGCTGGCGGTCGTTGCGCCGGTTAATCGAACGCTCGGGGTGCGGCCACTCCGGGTCAACCCGAAGCGCATCGATGACCTTGTCACCATGCTGCCAGAACAAGCCCAACCAGTACCATGACCGATACAGCGGCACCTGATCCAGTAGAGTGCGCTCACCCTCCGCGATCGGTTGGCGAAACTGCTCGAACGGTGCAACCCACTGCGGCGAGCGCTGCACGATCGTCACATGCGCGGCAGTTTTCGCAATACGCGGAGCAATCTGTTGGCAACTCGCCCCAACTCCAACGATCACCACCCGCTTACCCGTCAGGTCAAGTTCGTGGTCCCATTCGTTGGAGTGAAACTGAACCCCTGAGAAAGTCTCGCGACCGGCGACATTCGGGAGCACGGGCTGGTTCAGAGACCCAACGCAGCTGAGCACCATATCTGTGATGTGTTCCGTAAGCCCACCATCGGGATCACGCGTAGTGACGGTCCATTTCAGAGTCTCGTCGTTGTAGTGCGCACTGAGAACCTCGGTGTTGAACTGAACTCGATCACGCGCACCGAGGTCGTCCAACACATCGTTGAAGTAGCCATAGAGCTCGTCACGCAACTCGTAGTGGTGGATCCAGTCTTTGTACGAGAAAGAGAGGGAGTAGAGGTGGCTCGGGGTGTCAACGCCCGCACCGGGGTAGGTATTTTGGAACCAAACGCCACCCGCCTCGGCGCCGCGTTCGAAGATGACGAATTCGATGCCCAGCTGCTGAAGCACTCGGACCGCAGCGAGGCCGGAGACCCCCGTGCCGATGACGATAGCCGTGAATCCCGCGGGGGCTTTCACATCAGCGCTCTGCTGAAGAACCTCTCCCGTCACCGATGCGCGCCGCTCGAGCTCTTCGCGCAGAATGGCTGCGTGGCGGTCACTGATCGCCTCACCAACAAAGAAGCTCGCGACGTGCTTGACAGCTTCTTCAGTCTCCATCGAGATGGCCGGCTTATCGCCCGCTAGCAACGACATGACAGCTCGGACTGCCGCCTCTCGGATCTCCTCTTGGACCTCCTCCGGAAGCTCGCCGGTGATGCGCGGCGCAACGCCGCGGAATTTGCTCGGCCGATACCTATCCGAGAGCCACTTCTCATCGCCCGTCACCTGATACACAACCATCAGTAGCACTGGAACGGTTGCTACCTTCACGGCTTCGCGAATCTCGCGCTCCGTCGACTCTGACATCGCCTCACCTATCCTGTCCGGCCCTAATCAAGTGGCCACGTACGTGTAGTCAACTACAGCGTTGACTAAACTGTCAATACCTACGTTGACATCGGGCTTGAAGTGCACTTTCCTGCGGTCGGGTCAGAAAATGTACCTCGTGCGCGCGGTGAATCCGCCCACGGCGCCGCGCCCGTCAACCTCGACCCCAATAGCCCAGGCGGCATCGACCGTATGCTCGTCACGCATTTCACACTCAGCGAGAACGAGCCGCAGCCGAATACGGGAGCCGATCAGAATCTCGTCAAGGCGAACGTCGTCAATGCCATAGTTCAGCCCGAACTTGCGCCCGGCGACAACGATAAGTTCCATCATCAAAGACGCCGTCCGCGCAACGATCAACCCCTCCGGAACGGTAGATTCCGACGGTTCTGCACCGACAGACTCGTTGTACAGGCGCACGTCACGCTCACCCAGTTCGACAAAGCGGCTCATGCCAATCAGTTCCCCGACGGCCGCCACCATTGCCGCCGGACCTTCTAGTTCTCGCATGGGCAGTCACCCTGCCAGGTCTCCGTTATGCTGTCAACACTTGCGTTGCAAGCCAAAGGAGGAGCAATGGATTCGAAGGTGGCACTTGTCACAGGTGCATCGCGCGGATTGGGCCGGGCAATTGCTCTCGCTCTCGCGAATACAGATCACAGGGTCGTCGCTGCCGCGCGCACAATCGAGGGCGCCGAAGATACCGCCCGATCAATTCGCGAGGCGGGCGGCGACGCAATTGCGATCGTGTGCGACGTGCGTGACGGCGAATCCATCACAGCCGTCGTCGACGCGACCATTGCTCAATACGGCCGGCTGGACGTCCTGGTAAACAACGCGGGGATTACTCGCGATGCCGGCATGCATCGCATGACCGATGACGACTGGGACACCGTGATTGAGACCACGCTGACGGGTGGATTCAGGCTGTCCCGCGCGGCACAGCGACACATGGTGAGCCAGGGCGAAGGCGGACGCATTATCTTCATCGGCTCAATCGCGTCCGAAGGTAGCCGCGGGCAAGTGAACTACGCGGCCGCGAAAGCGGGTCTCATCGGGTTGGCAAAATCCATGGCTCTAGAGCTTGGCCGGTACGATATTACGGTGAATGTCATTTCTCCTGGCCACATCGAGACCGAGATGACCCGTGGCGTCGCCGATCGCCTCGGTGTCGATTATGAAGATATTCGCAAGAAGCGAATTGAAACCAACGCGGTCACGAGAGTTGGCACACCGGAAGACATCGGTGCTGCCGCCGCATATCTCGCGTCAGATGCCGCTGGCTACGTAACGGGAAGCGTTCTCGTTGTCGCCGGAAAGCCAGTATGACGGTTGACAATTCTGCAAATGCTGACATAGATTTCATCAACGCAGGTGTAGATTGCTCGCACATCCGCAAAACTCGTCACGCAACGACGCCGACGACACCCAACGCAGGGAAGAGAATTTGACTATGTGGTCCGTGAACAGTGAAGCCATGCCGCTCGGCGACCTGCTTGTCCGTACCGCCTCGCGAACGCCTGATCGTATCGCCATCGCACTTCCGGGCGAGGAGCACACGTACGCCGAGCTCCTCAACGAATCGATTCTCATCGCGAGAGGACTCCTCTCGCTGGGCATCGAGCGGGGAGACCACGTCGGCATCGTGGCGCCAAACTCCTACGAATTCGTCGCGGCTTTGTTTGGCACGGCCCTCGTCGGAGCAGTCTCGGTGCCGCTGAGCGTGCGAAGCACACCCCGAGAGCTTGCGTACGTAATCCCCCATGCAGAGCTCAAGGTCATCTTCGCCACTGACCTGATCCGCTCCCATGCCGACAGTGTTCAGCGCATTGCCGACGCGTTTCCTGGCCTAAGCGACAGCGACGCATCGAAACCACTACACCTGGCTTCTGCGCCGCATTTGCAACACGTGGTTATGCTGCAGGGCGAGGATCGTCCTGGCACTATTGGCAGGGTTGCCTTCGCGAAGCTGGCGGATCAGTCTTCGAGCGACGCGGTAAACATCGCGCGTTCCCGCGTGCGTATTCGCGATGCCGGGCTTGTTCTTTACACTTCGGGAACAACCTCGAATCCCAAGGGTTGCTTGCTGTCCCATGAGAACATCACGCGCGGCACTTTTGCTCGCCCAGGGGCAGCCTTCTCGGCTGAAGAATTCACCGAGCCAATGGTGATGTGGTGCGCACCCCCACTGTTCCACAGCGCCGCAATCCAAGGGCTCCTTTTCTGCATTCACCTCGGCGGAACCTTCCTGACAGACGTACATCTGGACGGAGACCGCGCCCTCGCACTCGCGCGCAAATACCGGGCAAACTCATTGTGGGGCATGTTCATGGCGGCGATGCGTTCACTCATGGACGCAGAGGGGTTTGACCCGGCAGAGTTCTCGCACGTTCACTCCATGATGTCGGTCGGCACACCCGCAGATCTCATGGAACTTCAGTCAGTGTTCCCGCAGGCCCTTCTGGTGAATGGGCTCGGCATGACTGAGGTGACCGGATGGTTCGCGCTGTCCGATCGCGCAGATACCCCCGAACAGCGAGCCCGCACCCAGGGCAAACCAGTCACAGGCGCAGAGATCCGAGTGATCGATCCAGAGACCGGAGAGGATCGCCCTGATAATACTCCGGGTGAACTCCTCATTCGCACCTACACCGTAATGCTCGGCTATTTCCACGACGAGGAGAAGACCCGCGAAGCAATCGACGAAAATGGGTGGCTGCACACCGGAGATCTCGTTTCTCGCACCCCGACCGGTCATCTCATTTTTGAGGGTCGCATCAAGGACATGCTCAAAGTTGGTGGCGAAAATGTTCCCACCACTGAGATCGAAGTTTTCTTGTGTGAACACCCCGATGTCCTGATCGCCGAGGTTGTCGGCATTCCCGATGCGCGTCTCGACGAGGTTCCGGTCGCCTTCGTGCAACTTTCTCGGGGCTCGATGGCAACAGCCGACGATCTGATCGCGTATTGCAAAGGCGAGCTCGCGTCATTTAAGACTCCGCGAGCGATCTTCTTTAAGGAAGAGACCGACTGGCCGATGTCATCGACAAAGATCAGCAAGGTGGCATTGCGCGTTGAAGCGCGTGAGCACCAGGTCTCGTCAACCCGGCCCTAATTGAGTCTCACTCCGTCCCCATACGATCAATCCGGGGCGGAGCGAACTCTATTTGTGTCGCCTAGCTTTAGCGCGCGGGAGTCGGAGAAACCTCACTCGCGCGCCCCAAAAGTGTGCGTCCGGCCTCTCGTCCGTCGAGCAAGGCATTCGCACGAACGACAACCTTCCACCCGTTTTCCCTGCGCTCGAACTCCCAGCGAGTGGCGACGCTGCGGACCACCCGGGCGCCGGCGCCCTCCCAGATATACAGGTGCTGGTAGTTCGTTGCGATCGCCCGGTCTCCATCAAGAACGACGTGCGGGAGCGAATTCACGTGAGCGGAACCCTGGTGGATATATCCCTGGTGGAGCTCGCCTTCAAAGAGACTCTCTAGAGCCGCATGCCCACGAAATTCGCCGACACCGTCAACGACATAGGCGCCATCCTCACTCCACTGGTCAACGGTGGACTGCGTACTCCCACTGTCAGCCGATGGGCCGTAGCCGCTGATGATCTGATAGATGGCGAGCTGGTCTTCGATGTGCGCGATTCGTTTTTCCAGAGGTAACATAGCGGGCTCCGATCACATAGCCGCGATCCGTCCGATCACGGCCGCGTCAACACTAGTGTTGCATCTGAACCACGCCGCTGTCGATGACGAACATCTGTCTACCCAGAAGCTCTCCCGCCCAGGATTTCTTTGCAGTCACTTCTATCTCTCGCCCTAATGCACTGATACAATCAACGTCAACGAAGATGTTGAATGGGAAGCGAGGTCGCTTCCTCCACGAAGGGGATCTCCATGGAGTTGTCAGAGTCAACCACTGTCGCAATCACCGGTGCCGGCAGCGGCATGGGCGCATCAATGGCCCGTTCGTTCGCGCGCCGCGGATGCACTATCGTCGTTGCCGACGTGGTGGAGGATGCCGCAAACGCCGTCGTCGAAGAAATTATCAACGAGGGCGGCAAAGCATACGCCGACGTCGTAGATGTGAGCGACCAGTCAGCAGTCGACGACTGGGCCGCGCGTTCGTTCGAACGACTCGGACACATCGACGTGCTCTGTTCGAACGCTGGTGTATCGATCCGCCCGTTCCGCACAACATGGAACGCATCCCTTGACGACTACAAGTGGCTCGCCAGCATCAACTACTTCGGCTTTGTTCACTGCATTCGCAGTTTTGTGCCCCGCATGCTCGAGCAGACTGGCCGGCGCCAGATCTTGCTTACGTCCTCCGTTGACGCATTGCAGTTCCACCCCGGGCACGGCCCGTACGGAGCCACCAAGGGTGCGGTAACAACGCTGGCAGATGTGTTGCGATTTGAACTGTCTGAAGAAGACCCTGATTTCGGCGTAACCACTCTGTATCCAGGCGCAGTGCACACCAACATCAAAACGACGGAAAAACTTCGTCCTGCGGCAACGCAGTCCTCGGCTCGCGACGTGATCGCGTACGAATCTACATTCCCCGTGCCTTACTTCGTCCGCTTCCCCGCGGAATCCGATGTCGTGGGAGATCTGGTCATTGCCGGAATCGAAAAGGACTCGCAGGCCATCCTGACCTACCCGTACGAATACAGTGGCCACGATGAGCGCGGCGAAGTGCTGCGATCAGGCGACCCGATGCGTCTATTTGAAGGCCGGGCATGAGCATTCAGGACGGAGCGTTTCTCATGGAATCTGTCACGGAATGGGACGAAGAATTCGACGTCGTATCAGTCGGCTCTGGTGCTGGCGGAGTTGTTGCGGCTCTCACCGCAGCCTCTGAAGGCGCCTCGGCATTAGTCATCGAGAAATACCACCAGCTTGGCGGCGTCACCTCGTTGTCTGCCGGTCAGGTGTGGATGGGGCCGACGACACACGCTCGGGAGGCGGGGTTTGAGGACTCCCCCGAAGAAGTACGCAGCTATCTCGATCACCTCAGCGCAGGCTTTGGCGACCTCGACAATCGGCAAACGTATATCGACCGAGGGGCAGAAGCGCTCGATTCGCTAACCGCCCTCGGCTTACGAATGCAGATAATTCCGGGACTCACGGACTACTACTACCCCGATGCGCCTGGCTCGAAAGAGGACGGTCGCTATCTGGAGGCTGTTCCTTTCCCGGCCACGCGGCTCGGCGAATGGCAACACCGCACAGTCGCTGGTGCTGGCGTCAGCACTGGCGCGCTCGGTTCAAGCACACTGAGCAATCTTGACCTCCTGGAGTGTGGCGCCGACCAACAGATGCTCGCTCAAAGAGCAGCGATGCGAGCGGCAAAATCTGAAAGGGCCCAGGGCGCCGGCCTCATGGCGAACCTCATCGCCGTCGCTCTCGAGCAGGGAGTCCAATTTCGAGCCGAAACAGCAGCCGTCAAATTAGTCGGTAAAGATCGTGTCGAGGGCGTGATCGTAACGACACCAGAAGGATCACGGTCTATACGAGCGCGACAAGGTGTCGTGCTCGCGACAAGCTCCTACGACTGGGATCCGGTATTTCGGGAGACTTTCGAGCACATCAAGGATCTACACAGCGTCACCCTTCCCACGGTGACGGGAGACCATTTCCGGCTGGCATCCGACTTCCGCGCCGCAACCGCGACGACATTGCCCGCAGGCAATCCGACGCACGTCTCGATCAATATCCCCGGCGAGATGTGGGGCGGCCGCCCTATGTATCGGCATATGATCCCCGCTCTACCCCACAGTGTTGTCGTCAACCGCGCCGGAGCTCGTTTCGGCGATGAGTCGTTCTTCCACAGCTATGCCGCGGCGCTGTACACCTTCGACGGCGACAAGCAGGAGTTCCCCAACTGGCCGGCGTGGCTCGTGTTCGACGAGTCTTTCCGCACAAAGTATCCGTTGGGGCCGATTGCCGCCGGCGTGGAGCTGCCAGAGGGCATGGCGGTACAGGCATCGAGTCTGCGCGAGCTTGCCGAAGTCTGCGGAATCGATCCGGACGGGCTTGAGCAGACGGCTGAACGAATCGGCGAGTTTGCCATTACTGGCATTGACGAAGACTTCGGTCGCGGGTCGCGCGGCTTCGTCCGAAAGATACTTGGCGATCCTGCGATAAAGCCAAATCCGAATATCGGACCAGTCGACCGAGCCCCGTTCTACGCGATCAAGCTGGAGCGCACGGGGACGGGCCTAGCATCCGCGGGGCTCAAGACCAACACTCAAGCGCAGGTTATGGACATCGATGGCAACCCGATCAAGGGGCTCTTCGCTGTGGGAAACTCTGTGGCACGGCTCGAGTTTGGCGCCGGATACAACAGTGGCCAAGCCGTTGGGCGCAGCCTGGTCTTCGGTTACGTTGCCGGCCAAACGTTGGCCGCCAGCGGGCTTTCATTGGACGCGGAATCCGCATAATCTGCGTCCGCATAGCCGTGCATAGATAGAGGGCGAGGCCGGGGTCAATCTCCCCCGGCCTCGCTTTTCATGTCGAGTACGAGCCGTCCGCGTTGGCCGCCACCCTCAATCAAGCGGTGGGCTTCAGCAGCGCGACGCATGGGCAGGATCTGCGATACGCGAGGCGTGAGAGCGCCCTCTTCGGCGCTCGTAACGAGCTCGAGCAAGCGTTCGGTATCACGCACATGTTCGCGCACGGCGACGCGCCTCCGTCGGATGCGGTCGGTGTTAGCCTCGCTATCACCCCAAGCACGCAAATAGACATGGATCCCGTCGTCCATCAGCAGCGAGTCAATCGCCGCACCCAGCGTCGCTCCATCAACAATGGCATCGACACCTTCGGGAGCCGCCGCACGAACACTCGCGATAAAGCCCGCGCCTCGCGGGGCAATGACATCAGCTCCGAGATCGCGAACGAGCTGTTCGTCTGCCGGCGACGCGTCAGCGATCACCCTGATCCCTGCGGCCGTTGCCAGCTGAACGACGTACCCGCCCACCGCGCCTACGGCGCCTGTCACGAGCAGAGTAGAGCCAGGCTCCAGGGCGCCATAATCTAGCGCCAACATGGCGGTGAGGCCATTCATCGGAATGGTTGCTGCCGAGAAATAATCCAGCCCCCGTGGGGCTCTGACAACCGAATCGACAGGCACGCAAATATGGCGCGCCTGTGCGCCACCCCGCGGCCCAATCGGATCAACTATCGCAATGACCATCTCTCCAACGGCGAGCCGATTGCTGGGACGCCCCAGCGTCGTCACCACTCCGGAAACTTCCATACCAGGAATGTACGGAGGCGAACTGTGGCGAAGCATCTCAGCCTGCGCTCCCGAGCGTAGCAATACATCGGTTGGATTGACCGTCGCTGCAGTGACCTCAATCAGCGCCTCATCAGGGCTCGGAACGGGAACTGGATGGTCGAAGATCTCGAGGACTTCAGGACCACCGAATTGAGAAACTCCCACCGCTTGCGACACGTCTTGATCTGCCATTACGCCCGACAACGGTCACCACCACCCCGGCTCAATACGTTGCTCGGCCACCGCTGATGTCATACACCGCTCCGGTGGAGAAGCTCACAGCGGCGGAGGCCAGCCAGGCCACGAGCTCAGCCACTTCCTCTGGCTGACCCAAGCGGTTCATCGGAATCAGGCTGGAAGTATGAGCAATCACTTCCGGTGCAGTCGCCGCCGTCATGGGCGTCTGGATCGTGCCGGGGGCAATGGCATTGACGAGCACGCCGGTCGCCGCGAGCTCTTTACCAATCGCCTTCGTCGCTGCGAGCAATGCGCCCTTAGAGGCCGAGTATGCCGCAAGTCCCGGCGTTCCCTCTTTTCCAGCGACAGACGCGATATTCACCACCCGCCCCCACCCGCGATCGATCATCGCAGGGACAAATGCGCGCATGACATTAATCGCACCGAAAAGATTGACCTCCATCGGTGCACGCCACTCGTCAATCGGGGTATCGAGAAAAGAGGAACTCGGGCCAACGATTCCCGCCGAATTAATAACGATGTCAACAGCAGGAAGGTAGCGCGCGATGGCACTCAGTTCCTTCGCATCGGTGACATCGACGACGACCTCAGCCTGCCCGTCGCGATCGAGGGTGACGACGTCAACGCCGTCGGCACGCAACCGCTTTACACACGCTGCACCAATACCGCTGGCGCTTCCTGTGACGAGCGCTCGACGCTTGATGTCACTCTTCATTGTGCGCGCTACCGACGTCATGAAGAACGCCCATACGCTCAAAGTGCGTGTAAATACGGTCGGCATACTTCGCGAAATCAGCCGACTCGACCATAGCGAGTGGCCGTGGTCGCGGGAGATCCACGATGATTTCGTCAACGATTTCGCCGGGGCTCGGGCTCATGACAAGGATGCGGTCAGAGAGACCAACCGCTTCTTCCACACTGTGAGTGATGAACATGACCGTCGGCCGACGTTGCAACCACAGAGATTCGAGGTCTGCACGTACCTGTAGTCGCGTCAACGCATCCAGCGCACCGAATGGCTCATCCATGAGCAACACAGCGGGGTCATGGATGATCGAGCGGATCAACGAGACACGCTGACGCATGCCACCCGACAGCTGTCGAGGATACTTGTCGATTGCCTTTTCCATGTGGAGCTTTACGAAGAGCTCCCTGGCGCGCTCGCGCATCTCCTTCTTATCAAGGTGGCGTACGTCAGCTTGAACCAGGACGTTGTCCATCGCCGTACGGAAATCCAACAAGAGGTGATCTTGAAAGGCGATACCAACGTCGGTAAAGGGCTTACTGATTGCCTGCCCGCCGATGGAGATTCCGCCCTGAGACTTTGCGAGCAGCCCAGCAACCATAAGCATGAGCGTGCTCTTGCCACAGCCCGAGGGCCCCACGATCGACACGAACTCCCCAGGCCTAATATCTATTGACACGGGACTCAACGCTTGGAAAGGCGTCGCAGTGTCCCCGCCAAAGACTTTGGTCACGTTGTCGATGATGATGTTGCGCCCGACCGACGTTACGGCCGCGTCCGCGGTAGTTGTTGCGTTCATGATCTTCACTTTCTACGGGCCGTTGAGGCTTGCAGTCGCGGGTTGTTTTCCTGCCACCGGAACGGATCCGGTGGCAGGAAAACAGCTTAGGAACAGGCGGGCAGTTCTGACTCTGCGGGCAAGTAGTCCCAGTTTGTGAACGTCGTCGTGTCTTGCTTGGCCTTGAGCAGGCCCGCCTCTACGAGAATTGCGTTGGCGTCTGCCATGTATTCATCGGTCAAGACGCCCATGTGAGTGGAACCATCAGCGCACATCAGGACCTTGAGTGGTGCAAGCTCAGCCACCGTGACAGCCTCGACGGAGTCCGGCAGGAGCTTCTTTACGACAGCACCGGCATGTGCAGGATCTTTGAGAACAGACTCCCAGCCCTTGAGCGTCGCCGCTACTACCCTACGCACGCCTTCTGGGTTCTTCTTGAGGTAGCTTTGCGTCGTGAACATCGACTGCGAAGGAGTAGCGACGCCGTAGTCAGCAAAGATGAACTGATCCCAATCCACCTTCTGCTTGTCTAACGTCGCTGCATGGATCTGGATGTCGCCGACCATCGCGTCGACCTTCCCTTCAAGCATCGAAGGGACCATGGCCGTCGGCGCCATATTCACAACCTCGACGTCCGCCTCCGTAAGACCGTTACGCTCCAAGAAAAGCGGGAAAAGGAATGCACCTGATCCACCACCTTGAGGAACCGCAACTTTCTTACCTTTAAGATCCGCAGGAGTCTTTATTCCTGTGGAGTTGAGGTACTGGACGGATATAACGGAAATTTGGTTCTGGGCCGCGACGATGACCAGCGGGGCACCTGCTTCCACCTGCTGGGCGATGACTGTCGCGTCAGCGATGCCCATATCGGCACCACCACCAGCTACCAGCTGCGCCGCGGGCCCGGAGCCGGTGCCCTGCTCCACGTTGACAGCAACTCCGGCGTCTTTATAGAAGCCATCTTCGACGGCCACCGCGGCGCCGGCGGTGGCGCCAGACCAGGTCCACTGCAGCTGGAGTTTTACGCTCGCTACTCCATCAGCATTGGAATCTGTTGACCCACCCGAGGCCGCGCAGCCTACGAGGGCGAGGGCGGTGGCGGCTACGGCCACCGCGAGCTTGATCATGCGTCGTTGCATTGCTGTGCTCCTTGTTGAAGGGGTGTGTATTACGAAGGGTGGTATTACAGGGGGTCACACAAAGGAAGTCTTGCGGGAGGGGCGTTCGCCGCTCGGCTTTACCGGTCGCGGCGCTGCCACGGAGAGGCCAGCCACTCGACGATCTCGATGATGTAGTTCAAAATCACGCCAATCAGGGTCATAACAACGATCACGGCAAACATGTACTCCGTATCCAGCGCACCGCTGGCACGAAGGAGGGCGTAGCCAAGGCCGTTATTTGACCCGAGGAACTCTGCCACGATGACAGCGGTGACTGCCATCGTCGCCGTCGTCTTGAGGCCCGAGAAAATGACCGGCATCGCTGCAGGAACACGCAGGTACCAGAAGGTCTGCCAGCCGCTTGCCCCCATCGATTTCGTCAGGTAAAGCAGTCGTTCATCCAAGATCGCGAATCCGGTCATACTCGCCAGCAGCAGGGGGAAGAACGAGATGAGAACGACAAGCATCACCTTCGTCTCAATCCCAAATCCCAGCCAGACCAGGAGAAGAGGTGCCATTGCAATCTTCGGGATGAGCTGCATGACAACGGTCGGCGGGTACAAGACCTGGCGGGCGATTCGCGAAAGCGACAGGAGCAGGCCGAGCGGAACGGCGATCAAAACACTCAGCACAAAACCGATAGCAAGCGCATTGAGCGTCGCGAGGGTGTGTACCCACAAACTGCCGGCGTCGGCAAACATTCGCTCGAAGACCGCGAAAGGACCGGGCAACAGGTACGACGGAATCTTCAAGAATTCGACCGCCGCGGCCCAGCAAAGGACAAGGGCCACAAAGACAAGAACGGGGATCGATCCCCACAGGACCGTGCGAATGCGTCGACGGGATGAAAGGGCAGGTTTTGCCTGTGCCATCGCCGCGTTCACGATTGTCGCTGTGGCTGGACCCCCAGCCCCCAACCCTTGGGAATCTGCGGTCCGCGAACTCATGTTCCGGTCGTCAGTGATGGGCATCATTTCGCACTCCTCGTCGAGTGAATTAGAACGAATTTGTCGACTCGTTAGCCGCGAGTCAGATCATGAAATCAAGTTAAAGAGAGATTGTCAACTCTAATGTTGATAGTAATCAGTCGCGAACTGTTCCGCTTGCACCCGCCCAGCGGGGTGGCGCTGAAGGTCAGTTCATTTTCCTAGGAAGTTGCCCTCTCGTGCGGGATTCCCCACCAGGGCCCACCACTCAATCAGGTCGAGATCTGAGGCTACGGGACGTTTTCAATTTCGTCAACATAAACGTTGAGGTTGCCAGATAAGCGAGCGCATTTTCTCGTCGATGGCGGGTTCCTGCGAGGTTATGCTCGGCAACACAGCTGTGGATTTAGGCGAGAAAGGAACTCTCATGGAGTCATGTGAAACACGCCTGAGACGCATCGAGGATCACCTCGCGATCAATCACCTCATCAGCCGCTACGGGCCTCTCGCCGATTCGGGCGAAGCTGAACTTGCGGCCTCCCTGTGGGAGCCCTCTGGCGTCTATGGCATCGACCTGGGAGCCTTTGACGGCCACGCTGGCATCGTTGGCTTCTTGCAGAGTCCGCTCGCAGTGGGGCTACGGGAGAGCGGCAGCTCCCACGTCCTCGCGCCTGCCGAAGTTGTCATCGAAGGAGATCGAGCCGTTGCGACTAACTATTCGTTGACAATCGAGCACGCTGAGGGTCAATTCCGAGTGTTTCGATCCGTCGCAGCACGGCGGGAATTCGCGCGCACGACAGACGGCGAATGGCTGGTACGCCGCCGGCTAAACCAGGCGCTGAAGGGATCAGCCAGGGCGCGAGAACTACTGGCCGCGGCAGATGACTCAACGTCGTTCGAGTACCGCGAGCCCGCCTGACCTGACCTGCTGTACCGACCTCGACGCGCCAGGCACACAACATTCGCGCGCTCTGCGATTGAAGCTGGGCCCCTCACCTGCGTGAGGGGCCCAGCTTCAATGCTTGCGTCCAATATTTGCCATTCCCCATTCATCGACTCGCGGAACTCGCGCTAAAGAGGGACATTCATCCATGCAGCAAGGCTTGCTACCTACTTCTGCGGAGAAGTCTCGAGCACGCTCTCATCTACGCCAGCAATGAAGGCGTCAACCTGCGCTCGGCGCTCTGCACCCCAGGTCTCTCGCGTTGTAAGAACCCCTACGAGCCCGATGAGTCCGGCGAGGACCATCAGAAGGGCAGGGCCAACCCAGCCGAACTGCGCTGCGAGTAGAGCTGCGATGAAGGGCGAGAATCCTGTGATGACAGGTGCAAGCTGATAGCCGAGAGAGGCACCGGAGCTTCGCACGCCGGTGCTGAAGAGCTCAGAGAACCATGCACCCTGGGCACCCCCGAACATCGCCCACACAACGCCAATCCCGATGACGAACGCCAGCGCGATGAGGAAGGGGCTCCCGCTGTTAGCCAGCGCGAACGCGGGGAATGCGTATGCAATCACACCAAGGCAGGCAACGATATAGATTGGCTTGCGTCCCACGGTATCGGAGAGGCGTCCGATGAAACAGATCAGGCAAACTGCCACAGCCGAACCGATAAGGGATCCCGTCAAGGCGACATCACGCGTGACGAGTTCGTTACTTGTGACATAGCTCAGGAGGTACGTCGCAATGACGTAGTAGCCCGTTCCTTCCGCGATTCGCATTGCGATGATCCGAAGAATATCTCGCCAATTTTCTCGGAGAACCTTGGCCAGTGGATTCTTGACCACATTTCCGTCCTTTTTCAAGGTCGTAAACTCCGGCGTTTCGCTGATTCCGACACGAATGATGAGTCCGATGACGATCAGAACCGTCGATGCCAGGAACGGCACTCGCCAAGCCCAGTCGCCAGGTAGAGACGCAGAAGCGAGGAACACTATGCTCGCCAAGCCGACGCCGAGAGGCCCGCCTGCAAGCGGGATCGACGTGAAGAAACCACGCCGACGCCAAGGTGCATGCTCGTACGTCATGGTGACTGCGCTGCCCCACTCGGCACCAAACGACAACCCCTGCACAACCCGTAGTACTAACAGCAGAATCGGTGCCAAAATACCAGCGTTCTCGTATGTGGGAAGCAAGCCGATGGCTGCCGTCGCGACACCCATGACGACAAGAGCCGTTACCAAAACCGGCTTACGGCCATAGCGATCGCCCATGTATCCGCCGATGATGCCACCAAGTGGACGTACTACGAATCCCACGGCAAGAGTCGCGAATGCGAGAAGCGTTCCGATGACAGGATCATTATCGGGGAAAAATACGGTCCCGAAATATAGTGCCGAGGCAGTGGCGTAGGCGAGGAAGTCATAGTTTTCAACCATCGTTCCCATGGACGCGGCGATCGCCGTCTTAGTCTTGTCCGGCGAACCGGACCTAGCATTTTCTCGCCGCTCGCTCTCGATGTTCTTACTCACTTAGCTGTCTCCTTTGACGATCATGTGATTAGACAATTTCGGCAGAAATCAACAAACTCGTTGACCCCAACGTCCAGCGTCAACATATTCGTTTATTAGATCTGCGTCAAGAGTTGGCGCGCCGCATCCGTCCAGATGTTGATTCCAGAGCGCGGCGCCGAGGGATGGGCGCTCCCACGCCACGACGGCTCCGCGTCAGCGCGCCAGCGCGCCAGCGCGTCAGCGCGTCAGCGCGTCAGCGCGTCAGCGCGTCAGCGCGTCAGCGCGTCAGCGCGTCAGCGCGTCAGCGCGTCAGCGCGTCAGCGCGTCAGCGCGTCAGCGCGTCAGTGCGTCAGCGCGTCAGCGCGTCAGCGCGTCAGCGCGTCAGCCAAATTCTCCGGGCAGTATGCCTAGAGGCTTCGCAACATACGGATTCGATCAGCGAGCGTCCGTCGCGTGAGCTCGATCTGCGGCGCCGCGAGGTCATACCCGTGCGGCACTGAAGGATGAAGGTGAAGTTCTGTCGAGACGCCAGCGTCGGTCAGACGAGTTGCATACTCCAACACCTCCCGCCGAAATATGTCCAACTCCCCGACATCGAGATATGTGCGAGGCAGCCCTTCCAAATGAGCCTCGCGGGCCGGGACGGCGTAGCGCATATTCTGCTGATCTTGACCACGGGCGCTCAAAACTGCACTCCAAGCCGCAGCATTGTCGCCATAATTCCAACCAATGTATGGCTCTAGCCACTTGTCCGGTCGGATTGTTCGATCATCGAGCATCGGATAAATCAGCAACTGGGCGGAGAGACTCAGCCCATGATCGCGGCAGAAGAGCGCCGCGCTCGCGGCGAGCCCGCCGCCACCGCTGTCGCCCATGACTGCGATGCGATCAGGGTCCACGCCAAGTCGTTCCGCGTTGTCTATCAACCACCGAACCCCCATGACGCAGTCATCCATGCCAGCCGGAAAAGGATTCTCGGGTGCGAGGCGGTAGTCAACCGCCAGCATCGGCACCCCACTGGATTCGACATACCGCTCGATGATGCGGTCGTAGTAAGACAGCTCTCCGAGGACCATTCCGCCACCGTGCATGTAGACAACTCCGGCCGTCATCGAGACGGATGTGTCGGTTTCGTTGTAGTACCAGCGCAGGGCAATCTCCGATCCATCGGGGCGAACACCCGTTGCATCCCATCTACTTACGCCTTGTCGTTCCGGAATCAGCGCAGAAAAGTAGGGATAGCGCTTGGCCGCCCGCTCGCGAAGAGCTGGAATCGACGACATCGGATCAACTTCATGCTCCGTTACCTGGTCTCTCTGCGCGAGGGCGGAGGCGAACGCGGGATCGATTCTAAACGCACCGGGTGGCCGCTTCCCATTCATAATTTTGGATCCTTTCGAGCCTCACCCGAAGGCACTGAGGCAAATTCTTGTGCGTCAACACAATGATTGACCCACGATAACAACGACGCTACAGTCAGGACAAGCATCGTCCGGAGCTAGTGCCAACCTGCACTGGCTGACGCAAACCAATTTTCATTCGCCCACCAAACGGGGGGGGTGGCGCGCTGTTGCGGACGTGACCCAGCAAGATTTTGCGAGCAGGGAACTCCTGGCGGCGCGGCAGCTTCGCTACGGACGACACGGCATTTGAGGTCGCACGTCGCCATGCAGATCCGCCAGCGAATCGCTGGATAGGTGCGCCAGTATTCCTGAGAGCCGACGCGCTGTAGGGACGAAGCAGAGAACTACAAAAGAAATGGAAACAACACCATGGTAGAAAAATCCGAAACCATCGACGCGATGCTGTCCGAGGTTGGAGCGGCATTACCTGAATCCCACGTCGCCTATGCGAAGCGCGATCCCGAGTTGTTTGCGTCCTACCTCGCTTGGAGAGACACGTGCCTAAGCGACGGAGCCATCTCACGAACCCAGAAGTTGCTGATGGTCGTCGCCCTACTGACCGCGCAGAAAAGCGCAGAAGCCATGCGCGTATACGCGTCCATCGCGCTCTCGCAAGGAGCCTCACCCGCAGAACTCAAGGAGGCTCTGCGGGTCGGAGTACTTTTTTCGGGCGGGTCTGGCATCCATGCAGCCGCATCGATCGAGGATCTACTCGCTTAAACCTCTACGTTCTCCACACCGCGCAGAGACCGGGCCACCAGTAATCCCTCTACTCTTGAGAAATAGTCAACGTCAACGTAGATTGAGGTTGGTAAGCCTTGCTCTCTGGCGAGGCTCCAAATGTTCTCGACGAGGAGATGACATGGACTGGGTCGTAAGAAGTGAAGCCGTGCCGCTCGGAGATCTTTTGGTACGCACTGCCCAGCGCTGGCCCGCGATACCTGCGATCGCATTTCCTGCGGAGGATCTCACGTACGAAGAGCTCTTCGAGGAGTCTGTGCGCGTAGCGCGCGGGCTCCTCGGGCTCGGCATTCAACGCGGAGACCATATCGGTGTGCTCGCGCCGAACTCTCCCGAGTACGTGACTGCCCTCTTCGGCGCCGCGCTTGTGGGCGCCGTGGTCGTCCCGTTGAATGTGCGCAGCACCAGTCGCGAGTTGGCATACCTCGTGCCTCACGCCGAGCTGAAGCTCATCCTCACAACAGACCGGATCGCACCTCGGGTCAATTTTGTCGATCGTTTGCAAGGCGCCCTCCCCGGGCTCGAGAGTTGCGATGGCGCGCACCCACTCCGTTTCGAGGACGCTCCATTACTGCGGCATATCGTCATGTTGCGCGGCGGGAGCGAGGGCTGCGCGCTTGGTCGAGACCAATTCGACGAAACAATTTCTCGCAGTTCGGCTGAAGCAGTAGATTCTGTGCGCACTCGCGTTCGCGTGGCTGATCCTGCCCTCATCATGTACACCTCCGGTACAACATCAAACCCGAAGGGTTGCGTAATTAGCCATGAAGCAATCGTCCGCGGCTCCACGGCACGCATCGGAGATGCACTGCCAGATGACCATGGTGACGACCGACACATCATGTGGGTTCCGTTGCCTCTGTTCCATATTGCAGCGCTCCAAGTTTTCGTGTTCGGAGTGAGTGCTGGGGCCTCAATCATCACTGATATCTATTTGGACGCAGATAGAGCGTTGGAAAGCATCCGAAAGTGGCGCGCAAACTCACTGTGGAGTGGTTTTATGCCGCCCATGCGAGCGCTGCGCACTGCGACGGGCTTCGACGCCGCGGAGCTCGATTGGGTCCGCTCGATCTGGACAGTAGGCCCAGAAATCGAGATGCGAGAACTCCTCGAACTCTTCCCCAACGCTGCCCTGGTATCTGGGGGCGGAATGTCCGAAACAACCGGCTGGTTTTGCATATCGACTAAAGACGACTCCGGCGAGATGCGGGCGACCACATCGGGGAAACTCGTTGCGGGCGCAGAAGTTCGCGTCACGGATCCAGACACCGGAGCAGATCTGCCCGACGGCCAGCGCGGCGAGCTGCTCGTACGCACATACACCGTCATGGATGGGTACTTCAAGGACCCAGAGCGCACCGCAGAAGCGATCGACGCCGACGGATGGGTACACACGGGCGACCTCTACACGCACCTCGCATCGGGCCACATGGTCTACAACGGGCGAGTGAAGGACATGTTGAAAGTCGGTGGTGAGAATGTTCCTGCGATTGAGATCGAGGCGTTTCTCTGTCGACACCCCAACGTCGTCACAGCTGAGATTGTCGGGGTACCCGACGATCAACTCGATGAGGTACCGGTCGCCTTTGTCGAACTCGTTCCAGGCACGAGTGTCGACGCCTCTGACCTCATCTCGTTCTGCCGGGGAGAACTATCAACCTTCAAGATCCCCCGGGCCGTTTACTTCATGAAATCTGATGAGTGGCCAATGTCTGCCACAAAGGTCAATAAGCGTGATCTCCGCGAAAAGGCGATCGGGCTCGCAGCGGTGCCAACCGGCTGATGGCGCTGCGCGCACACCCACCTATACCTTCTATGTAAGGGTGTCGCTGGCAAACCGTGATGCGCGGGATGCCAGCGCCAATTCCTCTCGCAGCTTGCTGGCACCCTCAAGGCGCTGATAAGCCGGTTGGTCGCTCTCAATCCGCCAGCTCTCAGCGAGGCTGTCGATCACGACCGAATCAAAGCCGAGCTCGTCGTAGAGCTCGCAAACCAGTCCCACTGCCAGAGGATCATCCCCCGCTGCGACGAGCGCCCACCGCCGCGCACTGTCGGACGAGCGCCCCTGCAAAAGGACGTCCTGCGCGCGCATATGGTTGAACGCCTTCACTACCGATGCACCCGGCAAGTGGCGCTGAACAAGCTCTGACGTAGAAACCTCGGCACGATCTAGTGCTCGAACACGCCCGTCTCTGTCCGGGTAATAGTTGATCGTATCGAGCACGATCTTTCCAGACAGCTCATCGACGGGTATTTTCTCAAGCGCATGAAGCGGCACCGAAACGATGACCCAGTCAGCGAGTGAGGCAGCCTCAGAGGCTCGGACAGCTCGGCACTTCGGGCCGATGCCGGCCGCCAGCGAGTGAAGCGTCTCTGGCCCCCGCGAGTTACTCAAAAGAACCTCGTAGCCACGCGGGATGAGCGCTCTCGCGAGCGCCGATCCCACGTGGCCGGCTCCGAGGATTCCTACGGTCGCCATGTCACTCCGCTGCTCACTCCGCGTTGAACTGAACAGCACCCTCAGAAAGACTCACGTCTCGTGTCTCCGGGGTGAAGATGAGGACGGCCAGGCTCAGGGCGCCGGCAATGACGAGAATGATGGCCGGTGCGATCGGACCCATGGACGATGCGAGCGCTGTCGCAACGAACGGCGTCGCGCCTCCGAAGATTGCCGTGCCCAGTCCATACGACAGACCGTGCGCTGAATACCGCGAAGAGGTACGGAACAGCTCGAGCATGGTTACGACTGCCCCGGAAACGTAGAACATGACTCCGACGGCGACGAGAATCTGCGCGAAGATGACTCCTGCCGTGGTTCCGGAACTCAAGAGATGTAAGGCCGGGAAAGCCGATACGGCCATCCAAATCGCGCCGGTGATCATGAGCGGCTTGCGTCCGATTCTGTCGGCCAGCTTGCCGCCGAAGAGCGAGCCCACCATGATCACGATTGACGCAATTGTGTTCGACAACAGCGCGATGTTGGGGTCTACACCAACGGTCGTAATTGCGTACGAGTACATATACGTCACGAGGAAGTAGTAACCGGCCAGGTTCGGAATGAGGATCACCAGCACTACAAGGAGCGAGCGCCATTCTTTTGTGATCGCAGCCTTCAACGGGTTGGTGACACCCTCTTCTTCCTGCGCTCGCGTGAACTCCTCAGGATCGCGAAGACGCATACGGAGCCACAAGCCGATGACAGCCAGGATTGCCCCGAGGAAGAACGGAAGTCTCCAACCCCACTCCAGATAAGCGTCCTCGCCGATCCACGAGCGAAGGCCTATGAGACCAAACCCGAGGAGCACCCCGGGAAGGATCGAGACTGAGTAGACGATGGCAATCCAGTAGCCGCGACGGCCTTGCGGCGCAGACTCCACCACGAAGCTCAGCGCGCCCGAATGCTCTCCACCAGTCGAGAACCCCTGAATGAGGCGCAGGACGAGCAACAGGAGGGGAGCCAACATGCCAACGCTGGCATAGATCGGAAGGAAGCCAATCAGGCCGGTGGCCACACCCATAAGAAGGATGGTGATGGCGAGCACCTTGATTCGTCCGATGCGGTCGCCCAGATAGCCAAACATGATCCCGCCGAGCGGCCTAGCCAGAAAACCTACGCCGAAGATCGCGAAAGTGCTGAGCAATGCCACCGTGGGATTGCTGTCGCCGAAGAACTGCGCCGCAAAGACGGGAACAGTCAGTCCGTAGATGAGAAAGTCGTACCACTCAACAAACGTGCCAACCGCGCCACCGAGTAGGCGCCGCCGAGCTCGCTTGCGCTGCTCAAACGTGGGAAGAGTTGAGGTGGGGGCGGTCGACTGGGACATAACGCACTCCTTCGGGCGGGATATCGAGCGTTGAAAGCAACGCTATATGTGTCTATTGCAGATTCTACACGAGCGTTGACGAGCGTTGACGAGCGTCACAGGCCCGGGACGTGACGGCCGTCGTCACTGAAATTCCTGGTCAGGGCTTCGATCCAAATGAAACTCCTCGGCACCGTCACACGGTTGCGTTGGAGCAGCGCCTATGAGCCTTCGACGGGAGCGAGGGAGTCAGCCGCATCCATTGCTGCTACATAGCCGAACGTCAAGGCCGCACCGAGCGTAGCGCCAGGGCCCGGATAGCAGGACGTCGGACCGCCGTTCGAGCAGTTGCCCGCCGCATACAGCCCCGGAATTGGTTGCTGCGAGGCGGCTGAGTATACCCGTCCCTTGTCATCAACGCGGAGTCCACCGCGCGTGGAGAGCGCTCCTGCGTACATGCGCACCGCGTAAAAAGGACCTTCGGAAAGCGCGCCGAGGCAGGGGTTAGGTAGGTTGGCCGGGTCTCCCCATGCGCGATCATAAGCGGTCTCTCCGCGTTGGAAGTCCTCGTCCACACCAGCCTGCGCAAAACCATTAAATCGTTCTACTGTGGCCTCGAAAACCGTCGGGTCGACTTCCATTTCACGCGCAAGATCAGCGAGACTGGCGCCAATCCGCAGCCAGTCGGGTGTTGGTGCGCCCTCCGCTGGCACCTTCCAAGCCAGCACGGCATAGCGCCTGGCTGCGTAGCCATCGAACACGAGCCACGCAGGGAAGTTCTGCTCCCAACCGCCCACTACGGAATCGAAGTACTTACCGACGTCGTGGTAGTTGATGGACTCATTCATGAAGCGCTTGGCCTTGTCGTTCACGATCATGACGTGGGGAAGCGCCCGATCCTCGCGACTTCCTGCCGTATTCACGATCGAGTTGTCCGAGCCGAGCGGCAAATGAGGCATCCACCATGCGTCACCGATCCCTGCGGTTTGTGCACCGATCGCCATGCCCATCCGGTGACCGTCACCACTATTCGACTCAAGCTCGCATGAATATTGGATGCGACGCGAAAGCCACAGACGCTTCAGCTCCTCATCGTGGGAGAAGCCTCCCGTGGCGACGAGTACGCCAGCTGATGCGCGAAGAACCTGCGCTTCACCGTCCGGCCCCGATACGCGAACGCCCACTGCACGACCGTTCTCTTCGATGATCTCTTCAGCGCGAACATCGACGCGATAATCTACGCCATGAGCCAGTCCGCCTCGCACCAACTGGGCAACGAGCGCCGCACCGCGTGCGAGGTTCGCGGGTATTGCATCTTCCTCGCCCGTCGGTGGAGCGAATACGCTTGCGCCCGGGCGCTGCGCCCCGGGCGCATCGAGGTGCATTGCCTCGGAGTTGTAGTCACGGGGATCAAATGTCCATGCCGACGTGTGTGTGATTCGCAGCTTGCTGGCGAATTCACCGAATGGTGCGGTCGCGGTCTTTCCGACGACCAGTGCGCGACCCCCCACCTTCGCGCCAGGGAGCCACGAGCGGTAGTCCATGCTCGACCCGCCGGGACGCGTTGCGAGAAACTCCATGCCGCCTTCCTCTTCAAGGAATTTGATGACCTCGGGACCATGATCTACGAGCACATCGATGTGAGTGGGGTCGCCCACCCCAATGATGCACGCATTGAGGTATGCGAGTGCCTCCTCGCGCGAATCAGCAACGCCAACTCCAGCCTCGAGGTGATTGTTCGGTATCCATGAGGTTCCTCCCGAGACGGCGGTAGTTCCGCCGATCAGGCTCGTCTTCTCAAGAACGATCACGCGAAGACCCTTGATCGCGGCCGTCAGAGCGCCAGTCAGCCCGGCACCCCCGCTGCCGATAACGATGAAGTCGGCATCCCATTCATTCTCAGAGGACCCGATCAAACTACTGCTCATGTCCGCAAACCCTTTCGCGGGCTCCGACGCTGGACACCCATTTGAGTTCAACGTAGCACTGTACGTCAGTGCAGTCAACGCCTGAGTTGACCACCAGCACTCCGGGTCGAGGCTGTTCGACATGCGGCACGTAGGAGCACATGAATTCCGCGTGCCATCAATCAACATTGACGTTGAATTAGATTGATGCAATCCTGAGCGAGTGGTTCACCTTTAGAGAAATCACGCAAGGGAGCGTCCAATGAAACAATCGCTGATACGCAAATGACAGCGACGCGACCCAACACGACGCCACCAAATCTCGGCCCACGATGGCGCGGCAGGATTACCGCGCTGCTCGGCATTCTGCTGTACGCGTTCTCGCTCCGATCCGCCGTGGCATCGTTCTCACCCCTGGTCGAACACGTTCGCGCTGACTTCCCTATCTCGACGCTGGTCGTCGGATTGATTGGCGCTGCTCCGCTTGCTTGCTATGCAATTTTCGGGTTGCTGACACCCATAATCGAGCGTTTTGTGGGTCTCGATCGACTTGCTTGGATGGCGATGGCCGCAGGCACGCTCGGACTCGTTGGACGAAGCTTGGCCAACGATGAACTAACCATTCTCGGATCAACTCTGGGACTCTTCGCTGCGCTCGGCGTCGCCAACATTCTGCTGCCCGCACTCGTCAAGAAATACTTCCCCGATCGAATCGGGCTACTGACGGCCGCCTTCACCGTAGCCATGGCGCTCTCCACGATGCTCCCCGCAGCGCTTGCCGTCCCTGTCGCCGATGCCGCGAACTGGCGGTTCTCCATGGGCATGTGGGCGATATTCGCCGCTGCGGCAGTCATTCCGTGGATTATCCTGATCGTGCGCAGCCGACGTGCTGCACACCCATCCCCGGCAGAAGGCTCCCCCACGCCCATCGACACTCGCGCGTTCGGGCGACTGTGGCGACTGCCACTCGCCTGGGCTCTCACTCTCGTCTTCGCCACTGCGGGAGGGATCGCCTACAGCACCTTTGCATGGATACCGGCGATTCTGGGAGACACCGTCGGCTTTTCCCCTGCCGCCGGTGGCGTGATGCTCGCACTCTTCGCTCTCGTCGCGGTGGTCACGTCAGTTCTCGCACCCATCATCATGACGCGGTCAAACAGAGTGCTCCCGCTCTTCCTCGTGTCGCTCGCTTGCGGCTTCATCGGCGTCGCAGGATTGATCTGGGTGCCCGCGTGGAACACCTGGCTGTGGATCGTTCTCCTCAACCTTGCCACCACGACGTTCCCCATGACGATGATGCTGCTGGGAATGCGAGTCCGCTCAGCCGAAACCGCGGTTGCTTTGAGCGGCTTCGTTCAGAGCATTGGTTACTTGATCGCGGCTCTGTTCCCCATTGGCTTCGGCATTCTGCACGACCTGACCGGATCGTGGACGCCCGCACTCGCATTGTGGATGTTGTTACTTGCCGCCGCTCTTCCTGCGGGCTTCGTCGTGGCCCGTCCCATCACGATCGAAGCGCAGTGGGAGCGTCACACCGGCCGTCAATGGTGAGCGTCAGCTGGCGATCGGGTCATCCCGCAAGACGTCCCTACGGCACTGCACCGCTAGTGCTGGCTTTTCCATACCCTGGATCTCCACCTGAGCAGCAACAGTCAGCCGAAAGCCGTCAGCGGTCGCCAAAATCGAACTAACGGATGCCGCAAGCCGCACGCGGGATCCCACTCGCACCGGTGACAGAAATCGCACTTTGTCGGTGAGCATGGCGCCTGATCGCCCGCCGCGCACCGCGAGCACACTGCGCCACAGAGGCTCGAAAAGCGCGAGCGCGAGGTAGCCGTGCACGATCGGCCCACCGTACGGCCCCGATGCTGCCTTCACTGGGTCGACGTGAATCCACTGATGATCAGCGACGGCGTCGGCAAACATGTCGACTTGCTGTTGCTCCACATCCATCCAGTCAGAGCACCCCAGGTCCCGATCCGCAAGAAAAGGCACCTCCGCATACGCGATATCAATCATCGAACAGCCGACCTAACCATGAACATGAGAGCTCCCTGCGACGTCAACGTTACTGTTGAGTAACTAACCCTACTCCGCTCGTTCGTACTTCTTGAAGTAATTTCACTCGGTTGTCGACCAACGGTGGTCGAACATGTACGTTGTCATCGTTCAAGGGCGTGGAGTCGATGCATACCACTGGCACGCTTGAAGACTTGGCGGCAGCGATCAACGTTGATCCCACATCGCTTCGCGCACGCGTCAATCGGTTCAACGGATTCGCACGCACGGGCGTAGATGAGGATTTTCAGCGCGGCGAGTCTCGGTGGGACCTAGTACTACAGTCGCGCTTATTCTTGGCTGTATCGGCGTTTTAATCGGACTTTGGTCGTGAATCCTGTTAATCAGGACGGGTGAGCGATGATATTTGGGTGGCAGAGACACAGGAATGGGCGCGGGGCCTCGAGGAGATCCGCGGGTTGATTGGGCGAGTTTGCACGCTCGGAACCGCGGAACAACGCGATCAGTTACATTCGTGGCCTGCTCTCGGACGAGGAGCGGAAGAACTCCTGGACCTTGTCTGAGCGAGCCGGCCAAGGCACCCCTGATGGGATGCAGCGGCTGCTCTTGGGGTGCTTCACTGTTCTGGCCCTATTTTCGGCCGGCGTTAACATCTTGGACACGGTTTCGTGATTGAGGAAGTTGACAGTTGTGTCGAATAGTGAAAAACGAATGAAGCGAACGTTTTCGCCCCAGTTTCGCGCGGAAGCGGTGCAGCTTGTGGTGTCCACGGGCCGACCGATCAAACAGGTCGCCGATGAGCTGGGCATCACGGACCAGACGTTGGACGTCTGGGTGAAGCAGTTCAATACCGAGAACGAGGCCCGCCCCGGCCCGGCGCTGAGCCCGGCGCAGGCTCTTGAATTGAAGGAAGCGTTGACCGAAAACGCGCGGCTGCGGATGGAAAACGAATTCCTAGAAAAGCCGCGGCCTTCTTCGCCAAGATGCAACCCTGAGCGAGAAATGTGCTCTCATCTTGGAAGAGAAGGCCAGCTATGACATCACATTCATGTGCGATCTACTCGGTGTCTCCCGTTCGACGTTTTGCGAGAACACGACGCGGGAAGAATCCGCTCAGGCCGCCCGCCTGGCCTCGTTAACGACAGCGGTGACGAACGTATTCACGACTCACAAACTTACGCTACGGCGCCCGCCGAATCGTGCGCGAGCTGGGCAGGCATGCCACCCCGGTGGCGGTTCGCACGGTGTCGAAGATCATGCACGCCGAGGGGCTTTTGGCCCTGCAACCACGGGCCTGGAAGACGACCACGGTGCAAGCTTCCGGGCTGCTGGATCGTCGCGAAAGGCTCAAACGCATCTTCCAGACCAGAACCCCTGGAATCCGTTTCGTGGGCGACATTACCTATCTGCGCACGGGCGAGGGTTGGCTGTATCTCTCGACTGTGATCGACCTGTGTTCACGTATGGTCGTGGGTTGGCAGCTCGCGGAGCAGATGCGTGCGAGCATCATCACCGATGCCCTCGACATGGCAACCGACGGTGGCTTCTTGAACAGAGACCACCCACTGGGGGTCGTGTTCCACAGCGACCGCGAGAGCCAACCTCAGCGGAGGTGCAAAGGTGGGCGAGCAGCTCTTCGGCGAGGTCGGCATCGACCTGTCCGCCGGCCCGACCGAGGTCCTCATCATCGCCGACCACAAGGCCGACCCGTTCATAGTCGCCGTCGACCTGCTCTCCCAGGCCGAGCACGGCCCCGACTCCCCCGCAGTGCTCATCACCACTTCCAATGAGCTCGCGCACGCAGTGCTCGGTCACATCGAGCGCATTCTTCCCGACATGCCCACCCGAGACTTCGCGGAACCCGCCTGGCGCAACTTCGGTGAAATCCACGTCGTAGAGGCCCATGCATTTGTTCTCGCGGACGAATACGTCTTCGAACACGTGCAGATCCTCACCGAGAACCCCCGCGAGGCGCTCGAAACCATGCACCACCACGGCGCGCTATTCCTCGGTGAAGGCACCTGCGTCTCATACGGCGACAAGACCATCGGTACGAACCATGTGCTTCCAACACGAGGCGCCGCCCGCTACACCGGTGGATTGTGGGTGGGTAAGTACCTCCGCACCGTGACCTACCAGGAGGTCACAAACACCGAGTCGAGCGCCATGCTTGGCGAGGTGATCGGCCGCGCCGCTTCGAAGGGCACGCCCGCTCCGGTGATGTCCGCGTGGCCAAGTACCGCGGTACCGGATTCGACTGGATCACCGCCGCCGTCTGACCACTCGGTGAACAAGAGACAGAGCGCATCCGTCGCTAATGTTGGACTCCAGCGGCCGGATGCGCTCTGTCCTCGCCAGAAAGGACCCCATTATCAACTTTCGACTCGACGGCCACAGTGCGCTCGTCACCGGCGCCGGCCGCGGTCTCGGTCTCGCCATCGCTGACGGACTGCAGGAACTCGGAGCAACGGTTTATGGAACGTCGCGGGATGCCGCGAGCGCCACGACCATCGCCGAGCGCTACGGAACATCTGCGGTCATGCTGAACGTAACGGATGTGGCTGCGGTGCGCCGGTCGGTCGACGCCCTGTTCGAGTCGGGGATTTCGATCGACCTACTGGTGAACAACGCGGGAGTGAACGCGCCGGCGCCGGCGCTGCACCTCGAGCCCGAGCAGTGGGATTCGGTCTAAGCCGCCAACGTGCGCGGCTTGTTTTGCACCTCGCAGGCCGTTGCGCGGCAGTGGGTCGTGCGGGGCATCCGCGGATCGATCGTCAACATCGGCTCGCAGGCTGGCAGTGTCGCCATCGAAGAGCGTGCGGCCTACGGCTCCAGCAAAGCGGCCGTCGCCCAACTGACTCGAAACCTGGCGCTGGAATGGGCCTCCGCAGGCATTCGGGTGAATGCTGTCGCTCCCACCTTCGTTCGAACCGAGCTGACGGCATCCACACTGGCACGGGGCGACTGGGCAAATGAACTGCTGTCCCGGATTCCGCTCGGGCGCTTCGGCGACCCGTCAGAGGTCGTCGGAGGCGTCGCCTACCTCCTGGGCGACGCATCCTCGCTGGTCACCGGCCACACACTTGCGATCGACGGCCGTTACACGATCCGGTGAATTAGGACTCGAAGCATCAACGAAAATTTGGCAAGTGAAGGTAGAGGGATAGCTCGTCGAGGAGGAGCGCAACTTCATCGACATCGGGGCGCCAGTAGGTTATTGGGCCGCTACCTCTTGGATGTGTTGAGCGGCGGTACGTGATCAAGCCCTCCGTGGAGAGCGAGACAAGGTGGCTCCTTGCGCCATTTCTGGTCAGCCCAAATTTTGACATGATGTCAGCAGTGGAAACCTCCTGTTGGTCGATTATTTGGCGTAGTATCTCGACTCGAGTGGGCGAAATGGACAGCGCCCGGAAAATGCGCGCCGAAGATTCGGACTCAGCTCGAACATCCGCTCTCACGTCAATCACCTTTGCCTAGATTGCTTCAAGCACGATCGCGGAGCCTTGGCCGCCTCCACCACAAATGCCGGCAGCCCCGATGGTGCTGCTGCCGAGTGCGGCAAGTCGCCGCGCTAGGTGACCGACAATCCGTGTACCCGATGCGCCGATCGGATGTCCGAGGGCGATCGCGCCCCCGTGCGTGTTTACGATGCCTCGATCAATTCCGAGCTGACGCACCGAATGAACCGCTACGGCGGCGAACGCCTCGTTGATTTCGACCGCACTCAAGTCGGTCGTTTCGAAACGAGAGCGAGCCAGCGCAGCCACGATGGCGTTCGAGGGTTGAGCGTGAAGATACACGTCGGGTCCCGCGACGAAGGCCGACGCGACGATCCGAGCGAGTGCCTGTACGCCACGCTCGGAAGCGAGCGACTCACGCATCAGCGCGACTGCAGCGGCACCATCCGTGAGCTGGGACGAAGTGGCAGCGGTGATCGTACCGCCGGCACCGAACGCGGGCCGCAGCCTGGCAAGGGACTCGGCTGTCGTCTCGGCGCGTAGCCCGTCGTCATATGCGAGCGTGACCGGTTTGCGACCGTCAACTGTAAACGGCTCGATCTCCTCAGCGAGAAATCCGACGGATGCCGCGAGAGAGTGGTGCGACCGTGCAGCCCACGCATCCTGCTCCGCCCGCGTGATTCCGAGCGGCTCATTCTGCGACTCCGTCGACGCTCCCATTGATCTCTGCTCGAAGGCGTCGAACAGCCCGTCGAGCTCCAGCGTGTCGGCGAGTTGAATCGCGCCGAACTTCGTGCCCGCGCGAGAGGCGATTTGGGCGTGGGGCGCCAGGGACATAGATTCCTGGCCGACCGCGAGAACGATATCGGCTTCGCCACTCTCGATGAGACGAACACCGTCTGTGATTGCGAGCATGCCGGAGAGGCACACCGCGTTGATGGTGCTGGCGGGAACGCTCAACGGCACTCCGGCGCCAACCGCTGTTTGGCGTGCGGGGTTTTGGCCTGCAGCTGCTTGCACGACCTGGCCAACGATGACTCGGTTGATGTCGCTACCGGAGACGCCTGCACGTGAAAGCGCGGCCCGCGCCGCGTGTGCTCCGAGGACCGTCGCGGGCACTGTCGCGAAGGCGCCCAGGTACTTCGCGAATGGGGTGCGGGCGAAAGACGCAATGACCACGCTCATGACGTCGCCTCTCTGAGCTCAATGGCAAACGCCGCGCCGGTTCGCTCACGCACCTGCGTGATTGTGACGTCCGGCGCCGTGGCGCGAAGAACAAGTGAGCCGTCGACGACATCGAAGACAGCAATATCGGTGATGATTCTCTGCACGACTCCCGCGCCGGTGAGCGGCAAGGTGCACCGCTCGACAATCTTCGGGCTGCCGTCTTTCGAATTGTGGTCGGTGATGACGATCACGCGAGGCGTGCCGGCGACCAGATCCATCGCGCCACCCATGCCTTTGACGAGCTTGCCGGGGATCATCCAGTTTGCGAGATCGCCGTTCGCCGCTACCTGCAGTGCACCGAGGATCGCGGTACGAACGTGTCCGCCGCGGATCATAGCAAAGGAGGCAGCGGAGTCGAACACGCTCGCTCCGGGTGCCAAGGTAATCGTCTGCTTTCCTGCGTTGATGAGGTCGGCGTCCTCGTCACCCTCGAACGGAAACGGTCCCATGCCGAGGAGCCCATTCTCGCTCTGCAGCGTCACATTAACCCCGGGCGGCAGATGGTTTGCGACCATAGTCGGGATGCCGATACCAAGGTTCACATACTCGCCGTCAATCAGTTCGAGGGCCGCGATCGCGGCCATCTCATCTCGCGTCCAACTCATGCGCTGATCTCTCCTCGGGGCCGTGTCGTTCTTTGTTCAATCTCCTTTTCCCGTGGGCGCGACTGCACGAGACGGTTCACAAAGATGCCGGGTGTCACGACGATATTCGGATCAATGAACTCATCCGCGATGACCTCTGCCTCGACGATCGTGACTCGCCCCGCCGTCGCGGCCAGTGGGTTGAAATTGCGCGCGGTGTGTCGGTAGATGAGATTTCCGGCGGCGTCCGCGGTGTGCGCGTGGATGAGGGCGACATCTGCGACGATGCCGCGCTCAAGCACGTAGGTCTTACCGTCGAAATCGGCGTGAGGCTTGCCTTCTGCGACGAGGGTTCCGACACCGGTCGCGGTGTAGAAGCCGGGGATGCCTGCTCCCCCAGCACGCAGGCGCTCGGCGAGTGTGCCCTGCGGCACAAACTCGACCTCGAGTGAGCCATTCAAGTACTGCTGGGCGAAGAGCTTGTTTTCCCCGACGTAAGACGCGACGACCTTTGCCACCTGCTGATTCTCTAGAAGCAGGCCGAGCCCCTGTCCGTCGATGCCCATGTTGTTCGAGACGATCGTGAGGTCTTTGGCACCAGTGTCACGGAGAGCTTCGATGAGGTCCGTCGGATTGCCGCTCAGGCCAAAGCCCCCGACCACGATCACGCTTCCGTCACAGACTGACCCAGCGATCGCCTCAGTCGCTGAGGTAAACCAGCTTGTCATCGCACTCCCTTGTCGACTATCGCGCCACTTAGTGGACACATGAGTAGTCAAGCTCACGCAGCGCGAAATACGCCAATTCCGCTCGGATTGTGATCAACGACGCCTACCATGGTCACATAGTGGACAAAGGAGCGGGCATGGTTGTTCAGGGCGCGCAAGTGGTTTCTCGAGTTGCACGTATTTTGCGGATCGTCAGTAAGCATTCACCCCGCGGCATGAGCACTGCTGACATCGCGACGCAAGCCGAGCTAACGAGACCGACCGCGCACCGTATCCTCATATCGCTCGCCACTGAAGGCTTCGTTGATCACGACAAAATGCTCGGACGGTGGGTACTTGGTCCTGAGCTGTATCTGATGGGCTCAGTCGCCGCGGCACGCTACGACATCACCGACCTTGCAGCGTCGAGCGTACGCGCGCTTGCGCGCGAAACGGGCGAGAGCGCTTTCCTTACCGCGCGCAGGGGCGATGAAACGGTCTGCCTTGTGCGGGAAGAGGGAAGTTTCCCCCTCAGATCGTTCGTTCTTTATGAAGGTATGCGCTTCCCGTTGGGTGTTGCATCGGCCGGCCTCGCGATAATTTCTTACCTGCCTGATGACGACGTGGCTGCCTTTTTCTCACGACATGATCTCAAGGAGGACTGGGGACCGCAGCATTCGCGTGCGTTGGTGATGTCGCGCATCGATCGCACCCGGCAAACGGGGTGGGCGCTTAACTCTGGATTGGTCCTCGCGGGCAGCTGGGGTATGGGGGCGGCAATCTTTGACGCAGCTGGAAACCCAAACTGGGCGCTGAGCATTACGGGAGTTGAATCCCGCTATGGCAACGATCGACAACCAGAACTAGGCAGATTACTTCTGAATCATGCTCATGAGGTGACCCAAAAGCTACGGTCGCGATACGACTCGAGCCGCCGCTGAAATCTGCAGGGTTGGGAACATCGGCGGCCGGAGTCGTCGGCGCCGTCCTCTGCGGGCGCAGATTAGCGCCTCCAACTGGAATCGGAGTTTTCAGGTACCGCTATCGCCCGACCTTGCCGAAGAGCGAGGCGATGGGCGCCAGCACGAGCGGGCGAGCCGCGAACCAGCCGCCGACGATCACGAGCAGCGAGGCGAAGAAGATCCAGAATCCGAACCAGTTCACCGCATCCTGACCGCCGTACATGTGGTTCAGGTTGCGTAGCGCACCGGTCGCAAGCACCAACGTGACGTGCACGACGATGAAACCGACGAAGTAGAGCATCACCGGAAAATGCATGGCCCGCGCCACCTCGATCGGGTACGCGCTGCTCAGCCTCTTCGCCTTCGCCGGCCACATGGCCGACATCCGGAATCCGCTCACCGCCGCCAGCGGTGCCGCGATGAAGATCGTGACGAAGTAGGCGAGCACCTGCAGGCTGTTGTAGTTGACCCAGCCGTTTTCCGTCGGCCAGTCCAGCGAGACGTACTGCAGGGCGGCGGAGAGAGCGTTCGGGATGACGTCCCAGCTCGTCGGGACGACACGCATCCACTGACCGGTAGCGGCGAGCAGAACCACGAAGATCGCCCCGTTGACCAGCCACAGGATGTCGAGCGACTGGTGCAACCACAGGGTGATGCTGATCTTCTTCGGATTCGCGCCCCAGCGCGGCGTCCAGGATGCCGGGGGGCGACGCTGCGTGCGTACCTGCCAGCCCGATCGAATGATCAGGACCATGAAGAAGACGTTGAAGAAGTGCTGCCAGCCGAGCCAGGCCGGAATGCCGACCGGGGCGCCGTGCGGGAGTTCGCTCTCACCCGGGTACTGGGCGAGAAAGCCCTGCACGGGCTCAAGGGTGACGAGCCACCTCGCCACCAGCACGACGGCCGCCATGAGCACGAGGAGTGCCACGGCCACCATCCCGCCGCGTACGAGCCGGCTGCGACCGGATTTCGCACCGTCGACCGGCGTGGCCGGTGCCGCTGGCGTCGTGATCTTCACCACGGGCTGCGACGGCGCGACGGCGGCCGGGGAGGTCACGACGGGTGCAGCGGATGCAGCGGGTGCAGCGGGGACGCCAGGCGTCGAAGAGGCAGGGGAGGTGGCGGGCGCACTCGCAGCGGCGGCCGGGCGTGGCATTCCCTGACGCCGGCCAGGTGCAGCTGGGGCTGCCGCGACACCGATGTCGGCCGCAGTACCACTGTTGGCAGAAGGTCCAGTGGCGGCTTCTGCCACTCCGGCATCTCCGGCGTCACCGGGGGCAGCGGTGTCGGTGCTGGCAGTGCGAGGCAGACCCCGGCGCCCGCCTGCACGTGCAGGCGGCGTTGCGGCGGGCGCCGTCGCCTGAGCATCCGTTACTCCGGCATCCGTCGCAGCGACACCCGTCGTGCCGGCATCCGTCGCGGCAGCCCCCGCTGGGTTCGTCGCAGAGCGTGACGCATCATCCGTCGCGTCACTCTGCGCCGGTCCGGCGGCGGAAACCCGCTCCGCCGCCGCTTCGCCACCTGCAGCACCGGCAACTCGAGGAAGCCCCTGCCTCACCATGAACTAGCCTCGCTTCGCTTCGATGGCGGCGACCAGCTGAGGGACGACGGTGAATAGGTCGCCCACCACACCAAAGTCGGCGATCTCGAAGATCGGCGCGTCGGCATCCTTGTTGATCGCGATGATGGTCTTGGCCGTCTGCATTCCAGCCCGGTGCTGAATGGCCCCGGAGATGCCCAGCGCGATGTAGAGCTGCGGAGCAACTGTCACACCGGTCTGGCCGACCTGCATCGTCTGCGGCACGTACCCGGCGTCGACGGCTGCCCGCGACGCTCCGACGGCTCCGCCGAGCGCATCGGCCAGGCTCTCGACGAGTGCGAAGTTCTCGGTGGATCCCACTCCGCGGCCACCGGAGACGACCACCTCTGCCCCACGCAATTCGGGGCGTGACGAGGCAACAACGCTCTCTTCGTAGCTGACGACGACGGCATCGGGGGCGCCGGATGCCGCAACCTCGAGCAGTTCAACCTCGACGGTCTGTGCCGTGGCGCGCACACTCGACGAGCCTTGGCGCAGCGTGATCACGAGCGCCCCGGCGGTCGCGGCCGAGTCGACGGAGTATGCCCCGCCATAGACCGAGTGGTGGGCAACGACTCCCTCTTCGTCTCGCGAGACGCCGACGGCGTCTGTCGCCAGTGCCGAGCCGGAACGCGCCGCAAAGCGCGCAGCGGCATCCCGGCCCGCGATGGAGTTCGACACCAGCACAGCCTCCGGCGTGACCGCCGCCGCAGCCGCCGCGAGCGCATCGACCAGCGGTGCGACCACGGCCGTGGCCAGCTCAGTCGACTCGACGACCAGTACGCGCGTGGCGCCGAGCGCCGCGAGTTCCGCGCCGAGCCGGGCCGAGCTGCCCGGCGTTGCGACGGCCAGGGCAACGGGGGTGCCAACGGCGGATGCCGCACCGATCACCTCGGCCGCACTGGAACGGAGCTGGCCAGACGGCGAGACGTCGACGAGCACAAGAACGGAGTTCGTGGGGTAGTCGATCATGCTGAGCGTCCTTTGATGAGTTGGTTCTGAGCGAGAAAGTCTGCGATCTGCTGCCCGGCGTCTCCGTCATCGGTGATGCGGATTCCCGCGGTGCGCGCGGGGCGCTGCGAGACCGCGATGACGATGGAACGGGGAGTGGCCTCGTCGACGACAACGCCCAGCTCGGCGAGGCCGATGGTCTCGAACGGCTTCTTCTTGGCGGCCATGATGCCCTTGAAGTTCGAGAAACGAGCGTCGGGAAGAGCCTCGGTGATCGAGATGACGGCCGGAAGGGCTGCGCTCACCTCGGCGCTTCCCACCTCGGTGTTCCGACGTCCCGAGACGCCGGCCTCCGTGATCGTGACCGAGCTCAGCGAACTCACACCGGTGACGCCGAGGAGTTCGGCGACCATCGAAGGAAGCACCCCGCCGCCACCATCGGTCGAGATGTTGCCGGCGACCACGAGGTCGAAGCCGATGCGACGGATGGCCGCGGCGAGGGTCTCGGCCGTCAGAGTGAGGTCGGCGCCGATCAAGGCGTCATCCGCAACATGCACGGCGCGGTCGGCACCCATGGCGAGCCCCTTGCGCAGGCTGGTCGACATTGTTGCGGTCGGGCCGACCGCGAGCAGAACGACCTCGGCGTCGGGGTGACTGTCACGATGGGTCAGCGCGACCTCGAGCGCTCGCTCCGTGATCTCGTCGAGCACGGGGTCGCTCGCGGCCCGATTCAGCAAACCGGTCTCCAGATCCAGGGTGCGATCACCCCAGGTATCTGGTACTTCTTTCATCAGCACGATGATTCTCATCAGTTACCCTTTCTCGTCGTCATTGACGCATCCCTGTCGAGGTGTGCACGATCTCAGTCACGGCGCGGCGGATGTCGTCGCGGTCGTAGCCGAGGCGCGCGACCTCGTCGGGATGTGGTTCATAGTTCAGGGTATTGCCGCGACCCTGAAGAATGAAGCGGTCGGGCTGGAACGGATGCTCCCGAGGTAGTCGGCATAGCTGAGGTTCTCATCTCCAACAACGTTCGCGCGGCCCGGCTCGCCGCGGCGAGCGCACCGCCAATCGCCTGGACGAGCGAGCGCACCGTTGGTTCCCCTTCGCGGAGCGAAGACCGCCACATCGACCTCGACCGGTCGATCATTCGCACACCAGATCACGACTTACATCACCAAAACCGAAAGAAGATGATTTTAAACTAACTACTTTTGATTCTCATCTAGCAGAAGTCGACTGATCTGTGCCACACTCTCCCCATGACAAAGACCGTCACTGACTCTGCCGCCTCCGCGGAAGCAACCACCCCAGCGGAAGAAGCCCAGTCTGCGGGTCGCACTGCCATCGTGCGCGCGGGTTTCATCGGTTCTGGCTTCATGGCCGCCGTGCATAGTCGGGCCGCCCGCACCGCCCGCGCCGAGCTCGCCGGTGTCGCATCCTCAAGTCCCCGAAGCGCCGAACGGGCAGCACAGCGCCTCGGTCTGACTCGGTCTCACGACTCGGTCGAGGAACTCCTGGCCGACGACGGCATTGACGTCATTCATGTGTGCACGCCGAACACGACCCACGCAGGCTTCGCCCTTGCCGCGCTCGACGCAGGAAAACACGTGATCTGCGAGAAGCCACTGGCGACATCGGTCGAGGATGCGATCGTGCTCGCTCGCCGTGCCGTGGAAACCGGGCTCACAGCGACAGTTCCTTTCGTCTACCGGTTTCACCCCATGGTGCGCGAGGCCCGTGCCCGAGTGAAGTCCGGCGAGACGGGCCGACTGCTCACCATCAGTGGGGGTTACCTCCAGGATTGGCTGGCGGAGCCCCTCGCCGACGACTGGCGGGTCAGCGCTGAACTCGGCGGTCCGTCTCGAGCCTTTGCCGACATCGGCTCGCACTTGGTTGATCTGCTCGAATTCGTCACCGGCGACCAGATCGCCCGACTCAACGCCACAACCCGCACTGTCTACGGCGATCGCTCCAGCAATCGTGACATCGCCACCGAAGACCTGGTGGCCCTCGTCGTCGAGCTGCGCGGCGGCGCTGTCGGCACCCTGCTCATCTCCCAGGTTGCTCCCGGTCGTAAGAACAGCCTCGTGCTTGAGGTCGCCGGAACCGAGCAGAGCATCCGTTTCGACCAAGAGCGACCGGACGAGCTGTGGCTCGGTCGTCGTACCGGCTCGCAACATATCCTGCGCGACACCGAGGCACTGACCCCGGATGCCTCCCGGCTCAGCGTCGTGCCCGCCGGTCACCCGATGGGCTACCAAGACGCTTTCAACGCCTTCGTCGCAGACAGCTACGCCGCGGCACTGACACCGAACGCTCCCCCCGCTGGCCTGCCGACATTCGCCGACGGGCTACGCGCCGTGCGCGTGACCGCCGCTGTTCTCGAGTCTGCGGCGTCCGGAGCATGGGTGGAGGTCGCCGAATGAGCGAGCAGAACGGCGCGAACACCGCCCCGATCCTCACCGCTTCTGGCCTCACCAAGAGCTTCTTCGGAGTCACCGTGCTCAAGGGCGTCGGTATCGAGTTGATGCCGGGCCAGGTGCACGGCCTCGTCGGAGAGAACGGCGCGGGCAAGTCCACCTTCATGAAGATTCTCGCCGGCGTCTATGAGCGGGATGCCGGCGAGGTGACCTTCGCTGGAGAGCCGGTGACGTTCGGCCACCCAATACAAGCCATGAAGGCCGGCCTCGCAACGGTGTTCCAGGAATTCACCCTGCTGCCCGATCGCAGCGTTGCGCAGAACGTGTATCTCGGTCGCGAGCCGCGCTCGCGCGGCTTCGTCGACCAACGCGGCATGGTTCGTGCCACCCAGGCGCTGCTCGACGAGCTCGGCATCGACTTCATCGACCCGACGGCCCGAGTCGGCAGTCTCACCGTGGCCGAGCAGCAGATCGTCGAGATCGCGAAAGCGCTCAGCTACGATGCCCGGGTCATCTCAATGGACGAACCGACGGCTGCGCTGGCCGATCACGAGGTCGTGCTGCTCTACGGCATCATCCGCCGCCTGCAGGCTCGAGGCGTGGCCATTCTCTATGTGAGTCACCGCCTCAAGGAGATCTTTGATCTCTGCGACAGCATCACGGTACTGAAAGACGGCGCCCTCGTCAGCAGCGGCCCGGCCTCCGAACTCGACACGAACGAGCTGGTGCGTCGCATGGTCGGCCGTTCGATCGAGACGTTCTTCCCCGGCGCCGTCGAGGGAACCACGGTCGGGGAACTCCGCTTGGCCGTCACCGACGGCGGCAACGGCTTCGTCGACGACATCAACATTGAACTGCACGCCGGCGAAATCGTAGGCGTCTCCGGCCTGCAAGGAAGCGGGCGCACCGAACTTGTCGAGGCAATCTTCGGTGCCGCGCCGTTCAGCCGAGGGACGGTCGCCCTCGACGGAACGCCAGTGCGCATCGGCAGCCCACGTTCGGCCGTGAAGCACGGCGTCGCCCTCATCACCGAAGACCGCAAAGCCCAGGGCCTCGCGCTCGGACAATCGGTGATTGATAACGCGCTTCTGGTGATCCGAGGCGTCTTCTCTCGGCGCACGGCTGCCGTGCGCAAAGAAATCCCCGGCGTGCTCAGTTCGCTCGAGATCAGCTCGCAAGGCCTCGATCAAGAGGTGCAGTTTCTCTCCGGCGGAAACCAGCAAAAGGTGGTGCTCGCCAAATGGCTGGCCACCAAGCCACGGGTCGTGCTGCTCGACGAGCCGACTCGAGGCATCGATGTCGGCGCCAAGATCGCCGTCTACCAACTCATGCGCCAGCTCGCTCGGGACGGTGTTGCGATTCTCATGATTTCGTCCGAGCTACCCGAAGTAATCGGCATGTCAGATCGAATCCTCGTGATGCACGACGGCCGCATCGTGGCCGAGCTCCCGACCGGCTCAAGCGAAGAACAGGTGCTCTCGGCGGCAACAGGCGCCGCGGCATCCGCACACGAAGCGCACGAAGGGACACGGGCATGAACGCGGTCACCACACGACGCCGATCGGGGCGCCTCAACTCCACCATGATCGTCTATCTGGCGCTGCTGGGCGTCATCCTGATCGGGACGATTCTCGTCGCCACCGTCGGCCGCAGCTTCTTCAGCGCCGGCAACATCCGCGACATCCTCACCGGGATGAGCGTGCTCGGTTTCGTGGCAATCGGTCAGACTCTCGTGATCCTCTGTGGTTCGCTCGATCTCTCGGTGCCCTTTGTGATCAGCCTCTCGAGCCTGCTCGCCGCCGACCTGATGAAGGGAAATCCCGCCAACATCGGCATGGCCGTCGCCGTTGCGGTGGGCGTCGCCGCGCTGATCGGCCTGGCGAACGGCCTGATCGTGACCAAGCTCAAGGTGCACGGCTTCATCGCGACCCTCGGCATGGGACTCATCGTCAAGGGCTATCTCGACACGAATTACAAGGGAACCAGCGGCAACGTGCCCTGGGAGTTCCAGCTGATCGGTGCGACGGGGGTCGGCCCGATTCCCGTCTCGACGATCCTCATGCTCGTGGTCGCACTCCTCGGGTCCCTGTTCCTCAGCCGCACCCGCGTCGGCAATCACATGTTCGCCGTCGGCGGCAACGAGCAGGTGGCGCGGCTCAGCGGCATCCGCACCTCCAATCCCGTGATCCTCGCCCACGTGCTCTGCTCGGTCACGGCCGCCTTTGCCGGCCTGCTGTTGGCCAGTCGGCTCGGCGTCGGTAGCCCGACAGTCGGGGTACAGGGCGGCTACGATCTACTCTCGATCGCCGCGGTCGTGCTCGGCGGAACGTTGCTCTCCGGAGGGCGCGGCTCCATCTGGGGCACCATCGGCGGCGTCGCGATCTTTGCCGTTCTCGACAACGTGATGAGCGTGATGCAGGTCAACCCGTTCATGAAGGATGTCGTGCGCGGCATCGTGATCGTCGCAGCCGTTGCCGTCTACGCCGGCCGTCAGGTCGAGCAGCGTCGTGCTCGATTCGGCCCGAACGGCTCGTCGACTGATTCCAACGCAACTGTCGGCCAGGGGACAGCGGGAACGACACCGCCGGATTCCGCACCCGCAAGCGTCTCGACACAACTCATCTCAACCGTGGGAGACCAGGCATGAACGCGCTGAAGATTCTGGTGAGCCCGCGGGGCGCAGTTTTCCTGCTTCTCCTGGTGTTGCTCGTGGCCATCACGATCCTGAACCCGAACTTCGCCGAGCCCGGGCAGCTGATGCGTTTCATTCAGCGCGTCGCTCCGATCGCGATCGTGGCCATCGGTCAATACTTCGTCATCGTGGGCGGTGAGTTCGATCTGTCGATGGGCTCGCTCGTCACCGCGCAGGTCGTGATCGCCGGCAACTTGGTCGGACAAGACGAGAGTCGCACGGTCCCCGTGCTGATCTTCATGTTCATCTTCGGCGCCATCATCGGCCTCATCAACGGCCTCATCATCTCCTTCCTCAAGGTCCCGTCGTTCATCGTCACTCTCGGCATGATGCTTGCTCTGCTCGGCGCCGTCATGTTCTGGACGGGCGGCGCGGCGACCGGCAATCCGGCCGACGGATTCCGGCAGATCGGGCGCGGCGGCATCCGGGATGTGCCGGTTCTCGACTTCATCCCCTGGTCGGTTCTCATCCTGGCCGCGGTTCTCGCGTTGGCCATCTGGTTCACCAAGCGTCCGTTCGGGCGCACCATCATCGCCCTCGGCGACAATCCGACTGCCGTGAGTTACGCCGGTGTGCGCAGCTGGTGGGTCAAGACGAGCACCTTCATCATCTCCTCGCTCTCGGCCACCATTGCCGGCATTCTGTTGGTCGGCTACGCCGGTGTGCATCCCTCGGTCGGACGCGGCTACGAGTTCATCGCAATCACGGCTGTTGTGCTCGGCGGCGTGGTACTCGGCGGAGGCCGCGGCTGGGTCGTGGCAGCGGTCGCCGGTGCCTTCGCGCTCGAAGCCCTCTTCACGCTGCTCAACTTCGCCGGCGTTCCTTCCACATACCGTGACGCCATCCAGGGCGTCATCATCATCGCGGCCGTCGCCTATTCGGCCACAACCTTCCGCTCGCGCCGCCGTGCGCGCCCCACACAAACTTCCCGCACACCGGAGAAGGAGGAGCGCCCGATGGTGGGCGCGACTCACACTGCAACTCACCTCCCTCTGAGCGCTGATCGGGCGCACGCCGAGGGCCACAACACACACAACCAAGGAGGTTTGTGATGCGACGAATGCACGTAGCGTCCGCCATGATCGGAGCTTTTGCGCTGCTGACACTGGCCGGCTGCACGACTGACCCAGGCGTGAGCGCCCCGAACGACGCCGGCAGCGAAGAATCCGCCGCACCCGTGGAGGAGGTGGAATGGTTCGACCAGGCACTCTTCGACAAGCAGTACGCCGAACGCTCGGTTACTCCAGAGGGCCCGGAAGGTCAGCCCTATCTGCAGTACATCAACGCGGAGATGGTCGACACCAGCCAGTACAAGGCTGAGGGTGCGAAGAAGGGCTGCTTCTCCAACGCCTCGATCTCGAACCCGTGGCGCCAGACCGGCTGGATCACCATGAACGAACAGCTGAAGGCGCTTCAGGCCTCCGGTGCGATCAGCGAAATGGAGACCCGTGACGCGCAGGACAGCGACGACACGCAGATCGCTGACATCGACTACTTCATCAACGAGGGCAACTGCGACTTCTTCGTCATCTCGCCGAACAGCACGGCGGCAATGACCCCGGCCGTCGAGCGTGCCTGTGACACAGCCAAGCCGGTGATCGTGTTCGACCGCGGCGTGCAGACCGACTGCCCCGTCACGTTCATCCACCCGATTGGTGGATTCGCGTGGGGCATCGACACCTCTGAGTTCCTCGTTGAAAACCTCAAGAAGGGTGACAAGGTCGTCGCGCTGCGCATCGCCCCCGGTGTCGACGTACTCGAGCACCGTTGGGCAGCCGCCGAGGGCATCTTCGAGGAGGCCGGCATCGAGGCAACCGACTACTTCACCGGAGCAGACCCGGCGGAGATCAAGAAGATCATCTCCGATGAGCTCGCCAAGGGCGACGTCGCGGGAGTGTGGATGGATGCCGGTGACGGCGCCGTTGCAGCGATCGAAGCGTTCGAAGACGCCGGAGCCGACTACCCCGTCATGACCGGTGAAGACGAGATGAGCTTCCTGCGCAAGTGGAAGGAAACGGGCCTCACCGGTCTCGCTCCCGTCTACTCCAACTTCCAGTGGCGGACGCCTTTGCTCGCCGCCGCCAAGATCTTCGCCGGCGAAGAGGTTCCCAAGGAGTGGGTGCTGCCGCAGAACCCGATCCAGGCTGAAGAGGTCGACCAGTACCTCGCCGCCAACGAGGGGATGCCCGACGGCCACTACGCCAAGTTCGGCGGAGAAGACCTCGCCGGATTCCCGACCATCTGGCAGGAGCGCCAGATTCCGTAAGGAGCCTGAACCACGTTGAGCCTGTCGAAACCCCTACGGTGGTTTCGACAGGCTCAACCCACGTTGTCAACAACTGCAAGGAGGCAGCATGCGACGCATTCTCGGAGTGAACACCTGGGTGTGGACCAGCCCGCTCACCGATTCATCACTCGAACTGCTGGCCGCCAAGGCTGCCGCCTTCGGCTTCGGAGCGATTGAGCTGCCGGTGGAAACACCAGGAGACTGGTCGCCAGAACGGGCCAGCGACGTGCTCACTGAGCACGGCTTGCTCCCCGTTGTTGTCGGTGCAATGGGAGCCGGTCGCAACCTTCTCGCCGCGTCGGCGAATGAAATCGTCGCGACGCAGGACTACCTCACGCACTGCATCGAAGTTGCCGAAATCCTCGGTTCCAGCATCGTTGCCGGCCCGTTCTACGCGGCGACCGGGCGCACCTGGCGAATGACGGATGTCGAACGCGCCGCGTACTACGAAGAACTGCGTGCCAATCTGGAGCCCCTTGTCGACCGGGCCGAACGCGGTGGCATCCGCCTGGCCGTCGAGCCGCTCAACCGGTACGAGACCAGCCTGATCAACACCGTCGATCAGGCACTGGAGGCACTCGACCCCCTGCTCGGCGCCGGGCTCGGATTGGCCCTGGACAGCTACCACCTCAACATCGAAGAGAAGAACATCGGCGACGCCATCCGCCGTGCGGGCTCGCACCTCGCCTATGTGCAAGTGTGCGGCAACGACCGCGGAGCTGTCGGCGACGACCACATTGACTGGTCTGCTTTTCTTGATGCGCTCGATGACGCCGACTACCGCGGGCCTCTCGGGCTCGAGAGCTTCACCGGCGACAACGCCACGATCGCCGTCGCCGCTTCGGTGTGGCGGCCACTTGCCAGAACCCAGGACGCACTCGCCGCTGACTCTTATGCCTACCTCAACGCCTTGCAGAATGAAAGGGACGCCCAATGACTGACCGGTCGACTGAGCCCGCGACATCCACCCACCCCGTCACGCTGTTCACGGGCCAATGGGCCGACCTGCCCTTCGAGGAGGTGGCCCGGCTCGCGAGCGACTGGGGCTATGACGGTCTGGAGATCGCGGCGTCTGGCGATCACCTCGACCTCAAGCGCGCCGATGAAGACGACTCGTACCTGCGCTCGCGGCTTGAGATTCTCGACCGTCATGGGCTCACGGTCTACGCGATCTCGAACCATCTCACCGGCCAAGCCGTCTGTGACGACCCGATCGACTTTCGGCACCAGGCCATCGTGCGCCCGTACACCTGGGGCGACGGCGAGGCCGAGGGCGTGCGGCAACGTGCCGCCGACGATATGAAGCGCGCCGCCCGCGTAGCCCGCAAGCTCGGCGTCGATACCGTCGTCGGTTTCACCGGATCGAAGATCTGGCCGTATGTCGCAATGTTCCCGCCCGTTCCGGCCTCGGTCATCGACGCAGGATTCGACGACTTCGCCACCCGCTGGAACCCGATTCTCGACGTGTTCGACGATGAGGGTGTGCGCTTCGCCCACGAGGTGCACCCGAGTGAGATCGCCTACGACTATTGGTCGAGCGTGCGCACGCTCGAGGCCATCGGCCGCCGCCCTGCCTTCGGTTTCAATTGGGATCCGAGCCACATGATGTGGCAGAACATCGACCCGGTGGGCTTCATCTGGGATTTCCAAGACCGTATCTATCACGTGGACTGCAAAGACACACGAATGCGGCCACAGAGCGGCCGCTCCGGCGTGCTCGGATCGCACCTCCCGTGGGGCGACCCTCGCCGTGGTTGGGACTTCGTGTCGACCGGTCACGGCGATGTGCCGTGGGAAGACTCATTTCGCGCGCTCGAATCGATCGGCTATACCGGACCCATCTCGATCGAGTGGGAAGACGCCGGCATGGATCGTCTCCACGGCGGACCCGAGGCGCTCGCCTACATCCGCTCGCTGCTCTGGAAGCAGCCCACCGCCAGCTTCGACGCCGCCTTCACAACGCAGTAGACGCCAGACAGTAGACGTCACGCGGCGACCCCGCCGCGACCAGGTCGGTAACCCGGCTGGTCCCGCCGGGGTCGCTTTCGTGCCTGATCGGCTACACGGATCCGATCTCGGTCGAGTGGGAAGGCGCGGGAATGGACCGCGTGCACGGTGCCGCCGAGGCGGTCGGATTCATCCGTTCGACGCTGTTCCCGAGGCCGACTGCCTCGCTCGACGCCGCGTTCTCGAACCAGTAGGCCGCCCGTCGAAAGCGAGCGGATGCCGCGGACGAAGCGAGAGTCGTCGCGGCATCCGCCATCGATGTCGCGCGCCGTCGGCGACCGACGATGAGGAGCATGGCGCCAGCGAGGGCGAAGGCGAGCGCTGCGGGGAGTACGTCGTCGATGGGGCACCGGTCGATGCGAGAGTCGAGTCGCGGTGCGTCGATCCGTCGGCGCACCGCTTGAGCTCCGGGATCTCCACCCGTACAAATACCCTCGACACCAACCGGATGGGTCGGTGTCGAGGGTATCTCATCCGATCTGGGTTGGATCGGACGGCCGCCTCCGGTGAGGCGGCCGTCCGAATCCGGTGGGTTACTTCTTCGCCCAGTGAGCGTACGCGGTGGCGTTCGACGTCACCTTGACGGTGAAGTTCCACTTGCTGCCACCGGTCGCCTTCGTGTACCAACCCGAGAAGGTGTAGCCGCTACGGGCGGGCGACTTCGGCGCCTTGATCACGGTGTTGTAGTTCGTGCTCACCGCGGCCACCTTGCTGCCGCCCTGTGCGTTGAACGTCACCGTGCGCTTCTGCACCGTCCAGTGCGCGTACGCGGTGGCGTTGGCCGTCACCTTCGAACTGAACTTCCACGCGGTACCACCGGTCGCCTTCGTGTACCAACCCGAGAAGGTGTAACCCGTGCGCGTGGGCGACTTCGGTGCCTTGATGACGGTGTTGTAGTTCGTGCTCACCGCGGCCACCTTGCTGCCGCCCTGCGCGTTGAACGTGACCGTGCGCTTCTGCACCGTCCAGTGAGCGTACGCGGTGACGTTCGACGTCACCTTGGCGGTGAAGTTCCACTTGGTGCCACCGGTCGCCTTCGTGTACCAACCCTTGAAGGTGTAACCAGTGCGGGTGGGCGACTTCGGCGCTTTGATCGCGGTGTTGTAGTCCGTGCTCACCGCGGCCACCTTGCTGCCGCCCTGCGCGTTGAACGTGACCGTGCGCTTCTGCACGGTCCAGTGGGCGTACGCAGTGACGTTCGACGTCACCTTGGCGCTGAAGTTCCACTTGCTGCCACCGGTCGCCTTCGTGTACCAACCCGCGAAGGTGTAACCCGTGCGCGTCGGAGACTTCGGCGCCTTGATCACGGTGTTGTAGTTCGTGCTCACCGCGGCCACCTTGCTGCCGCCCTGCGAATCGAAGCTGACCGTCGGCTTCAGAGCACTCACCACGACCGTGTAACTCTTCGCCGCTGGCGAACCAACACCATTGCTGGCCGTGACCGTGAACGTCGCAGACCCAGCCGACGTCGGCTTACCCGAAATCACACCCGTCGTCGCGTGCAGGCCCAAGCCAGCAGGCAACTTCCCCGCCGTCACCGAGAATGTCGGCGCCGGGTTGCCCGAAGCAACAACCGTGAACGAATACGCCGAACCAACTGTGCCCGCACCAGGATCACCCGACGTGATCACCGGAGCAACAGGAGACGAGTCCCCCACGACCGTGAAACCGGTCGACTGGTCGGATTCGCCGTTCCCGGCCGTGTCCGTCGAACGGTACTCAACCGTGTGCGCGCCGGCGACGGTGACAAGAATGGGGTCGGCGTACGCCGTCCACTCGCCGCCGTCTAGACGGAACTCGGTTGCTGCCACGCCCGACGACTCGTCGGCTGCGTCCAGTGTCACCTGCACACCTCCGTCGACGTTGTCGACCGCCGCGGTCGTGGTCGGCGCGATCGTGTCGACCTTCACGGTCGCGGATCCGGTCGCCTCGACGTTGCCCGCCTCATCGGTCGAGCGGAACGTCACGACGATCTCGCCCTGCCCGGTCAGCGCGACGGGTTCGTCGTACGCCGTCCACTCTGCGTCACCGATGGCGTACTCGGTCGAGGCAACCCCGGAACCGTCGGCATCGGTCGCCTCAAGCGCGAAGCTCGGTGCGGTCCGGTACCAGTTGTTGTCACCGGCTGGCTCCGCCGGTGTCCACGAGAGGGTCGTGGTCGGCGCCGTCGTGTCCTCCTGGTCGCCGACGAGCTCGAACGAGTCGAACTCGACGACCACCGGCTCCTCCTGCTCCGGACCGATCGCCATCAGGCCCAGACCGCGCAGCGGCTGGTCGAAGGTGATACCGGTGGCGCCGATCGGCGTCCAGTTGACGCCGCCGTCGCTCACCTCGGCCGTGTACACGTCGCCGGTCTTGGTGACCCGGATGTACCAGTACCCACTCTCGGTCGAATCGGCGATGTTGACAAAGTGGTTGCCGATACCCGCGGCCTTCGACTCGCCGGCGAGCTCGGCGCGAAGGTCGAGCGCGCTGCCGGGGTTGTTGGTGGCGACGATATCAGCCTTGACGTAGTTGTCGTCATCGGCCCACATCATGAGTCCGGCCAGCTGATAGCGGTGCTTCAGCGGGGCCTTGAACTTCGTCGTCGCGACCCAGTCACCCTCGGGAGCCTTAGTGAGGATGAAGTTGCGCGGAGACAGCGGGTTGGCACCGTTGATGTCGCCCGGCTGCGTCGTGATCTTCAGGTGTCCGTCGGCGACCTTGGCGTGGTTGGAGTCGTACCGCACGCTCTGACCCCAGCGGCAGCCGTCGAGCGCCGTGCCGTCGAACTCGTCGCCGGGTGCGACAGGCCCGCTGGCTGCTGGCTCGGGGCTGAATCGGAACCAGTCGACCTTTGCCGACACCGGCGCGGTGCCGAGGTCGCCGGCGGCCATGATGCCGATGCGGGCGTTCTGCTTCAACTGCAGCTGTCCGGTTAGGGCCGTCCACGTCACGCCATCAGCCGAGTACGCGCCCGTCAGGGTCGTCCCGTTGCTGGTCAGCTTGAGGTGGATAGTCGTCGGGAAGTTCGACGGCAGTGCGGGCTGTGCGGGTGTGGTGCGGGACCCGCCCGTCTCCGTCTGGAACTCCACGAACCGTCCACCGGCCTGGTTGCGAACGAACCCGAGCTTGTTGTACTCGTTGTCGTTCTGGTGCACGACGAGTCCGGCCCACTGCCAGTGTGAGGTGTGCGCCAGCGTGATCTTCGTGGTCGCCTCCCATGCGCCGGCAGGCAACGGCTTGCTCGCGAAGCTCACCGGACCCGGTTCCGCCTCATTGATGTCGCCCGCCGTGACCGGCAGGTTCAGCGCACCAGCGGACTGCGTGATCGTGGCGTTCTCAGCGGTGCGAAGGCCCCAGGTCGGTGCCATCGCAGGACCGTTGAACTCGTCGGAGAGCGGCGCAGCTACACACATCAGCGGCTCGAGCGGAGCAGTCGGCTGGGGAACCTGCGGATCGGTATCGATCGCGAAGTCCGCGAAGTCGACCGTGCCCACCCCCGAGGCGTGGGACATCATGAACATGCCCACGTCCTGCGTGGCTGCTGCGCCGGTCAGGTTGACGGTGCCGCCGACCTGGGTCCACGTCGTGCCGTTTTTCGAGAAGTACGCCGTGTAGTCGGCACCGCTGCGCTTCAGCTTCACCCAGGTGGGGTAGCTGGTGGTGCCACCGGCGGTCGAGGCATTCAGCTGCCCGTTGCCGTCAGGGTCCGAGAGGAACTCGACGCCGCCGGTCGGGCGAATACCGACCATCGCGTACCCGGGTGAAGTGCCCGGCTGCGTCATGTCGTTCCGCACGATGATGCCGGCCTTGGCCGAGCCGTTCGTGTTCTGCTGGGCGTCGATCTTCACGACCGCCTCCCAGTCCTCGTCGCCGCCGGCTGGCGCGTAGAGCGTCGAGTACTCGTCGACACCCTGCCAGGTGTCGTCTCCCGCGCCGATGATGCGGAAACGGCCATCACCAATGCGTTCGAATGTGCCGTCTGCATTCGTGAACGGCACGAGGTCTCCGAACAGCTCGCCGACCTGAGCCAGCACGATGCGCGATGTCTTCGATTTTCGGTCAGCGTTGGTGGCGACTGCGGTGAGCTCGTAGAGCCCCTCCTCAGGCGTCGCCCACTCAGTCGAGTACGGTGCGCTCTCGTCGACGCCGATTGATTTGCCGTTGACGAAGAACTCGACCTGCGAGACGTCACTGCCGGTGTCGGCCGCTGTGGCCTCGACGGTGACGTCCTGGCCGGGCTCCAGCTCGACATCCTGCGCGGGAGCTGTGATCGCCACCGTCGGCGTCGTGAAGGGCGACGAGCCCTGCCCGATCGCCTCGAGGAAGTTGAGCTTGATCTCGGTGCCCCGGAATACGAGGTAGAGGTCGAGCGTCTCCTGCGGGAACGCACTCACGTCGACGGTGACGTCGGTGAAGCGCGTCGGGCCGGTCGCTGCCACCTCTGCGGTCGCGAGTAGTTCGCCGTCGACGGCACCCTTGCGCAGCTCGATTGAGCCGCCAGCGGCGACCGCCGAAACTCGCAGCGCAAGGTCATCGATGTTGTGGAAGCTCACGGGCTCGAAATGCGCCCATGCTCCGTCTCCGCCTACGATGACGCGATCGCTCGGGATGCCCTCGACATCGCGACTCGGCGCGGTCGTCATGTTCTCAGACGCGGAGTCGAAGAACTCGGCCTGCTTCACCTTGGGGAACACCAGCGTGGTCTGCGAGCCCGTCAGAGGGTTCTCGCCACCTGCGCCGCCGCCGTCGGTGTAGCGCGCGTCGAGCGCGAAGAAGATGTCCTCGTCGGGCGCGTGTCCGCCGAGGGTCGTCTCGGTACTGCCGGTGAACCCCTTCAGCGGGGTGGTCGGGTGGGCGTGCTCATCGTGCCCGAGTGCGGGCTGGACGATGACGTCGTCCCCGTTGACCGTGCCGTCTTCGGGATCCGTCACGTCGACGTCCCAGGAGATCTCGTCTCCGAAGTCGAAGAACGACCCGTTGGGCGGAAGCGCGAACTGCACGCTCGGCCGGGTGTTGCCCACCGTGATGGGGACGGTCGTCGTGCCGGTCTTGCCGTCGGGATCGGTCACCGTCAGGCGAGCGTCGAACGCGCCGACGGTCGCATAGGTGTGCGTCGCCTGCGGCGTGGTCGCGTCGACCGTGCCGTCACCCTCGAAGTCCCACGCAAAGGCGAGCGCGGCATTCTCGGGGTCGGACGAGCTCGCGCCGTCGAATGCCACGGCGAGCGGCGCGGGGCCGGTGTCGTGATCGGTCGTGATGCGCGCCATTGGCGAACGCGACCCCGAGATGTAGTCGATGCGGTGCACACCGGAGTTCGGGTTGTCTCGACCGAAACCGCCGCCCCAGTCGAGCAGATAGAGCGACCCGTCAGGGCCGAACTTCGAGTCGATGGGTGCGAGGAACTCCTCCTGCGGAAGGAAGGGCGTGACTTTCTCGACCTGCGATCCGGTGGTACCCGCCGGGTCCTTGAGCTGGATCGAGTACATCTTGTTGCGCGCCCACTCGTAGAAGAAGGGCTTGCCGTCGTACGACGCCGGGAACTTCGTGTCTGACGCGAGCGCCGGGTCGAAGTTGTACACGGGGCCACCCATCGGGGCGAGGCCGCCGCCCTGAGCGATCACCTCGGGCACCGACGAGCGATTGTAGCCGTACCACATGTCGGCGGCGCGGGCTGCGGGCAGCTCGGTGAGGCCGGTGTTGCGGGGCGAGTCGTTCACGGGGTTGGCGCAGTCGAAGTAGTCGCCGACCGTGACGGGGTTCGTCGTGTATTCGACATCGCGGAACGGCTCATTGTCGCCCATGCACATCGGCCAGCCGTAGTTTCCGGGCGAGGTGATGAGGTTCCACTCAGCGATTCCAGCGGGGCCGCGGGTGGAGGGTGCGTCGTTGCTGTTGTCGGGAGAGTAGTCGGCGAGGCTGATCGCTCCTGACTTCTGGTCGATCGAGAACCGGAAGGGGTTGCGGAAGCCCATAGCGTAGATCTCGGGGAGCGTCTTGTCGTCGGTGTCGTCGGCTTCGGGGAACAGGTTGCCCTCGGGAATCGTGTAGCCGGGCCCATCCGACTTGGGCGTGATACGCAAAAGCTTGCCGCGAAGGTCGTTCGTGTTCGCCGAAGTCGCACGAGCGTCGTGGAACGTGCCCGGGCGAGTCGAAATCGGAGCGTAGCCCCCGGACGGCTCGGAGTGCGGGTTCACGTCGTCGCCGACGCCGAGGTAGAGGTTGCCGTCGGCGTCAAAGTCGAGACCGCCGCCGGTGTGGCCGGGCTCATCGGGAAGCCGGCGTGCCGGGACCTCGATGATGAGTTCTTCGGATGCCGGGTCGATGACGCCGTTCTGCATCGTGAACCGGGATACCCGGCTGAAAAAGCTCGACGGGTCGGAGTTGTCCGCTGCGTCAGGGGAACGGTAGAGGTACAGCTGCCCGTTCTCGGTGAAGTCGGGGTCGAGGGCGATGCCCAGCAGTCCGTCTTCGCCGCCCGAGTAGACATCGAGTTCGAGGGCGGTAGTCACTTTGTTGGTCGCGGGGTCGACGACGCGAACCTGTCCGCGCACGAGTTCGGTGTAGAAGACACGTCCGTCTTCGGCGATGTCCATCGCGAACGGTGCCGAGGTGTTCTGGTCGAGGGCGATCTTCTCGAAGCTCTCCCAGACGGTGCCGCCGCAGTCGCCTGCTTCGACGCCGGCTGCGTACTTCACGCCACCCACGATGTGCGCGAGGAGTGCGGGCTCTTCGAAATGCGACCCGAAGTGGCCCATGGCGGTCGTCCAGGTGCGACCGCCGTCATAGGGCTTGCACCATGAGATCGGGTGGTCGTAGCCCATGGCATTGCCGCCGGCGGTGTACGTCGACTCGTCCATCGAGGCGAGCACGTGTGCGGTGCCGCGTACGTTGTTCGAGAAGTTGTACCACTCGTCGGAACGATCCCAGCGGCTCTCCTCGAAGTGCGCAGTGGAGGGGTGGGTGTGATCTTCGATGCGTACCGTTCCAGGCTGGCCGGGGTCGGTCCCGGTCGCCGCGTGACCTGGCATCAACGAGCCCACGAGGTTGTCCCACCAGGGGTAGTTGCCGCGCATGTCGGTCGCGTTGTGGATCGCGACGATGCCGCCTCCGGCGCGCTGGTAGCGCTCGAGCGCCGCCTTCTGGTCGGAGTTCCAGGGGTCGCCCGACGTCTGGAACATGATGATCGCGTCGAATCCGGCGAGGTCTGCGTCGTTGAAGATCGCCGAGTCCTCGGTGTGCGTCACCTCCATGTGCTCGGCCTCGAGCGCGGCGGTGATCAGGGGTGTGCCCTTGTCGATCGCGTCGGTGTGCCTGAACTGGGTCGTCTTGGTGAATATCAGCACGTGGGCGCCGTCGTGCGCCTGGGCAGTAGCTGCCCCACCGACCACGACGCCGATCGTGAGCAGCGCTACGAGTGATGCGGCGAGCCATCGAGCCACGCCATTGTGAACCTTGCCGAGCATGAGACCTCCGTCGGTTTCAGATGCCGATTTCTGCGCTCACGAGATCGTGCGCACGAATCCAAATATGAATGTAGGAGAACTTTCAGCGCCAGTCAAGCAAAAGATGACAAGAGGTCAAGCAAAAGCCGACAATCAATGACCGCGTAACGATTGCCCCTCATGACAATCACTCTCGAATGGTTGCGTAACTAGTCAACTTGGCAGGAAAGGATGGCAGCAAAGGACGATTGGCGTGGCCGCGTCGATCCATCGCCCGATGTCGTTTTTGGAGACCGCTTCTCCCGCGTTGGGCGAGCGCCGCGCTGACACAAACGGCGGATGCCACGGCGAAAAGCTTCGCCGCGGCATCCGCCGTTCGCAACCGCCGTCAGCGCCCGGCGACCAGGGCTCGGCGGTCGACCGCCGGAAAGCTCGCCGGAAACGTGCGCGCCGCGACCGGCGAGCCCGACGCCGCGGTCGCGAACATCACAGGTTTACCCACGGCCATTTCGACGACTCGGGGTTACCGCTCTTCGACCCCGGACTCCAGCAACTCAAGCACCATTGCGTCGACTCTGGCCGGCGACAGCGCATGGTGAATAGCCAGCATGCTCGCGCCAAGCACTGCGGCATTCGCACCGGCTGTCGACGGAACAATCTGCAGATGCTGGGTCGCCAGGGGCATCGACCGGGTATACACGACCTCGCGCATGCCGGCAATCAGCTGTTCTCCGGCGCGGGCCATCGACCCGCCGATCACGATAACTGACGGGTTGATCAGACTGACGCAGGCGGTCAAAACCTCGCCCATGTCCCTCCCGGCCTGCCGCACGGCCTGAATTGCCTCGAGATTGCCGAGCTTGACGAGCTCGACAACGTCGTGGCTAGTTGTCGTCTCCAGGCCGCTTGCCCGCAGGGCTGCCGCGATCGCGGGTCCGGAGGCCAACGCTTCCAAACAGCCGCGGTTTCCGCAGTGGCAGGGCACGTCGATGCCACGTGCCACCTGGACATGCCCAATGTCACCGGCGATTCCTTGGGCGCCGCGCTGCAGCATCCCTCCGGAGATGACCCCGGCGCCGATGCCGGTCGCCACCTTCACGAAGATGAGGTGGTCAACATCAGGCCAAGCCGCCTCTCGCTCACCGAGCGCCATGATGTTCACGTCGTTGTCGACGAGCACCGGTACGTCAAAGTGAGCCTGCAACCAGCCGGGCACGTCGAAACGATCCCAACCCGGCATGATCGGCGGGTTGATCGGGCGACCACTGCTATATTCGACCGGGCCAGGTAGGCCGATGCCGATCGCCAGCAGATCGCCCAGGTCATGCCCGGCCTTTCGCACCAACGCGTCGCCGGCCTCGATCACCCAATTGAGCACCGCCTCCGGGCCGAGAGAGACCTCAATCTCGGCGACGACGTCGAGCAGCGGGCGCCCGGTCAAATCGCTCGCCACGATGCGCGCATGCGAGGCGCCGATGTCGACGCCCAGCACGACCTTGGTCCCGGTGGCCAGCGCAACCTGCGACGACGGGCGCCCACCTGTGGAGGGGGCATCGGCAGCCGGCCCCACCAAACCGAGCTGCGTCAGGGAGTCCATCCGCAGGGCGACCGTCGAACGGGCGAGCCCGGTGAGGTGCGCCAGTTCTGCACGGGTGCGCGGCTTTCCGTCGCGTAAAATCTGGAAGAGGTCGCTCGCTCCGGATGAGCCCAG
>NZ_BAABCN010000010.1:0-89442 GCF_039538945.1 Glaciibacter kafniensis | reverse complement strand
ATCGACTAAACGGCGACCACAGCGCGCGTATGTCCGTGCATCCGGCCTGGGTTCCGCAATCAACGCCTCATGCGCGTTGGCGCTTCGCCCGTGCCAGCACGAGCCACAGCACGGCCACACCAATTGCCACGGCCCCGGCGATAAACCACAGCCACGTCGTCACACCGGGCGCTGCTGTCTTTGGGTTCGCAACCGGTTTCGCCTCAACCGGCGCCGCAGGCTCGGCGACCGTCACCTCGGCCGTGACCGAGACGGCACTCGGCACGGTGGTCGAGACGGTCACGGTCCAGTCGCCGACAGGGATGAAGGGCTCAGCGGTCACCCACACGCCCTGGCCCTCCGACGATGACACGAGCGAAACCGGACCGGCCGTGCGCCCGTCGGCCGAGGTAGCCGTCGCAATCGGGTCCATGATCTCCTCCACCACATGCTGGTCTTCGCCGTAATGACCCAGCACCGTTAGCCCACCAGCGCCATCCGGTGAGACAGACAGTTCATACGTGCCGCCGTGGGCGCTCGCGGAGGGTGCGCTCGCGAGGAGCCCCAGCACGATACAGAGGGACGCAAACAGAACGACGACGAGGCGGGATGCTCGGCCGGTGACAGCTGCCATGGTGAAGGCCTTTCGATAAGGGTTCTCCCCGGGGCTGTGCCGGCCCCGGGGAGAACGATGTGTCACTTCTTTTCAGTTGTGGTCCTGCGGGTTAGCTCGCGGAAGCAACCTCGCGGCGACGCTTCGTGACGAGCACCCCGCCGAGTCCGGCGAAGAGCAGGATGAGCGCAAGCGGGATCATGCTCTGCCAGCCGTCGGCGCCGGTCTCGGCCAGTGAACCGCCCGGCGTGGTGGCCGGACCGTTTCCGTTTCCGTTTCCGTTTCCGTTTCCGTTTCCGTTTCCGTTTCCGTTTCCGGGATCTGGAATTGGCGTGGGCGTGGGCGTTGGCGTTGGCGTTGGCGTTGGCGTGGGATCTGGATCGACCGGAGCAGCCGAGACCGTGATCTCCTGACTAGAGGCCACGACCTTGCCCTTGATGAGCGCCCGCACATGGTGCTTGCCCGGGTCGGCTGTCGCGGGCACCCGGACGGTGCTCGTGAAGCCGCTCTTCTCGTTCACTTTCACCGAGGTGATCAGCTGCGGATCTGAGTAGAACCAGATCTCAACGTCGTCACCGGGAGTGAAGCCGGTGCCCGTCACCGTGACGAGTCCGCCGACGACGACTGTGGTGTCGTCGACAACGATCGCCGGTGTCGCCGGTGTGGTGGGAGCAGCCTTGACCTTGAGAGTGCCGGTCTCACTGGCGTTGCCCGCGGTGTCGACTGCACGATAGCTCACAGTGAGCGCCGCATCGGAGGCCGTGAAGCCTCCCGAGTACACGCGCCAACCCGCATCAGCGGCATCCGTCGAGAGTCGGTACTCGATGCGAGCAATGGCGCTCGTCACGTCGGCCGCCTCCAGAGTGATCACCCGAGCGTCGGAGAGGGCAGCGGTCGCGGTCGGAACGACCGTGTCGATCTTCAGATCGAAACGCGTGGACTCAGACGTGTTGCCGTCGGCATCCTTCGCACGCGCCCACACCGAGCTCGCGCCCTCCGTCGAAACGGTAAATGTGTCCGTCAGCGTCGTGAACGCGGTGCCGTCGGTCGAGTATTCAACGGTGACGTCGCCGTCGACCGTCGATGTTCCCGTCGCTGAGACATCGACCGAGGTCGTGTACCAGCCGTTGGCGCCGTTCGGTGCGGCGGGCGATAGTGTGCCCGTCACGGTCAGAACTGGTGTTTCGGGCTCGCTGACCTCGGGAACCTGGAGCGTGGACTCGGCTGACGAGTTGCCCGCCGCATCCTGTGCCCGGTACGTCACCGTCTGCGCGCTGGCCGTAACCGCAACCGCACCTGAGTATGTCGTCCAGCCACCGCCGTCGACGCTGTACTCGATCGAAGCCAGACCGCTCGTCGCATCCGTCGCAGTGATGGCGACGGTGCGCAGCGCGGCGTCACTCGGGTCGACCGCAAGGGTCGCCACCGGCACAGGCGCCGTCTTGTCGATCTTGAACGACACCGTCTGCGGGTCGGTGGTGACTCCCTGTGCCGAAGCGCGGTACGCGATCGAGTGGTTGCCGTCGGTCTGAACGATCACCGGGGAGGTGTATTCGAACCAGTTGGCGGCGTTGTCGAGCTTGTACTCGCGATAGACGGTGCCGCTGCTGCCCTCAGCAGCGACGGTCAGCGACACATCGTTCGTGTACCAGCCGTTCGCGCCAGTGGGGGCACCCGGCGAGAGCACACCCGACGCGACGAGCGGAGCCTCGATCACCCGGAAGTGATCGAACTTCGCCGTTGTCGCCTGCGTCTGCTCTGCACCGAGTGCGAATAGACCGAGCTGAGCTGCGTTCAGACCCGGGTTGGCCACCGTCGCATCGAGGGTTGTCCAGCTCACGCCGTCTTCGCTGAAGGAACCAGTGAAGGTGGTGCCGGCCTTGCTCAGTCGCAGCCAGTAGCTGCCTCCGGCGCCCGTCGCCTTCGGCTGCGGTTGTTGAACGACGCCTCCGATCTCGCTGCGCAGTTCGATCACTCGCGTGATGCCAGAACCCGCGTCGTTCGACGTCATGGTGTTGAGTTTGACGTAGTTGTCCTGGTCTCCGTACAGGATGATGCCACCCTGGTGGTACTTCCGGTCAAACGTCGAGGCGTCCACCTTTGTCTCAACAGTCCAGTCGTCGGCGGGCTGAGGCTGCACGATGATGTTCGGCACCGCAGAATTCGCGGTCGCGTAGATATCCGTCGGCGTCGTGTCGATGGCCAGCTGTCCGTCGGCGACGCGGTAACCCGCCCGGTTTTCGTTCAGCACGCTCCACCGGCAGTCGTCGAGGCGTGTGCCGTCGAACTCGTCGTTCGGCCCAGCCGCACCGGCCGTGTCGTCGGGCGTGATGGTGAACCAGTCGAACCCAGCGTTGATCACGGCAGGCGTCGAACCGGTTCCGGCTACTGCGAAGAGACCGATCTTCGGGTTCGTGATGCCGGCCAGCTGCTTCGTTTCTGGCATTGCAGTGAAGATGACACCGTCAGCCGAGTACGACGCGTTGAGGTTCGTGCCGTCACTTGTCAGCCGGAGGTAGGCCGTGTCCGGAAACTCCGGGCTCAGCGTTGCAGTGTTCGACGCGGCGACTTCCTTCGAGTTGCCTGCCTCTTCCCTGATGTACTGGAAGTAGCGGTCATTCTTTGACTCACCCGTCGCATTTCTAGCGATGAACACCATCTTGGCGTAGTTGTCATCGTTGCCGTAGACGATCAGACCAGCCTGCTGGTAGCCCGCTCGCAGGGGCACCGCAACCTTGGTGGTCGCTTCCCAGGCGCCAGCCGGAAGATCCTGCAACACGATGTTTTTGGCCCCCGCGTTGGCTGTTCCGTTGATGTCGGTCTTCGAAACCGGAATCACCAGGTTTCCGTCCTTCACGACCAGGGTCTGGTCACGACGGATGATGGTGTCCCAGCGGTCCTCGTCAAGTGCGGTGCCCGTGAAGTCGTCGGAACGACCCGCGAAACACATGGCCGGAGCCGCGTCGACGACCGTGATCGTCTGCTTCTTCTCGGCGTAGGCGCCACGCTCATCTGTTGCGCGAACCGTCAACAGGTATGTTCCCGGCTCGGTGTAGACGAACTCCTCGCCGACCCCGCCGACGACGAAGCCGGCCCCCGTGCCCTGATTCCAGGTCGTCACGATCTTCGCGGAGTCGCCGTCAGGGTCGGTTGAGACCGACGCTGCAACGACCGTGAGAGGTGCGCCACCGGTGACTTTGTCATACGTGACAGCGAGTTCGGGGCGCACGTTGTCGGTGACGCCCTTTCCGTTGATCGAGATCCAGTTGACATTGATCCCGCCGGAGAGCAGCACGAAGTACAGTCCGCCCGATCCGGTCGGCGCATCCGCTGGGATGTCCAGCGGGAAGTCGCCGTACGTCTGCCATCCGCCTGTGTTCGGCACAGTGACCTGTCCGAGTTCGGTGCCGGTCGGAGAGCCCCACCGAACGGAGAGCTTGGCGCCGGCTGCGTTCTCGGTAGCCGCACGCAGGCTGATCGAGTCAACGTTCTTCAGGCTCACCGGTTCGTGTGCCCACCAGTCGTTCGGTTCGACAAAAGCAACGTTTCTGCCGCCACCTTGCACATCGGCACTGTTCTCGAGCCGCACGCCGTCGTCGCCGCCGCCCGTGCCACCGATGCGGCCAGTCGAGGTGAAGAACTCAGACTGCATGCGCTTCGGCTGCAAGACGCCGAGACCGTAACCGGTCAGCGGCACGCCTGCCGCACCGCCGTCATCCGTGTACCGTGCGTCAATCACCCAGAAGATGTTCGCGTCGGCGCCATGACCATCGTCGCGACTCGTCTGCAGCACACCCTCACAGCCCTGGAGGGCTTCCATCGGGTGGGCGTGAGCGTCGTGGCCGAGGGCTGGGTGAAGTGAGACCTTCGCGCAATCGAAAGTGCCGTCGGGGTCTGAGACGTTGACTTTGTAGGCGACCTGGTCGCCCCACTCGAAGAATCCGCCGTTGTCGGGGAACTCGATTGAGACGACGGGAATCTCGTTGCCGACCACGACGACCACGTTGGCGACGGCAAACTGCCCGTCTTCCTCTTCTGTGACCGTCAGCTGGGCGGTGTACTGCCCGTTATCGGCGTAGGTGTGGGTCGGGTTCGCTTCGGTGACGATCGGACTACCGTCGCCGAAGTTCCACTCCAGCTTGATTCTGTTGCTGGTCGGGTGGCGCGTTCCTTCGGAACTGAAGTTGACGGTCAGCGGCGCTGGACCGTTTGTCACATCGGCGGCGGCGCGAGCGATCGGCGCCGGGTTTCCGCCGTTGTAGTTGACCTTGTAGATTCCCGAGTCGGCGTTGTTGCCGCCGAAACCGGAGCCCCAGTCGATGGCGTAGAGCGAACCATCCGGACCGAAGTCGAAGTCCATCATGCGGTTGAAGCCCGCGGCCGGGTCGAAGATGCCCGGCAGCGCGCGGTTCACCTTGAAGATTGTGCTGGAGCTGGCGTCGTCGAGTTGGAACGAGTACATCTTGCCCTGGTTCCATTCACCGAACAGAACCTTGCCATCCCAGTACTCTGGCCACTTCACATCGGAGTCGAGATCCTTGTCGTAGTGGTAGACCGGTCCGGCCATGGGCGCCCCGCTCAAACCGATTTCGGAGTAGATCGGAGTGGTGCCGTTTTCCGTCCACCAGTCGGCGCCGACCATCGGAGGAAGAGCGGTCAGGCCAGTGTTGTTCGGGCTGTTGTTGACCAATGCCTTCGGATCGAACTTGGCACCGGAGACCTCGTTGGCGAAGTTGTAATCGTTGTAGCACTTGATTCCGGCACAGTACGGCCATCCGTAGTTGCCGGGTTTCTTGATGATGTTCCACTCCACGGTGCCACCGGGGCCGCGGGTGGCGCTTGCGCTGCCCGCATCGGGGCCGTAGTCGGCGACGTAGAGCGCGTTGGTCTCCTCATCGATTCCGATGCGGAACGGGTTGCGGAAGCCCATCGCGTAAATCTCGGGCTTGGTCTTGTTGGCAGCGTCGGCGGCTTCGTCGAACAGGTTGCCGGCCGGCACCGAGTAGGTTCCGTCGTCGTGAGGGGTGATGCGCAGCACCTTGCCGCGAAGGTCATTGGTGTTGGCCGAGGACTTCTGAGCGTCGAAGTCAGAGCGACCGGCACGCTCGTCGATGGGAACGTATCCGCTCGAATCGAATGGGTTGGTGTTGTCACCGGTCACCAGGATGAGATTTCCCTGGTTGTCGAACACCATGTCGCCGCCGACGTGGCAGCAGTTGTCGCGCTGCACCGGCACCCGCAGAATTGATTTCTCCGTCGCCGTCAGAATGGTCTTCGTCGTGGGGTCATAGGTGAACCGTGAGAGCTTATTGTGCGGCCCGTAGGACTCGACGTTCGCCGGCGACCAGTAGACGTAGACCCAGTTGTTCGTCGCGAAATCGGGGTCGAGCACCAGGCCCTGCAAGCCGTCTTCGTTCGCCGTGAAGACGTTCAACGTGAGAGCAGTCGAGGTGGTCGTGGTCGCGGTGTCGATGCGCATGACTCGTCCATCACGCTCCGCATAGAACACGTCACCGTTCGGGGCGATGTCGAGCATCATCGGGTTGCTCGTGTTGGCGTCCAACGCAACCATGTCGAAGCTGCCCTCGTCGGTGGCAGAACAGTCGGCGGCCTGGTCGCCCGAGGCCGTGCGGATGCCGCCGAGAATGTGCTCAAGGAACTGCGGGTCGGCGTAGTTCTCGTCGACGTGGCCGCCGCCGGTGTACCAGGAGCGTCCACCGTCATAGTTCTGGCACCAGGCGATGGGGTGATCGACGCCCATCGTTCCGCCCGAGTAACTCTTCTCGTCGATGCTCGCCAAGACATGCACTTTGGTGCGCGGATTCTCGCGGTACGCGTACCACTCGTCGTAGCGATTCCAGGTCTCGTCGAGGAAGGCGGTCGACGGGTGAGCCCGGTCTTCGACCTTGATCGTCGCGTTCTGGTTGGACGGGTGGTTTGAGAACTGGGCGCCGACGAGGTCGGCGTACCAGGGCCAGTCATATTCGGTGTCGGCTGCCGCGTGAATGCCTGCGTAGCCTCCGCCGCCTTCGATGTAGTGCTCGAATGCGGTCTGCTGGGAGGCGTCGAGTACGTCCCCGGTCGTCGACAGCCAGATGACGACGTCGTATTGGGCGAGGTTGGCCTCGGTGAATGCGGTCGCGTCTTCGGTGGAATCAACACTGAAGCCGTTGTCGATTCCCAACTGCTTGATCGCAGCGGTCCCCACTTCGATGGAGGTGTGGCGAAAGCCGGCCGTCTTCGAAAAGACGAGAGCCTTGAAATTCGGGGGTACACCCGGATCGGCCAGCGGCACGATCTGAGCGGTTGAAATGGGCGAGAGTGCCGTGGATGCGGATGGCGTGGCCGCCAGGGCCGGCGTCGCCGCGGTCAGGACGCCGGTGGCGACCATGCCGAAGGCTGCGACGGTCGCCATGAATCGCGACCTCCATGGCCGAGAGGGTTGGACAGCAGTGTTCAACGTCTGTGCTCCTTGGATACGGTGCGCCGAGCCGGCGCAGCCGGAATGACCCGGGGTCTTTGACACGTTTCATTTATGGCGACATCGCCCGGAAGTGCTGCAACGGCCCCGTCAACGCTGACCAGACTCAATCTGGTGGTTCGGTTGATCGTATGGCGAGTTTCGTTCTTAATCAAGCAAAACTTGCGTTGAATGCAGGCGTAAGCCGATTTCGAGACGCATTAAAGTCCTGCTCTGGCAGACCGTCTGAGTGCAACCTCGACACCACGCGCGGCGAACGCAGAGTACGTCGAAACGCCTCTCGTCGAACTCCTCGCGGCCCATGAAAGTCTCCACCCCCGAACTCCCCTCACCTTCGAAGCATGCTCCCTAGCCCCATCCGGGGGCCCCTTCTATCGTCAATTCACGCTCTTATGACAGTTGACACAATGCTTATGCCCACTTAGGTTTATCTTTAATATGTAGCACGACATAAGTAATGTGGTGCGCATGCACGACGCTCGGCGGCGAGGGCCCGTCATAGAGTCACTCACCTGTCAATGTCGACAAGGAGCATCATGAGGTTGCGATCCAATTCTGTCCGTCGAACGGGCGGACGCCAGACGAGTGATCCCTCACGTCATGCATCCCACAACCGTGGGGCCGCGCTCAGCCGACACCGACCTGAGAACTCCGGTTTGTTGCGATCAAGCCCTCAGCGATGACGCGCCTGACAGAGGCGCCTCCAGTGCGGTCTGCGGATGCGCGCGACAAGACTCCCGACGATTGCGGGGTCACGCAGCTCGAATCCGCGATCGAAGCCTTTGCGGGAACCGCGCCACGTGTAACGGCCGAGCGATGGCAGCACGTTCGCGCACGATGCGCGGACCTCGGGCCGGCCATGAGCGAGCTGATCGATGCCCTGGAGTCCTCCGATGGCGGCAAATACCTGCGCCCCCGACTCGTTGCCGCCGCCTTCCTCGGAATGGGCGGAACCGACCTGGACATTCTCGGCGAGGTGGCGGGCGCACAGCAGCTGCTCCATATCGGCCTCTGCCTGCACGACGATCTCCTCGATGGCGACCGGATGCGTCACGGGACGGCCAACCTCATCGCTCGGGTCACGGACGTCGGACTCGCCTCCGGACTCGCCGCCGATGTAGCGGAGCGACAGGCGATGGCAGCCGGCCTGCTCGCCGGCGACCTCGCATTGAATGCCGCGATCCGCGCCCTGCTCTCTGTCCCGGCTCTCGATCATGTGCGCCAGCGACTGGCGACGGAGACCACATCCGCCCTCGAGCGCACAATCGCCGGCGAGCTGATCGATGTGCGGTCAGAGGTGATTCCGCCCGTTCAAGCCGAGCCGCTTCGTGTCGCCGAACTCAAGACGGCCGGCTACAGCGTCGCCCTGCCCCTGCGGATGGGCGCGATCGCGGCCGGTGTCACGTCGGAGTCGGTGCTCGACGGACTGCATCGCATCGGAATCGCCTTTGGCATCGCCTACCAGCTCGTCGACGATGACCTTGGACTGTTCGGGTCGGCCGCGCACACCGGCAAGTCGGTGCTCTCCGATGTGCAGCGAGGGAAGCGCACCGAGCATATTCGCGAGGCCTACTCCCGTGCCGGTGCGCCAGACAGGGCTGTGCTGGATCGGCTGCTCGGATTCGGGGACGCGACCGAGAACGACGTTGAGGCCGTGCGCGAGATCGTCGTTCGGACAGGTGCGCGCGACTCGGTACGCGAAACGGTCGACAAACATCTCGAGCACGGAATCCGTCTCGCTCACGCCGGACTTCCCGCAGCACTCGCCGGGCACCTGACGCGGCTCGCCCTCACTCTGCGCGAGCGCACCCGATGACATCACCAACCCACTCTGGAGGAACGAAATGACCATGATCGCCGATCCCGCCCTGCCTCACTCGACGGACGACTCCGCATGGACGAGAGGCCGCGTCGGCTTGTGGCTGATCGGGGCACGTGGGTCGGTAGGCACCACAGTGGCGGTTGGCCTGCACGCGCTCGCGACCGAGATCGCCCCGCCAACGGGCTGCGCGACGGCCGGGGATGCATTCGGGTGGGTGCCGCTGCCCCGATTCGCCGACCTCGTGCTGGGCGGACACGACGTCAGCACGGTCACCCTCGCCGAGCGCGCTGCGCAGCTCGCCGACTCGGGCATGATCCCGCCGCGCTACGTCGCTGCGGTGCACGACGAGCTGAAGCGCGACGACGCGGAGATCCGCCCCGGCTACGATCCGACCCGTCACGCCGGCGCGCAGATCGACGTGGTGCGACGCCTGGCTGCAGACATCGTCTCGTTCCGTGAACGCCACGCCCTCGGCCGCGTCGTCGTCATTGACGTCTCGTCGACGGAGCCGCTGCCGGCCGACCGCGGCGAGTACAGTGACCCCGCCCTTCTCGCGGCCGCACTGGCCGACCCGAGGAAGGCCGTGTTGCCGCCGAGCGCCGTCGCGGCGCTCGCGGCGATCGAATCGGGCAGCGCCTACGCGTGCTTCACGCCGTCGGCCGGCATGGGGCTCCCCGTGCTCCGCGACCTCGCGGAACGGGCAGGCATCCCCTACGCGGGGCAGGACGGGAAGACGGGCGAGACGCTCCTGCGAACGGTGCTCGGTCCGATGTTCACCGCTCGGGGCATGCGCGTGCTCTCGTGGGCGGGAACGAACCTGCTCGGCGGCGGGGACGGTGCGACCCTCGCCGACCCGGAGGCAGTGCGCAGCAAGCTGGCCTCGAAAACCCGCGGACTCAAGAGCCTTGTCGGGGAACACGTCGTCACCCCGCTCCACATCGACAATGTGCCCGACCTCGGTGATATCAAGACGGCGTGGGACCACGTGCACGCAGAGGGCTTCCTGTCCTCGCGAATCACGTTGCAGACCACGTGGAGCGCCTACGACTCGATGCTCGCTGCACCGCTCGTGCTGGATCTCGCCCGACTGCTCGCCCTGGCGAGCGCCACCGGACAGGCTGGCCCGATCGCCGAGCTGGGGTTCTTCTTTAAGGATCCGTGGGGCAGCGACGTGCACGACTTCGCACAGCAGTCGACGGAGCTCCACGAGTGGGCGAGGTCCTCGGCGACCGTGCTGTGAGCGCCGTCTCCGATGTGCTCGAGCTCGTGCGTGCGCCGGCCGCGCTCACCGTTCTGGGCGACACAATGGTTGGAGCGCACGCCGCCGCCCTCCCGTTCGGACCCCGCCGCTGGCTATTGCCCGTCGCATCCGTCTTTCTCTACAGCGGTGGCATGGCGATGAATGACTACGCTGACAGGGCGTTGGATGCGCTCGAGCGACCGGAGCGGCCCATCCCGTCGGGGCGAATCTCGCCCCGGCAGGCTCTCGCCGTGGCGGGCGGATGCCTCGTGGCGGGTCTCGGCCTCGCCGCCGCGGGCGGCGGCCGCCGGGCGTTGACCGTCGCCGTGCCGTTGGCCGGGGCGATCTGTCTCTACAACCTCGCGGCAAAGTCGACGGCCGCCGGGCCACTCTCGATGGCGGCCTGCCGGGGGCTCGACGTGCTGTTGGGCGCTGGTGGCGCCTATGCAGCCCTGCCATCTGCTGGCCTGATCGCGCTTCACACTGCGGGCATCACGGCGCAGTCCAGCGGCGAGGTTCACGGCGGCACAACCTGGGCTGCCCGGGTGAGCATCGGCGTCACGGTGCTGACTGCGTTGGGTGCCGCGCTTGTCGGCGGCATCTCGACCGCCGCGACGGGCCGGTCGGCGGCGGCCGGACGGCGTTCCGGCACCATGGCCGCGGTCGGCGGCACGATAGGCGCGGCCGCGTATCTCGCGGCGACGCTGCCCAGCCAGCTCACTACCCTCGCCGAACCCTCCGCGGCGAACGTGCGAACTGCCACGCGCGCGGGCATCGGGGCGATGATCCCCCTTCAGGCGGCCCTCGTTGCCCGTACTGGTGCTCTCGCCCCCGCCGCGGCCCTCGCGGTCGTTGACCAGGCACGTCGCGCGCTCTCCGCACGGCGCACCGCGGGAGACCTGACGTGACGATCGCATTCGAAGCCACCGCGCAGGGCGCGGGTCCGCTCCCCACGGCGAGCTTCAGCCTGGGCTATGGCAGCAACGGCTTCGCCGACCACACCCTCGACGACGTCGTGCACGTGCTGGAAACAAGCGGATACGGGGCGCTGGCGTTAACCCTCGGCCACCCGCACCTTGACCCGTTCGCCGATGACGCGCTGGACAATGCGGCCCGGCTGAGGCACCGCCTCGATGAATTGGGCTGGCCCGTGGTCGTCGAGACGGGTAGCCGTTACCTGCTCGACCCATTCGTCAAGCACCGACCCACGCTCGTGGACCGCGACGCCGAACTTCGGATGCGGTTCCTGCGCCGCGCCATCGACATCGCAGCGGTGCTCCGCGCCGACTGCGTGTCGCTCTGGTCCGGCGTGCTGCCTGACGACGTCACGCCGACGGAGGGATGGCGAATGCTGCGGGAGCGAATGCTCGGTGTCGTCGAGTACGCCGACGCATCCGGCGTCGCGCTCGGCTTCGAACCGGAGCCCGGCATGCTCGTCGAAACCGTCGCGGACGCGCTACAGCTGCGCCAGGAGCTCGGTGCCCCGCGCGCATTCGGGATCACGGTCGACCTCGGCCATTGCGTCGCCGTTGAACCGGGAGGCGTCGTCGATGCCCTGCGCGCGGCCGGGAACCTGCTGGTCAACGTGCAGGTCGATGACATGTTGCCAGGGGCGCACGAGCACCTCGAACTGGGCCTCGGCCGACTCGATCTGACCGCGGCGCTCAGCACATTGCACGACATCGGATACCGGGGCATAGCGGCCGTGGAACTGCCACGCCACTCGCACGATGCGCCGGGCGTTGCGGCCCGAAGCATGGGGTCGCTCCACCGGGCATGGGAGGCACGATGACAAACACCTGGGTGCTAGACGGCGTGCGGGAGGTGGAGGCCGAGCCCCAACGGATTGTCGGGCTCTTCCCCGCGGCCGGTCGGGCGGTGGGACGGGAACCGGTCGATCCGGTTTCGGACCCCCTCGGCCTCGTGCACGGCACTGCGGACGACCGCGCACGGGAGCGGCTGGTCCAGGCGCTGCTTGCGGCCCTGCCGCCACACGACGCGGCACGGATGCTCGGCGAGCTCTACCACTTCGGCGACGACGCCGAACGCCGCGGGGTTCTCCGGGGCCTCAATGCCGCGCCGCACCTTGCGGATACAGTGGTCACGACCGGCCTCGAACTCGTCGCCGACGCGCTGCGAACAAACGACCCTCGGCTGGTCGCTGCGGCCCTCGGCTCGTTCAGCGGCCGACACATCGACCAGCACGGCTGGCGCCACGGCGTACTCAAAGCAGTCTTCATGGGTGTTCCGCTCGCTGCGGTGTCCGACGTCGAACGACGCAGCGACGCCGAGCTCGCGCGGATGGCCGCCGCCCTCATCGCCGAGCGGCGCGCGGCCCACCGCGACATCAGTGACGACATCGCGCGGCTCGCCGCCGCCACAACCAGGCCGGGAGGCTGACCATGCGAATCTTCGATCCCCACATCCACATGAGCTCGCGCACGACCGACGACTATGTCGCGATGTACGAGGCGGGAGTCCGCGCCGTTGTGGAACCCGCGTTCTGGTTGGGCCAGCCGCGTACGAACGTTGGCAGCTTCGTGGACTACTTCGACTCGCTTCTCGGCTGGGAGCGGTTCCGCGCCGCCCAGTACGGAATCCGGCATCACTGCACGATCGCCCTCAACCCGAAGGAGGCCAACGACCCCCGGTGCCGAGACGTTCTCGACGTGCTCCCGCGCTACCTCGCCAAGGACGGCGTGGTCGCGGTCGGCGAGGTCGGCTACGACTCGATGACGCCAGAGGAGGACGAGGTGTTCGCGGCGCAGCTCGCGCTGGCCCGCGCATTCTCCCTGCCGGCGATGGTGCACACCCCGCACCGCGACAAGGCTGCCGGAACCGCGCGAACGCTCGATGTCGTGCGCGAATCGGGGCTCGCCCCCGAGATGGTCGTGGTCGACCACCTCAACGAGATGACGGTCGGTGCCGTGGCCGACAGCGGATGCTGGATGGGGTTCTCGATCTACCCCGACACGAAGATGGACGAGCAGCGCCTCGTCGCGATCGTGCGCGAATACGGAACCGAGCGAGTGCTCGTGAACTCGGCCGCCGACTGGGGGCACTCCGATCCGCTCAAGACCCGTCACACCGGGCAGGCCATGCTCGACGCCGGATTCAGCGAGCACGACGTCGACGTCGTGCTCTGGCAGAACCCGGTGTCGTTCTTCGGCCAGAGTGGTCGCCTGCACCTCGACCCGGTGCCGGGGTTCGCTGCGGCTGAACCTCCGCCCGCAGGCGTGACATTCGAGGGTAATTCAGTACTGCGAGGAGCGAGAATCTGATGGAGCTTTCCTACTGCACGAACGTGCACCCGGCCGAGGACCTTGCTGGCGTGCTCGAGCAGCTCGACGCGTTCGCGGGGCCAGCCCGAAGGTCGGCCGGCCTGCACGAGCTCGGTGTCGGCCTCTGGTTGCCCGCGGACCTCGCCCGGCAGCTCGCCGAGAGCGCCGAGGACAGGGTACACCTGCGCCAGCGGCTTGAAGCCAACGGCCTCGTGCTCCGAACGATCAACGCGTTTCCCTACGCCGCCTTCCACGCCGACGTCGTGAAGCTCGACGTCTACCTCCCGGACTGGACCGACCCGCGTCGGGCCGCATACACCCTGGATTGCGCCGTCGTCCTTGCCGCGTTCTTGCCGGAGGGCGCGGCCGGCAGCATCTCGACGCTCCCGCTCGGCTGGCGCGAGCCGTGGACGGAAGATGCCGACCGACAGGCATTCGCTGCGCTGACGAGAGTGTCGGACGGCCTGCGAGACCTCCGTCGGGAGACGGGGCGTACGGTACGGATCGCCATCGAGCCGGAACCTGGCTGCGTGCTTGACAGCGTGGCCGATGTCGTCGAGTGGCTCGTGCCGCGCATCGGCACCGACGGTATCGACCCCGAGTTCGTCGGCGTCTGCCTCGACACGTGCCATCTTGCCGTGTCGTTCGCCGACCCAGCGGCAGCCGTGCGTCAGATCGCAGACGCGGGCCTGCGGGTGGTCAAGGTGCAGGCGTCCGCGGCGCTGCACGTCGCCAACCCGGCCGATGCGGAGAGCCGCGACGCGGTCTCCGACTTCGTCGAACAGCGCTACCTGCACCAGACCCGCGAGCTGTCCGCCGACGGAAGCGTGCTCGCCGCCGATGACCTCCCGGAGGCCCTCAGCGAGTTGCCGGCCCGGGGTCCGTGGCGGGTGCACTTCCACGTGCCTCTCCACCTCGCTCCGCGGGCGCCACTGACGGCCACGACCGATGTACTCACCGCGGCGCTCGACGCGGTCAGGGGCATCCCTCACGGGGACGAGGCCCACCTCGACGTCGAGACCTACACCTGGAGCGTGCTGCCCGACGGCGTGGACGACCTCGTCGCCGGCATCGCCGGCGAGGTACGCTGGGCCGCGACCGAGCTGCTCGCCCTGCCCGTTGGGCCCGCCGAGACGACCGCCGCGGCCCTGGCGGGGGTGCGATCATGACCTCTGTCTTGCTCCTCGATGTGGTCGGCCTGACCGCGCGCACCCTCGCGCACATGCCGCGACTCAGCGCCATGGCCGCCTCCGGCGCGCAGGTCCAGCTGGGCACGGTGCTTCCGGCCGTCACCTGCAGCGTGCAGTCGACGATCTTGACCGGCCGGTCTCCGGCCGAGCACGGGATTGTCGGCAACGGCTGGTACTTCCGCGACCAGGGTGAGGTGCATCTCTGGCGCCAACACAACGCCCTCGTGCAGGGGGAGAAAGTGTGGGAGACGGCCCGCCGAGCGCGACCCGACTTCACGGCCGCGAACATCGGCTGGTGGTATGCCATGGGCGCGAGCACCGACATCACCGTCACGCCCCGCCCGATCTACCACGCCGACGGGCGCAAGTCGCCGGACTGCTATGTTCGCCCGCCCGCCCTGCACGACGAGCTGACGGATGCCTTGGGCGAGTTCCCCCTTTTTCAGTACTGGGGCCCGACGGCATCCCTCCGCTCAAGTCGATGGATCATCGACGCCACACGCAAGATCATGCGGGAGTCGCAGTCGGACCTCGTGATGGCCTACCTGCCGCACCTCGACTACGACCTCCAGCGGTTCGGCCCCGACTCGCCAGCGGCCGACCGCGCGGCCGCCGAACTCGACGCCGCTCTTGCGCCGCTTCTCGACGAAGCGAGGGACGCCGGGGCCACCGTCATCGCACTCGCGGAGTACGGAATCGCTGCCGCGAACCAACCCGTTGACATCAACCGCGCCCTCCGCTCCGAAGGTCTGCTCGAGGTGTACACACAGGCCGGACGCGAGCAACTCGATACCTGGACGTCTCGAGCCTTCGCCGTCGCCGACCATCAGGTTGCGCACGTCTATGTGGCCAATCCTGGCGATGTCAGCCGGGTGCGTGACCTGCTGCGACGCCTGCCAGGCGTCGACGAGGTGCTCGACCGCGCCGATCAGGCGCGGTATGGCCTCGACCACGAACGATCGGGTGAACTCGTGGTGATCGCTCAACCGGGGGCCTGGTTCACCTACTACTACTGGCTCGACGACGACAAAGCACCCGAGTTCGCGCGTGCTGTCGACATCCATCGCAAGCCTGGGTACGACCCCGCGGAGCTGTTCTTCGACCCCGCCGACAAGCTCGCCAAGGCGAAGGCCGGCCTGGGGCTCCTGCGAAAGAAGGTGGGGCTGCGCTACGCGATGAATGTCGTTCCGCTCGATCCCTCGTGGGTACGCGGCACGCATGGGCGACTCCCCAGCTCCGACGCTGACACTCCGCTGCTGCTGTGCTCGGATGCGGAGCTCCCGTTCTGGGATACGGCGTCAGAAACGGTGCCGGCCGCCGGCGTCCGCGACCTCATCTTGCAGGCGGCAGGGGTGGCACACGTGGTAACCGGGCGATGAACGGGGCGCGTGCCGCAGAGAAGGTGGTCCTCCTGGATGCGACGGGCGCGGCGATCGGCGAGATGGACAAGGCTCGTGTTCACGGGGCAGACACACCGTTGCACCTTGCGTTCTCGTGCTACGGATTCGGCGCAGACGGGCGGATGCTGCTCACGCGGCGCTCCCTCGAGAAACAGACCTGGCCCGGCGTATGGACGAACACCTGCTGCGGTCATCCGGCTCCGGGAGAAAGTTTCGAGGAGGCGATCCGGCGCAGAATGGTCTCGGAACTCGGCGTGGAGCCCGCCGCCGTGCGCCCAGTGCTTCCGAACTTTCGGTACCGCGCGGTGGCTCCCGATGGCATGGTCGAGAACGAGGTGTGCCCGGTCTATTTCGCCGAGCTATCCGCCAACCCGAGTCCTGCTGCCTCCGAGGTGATGGATTGGGAATGGGTGCGAATGTCGGACTTCCTGTACGCCGCCGCGGCGACACCGTTTCTGTTCAGTCCGTGGAGTGTGCTGCAGGCGCGCGAGCTGAGGGAGAGGGGAGTTCTCAGCTGAGCCTCATCCGGGGGCCAGCATGAGACGAGACCCGACATCCGGAGAGAGTCCGCCAAATTAGTTCTGAATCGCTGCAGACCGGCGCGCCAGCTTCTTGCGAACTCGACAGACGCGATATATCGTGAGATATGCAAGACGCGATATATCGCGTCGATTGCATATCGGACATGAGATTTCAGCATCCGCCCGTCGGATGCCCCGAAGGAGCAGACAATGACCCTCGAAAAGTGGCTGGTGTCGCCCGGCCAGACGAAAATCATCGATATCGAACTGGTGCGGCATCTCAAGGTCAGCCTCATCGCCGGCCGAGTGGATGTGATCGGGCACGACGAGCCCGGCGCCCGCGTGACCGTGCACAGCGTCAGCGGCAAGGACCTCAAGATTTCGATGGACGGCGACATGCTCGAAATCGACCACCCGCAGCTGCGCTGGGACAACTTCATTGAGGTTTTCAGTTCGTTCCGCGGAACGGCGCGCGCCGACGTGAGCATTATGGTTCCGCGCGATGTCGCGCTCAAGTTCGGGGTCATCTCCGCCGATGCCCTCGTCTCCGGCCTCGCCAACGACGCACGCATCAGCACCGTCACCGGCGACATCGTCATCGACGGCAGCACCGGTGCCCTCGAGTTGAACAGCGTGAGCGGCGAATTTTCGGTGCGCAGCCACACGGGCGACATCTCGGCACACACAGTCTCCGGCGATGTGACAGTGAGCGGCAACATCCGTCGCTTCAGTGTCGACGGGGTCTCTGGCAACGTCTTCGTCGACATCGACGGAGTGCCAGACCGCATCAACACCAACTCGGTGAGCGGCAATCTGACCGTGCGCCTCGGCGCCGAGGTCGCAGCCCGCTACCGCATCAACACCGTCTCCGGCACCCTGCAGCTCGATGACCGCACCGTGCGCGGCACCCTCGGCAAGGGCTACGACTCCAGCGTCGGCGACCTCTCTGGCAGCTGGCTCGAGCTCAACGCGAAGTCGGTGTCTGGCGACGTCTCGGTCGTGCGACGCCCCTACAACGCCGAGCAGAGCGCACCGACGACGGATTCCTCCAGCGACACCTCGAGTGCGCATGACACGTCGAGTGCGCACGACACGTCGGCCTCCGGCGAGAGCGGAGCATCGGAATGACTCCCCCAGTCTTCTCACACGGCAGCCTCCGGCTCTACCTGCTCAGCCTGCTGGCCGAGCAGCCGCGCCACGGCTACGAACTGATTCAGGCCCTCAGCGACCGCTTCGGCGGAACCTACAGCCCGAGTGCCGGAACCATCTACCCCCGACTCGCCAAGCTCGAAGAAGAAGGGCTCGTCACAAAGATCTCAGACGGGCGCAAAACCGTCTACGAGATCACGGATGCCGGTCGGGCGGAGTTGGCTTCCCGCTTGGACGAACTCGGAAACATCGAAAATGAGGTCACCGATTCGGTGCGCCGTCTGGCCGATGAGGTGCGTTCCGGCGTGAATGCCGCGATGAAGAGTCTGCGTGCGGACCTCGCCTCCGCAGCGCGCGAGGCCAAGAGCGAGTCGAAGAGCTCGGACAGTGAGAGCAATCTGCACACCGAGTCGAATCGCGCTCTGCACGAAGCCGACATGGTGCTCAACGAATTTCGGCAGCAGTTGCGCGCCGACCTTCGCACCGCGGCGTACCGCTCCCGCGTTCCCGCCGACACCGTCTCTGAGCTGCGACGCCAGCTCGATGCGGTGCGTTCCAGCATCCTGGCCTCGATCAATCCTCGGTAGTCTCAGAGACAGGCGCAGCGAGGCGCTGACCGGCGCTGACCGGCGCGCTGTCGCTGGAGCATCGACAGTGACATCGACATTAACAAAGTGGAGGCACCGTGTTGAAATTGGGCTTGAAGGCATCGGCTGAGCAGTTTGGGCCGCGCGATCTCGTTGAACTGGGCGTCATGGCCGAAGAACACGGGCTCGACAGCGTCACGGTGAGCGACCACTTTCAGCCCTGGCGGCACGTCGGCGGCCACGCCCCCTTCTCGCTCGCGTGGATGACTGCCGTCGGCGAGCGCACGAAACGCGTGCAAATCGGCACCTCCGTTTTGACCCCGACCTTTCGCTACAACCCCGCGGTGATCGCCCAGGCCTTCGCCACCATGGGCTGCCTCTACCCGGGACGCATCATGCTCGGCGTCGGCACCGGCGAAGCCCTCAACGAGATCGCCACCGGCTACACCGGCGAGTGGCCCGAATTCAAGGAACGCTTCGCTCGCCTGCGCGAGTCGGTCGACCTCATGCGCCAGCTCTGGGTCGGCGACCGCGTCGACTTCGAGGGCGAGTACTACACGACAAAGGGCGCGTCGATCTATGACGTTCCGGAGGGGGGAATCCCGGTGTACATCGCGGCCGGCGGCCCCGTCGTGGCTCGCTATGCCGGCCGCGCCGGCGACGGTTTCATCTGCACCTCGGGCAAGGGCATGGAGCTCTACACCGAGAAACTGCTCCCTGCAGTTGCCGAGGGCGCAGAACAGGCCGACCGCGACGCATCCGCCATCGACCGGATGATCGAGATCAAGATCTCCTACGACACCGATCGTGAGCAGGCACTCGAGAACACGCGCTTCTGGGCCCCGCTGTCGCTCACACCCGAGCAGAAGCACTCGATCGAAGACCCGATCGAGATGGAGGCCGCAGCCGACGCGCTGCCGATCGAACAGGTCGCCAAGCGCTGGATCGTCTCGTCAGATCCCGACGAGGCTGTGTCGCTGATCAAGCCGTACCTTGACGCCGGGCTGAACCACCTGGTCTTCCACTCCCCCGGACACGATCAGAAGCGCTTTCTCGAACTGTTCGAGCGCGATCTGGCGCCGCGTCTGCGCGCGCTGGGCTAGAGCACTCCTGCCGCCGCGCGGGTCGGATGCCGCTGCGCCCGTTGGCGCCAACGCGCGCGGCGGCGCCCGACCCGCGTGACCCGTTGGTCGAGGAGCGCGCTCGCAAGCTCGCGCGCTCCTCGATCAACGAAAGGCCATATACCTAATAGACGCGGCCGACTCCGTCGGGCGCTCCTCGATCAACGGGGAAGGGCTACTCCCCCTCGAGAGCCGCCCGGCGCTCCGCCGCCTGCTCCGGTGTCGGGTGATAAATCTGGGTGCGCTCCCCCGAGCGGTCGATCTCGTGCACGCTCATCAGTTCGCCGCACATCGGGCACACCGACTGCGCCTTCGCCGCGCGCACCTCGGCCTCCGGCTCATCCGTGTAGGGCCCGAGCGGCGGCGGCCCGATCCACGGAAAGAGCGTGCGGTTGACCCACGCCGTGAGCCCGCCAGGTTTGCGTCCGGCGCCCGAAGAATTTGTCGTTCGTGCCATAATCGTTAGTGTACTAAGTAATACTGATGGTTGCGAATCACGATAGATCGGAGGCGCCATGTCGACGGACGCGCCCAACCTGCTCCAACTCGAGGAGCAAGTCTGCTTCGCCCTGGCCATTGCTTCCCGCAGCGTCAACGCGATCTACCGCCCGATTTTGGAGCCCTACGGCCTCACCCACCCGCAATATCTGGTCATGCTCGCCCTCTGGGAGCGCAGCCCCCGCTCGGTCAAAGAACTCGGCTCCGCCCTGCAACTCGAGCCAGCCACCCTCTCCCCTCTGCTCAAGCGCTTGGAGGCCGCCGGCCTCGTCACCCGCGAGCGCAGCAGCATCGACGAGCGGATGCTGGACGTGTCGCTGACCGATGCCGGGCTGACACTGCGCGCGGAGGCCGAGACCATCCCACCCCGCATCATCGACCAGCTGGGCATGAGCATCGACGAACTCGCCACCCTGCGATCCGCGCTCTGGCGAGTCATCGGGGCGGCGCAAAACTCCGGCACCGAACGCACGACGCGCGCGACACAGACATCGATCGCGTGACAGTCTCGAACGGTACAACACGCCGGGGCGACTGATTATTTCGCCACCGCGCCGTGCGGGTGAGTCGCAATCGATACCCGAGTTGTTACCAATTCCGTCCTTTCTCCGAGTTTCACAGGAGTAGTGTCGTCCCTCGTGACAAACGAGGGCGCAACGCCACCATTAGAAGACCGGTCCCCCAAACGGTGGATCATCGGCGACCCGCTCCCGAGCGAACACCTCGAAGGCCAGCTGCTGACGAAGCGCCTCGCGCTCCCGATTTTCGCCAGTGACGCACTGTCGAGCGTCGCGTATGCGCCACAGGAACTGATGATGATCCTGACCATCGGCGGTCTGGCGATGCTCAGCTTCACCCCGTGGGTCGCCGCGGTCGTCGTGCTGCTCATGCTCGTCGTCGTCGCGTCGTACCGTCAGCTCATCAAGGCCTACCCCTCTGGCGGCGGCGACTACGAAGTCGCCTCGAAGAACATTGGTGAGAAGGCCGGCCTGGTCGTCGCATCCGCTCTGCTCGTCGACTACGTGATGACCGTCGTCGTCTCGATCGCCAGCGGTGTGGACAACATCATTTCGGCGTTCCCCGCATTGGCCCCGATCCGGGTCGAAATGGCCGTCGTCTTCGTCATCATTCTCGCCGCGGCGAACCTGCGCGGCATCCGCGAGTCGAGCACCGCGTTCGCCATCCCGACCTACCTGTTCATCGCCAGCGCCGGCCTGCTCGTGGTGGTCGGGCTCACCCGTGTCGCACTCGGCGACGCCCCCGTCGCCGAGTCGGCCGCCTACGGCGTGCAAGCCGAGAACCTCGGCCAGGCGGCGTTCATCTTGCTGCTGCTGCGCTCATTCGCAAGTGGTTGTAGCGCCCTGACCGGTGTCGAAGCGATCGCCAACGGCGTTCCCGCGTTCCGCCGCCCGAAGATCAAGAACGCGCAGAAGACCCTCGTCTTGATGGGTGGCATCGCCGTCACGCTGTTCATCGGCCTGACGACTCTCGCGCTTGTCTCCGGCGTGCATTACGCCGAGAACCCCTGTGACCTCATCGGCTGGACCGACTGCGCGACCTCACCGCAACGCAGCCTGATCGCCCAGATCGGAGCGGCGACGTTCGGCAACAACACCGTGCTCTTCTACGTGCTGCAAGCGGCAACGGCCGCCGTGCTGCTGTTGGCCGCCAACACGGCGTTCAACGGATTTCCGCTGCTCGGCTCGGTACTCGCGAAGGACTCCTACGCCCCCAAGTCGCTCAGCACCCGCGGCGACCGCCTGATCTACTCGAACGGCGTGCTGCTGCTCGCCTTGGCCGCTTGCCTCATCCTGATCGTCTTTCAGGCCAATCTGACGGTGCTGATTCAGCTCTACATCATTGGCGTTTTCGTGTCATTCACACTCGGTCAGACCGGAATGGTGCGCCACTGGCTCGCCTTGCTGAAGACGAACCCGCCGAACCGTGGCTCCATCATCCGCAGCCTGTCGATCAACGGCGTCGGCGCCCTGCTCACCTTCGTGGTGCTGATCGTCGTGACCATCACCAAGTTCACCCACGGCGCCTGGCTCGTGTTCGTGATGATGCCAGTGCTGTTCATCCTCATGCTCGGCGTGAACCGCTACTACCGGGATGTTGCCAAAGAGATCGAGGTCGACCCGGTCACCACCTTCGGCGCGCAGGGCGACCACGCCATTGTGCTCGTCGGCAAGATGCAGAAGCCGACGCTGAAGGCGTTGGACTACGCAATCGCCGCACGGCACGAGAGCATCGAGGCCGTGCACGTGTCGATCGACGAGGAAGAGACGAAGCAGCTCAAGCGTGACTGGGTGAAGCAGAACATCCAGGTGCCGCTGCGCATCGTCGAATCGCCGTACCGCGACATCAGTTATCCGCTGATCAACTACGTCAAAGAGCACCGTGCCGCCCACGGCTCTGAGGTCGTCACCGTGTACACCCCGATCTACATCGTCGGACACTGGTGGGAGTCGTTGCTGCACAACCACAAGGCCCGGCGCATCCGCCAGAAGCTGATGCTTGTGCATGGCGTGACGATCGCGCTCGTGCCCTGGCTGCTCGACTCGTCTGAGCTGATCTACGGGCGTCGGTCACGGCCGATTCCCGGTCAGGATCGCCGTGGCGAGCCGGTGCGTTCGCGCCCGATCCCTCGCAAGCCCCTGGCTCCGGCCGCCGCCCCGACGCCGGGCGAGCACAAACCGGTGACCGTTGTGGCCGGGCCGCCGCCGCAGTCGCGCCCCTCGGCGTCGCGGAGGCGCAAGCGCAAGTAGGTGCGTGTTGCTCGCCATCTCGATGGTCGAGGAGCTTCGGCGATCGAGCCGATTCGGTGGTCAAGCCGCTTCGGTGATCGAGCCTGTCGAGATCCAGCGGGCCGACCCTCGAACGCAACCCAAGTTCAGCGATCGGCTGTTGCGTTCGAGAGCTCGACCACCACATTACCGCCGCGCGGGTCAGGCGCCGCTACGCGCGCCGGCCCCAGTGCGCGCCGCGGCATCGAACCCGCGCAACGGTATTTCGCCTGAAAGCGGCCGGGCTTCCGACCCGCGCGGCGGCGCTCAACCCGCGCAGCGCCATCCGTGGTCGGCCCGTTTCGCAATCCGAGGGCCGAAGGCCGCGACGCCCATTGAGTTCAGTGGGCGTCGCGGTTCTCGACCTGCGCAGCACCAACGATCGGCCTGAGACACATGCCGATGGCCGGGGCGGGCACGCGGAGCGGCTAATGGGGTCGGCAAGCTCGACCAACCGATCGGTGGTCGAGCCGCTTCGGTGATCGAGGAGCAGCCGACGGAGGAGGCCGCGTCATTTCGTTGGTCGAGGAACGAGCGAGCGAAGCGAGCCCGTGACTAATAGGCAGACGGGCCAATTCGTTGGTCGAGGAGCACGCGACGAAGGAGCGCGCGTCTCGAGACCCGGCGAGCTGATCTCTTGACGTGGGTTGCGTTTGAACGTCGTCTCACCGGGTCTCGAGACACTCGCTGGCGCTCGCTCCTCGACCACCGAAATGGTCAAATCGTCCACCACAATGCCGCGCAGCGGCCCGGAAGCTCGAGACCGGGCGAGCCAATCTCTTGACGTGGGTCGCGGTTGAGGATTGGCTCACGGGGTCTCGACCCGATCGCGGGCGGCCTCCTCGACCAACGGGAGCGGCTAGAGTAGCGCCACGATCTGTCGAGCAATCATGCGGCCGGCCCGATTCGCTCCGATCGTGCTCGCCTGCGGGCCGTAGCCGGCCAAGAAGATGCGTGGGTCGGTCCAGGATGCCCCGGCGCCGACGGTCAGGCCGCCGGCCTTCTCGCGCAGCTTGAGCGGGGCGAGGTGCCGCAGCTCCGGCCTGAACCCCGATGCCCAGATGATCGCATCCGCTTCGGTGAAGCTGCCATCTGACCAGCGCACCCCGTTCGGTTCGATTGCGGTGAAGATGGGGCGGGTGACGAGGAGTCCGCGTTCGATACCGGCGGCGATACGCCGACTGACGGGCACACCGGTGCCACTGACGATGCTGGGGAGCGCGCGCCCGCTCCTGGCCGCCTCATCCTGCGCGGCAACGGCCGCCGACGCACCCTCAAGGTCGAGTTCTTCGGTGTGCACCCAGTCGATCGGGCGTCGGGACGCCCAAGTCAGCTCGGCCGCGACATTCTCCAGTTCGAGAAGAAAGCCGATCGCCGACGTTCCACCGCCGACAACGACGACACGCTGGCCGGCGAACTCCTGCGCCGATCGATACTGTGCGGTGTGCACATGGCGCCCGGCAAACGTGTGCGCGCCCGGGTAGTAGGGAACGAAGGGGGCGCCCCAGGTTCCGGTGGCGTTCACGAGAAGTCGGGCCGACGTTTCGCGTTCGCCCCGTTCGGGCGATGTCGACGCCACGACGAGATCCGCGCGTCGATTGAACACAGAGGTCACCGAGACCGGGCGCTCGACGTGCAGTTCGAAGTGCTCCTCGTAGCGGCGGTAATAGTCGGCGACCACATCCTTCGCCGGCAGCGAGCGGTCGGCCGTATCAAAGCTGATTCCCAGCTCGGCCATCCCCGGAAGGTCGTTCACATGGTGCGCCGTGCCGAGCCGCAGCGAATCCCACCGATGCTGCCAGGCGCCACCGGCATCCGGCCCGCGGTCGAACATCACGAAATCACGCCCGGAAACCAGCTCAAACCGGCGCAAATAGTAGGCAACGGAGAGCCCGGCCTGGCCCGCGCCGATGATCACGACGGGCACGCTTTGCTCGCTCGTCACCGCTCCCCTATCGCTCAATTTGAGATTCGCACCACTGCCGCGGGGCCTCGGGCCCACCATGCTAAACTAGCGGTTAGTTTTCATACATTCGGTTCGGTAAATCCCAAGTGGCATCGCCTCACTTGGCCTGGCATCGTAAGGGGGTCACGCATGGGGCGCGGCCGTCAAAAAGCAAAGCACACCAAGGTTGCCCGTGAGCTGAAGTATTTCAGCCCGGACACCAACTACAACGCGCTTGAGCGTGAGCTCACGGGGCATCCGACCGACGACCCTCTGAACCGTGAAAATCGGGTCGGGGAAAGCCGGCTCGGTGAAGATCGGTTGGATGAAGACCTAGCCAAGTGGCCGGAGTACGAGCCGGCCGAGTCTGACGACTACGTCGACCACTACGCCCCCGAAGACGAGCAAAAGCGCGCGTAGTCGGTCTGCATCGTCGGTTTGCATCGTCGGTTTGCATACGACGAGATCACCGACGTCGTTCTTTGTCGAAACGCCGAGCGTCGCAGCGCATGCGACGACGCTCGGCGTTTTCGTGACCCGTTTTCGTGACCCGCTCTCACTGCTGCTCGTCACGATGGGCTTCGATCGGGCCCGGCTTTCGCGCGGGCCCAATCCGAGTCCTAACCGGCGAACGAACCCGTCAGACGCACTGCGCCGCCGTTGACACCCTTGGCGCCCTGTTCGAAGCCGGTGAAGTCGCGCGCCTCGGTCGACACCCGACCGGCAACCCACGACGGGATGCCGTCGGCTTGCAGCAGCGCGATCACGGCGGGCGCCGCATCCGCTGCGACGACGGCGAACATGCCGATGCCGAGGTTCCAGGTGCCCTCTGAGCTTTCGAGGGTGGAACCGGCCATGTCGCTGAGCACGCGGAAGACCGCGGGAGGCGACCAAGTGGAACGCTCCACCTCGACCCAGGAGCCCAGCGGCAGCACGCGCGCCAGGTTGGCGGCGATGCCGCCACCCGTGACGTGGCTGAGCGAGTGCACGGCGCCGGCGAGCGACGGCTCGGCCAGCACGCGCAGCAGTGGAGAGGTGTAGAGACGGGTGGGCTCGAGCAGCACCTCGCCGACGACGCCGCCGAGTTCGGCCGAGGTGTCGGTGAAGCCCACGCCGCGCTGGGCAAGGATGTGGCGCACGAGCGAGTAGCCGTTGGAGTGCAGACCAGACGAGGCCATCGCGATGACGACATCGCCGTTCTCGACCCGTTCGGCTCCGAGCACCTCGTCAGCCTCGACGACACCGGTGGCCGCGCCGGCCACGTCGTAGTCGTCGGGTCCGAGCAAACCGGGGTGTTCTGCGGTCTCGCCGCCGACGAGCGCAGTGCCGGTGGCCGCACAGGCCGTGGCAATACCGGCAACGATCGACGCAATGCGCTCGGGAACGACCTTGCCGCAGGCGATGTAGTCGGTCATGAAGAGCGGGCGGGCGCCGACCACGATGATGTCGTCGACGACCATGCCCACGAGGTCCTGGCCGATGGTGTCGTGCTTGTCGATGGCCTGCGCGATCGCAACCTTGGTGCCGACGCCGTCGGTGGAGGTGGCGAGCAGCGGCCGGCGAAAGCTGGTCAGAAACGAGACGTCGTAGAGTCCGGCGAAGCCGCCGAAGCCGCCCTGCACCTCGGGACCGTGGGTGCGGCTGACCGCCGCCTTCATCAGTTCGACGGCGAGGTCGCCTGCAGTGGTGTCGACGCCGGCTGCGGCGTATGAAGCGTTGCTCATTCTTGTCTTCCTGGGTCGCCGATGGAACGGGAGGGTGTCCCTGGGGTGGCAGTGACACCCGCAGGGGCCGGGTCGAGCAACGACTCGAACTCCGCGTCTGGACCGGGGTCGCATCCGTTTGATGCCGGCTGACGCTCAAGCAGGTTCTTGCCGAGGTGCTCTGCGTCGGGCAGCGGGATCGGGTAGTTACCTGTGAAGCAGGCCGTGCAGAGGCGTTCGCGCGGCTGCTCGGTGGAGGCGATCATGCCGTCTTCGGACAGGTAGCCGAGCGAATCGGCCCCGATTGCCTGACGCACCTCGTCGACACCGAGACCGGTTGCGATGAGTTCGGCCCGCGAAGCGAAGTCGATGCCGTAGAAGCACGGCCAGGTGATCGGCGGGCTCGAGATGCGCACATGCACCTCGGCGGCGCCGGCCTCTCGCAGCATGCTGACCAGGGCGCGCTGGGTGTTGCCGCGCACGATCGAGTCGTCGACGACGATCAGCCGCTTGCCCTTGATGACCGCTTTGAGCGGGTTGAGCTTGAGCTTGATGCCGCGCTGCCGGATGGTTTCAGAGGGCTGGATGAAGGTGCGACCGACGTAGGAGTTCTTGACGAGACCCTGGCCGAACGGGATGCCTGACGCCTGCGCGTAGCCGATGGCCGCGGGGGTTCCCGACTCGGGAGTCGGGATGACGAGGTCGGCCTCGACCGGATGCTCCGCCGCAAGTCTCCGACCCATCTCCACACGGGCCTCGTGCACGCCACGACCGGCGATCGAGGTGTCGGGGCGGGCGAGGTAGACGTACTCGAAGACGCAGCCCTTGGGGTCGGAAGCGGCGAAGCGTTGGGTGCGCAGCCCGTTCTCGTCGATGGCGATCAACTCACCCGGTTCGACCTCGCGCACGAAGCTCGCACCGACGATGTCGAGGGCAGCGGTCTCCGACGCAACGACCCAGCCGCGCTCGAGGCGACCGAGCACCAGCGGGCGAACACCCTGCGGGTCGCGGGCCGCATAGAGGGTCGACTCATCCATGAAGACCAGGCAATACGCGCCACGCAGGCGCGGCAACACTTCGAGAGCGGTCTGCTCGAGCGTGTGGTCTGTGTCGCCGGTGAGGAGTGCCGTGATCACCGCGGTATCGGTGGTGTTTCCGCGACGCAGCTCGCCGTCGGCCTCCGGGTAACGCTCGTGCACGAGCTGCATCAGCTCGGCCGTGTTCGTCAGGTTGCCGTTGTGGCCGAGTGCGACGGTGCCGCTGGTCGTGCGACCCAGGGTCGGCTGGGCGTTCTGCCAGCTCGACGACCCGGTCGTCGAGTAGCGCGTGTGCCCGACGGCGATGTGCCCGAGGAGCGTGCTCAGCGCCGACTCGTTGAAGACCTGGGAAACGAGTCCCATGTCCTTGTAGATGAGGATCTTGCTGCCATCGCTCGTGGCGATACCAGCCGATTCCTGGCCGCGGTGCTGCAGGGCGTAGAGGCCGAAGTAGCTGAGCTTGGCCACCTCCTCGCCGGGAGCCCAGACTCCGAAGACTCCACAGGCATCCTGCGGGCCCTTCTCACCGGGAAGAAGATCGTGACTTAACAGTCCGTCGCCACCAGGCACGCCGCAGCCCCTTTACTCTGAGTTTTCGTTGGAAGAACGGGTGCTGGGGTCAGCATCCGGGGCCGGATCGGCAGGTGTAGCTTTTTCAACGATCTTGTCGACGACGACGGTGCGCGAGCGGCCGAGTCGGTCGAGAATCAGGGCGACAAGAGAACCGAGGGCAACGCCGACGGCCAGGCCGGCGAGCAGCAGAAACCCGAAAACCTGGGTCTTGCCGAAGTCGGGATTGTCGGGGAACGCGACGGTGAGAATGAGCGCGGCAATGGCGCCGATGATCGCGCCGAGCAGCATGAAGTTGAAGTAGCGCGGCGAGCGATGCACCAGAACTGTGGTCTCACCGACGACCGATTCACCGGATGCTGGAGCCGTGTGATCGGGTTCGTTGGGGGTGTCGGGCTGTGCTGGCTGTTCTGCAGAACTCACGGTTCTATTGTCGCATGAGTGTCGCCCCAGCTGGGCCGGTGCCTGGGCCAGTGCCTGGGCCCGTGCGGTGACTGCCGGCGCTGAAGCCGGGCCGGCCGTCTCGTGTCTGTGAGGGGGCGCAGTCTGGAGTGTGCACAGTCTCGGGATGCGATTTCCTCAGGGTGACTGGCAGACTGTCCGGATGACTACGATCGCCGTGCTCGGCAGCGCAAACATGGACCTTGTTGTTCGTCAGACCCGACTTCCGCTTCCCGGCGAGACCATCTTCGGATCGGGCTTCAGCACGGTTCCCGGCGGCAAGGGCCTGAACCAGGCCGTCGCGGCGGCGCGACTCGGTGGTTCGGTTGAGTTTCTGGGGGCGGTGGGCAGCGACGCCTACGGTGCTGAACTCCGCGCACTGATGGCGACCGAGGGCATCCGCACCGACGGTCTGGCCACAACGGATGCCCCCACCGGCACCGCGCACATCTCGGTTGTCGACTCCGGCGAGAACTCGATCGTCGTCGTGTCTGGCGCGAATGCCACGGTCACCACGCTCAGCGAGGCGCAGCGCACGTCGATCGAGGGCTGCGGCTATCTCGTGATGCAGTGCGAGCTGCCGCTATCGGTGCTCGTCGAGGGAATCGCGCTTGCCCGGGCATCCGGTGCCTTCACTGTGCTCACCCCGGCACCCGTGATGCCGCTCCCCGATGGCTTTCTTGCGTCGGTCGACCTGATCGTGCCGAACCAGATCGAGGCCACCGAGCTGACCGGCGAGAGCGACCCGGTGCAGGCAGCCGAGGCGCTGAGCGCCGGCAACACCTGGGCGATCGTCACCCTCGGCGCCCAGGGTTCAGTGATCGCACACAACGGAACTGTGCTCGGAGTCGCTCCGGCCCGCCCGGTGAAGGCGATCGACACGACCGCGGCGGGCGACACTTTTGTCGGCTCGCTCGTGGCGCGCTTGGCCGCGCGTGCGGACCAGACCGCCGCCCCGACCGAGGACGAGATGATCGACGCCGTGCGCTGGGCAACGACCGCTTCGTCGGTGTCGGTCACGCGTGCGGGAGCCACCAGCTCGATGCCGACGCTCGCTGAGGTCGCGGCGATTCTCGCCTAGCTCGCCTAGCTCGCCCGCTCGCCCGCTCGCGCGAAGCATCCGCCCGTGAGGTGCCAACTTTTGCTAGTCGCGGACGCTCGCAACTAGCAAATCTTGGCCCCTCACGGGAGAGAAACCCGCTTTCTAGCTGGCGAGTGGAGAATTGGCGACGATCTCGTCCAATCGGACGGTGTCATACGCGGCATACCAATGACCGTCAGTGAATAGGTAAACGAAGATCGCCCCCTCGCGATCTGCGGTATCGCTATACAGCTCACCATCACCGCTCGGTGAAGCGGTGAATCCATCGGCAACGAGTTCCGCTTTCTGCGCGGCTGCCTGCTCCGCATCGATGGGAGAGAATCCATACATTTCGCTGACGCGCATTCCGTTGGTCACCGGGCAGAGCACCCCGCCGTTGTCTACGAAGAGCGCGAGTGTGCTGCCCTCGCCGCGAATCTTGTTCACGTACGAATCGATGCCCTCCTGATCAGGGAGACCGAAGGTGCTGGCCGCAAACTCCGCGAGGCTCGCGGGTTCGAGGAGATTCTCACAGGTCGCCGCACTCGCCTCGGGCGAAGCGCTCTCCTCGGGCGGGGCGGGCGCCGGCGGCGTCGAGGCAGTGGGCGTTTCCGAGGCTCCCGCACCTGGAGTGGCTGTCGACGAGGATGCGCCAGAATCGGTCGATGCCGTCGCACTCGGTTTTACCGGGCTGAGCTCGGCATCGGCAGCACAGCCGGCGAGGGTCAGTGCCACGCTCACCGCGACGATCATTGAGGCCATTCGAGGGGTGTGCATGTACGAATACTACTGATCAGGCAGCGGATTCATCGCTAGACGAGCTAATCTCGGTCGCGCATGTCGGTCGGCAGCGACCGGTGTCGCTTCCATGCCAGCAGCATCTGTTCTCGGTCGCCGCCGGGATTCTTCTGGTGCCAGTCACGGGCGAACCGATTGAGCTCGAATTGCGGCGCGATGTCGGTAGCAGCCGCATCGCGGGTGGTCGCCCAGTGGTCGAGCGCGTCGGCGAGCCTTGAGGTGCCGTCAGCGGCGGCGAAGAACTCCCGCATCGGCGCATCGAAGTGAAAACCGGGCCCGAGCTGTTCGGCGAACCAGGCCCGCAGGATTTGGCTGCATCGTTGGCCTCGCGGCACGACGGTGTGGGCAGAAAGTGGTTCCTTTAGCTGTCTGCCGGACGCCGGGCGCGGAACGACAGCCGATTGGGCCCGACCGTCGAGGAACGCGCTGATTCGATCGGCGAGCATGATCTTGCCTCCGGATGCGGGCAGCCCGAGCGTGCGGCCGAAGGCGGCGAGCTCGTCTTTGGTCCAATACCAGCGCGCGAACTCTTGCCCGCTGAGTGTCGCGCCCAGCTCGGGGCGCTGCGGCAGGGTGGGCGGGGTCGGCAGGGTCGGCAGGGTCGGCAGGGTCGGCAGGGTCGGCGTCGTTGCAGGCATCCGCTCACACCCATCGCCCTGCGTTGCCGTCGTCTCCTCGTTCAGGCTCACGGCGAGAGGATCGGCAGCTCACCCGACAGATCGGCCCGCTGCCCCGAGGCGTGGATGCGCCCGGTCTCGATTCCGTCGGACCACGCCAGACGGTTGGTCGCGAGTTCGAGCCACGTGGCGGCATCCATTTCGACGACGTTCGGCGGTGTTCCCCGAGTGTGCCGGGGACCCTCGATGCACTGCACGGCGCCAAACGGCGGCACCCGCACCTCGAGCGTGTTGCCTTCGGCCCGCTCGGCGAGGAGTTGCAGGGTGTAGCGCACGGCCAAGGCGCGCACGTCGCGGGGCGCGGCATCCGGGTCGCCCGCCCATGCGCGCACAGCGCTCAGTCCCGCCGGATCGTCGATTCTCGCTCGTGCCATGTGTCAATTGTCGCCCGCCCGCTCCGGTTCGGGCACGCGAGAGGTTGCGGTCCACGCCTAGAGCGCGGGCACAGGGGCGGATTGCGACCTCTCGCTCATCGCCCATGCGTACTCTCGCCGATAACTCGTCTCCCCCTTTTCTCTCGCGAGTTGTCACAGATGGCCCCTTGCGCGCGCCCGAAGGGGCCATCTGTGACAACTCGCGGAGGAAGGTACGAACCTTCGCCCGCATACCGGCGACGAATCCCCCTGTCAAAGACGGATGCGCCCGCCACCGCCAGGACGCCACCGCCAGCGACGGAACGCCACCAGTCGCATCCGGTAACCTGAACCAGTGAAAATACTTGTTCTTGGCTCTGGTGCGCGCGAGCACGCAATCATCACCGCTCTGCTTCGTGAAGGACTCACCGGTGAGCCCCGTCACGAGGTCACCGCCGCACCAGGCAACGCCGGAATCGCCGCCGACGTTCCCGTCGTCGCGCTCGACGCGAACGACCCGGATGCCGTCACCAACTACGCGATCGCGCACAGCATCGAACTCGTCGTGATCGGGCCGGAAGCCCCGCTCGTCGCCGGTGTCGCCGACGCGCTCCGCACCCGCGGCATCCCCGTCTTCGGGCCGGGCAAGGCCGCCGCCGCCCTCGAGGGCAGCAAGACATTCGCCAAGCGCATCATGGATGAGGCCGGCGTTCCGACCGGTCGCGCTGTGCGCGCCGGCACCCTCGCCGAGGCCGAATCGGCCCTCGACGAGTTCGGTGCCCCCTACGTCGTCAAGGCCGACGGCCTCGCCGCCGGCAAGGGCGTGCTCGTCACCTCCGACCGCGACGCTGCGCTCGCCCACTCGACCTATTGGTTGCAGCACGGCAGCGTGCTGATCGAGGAGTTCCTCGACGGCCAAGAAGTCTCCCTCTTTCTGCTCAGCGACGGCCACAACGTGCTGCCGCTCTCCCCCGCCCAGGACTTCAAGCGCCTCAGCGACGGCGACGCCGGCCCGAACACCGGCGGCATGGGCGCCTACTCCCCGCTGCCCTGGCTCGACACCCAGTTCGGCAGTGAGCAGGCCTTCGTCGACGAAATCATCGAAACCGTCGCCCTGCCCACCGTGCGCCAGCTGGCCGCCGAAGACACCCCGTTCATCGGCTTGCTCTACTGCGGGCTCATCTTGACGGATGCCGGCATCCGCGTCATCGAATTCAACGCACGCTTCGGTGACCCAGAGACCCAGGTCGTGCTGCCGCGTTTGATCACGCCGCTGTCCGGCCTGCTGCTGGCCGCCGCGCTCGGCGAGCTCGGCACGGTCGCCCGCCCCGAGTTTTCAACGGATGTCGCGGTGACCGTGGTTTTGGCGAGCGAAAACTACCCGGAGACGCCGCTCGTTGGGCGCCCGATCGCCGGACTCGATGCGGCATCCGCCGTGCCCGGCGTCACGATCGCGCACGCCGCGACCAGACTCGACGGCGACACGTTCGTCGCGACGGGCGGCCGCGTGCTGAGCGTCGTCGCGGTCGGAAGCGACTTCACCGATGCGCGCGCTCGTGCCTACGACGCTCTCGGGCAGATCAGCCTTGAGGGCGGTCAGTTCCGCACCGACATCGCGGCGCGCGTCGCGAACTGAGTTCGGCGGGCCGAGTGGCCGCGGTCCAGATCTCGACAGGGTCGATCAACGAGGCACCGGCGGTCATGACCACGCTGGCCGTGCCTCGGACCCGATCTGGGTGCGCGTTTTCGCTTCTGAACTTCAGAGTCATATGAGTCTGAAGTTCAGAAGCGAAATTGGGCACCCTCTCTCGCTGGTGGTCGAGCCTGCCGAGACTGCGGGAGCCTGGCGAGACCACGCGAGCCGGCCTCTGAACGCTGGTCGCGTCTGATTATTCGCCCGCGGGGTCTCGAGACGTGAGGCCGCTGCGCGGCATGGTGGTGGACGAATATCACCATTCCGGTGGTCGAGGAGCGAGCGCCAGCGAGTGTCTCGAGACCTCGCGAGCCGACGTTCAAACGCAACCCGAGTTCAAGGATTGGCTCGCGAGATCTCGAGACGCGTGCTCGCAAGCTCGCGCGCTCCTCGATCAACGAAACGGCCATATACCTAATTAGACGCGGCCGACTCCGCCGGGCGCTCCTCGACCAACGAGGGGCCGCCCGCGAGAGCTAGCTGGCGGGCACCGATTCCGACACCGGGGCATCCGCCCGCATGTCGCCACCAGCGGCCGCAGCATCACCAGTTGCCCCCGGCCCCCAGGCCACCGGCTTCGGCTTCACGAAGAACAGCACCGCCACCGCACCGATCAGCGCGACGGCCGCCGGCAGAAACAGCGACTGGCCCATGGCCGCGCTGTATCCGGCGTGCAGGAACTCCGGCAGGGCACCGGATGCGCCCGCACCGGAACCGGCACCGGCACCGGCACCCGATGCGTCACTCGACGCAGCCGGCAGCTCGGCCAGCAGCCGCGCCTGCATGATCGCCGCGATTCCGGCGCTACCGAGCACACCTCCCATCTGACGGGTCGTGTTGTAGACGCCCGAACCGGCTCCGGCATCGGCCGGCGACAGGTTGCGCGTCGCCGTGGTCGACAGCGGCGCCCAGATGCCGGCATTGGCCACACCGATCAGAGCCATCGGCAGCAGCAGCAACCAGAGCGGAACATCCGCCGAGAGAATCGCGCCGAGCCAGAACAAGCCGCCGGCCAAGCAGAGCAGTCCGACCAGGGCAACCCACTTGGGGTTGATCCTGTCGACGAGTTTGCCCGTGACCGGGGCGAGCGCGCCGGCCAGCACCGCCATCGGCACCATCAAAAGCGCCGACTGAGTCGGTGTGAGTCCGCGCACGGTCTGGGCGAAGATCATCAGCGGCAGGGCCATGCCGGTGATGGCGAAACCGACGGTTGAGATCGCGATGTTCGCCAGCGAGAAGTTGCGCTCTCTAAACAGCTTGAGCGGCAGCAGCGGCTCGCCCTTGTTCACCGACTGCCAGTAGACGAACAGGGCCAGCACGATGATTCCCGCGCCAATCACGCTCCAGACGGTGATCGGGCCGACAATCGTGCCCCAGTCGTAGCTCTCACCTTCCTGGATGCCGAACACGACGAGAAAGAGTCCGATCGCACTCAGCACCACACCGAGAATGTCGAACCGGTGCTTCTGCGTCGGCAGCGTCGGAACCAGGCGCCAGGCCATCACGAACGCGGCGATGCCGACGGGAAGGTTGATGAAGAAGATCCACTCCCAGCCGATACTGTCGACGATCACTCCGCCCAAAATCGGCCCGGCCAGGGTTGCGATACCGGCAACGGCTCCCCAGAGGCCCATCGCCTGACCGCGACGATCCGGCGCAAAGATGCGCGTGATCACGGCCATCGTCTGCGGGGTCATCATTGCCGCGCCGAAGCCCTGCAGCACCCGGGCGGCGATGAGCATCTCGATTGATCCCGACAGACCGCACCAGACGGATGCCGCGGTGAAGACCACGAGACCGATCAAGTAGATATTCTTCGGGCCGAATCGATCGCCGAGGCGCCCGGTGATCAGCAGCGGCACCGCGTAGGCGAGCAGGTAGGCACTCATCACCCAGATCACCGAGTTCATGTCGGTATTGAGGCCGCTGATGATCGCCGGCGTCGCCACCGACACGATGGTGGTGTCGACGAGGATCATGAAGAACCCGATCACGAGCGCCCACAGGGCCGGCCAGGGTCTGACGACGTTTTGCATTGAAAAGTCCTTGCTGAAGAGCGTGATGCCGGGCGAATGCCGGCAGGTGCCGGGCGACGATGGGCCGGCTGCCAGTCTCGCGTGCGCCACCGACATGGGGCCCTCCTGCGAGCGGAGCATCCCCTCCGCGGAAGGGGCCTTCAGTAGCGTACGCGCAGTTGCGCGACAATGGAGACGTGACTATCGAGAACCAGCCTCCCGCATCCGTCGCCGTCGACCTGCCCGGGTGGCGCCATAGCTACTCCGGCAAGGTGCGCGACCTCTATCTTCCGGACGCCCCGAGCACGGCCGATAACGTGGTCAGCGACACGGATGCCGCAGTGCAGTCCGCGCCGAGCAACCGCATTCTGGTGGTCGCCAGCGATCGCGTCAGCGCCTTCGACCACGTGCTCGAACCCGGCATCCCCGGCAAGGGCGAGCTGCTCACCACGCTCAGCCTGTGGTGGTTCGACCAGCTCGTCGATGTGCCCAATCACCTCGTTCCCGACCATGCGATCGCCAATGGAACCGCGGCGAGCCTCATCCCCGAGGCCGTCGCCGGGCGCGCGATGCTCTGCAAGACCCTCGACATGTTCCCGATCGAATGCGTCGTGCGCGGCTACCTGACCGGCTCCGGCTGGAAAGAATACCAGGCCTCGCAGACGGTGTGCGGCATCCCGCTGCCCGCCGGCCTGCAGAACGGCGATCGCCTGCCCGAGCCTATTTACACCCCCGCTTGGAAGGCGCCGATGGGCGAGCACGACGAGAACATCTCGTTCGAGCGCACCGTCGAACTCGTCGGGGCGGATGCCGCTGCCGCGCTCCGCGATGCCTCCCTGTCGATCTTCAACACGGCCTCAACCATCGCAGAGAAGGCCGGCGTGATTCTGGCCGACACCAAGTTCGAGTTCGGTGTCGACCCCGAAACAGGTGTGATCACTCTCGGCGACGAGGTGCTCACCAGCGATTCGAGCCGCTACTGGGATGCCGCAGCGTGGCAGAACGGCACGACTCCGACCGAGCGGATGGCGAGCTTCGACAAGCAGATCGTGCGCGACTGGCTCGCCGCCAACTGGGACCAGACCGGCACCCCGCCGCTGCTGCCCGCCCACATCGTTGAGCAGACGGCCGCGCGCTATCGCGAGCTGCTGGAGCGCCTGACCTCGGCCTGATCGGTTCGCCTGACCGCGGCGCAGCTCCGTCGCCGAGTGTGACCCTTTCGGTCGAGACACCCCGGCACACCAGGGAAAGTCGACCGCAGCGGTCAAGCTCGGCGAGCCTTACGCTCCGAGCGCAACGCGGCGACACCATCGGGATTCCTGTCGGTTGGTGCGCGTAGTCTGCTGAACATGCGAATCAAAATGTGCAGCATCCACGTGGACGATCCGTCAACCGCATACGACTTCTACACCGAAAAGCTCGGCTTCGAAAAGCTCATGACGATGCCGGAGTACCAGCTCTACGTCGTGAAATCTCCCGACGACCCGCTCGTCGGGCTGCTGCTCGAACCGAGCGACAACTCGGTCGCCCAGGCCTACAAGAAGGGCCTGCACAAGCTCGGCGTGCCGGCCATCGTGTTCGGAACCGCCGACGTGCAGGCCGAGTTCGAGCGCCTCACCGCGCTCGGGGTGCCGTTCACGCAAGAACCGTCAACGGATGCCGCGGGCACGACCGCCATCTTCGACGATGGCTGCGGAAACCTGATCCAGCTCCACCAAGACTGAGCGCGCTCACCCGCCGAACCCGCCGAGTTTGACCGTTCCGGTCGACTTTCCCTGCTCTAACGGGGAGTCTCGACCGGAACTGTCAAACTCGGCGCAGCAGGGCGGCCGACCGCAGTCCGAGCCGACAGGCCGGAATACCTGGCCCACATCATCCGTTGAACTTGGCATGGCTCGATCTACGAATGAACTGTTGGCTGCTGACACCGGCATGGGCGCGGTCACCCTGCGCGTTGGAAATCTCGATGCGATGATCGCGTACTACCGCGATGCCGTGACGCTGACCTTGCTCAGCCACGAGGGCTCGGTCGCCGTGCTCGGCCGCGGAACGACGCCGATCGTGATCCTGCAGCACGCACCAGAGTTGGCCTCGCCAGAGCCCCGCGCGGCCGGCCTCTTTCACACCGCCATTCTGTTCGACACCCAGGCACAGCTCGCCGCAGCCGTCTACTCGGTCGCGACGAAGCATCCGGGCACCTTCACCGGCAGCGCCGACCACCTCGTCAGCGAGGCGTTCTACTTCACCGACCCGGAGGGCAACGGCATCGAGCTCTACTGGGACCGCCAGCGCACCGCGTGGAGCTGGACCCACGGCTCCATCGAAATGGCCACTCTCTACCTCGACCCGAACGCTTTCATCAACGAACACCTGACCGAGCAGGGCCAGACCGACCCGTCATTCGGCCACGCCGTCGTCGGGCACGTTCACCTCTCGGTCGGCGATGTGGCGAGCGCCCGCGCGTTCTACGTCGACCAGCTCGGCTTCGAAAGCACCGCAGAGATGGGCAACTCCGCGCTCTTCGTCTCGGCCGGCGGCTACCACCACCACATGGCCATGAACACCTGGAATAGCTCCGGCGCCGGCAAGCGCCGCCTCGCCCTCGGGCTCGGCCAGGTCGACATCGTCGTGCCGTCGAGCGACGACCTCGGCGCACTGGGCGAGCGGATGTCCCACTACGGCGTCGGAACCCGTCACGACGGCCAGACCCTCAGCTTTGACGACCCGTGGTCGAACCTGATCCGGGTGCGCACGGCGTAGCCGCCAAACGACCATCTTCGTTGGTCGAGGAGGCCGCCCTCGATCGGGTCGAGACCTCGTGAGCCGACGTTTGAACGCAACCCGATTTCAAGGATTGGCTCGCGAGATCTCGAGCTGTGGGGCCGCTGCGCGGCATAGTTGTGAACGAATATCACCATTCCGGTGGTCGAGGAGCGAGCGCCAGCGAGTGTCTCGAGACCCCGTGAGCCGACGTTCAAACGCAACCCACGTCAAGAGATCGGCTCACCGGGTCTCGAGCGGTGAGGCCGCTGCGCGGCATGGTGGTGGACGAATTTGACCATCTTCGTTGGTCGAGGAGGCCGCCCTCGGCCGTCTCGAGACCTCGTGAGCCAATGTTTGAACGCAACTCGAGTTCAAGGATTGGCTCGCGAGATCTCGAGACGCGTGCTCGCAAGCTCGCGCGCTCCTCGATCAACGAAACGGGGCCGAACCTGGTGCTCGACTCGACGCAGACCGCTAGTCGCGCGCCGCCCCGCGGGTCGAGCGCCGCTTGGCGCCCCGCGTCAAGCCGTGCACCGTTGCCTGAAACTCGTTGGCGTTGAGCGGACGACCCGGCAGTTTCGGCCGATCGAGCCCCGCCCCGCGCAGCCCGTCGAGTGCGATCGACAGCTGTCGGCGCCACTGACCGCTGTACCCCTCGCCGAGGGTTCCGAGTGACCCGACCATCGTCACGATCATTCCCACATCGACAGCTGCGACATCGCCGCGCAAATCGCCATCGCGCTTGGCCTGGGCAACAAGTGAGGTCAAGAAGGTTTCGAACTCGACCGCCGGCCGATAGCTCGGGTCGATCACCGACATCCGTCGCAGAATCGGCGGGAGAGACGGATCGGCGACCAGCCATTCAGCGACGCGTTCGGCATAGACGACCACGCCGTCCCATGCTGAGGGAGCGGCGACAATTTCTTCGCGCACGGTGCCGAGTTCGCCCAGGGCGATGTCGTAGAGCGCGCGCACCAAGTCGTCGCGGCTCGGAAAGTTGCGATAGAGGGTGGCCACTCCGACATCGGCGCGTCGGGCGATCTCCTCGAGCGACGCATCCACTCCGTTCTCGGCGATCAGCGCTCGCGCCTCGGTCACCAAACGTTCACGATTCAGCCGTGCGTCTTTGCGCCGGGGCTGGGCCGGATCCTGGGCGGCGCGTGCAGACGATGTCATGAGGATAATTCTAGATCGCCTACCTGCGTAAGCTCGGAGGAATCCCTCCGCCGCCTCTCGAGTGAAGGATTTTGGAGCCACTGCCTTGCGGCCCTCGCCAGGAACCCCAAGAATGCAGGGAACCGAATTGGGCACTGCCGCCGTTGCATCATGCCCAGTTCAGAAATGGAGCGCCGATGAGCGTCGAGAAAAACACGCGCGAGTTCGATCCAGAAATCGTCACAGACTTTCATGACCGGATGAGCTACGGCTCCTACCTCGATCTCGACACGCTCCTGAGCGCCCAACGACCGGTCAGCGTGCCTGTCCACCATGACGAGCTTCTGTTCATCATTCAGCACCAGACCACCGAGCTCTGGCTCAAGCTCGTGCTGCACGAGCTGCGCGCCGCCGCCGTCTGGCTGCGTGCCGACCAGCTGGCCCCCGCGCTGAAAAGCATTGCCAGGGTCAAGCACATTCAGCGCACGTTGACCGAGCAGTGGTCGGTGCTCGCCACTTTGACCCCCACCGAGTACGCCGAGTTTCGCAACTTTCTCGGCAACTCATCGGGCTTCCAGTCCTACCAGTACCGAGCCGTCGAGTTCATTCTCGGCAACAAGAACCGCCGCATGCTCAGCGTTTTCGAAAGCGATCCGGATGCGCACGCCCTGCTCACCGAGGTGCTCGAGGCTCCCAGCATCTACGACGAGTTTCTGCGCTACCTGCACCGCTCCGGCTTCGACATCCCCGCCGATATCCTCGAGCGTGACGTCACCGAGGCCTGGGTGCTGCGGCCGGAACTCGTTCATACCTTTCGGGGCATATACGAGAATGCCAGCGAGAACTGGGCCGCCTACGAGGCCTGCGAGGAGCTCGTCGACCTGGAAGACAACTTTCAACTCTGGCGTTTTCGCCACCTGAAGACCGTGCAGCGCATCATCGGCATGAAGACCGGCACCGGAGGATCGAGCGGCGCCGCCTTCTTGCAGAAGGCCCTCGAGTTGACCTTCTTTCCCGAGCTGTTTGCCGTGCGCACTGAAATCGGGTCATGACGACGACCGTTCTCCCCGGCTTTCTGGATGCTCATGTTCATTTGGCCTTGATCGACCCGTCGCTCTTGGTGCGGGGCGGCATTGCGCGGGTTCTCGACCTGGGTGGCTGGCCGCTGGCCCCCGCAACCTCCGCCCCCGCGTCACCCGCGCCGAGTTTGACCGTTCCGGTCGAGACACCCCGGTACGCCGGGGAAAGTCGACCGGAAGTGTCAAACTCGGCGAATGCATACCCGGCGGACGCGGCAGAGCAACCCCTGCCGGAGATCGCTTTCGCCCACCAGTTTCTGACGGCACCCGGCGGGTACCCGGCACGCCAAGCGTGGACGCCGGCGGGCAGTGTCGCCGAGATCGCAACGGTGGCGGATGCGACGGCGGCCGTCGACACCCAACGGGCGGCGGGCGCATCCGTGGTCAAGATCGCACTCAACTCCGAGACCGGTCCGGTGGTCGACGACGAGATTCTTGCCGCGATCGTCGACCGGGCGCACGCGCTCGGCCTGCCGGTTGTCGCTCATGCTCAGGGTCGCGGCCAGGCCGAGCGCGCGTTTGCCGCCGGGGTCGATGTGTTCGCGCACACTCCGTTCAGCGAGTGGCTGCCCGATGGAATGATTGCCGCAATGGCCGTCTCGATGACCTGGATCAGCACTCTCGACATTCACGGCTGGGGCGATCCCACTGAGGAGTTCGCTGTCGCGTCCGACAATCTGCGTCGGTTTCATCTGGCCGGCGGCCGCGTGCTCTACGGCACCGACCTCGGCAACGGCCCGCTGCCGACCGGGCTGAACCGACGCGAGGTCGAAGCGTTGCTTGCGGTCGGGCTGTCACCCGAGGAGGTGCTCGCCGCGCTCACCGACCGTGGGCTCGGCCATGGGCTCGCACAGAACGCGGCTCACACTCAGCAACCGGCTCACATCCCGAACCAGGCCGACATCCACCCTTCTCGCATCACGTTCATTCCCGGCGCTCGCCCGAGCGATCCGTCAGCATTCGTCGATTGGCTCTGCACCGCACGCGCCGTCAGTCGACTCGAACTCGAGGACCTGCAATGACTTCCAGCACCGCCAGCCACTCCGCAGCGCATGATGCCGGGCACGACGGCGCAACGGATGCCCCGAAACCCGGCCCACGCGACCCGCACCTCGACTTCGCGCGCCGCAAAGACCGCATCGACGGCCTCGCGCACTACCGCGGCACGTTCGTCGGAATCGAAAATGACGGCACCGACCCCGACACCGCTCCTCCGCCCATCGTCTACTTCGACGGAAACTCCCTCGGTCGACCGACTCGCGCCAGCGTCGACCGCATCACCGACTTTCTCAGCAACGCCTGGGGTAGCCGGCTGATCCGCGGCTGGGATGAAGAGTGGATGGAGCTTCCCTTGAAAATCGGTGACGCGCTCGGGCATGCCGCGCTCGGCGCTGCCGCCGGCCAGGTTTTCATCGGCGATTCGACCACCGTCACGCTCTACAAGCTCGCCCGCGCCGCTGTCGATGCTCGAAGCGGCCCTGCTCACCCCGGCCGCACCGAGATCGTCGTCGACACCGACAACTTTCCGACCGACCGCTACCTGCTCGAGGGCATCGCCGCCGAACGCGGCCTCACCCTGCGCTGGATCGAGCCAGACCCCTTCGGCGGTGTCACTGCCGAGCAGGTGCGCGCCGTCGTCGGCCCGCAGACGGCCCTGGTGCTGCTCAGCCACGTCGCCTACCGCTCAGGGTTTCTCGCCGACATGCCCGCCATCAGCGCAATCGTTCACGACGCCGGGGCGTTGGTGCTCTGGGATCTCTGCCACTCCGTCGGCTCGGTGCCCGTGGATCTAGATGCGTCAGGCGCCGACATTGCCGTCGGCTGCACTTACAAGTACCTGAACGGCGGCCCGGGCTCTCCGGCCTTCGGCTACGTGCGTGCCGACCTGCAGGGCGAGCTCGCGCAGCCGATTCAGGGCTGGATGGGAACGCAGGCGATCTTCGAAATGGGGCCGAGCTATGTGCCGGCCACCGGCATCCGTCGCTTCATGAGTGGCACGCCGGCCATCGTCGGGATGCTCGCGATGCAAGACACCATCGCGATGATCGAGACCGCCGGAATCGGCGCGGTGCGCACGAAATCGGTCGGGCTGACGGAGTTCGCGATGAGCCTGGTCGATGACTGGCTGGTGCCGCTCGGCGTCATCGTGGCGTCACCGCGCGACCCCGCGCGGCGCGGCGGGCACGTCACGATTCAGCACCCGGCGATGAAAGAGGTCACCCGGGTGCTCTGGGAGCAGGATGTCATTCCCGACTTCCGCGGGCCTGAGGCGCTGCGCATCGGCCTCTCGCCGCTGTCGACCAGCTATGTCGAGACCTATGCCGGCGTGGCAGCGATCCGCGATGCGCTGCTCGCAATCCTGGCCGCCGACGCGCAGCACGGGGCACGCTAGCGCCCCACCCCACCCTCCGTGAGGTGCCAAGTTTTGCTAGTTGCGCCGCCCGCCCACTAGCAAAAGTTGGCACCTCAGCGGCGAAACAGGGGCGGGAGGGACGCGTCGCCGACGGCGAAGGCGGCCTGTAGAATCGAGGCATCCCATTCTCGAGCCCTGCGGAGTGCGCCATGCCGACCATCGTTGTTGAAGTTATGCCCAAGGCCGAGCTGCTCGACCCACAGGGCAAGGCCGTTGCCGGCGCCCTCGGTCGCCTCGGCAAAACCACATTCTCCGGCGTGCGCGTCGGCAAGCGTTTTGAGATCACCGTCGACGGGGCAGTGGATGCTGCTGTGCTCGCCGAGGTTCAGGAACTCGCCGACACGGTGCTCTCGAACTCCGTCATCGAAGATGTCGTCGGCATCCACGTCGTAGAGGAAGCGGCTGCAGCCGCGAGCAACTAATGCGCATCGGCGTCGTCACTTTTCCCGGTTCGCTCGACGACCGTGACGCCCAGCGCGCCATCCGTCTGGCCGGGGCCGAAGCCGTCGCCCTCTGGCACGGCGACCACGACCTGCACGGCGTCGACGCACTCGTGCTTCCCGGCGGGTTCAGCTACGGCGATTACCTGCGTTGCGGCGCCATCGCGAGCCTCTCGCCGATCATGACCGAGGTCATCGACGCAGCGAACAAGGGGATGCCGGTGCTCGGCATCTGCAATGGCTTTCAGATGCTGGCCGAGGCGCACCTGCTCGAAGGCGGCCTGATCCGCAACGACCACGGCTCCTTCATCTGCCGCGACCAGAAGCTGCGCGTCGAGAACAACACCACCGCCTGGACCGGCGACTTCGAAGCCGGCGCCGAGATCACCATTCCGCTGAAGAACGGCGAGGGCGGATTCATCGCTTCGGCCGACACCCTGGCCCGCCTCGAGGGCGAAGGCCAGGTCGTCTTCCGCTACCTCGACGTGAACCCGAACGGCTCACTCAATGACATCGCCGGCGTCTCGAACGCCCGCGGCAACGTCGTCGGCCTGATGCCGCACCCCGAGCACGCGGTCGAGCCCGGCTTCGGCCCCGACACGGATGTTGCCATGCGCTCCGGTGTGGACGGCCTCGCGTTCTTCACCTCGGTGATCACGCAGACCCTGGTCAACGCGTAGCTCGTACGAATTGCAGTGACGAAGGGCCCGGCGCAGTTGAGCCGGGCCCTTCGTTGTGCGTCTCATCCGCCGTCGTTCCCGCAGATCGCCGTCGTTCCCGCAGATCGCCGTCGTTCCCGCAGATCGCCGTCGTTCCCGCAGATCGCCGTCGTTCCCGCTCTTGGGTCGCCCATTTTTGCTAGTAAACCGTCGCGAGAACTAGCAAAAATGGGCAACCCATGACGCGCGCGCGTACACCGCCAGGGGCCCGAACCCGCCGGACGTGCTCAACCGCAGTTATACGTGCGATTCGTCGGCAGTCCCACAGCCACCGTGCCGGAGCCGACGAGGGTCGAGGTTCCGTTGGCCTGCACTCGGGTGATCACGATGGTGTACCGGCCGGGCGAGAACGTGACGGATGGCAGGTTGTCGCGGGCAATCTGCGCGGTCGGGTACCAGTCGCTCACTCCGGTCGCGATCGTGACGCCGTTCGCCGTCACCTGATAGGTCGTCGAGTTGCTAGGGTCAGTCGGTTTCGCAAACGAGACGTACGCATTCCAGCCGTCCGAGGTGCAGCTCAGGGCCGCAGCGTTGTTGGGCGGGATGGTCGCCTGCGTCATGGTCACGCCGGTCGAGTTCAGCGAGAACGTCTGAGCAGTGTTGGCGCTGTCGCACGCCTGTTGCTGCATGGCAGACCCGTAGGAGGACGACCCGTCGGTCGAGAGGCACAGCCCACTTGCGAGAGTGACGAGCTGGTAGAGCCCAGTGCCCAGTTTGACGGGTTTCCACTGTTGAGCGGCGGAGCCGACGGCCGTCTGCATCTGAATCTGGGCGCCGGCGCCCGTCGATGCGCCGTTCGGCCCCCAGACCAGCGAGGAGGAGGCGAGGCCATTCGAGACGGTGGTGTAGCCGTTCGTGACCGCGGCGGTGAAGAGCCAGGATTCGTTGGCCGCGCCGAGTTGACCGCACTTCGGAATTTGGAAGATCTCAGATCCGTTGCCGGCGCTCGACGGACTCGCGGCGACACAGGCCTTGCTCTTCGTGTTCACGAGCTGGTACCAGGTGCCCGTGTCAACGGGCATCGGCACGGTTGGCACGGTGGCGTCGGCGAGGGTCTGCACGAATGAGCTGCTCGCGGCGCTCGTCCACCCGCCGACCGTTGTCGTCGCGGTGATCGTCGCCGAAACCGTGCTCCCGCTGCTCACGCCGCTTGCCGAGGTGAGCGTGGTGCGCAGGCAGTAGACGACCGAGGCCTTGGCCGGCAGCGATCCGGTCAGGGTGGGCGCCGCGGCGAGCGTTCCAGAGACGGAAGCCGTGGGGGTGGCGGATGCGGTGCACGCCGTGTCGCTCGCCACCGGCCAAGCGGCCAGTGCAATATTGCCTGCCAGTGGGGCGGACGAGCCGTTGCCCAGGGTCACCGCGGTGCTGTAGTCGCCCGAGACCGTTCCGGTGTTGGCAATGGTGAAGCTGCCCGTCGCGGAGAGCGCGCTGCCCGAGAAGGTCGTGGTCAGCGGCGCGGCCACGCTCGCAGTCGTGGTGAGGGAGCCCGATGTGATGGTGTTGGATTCGGCGCGTAACGACGAGGTCCACGAGGCCAAAGTCTCTCCGCCGCCGAGCACGAGGGCGAGTGCAGCTGCACCACCGACGACGGCGACGGCGATCTTGGTGAATCTGTTCATAATCGTCCCTCGGCGGCATTGGGGGCAGGGGCTGACGTTGCTGACAGCATCATCTCCAGGCCGGCGCACAGATGACGTCGGGCGAAACAGATGTCTCATCCCTGAGTCGTGCGGAGCGCGAAGGCCTCCGCTGCCCTGGCCACGTGCGACCCAACAGGGGGTTTCGCACCGCTTCCAGATTTGAGTTTATCCCGGCCACCTTGGAGGGGATGCCTCGCGGATGTCCCCAGTGCGAGGGACGACCAGTGCACCTGAAGGCGGATGCCGAGTGGGTGTCAGCCGCCGTCTCGCAGTCGATATGCGCACCTACCCCGCATCCCCGTTCTGGGTGGGAGGGCCAGGCCTTCTGGGGAGCTAGGTCCATTGTCTGCGAAATGCTCGCGCCGTTAGCCTCGGAAGCGGCTTGCCCGCCGAACGAGATGAGACACCGTGACGATTACCCGTTTGACGACGACCATCGATCCCCCACGCACCTCGCTGCGACGGATGATCGCGGCGGTGAGCACAACGGCGGCGCTGATCGCGGTGAGCTTCACCGTCTCACCGGTCGCATCGGCATCCGCCGCCACCCTCGTCACCGATGCTGCATCGCTGGCCGCAGCCTTCACCGCTGGCGGCGAAGTCGCCCTCAACAAAGACGTCGTGGTCGCAGTCACCGAAGGGCCGATCGCTGTCACCGCCGGCAAGAGCGTCGCGCTCAACCTCAACGGGCACACTCTGCAGGTGACGGGACAAGATCTCAAGGCCGGCATCGGGGTACCCGACCGCGCGACGCTGACGGTCGCTGACTCCAGCGCCGGTAACGGGGACCTCGTCGTCACCGGCGGCTTCAGAGGCGCGGCCATCGGCGGCGGCTACACCGGCAGCAGCGGGACCGTGCAGATCAACGGAGGAGACCTCACCCTCGTCGGCGGTGACCGCGGCGGCGCGGCGATCGGCGGCGGGTTTGGTGCGGTGGGCGGAAACCTCACGATCACCGACGGCAGCGTCACCGCCACAGGGGGGAGCAACGCTGCGGCGCTCGGCGGCGGCGATGGCTATGGCGGCGGCACCATCTCCATCAGCGGCGGAACAGTCACCGCCACCGGAGGCACTGGCGGTGCAGCGGGGATCGGCGGCGGCTGGAACGGGGCAGGCGGATCCGTCTCGATCAGCGGCGGAACCGTCACCGCTACCGGCAGCGAGAATGGGGCGGGAATTGGCGGCGGCTCACGAGGAGCCGGCGCAAATCTCTCCATCGCCGGCGGAACCGTGACCGCCACCGGTGGCCTCAACGCTGCAGCGATCGGGGGTGGTCCGTCCGGATCAGGAGGACCCGTCACAATCGGCGTCGACGCCAACGTCACCGTCAAGTCGGATCCGGGATGGCAGTTTTACGTGATCGGCGCCGGCAGCGGCGGCCTGGCCTTCGGCTCCCTCAGCAACGCCGGCACGCTGACCATCGCGGAGGGGAGCACTCTGCGCATCCCCGCGGCCACCACGGTTGACAACACCGGCACGGTGAACGTGCCAGGAGCAATCGAGACCACCGGAACGTTCAACAACACCGGAACCATCAACAACACCGGAACTCTCACCGGCACGGGTGCCATCGTCAACACAGGCGCCATCGTGAACAACGGATGGATCAACCCAGAGTCACTCGTGACCGTACGCAGCTACCAGCTCACATTTAACGAGTCCTACACCGGCGCGCCCGCGACCACCAGCACACGCGTCTTCGCGAGCACTCTCTCCGCGGCTCAGATCGAACTGCCCACTCCGAGCCGGGCCAACTACACCTTCGCCGGCTGGTTCACGGATGCCGCCTCTACGACGCGGTTCACGGTCACGACGACAATCACCACGAGCATCACCCTCGAAGCCCGTTGGACCCTCGACACCCACACCGTCACCTTCAACAGCAACGGCGGCAGCACCGTCACGGCCGTCACCACCGATTACGACACCACCGTCACCGCCCCGGCCGCGCCGACCCGTTCCGGCTACGCGTTCACGGGCTGGTTCGCAGAGGCCGCACTCACCACGAAGTTCAGCTTCAGCACAAAGATCATCGAAAACACCACGCTCTATGCCGGTTGGAAGCTGAACACTGCAACCGTCACCTTCACTATCAAGGGACACGGCACCGCTCCCACGAAGCAGACCGTCACCGTCGGCGGCCTCGCTAAAACCCCCACCAAACCGACAGCTTCCGGCTTCGTCTTCAGCGGCTGGTTCAGCGACTCCGCCTTGAAGAAGCCGTTCGTATTCACGACGACGATCACCGCAAACACCACGCTCTACGCTGGCTGGAAGGCGGCAGTCACTTTCAACCTCAAGGGCCACGGCGCCGCGATCACCAAGCAGACCGTCGCCCTCAGCACCATCGCCACGAAGCCGACCGACCCGAAGGCCGCCGGCTACGTGTTCACCGGCTGGTACACCGACTCCGCCGCAACCGCGACGAAGTTCAGCTTCTCCACGAAGATCACCAAGAACACCACCCTCTACGCCGGCTGGAAGAAGGCCGTGGCTGTCACCTTCAGCATGAAGGGCCACGGATCTGCGATCACGAAGCAGACCGTCACCGTCGGCTCCGTCGCCAAGAAACCCGCCAACCCGAAGGCGACCGGCTATGCCTTCACCGGCTGGTTCAGCGACTCCGCACTGAAGAAGCCCTTCGTATTCACGACAAAGATCACCGCCAACAAGGTGCTCTACGCGGGCTGGAAGAAGACCGCGACCAAGTAAAGAATCCGTTAAAACGAAGGCCCGGCGCATGAGCGCCGGGCCTTCGTGTTGTTCCGTGCCGGCGCTCGAGGAGCGAGCGCCAGCGAGTGTCTATTAGGCAAATGACCACTTCGTTGATCGAGGAGCGCGCGAGCTTGCGAGCACGCGTCTCGAGATCTCGCGAGCCAATCCTTGAACTCGGGTTGAGTTCGAACATCGGCTCACGAGGTCTCGACCCGATCGCGGGCGGCCTCCTCGACCAACGAGATTGTTTACTTCTCTCTACCCAAGCCGACGGCAACTGACTCAGCGCTGTCGATATCTGCAGCATCAGCCGCTGCATCCGCTTCGCCAGCGTCAGCCGACCCAGCCACCGGGCCACGATCGATCGAGGTCGCCAGCGGAATCTCCTTGACGAAGCAGAGCAGCACGACCGCGATGACGACCAACGGCACCATGTAGAGGAACACCGGCGTCAGAGCGTCGTTGTAGCCACCGATGATGATCTCGCGCACGGAATCAGGCAGCTCCTTGACGACCGAGGGGGTGAGCGAGTTCAAGCCGCCGTCTCCCGCGCCACTCGTGGCGGGCATCCGCTCGGTCATCAACTGGGTGAGCCGGGCGACGAACAGGCTGCCGACAACGGCGGAGCCGAGTGAGGCACCGATCTGACGGAAGTAGTTGTTCGATGCGGTGGCCGTGCCGACCTGGGCGACGGGGAACGAGTTCTGCACGATCAGGATGAGAATCTGCATGCTCATGCCGAGACCGATACCCATCACGGCGAGGTAGGCGCAGAGCACCCACACGGCCAGGTCGGGAGTCATCGTCGACATCAGCAGGAGCGAGATCGCCACGATCGCGGTTCCGACGATCGGCAGCCACTTGTAGCGACCGGTCTTACTGACGAGGGCGCCCGATCCGATCGAGCTGATCAGCAGGGCCGCCATCATCGGGATCATCAGGAAGCCGGCCTCGGTGGCGTTGGCCCCCGTCACCATCTGCAGGTAGGTCGGGAGGTAGGCCATGGCGCCGAACATCGCGATACCGGTGATCAGACCGGCGATCGTGGTGAGGTTGAAGTTGCGGTCCTTGAACAGGTGCAGCGGCATGATCGGCTCGGCGGCGCGACGCTCAACCAGAACGAACGCGACACCGGCAATGACGGTTCCGGCGATCAGGGCGATGATCGTCAGCGAATCCCAGTCGTAGGTCGTGCCGCCCCAGGTCGTAACGAGCACCAGGCAGGTGGATGCAATGGCCAGCAGTCCCATGCCGGCCACGTCGATGCGCGGCTTGGCATGCTCATACTTCGGCAGCTTCAAGAAGATGACGGCGGATGCGATGGCGAGAATTCCGAGGGGAATGTTCATCCAGAACGCCCAGCGCCAGCCGATGCCTTCGGTGAACCAACCGCCGAGCAGCGGGCCGGCCACGGAGGAGAGTGCGAACACGCCACCCATGATGCCCATGTACTTTCCACGCTCGCGCGCCGGAACGACATCCGCGATGATCGCCTGCGAGAGGATCATCAGGCCACCGCCACCGAGGCCCTGAATGGCCCGGCCGATGATCAGCCAGGTCATGTCGGGGGCGAGCCCGCCGACGATGGAACCGGCGATGAACAGCGCGATGGCACCGATGAACAGGCCCTTGCGGCCGATCAGGTCGCCGAGCTTGCCATAGACGGGCAGCATGATGGTCGACGCCAGAATGTAGGCGGTCGTGACCCAGAGCATGTGATCGACACCATTGAGCTCACCGACGATGGTCGGCAGCGCGGTGCTGAAGATGGTCTGGTCGAGCGACGCGAGCAGCATGGTGACCATGAGCCCGGCGAAGACGAGAAGAATGTGGCGTTTGGTTTCGGGTGACGCCTGGAGCGGCGCCGGTATGGTCTCGGTCATTTCAGTCTCTCAATTACCTCTCTGACGAGCGTGATCGCTCGTTGTTCAATGTTTTCGCGGGCGGCGTCGACGTCAGTGACGGCGCGAGTGTCGGTGTCGGTGCCGGTGCCGGTGTCGGTGCCGGTGTCGGTGCCGGCTGCCGCTGTGGCTGCGGCCCATTCCTCCATGGCGAGGCGCATGCCCGTGCTGCACAGGGCGAACATGATCTCGGCCCGGGCCGCGTGGCCGGCACTGTCGTCGGAACTGTCGCCGGCGAACTGCGGATATCCCGCGAGAACCTCTCGCACGGCCTTCTTGGCGTTCTCGGCCATCTGCGTCACCTGGCTGAACTGCCCGGTCAACAGCTGCGGGTATCGGCGCACGATCTCCATGCGGTCCCGTTGAATCGTCGAACGTGACAGTGGCACTCCGAGCAGGTTCAGAAACAGATGCACCAGCGATTCGACGGGATCCAGATCTGAATGCTTCGCCAGGTGGGCCGCGACCATGTCGTCGGTGAAATCAATCTGGTGCACCCCGAGAATTGCCGCGTCTTTGCTCTCGAAATAGTTGAAGAAGGTGCGCGGTGAGACGTCAGCCATTTCGCTGATCGCGTCGACCGTCGTGTGCTCCAACCCATCGCGCAGCACGAGCGTGACGGCGGCATCCTCCAATCGGGCGCGGGTCTCCCGGCGCTTGCGATCACGGAGTCCGACGTGTTCGTCTTGCGTCATGTTTCTGTGTCCTCGGCAGTTCGGTGCAATCAATCTTTCTGCACGACTGCAATAATACATCACTGCAAGCATGCAGTGATGCACGATTCGGGAAACCTGCGACCAGTTTCTCCGCTTTGCCGGGCGCAACGGGCATACTGTGCTCACCCAATCAAAGGAGATTGCTCGTGTTCACCAGTCCCTACCCCGACGTCGAGATTCCCGAACTCAGCATCTACGATTACCTCTTCGATGAGGTGGCCGGCGCCGATCTCGACCGGGTGGCGATCGTCGATGGGGCGACGGGGGCGAGCATGACCTACCGCTCCTTGATCGAGCAGATCAATCGCGTGGCCGGCGCTCTCGCCAATCGAGGGGTCGGACCCGGCACTGTCGTCGGCCTGCTCTGCCCGAACATTCCGGCCTTTGCGAGCGTGTTCCACGGCATTCTGCGCTCCGGCGCTACCGTCACGACCATCAACTCGCTCTACACGCCTGCAGATGTGGCAAACCAGCTCACCGATTCGGGCGCGACCTGGTTGATCACCATCTCGCCACTGCTGGCCTCCGCCGAACCGGCAGCCGAGACGGTCGGGCTTGACGCGGAGCATCTCATCGTGATCGACGGCGTGCCGGGGCATCCGTCGCTCGCAGATTTGCTCGGTGAAGGCGCGGATGCTCCCGCCGTCACGTTCGACCCCGCCACCCATGTGGCGGTGCTGCCCTACTCCTCCGGCACGACCGGGCGTCCCAAGGGCGTCATGCTCAGCCACCGCAACCTGGTCGCCAATGTGGAACAAGCCCGCGGCCTGCTCACCGTGGTGGCGGAAGACCGTCTCCTCGCCCTGCTGCCGTTCTTTCACATCTACGGCATGACCGTGTTGCTGAACCTCGCGTTCAAGCAGCGCGCCCGCCTGGTGACGATGGCGAAATTCGAGCTGCCCGAGTTCTTGCGCATCATTCAGGACCACGCCTGCAGCTATGTGTTCATCGCCCCGCCGATCGCGGTGGCCCTGGCGAAGCATCCGCTCGTCGCCTCCTACGACCTCTCGAGCGTGCACACGATTCTTTCGGGCGCCGCGCCGCTCGACGCCGCCCTGTCTGACGCGGTCGGAACGCGGCTCGGCTGCCGGATGCTGCAGGGCTACGGAATGACCGAGGCGAGCCCGGTCACGCATCTGATTCCGCAGAACGCGTTCGAGCTGCCGGCCGGCTCGGTCGGTTTCACTATTCCCAACGTGGTCTGCAGGCTGATCTCCACTGAAACCGACGCCGAGATCGCAGTGCCGACCGAGGGCGTGAGCGAGCCGGGCGAACTGCTTGTGCACGGGCCGAACGTCATGCTCGGCTATCTGAACAACGACGAGGCGACCCACGAGACGATCGATTCCGAGGGTTTTCTGCACACCGGCGATATCGCCACGGTCAGCTCAGAGGGAGTCGTGCGTATCGTCGACCGCAGCAAGGAGCTGATCAAGTACAAGGGCTACCAGATCGCGCCGGCCGAGCTTGAAGCGCTGCTGCTGACGCATCCGCTGATCGCCGACGCGGCCGTGATCGGGGTGCTGGATGACGATGGCCAGGAGATTCCGAAGGCGTTCGTGGTGATCGTGGCCGGCGCGGTGCTGACGGGCGAGGATGTGATGGCGTACGTCGAGGAGCGCGTCTCGCCGCACAAGAAGGTGCGCCGGGTGGAGTTCATCGAGGTGATTCCGAAGTCGAGCTCCGGCAAGATTCTGCGCAAGGACTTGCGGGTGCGGGTCGCGGTGTAGCGTTCCTGCGACCTGCGAGACTCGCGAAAGGTCGCAATCCGCCCCTTGAACTCGATCCATGGGGCGGATTGCGACCTTTCGCGCGGCTCAAACTTTCGTTCGATGCTTTCACATCGACCGACTGCGAGGATGAAGAGTCCCCTTCCCCTTGTTCTGCCCTTTTCTGGAGTGATGCCCCGTGTCGCCACGCTTGTTCTACCGCACTGTTGCTATCGCGGAGGCGGTGACCTGGACGCTCCTGATCTCGGGAATGCTGCTCAAATACGTCGGCAATGCCGGCGGTCTCCCTGTGCTCATCGCCGGGTCGATTCACGGGTTCGTCTTCATCACCTACGGTATGACCGCCGTGCTCGTCGGCGTCAACCAGCGCTGGAGCCTCAAGCTCATCGTGCTCGCCGTATTCACCGCGATCGTTCCCTACGCCACGATCCCGTTCGACATCTGGCTCGACCGCAACCGCAAGCTCGAGGGCGTCTGGCGCAAGACGGCCACCGATGACCCGCGCGACCACACCTGGGTGTCCCGACTGCTGCGCTGGTTCTTGAACCACCCGAAGACTCTGGTCGCACTGTTCGTCGTCGGCATCGCCGTGATCATGACCACGCTGCTGATCGTCGGCCCTCCCGGCGGCTCGAAGTAGGCCAGATCGAAGCACACCACGGCGCGAGCCGGGCGAAACCGCCCGGCCTCTCCTGGGCGCTCGGGTCGCTACTCGGCCGGGTTCCCGTTCGAGTCGGCCAGCCGCGGATCGATACCCACGCGCACGTCGTGACCTTTCGCCGCGCGCTCGAGCGCGGCATCCAGGTCGTGCAGCGCGAACCGCTCGCCGACCAGCTCGGCAAACGGATGGCGTCGCCACGCCCCGGCCAGATAGGTGACGGCCCGCTCGAGATCGGTGGCGGTGTAGTTATGCACGCCCCGAATTGTGATGAGGCGGCGCACGATCGACTCCGGGTCGAGGGGAACGCTCGCACCCGGCGACACGCTGCCCACCAGAATCACGACTCCTCCGACGCCCACGGTGTCAATCGTCGTGCGCACGGCGGCCGGTGCTCCCGATAGCTCGAGCGCGATCGAAACCTCGTCGGCGCCGGCGGCAATCATCCCGCCGCTGACCGCCGCGAGCCCCGTCGGTGAGGCCGATGCGGCGAGCGGGTCGGCGACTGCCGCAGCTCCGAACGCGAGGGCCCTGCGACGCCGCGCGGGATCTGGATCGGTGACGATGACCGAGGCACCCGCATCCGTCGCCATCGCGCACGCCGTGAGCCCGAGCAGTCCGGCACCCGACACGAGAATCGTGGCGCCCTTCAACGGCACCACAGCGGATGCCGCCGCGAGCGCCGCAGCGACGGTGGCTGTCGCGCAGGAGGCCGGTGCCGCGACCTCGGCCGGAATCGCGTCGTCAACGATCACGATCGGTGAACCGGCGAGCACGTGAACGTGGGTGGCGAAGCCGCCGCTCAACTCCCAGCCGCGGTGCACGCGGTCGTGCCCGTACTTCGCCAGGGTGCGGCATTTCTGAGTGAGACCCGCACGGCAGCGGTCGCAGAGGCCGCAGCTGACGGTGACCGTCCAGACGATCCGGTCGCCGAGCGCCAGCGGCACGCCCACCGCGGTGCGCGCGTTCTCGCCGAGCGCGACGACCCGGCCGATCTGTTCGTGGCCGAGCACGAGCGGTGTCGCGGCCCCGCGATCGCCGCGCACGGTGTGCAGGTCGGAGCCGCAAACGGTGGCCAGTTCGATCTCGACGAGCACATCGCCGGGGGCCAGAGAGACGCCGGGAACCGCCAGCTGATCGTGCGGCTGCCCGACACCCGACCACACCATGGCGTGCGGAGCGGGGCGCAGCAGAACATCAACGCTGCGGCCGGTGAGTGTTGACTGGTGCATCTGGTCCTCGTTCTGTGTTTCTCGGTGGAGCGGTAGACGGCGTTGTCCCCGCGAGAGGTCGCAGATCGCCCCTTGAACGCGATCGAAGGGGCGTTCTGCGACCTCTCGCGGACGGTGAACAGGTGCGGGAGGGTGAGTGCGCGACCGCGGAGTGCACCGCGGACCGCGTTTAGCGCAACCCGAGCAGGTCAGGCAGGTCGGCGACGCTCGTGAGTACGGCATCCGCTCCGGCCTCCTCGAGCGCGTCCTCGTCGTGCGCGCCACTCAGCACGCCGACTACGAGACCCGCGCCCGCGTTCACGCCGGAGAGCATGTCGCTGGCGGTGTCGCCGACGACGACCATTGTGCTGACGCTCGTTGCTCCGGTGCGGAGCAGGGCGGTCAGGGGCAGGTCGGGGAACGGGCGGCCGCGCCCGGCATCGGCCGGTGAGAGCGTCACGTCTGCGACATCGTGCCAGCCGAGCGCGTCGAGCAGGGCGTCGAGGGTGACCCGCGAGAATCCGGTCGTGAGCGCCACCTTGACACCGCCTTCGCGCAGTTCGCGCATGACCTCCTCCGCACCAGGGATGGCTTCGACACCGACGGATGCGACGAGCTCGGAGTACGCGACCTCAAACGCCTCGTTGCCGCGCACCGCGGCTTCTTCGTCGCCGGTCAGCGCGCGAAACACCTCGATCTTCGACTGCCCCATCGTCTCGCGCACGTAGTCGAGGGCCTCTTCACGCTGCTCGTCGTTGCTCGTGATGCCCGTGCGATCCGCGGCGAGCACGAATGCCCGCTCGACCAGGCCGTCGTCGCGCACCGTCGTGCCGGCCATGTCGAACACGACGAGTTCGACATCGACGGTCACGCCGTCTTCGTCACCGCCGGCAGCCTCGAATGCCGCGAGCACGAGGGTGTCGATGTCGAGAGCATCGACAGCGAGCGCGCCAGAGGGCGACACCCCGCTGTCTCGCTTCGCATTCGCCTGGCGAGCGGCCGCGTCGGCCTGATCGGCCTGGTCGGCCTGGTCGGCCTGGTCGGCCTGGTCGGCCTGGTCGGTTGCGGGGACGATTCCATCAAATGTGCTCATGATGTTCCTTTCAGAGGGTGGATCGGGGTGAAGAAACAGAAGAATCGAATGCCAGAGCGCTCACGTGTTCGGCGAGGCCGAGGCCGCAGGTCATACCGATGCCGGTTGTCGCGGCCACCAGGTGCACGCCCGGTTCGGGTTCTTCGATCAGAAACTCGTCGGGCGCCGACGCATAGACGCCCTGCCAGCGCTCGAGCACTCGTGGGCGGGCGATGCCGAACAGCTCCGCAGCCAGACGCAGCAACTCCTCGAACGCATACTCGCTCTGAAAGGGCGCGATCGCCTCACCGCGATAGTGGGTATCCCCCACGATCAGCGAGCCGTCGGGCAGCTGCGTGTACATCTGGTTGAGATCGAGGGCGGCCAATTCGGGATGCTCGCGGCCCAGTCGTTCTCGCAGTGCCGCGGCAGCCGGAGTACCGCCGAAGGCACCGTAGCGAACCAGCGACCAGCCGGTCAGCAGCGGAGCGGCGAGGGGCATCCGTAGGCCCGCATCGACGCGGAGCATGTCGAGTCCGCAGCGACGGATTCCTCGGCGTTCGGCGACCTCGGGATAGAGCTGGTCGATGTCGTGGTTGACCGCCACAACGATGGTCGCTGCGGTGATCGCGCCCCGCGTCGTCTCGACCCGGCCGGAGCTGACCCCGGTGACCGCTGTGCGGTAACGGAACTCGACGCCCCGGCTGGCGAGGTAGCCGGCGAGCGCCGCGGCTGCCTGGCGCGGATCGGCCTGCAGATCGTAGGGAAGAAATGCGCCGCCGACCGCGGTGCCCTGCGCGACGGGGATGCGCGCCTCGGCGTCGGCCGCACTGAGGAGTTCGACCTCGGCGCGGTCGCCGAGCGGACCGGCTTCGGCACCCCGAGTGCCGGGGCCGCCACCGGCTGCCGCGCGGGAGTCAGCACCGCGCACCTCATCACCGCGCACCTCAGCACCGCGCACCTCAGCACCGCGCACCTCAGCCAGGTCGCTCAATACCTGCAGCTCGTCAGCGTGTCGGGCGATCACGAAGGTGCCGGACTCGCGCAGCCAGATGCCGGCATCCGTCGCCACATCGAGCCAGATCGCCCGGGAGGCCAGCGCGAACTCGCGCGCTTGGCCGGCCTGCGGGGTGAAGCAGAGATGACCGAAGTTGCGCACGGAGGCGCCGCCGATCTCGGCGGAACGGTCGATCACGACGACGCGGAGTCCGCGGCGCACCGCGGCGAGCGCGTGGCCGAGGCCCACGATTCCGGAGCCGACCACGACCACGTCAAACTGCGGCGCCCCGCCTCTCGCGCTCGAGCTCAACGCTGCCGATTTCAACGTTGCGGAACCCGACGCGGCGGAACCCGACGCGGCCGAACCCGACGCTGCCCCACTCAACGGAACACCCGGCGCATCCACATCGCAAGCCCTTCAACAACCAGAACGGTGACCAGAATCATCAGCACGATAGCCGTGACGAGGTCGTATTTCGAGCCCTGCCCGGCGTTCAACAGGTAGTAGCCGACGCCACCGCCGCCGACGATTCCGAGGATCGTCGCCGCACGAATGTTGGTGTCGAGCATGTAGAAGCCGTGCCCGATCAATGCTTTCATGCCCTGCGGCAGGGTCGCAGCGGCATAGACCTGACTGCGGGAGGCCCCGGTGGCCCGCAGCGCGCGCTCAGGGCCGGGCTTCACCTCTTCGAAGGAATCGGCGATGAGCTTGCCGAGCAGGCCGACGCCGCCGAAGGCCAGTGCGATGGTGCCGGCTTGGGTTCCGAGCCCCGTCACGACGATGAGCACGATGGCGAGAATGATTTCGGGGATGCCGCGGATGATCACCAGCAGCAGCCGCATCGAGGCGTGAACCGTGCGGTTCGGTGCCACGTTGCGGGCCGCCAACGAGCCGATCATCAGCGAGAAGACCAGGGTGAGCAGGGTCGCAGCCAGGGCGATCGCGATAGTCTGCCCCATCGCAGCGAACAGGGTGGCTGCCCCGTAGTTGCCGAAGCTGGGCGGCCAGAACGACGCGGCAATCTGCGGGATGTAGCCCCAGACCGTGAGCAGGTCGCCCCACTGGACATTGCAGATCAGCACCCCGCCCACGACCACGGCGAGCGCAAGCCATCCCCAGACCGTGTTGCGGATGCGCACGGCATCCCAAGGACGGTGAAGTGCAGCGGTGAGGGCATCCGCCTCCCGTGGGGCGGGTGTGTGTGCCTGCAGCTGAACATTATCGGCAGGCAACGCACCGGAACGGATGTCTGCGGCCGGGCGAGCCGCGGACGTGGGCCGCTTGCGCGTCACCGCGCGCAGCATCCGGTCACCGAGCCCGCGCCCGGTGGGTGCGATCCCGAGCATCGCGGTGCGCAGCACGCTGGAGACGATCTCCATCAGCACGCACAAGCCGAAGATGACCAGCGCGACGCCGAGCCCGAGGGAATAGTTGAGCGATTTGAAGGCGTGCGACATCTCCATGCCGAGCCCGACCACGCCGACATAGCCGAGGATGACCGAGCCGCGCAGATTGATGTCGTTGCGGTGCAGCACCGTTGCTACCCACGACGGCAGCACCTGCGGCAGCACGCCGGAGAAGAACTCTTGAAATCGGGTGCCTCCGGCCGCACGGATCGCCAGGCGGGGCCCCTCGTCGATCTGCTCGATCGCGTCGGCGAACATCTTCGAGATCATGCCGACCGAGTGGATGCCGATGGCCAGGATGCCCGGAAGCGAGCCGAGCGAGAACATCAGCACGAACACCATCGCGAGCACGACATCCGGAACGGCTCGAGTGAGCACGCCGACGAAGCGGCCAGCCGCACGCCAGAGTGGGCCGGGAGTGGTGTTCGAGGCCGAGATCCACGCGATCGGAATCGAGATGGCCGAGGCCAGCAGGGTTCCGGTGAGCACGAGGCCGACGGTCAATGCGGTGAGATAGAGAAGCTCGGCCGGTTCGGGAAAACTGATCGTTCCGACGCGGGCGAAGAATTTGCCGGCGTTGGCAGCGCTTTCGAGCATCTTCGGAATCGAGATGTCGATGCCGGCCAACGCAACCGCGGAGACGACGAGCAGGGCGACGATGGTCAGCCCGGCCGCGATGCGTTCGGGCGACACCCGGCGGCGCGGAGCGCGAGCCAGCAGGTCTGCCGGTGCGCGTGAGCTGAGGCGTGACGGGCTCAGCGTCGTCATCGGAGTGAGAACGTGGTCGACGTGCGTTCGGCCGCGTGGCCGTGAGCGGGCTCGTGAGTCGGCTCGTGAGCCGAATCGTGAGCCGAACCGTGGGTGAGCTCGTCGGCGCGTTCCTCGGTGAGTTCGTCAGCGACGCCCAGGTCGGTCAGGACCGCTTCGAGGTCGGTCAGCTCGTCCGCGACGCCCAACTCGGTCTGGATCGCCTCAAGCTCGGTAGTCGTCGTGGCGACGCGTCCGTAGATCTCCATCACCTCACTCTTCGACAGGCCGGCGGTCGGTGTGTCGAGCACGACCTGCCCGTGTCGGAGGCCGACGATACGGTCACCCCATGAGAGCGCGAGATCCACCTGGTGCAGGCTGCACACCACAGTGAGGTTCTGGTCGGTGGCGATTTGACGGATGAGCGCCATCACCGCATCGCTTGACTCCGGGTCGAGCGAGGCGACGGGTTCGTCGGCCAGCAGAATCTGCGGGTCTTGCATGAGTGCGCGGGCGATGGCCACGCGCTGTTGCTGACCCCCGGAGAGGGTGTCAGCGCGTTGGTAGGCACGGGCCAGCAGGCCGACCCGGTCGAGATGACCGAGCGCCTTCAGCTTGTGTGCCCGCGGGTAGCTCCAGAGACCGAATCGAGGCCCGCGCAGGGTGCCGAGAGCACCCGTCAGCACGTTCTCGAGCACGGTCAGCGACGGAACCAGTTCGAACTGCTGAAAGACAAAGCCGACCCGGCCGCGCAGGGCGCGGAGGCGCCGCCCCGAGAGCGACGACACCTCCTCGCCGAGCACGTTCACGGTTCCGCTGGTCGGCAGCTCGAGCCCGTCGAGGTGCCGCAGCAGCGTCGACTTGCCCGAGCCAGACAGACCGAGCAGCACCACGATCTCGCCGTGATTGACCTGCAAAGACACCCCGTCAAGCGCGGTGGTCTGGCCAAAGGTCTTCGTGACGTTTGTCACGTCGATGATCGGGGTGCTGTTCATGGTCACTCTCAATTCAGTCCAGAGCCGATTCGGGCGGAGTCGATTCAGCGGGTCAGCGCGAGGGGGTTAGCCCTGGCACTGAGTCGCTTTGGTCTTCGTGCAGATGTCGCGCACGGTGTCGTAGTACGAGTCGTCAACCGGCTGGGTCTCAAAGAAGACGCTACGGAAGGCATCAGAGTCGGCACTCGTGATGCCGGCGGCGATGATCTCATCGATGCTGACCTTCGCCAGGATGCCGGTGAGCTGCGTCTTCAGGTCGGCCGGAAGCGTGTCTGAGATGACGACAGGAGCACCGGGAACCATGGTCTCGTCGATGACCGTTACCTTGTCGCTCTTCTCAACTTCGCTGTCCTCGGCGAATCCGGCGTCGCACTCCTTGCCCTCGCCGACCTTCTGAACGCTCACATCGTGCTTGCCGGCAAAGACGGGGGTGATGTCCTTCTCCGGGTCGATGCCTGCTTCGAGCAGGTTGTAGCTCGGAAACAGGTAGCCGGAGGTCGACGACGGGTCGACGAAGCAGACCTTCTTGCCCTTCATATCTGCGATGGTCTTGATGTCGCTGCCGACCGGCACGATGGCCTGTGAGAAGTAGCCGGGTTCTTGGCCCTCTTCGGTGACGATCGAGGAGACGGGGGTGATCTTCGCGCCGTTGTTCTTGGCTGTGACGTAGGTGAAACCCGAGAAGGAGGCGACGTCGATCTTGCCGGCGATCGAGGCTTCGATCAATGCGGCGTAGTCGGTCGACTCGTGGTACTCGACGGTCTTGCCGGTCTTCTTGGCGATGTAGTCCATCAGCGGCTGGTAGTTGGTCTCGGTGTCGACCGAGTCGGGGACGACCCCGAAGACGAGGGTGTTCTCGTCGACGGCGAAGCTGACGGTACTGGCGTCATCGGTGCCGGCGCCGGGCGCCGCGCCGGTGCCGGGCGTGGCGGAACAGGCGCTGAGCCCGGCGGCGAGCAGGGTGACTGCACCGGCGGCGAGCAGGGTCTTGATGCTGAGTTTCATGGGAAGCCTTTCGTGCTTCGATGACAGGGGAACCAATGCTGTGTTCGATGGCCAACGCTAAGCAGGCGGTCCTAACGACTCCCGACCCGCGGGTTACCGGGAGGTGAATCTCCAGCGACGTGACTACTTCGGGGGCCACCGGGCACGCGACGCGGAGGCTCGGCTCAGCTGCCGCGCCACCCGGCCGGTACCAAACGAAGGAGTGGAGGTGTGTCGACCGGGGCAAACCGGCGAAATAGCAGTGAATCACTGCCGCGACACGCCTCCGCTCCTGATTTCGGTACCCCCCTTCCGGAGCGGCGCGCGGTTCGCTAGCCGGCGCGCGGGTCCGGCGCCGCCGCGCGGGTCGCGGGCGCGGGCCCGGTGCCGCTACGCGGGTCGGCGCCCAGCCGCGCGTTCGTGCGCGGGCCCGGTGCCGTCACGCGGGCCGGCGCCAACGCGCGCAGCGGCACCCAACGCGCAACCCGCATCCCCGTCTATGCCCCAGTCGCACATTCGTCACGGGGGTCGGACGCCGCCGGGTAGGTTCCGCCCCCGGCCGGTACCAAAATCAGGAGTGGAGGTGTGTCGCCCGGGGGCAAACCGGCGAAAGAGCAGTGAATCACTGCCGCGACACGCCTCCGCTCCTGATTTCGGCACCCCAATTTCGTGGCGGCTACCGGTTCAATAGCCGCCACGCGGGTCGGATGCCCTCCGATTGCAGAACGCGGGTTGGAAAACGTCTCGCCTACCGAGCTCAGCCCTCGTCACAGTCAACTCGCGCGGCGCCAGTCCGGTGGTGGAGGAGCGCGTGAGCCGACCTCCGAACCGGGGTCGCACTCACCGATCATCTGACGGCGTCAAGCCCGACCAACGAAGCAGACCACCGGAGCAGACCACGGGAGTGGGTGAGTCCGACGCCATATCCGTAGACTGCTCTGCCATGAGCGAAAGCATTCTTTTCACGGTGACCGACGGGCTCGCCCACGTGACCCTCAACCGTCCGGACCGCCTCAACGCGATCGATGGCGAAGCCGCAGAACGGTGGCGAGACATCGCCGCCGAAATCGCGGGCCGCGATGACATCGGCGCCATGCTCTTCGACGCGCAGGGCCGCGCGTTCTGTGCGGGCGGCGATGTCAAGGCGATGTCGGAGCTGGGCACGACCGAGGCGAGCGCCGGCGACGGCGTGCGCCGGCTCGCCGATCTGATTCACGAGGGGCACCGGCTGCTCCGAGAGAGCAGCACGCCGATCGTCGCCGCGGTGCAGGGCGCCGTCGCGGGCGGAGGGCTCGGCTTCATGCTCGTCGCCGACGTGATCGTCGCCTCGGAGAAGGCGCGCTTCGTGAGCAAGTACGCCGACATCGCGCTGACCCCCGACTGCGGCGTGAGCACATTGTTGCCCGAGGCGGTCGGCCGTCGGCGCGCGGCGGAACTGCTGCTCACCCCACGCATGCTGAGCGCGGCGGAGGCACTGGACTGGGGGCTCGTCACCGAGGTCGTCGCCCCCGAGGTGGTCGCCGAACGTGCCGCCGAGATCGCGGCACACTGGCTGGACGGAGCGACGGCTGCTTTCGGACATGCCAAGCGGCTTCTGCACTCCGGAGCAGGCCGCTCGTTCCAAGCCTCGCTCGACGATGAGGCCGTCACGATCGGCCGTGCATTCGACAGTGCGGATGCCCGCGCGCGCGTCGCCGCCTTCTCTGCGCGCTGAGCCACCCCCACGCGCCAAGCCACTCACGCACTCGTCTACGCGCGGCCGGCCCTGGCTCGACGGAGGCCAGGGCTCCCGGCTCCGGGTCAGGGCTCCCGGCTCCGGGTCCAGCTCGGCGCTCCCCACTCCGGGCCCGGACTCCTGGCCCCAGCTCAGGTCTCGTGGCCCCGGCTCAGGACTCCCGTTTCCCGGCTCCGGCGCAGGGCTCCTGGCCCCGACTCAGGGCTCCGAGCTCCGGCGCGCTCGGCCCTAGCCCACGCCCGGCCCGGGCTAGGCTGAGCGCACTATGCAGAGCTTTGTGCGATCCCACACCGACGGCGGGCGCGAGCGCGCAATCGTCGAAACAGCAGCATCCGCAACAGACGAGCCCGGCGCCGCTGGAGAAGACGAGTTTCGCGTCGACGTCGAGCGCATCCGTTTCTCTCCCTATTTTTCGCGGCTCTCCGCCGTCACCCAGGTGATTCCGCAGGCCGGCTCCGGCACCACGGTGCACAACAGGCTCACCCACTCGCTCAAGGTCTCGGCGGTCGCCCGCTCGATCGCCGTCGGGTTCAGGGATGCCCCCGACGATGTGCGCGCCACCATCGAACGGCTCGGCGGCTGCGACCCCGTGGTCGTGCAGGCCGCAGCGGCCGCGCACGACCTCGGCCACCCGCCGTTCGGCCACCTCGGCGAGCAGGTGCTCGACCGGGTCGCCCGCACCAAGCTCGGCCTGCCCGACGGCTTCGAGGGCAATGCGCAGACCTTCCGCATCCTGACCGCGCTCGACAGCTGCGATGCCACCCCGCGCGGCCTCAATCTCACGAAGGCCGTGCGGGCGGCCGTGCTCAAATACCCGTGGACCCGCAATGAGTGGCGCGCGCTTCCTCCGCAGTCGGCCGAGCTGTTGCCGCGCGGGGTCGGTGCTGACTCGGCATCCGGCGCGCAGAAATTCTCGGCCTACTCGATCGAAGCCCTTGAGATGGCCGATGCGCTCGAGGCGTTCCCCGCAATCGGGCAATACCAGCAGACGGTCGAATGCTCGGTGATGGACATTGCCGACGACATCGCCTACTCGGTGCACGATCTCGACGACTTCTACCGCGCAGGGGTGCTGCAGTACACGGCGGTGTCGGCCGAATTGAACGGCTGGATGAACGCGCAGGGAGCCCTCGGCATCTTGGATGCCGCCGAACTGCGGGCCGGTGTCGCGCTGCGCCGCCCCGGCTACGCCCTGGAGGCGGCCTGGCGGCACACTCGGGCCAAAGACGCCTGGATCGCCGACCCCGACCGATTCCGGCAGTCGGTCATACGCGTCATCGACGACCTCGTCGAGGGGCTGCTCACCATCCCCTACGACGGAGGGCTTGAGGCCGACCGGGCGGTTTCGGCCTTCACCCGGCGTTGGATCGACCGGCTCAAGGCCTCCATCCGGGTCGAGGCGACGCCGAATGTGCGCAGCGGCCACGTGCGGCTCAGCAGCCATGCCTGGCACGACGTCGTCGTACTCAAGTTCGTGCATACCCGCTTCGTTCTCGACCGCAGCGATCTCGCCGTCTACCAGCGCGGCCAAGCCCGCGTGATCGAAACGCTCGCCGAGGGCTTGCACCTCTGGCTGGATGACCCGGATGACTCCGCCCGCGCGCCGCGCCGGCTGCTCGACTCCATCGAGGCGGCGACCATTGAGTACCGCGAGCTGCGCGCGAACGCGCCGGAGTTCTACTCGGCCGTCGGCCTCGAAAGCAGCGACGCCGACATCGCCCGCTTCGGTCGCTCGCGCGCGGTTGTTGACTACATCGCCTCATTCACCGACGCGCAGGCAATCTCGGTCGCCGCCCTCATCAGCGGCACCTCCGACAACCTCTGGGAGTCCGGCCGCAGCCTGTAGGGCGGCCGCAGCGCGGCATCCGCACGGCGAGTGGGGCATCCGCGGGGCAGCATCCGCACGGCGAGCAGCCCGGCCGCAGCGCGGCATCCGCTCAGGATGTCGCCGCCTCATCGTGCCCTTAAAGCCAGCGGATCAGCCGGGTAGACTTGACCGCGTCAGGCACCCGATTTCTCTGAGGAGTTCGCCACTCGTGACCGTTGTTTCCAATCCCTCCGTCCGTGGTGTCGCAGACACCGTCACCAACGCCATCGCCACGCCGGAGAAAGAGCAGCCGTACGACGCGCTCGGCCTCAAGCCCGATGAGTATGCCAAGATCCGCGAGATCCTCGGCCGCCGCCCCACGTCGGGTGAGCTGGCCATGTACTCGGTGATGTGGAGCGAGCACTGCTCCTACAAGAGCTCGAAGATGTACCTGCGCCAGTTCGGCGAGAAGGTCTCCCCCGCCATGAAGAAGAACCTCATGGTCGGCATGGGCGAGAACGCCGGCGTCATCGACGTCGGTGAGGGCTGGGCCGTCACCTTCAAGATCGAAAGCCACAACCACCCCTCCTACATTGAGCCGTTCCAGGGCGCCGCAACCGGCGTCGGCGGAATCGTGCGCGACATCATCTCGATGGGCGCCCGCCCGGTCGCCGTGATGGATGCCCTGCGCTTCGGCGCCATCGACGACCCAGACACCGCCCGCGTCGTGCACGGTGTCGTCGCCGGCATCTCCGCCTACGGCAACTGCCTCGGACTGCCGAACATCGGTGGCGAGACGGTCTTCGACTCCGTCTACCAGGCCAACCCGCTCGTCAACGCGCTCTCGGTCGGCGTGCTCCGCCACGAAGACCTGCACCTCGCCAACGCCACCGGCCCCGGCAACAAGGTCGTTCTCTTCGGTGCCCGCACCGGCGGCGACGGCATCGGCGGCGCATCCATTCTGGCGTCTGACACCTTCAGCGAGGGCGGCCCGACCAAGCGTCCGGCCGTGCAGGTCGGCGATCCGTTCGCCGAGAAGGTGCTCATCGAGTGCTGCCTCGAGCTCTACCGCGAGAAGCTTGTCGAGGGCATCCAGGACCTCGGTGCCGCCGGCATCTCCTGCGCCACGAGCGAGCTGGCCTCCAACGGCGATGGTGGCATGTTCATCGAGCTCGAGAAGGTGCTGCTGCGCGACCCGAACCTCACCGCAGAAGAGATTCTGATGTCGGAGAGCCAGGAGCGCATGATGGCGATCGTCGAGCCGGGCAAGCTCGAGGGTTTCCTTGCCGTCACGAGCAAGTGGGATGTCGAAACCAGCGTGCTCGGTGAGGTCACCGACTCCGGCCGTCTGATCATCAACTGGCACGGCGAAGAGATCGTCAACGTCGACCCGCGCACCGTCGCCGTCGACGGCCCGGTCTACGAGCGCCCCGTCGCCTACCCGACCTGGCTCGACGCGCTGCAGGCTGACACGGCATCCGTTTTGCCGCGTGCCCTCGACGCCGAGACCCTGCGCGGCCAGTTCCTCGACCTGCTCGGCTCGCCGAACCTGGCCGACCCGAGCTGGATCACCAACCAGTACGACAAGTACGTTCTCGGCAACACGGCGCTGTCGTTCCCCGACGACGGCGGCATGATCCGCATCGACGAGGAGTCGGGACTCGGCTTCGCCGTGGCCACCGACGCCAACGGCCGCTACTGCCAGCTCGACCCGTACCAGGGCGCCCAGCTGGCCCTGGCCGAGGCCTACCGCAACGTCGCCACAACCGGCGCGGTGCCGGTCGGCATCAGCGACTGCCTCAACTTCGGCTCCCCGGAGAACCCCGAGGTCATGTGGCAGTTCGTCAAGACCGTCGAGGGCCTCTCCGACGGATGCCTCGAGCTCGAGATTCCGGTCACCGGCGGCAACGTCTCGTTCTACAACCAGACCGGCGATGTGCCGATCCACCCGACGCCGGTCATCGCCGTGCTCGGCGTGATCGATGACGTCGCCCGACGCGTTCCGAGCGGCTGGCAGGACGACGGACACAACATCTACCTGCTCGGCACCACGGCCGTCGAACTCGACGGTTCGGCCTGGGCCGGCGTCGTGCACGACCACCTCGGCGGCCGCCCGCCGGCTGTCGACCTCGGCCGTGAGGCCGACCTCGCCGGCCTGCTGCACGCCGCGTCGCAGGGTTCGCTCGTCGACAGCGCTCACGACCTCAGCGAGGGCGGGCTCGCTCAGGCCCTGGCCGAAGCCGTGCTGCGTTTCGGTGTGGGCGCCCGCGTCTGGATCGGTGACATCTGCGAGCGTGACGGCATCGACGCATCCGTCGCCCTGTTCTCGGAGTCGACCGGTCGCGTGATCGTGTCGGTGCCGCGCGAAGACGACGTGAAGTTCCTCGGACTCTGCGAAGGCCGCAACTACCCGGTGCTGCGCATCGGCGTGACGGATGCCACGGCGCCCGGCCTCGAGATCCAGGACCAGTTCACGGTGAGCCTGGCCGACCTGCAGGCGCGTCACCGCGGCACGCTGCCGGCGCACTTCGGGCCGGTCGTCGGGGGCTAGCGCCTCTTCGTTCGACGCGCGGCACTCTCTCTGGGTGCTCCGCGCACGTGACTCGCTGAAGGCGGGCCCGGCTGATGTCGGGCTCGCCTTCGCTGCCTCCCCCTCTTCCCACGCGTGCGCCCAAAGTGTCGCCCCGCCAGTCCACGAGGCGACACTTTGAGCGCACGGGTCGCGGCAAGCGAGAGGCGTCGGCGAGTGGATGCTCACGCGTGCGCTTGAAACGTCGCCTCCGGCGCCGGGGAGGCGACACTTTGAGCGCACGCGTCGCAGCGCGAGGCAGGGGGTGTGGACAACGCGAGCGAGACGGTGCGCCACGGTGACACCATCGGGCGATGACGAAGCCGACGACGCTCCCCCTCGAGCTGCAGGGAGTTCCCTTCGATGTGGCGCATGCGAAGAAGCGGGGCGTGAGCGCAGAACGCTTGCGCCGGCACGATCTCCGGCGCCCCTTTCACGGAATACGTGTTGCTCACGCCCCGAGCGTTGCGGTGCAGGAGTTCACCCAGAGCGCCGACAGCTCCGACCCGTATTGGCGCCGGCTACGCGCGGAATCAGGCCGACGCGCTCACGAGTACGCGGTACGGATGCCGCAGGGGCAGTTCTTCAGCCACGTCACGGCTGCGCTCCTCCACGGCCTCCCGGTGCCACGGCGCTTGCTCGAGCAAACCGACGTTCACGTCGGCACGAGTACGCGGACTCTGCGCAGGAAAGGGCGGGGTGTGCGCGGCCATCTCATCCCTTCGGGACTCGAACGGGTGACGCACGTTGACGGTCTCCCCGTCGCATCCGCCGTCGACGTTTGGACTCAGTTGTCGACCACCCTCACGCTCGATGAGCTTGTGATGATCGGCGACGCCCTCGTTTGCCGCCAGGCGCCTGCTGCGACGTTGCCGGAACTCGCGGATGCCGTCTCGCGGCACGCAGGGCATCCCGGCGCGCAGCGGCTCCGGGAGGCGTTCTCGCTGGTCCGGCCCCGCACCGACTCAGCGCGAGAAACCCAGCTCCGGCTACTGATCGTGCGCGCCGGCCTTCCCGAGCCGGAGGTGAACCCGGCGCTGACGAACCGATTCGGCGAGTTTCTGGCCTACGGCGATCTGGCCTACCGGCGCTTCAAGATACTCATCGAGTACGACGGTGGCCAGCATCGTGACGACGAGGCGCAGTACCACCATGACATCGACCGGCTCGAAGCCCTGATGGCCGAGGGCTGGCGAGTCATCAAGGTGAACAAGACCCACTTCGGCCAAGCCGCACATGCCACTGGCGCGCGAATTCGGCGGGCCCTGCTCGACGCAGGATGGCGTCCCGACGTGAGCTGACAGCGCATCCGCTCGCTCAGCTCACTCCGCCGCCCGCCCGACGCCGCTCGCCGCCGGCCGACTCCCCAGCCCGACTCCGCCGCGCGTGCGCTCAAAGTGTCGCCTGGCACGACCGCGAGCCGACACTTTGAGCGCACTCGTCGGCCTCAGCGAGGCAACGCGAGGCAACGCAACGCCACGCCACGCGACGCGACGCCGCTAGACCGGGAAGTCGACCCCGGCGAACTCCTCCGAGCGCGCGAACAGCCGGGAGGCCACCTCGCGGTCGAGCGAGGTGCGGGTCGGTTGCTGCCGGGTCGGGATGCCCTTGGTCACGAAACGCGGCCCGTAGTACTCGCCGCCGGAAGCGCCTGGATCGAGCACCGCCCGCACGATCGGCCACGCCCCGCGGTCCTTGCCCTGGGTGATCGGGGCCTGCAGGTTGTCGACAAATCGCTTAGCCCGGTTGGGCTGGTTGACGCCACGGATGCTCGGCGTCAGCCCCGAGATCGAGTAGCCGGGGTGTGCGACCAGCGCTTGAACCCCCGCCGCCCCGCCCTGCCCGGCAGCGCGCAGCCGGCGGTCGAGTTCGAACCCGAAGACCTGCGCGGCGATCTTTGACTGTGCGTATGCCGTCCAGGGGTTGTAGGCCCTCTCAAGCTGCACGTCGTCGAGACGCGAGTCCATCAGCCGGGTGATCATCGAGCCGAGCGCAATCACCCGGCTGCCCTGTGTCGCCCCGAGCTGCGGCAGCAGCGCAGCGGTGAGCGCGAAGTGGCCCAGAAAGTTGGTCGCGAAGACGAGCTCGTGGCCGTCGACGCTCTGCTCGCGGTTGCGCGGCGGATGCACGATTCCCGCGTTCAGGATCAATCCGTCGATCCGCGGCAGCTGCTGCAGTGCCGTCGCGGCAGAGTTCACCGAGGCCAGATCCGACACGTCGAGCGCCACAGTCGAGACCACTGCGCCCGGCACCCGCCGACGGATCGCCGCGAGTGCAGCATCCGCTCTCACCGGATTGCGGCAGGCCAGCACGACCTGCGCACCGGTTCGCGCGAGCTGTTCGGCCGTGAAATAGCCGAGCCCTGCGTTGGCTCCCGTGACGACGAACGTTTTACCCGAAGCGGAGGGAAGCGCGGTCGGGTTCCACGTCACGACGTCGGACGCGAGGGCGACGGATGCGGCACGGGGTGCACGCCCGGGTGCGGAACGGGGTGCGACGTCGGGCGCGGAGCGGCGGCGGCCGCGTCAGCGCTCGGGTCAGCTGCTGTCTCAGCAGCCGGGTCAGCCTCGGCGGGCGTGCCCGGCTCAGCGCTGGCGACGGCGGGTGCCTCGGCAGCCGGAGCGGAAGCAGCCGGAGCGGAAGCAGCCGGAGCGGAAGCGCCCGGAGCGGAGGCAGTAGCCGGCCCAGCCTTGGGGGGCGTGGGCCGCGCACCGCCTGCGGCGCCATTCGCGGCCCCGCCCGCGATCTCCTCGTGGTGCTGAATCACCTCGGCGACAACGAAGTTGAACCATTTCTCGGCGAAGGCAGGATCGAGGTGCGCTCCCTCGGCGAGGGTGCGCAGACGCTGCGTCTGCCGGCGCTCGCGCTCGGGATCCGACGGCGGAAGTCCGTGAACTGCCTTCAGCCGACCCACCTGCTGAGTGAATTTGAACCGCTCAGCGAGCAGGTGAATCAGCGCCGCATCAATGTTGTCGATGCTCTGCCTGATGCTGTTCAGTTGTTCCAACGCTTCACGCTCGTCCTGTGCCATTCCTCGACCCTAGCGCGCGGCTATGGCCCTTCGCCGTGCGCCGCGCGGGATGCCCAGCCGCTGTTGAGTGAGCAGGATGCCGACCAGCACGAGGCCTGCACCGAGCGGTTCGTGCCAGGAGAATCTTTCAGACAGCACCAGCACCCCGAGTACGACGCCGACGACGGGGGTGACGTAGGTGACCATCGATGCGTTGGTCGGGCCCCAGGCCCGGAGCACGTTGATGTTCCAGATGTAGGCGATGCCGGTGCCGAGCGCCCCGAGCGCCAGCAGGCCGAGCACGATGGGCCAGGTCAGGCTGACCGGGTTCAGCGCCAGCACCGGGGTCAGCAGAAGCATGATCGCGCCGGCCAAGCCGATGTTGAGAAAAGCGAATGTCGTGCCGGCGATCGGGCGTCCACTCAAGAATTTGCGGGTGTAGCCGAAGGTGACCCCGTAGGAGACGGCGGCGCCGAGGCAGGCGACCTGGCCCCAGAAGTCGCCGGTGAGCGAGGAGTACTGCCACGGGGCGATGATCACGATCACTCCCACAATGCCGACGAAGACGCCGGTGATCTGGCTGCGGCCGAGCTTCTCGACTCGGAAGGCGAGGGTGGCGAGCACCGCCGTCGTGATGGGAGTCACCGCGTTGTAGATGCTGGCGAGGCTCGACGACACGTACTGCTCAGCCCAGGCGAAGAGCAGATGCGGGATGACGCATCCGGTGATCGCGATCAGCACGAAATGCAGCCAGACGACCGGTTCTCTCGGAAGCACCGGCCCGCCGTTCACCCGTGGGCGGGTGGCCAGCACGATCAGGCCCAGTGTCAGCCCGCCGAGGATCAGTCGGGACCACGCGACCTGGCCGAAGGAGACGCCCTCGAGCGCGACCTTCATGAAGAGAAAGCTTGAACCCCAAATGAGCCCCATCCCCAGAAATTGCAGGGTGATGGTGCTCGTGCGTCGTACCGGAATCTCGCTCACCAACTGACAGTATCGTGAGCCGCTCCGCCGGTGTTCGAGGGCTGGCGATCTGTCTGGAATGAGCCGAAGAATGGCGCAAATCAGGCCGTGCGCGCCCGCTCCCGGCTGCGGTAGGCGACCGGCTGAGAGTCAAATCGGTCAAGGCGCGCGAGCAAACCGGCGCGCACACGCGGCCAGTCCTCACCGATCACCGAGTGGATGGCGCTGTCACGCCAGCTTCCGTCCGGTCGCTGGCGGTGGCGCCGCAGCACGCCTTCGAAGCTCGCGCCGATGCCGACGATCGCCGCTCGTGAACGCTCGTTGACCGCATCCGCCTGAATCATGATCCGGCCGAAGCCATTGTCGAATGCCAGGCCGAGCAGCATCAGCTTGGCTTCGACATTCACCGCGGTTCCCCAGACCCGCGGGTCGTAGGCCGTCCAGCCGATCTGCGCCGATTCGTTGTACAGATCAAGGTCGCCGAGCGCCGTCGAACCGACCAGCTCGCCGTCGTGGGCACCCCCGATCAGACGGATGCCGAAGGGGAGCCCCGACCACTGGTAATAGCGTCCGGCCCACGCGATGAAATCATCCCGCTCCTGGTGAAGCCCGGCAGGTCCGCCACCGAACCCAGCGGCAAAGACGGCCGGCTGCGCGATCGCGCGATGCAGTTCAGGCAGCGCTTCAGGCGAAAGCGGTTCGAGCGAGATGTATCGACCCACCAACGTGGTGGGCTCCGGGCGTTGGGCGTTCATACGAAAATTCTCGCAGCCCAACGTGTCCGGCCGCTAACCGGGAGGTGTCGTCCGCCTCGCGTCAGACGAAGAATTGCGTCAGCACGGGTGCGAGCGCCTCGTCGGACACACCGTGATCTTGCCCCTCGATCACGCTCGCGCGCGCATCCGGTGCCATTGCAGCGATCAGGCGCGCAGCGTTCGGCGCCCAGTCAGCGCTTTTTCCGCCCGACAGAGCGAGGATCGGTTCCGGGATGCCGGCGGTCCAGTCGAGAGTGATAGCGCCCAGATCGCTCAGGGTCAGGTCGTAGGGAAGTGTGTGCGCGATGGCCAGCATGTTTGGCCAGAACGGCGCGTTCTTCAGGTTCTCGGCCGCTTCGCGGGGCGCGCCCGTATTGACGATGAAACGTAGTGCCGCCTCTTCCCGATCGCCAGAGGCGAGCAGCTCGCACACCTCCTGGGTGAACGCTCCGGGTGCCGGCTGGCCGGGAAAGAACGGTGGCTCATAGACGGCAATCTTTCTCATCCGCACTCCGTGCGCAGCGGCGCCCAGCGCGAGCGCTGCGCCGGAGGAATGTCCGTAGACGAACGCAGAACCGCCCGCCTGGGCGATGATCGCGGCCAGGTCGTCGAACTCGCTCTCAACCGAATAGAGGGCCGCGTCGCCACTCTCGCCACGCCCGCGCCGGTCGTACTCATAGACCGTGTAGGCATCCGCCAGCACTGCGGTCAGTGTCTTCGTCGTGAGGCGAGTGCAGAACGCACCGACCACCATCACGAGCGCCGGGCCCGTGCCCGTTCGGTCGAAAGCGATGCGGGTGCCATCCGTCGACGTGACGTGATCCATCTGACTGTCTCCTTGTCATCGATCGAGCATGTCGCGATCCGGTGAGACTACCCCGGAACGCAGGTCACGTCCACGCACCGGCTCGCGCTTGTGCCGACAACCCCCGACAACCCACATTCCCAACTACCGGGAGAGTTAAAGCAGGAAAGCCGCCCCGAAGGGCGGCTTTCTCACAATGTTAGTCCGGCGGTGTCCTACTCTCCCACAGGGTCCCCCCTGCAGTACCATCGGCGCTGAGTGTCTTAGCTTCCGGGTTCGGAATGTAACCGGGCGTTTCCCACTCGCTATGGCCACCGAAACAGCACATAGTTGATATGCCATAAGCCTACAGGGCCCCTCAGGCCCGCCCGACCAGATCGGTCGCCGTCTTACTCGCCATACCTGCCAGCTTAAGCGCGAGTTGCAGGCAGAGTCGGTCTTCCTCGCTGCGCAGCGAGACACCGGCGATCTGCTCGATCTTCGCCAGGCGATATCGAACGGTGGAGATATGTAAGAACCGGCGTTCCGCGATCGCTTGCACGCTTCCGACGCATTCGAAGTAGGTCTTGAGCGTCTCGAGGTAGTCGCTCCCATGACCTTGGTCATGCTCCTCGATGGCGCCGAGGTAGCGCTCGACGAAAACCAGGCGTTCAAGGGCATCCGTCGCGGTCAGGAGCGAGTAGCTTCCTGCATCGACAATGGCGAGGTCACGATCCCCCTCCGTCGTCGAGGCGATCACGTCCAGAGCCCTCGACGCTTCCGAATGCGAGGTGCGCAGACCGTCAACGCCGATCCCCGCCGTGCCGATGCCGATCGAGATGCCGAGCGTCGACGGTCGGAAGCCGTTGACGACCTCGAGACCAGTTCGCAGCGTTGCACGGATGCCCGTGGTGAGCGACGCTACGCCCGCCTGCGGCAGGCTCTCCGCAACCGCAATGACGAGAAAATCGGTCGCGCCGATCGGTGAAACCACTGCATCCGCACCGTCTGAAACCACCGCTCGACGCACGAGCGCGGCGAGCGTGTATGCATCGCGATGGTCCAGGTCAGTGGCCCCGCCCGTTACCCGAACGCGCAATACGATGTTCTCGACGTTGAGTCTCACACCGACCATGGCGGCCCGCGCCGAGAGCTCGATGCCCGAGCCATCGTCTGTCAGAAGTGCGTCGGCGAAATCCTCCTGAATACGCACCTGTGCGTCGAGTGCGGCACGCTCGCGAAGGATCTCCAGGGTCACGTGCACACCGGCGAGTTCGAGAATTGGCTGGTCAAGCTCTCCGCCGGGCACCGCCTTGTCGACAATCGCAATGAGCAGCGCGAGTCGATGGCGCCCCTCTGCTGCCTGGCCGATGATCAGCGTCCGCCCATCGACGTCGACCTCGACCGGCCCCGAGCCGGGGCCTAAGTCTCTCAGCAGCTGTGCCGGAATGCCTCCGGCAAGCGTGGCACCCGTTTCCGCGTCGATGCCTGCCGTGCTGATCACCTGCATGAACCGGTCGACGAGCACGATCGGGTGTTCGATCAGCTCGGCGATGGCTACGCAGAGAACGCGGATTCCGGCACTCTGCGCTTGAAGATCCAACAGCCGACTTTGTACGACCGACAGTCGTTCAAGCGCGGCGTTCTGGCGAATGATGACATCGTTCATGGCCGACAGCTGGGCGTTGGTCTGCCGTTCGATATCGAGGGCGCCTGCCCGCGATATGACATTGCGGAAGGCGATTGCCGCGAACGACGCGATGATCTTCGCGAGCGACCGTTCGACCAGGGTGAATTCTCCTGGCTCCGGCCGGGAGAAACTGACGATGACAGAGCTGTCGCCGACCGAGATGGGAATGTACATGATGGCGCGGAAGCCGGCGCGTGGCCCTTCGCGCATCAGATAGGGATAGACGATCGCGGTCGCGACATCGGCGATCATGAGCAGATTACCGGTGCGCATTGCTTCCAATGGCGGACTGCCTTCCAACTCCCAATTCTCGTGTTCAGGCAGGTCGTCGTAGCCGAATTGGGAACTGCGCACTAACCGAGAAGGATCGACGTCGAAAAGGCCAACCCAGCACTGAGTCCACGGGCCGTAGCGCGCTACAGCCTCGACCACGTTCTGTAGCACCTGCTCAACGTCTCCGCCGGCATTCACCTCTTCAGCGATCAGCTCGAGGCGCCCGAGCATCGACACATTGAGATCGAGTGCTCTTCCCACCGCTGATTCCTCACCCTCTGTTGAGTCGTTGAGTTCGCTTAGCCGCGAAACATTCCGCCGGCTTTGTGAAGAGGCGGACATTCTCTGAGTCTAGGTCTCCGTCAACGGTGCTCTTGCTCTCCTAATACCATGCCATCGACCGATCGGCATTCCGCTGTTTAGAGGGAATTCTGAGTTCGAGTTGCGGTGTTTGCCGGTATCTCCGAACAGAGGCAATCGGACGCCGCACTCGGTGCGAGAATCGACCACTACGACGCTCAGGAAGGAAACGATGACTACGTTGCTAACCCCGAAACGAGTCATCGCCCGCTCACCGCACAGCCCCGGCGCAGTTGCGATTGACCTGGGATTGAGCGTGCACTGGGCCGCCCACAACCTTGGCGCTCGCCTGCCTCAGGAATACGGTGGCCTCTACGGCTGGGCCGACCCGAGCGGTGAACAGGTGTCGACGCAAGTCGACGACTACCCCAGCTCTACCCCACCCTCCGAGATCTCCGGCACGCCGCTCGACCTCGCCAGAACACGGTGGGGTGCCACGTGGCGGATGCCGACGCTCACCGAATTCGAGGAACTCGTCACCGAGTGCAGCTGGGAAGAAGGGTCCGTCGACCGCATCCGTGGCTACCGGGTTATCGGCCGTTCTGGCCGTTCCATCTTTCTGCCGGCGGCGGGATCTCGGAGCGGACTCGACCTCCATGCACGCGTCGGCAGAGCCAACTATTGGAGCGGCACCCTCAGCGGGCATCCGATCGCGGCCTATTCTCTTCACATCGAGGATGAAGGGCTGATGATCAGCCCGCAGCGACGCGATATCGGTCTTGCGATTCGCCCGGTCGGCGACCCTCGCCGCTGACCGGACAGAAGCCCACAACCTACAGCCCCGCGGACGTTCCGCTGGATAGCTCGCGGATCGACGAGGCGAGAATGGCCGAGCCTTCGACGGCGAGCGCGATGGCGATTCCTCCGTCGTCGATCGCTCAGCCGACGAATGGCGCTCCTATTGGAGCACTCCCCATGGCGGCCCGATGCCCTCGAGCGAGACCGTGGTTCCGCCAGCCCATTCGCGCTTACGGAACCACGGGGTCCGATCCGAAATGGTCAGTGCGTGTCCCAGGCGCCCGGGCGGTCCAGGCCCAGGTGTTCGCGCAGCGTGTCGCCCTCGTATTCTGTTCGGAAGTAGCCGCGCTCCTGCAGCTCCGGCACAAGCAAATCGCAGATCCGGCGAAGCCCGTCAGGCATGTGCGGCGGGTTGAGACTGAAGCCGTCCGCTGCTCCCCCTTCGAACCAATCGACCATGACATCGGCGATCTTTGAGGCGGAACCGACAGCCCACAGGTGCGCACCGGATCGGTAGCTCTCGACCACGAGATCGCGAAGCGTCAAGCCGTCGTCAAGGGTCAGCTTTCGGAAGATGTGGTATCGGCTTCCGCGGCTCGGATCCTCCGACCACCGCTCGGCGGGAATCCGCTCATCCAGGTCGATATCCGCGATATCGATCTCCAGATTCTTCGCGAGCTGCACTCGACCCGAGTCAAAGTTAATGTGATTGGCGAGATCCTTCGCGATCTCCTCGGCCTCCGCATCGGTCTCCCCGACTATCGGGAGAATCCCCGGGAGGACCTTCACCGATCGGGGATCACGACCCTTTGCGCGAACAAGTTCTTTGTACTTCGCGTAGAATTCGGCCGCGCCGTCCTTGCGCGGCTGCGCCGTATAAGTGACGTCCGCGAACGTCGCCCCCAGTTCCATCCCGTCAGCCGACGAGCCCGCCTGAAACAGGACAGGGCGTCCCTGCGGGGAGCGCCGCATATTCAGCGGCCCAGCAACTTTGAAGAACTCGCCGTCATAGTCGATCGCTTGGATCTTGGCAGGATCCGCCCACCATCCGCTGGCCCGGTCGTTGATGACGGCTTGGTCGCTCCAGCTATCCCAGAGTTTGACTGCGACATCCACGAACTCAGTGGCCCGACGATACCGCTCCGCCGGCGCGGGGAGCTCATCGATACCGAAGTTCTCGCCCCCCATCCACGAGGTGACGATGTTCCAGCCAGCGCGGCCACCGCTGAGCGAGTCAAGCCCGGACAGCTGCCGCGCTGTGACGAAGGGGAGGGAGAACGACGTCGAGACAGTTCCGGTAAGACCGATCTTGCTCGTGCGACCGGCGAGCGCCGACAGCGTCGTGATCGGTTCGTTCAGTCCCGTCGTCATCATATTTCCCTCGAGGATTGTCGATGCTGTTACGACATCCCCAAAGAACACCGAGTCGAGCTTCGCTCGCTCACACATCAACGTCAAGTCAGTGACGAAGTCGAGGTAACCGAGCTCCTCCGATCGACTGCCCGGAAGTCGCCAGCTGTCCTTGTAGTAGCCGGGCGGGAGCATGAAAACCGTCAGAATCATGTGCTTCTCAGGCTTGTGTGCCACGTGGGAGTTCCTTTCTACTGGGGCCGGGCGGGGTGTGTACTCCCCGACCCGACCCGACGAATTATTTGGAGGTCAGAGCCGTCCAGTCGTACCCGATCAGGCTGCTGTACTTCTCAAGCCCACTCCAGCGGTCCTTGCGGATCACCATCTGGGTCAGGTCCGTCACCAACGGAGCGGTGTGCAGCAGATCGAGCACTCGCGTCTCTGCAGCTGCGAAGTGCGTCGCACGCTCCGCCCGGTCGGCGACGGCAGCCGCTGCAGCGAACGCAGCATCGGTTTGCTCATCGCACATTCCCGTCGGGTTTACAAACGCCAGGTTGTCGGGGTTGCACACGTAGAGGCGCGCGACGCCCAGGCTCGGGTCTTGGTAGACCGCGAAACTCATGACGGTCAGGTCGAAGTCGTGCTCGGTGAACGTCTTGTCCACGTAGATCTGCAGGTCCTGCTGAACCAGGTTGACCCCGACGCCGATCTTCTCGAGATTCGCCTTCATCACCTCGGCCGTACCAGCGAACGTCGGCAGACCGGCGGCATAGGTGAGGTTCAGGCTGAATCGCTGTCCGTCGCCGCCGATGGGGTAGCCGAGATCGTCGAGGAGTCGACCTGCTTCCTCTGGATCGTAGGGAAGCTCGTCCGCGTAGTTGATTTCGGGGTCGGCGGCCCAGGCGACTTCAGTGGGGATGGGGCCACGGGCTGGCGTTGCCGCACCACTGAAAGCATTCTGAGCGATCGCGTCACGGTCAATGGCCTGGTACAGAGCCCGACGAACCTCAGGATCAGCGAGCTTTCCTTCTCTGACGTTGAAAAATGCCGTCATGACGCTTGGAAGCTGTCCCCTCGTCGTGAAGGAGTAGGTCGCGTCGCCGAGGTTGGCAATCTGAGACTGGTCAAGGAAGAAGCCGCCGATACGGTCGACCTCGCCGCTCTGCAACGCAAGGACGCGCGCGTTGTTGTCGGGCATGATCTTGAAGACGATCTTCTCGATGCCGCCGGCACCGCCCCAGTACTTGTCGTTTCGATTGACGACGATCCGATCTCCGGCGATGAACTCATCAAGGACGTATGGCCCGGTTCCCACCGGCTTTGAATTGGCCGGGTTCGTCGCGATATCGGTTCCCTCATAGAGGTGCGCAGGAATCATGTAGTGCGACGACATCGCCTCGAGGAGCGCGGCGAACGGCTCGGTCAGCTTCACGACGACGGTGAGGTCATCCGGAGCCTCGACCGCGGCGATCTTGTCGGAGACGATAGGTCCCAAAGGGTGCAATGGAAGAACCTTTTCGATGTTGAATTTCACGTCTGCCGAGGTGAAGGGTTCGCCATCGTGCCAGCTCACGCCCTCTCGCAAATTGAACGTGTAGGTCATCGCATCGGTACTCGCATCCCAACTCTCGGCGAGCCCTGGGACCAAATTGAAGTCGGAGTCCATTCTGATGAGCGTGTCGAACACTGCCCCGCCGACGACCGAGGTGGTGATGTCTGTCGTAAGTTCCGGATTGAGATGCGGCGGATTCGTGCCGACTGCGTCGACGAATACCGACGACGGGTTGCTGTTGGACTGATCGTTGGTTCCTCCAGCGCATCCGGTGAGAATGAGCATGAGGACCGCGGCGGCTCCAACAACCGGCACCCATCTCCTTGTGTTTTCGGCCATGTGACTACCTCTCTGTAGCAGGACGTGATGAAGTCAGCCGATGCTCTCGTGACGCGCACCGAGACGCGTCGATCCGAGGCGATTCCGGTCCCTCATCAGATTCGAAGGCTATTCTCGCTTATACGAACTGTCATCCAGGTCGACAGAAGTTGATACGAAGCGTCATTTGGAGCGAATTCTGTGACATTCTGTATAAATCTTTTTGTGATCATGCTTCACTCGGAACCGGCTCTGGAACGCATCCCGTCCATGCCGACCAGAACTGATCGGAGACACCATGCTGGACACACTCGACGACATTGACCGCAGGATCCTCTCAATTCTGCAAAAGGACGGGCGCCTGTCCGTGAGCGCAGTGGCCACTGCGGCCCGGGTTTCCCGCGCAAATGCGTACAACCGCATCAACCGCATGACCGATGCCGGAATCATCACCGGTTACATGGCGCAGATTGATCCGTCGAAGTTAGGCATGACCGCATCCGCGTTCGTCATGATCCGTACGGAACAGGATTCGTGGCAGATCGTCCGCGATCGGGTCACGCGCATCCCCGAGGTCAAGCACGTCGCACTCGTCGCGGGTGATTTCGACGTGATCGTCTTGATCAGGGCGTCGGACAACGCCGACCTTCGACGGGTCATCTTGACCGAGTTGCAGTCGATCCCCCACATTCGTGACACGAAGACGTCGATCATCTTCGAAGAAGAAGACACCCGCTAGCCCGGGTCAGAGCGCCGAGTGATCGCCCAGGCTGTGCCATACGCGGTTGTGGTAGACGAGGGGCTTGGCCACCTCTGCCGCTGCGAGGGGACTGTCCGGCTGGGGCGCCGCGACCTGCAACGCACGAACGACGATAACCGTGGAGCTGCCAGCGGCCAAGCGTTCCACTACCTGACCACGAATCCAGCTATTGGCCATTGTGAAGCAGGGTTCACCGGTCTCGAGCCTCGTCCACATCGCCGGATCGGCAAATCGGTCGACACCACTCGTTGCACACAGCTGAGCCAGCGCCAGATGCGGCTCACCGAGCAGGTGGACGACAACCGTCTCTGCCGCGCGTATCGCTGGGGCGGCCGAGGAGAGGTCAGACAGTGAGAATACCAACAACGGCGGGTCAACGCTGATCGAGAAGACGCTCGTCGCGGTCAAGGCGACCGGCCCGGTGCCAGAATCTGCCGTGATGACGGCAACGCCGGCCGGGTGGTTTCGAAAAGCGGCCTTGAACTCATCCGCTGTTGCCCGATGCTCTTCCGCTGCCAATTCCTCGATTGACTGAAGCGACGGATGTGGACTCGTGGCGCTCGTGGGCACGTTGGACCTCCCTGGTGACAACTAATAAGTGACTCCGAGAGTCACCCATCCCTGGCAAGATGACTACGGGAGAGCATGATTCTGAGACGAATTGCTCAAGTTCTCAGCACCGAGTGGCAGAAAAGCTTCCCGGCGAAGCTTTTCACGCTCGGTGTCGTACCCCTGCCTTGGCCTGAGTCAGGACAGGGCACAAATACACCGCTGGCACCGATTACAAAACAACTTGGCCAAGAAATAGTCACTAAAGTAGCGAAACGTCTACACAACGTGTACACGATGCTCAATCTGCGACTTCGTGAGTAACGATTGTCGAGCCCACCCCCTTTCAACGACGAAGGTATGGAAAGTGTTCGTGAGACTCCCTGCAACCGGCATCTGCGCTCAGGCGGCGATGCGACCCTCCCCGACTCAATCGTCCTCCCTCTCCCCATTACCGGGATCGCGGATTCTCGGTCTGGTGCACTCATGAAGTGGGTTGCCTACTACGGCAAGGTCGTGGTTTCCTCGTTGATCCTGATCTTCGTCGTCATCATGATCATGTTCCTGCTTCTCGAGCTTGCGCCAGGTGATCCGGTCCAGTCGCTGGTCGGACAGGTGCCGGTCAGCGACGCCTTCCGAGCGGAGATGACCGCAGCCTACGGCCTAGATCGACCGCTGCCAGAGCGCTTCGTGGCATACATCGCGAATATCGCGACGGGCAATCTCGGCTTTTCATTTGCAAACCAAGAGCCGGTGGGAGAGCTCATCATCGGCCGCCTCGGCAACACCCTCTTGATCACGCTCCCATCGCTCGTCATCGCGTCGATCGGCGGCATCCTGCTCGGTGCGATCGCCGCCCGAACGCGGTCGAAATGGCTCGATGGAGGCCTCTCCTATGCGGCGATCGGCGGGTTCTCGCTACCGAGTTTCTGGCTCGGTCTCCTGCTGATCCTCATTTTCTCCGTCAACCTAGGCTGGCTCCCAGCGCAGGGAATGTCGTCATATACCTCGACGGGACTCTCGATACCGCACATGATTTTGCCGATCCTGGCACTCGCGATCACCGAAATGGCCTTCATGCTGCGAATCATGCGCGCGAGCATGATCGAGGTACTTGGACAGGATTACATCGACACCGCTCGTTCAAAGGGCCTCTCGTCTGACCTCGTTCTCTGGCGGCATGGCATGCTCAATTCGATGCTGCCGATGGTGAGCGTGATCGGATACAGCCTCGGCTTCACGATCGCCGGTTCTGTGCTCATCGAAAAGGTCTTCGGCTGGCCCGGAATGGGGCTCCTGCTCTACGAATCGATCCAACGCAGCGAGAACATGGTCGTGATGGGCATCTTGCTGATCATTACCGTCACCGTGGTGCTCGTCAATATCCTGACGGACATCGTGTACGGACTCGTCGACCCCCGTATTCGCGCGCGATTTCGCAGAACGGTAGGAGTGTGACCATGACGACCATCGAAAACAGCGCCAACCGCACTGACGGCGCTCCCGACGATTCGGCTAGATTGCCACGAAGAAGTGCGACGGCGATTCAGGCGGCTCCACCGGAGCCGGCTGCCGCCGTCCGCCGCCGCGTCTCTGTGACGCGTCGGTTCTTCCAGCGGCCAATCGCGACCTTCTTTAGCGCGTTCCTCCTCTTCACGACGCTCGCGTGCTTTGTGGGCCCGTTGTTCACTGCCGCTCCGAGCGCTGCCGACTTCACCACGCTGCAGCCGCCCAGCGGCGAACATCTGATGGGCACCGACCAACTCGGACGGGACGTTCTCTCACGGGTTCTGGCCGGCGGACAAGTCTCACTCATCGTCGGGGTGAGCGTCGCGCTCATCTGCCTCACGCTCGCTGTTCTGATTGGGGGCCTCGCCGGATACCACGGCGGTTTTGCGGATGCCTTGCTGATGAAAGTCTCCGAGTTCTTCCAGGTAGTGCCCGGACTGATCCTCGCTCTGGTGGCAGCAGCCATGCTCGGCTCAAGCATGGTAATCATCGTGATCATCCTGAGTCTCACGATGTGGCCGCAGGTCGCTCGTATTGTGAGGGCCGAAGCCATCCGGATCAGTGAGCTGGGCTACATCGAGTCGGCACGGGCCGCTGGCTTCGGTTCGTTTCGAATCTTCCGGAGCGATGTCCTGCCGAATGCGTTCCCACCGGTTCTCGTCGCAACGACCATGACCATCGGCCGCGCGATCCTCTTGGAATCTGGACTCGCATTCCTCGGTCTGGGTGATGCGAACACACCTAGCTGGGGAGCCCTGTTGAATGCCGCACAACCCTTCATGCAGACGGCCTGGTGGCTGACGCTGTTTCCCGGACTTGCGATCTTCCTCGTCGTGCTTTCAACGAACGTGCTCGGAGACCACTTGAATGACACGTTGAACCCGACCATCGGGAGAGTGAAATGACTCTTGTGCAGAACACCGACGACACCACCCACATGACCGCCACCCGACCACCGCTGCTCGACGTTCGCGGGCTCAGCGTGACCCTGCCGACAGGGCCGAGCGATTCTGTACACGCGGTAAAGGACGTGCGACTAACTCTCGCCGTCGGGGAACGAGTGGGGATCGTCGGCGAATCCGGTTCTGGAAAATCGGTGACCGGCCGAGCAATCGCCGGGCTCTTGCCCGGGTCCCCCCGAGTCAAGGTGGACGGATCGATTCGCTTCGACGGCACCGAGATGATCGGGGCGCCGCCCCGCACATGGGACGCCATCCGGCGCAGCAGAGTGTCGATGATCTTCCAGGACCCCTTGAGCTTCTTGAACCCGACTATGCGCGTCGGCCGACAGATTCGCGAAGGCTGCCGCAGGATTGTCGGAGAACCGCGAGGAGGAACAGAGAAGGTCTACCACTACATGACCCTCGCCGGCCTCAATGATGTGGAGACCGTGGCGCGCAAGTATCCGTTCGAGTTGAGCGGTGGGATGCGGCAGCGGGTGCTAATTGCGATCGCCCTCGCCAAGCAGCCGGAGATAATCATCGCGGACGAGCCAACCACTGCTCTCGATGTCACCGTGCAAAGGCTTGTCCTCGAGACGTTGGATCGCAGCGTCTCAGAACTCGGAACGTCGCTTATTATGATCACCCACGACCTCGCTGTGGTCGCCAAGCTCTGTGAGCGCGTGTACGTCATGTACGCCGGTCGCGTCGTAGAACACGGGCTGACGAAAGATGTTTTCACCAACCCTGCCGAGGACTACACCCGCGGATTGCTCCGCAGCGTGCGAAGCCTCACCGACGATTCCGACGATCTCGTCGGGTTGAGCAGTCCCACAACCGGAAGGATCGGCTGATGCTGCACGCTGAACATGTCTTCAAGACGTTCGGGAGATCACGGCGCCAGCAGGGGGTGCGCGCGGTGAATGACGCCAGTATTCGTGTCGCGCCGGGTGACTTCATCGCCATCGTCGGTGAGAGCGGCAGCGGGAAGAGCACCCTCGCCCGCATCTTGCTCGGACTGATAGAGCCGGATGCAGGTTCTGTCACCTTCAACGGCACGGCGCTGAGTTCCCTGAACAAATCCGAAATGCGTGGTTTCCGGACTGCCGTCCAATGCGTGCTGCAAGACCCATCCGGCTCACTCAACCCCCGCAAGACGGTGCGGCAGTCACTCACTGAGGTGATCCGCCTGCATAAGATCGCGGTGACTTCAGCAGACGTCGAGGCCGCCGCCATCGAAGCGCTCTTCCATGTCAATCTGACGCCTGAACCGATGTTTCTCGACCGCTATCCCCACGAGCTCAGCGGCGGACAGCGGCAACGCGTTCTCATCGCACGAGCAATCGTCTTGCGACCGCAGATCATCATCGCCGATGAAGCGGTGAGCGCCCTCGACGCTTCCGTCAAGGCCGGCGTCTTGAATCTAATGAACCAGCTCCGGCGTGAGATGGGTATCGGCTATGCACTCATCACTCATGACCTCCCCGTCGTGAAGAAGGTAGCGAGCTACGTCTACGTCATGAAGTCCGGTGCCATCGTGGAAGAGGGAACGAAGGAGCAGATCTTCGCGAATCCGCAAGCGGACTATACCAAGACACTTCTCGCCGCAGCGCCCGACCTAGACATGGCCCTCGCCGGAGCCTCGGCCACTTCCTGAATCACGAAGCCCCCTCTGCATCAGAGGGGGCTTCTCCGTGCAGCCTTAGTCAAGTCGTCTCGCGCATGCCGTCTCACACGCCGTGACGCACGACCCGCACCACTGCTTCGGCGAGCACCTGCGTGGGGTCGATGACCTCAACCTGCAACACAACGCCGTCGAGGGCAATCGGAAGTTCAGTGCAGCCGGCAATCACGAGCTCGGCGCCCCGGCTCACCAGCTCGCGAGCAGCCTCGGCGATCAGTTCAGTCGTGCGCGCGTCGACGATGCCGGCCTTCACGCGCGCGATCGCCGGCATCACCCGCGTCTCCTGAGTTTCAGCCGAGGGGGTCAGCGGCTCCAACCCGTGCCTCCGCAATGCCTCATCGTAGAGCAGGCTCGCCTGTGTTCCCGTGGTCGAGAGCAGTCCCACGCGCGTCGCATCCGGAAAGCGTGAACGGATGCTGAGCACCGTCTCTTCGATCATGTGCACGAAAGGAACGCCCACCTCACGGGTGATGCGAGGGATGAACGCGTGCGCGGTGTTACACGGCACGGCGATTACGGCGGCCCCGCCCGCGCGCAGCAGCAAGGCACCGGCCAGAAGCAGCGGTGTGGGGTCGATGCCGCCGTGGAGGAGTGCGCCGGTGCGGTCGGGAATCGTCGGATCCGACCAGATCAGCGTGCGCAAGTGCTCCTGGTCGGTGCGGGCCGGGGTGGCTCGCACCAGTTTCGCGTAGAAATCAGCCGTTGCCGCCGGCCCCATTCCGCCCAGAATGCCGACGATGCTCCCGCCGGTCTGACCGATCGCCGGAACGTCGACCAAGCTGTCGATCACGACGTCGACCGAGCTGTCGGCATCCCGGATTCGCGTCGCCACGAGACTCAGAGAACCTTGGCGAGAAAGGCGCGCGTGCGTGGAGACGAGGCATCGGAGATTACTCGATCCGGCGTGCCGGATTCGATGATCGTTCCGGCATCGAAGAAGCTCAGCGTATCGCCGACCTCGCGGGCGAATCCGATCTCATGGGTCACGACGACCATCGTCATGCCCCCGTTGGCGAGAGCTTTCATGGACTCGAGCACTTCGTCGACAAGCTCGGGGTCGAGCGCGGAGGTCGGCTCGTCGAACAGCATGAGCTGCGGGTCCATCGCAAGCGCCCTGGCAATGGCCACGCGCTGCTGCTGCCCGCCCGAGAGCTGATGCGGGCGCTTGCCGGCATGGGCACCGAGCCCCACTCGGTCGAGCTCTTCGCGGGCTCGCCGCACTGCGGCTGCTTTGTCCATCTTCGCAACGTTGATGAGACTCGTGGCCACGTTCTCGGTCGCGTCGAGGTGTCCATAGAGGTTGAACCGCTGGAACACCATGCCGATCCCCGAACGGAAGCGCGCAAAGTCGCGGTCGCGCCAGGGGCGGTAGCTGCCGCCCTCCAGGCTGTAGCCGACCTGAGTCCCTGCGACTTCGAGTCCCCCGCCGTCGACCGTTTCGAGCGCGTTGATACAGCGCAGAAAGGTGGACTTGCCTGACCCGGACGGGCCGATGATGCAGCTCACCTCGCCGGCACGCACCTCGAAGTCAACGCCGTTCAGCACCTGATGTCGGCCAAAGCTCTTGGTCACGCCGGTCGCCCTGACGAGTGGATCGGTCATCGGGTCGTCGCTTTCTCTGTGATCGTTGCCAGTGCTTCCGTTGAGGTCTGAGCTTGCTGACCGCGCCGCATGAATCGCTGTGCGAAGCCCGGCCCACGTACGAGGCGCACGGCGTCTTGTCCGAATCGACGCTCCAGCCTCGATTGAAAGTACGTCGCGATGGCAGTGAGCACCATGTACCAGAGGCTCGCGACGATCAGCAGCTCGATGATGAGGTTGTTCTGCTTGTAGATCTGGCTGGCGTTGGTCATGAGGTCGCTCCCGGCCACGACGACAACCAGCGATGTTGTCTTCAGCATCGAGATGAACTCGTTGCCGGTCGGCGGGATGATGATGCGCAGCGCCTGAGGCAGCACAATGATGCGCATGGACTGCATCGGCGTCATGCCACCGGCCAGCGCCGCCTCAGTCTGACCGCGGTCAACGGCTTGAATTCCGGCACGCACGGTCTCGGCAAAGTAGGCCGAGAGATTCAGACCGAGTCCGAGCAGCGCGGCGGTGAAACCGGTCATCACCAGATTGGTGTCCCACTGCACACCGAGCTGCGTGAACGGCACGCGCAGGGTGAGGAACGGAAAGAGAAAGGCGAGGTTGTACCAAAAAATGAGCTGCACCAGCACCGGCGTACCGCGGAAGAACCAGATGTACCCGGTGGCGATCCACTGCAATACGGGATTCTTCGACAGCTTCATCACCGCGAGAACGACCCCGAGACTGAGGCCGATCACCGTCGCGATGACGCTCATCCAGATCGTGACAACGACGCCGTCAAGGATTCTTGTGGAGAAGAGGTATTCCAGAACCCGGTTCCAACGGATGTTCTCGTTGAAGATCACGGATGCCACGAGCCAGCCGACGACGACCACTGCGAGCGCTCCGATGAGCCAGCGGCCCCCGTGCCAGCGCGGGGTGATGGGCGTTGCGGAGCCGTCCGCACCGAGGATCGGTGCGGTACGCCGGTGCGATGCAGTCACCTCGTGCTACTGGCCGTCGTTGACGACGGCTGAGTCGACGGACATTTGGTCGACGCCCCAGGCGCCGAGGATGTCACCGTAGGCGCCGGAGTCGATCAGCGACTGCAACGCCTTCTGCATCACGTCAACCAGTTCGGTGTTCTTCTTGTCGATCGCGATTCCCCAGGGGCTCTCGCCGCCCTCGATGGCGATGGCCTCGAGCCCCGAATCAGGCTCATCGGCGCGGTAGACCGCAACCGGATAGTCAGTGATCGTGGCGGCGGCACGACCACTCCTGACCGCCAGAATCGCCTCGGTGTCACCTTCGAACTTGAGCACGTCGATGGCTGGCTTTGCGTCGGCCGCGCACTGCGTGTTGAACTCTTCGGCAAGCTCCGCCGAAGAGCCGTTGTCGACGACCGATACGATCTGGCCGCAGAGGTCGGCGGGCACTGTCACCCCACTGGGGTTGCCGGTCTGCACGAGAAAACCGTTGCCTGCACTGACGTAGTCGACGAATGTCATCGTCTCCCGACGCTCGGCATTGTCAGTCATCGACGACATGACCATGTCGAATCGGCCGGTGAGCACGCCGGGGATCTGCGCGTTGAACTCCTGGTCGGTAATGGCGAGGTCGACGCCCAGGGTGCGGGCGAGTGCGCGCGCCAGCGACGCATCAACGCCGACAATGACCTTGCCGTCTGCCCCATACATCTCCATCGGCGGGTAACCGACTGAGGAGGTGACCTTGAGGCCCTCGTTGCGCAGCGCGGCAGGAACCGTGAGGGAGCCATCAGGTTCGATCCCCTCGATCACGCTGGCCGCGAGGTCCTCAGCGGGAACATCGATGAGAGTGGCTTCTGCGGTCTCGGCGGTTGTGCCGGTGTCAGGAGCGGTGAGACTCTGTGCGCCGCACGCGGTCGTTCCGAGTAGGACTGCGCCCAGCACGAGCGCGAAAGCACCGCGGGCGGGGGTGGTGGGAAAACGCATCGTGTGACTCCTCTTCTTGGTCCGGACGGATCCGGGCTGTGGTGGTTGGTGGGTCTTCGGCCGACGGCTAGCGCTGGTAGCGCACGATTCCACCGACGACGGTGGTGAGCACGGAGATGCTGCGAAGCGCCTCCGGGGAGACGGCGAAGGGATCGGCATCAAGTACGACGAAGTCGGCAAGCTGGCCGACGGCAAGGCGTCCGACCCGGTTCTCTTGGCCGGCCGCGTAGGCACCGCCGAAGCTATAGGCCGTGATCGCCTCGCCCACACTGAGCCTTTCGCCGGGCTCCCAGCCTCCGAGCGGTTCGCCGAGTGCGTTCTGACGCGTGACCGCGGCATGAATCCCGTGCATCGGAGTCGGATCTTCGATCGGCGCATCGGAGCCGAAGACGATCTGCGCAGAGGCATCCGTCAGCGACCGCCAGGCATAGTTGCGAAGCGATCGCCCGTTGAGCAGCGTCTTCGCAATCGGGATGTCGGAGGTGCAGTGGGTGGGCTGCAGCGAGGGCAGCACGCCGAGTTCGGCAAAGCGCGAAATGTCGGAGGAGCGGATGTGCTGCGCGTGTTCGATGCGGTGCCGCAGCCCACGCGCCCGGGATACCCCGTGGTTCTCCTGGTAGGCGTTCAGCACTCGGTGGTTGGCTTCGTCACCGATGGCGTGCGTGGCGACCGCGATTCCGGCTGCGGCTGCTTTGCCGACGAGTGCGACAAGTTCGGGGTACGGAACGACCTCGATGCCGCGGTTGCCCGCCTGCCCCGCAAAGTCCTCGCCCATGTGCGAGGTGTGAGAACCGAGAGCGCCATCGGAGAAGATCTTGACGGGGCCAGTCGTCAACCAGTCGTCACCCTGACCGGTGTACCGGCCCTCAGCGATGGCCGCATCAAGGTGCTCCAGTGGAATCGACTTGTGCACGCGAAGCTGCAGCTCGCCGCGGGAATTCAACTCGCGGTAGGCCTCACGCACGTCTTCACCGTCAATGTCGTGCACACCTGTCAGCCCGATCGAGAGCAGCCGGTGCTGCGCCGCCGTCAGCTGAGCCAGCAGATCGCCGGCAAGCGGCGAATAGCTCAGCTGTCGCAGCGGGTCGCCCGCCGTCTCACGCAGGATGCCCGTTGGCTCACCGGCCGCATCGCGCACGATCTCTCCACCGACGGGCTCGGGTGTCGATGCGGAGTATCCGACCGCCTGGAGCGCACGAGAGTTGGCCCAGACGGTGTGGCCGTCGATGCTGGGCAGGGCGATGGGATGGCCGGCGCTCACCGTGTCGAGTGAGTGGCGGTCGGGTTGCACTGGAACATCCCAGGCGTTCGAGTCCCATCGACCCCCCATGATGAAGGCGCCGGGTTCGCGCGTCGCCACATAGCTCCGCACACGTTCGAGCGCCTCGCTCAGGCTCTTCGTTCCGCGCAAGTTCAGTGCGTCATGCTCACGGGCGAATGCTCCGGTGTGAATGTGGGCATCGATGAATCCGGGCACGACTGCCGCACCGTCGAGGTTCACGACATCGACGCTCGAGGCCGATTGGGCCCGGGCGGTGGCCTGCTCCCCGATGGCCGCGATGATCCCGTCAACGACGAGGAGCGCGTCGACGCGCGTCGAAGCACCGGCCATCGTGTGAATCGTGGCATGTCGAAAGAGCGTGGAGACCATCAGTGTTCCTTGTGTGTGCGCGAACGCGTGAACGAATGTCCTGCAAGATTATGGGAAACTCCGAGCAATACACAGAGCCTAGGCTCGACACCTTCCCGCGCTGAGCACAAGCAACTCTGATGGTAATTCGACGGGTTAACGCAGAAAGCCACCCGGGTGGGTGGCGTGGTCGTGCTGGTGGCCAGCGGCGTGTGTGGCGGTTGTGCGGTTTGGTGGGTTAACGCAAGAAAGCCACCCCGGTGGGGTGGCTTTCTTGGTGTTGCTAAGTTAAGTCCGGCGGTGTCCTACTCTCCCACAGGGTCCCCCCTGCAGTACCATCGGCGCTGAGAGTCTTAGCTTCCGGGTTCGGAATGTGACCGGGCGTTTCCCTCTCGCTATGGCCGCCGAAACATCTTTCGATCAACTCTCCGTGAGGAGGGTTGTCAAGTCGTTTCGAACAATCATCGCTTCGTCGTCCAAGGTTCTGGACAAACTCTTCAATTATGTTGTTTGTGCCGTGTTAGGGCGTTGTTCTCGACCGTACATCGAGAACCACATAGTGGACGCAGAACAGCTTATTCAAACTGAGTGTTAT
>NZ_BAABCN010000009.1:0-57866 GCF_039538945.1 Glaciibacter kafniensis | reverse complement strand
CTGGTCGGCGCCGGGGATCACCTCGCCGGCATCGATGCGGGCCCGCTCCTCGGCCTCGTGTTGGGCTTGTTCCTCCGCCTCGTGGTGGGCTTGTTCCTCGGTCTCGTGGTGGGCTTGTTCGTCCGCGGTCGGGAACCGGCCCGGCTCGGCCGGGACCGGCTGCGCATGCGCCGGGGTTGAGTGAGCACTGAGGGTTGAGTGAGCACTGAGGAAGGTGTCGAAGATGCCGTTCATGATTCCGCGGAGCTCCGGGGTGACCCCACCGCGCAGCGGGTAGAGCCCGTCGCGGAACTGGCCGAAGCCGAAGCTGCTGCGGGCGGCCAGCACGGTGCCCTCGCTTGGGGCGGTGCCGTCGGGGTCCAGGAGCGCCTTCCACTGTTGCATCTGCCCCCGGATCAGGTCAGCCGAGAATGCGAACCCGGCGTTCGGCAGGCCCTCGTTCTCCGCGGTGATGACACCGGTCGCGGAAGCGACCAGGCCCCGCTCGGCGGCCTCGACATTCGTGGGGTCGAGGTAGCTCGGCAGGTCGCTCAGCCCGGTGACGATCGCTTCGGCCGCATCCACGCCGATGGTTCCGGAAGTCAGGGCGTCGGCGACGACCGGGTAGCGCGGTGGCAGCACGCTGCCGCCCGTCTGACGGACCCGGGTCTTCTCACCGAGCTTGACCCACCGCTTCACCTCCCGGGCCGAGACGCGGGTGAGCGTCGTGATCAAGTCGGTGCCGGTGACACTGCCACGCGTGCGCGCCAGGGACACCGTCTGAATTCTCGTGTCCGAGCGCACCTCGACGTCGGCGGCCAGGGCGACCCGACCCGCATCCGCTAACCGGCCCACCGTTTCCATCGACCCCAGCAGGCTCAGCAGGTCATCGTCGGAGCGGAGGTGCGCGTCGAGATTGGTCATCACATCGGCCATAACGGTGGCGGCAAGCTCGAGAGAGTCAGCAGTGGAGAACCCGGCCGCCATCATCGCGGAAACCTCGAGGGTTTCAGCGGTCGAAAGCCCGGCCGTCAGAGCCTGCACCTGCAGCATGACCGCGGCCACCGGAGTGTCGGTGGTCGGGGCGATCATGGGGAAACAGGCTCTGACTCCATAGCTCAATTCTCCCAAAATGGGAACTGGAATGCGAGCATTTCTCAGGATCGGTGGATAACTTTTCGCAGGTATATCTGTGGAGAACTGCGCCCTGACGGGTGCCGAGAGGGTCACATTCAGAGGCCGACTCGCGAGGCCGCGACAGCTCGACTAACGGAATGGCGCCGCGATCAGACGGGCGGGGCGCTACTCCGCGAGCGTGAGGAAGGCGACGAGCAACGCGATGCGCTCAAGGAGCGACTCGATACTGAAACTCTCGGTGCGCGCGTGGGCTCCCTCACCGCGCGGACCGAGGCCGTCAAGGGTGGGCACTCCCCTCGCCCCCGGCAAATTGGTGTCGGCCGCGCCGGCCGCCGCCCGGGCTGACAACGTCAATCCGCAGGATGCCGCGGCGTGGGTCATCCGCTCGAGCAGCCTGTCATTCGCTGCAGTCGGGATCCAGGCGGGGCGGGAGGAGAGCACGGTGATGTCAATGACGGCACCCGATCGCATGGCCCTCACGCCGCGGATCTGCTCAAGCACCGTCGACTCGACGGCCGCATCGAGAAAACGGAGTCCGATCAGCGCGCTGGCCGTTCCTGCCACGACGTTCGCCCGTGTCCCTCCCGAAATAGTTCCCACATTGAGCAGGACCGCGGGAGACGCTGCCCCCTCATTCGCCGCATCGACGATGGCGCGCACCTGGCGCAGCTGGTCCACCAGCTCGTCAATCGCGGAGACCCCTCCATCAGGGTCGAGCGCCGCATGGGATTCGCGCCCGATCACGGTCAGGTCGATGCGCGTGCTCCCCCAGCGCCCTCTCTTCAGAGCGCCGTCCGGGTGTGGAGACTCAAAGCCGAGCGCGCATCCGACGGTGTCCAGCATGGTGGCCAGAAGGGGCTGAAAACTCGGGGAACCGATTTCTTCATCGGCGGCGATGGCGATCCGAACCGGCCGATGCGGCAGATTCAGAGTACGGATGACCTCCAGCGCGGTCTCGATCACGACCAGACCGCTCTTCATATCGAAGCTGCCGGGTCCGGCGACGCGGTCGCCATCGACCGACCAGGGCATGCCGGCCAGGGTCTCCCTGGGCCAGACGGTGTCGCTGTGGCCGAGGAGAAGAACCGTCGATGCATCCGCCAGCTGCCCACGACCGGGCAGCTCGGCCAGAACATGACTGCCGGCTGCTCCCTCAGCGCCGACGGGTACCACGGTGACGTCGGCGCCCAGGGCGCAGTATCGGTGCTGTAGTGCATCGGCCAGCGTGTTGAGTGCCGGGCCATCGGACGTGGGAGTCTCCAACTCCACATAGCCGTGAATTCGTTGAAGGATGTCGTCACGCCAGGTTTCGATCAGCCTTCCGACTGCGCTCGAAACGCCCCGAGAGTCGTCAGTTTCCATTGCCCCACTCGATTCCATCGATCAGCCGTACTCGGGTTCCATCGCCGACGAGGTGATGGCCGAGACGATCTTGAAGGCATTCATCGCCTCGGTCATGTTCGCCGCGTCGTAACCGATGCGGCGCTCCCCGATGAGTTCCACGGTCGGAATGATCGAGGTGGCGTCGGCGAGGTGAACGGCGTCGAATTCAACCTCGACCCGGTGCGAACTCACATTCGGTGCGCCGCGACCGACCAGCGCCGCCGCACGCGCAGCTGCCGCGCGCTGCGCAGCCACGGTTCGCGCGGGCGGGAGGCAGATGGCCGCGTAGCGACTCACATACTCTTTGACTGCGACGCGTTCAGCGTCGGGAGCGTAGCTGAGGGAATCAGTGCAGGTCAGGTCATCGCCGCTCACAAAGACCACGGGAACGCCGAACTCCCTGGCGAGAGAAGCGTTGAGGTAGCCTTCGCTGGCCGGCTGCCCGTCAAGCCAGACGCCGGTGATCGAATTGGCTTGGTAGGTGTGGGACAGAACGCCGCGCGCGCCGGCGCCGGCGTGATAGCCGACGAAAGCCACCGCATCCGCGTCGTGCACGCCCTGCATCATGCCCAGCGGCTTGTGCCTGCCGGTGAGCAGACGCACCCGGTCGTCGAGCTCCTCGATGAGCAGGTTGCGCATCGAAGAGTGAGCCTCATTGATCAGGATGTCGTCGATCCCGGCATCGAGAAACCCGAGCGCGACCGCGTTGACGTCGGCGGTGAAGAGCTTTCGGAACCGGTGCCATTCGTCGCCGCGCGGCTTGACGTCGAGTGGGCCGGTGACCCCGGTGGCGCCTTCCATGTCGGCGGAAATCATGACAAGAGGGTGTTCGGCACTCATTGCAGCTGTCCGTTCGTTGTCGCGGGTTCCCGGAGTGGGAGAAGAGCGGAAGACGTCTCGTCGACAGCGAAGTATGCCGCGTCGCGGCGCAGGAGGTCTGCCTCGGTTTCACCATGAATCAGCACGCGTGCGTGCCCGCTGCGCACAGCGACGACGGGCGGGCGAGGAACATAGTTGTAGTTGCTCGCCAGCGACCAGCAATAGGCCCCGGTCGCGGGAACGGCGAGAAGGTCGCCCGCCGCTACATCGCCCGGAAGGTAGTCGGCGTTGACGATGATGTCCCCGCTTTCGCAGTGTTTGCCGGCGATGCGCACCAGAATCGGTTCGGCGGTCGACATGCGGTTCGCCAGCCGTACCGAGTAGTCGGCGTCATAGAGCGCCGGGCGGGCGTTGTCGCTCATTCCGCCATCGACGCTGACATAGGTTCGCACCGATGCCGCATCCGTGCAGGTAGCGCCGGCTTCGGTGCTGCCGCCGAGCGCGACGGCTTTGATCGTGCCCACCGAATAGAGGGTGAAAGTCGACGGGCCGATAATCGACCGCCCCGGCTCGAAAGCGACGAGCGGGATGTCGATTGTGAGCCGTTCGCACTCATCGGCCACGACCGCTGCAACCCGCTCGGCGATCTCACCGATGGGAGTCGGATCGTCGTTGGCGGTGTACGCGATTCCGAACCCGCCGCCGAGGTTCATTTCGGGCACCGGCCCCTGCAACAGCAAGGCCGCGTGCACGGCGAGCAACCGTCGGGCCGACTCGGCAAAGCCGTCTGCGCCAAAAATCTGCGAGCCGATGTGGCAGTGCAAGCCGAGAAACTCAAGGCTCGATTCCGCGCGGATCCGCGCAGCGGCATCCGGAGCCTGCTCCAGGGTGATCCCGAACTTTTGGTCTTCGTGGGCTGTGGCGAGAAAGGCATGGGTGTGCGCGTGCACCCCACTGTTGACCCGCAACCGAACGCGCTGGATGCGTGAGTGTCGGCGTGCAGCTGCGGCGACCCGTTCGATTTCATGCAGGCTGTCGAGCACGATGACGCCGACGCCGACCGACACCGCTCGATCGATCTCGGCCACCGATTTATTGTTGCCATGAAAACCCAGATCTGCCGGGTCGATGCCCGCCGCCAGGGCCACCGCAAGCTCGCCGCCGCTACAGATGTCGATGCGGAGGCCGGCCTCGGACATCCAGCGGGCAATCTCGATGCTGAGAAATGCCTTGCCCGCGTAGTACACCGCGGTGCGGGCGCCCACCCGGGCGAACGCAGTGCGGAACGCGGCGAGCGTCTCGGCGGCCCGTGCCCGCACGTCGTCTTCGTCGACAACGTAGAGCGGGGTGCCGAATCGCTGCGCGAGTTCACCGGCTCCTAGACCGGCCACCACGATTTCGCCGTCGCGTGACCGCGTTGTGCCTCGTGACCAGAGGCTGGGATGAAGCTCATTCGCGTCGTGAGGAAACTCCAGCCAGTCTGGCGCGTGCTGCGGATTCTGCATGGGGTCTCTCAGTTCAGGTCGATGCTCTGCACGGTGTGCGCTGCGACGAAATCCTCGTCGATGTCAACGCCGAGTCCCGGAACCTCGGACACGGTGACGGTTCCGTCGACGGCGACGATGGGTTCGGTGGTGACATCGCGTGCGTAATATTTGTCGGAACCAGAGACATCCGAAGGAAGAACGAATCCCGGCAGGCTCGACACGGCGATATTGGCTGCCCGCCCGACCCCGAATTCGTGCATGCCCCCGCACCACACCGGCACACCGGCCGACACGGCCAGATCGTGAGCCGCGACGGCGGCAGTCAACCCACCCATTCGGGACACCTTGATGTTCAGAATCCGCAGGGCGTCTAGGTGAAGGGCCGTCTGCAGATCGGCGAGGGTCTCAATTGACTCGTCGAGGCAGATCGGAGTGTCGATCCGTTGTTGAAGCTGTGCGTGGGCCAGAAAATCTCGGGCATCGAAGGGCTGCTCGATCATTGTCAACCCGAACACATCGAGTGCAATCAGAGCGTCGACGTGTTCGGGAATCCAACGATAGGCCGCGTTCGCGTCGACGTGCAGATCAAGGGTCGGAAACTCCGCGCGAACGGCCCGAACCGGCTCGAGGTCCCAGCCCGGTGCGATCTTGAGTTTGACACGCTTGTACCCAGCAGCCGTGTGGGAGCGCACCTGGTCAAGCAAGCCGGCGATGGTCGGCTCGATCCCGAGCGAGACGCCGGCGCTGACGGTGCGTGCCGTGCCCCCGAGCGCGCGCGCGAGTGGGAGCCCTGCGGCCAGGGCAGCCACCGACCAGACCGCCATGTCGATCCCCGCAGCAGCGAAACGATTTCCGCGCACCTTCGACCACGAGGCCGCTGCCTCGGCCGGGGTCTCCCAGTCCACACCGATGAGAGACGGGAGAAGGAAGTCTTCGGCAATCGACCAGCAGGTGTCGACGGTTTCCGCCCCGAAGTAGGGCGAGCTCGGCGACGCGATCTCTCCCCACCCGGTGTGGCCGTCGTCGGTTCGGACTCGAACGAGGATGTGCTCCAAAAAGGTCTTGCTGTGTGAGCTCGTCTTGAACTCGTGCACCAGGGGAAGGCGCACTCGCTGCAACCGTGCGTCGGTGATCCGCATTAGTGCTCCACGTAGAGGCCGAGGTCTCTCCCGAGCCGATCGCGCTCGCGCAATCGGCGACCGGCGCCCTTCGCGCTGGCCGTGGTCAGTGTGGCCAGAACATGAATGACCAGGGCGACCGAGGTTGGGGAGTTTGCGAAGGATGCGCTGGCGGTGTTGACGATGAGGCTCTCCTGGGCGAGCGACACCAGCGGGGCATCCGCGGAATCGGTGATCACGATCAGGGTGCCGCCCGCCCGGCTGAACCGTTCGGCCACCTCGACGGTGTACTTGCGATAGCGGGACAACGAGATGGCAACCATCACGTCGGTCGACCGCACATCGCTCAGCACGTCGAGGGGCCGAACGATTGTTCCGTCGATCAGGGCGACGTTGGCGAGGCCAGCACTCAGATCCATCGCGAGCAGCGACGCATAGGTGAACGACTTCGCCGCGCCGAGGATGAACCGGCGCCTGGCCGCCACAACCAACCCGGCGATGCGCTCGAGTCCGGGATCGGCTCTGGCCCAGGCCACTGTGCTTTCGAATTGTGACTGTTCCTGGTCGAGAACCCGGTTCTTGAGCACCAGGGCGGACCGTCGTTGCACGCGCGCATCGAAGCGTTCGTGCGGACTTGTGAGCTCGTGTTCTTGCATGTCAGTCCTTCCCAAAGATGTAGATGGATCGATCGTCGCCATCGGACTGCGCTCGTGCCGCCGAGTGAAGTCGTCCGCAGCTCACGGCGACCAATCCGGAGGCGAAGTACCCGGCCACGATCGACCGGAGTGCTTCGCGTGCAGAGGCTTTACCTGTGTGATGGTGCGCGTTCGACGTCGAGGGGAAGACAACCCAACGCTCGTCGCCGGCCTGCCCGTTGTGCACAGCGTACGGGGCATCGTGTGCCACGACATCCTCAATCTGGGGAATGACGGCGCGCAGGCGGCGACCGGCGTCGGCGCTCCGCGCTGCGGCGTGAGCCTCGTCCAGCTCCCACTCGACGACGATGCGATCGGAGTCTGGCTCGCGATAGAAATCCGGAACGAACCAACGTCCCCGAGCACCGAGGGTGTTCAGGTTGAAGTGGGCGTTTCTTGCAAGATAGGGGTCATAGGCCCAACGCATCGTCGCTGCGCCCTGTCGCAGGGCGACATCCGCCTGCGCGCGCTTGAGCAGACGGCCCACGCCTCGCCCTTGAGCGTCGGCGGCGATGGCGGTGGCTTGGGAGTAGTGATAGATCACTGCCTGCTGACCCGAGTTGTCGACCGCGCTGAAGCCATAGCAAAATCCCAGAATGCGACCGTCGGAATCGAAAGCGCCGAGCGCCGAACCGCTGTTCTCGAGCAAACCGCGCAAGAGCTTCGGGCTCACGCCGGTCGCACCATCGGCGTAGCCGAAAACGGTGCGGTAGAGGTCCGCAGCCTGCTCTTGCTGCCGCGGGGTGTCCAGGTTCACAATGGAGATCCCCGCGGTGGCACGCACGGTCGGACGCACAGTGGCCGGCGGGATGTCGGTGGCGATCACAGTCGCTCCGTTCTGAGATATGAAACGTAAATTGCGTGGAACTCGGTAGTGCAACTTCTATTTTAGACCGTTATGCGAGAAAACGGAAGAAAGATACGTAACGTATATCTACATTCCCCGCCCGTGAACGTGCCTGCCTGTGGACATGACTGAGCCCTCACAGACGGAGCGCCTCGGGGGGCGGTTCGATCGGCGACACCTCCAGGTTCTGCACCAGGGGGCGGCGTATGCCGACCAGCCGAATTTCACAGAGCAGGGCGCCGCGCTGGCACTCGACAATCCAGCGCAGGTCGGCCGGACTGGCGGATGAGCGGATTCGGGCACTCAGTAGCTTCTGAGTCGCATCGATCGGCCCGAGCGAGTCCAGCGCCTGGGCCAATCGCCGTTCCCGAACGTCAGCGGGGACATCCCGCATCACGTTCTCGGCAAACACGTTGTCGAGCCCGGCGAGGGGCTCGTCCGCGCGCAGGGCACGATCGATTCGCTGTGCGAAATCGAGGGCCTCCGGCCACGGGCGGACCACCTCCGCAGGCGCGTCGATCCTGTCGAGTACCCCGGCGTGGCACCGGATCGCCAGCTGCGCGGCCAAGAACTCGTCGGAGTTGCCGAACACGACCACACCCAGACCCGTCGGGGTATGCCAGCGCATGTGCGAAGAAAACCCGGGCAGCCCCCCGGAGTGCTGCACAATGTGGCCGAACCGCCGATCGTGCTCGACCACCAGGCCCATTCCATAGCCGACCGCGTCGAGCTCCTGGTGCGTGCGCGCGGCACCGATCGGAATCATGGTGTGCACCCGCTGCAGCTCCTGGCGGCTCGCCGCGGACAACACCTCGGCGCGGCGCGGTTCGTCGGTGAATGCCGACGCGAGGAACGCGGCCCACGCCGCGATGTCGTCGATCGTGCTGAACAGGCCGCCGATGCAGGCGAGCGCGCCGGAGCCGACGAATGGCTCGTCCGCGAAGGTCGCTCCCTCGTCAAAGGTGCGAAAACCCGCCGCCAGAGTGCCGCCGCCCGGGTAGTCGCTCGCCTCGAAGCGCGTGTGCACCAGGCCGAGCGGCTCTAGAAAGCGCGTCGCGATTTCTTGTTCGATCGGATGGTCGGTGACGGCCTCGATCGCGCGGCCGACGAGCGACATCCCGAGGTTGGAGTATTGGTAACGTTCTCCCGGCTCTGCGGTGAGCCGAAACCCCTCGCTGGCCAGCGCCGCGATCTGTTCGCGCGGGGCCCCGAGCTGACGGTCGCCCCAGGCGTTGTCCTCTGGCATGCCGGAGCGATTCGTGAGCAGCTGTCGCAGGGTGACCGACATGTCCCGTCCGTCGAGCAGAAAACGAACGCCCGGAACGTAGTCCGTGATCGCACGGTCGAGCTCGAGCCGGCCCTCATCACGCAGGCTCAGCGCCGTCGCCGCGAGAAAGCTCTTCGACATCGAGGCGATCCGAAACACGGTATGACGGTCAGTCGCGGAGCCGTCCCGACGAGGCTCGCCCGCGGCCCGCCAGGCAATCACGCCGGTGCGGTCAAAGACTGCGGCGAGCGCGGCTGGCGCCATGTGCAGGTTGTGCGCGTCGAAGGCGGCGTCCAGTGCCACTGCGGCCGCCTCCGACGTGGAGACGGGCGAGCGCGACTCCGTGGTCATTGCTTGCCCAGGGCCCACGCGCGGACCTCATCGCCGAAGGCATCGATGAGCAGTCGGCTGGCGCGGGTGTTCGCCTCGTCGTCTTGCTCCGCCGTGGCGACGAGCGCCGCGACGTCGTACCCCTCGCCGCGGAGGGCGGCGTCGTTCCAGCGGGCCAGGTTCGCTGCCGACGCCTCGGGGTGAAACTGCACCCCGCGCACGTGCTGGCCGAGCACAAATGCCTGATTCTGCACTGCGTCGCTCGAGGCGAGCAACACCGCACCGGGCGGCAGCCGTGTGATCAGATCCTCGTGGTTCTCGATCATCGGCGCGGCCTCGCCGATCGCGGCCAGCACCGGGTCGAGCCGTCCCTCCTCGGTGGCGCGAATGAGGGTGCTCCCGCGCTCCTTCGGGCCGAAGCTCGCGCGCACCTCGCCGCCGGCGACGTCGGCGATCACCTGCGCGCCCAGACAGATGCCGAGGGTCGGAAGGTCCAACTCAATGGCCTGCTCGGTGAGTCGTCGTTCGGCCCGGAGCCACCCGGCCTTCTCGTAGTCGTCCGGCATCAACCCGCCGCCCAGCAGCACGAGGCCATGAAAACCGTCGAGCGTCTCGGGGAGGCCGTCCGCCCCGTACCGCTCGACAACTTCTACCCCGCTCTCCTCGAGCCAGGCGCCCAGCCGTCTGGGCCCCGAACCCGGGGAATTCACCACTGCCAGTACGCGAGGGGATGCAGCCACGGTTAGCCTACTTTCACTGTTGTTGTGTCGATCGCGGGTGCGATCGCCAGAGGTTCTGGCTCCCCCGCTTCGCCCGCGAGAAAGCTGATGTAGTCGCCGTCCGAGGCCTCGAGTACGCGGAGCACGTTCTCCGAGCCGAGTCCCCTGAGTTCCCGTTCCGACCAGCCCCTTCGCTCCAACTCCTCAAACAGCCGGGGGTACCCCGAGACGTCATCGAGACCGGAGGGCATCGCATCGGTGCCGTCGTAGTCGGCGCCGAGGCCCACCGCGTGCACCCCGGCAACCTCACGGATGTGCTCGAGGTGATCGGCGACGTGGCTGATCCCCACGGGTGGCGGCTCGCCTTCCTCACCCGCCTCAACCCACAACCGGCGTTCCTCCGAGAGAAAAGAGGGCACGAAGGCGAGCATCACCACTCCGTCACGCTCACCGATTTCTCGCAGCACGTCGTCCGGAACGTTGCGCGCGTGGTGGCATTGCTCCCAGGCACCCGAGTGACTCACGAGTACGGGACGACTGCTCTCCTCGAGCGCATCGCGCATCGTCGCCGGCGCCACATGCGCCAGGTCGACGAGCATACCGATCCGGTTCATTTCCCGTACGACCCCACGACCAAACGCGGTCAGGCCGTTGTGCCGCGCCGTGTCGGTTGCCGAGTCCGCCCAGTCGATCGTGCGCGACCAGGTGAGTGTGAGATATCGAGCGCCGAGTCGGGCGTACTGCCGGAGCGTGCCGAGCGAATTGTTCAGCTGCGCACCGCCCTCGACACCGATCAGGGAGGCGATGCGGCCGTGCGCCATCGCTGTTCGGACCTCGGCGGCGGTGCGGGCCAGCCGGAGCCGCTCGGGATAGGCCGCGACAAGTCGCTGCACAAAATCGATCTGCTCGAGCGTCGCCACGACCTGCTCAGCCCCGGCAAGCTCGGGATCGACCCAGACCGACCAGAATTGGCCGGCAACCCCGCCGGCGGCGAGCCTCGGCAGATCGGTGTGCAGCGTGGGAGCGGCGACGTCGAGTCCCGCGACCGAGTAGCCGCGGTGTTCGCGGCACGCCCAGGCCAGATCGTTGTGCCCGTCGATCACCGGGTAGCGGGGCATGCGTGTGTCGGTCATCGGAGCTCCTCCAGCTGTTGAGTCGGTTCGTGCTCGGGGCGATACAGCCCCAGCTCTGCCGCGTACCGGTCCCGGCCGGAGAGCCGTCGCCGAGCACCCTTCGCGCTCGCCGTGGTCAGGGCGCTGAGCAGGTGACACACCGCGGCCACCGCGGTGGGCGAGTCAGCGTAGGACACCGACTCGGTGTGCACACGGATCAACGCGCTGGCCAGGCCCGCGAGCGGCGCGTCGTCGCTGTCGGTGACAACCACCAGCTGCCCACCCGCCTCGTGGAAGAGCCGGCCCAGCCGGATCGTCTCCGTGCGATACCGCCGCATCGAGAACACGATGAGCACGTCGCTGGAGCGAACGTCGGTGAGCAGCGTGAGCGGAGACAGCCCGCGGCCGTCGATCAGAAACACGTTGGACAGGGTGGCTGACAGGTCAGCGTTCAACAGTTGCGCGTAGGCCGAACTCTTGCCCTCTCCGCCGATGTAGCGCCGCCGCGCCCCCAGAATGAGCGCCGCGGCTCGGGGCACCTCGCCATTCGCCGTGAGCTCCTCGAGGGTGAGCGCAAGCGATCTCGTCTCACTCTCGATGACCTGTGCCTGGATCGTCTCGGCCGAGAGGTTCGCCCGAAACTGCTCCCCGAAGCGATCCTGTGGGGAGTTCAGCGCGCGATCAGACCCATTCTTGCTCATGTTCGCCGCGCGGTCGGTCATTCGGTGCCCTTGCGACGAGATGGCACCACGAGATACCCGCCGGCCGCCGGAGACTCGAACACTGGGGCAGAGAGGATGGACGGAATCATATGTTTCCTATATCTCGGAATTTGTCGACGAATGCGACGATGTTATAAGGGCACTGTACCGATCGCAAGCCTGAGATACGTTTCATAAGCACACGAACAGCCACCCGCGGGGCAGCGGGCCGCGCTCGCCAATCATTGTGACCGCACCTGAAACGGATACGTAGCGCATCTTCAGAGGATACGAAACGCATCTTTGGAGATGCGGAAGGGACACGCCGAACGATGCTGAGCAGAAGGAAATCTGTTGATTACCTTGTTTCGGGGACAATACGGCTTGATTTCCACCGGTTTACAATTCGAGAAATGCCTCGATGGCGACAAATATTCACATCACGATTCACTATTCTCTTGAAAGATACGAAACAAATCTATTGACCATTTTCGGTTTTTGGGGTTGCATAGGCACACCGACCGCACCTCACAGCCCAGAGCGGTCGCAATCGAAGGGATGCCAGCACATGCACACTCCTCCACGTAAACATCGGCTCCGCACACTTGCAGTTGGTGCCGTGTTCGCATGCGCGGCGGTCGCGATCGCGCCGACTGCGGCCTTTGCCGCACCGGTGTTCACCGAAGCAACCCCGGCCGCGGAGGCCTCGGCCACGACGTTCCGAATCGCCACGTCGGGCTTCGTCGACAGCTTCAACCCGTTCATGTCGATCTACCTGCTGCCGACAAACTCCATCCGGTATATGTACGAGTCACTCGTACAGAACAGCTCAGAAGACGGCTCGCCGACCGAGGGTCTCGCCGAGTCGTGGACGACGGAGGATGGCGGCACGAAGTGGATCTACACGCTCCACAAAGACATGAAGTGGTCCGACGGTGAGCCGATCACGTCCGCCGATATCAAGTACACCTACGAGCAGATGATGACCGTGCCCGAGTTGGGCAACGCAAACGGCAACCTCGTCACGAACTTTGACTCGATCGAGGCCCCGGACGACCTCACCCTCGTCATCAATCTGAAGACGCCCCAAGCGCCGAACCCCGGTTCCGAAATCCCCGTGGTACCCCAGCACATCTGGGAAAAGATCGACAACCCCTCCGAGTACGCCAACGACAAGGACGTCGTCGGCTCCGGCTCATTCGTGCTCGAGAGCTACAAGGCGAACGAGTCCATCGTGCTGAAGGCCAACCCGAATTTCTGGCGCGGCGCCCCGAAGATCGACGAACTCCAGTACGTCTACTACACGAACTCCGACGCCCAGGTGCAGGCGCTCAAGGCCGGCGACGTCGACTTCGTCACGAGTCTGACCCCGACCCAGTTCGCCGCGCTTGAGAACGTCGAGGGCGTGACGACCCACTCCGGCGAGGGCCGCCGCTACCACTCGCTCAGCATCAACCCGGGTATGCAGACCCGCGACGGCACAGCGTTCGGCTCCGGTTCCGAAGCGCTCAAAGACGTCGAGGTACGCCAGGCGATCCGCCTCGGCACCGACACCAAGACCCTGCTCGACAAGGTCCTCGAGGGCAAGGGCGTGCTGGCCACGAGCTTCATCCCTGCTTCCTTCCCGAAGTGGCACCTGGCCGATGACAATTCGGCCCTCGTGACGTTCGATCCAGAGGCGGCCCAGGCCAAACTCGACGCGGCCGGCTGGATCGCCGGCGCCGACGGCATCCGCGAGAAAGACGGTCAGAAGCTGGAGCTGCGCCTGCTGATCGACGCCACCGAGCCGCTGGAACAATCGATCTCCGAGTTCTTCGTGCCGTGGATGAAGGACATCGGCGTCGCTATCAATGTCGAGTCGACCGACTCCGATACCGTCAGCGCCAAGGCTATCTCGGCTGACTACGACATGTACTTCAGCGGGTGGTCGGTGAACCCTGACCCCGACTACCAGCTCGGCATCAACACCTGCACGAACCTGCCGACCAACGCGGACGGCTCGGGCGGCACCTCCCAGGACGGCTACTGCGACCCTGAGTTCGACAAGCTTTACACCCAGCAGCGTTCCGAACTCGACGGGGACAAGCGTGAAGAGATCGTTCAGCAGATGCTCGCGATGAACTACACGGACACCGTGCAGGTCGCGACCTGGTATGCCAACGGTCTCGAGGCATACCGTTCCGACCGCTTCGACGGCTTCACCCTGCAGCCCGCCAAGGGCGGCATCATTGCCAACCAGGCCGGGTATTGGGGCTTCTTGACTGTCGCCCCGGTCGAGGGCAGCGAAGGCTCCTCTGGCCAGAGCGCCAACATCGGCCTCTACATCGTGGGCGGCGTGGTCGTGCTGGTCGCGATCGGTGGCATCCTGTTCATGCGAAGCAGACGTAAGACGCAGGCCGACGTCGAGTAAATAGGCGGTGATGCCGCAGCTCCTCTGGAGCTGCGGCATCACCGTTTCGGACCCCTCTCTTAGGAACTCATATGACGAACTCGGTGCCCCCTTCTACAACGGCCATCGCGACCAGCGCGAACGCGGAGGAACGCCCCCGCGACGTCTCCGCGATTCGCTACTTTCTGTTCAAACTTGGCGGAGCAGGCATCAGCCTCGCGATGGTGATCCTGCTCGGCTTCTTCGCCTTCAAGATCTTGCCCGGCGACCCCGTCGCCACGATCGCACGCCAACGGCAGATGACATCCGAACAGATGGACCTACTCCGGGAACAGTTTGGGCTGAACAAGCCGCTCTGGCAGCAATTCGTCGACTACATCGGCAATGTTTTCACCCTCAACTTCGGCGAAAGCTACGTCTACAAGACGTCCGTGTCCAGCCTGATCGGCCAGTACTTCTGGCCCACGATCCTGCTCACCGGCACCGCGGCGATCCTCGCCATTGCGCTCGGGCTCTGGCTTGGCCAGAAGGCCGCTTGGAAGCACGGCTCACGCTTCGACAAGATGGTCTCCTCCAGCTCGCTGGTGCTCTGGTCGGTGCCGACCTTCTGGCTGGGCCTCATTCTGCTGATGGTCTTCGGCGGCACGCTGCACTGGTTCCCCACTGGTGGGATGCGTTCGCCGAACCCACCGACCGACCCGCTGGGCGCTGCCCTTGATATCGCCTCGCACATGGTGCTCCCCGTGATCACGATGGTCGCCGTGGTCTACGCCCAGTACCTCATGGTGATGCGCAGCTCACTCATCGAGGAGATGAGCGCCGACTACCTGACGACCGCGCGGGCCAAGGGGCTCCGCGAAGACCAGGTGCGCCGCCGACACGCGGTGCCGAACGCGATGCTGCCCACCGTGACGCTCATCTTCATGCACCTCGGCGGCCTCATCGCGGGCGCGGTCACCGTTGAGACCGTCTTCTCCTGGCCCGGGCTCGGCAAGCTCACCTACCAGGCGATCAGCGGTCCAGACCTTCCTCTGCTGCAAGGGACCTTCGTGGTGTTCTCGGCGATCATCATCGCGATGAACCTCATTGCCGATCTCATCTACCGTCAGCTCGACCCGAGAGTGAGGCGCGCATGAACACGCTCACCGTCCAGACCGGCCGCCAACGTTCCCCGCGGTACTTCGCCTGGGCCCGTCGCCGGGCGGCGCTACGCGACTTCTGGCATCAGTTTCGCCAGCACCGAGCCGGCATGATCGGACTCGGATTTCTGATCCTGGTCGCGCTGATCGCAATCCTCGCACCGGTCATCGCGCCGGCGCACATGCTCGACGTCACCAAACTCGTTGACCCGGAGCGCTTCGCCCCGCCCTCCCTGCAGCATCCGCTTGGCACCGACCAGCAAGGACGCGAACTCTGGGTGCGCATGGTGTGGGGCGCCCGCGTCTCCCTGCTTGTCGGTCTCGCGGCGACGGCGATGTCGATGATCATCGGCACGCTCGTCGGCATCGCCGCCGGCCACTTCACCGGCATGTCCGGGGCCATCCTGATGCGCTTGATCGATTTCTTCCTGGTGCTGCCGTCTCTGATCCTCGCGATCGTGCTCTCCACTGTGCTCAGCCGGGGCGTGCTCACCATCATCATCGCGATCGGTCTCACCTCCTGGGCCGCCACGGCCCGGATCGTGCGGTCTCAGACGCTGACCGTCGAGTCCCGCGACTACATCGAGCGCTCCCGCGCTCTCGGCGCCGGGCACTGGCACATCATCGTGAAGCACCTCCTCCCCGGGGTGTTGCCGCTGGTGCTTGCCAACACCACGCTCACGGTCGGCTCCGCGATCATTGCAGAGTCGACGCTCGCCTTCTTGGGGCTCGGTGACCCCACGGTGCAGTCCTGGGGCTCGATCCTGAAGAGTTCCATGGATGCTTCCGCCGCGACGAGCGGCTACTGGTGGTACGTGCTCACGCCCGGTATCGCAATTGTCCTGGTGGTTCTTGCGTTCACTCTGATGGGTCGCGCGGTCGAGAAAATTGTGAACCCCACGCTGAGGAGCCGTTGAGCCATGCCTGATCTGAAATTCGAAGACGTCTCGATCACCTACCAGACCTCGGGCCCCAACAGCCGCGGCGAGGTTACCGCGGTGAAGTCGGTCACCCTCGAGCTACCCGCGGGCGGAACCCTCGGCATCGCCGGAGAGTCGGGCTCCGGAAAGTCGACGCTCGCGATGAGCGCGCTGCGGCTGCTGCCGAAGAACGCCCGTCTGGGCGGCCGGGTGCTCGTCGGCGACACCGATGTGGCCACGTTGAGCTTCGGCGAGCTGCGCGCCCTACGCTGGGCGCAGGCGTCAATCGTGTTCCAGGGGGCGATGCACTCGCTCAACCCGGTGCACACAGTCGGCGAGCAGATCACCGAGGCGCTGGAGATCCACATCACCGACCGCTGGAAGACTCCGCACGCACGGGAGTCCCGCGTGCGGGAGCTGCTCGATATCGTGGACCTCGCGCCGGAGAAGGCGCAGTCCTATCCGCACGAACTCTCGGGCGGGCAGAAGCAGCGGGTGATGATCGCGATGGCGCTCGCCTGCGAGCCCGAGATCATCATCGCCGACGAGCCCACGACTGCGCTCGATGTGATCGTGCAGAAGCAGATTCTCGATATGATCTCCCGGCTCGTCACCGAGCGGGGCATCTCCCTGTTGATGATCAGTCACGACCTCTCTGTACTCTCCACCGCGTGCGAGCGAATCGCAATCATGCGGAACGGCTCGCTCGTGGAGATCGGCGAGTCTCGGATGATTTGCACGGAGCCGAACGAACCGTACACGCGAAAGCTCACCGAAGCCTTTCCGACGATCGGCGACCCGGCCTCTCGGATGCGGCCAGTGACCCGGCACGGCGCGGGCGCGGACGAGCCCGGTACTTCCGAGCCGAGCGACGAGGTGCTGCTCTCCGCGAAGGGCGTCAACGTCACCTATCACGGCTCGGGGCATCTGCGAGCGGTGCGCGACGTTAACCTCGAGGTACGGCGCGGTGAGATCGTGGCGCTCGTGGGCCAGTCCGGTTCGGGCAAGACGACCCTCGCCCGCGCACTGATGGGCCTCCAGCACACCGATCCTGGCAGCGCTATCTCCTTCGGCGGCAACCCCCTGCCCACCAAGGGAAGGGAGCTCAAGAAGTTTCGCCGCCGGGTGCAGTTGGTGCTGCAGGATCCCTCCGCAGCGCTGAACCCAAAGCTCACCGTCTATGAGTCGGTTGCCGAGGGTCTGCGTGTGCAGGGCATTCCCGGCGACGAGCGCGAGCGGGTGGCACAGGCCCTCATCGACGCGGAGCTCTACCCGCCGGAGAACTACTTCGGCGCGATTCCCCAGGAACTGTCGGGGGGCCAGCGCCAACGCGTGGTCATCGCGGGCGCGCTCGCGCTGCACCCCGAGATGATCATCGCCGACGAGCCTGTCGCCTCGCTCGACGCCTCGGTGCGCGGCGAGATCCTCGGCCTGCTGCTTTCACTCAAGAAACGCCTGGGTTTGTCCGCCTTGGTGATCACCCACGACCTGGGCCTGGCGTGGAACATCGCCGACCGGGTCGCCGTGATGTACCACGGCGAGATCGTGGAGCAGGGTCCGACCGAGTCCGTGCTGCTCAACCCGCAACACAGCTACACCCGACAGCTGCTCGCCGCAGCCCCAAGCGTCAGGAAAGTCTCCGTATGAGCGACCACCGCACCGCTTACCTCAGCACCGCGCCCCTCGCCGTCGGCGACACCGTCGCGATCGTCGCCCCCTCCGGGCCGAGTACCAGGGCCGGCTTGAACCGTGCCGTCGGCTACTACGAGTCCTGGGGGCTCAACGTGGTCGTGGGCGAGCACGTGCTAGACCGGCATTCTCGCTCCCGTCACCTCGCCGGCGAGGACGATGCCCGCCGTGCCGATCTTGTCGCCGCTTGGACCGACCCAGCGGTCGACGCCGTGGTCTGTCTCCGGGGCGGGTATGGGGCCATGCGCCTGCTCGACGGCATCGACTGGCCGGCGATGAAGCACGGCATGCTGCGCGGGGATGGACGCCCCACACTACTCACCGGCTCCTCCGACATCACCGCGCTGCACGAGGCGTTCCGCGTGCATCTGGACGTGGCTGGCCTGTTCTGTCCGATGCCGGGCAACGACGTGTTCCGGGACTCCGAGTTCGTGCGGGCCGACGTGCACCGCTGGCTCTTCGAGCCGTGGGCGGGACGCGAACTGATCGGGCCGAAGACCGCGGTCTTGGTTCCCGGTATTGCCGAGGGCCGGTTTACCGGCGGTAACCTGAGTCTGCTCTCCGCCGCGCTCGGCGCGCCGGAGGCCGCAGAGAATATCGACGGGATCCTCTTTCTCGAAGACATCGACGAGGAGATCTACCGCCTGGACAACCTCCTCGTGCAGTTGCAGCGCGCCGGCCGGCTCGCCTCGGCCGAGAGCATCGTGTTGGGATCCTGGCACGGGTGCGGCGATTCCGACGAGATCCGCGATCTGCTGGATGAGTACCTCGGCGGCCTCGGTGTGCCCGTGCTCTGGGAGCAGGGCTTTGGCCATGATCCGCACGCGCTGAGCGTGCCGATGAACGTCGACGGCGTGCTCGACGCGAGCGGTGACACTCCGCGACTGACGGTCTCGGGTTCGACTCGATGACCGTTTCCTGGCAGCTCCCCGAGCTCGATGACCGCGCGATTTGGAGCGTGCGGGTGATCGACGGCGAGACCAACGAACCGCTGCTTGAGCACCACCCCGACACTCAGTGCGAGACCGCCAGCATCGGCAAGATCTTCCTCTTGATTGAGGTGGCACGCCGAATCGACGCCGGCACTCTCCAGCTCTCGCAGCTCGTTGAGGTCCCCACGGAGTTCGCGGTCGCCGATTCCGGCATCCTGTATCGGATGCGAGATCAACAATTGTGCGTTGACGACCTAGCGTTGCTCGTCGGGGCGTTCAGCGACAACCTCGCCACCAACACATTGCTGCACCTCTGCGGCCTCGAAGCGGTGCGGGCGGTCGCGCCAGGGCTCGGCTACACCCAGACCTCGTTGCATGACTACATCCGCAACGAGCGCACCCCTGATCTGCCCTGGACGCCGTCCTTTGGCACGGCGCGCGAGCTCGCCGACGTGATGCGGAGCCTGGCCTCCGGCGACATCCACTCCCCCGCGGTGAGCGAGCGAGTGCTCGACTGGCTCGCCTCCGACGCCGATACCTCCCTGGTCGCTGACTCGTTTCTGCTCGATCCGCTCGCCCATGTCGACGCCGAGTACCAGGGCATGGTGCTGCGGCACAAGACCGGCACCACCAATTTTGCCCGGATCGATGTGGGCCATGTCTCTGGCCCGATGGGTGCCGTGGCCTACGCGGTTGCCGCGAACTGGAAGGGCGTCGCGGCCGATCTGCGCGCTCCCGTCATCGACGCGATGCGCGCGATCGGTGAACAGATCCGTCACCACGTGACCGGCCGCGCACGAGAGGAATGAAACGGATGACCCCACACTTTTTTTCCGAACACGACACCCAATGGTCGGTGCTCGCGGTCGACATCGATTCGGGGGAGGAACTGGTCAGGCTCGATGCTGACCGGGTGCTGGACACCGCCAGCGTCGGCAAGATCTTTATGCTGCACCGTCTGCTCACCGAGGCCGACGCCGGCATCCGCTCGCTCGAGGACCGGGTCACCCGGCGGCCGGTCGAGTGGATGGACAACTCGGGTCTCTGGTACCTGTTGCAGGCCGACACCCTGTCCCTCTACGACGCTGCGGCACTCGTCGGTGCGGTGAGCGACAACGCCGCCACCAATACGCTCTGCCGAATGATCGGCCTGCCCACGGTGCAGGAGCACACCAGAGCGCTCGGCTATTCCCAGTCTGCGCTCGACGACGTCGTGCGCTGGCCGCTGCCGCCAGGGGCCCCGCGCACGCTCTCGCACGCAAACGCGGAGGAGCTGGTGCGCTTTGTCGCACGCACCGCCCGCGCCGAGGACCTGTCCCCGGCGTCTGCGGACACGCTGCAGCGCTGGCTGGGCGCGGGCATGGACCTCTCCATGACCGCCTCGGCCTTTGGCCTGGACCCACTCGCGCACTACTTCTTCGACCGGGACATCTGGCTCTGGAACAAGACCGGCACGATCTCCAACGTGCGCGCTGACATGGGACTGGTGATGAGCGGCACGCGCCGGATCGCCTACGCCGTGCTGGCGAACTGGCGCTCCGGAGCGGATGCCCGCGACGGCGTGCTCGCCTCGATGCGCGAGGTGGGCGAGCTCATCCGCACGTCATTGCGCGACTGAATCCCCTCGCGCGCAGCCCACGCACACGGCCGTGGCCCCCGTACCGTCACGGTCGGGGGCCACGGCCGTCGCTACGCGACGTGGTGAAGCCGGACGAGTGAGACCTAGGCGAGCGCCCCCATCGGGTCCCAGGGGTTGAGCACGATCGGCGCTTCCGTGAGCGCCGCACGCAGTTCCTCGGGGAGCCGGTCCTTCTGCACCACCACCTCAAAGACGTACTCGTCGAACCAGGAGTCGTCCATCGTGCAAAAGCCCTTGTCGAACTTCTCGGTGCCCCAGCTGTTCTCGACGCGCCAGCGCTGGGGCGCCCCGTCGACGAGGTCGACGCCGGTGAAGAGCATCGCGTGGGTCATCGCTGAGTCGCCGTACCTGACCCGCTCCTCCTTGGTGGTGGCGAGGTCAACGCCGTAGACCGCGGAGTAGTCGATCAGGTCAGCGGCCCAGATACCCTGCTTGCCCTCCATCTGCGGGTCAACGTCGCAACCGAACCAGACGGGTTCTCCGGCGACGATGGCCTCCGCTGCGATGCGCTTCATCGTGTCGGGGTCGGTGTTCAGGTACAGCACAGGGTCCCCGCCGACCACGTTGCCGAGGTGGGCCACGGTGAGCGCGCGCCCCTTCGGGTGCTCGGCACGGGGATCGTCGACCAGACAGACGTAGTCGCTCAGGGCGATCTCGGTGTATTCGGCGAGGAACTGCTGCGGGGTGAGGCTACCGCCGTCGTGGAAGCCGCCGTCGTCGTCGTTCCACCGCCAGTCGAAGCTCTGCGGGGGAACGCCGAGGTGGATCGTCAGCACTCGGTGCGTGTCCCTCAGGATGGACTGCTTCATGTCGTCGATCGTCGACTCGCTCGCGCCTTCGGTGACGGCCTCGCGCAGCAGCCGGGCCCCTTTGCGCAGCAGGGTGCGTAGCGAGGCGTTCATCCGAGAGGTATTGGAGGAGGACTCGGTCTCTGGCATCAGCGACTTCGGCACCACACCGTGCTTGTCGAAGACCGCAACCTCCATATTCCACTGCCCCCCGTCGTCGAGCACGTTGCCGAGCAGGAACATGGGAACCCGGTCGTCAGGTGTTGACGAGGCGAGGGTGATCATGTCCTCGAGAAAGTAGTTCGCGCGCTCGATCTTGTCCCAGTACATCGCGTGGTTCTGGCTGAACTCAAAGTTCTTCACGCCGAGCTTTTTCCGGGCGTCGGATCGGAGCAGGTTGAGCGCGGCAAAGAGCCAGCAGCGACCGGATCGCTTCTGATCGGCGGCATCCCAATTGTCGAGCCGGTTCGACATGCTCAGTTGCACGCCGAGCAGCCGCTGCCGGTCAAGAGCGACCTCGTCGACCGAGGTACGGGTCACGGCGTTCATTGCGAGGCGGCCCGCCGGGTCTGCGGCGAACTCCGCGTCCCACGCTTGCAGGCGCTCAGGAGCAAGCGCCCCCTTTATACGTTTCGTATCATCATGGATATTCATGAAGAAAGCCTATCGATCGAAGGCAATCTAAGCGAGTATTCGAAACGTATCTATCGTCGAGCTTTCGGACTCAGCCGCGACAGCACCTTCTCAATCGGAATACCCCTGGCGATGCGTCCTCCAAAGCCCTGTCGGGTCTCCGCCTGCAGAATCGAGTTCACGAGGGCCTCCTCGGTTGCCTCCATGGTGGCAAGGAACGCCGGGGACAGCAGTTCGTCGTCGGGGGCCCGGTCGTCGCCCACCGAGAACGCGATCGCGTAGTCGCCGCTGCCCTGAGCGAAGTCGGATCCGGTGCCCCTGAGCGCGAAGATCGCCCGGTTGGCGATCCGACCGAGCTGACGAGCGTCAAGCGGCGCGTCGGTGGCGATCACGATCATGCACGAGTTTCCGTCGCCGACCGCGGGCTCCTCGTCGAGCAGCTCCTCGGTGGGCATCGCGACCCCGTCGATGCGTAGCGTGCCTGAGTAGTTGGTCTGCGCGATCACGCCAAAGGTGTATTCGACGTTTCCGACCAATACCACCCGGGAGGAGGTGCCGATCCCGCCCTTGTACCCCAGGGCCACCGTTCCGGTTCCCGCACCCACGCCGCCCTCGGCCACGGGTCCCGGCGCCGCGGTGGTGAGTGCCTCGCGCACCATTTCTTCGGTGACGGGGCGGCTGCGGATGTCTGAGAGGTAACCGTCGTTGGTCTCACCGACGATCGGATTCAGCGTGGTCGTGTGCTCGTGTTCGGGCTGCTCGAGCAGAATACCGACCAACGCGTCCGCGACCCGGAAAGCAGACAGCGTGCTGGTGAGCAGAATTGGGGTCTCGATCATGCCGAGCTCCTGGAGCTGGGTTGCGCCGATGAGCTTGCCGTAGCCGTTTCCGACGGCCAGGCCTGCCGGCAGCGACCGCCGCCCCGAGCCCAGCGCATCGGGCACGATCGCGGTGACGCCTGTGCTGAGCGTCTCGGTGAGCAGCGTCGAGTGCCCCACCCGCACGCCGGGCACGTCGGTGATCGCGTTCCCTGGCCCCCTCGGAGCGGATCCGGAGGGAATGCCCAGGTCGTGCAGCCGGGGTCGTTCGCCAAGGGTGGTCATCGCGTGCACCCGTTGCCGACTCGTCTCTGGGGTGGGTTCGTTGTGGCTCATGGTCTTCTCCTTGCGTGTGGCCGCGGATGGGCGTATAGCATGTTGACCATCAGTTTTGCTCACGCTCCCCTTGGTAGCCCATCGGCTATTAGCAACAATAGAGCGGAGGGAATTCGATCCTCAAATTCCATTCGTCCTGGATTCCTCAGGGTGAGAAAAAGGAGACCTTGTGCTCAATCCGATTCACCTCCGCACCCTGCTCGAGGTCGTCCAGCAGGGGTCTTTTGCCGCCGCGGCGAATCGGCTCGGCTACACGGCCTCCGCGGTGTCGCAGCAGATGACGGCGCTCGAGCAGACCGTGGGTGTTGCCCTGTTCGAACGCACCGCGCGTAGCGCCCACCCGACCGACGCGGCGCGGGCCATGGCACGGGCCGCGGTGCCGGTATTTGCGGATCTCGACGCGATCCTGGAGGCCGCGCGGCACGCCGACGAAGCCCGAAGTGGGGAGCTCGACGTGGTGCTCTATTCGAGCCTGGCCCGTGCGATCCTGCCCCGCGTGCTACACGACGAAGCGTTTGTTGCTGATGGCACTCGACTCCGACTCTCGGTGCGCAACCCGTCGAGTGCAATCCGCTCGCTCAGCGACGGGGGCTGGCCTGACGTCAGTTTCGTCTACCGGTACACGAGCAGCGATCTCGCCTGGCCGGCCCTGGTCACCGAGGTCGGTCTGGGTTCCGACCCCTATCGGTTCGTGTGTCCGGCGAGCTGGGGGTTGCACCTGGGTGCGCCGCCGAGCGTCGAGCAGCTTTCCGCCCTGGACTGGGCGGGCCTGCACGCCGGGTCGAGCGACGCGACCGCGATCGAGAATGCCTTCCGGACGGGCGGCATCCACCCCCGGTACCGCGTCAGAAGCGACGAGTTCGAGGTCATCCTGGACTTGGTCGCCGCGGGGTCTGCTGCGGCGTTTGTGCCCGGCTCTGTCGCCCGACTCGCCCCCGCCGGGGTCGTGGCGATCGACGTTCCGGGCCTGTCGCTTGCCCGCACAGTGCACGCGCTGGTCTCCCCCACGGCTCCCGCCGCTGCGACGACCTCTCTGCTCGACGCGGTGCGCCGGGCGCTCCCCGACGCGGGCATCCTCGATGCTGGGCTGGCCGCCACCTAGATCCTCACGGGCTTCTTGGCCTCGGTCTGATTCAGGTCGGCGCTCGTGTGCTCACCGCTTCGTTGGTTGAGGAAGGAGCGAGCCGAGCGAGCCCCTGTCTCGAACCCTAGTGAGCCGCCCTCACACGCGACCACGGTTCACGGGTCAACTCGCGTGATCTCGAGCGGTAAGGCCGCTGCGCGGCATGGTGGTGAACGAATCTGACCATTTCGGTGGTCGAGGAGGCCGCCCGCGATCGGGTCGAGACCTCGCGAGCCGATGTTCGAAGTCAACCCGAGTTCAAGGATTGGCTCGCGAGATCTCGAGACGCGGCCTCCTTCGTCGGCTGCTCCTCGATCAACGGGATGGCCGGCCCCGCCGCTTCCGAGCGAAATTCGGTCGGGCAGCTCACTACCCCCTCCTCCCTCGGCGGGGAGTGAGCGTTTCGCGGGGTGTCGAGTTTTGACAGGAAAGGCCGGGCCCTCTACCGGCGAATGTCGTCCGCCAGTGCAACTCACTACCCCCCCTCCCTTGGGCGGGGAGTGAGCGTTTCGCGGGGTGTCGAGTTATGGCACGAAAGGCCGGGTCCCTGTCTGCAGTTCGTTACCCGATCTGCAAACCGGTGGGGCCCGGCCTTTCGTGTCATTGTTTGAGCTGAGGAGCGGGTGACGACGTCACCGCGACACCCTCACTCCCATTCGATCGTCCCCGGCGGCTTCGACGTGACGTCGAGCACCACGCGGTTGACTCCGTCGACCTCATTCGTGATGCGGTTCGAGATCTTCGCCAGCACGTCGTAGGGCAGACGAGTCCAGTCGGCGGTCATGGCGTCTTCAGACGACACCGGGCGCAACACGATCGGGTGACCGTAGGTGCGGCCGTCGCCCTGCACGCCCACCGAGCGCACGTCGGCCAGCAGTACGACCGGGCACTGCCAAATCTCGCGGTCGAGACCGGCGGCGGTGAGCTCGGCGCGAGCGATCGCATCCGCCTTGCGCAGCAGGTCGAGACGCTCCTGCGTCACTTCACCGACGATGCGGATGCCGAGGCCGGGGCCAGGGAACGGCTGACGCTGCACGATGACATCGGGCAGGCCGAGCTCTGAACCGATCGCACGAACCTCGTCCTTGAACAGGGTGCGCAGCGGCTCGACGAGCTCGAACTGCAGGTCTTCGGGCAGGCCGCCGACGTTGTGGTGGCTCTTGATGTTCGCGGTGCCGCTGCCGCCGCCGGACTCGACGACATCCGGGTAGAGCGTGCCCTGCACGAGAAAACGGATCGGGTCGCCGTCGGTGGCACGCGCTTCGGCGATGAGGTCGGCCTGCGCCTGCTCGAACGAGCGAATGAACTCGCGGCCGATGATCTTGCGCTTGGTCTCGGGGTCGCTGACTCCGGCCAGGGCATTGATGAACTGCTCGCGGGCGTCGATCGTGATCAGACGCACACCGGTGGAAGCAACGTAGTCAATTTCAACTTGCTCGCGCTCCCCCTCACGCAGCAGACCGTGGTCGACGAAGACGCAGACGAGCTGGTCGCCGACGGCCTTGTGCACGATGGCGGCGGCTACCGAGGAGTCCACTCCACCGGAGAGGCCGCAGAGTACCTTGCCGGTGCCGACCTGCTCGCGAATGCGGGCAACCTGCTCGGCGATGACGTTTCCGCTGTTCCAGTCGGCGGGGATGCCGGCGGCGCGGTGCAAGAAGTTCTCGAGAACGTGCTGGCCGTGCTCGGAGTGCTTGACCTCTGGATGCCACTGCACGCCGTAGAGCTTGCGCTCGTCGTTGGCGAACGCGGCAACCGGGGTCGACTCGGTCGAGGCGAGAACGGTGAAGCCCTCCGGCGCCTTCGAGACGGAGTCGCCGTGGCTCATCCACACGGTCTGCTCGGCGGGCTGGCCGGCGAGCAACGCGTTGACGCCATCCGTCACGGTCACCGGGGTCGAGCCGTACTCGCGGGCGCCGGTGTGGGCGACCTCACCGCCGAGAGCGGTGGCCATGACCTGGAAGCCGTAGCAAATACCGAGCACGGGGATGCCGAGGTCGAAGATGGCCGGGTCGAAGCTCGGTGCACCCTCTGCATAGACGCTCGACGGTCCGCCCGACAGCACCAGGCCGATCGGGTTCTTCGCCTTCACCTCGTCCGCGGTGATCGAGTGGGCCACGATCTCCGAATAGACGGATGCCTCACGCACGCGTCGAGCGATCAGCTGCGCGTACTGCGCGCCGAAGTCGACGACGAGCACAGGGCGGGCGGTGGTTTGTTCGGTCACGCTCACGCGCGGGCCTCCTGCACGGTTTCGTTGGTTGCGGCGCCCTCACGGGCAGCCAGGAATGCTTTGACCTCGCGGGCGACGCGCACCTCAACGAAGAAGGAAAGTGTGGGAACGACGCCGCCGAGGGCGATCAGCACGAAGCGCGAGAACGGCCAGCGCATCAGGCTCCAGAGCCGGAAGTCGGCGAACAGGTAGAGCACATAGAACCAGCCGTGTGCCATCAGGATGCCGGTGCTCAGGTTGACGGCTGTCACGGTGTCGCGGGGAACCATCGCAAGAAAACCGTTCGGGCCGCCGAGTTCGAGCTCGTATCCGAGCAGGTATTTCGCGACCATCTCGGCACAGAGCAGCAGCAGAAAGACGCCGGTAATGATGGAGGCGACCTTGTAGAGCCGGAGCGCGCCGGGAATTCTGGGGATGTCGGCGGGCTTGGGTGCAAGAGGCATGAGTCAATTCTACGTGCCTATTTCTGGGCGCGAGCCCAGCCGACTCGTGGCCTCTCCCCGCCTCCCAGCCCACGCCATCCGCTCGCCGAACTGTGGCAGATGACCATTTTTCGGCGGAAGAATGGTCATCTGCCACAGTTCGCAGACTTGTAGCTGAGCCACACGAGACCCTGCACGTTCAGCGGGAGGAGATCAGGGCAGCGCGTCGGGCGTACCGGCAGCCGCGATCGCCGCCTCCTCTTCTTCGCGTTCGACGGCATCCTTCACCAGTCGGAACCAGAGGAACACGGCGAACCCGGCGAACACTGCCCATTCGAGCGCGTAGAACACGTTGAGCCAATTCAATGCAGCGTCTTCAAGGGGAACCGGGGAGTCGATGACAGCCAGCCCCGGCGCGGCTTTGGCATCGACGATGTAGCCGAAGTAGACCGACTGGTCGGTGAAGCCCTTCCAGATGTTGATCAACGCGGCAGGTGCAACCGTGGTCATCTCGTGCGAGTCCCGGCCATCCTTCGGCAACTCTGGCGCCTCGGCCGCGACGAATCGACCGTTCAGGGTCACCTCGACCGCGGTTCCGACCTGCAGATTCTCGCGCGCCGCTTCGGCCGACTTCTTGTCGGGAGCCCAGCCCCTGGCGACCGCAATATGCGCGCCCTCGCTGGTGATGAAGTGGCTGACCACCCAGTAGCCGCTCTCTCCCCCGTTCAACCGATCGGCGATGAGCTGCTCGTCACCGGCAACCCAGAAACCGTCGACCGTGACCATCTGGCCGTTCGCCGAGTCGTAGGGCGGCCCGTCCGGTTGCACAATCTCATTGAGCGGCAGCACTTTCTCGGTGCTGCGTTCTACGACGACCCCGGATTCGATGGCCCGCGACAGTTGCCACTGTCCGAGAAGGGCGAATCCCGCCGCAATGGCCAGGGCGAGCACGAGCATTGCCACCCAGCGGGGGCGCAGCATCATCTGAATCACGAATAGTCCTCTGTGCGATCGTCCTGCCTCTTCTTCTGGGGAGGACGGTGTTCGGTGATGAAATCGATCATGGGGTCGCCGGTTTCCTGCGCTTCGCGCTCGACGCTCTCTGGCGGGTGAGACGCGGGTTTCGCGGTGGCGGCTTCGACCAGCGCGATCTCTTCGGCCTGCATCCGGTCGCGGGGCGTCGGCGGGCGCCTGTTCTTCTTTCGGCCGCCGGTCAGTGCCGCACCGATGCGTTCGGACCGTGAGGCGAACAGCGGTCCGAGGATGGCCATGGTGAGCACGTAGAGACCGGCGAACGGTTGTAGCCGATGGTCAAGCCCTGCCCCGACCGACAGCGTCGCAAGAATCAGCGTGAACTCGCCGCGGTTGACCAGGATGCCCGCCGCGTTCATGCCTTCGACGACGCCCATCTGGTTGAGCCGGGCGAGCAGCATTCCGGAGGCGAGGTTGAGCACAAAGGTCATCACGACGGCGATGAGAACGACGAGGATGACGGAGCCGAACTCGGCGACGTTCAACGCAAGTCCGAAGTTCAAGAAGAAGAACGCGCCGAAGACATCGCGCAGCGGCACAGCCACCCGCTCGATCTTCGCCCGATACGAACTCGCCCCGAGCACGACTCCGATCAGGAACGCGCCGATCGCATCCGTCACCCCGATGATCTCGCCGATGCCGGCGAACAGCACGGCCAGACCGAAGAAGAGGATGGTGAACAATTCGTCGTCTTTGGTGCGTACGAGCCGGGAGACCACTTTGCCGCCCCACCTCGCAAGCGAGAACATCACGATCAAAAAGAGGAAGGCGATGCCGAGTTGCAGCACGATCGGCCAGACCTCGGTCTTGCCGCTCAGCACAACCGAGACGATGGCGAGGTAGATGGCGATGAAGATGTCGCCGACGACCGTCACCCCGAGGATCATCGGGGTTTCTTTGTTGGCGAGGCGACGCAGCTCGATTAAGAGCTTGGTGATGATGGCGCTCGACGAGGTTCCGGTCATGCCCGCGATGACGAGCGCTTCGCGGGTGCCCCAGCCGACCATCATGCCGAAGGCAAAGCCGAGCCCCATATTGATCAGCACATACGAGCCACCCGAAATCAGCAGTTTTCCGGCGTTATCGAAGAACTCCTCTTGATCGAACTCAAGGCCGAGGCTGAAGAGCAACAAGATGAGCCCGAAGACTGCGATCAGCTCGATATCGGCCGAGTGAAAGTTCAGCGGGAACCAGCCGGAATGCGGGCTCGCCAGCAGGCCGACGATCATGTAGATCGGAATTGAGGGCAGCCCGATCAGCTTGCCGAGTCGCCCCAGAACGTAGGCGACAACCAGCAGTATGCCGAGGGTGAGAAGGTCTTCGCCAAGATGCATCCGGTTATCCTCCGGGCGGAGAGTCGACGGCCTTCGCCTTCACTTCGCCGGTACGGAAGAACGCGAACGCCTTGGCCACCTTCTCGGGCGAACCGGCAACGACGAGGGTGTCGCCCGGAAATACCTTGAAGTCGGCGGCGGGGGCTGGGCTGGCCGATTCACCGCGCACGACGGCGACGACGGTCAGACCTGCAATGCCGCGATCGGCGGGGTTGCCTAGCGCCTGGCCGGCGATGTGATCCTCATAGTCGACGGTGAACCAGTCGATTGAGAGCCCGGGAATCTGGTCGAGCGCGGTGAGCGACTCGGTGATCTGGGTTCCGCCGAGCAGTTCGGCAAGGGTGCGCGCCTCGTCTTCGCTCAGCCGCAGAGACACTTTGGCCGCGTCGGGCCCGCCCTCTTCGTCGGCGAAGGTGATCAGGTCGCTGTGTCCCGACCGGTGGGCGATGACGCCGACTTTGCCGCCGTCATCCGTCACGAAGGTGTGCAGCACACCGACGCCGGGGAGTTTGACCCGCCGAACATCGACCATGGTTGTGACTCCTGAGGGTTGTGGGGAAGGATCTCCAGTCTATCGAAGCGTTGTCGAGCGGATGCCCAGCGGGCGTCGGCCGCGTCGCGCGAGGCATGCACAAAGGGGCCCGTCCGGTTGGACGGGCCCCTTCGGTTGAGCTAGCCGGTGATCGAGCCTGTCGGGATCACGCGACCGAGTATCGAGACTCGGTCAGCGGTTCTCGGTCAGCTCGACCGACGGTCGCTGGGTTACTTCTTCTTCCAGTGTGCGTAGACCGTGGTGTGCTGCGTCACCTTGGAGGTGAACTTCCAGACGCTGCCACCGGTCGACTTCGTGTACCAGCCCGAGAAGGTGTAGCCACTGCGGGTCGGAGACTTCGGAGCCTTGATCGCGGTGTTGTAGTTCGTGGTTACCGTGGCGACCTTGCTGCCACCCTGTGAGTTGAACGTCACGTTCTTCTTCAACACGGTCCAGTGCGCGTACGCGGTGGCGTTCGCGGTCACCTTGGCGTTGAAGTTCCAGGAGCTGCCGCCCGTGGACTTCGTGTACCAACCCGAGAAGGTGTAACCGGTGCGCGTCGGCGACTTCGGAGCCTTGACCGCAGTGTTGTAGTTCGTGCTCAGCGCAGTGATTTTGCTGCCGCCCTGCGCGTCAAAGGTGATCGTGCGCTTCTGCACCGTCCACTGCGCGTACACCGTGACATTCTTCGTCACCGTGGTCGCGAAGTTCCAAACGCTGCCGCCGGTGGATTGCGTATACCAGTTAGCGAAGGTGTAGCCGGTGCGCGTCGGCGACTTCGGAGCCTTGACCGCAGTGTTGTAGTCGGTGCTCAGCGCAGTGATTTTGCTGCCGCCCTGCGCGTCAAAGGTGATCGTGCGCTTCTCCGCCGTCCACTGCGCGTACACCGTGACATTCTTCGTCACCGTGGTCGCGAAGTTCCAGACGCTGCCGCCGGTGGACTTCGTGTACCAGTTAGCGAAGGTGTAGCCCGTGCGTGTCGGCGACTTCGGAGCCTTGACCGCAGTGTTGTAGTCGGTGCTCAGCGCAGTGACTTTGCTGCCGCCCTGCGCGTCAAAGGTGACCGTGCGCTTCTCCGCCGTCCACTGCGCGTACACCGTGGCATCCGCCGTCACCGGTGTAGCGAAGTTCCACGCCGAGCCGTTTGAGGCCGCCGTGTACCAACCCTTAAAACTGTAGCCGGTACGTGTGGGCGACTTCGGAGACGTGATAACCGTTCCGTTGTCCACGATTACTGCGGCAACATCGCTGCCGCCACGCGTGTCAAAGGTGATCGTCCATGTGACGACCGGCGGCGTGATCGCATCGGGAACGAAGGTGTAGCGCACACCGTTCCAGAGCAGGCTCGAGACGACGGCCGGCGAACCGGAGACGGCGAGAACGCCGAAGCCGCCAACCTTGACGTTGGACTGCGCCTCAACGGCGGCAGCCAGATCACCCAATGCGACAGGAGTGTTCTTCGCAATGGCCGAGGTCCTCGCCGTCTCCGGGATGTCCTTGCTCGACGCCCAGCTGCTGCTGACGGTGAAGGGAGCGTCGGGGTTTGCCGGACGCAGGGTCGACCAACCGCCGTTTGTACCGAAGGTGACCGCAACCTGGAAGAACGCGGAACCGTCGCCCTGCACATCGGCAGATCCGATCAGGCTGGCCAAGTCTTCTGTGGCGAGCGGCGTGTCGAGACCGTTGAGGATCTGCGAGTGAGCGGTGGTGGTGCCCAGGTGCAGGCCGTCAGCCAACACCTCGAACGCAGGCGACGAGTTGGGGTAACCCTCGTGCCAGCCGGCGTAGGTTTCTTCGTTTTCGCGGATCTCTGCGGCCTTGACCTCGACGGCGCCAGACTCGACGATCGAGGTGTAGGCACGAGCGAACGTGTAGGTGTCGCCGCCCCACGTCAGCGACGACACAGTGGCCGGCGCTGAAGTCTGGGCAAACAAGCCGAAGCCGGAGTAGCGCAGAGAGCCTGCGTCGGCCAGCTCCGTGATGATGTCGCTGAGTGGCGTGGGGGTGTTCGCTGCAATCTCGTTGATCGCCTTGCTCGAAACCCACAAGTCATCGGCGGTAGGCGCTGCGGATGTTGCCACGCCGACAGCCGGACGCAGGGTCGACCAGCCGCTTGTCCCGAAGGTAATCGGAACCTGGAGGAATGCCTCTCCGGCGGTGATGCCAACGCTGGCGCTGGTAATGAGCTCTTCAAGATCGGCGGAGGTGATCGCGATTCCCTGCGCGTCCGTGGCGACGAGACCGTTCAAGATCTGTGAGTCGCCGCCGATGCCGAACGTCAAGCCGTTCCACTTCAGGGAAGAAGCTTGAGCTCCGTTGGTCGTGCCCTCGTGCCAGCCAAGGTAACTGGTTTCGTCCGGGGCGATCGCGCTGACGGTCGACGTGACCGGCGGCGTGACCACAACGGGAACGAAGTTGTAGCGCACACCGTTCCAAAGCAGGCTCGAGACGACGGCCGGCGCACCGGACTCGGCGAGAACGCCGAAGCCGCCAACACTGACGTTCAACTGCGCCTCAACGGCGGCAGCCAGATCACCCAATGCGACAGGCGTGTTCTTCGCAATGCCTGCGGTGGACGCCGTGGCCGGGATGTCCTTGCTCGACACCCAGTCGCTGTCGAGCGCGAAGGTCGTGTCGGGGTTTGCCGGACGCAGGGTCGACCAGCCGGCAGTGTCGCCGGTGCCGAAGGTGACCGCAACCTGGAAGAACGCGGGACCGGTGGCCTGCACATCGGCAGATCCGATCAGGCTGGCCAGGTCTGCTGTGGCGAGCGGCGTGTCGAGACCGTTGAGGATCTGCGAGTTGGCGACGCCACCCAGGTGCAGGCCGTCAGCCAGCACTGAGAACGCGGGCGTCTCATTGTCGTAACCCTCGTGCCAGCCGGTGTAGGTGTCTTCGTTGTCGCGAATGTCTCCGGACTTGACCTTGACAGTGTAAGACTCGGCGATCGTGTTGTAGGCGCGAGCGAACGTGTAGGTGTCGCCGTCCCACGTCATCGACTCCACGGTGGCCGGCGCTGAAGCCTGGGCATACATGCCGAAGCCGGAGTAGCGTAGAGAGCCTGCCTCGGCCAGCTCCGTGATGATGGAGCTGAGCGGCGTGGGAGTGTTCGCTGCGATGTCGTTGATCGGCTTGCTCGAGACCCAAAAATCACCGGCGTCGGGCGATGCGGATGTGGTTTCGACTTCAGCCGGACGCAGAGTCGACCAACCGGTAGTCCCGAAGGTGATCGGAACCTGGAGCAAGACTGCTCCGGCGGTGATATCAACGCTGGCGCTCGTGATGAGCGATTCAAGAGCAGTGGGGGCGATCTCGTTGCCCTGCGCGCCCGTGTCAACGAGACCGTTCAGGATCTGAGAGTCGCTACCGATGCCGAACGTCAAGCCGTTCCACTTCAGGGAAGAGACCGAAGCTCCGTTGGTCGTGCCTTCGTGCCAGCCAAGGTAACTGGATTCGTCCGGGGCAATCGCGCTGACGGCGTTGTCTGCGGTGTTGTCTGCGGCGTTGGCTGGCGCGGCGAGCGCGAGTGACGCTCCGCTGACCACGAGCGCGGCAGCGACAAAGCTACCGATCCCGCGCTTGAGTCTTTCATGAGCCATGAGATTCCGATCCAATCTGCAGTGAAAATCGTAGATCGACGGCGGCCGACCAACGAGGAACAGAAGCAGCTGCGAAATCCCTTCGTCCCCCACGCGCCACGATATTGGTTTGAATCACCCTCGAAACCGCAGAAAACTCGAACGCGGAGCAACCCAACCGTGAAGCGCCGCGTAAAACCGCGAAAATTGTCCCCCATTTTGTAACCCTAAAGGGGGCAGACGAATCCCCGCGATCGGCGTGTCTCGCGGCCCCGGGATCGCCTGCGGAGGTCCCGGGGAGCGAAAGTAGGAGAATCGCGAGTCGATCGCCGCCCGTACTGCTACGTCGTCGAGGCGATATCGGGCGCTTCGAGCCGCACCCGGTCGGCCGACTCGTCGTCGGGTTGCTCCTGCGACGCACGCTCGGCGGCGACCCGCTTGAGGTAGAACGCCACCTCGCGCTCCTCCCGCTCAGCATCCCAGCCGAGCACCCCGGCCATCAGTCGGGCGGCGACGGGCGCCGCAGAGACGCCGCGGTCCCACGCTTCGATCGAGATCCGAGTGCGCCGCGCGAGCACGTCTTCCAGGTGCAACGCCCCCTCATGGGTAGCCGCGTACACAACCTCAGCCCCGATGTAGTCATCGGCGCCCGGCAACGGATGCCCCAGGGTCGGGTCAGCCTTGATCAGGTCGAGCAGTTCGTCGGTGAGGGTGCCGTAGCGATTCAACAGGTGCTCAACGCGTGCCGTGTGCAGGCCAAAGGCGCGGGCGATCTTGCCGCGCTTGTTCCAAGCCGCCTGGTATCCCTCGGCGCCGAGCAGCGGGATGTCCTGGGTCGTCGACGGCGGAATGCGCCCGTCGAGCGCATCAACGGCTGCATCGATCGCATCCTTCGCCATCACCCGATAGGTGGTCCACTTACCGCCGGCGATCACGACGAGACCGGGAACCGAGTGGCCGACCAGGTGCTCACGCGACAGCTTGGATGTCTGGTCCGATTCGCCGGCCAGCAACGGCCGGAGGCCCGCGTAGACCCCCTCGACGTCTTCGCGGGTGAGCGGAACGCTGAGCACCGAGTTGACGTGTTCGAGCAGGTAGTCGATGTCGGCGGTCGTGGCGGCCGGATGCGCCTTGTCGAGATGCCAGTCGGTGTCGGTCGTGCCGATCAACCAGTGACGCCCCCACGGAATCACGAAGAGCACGCTCTTCTCGGTGCGGAGCAGCAGCCCCATCGCCGATTGGAACCGGTCACGCGGCACCACCAGGTGGATGCCCTTCGACGCGCGCACCTTGAACGTGCCGCGTTCGCCGACCATCCGCTGGGTGTCATCGGTCCAGACGCCGGTCGCGTTGACGACCTGCTTGGCTCGTACTTCGAAGCGTTCTCCGGTTTGCAGGTCGTGCGCCTGCACCCCGACGACACGCTCGCCAACCTTGATGAAGCCTTCGACTCGCACCCGACTGGCCACGTGGGCGCCGTAGAACGAGGCGGTGCGCACAAGCGTCGACACGTAGCGTGCGTCGTCGACCTGGGCGTCGTAGTAGGTGATGCCGCCGACCAACGCGTTGTCGGCGATGCTCGGGATGAGTTTCTTCACCTGCGTCTTCGAGAGGTGGCGGTGGTGCGGCACACCAGGCGGGCGACCGCCGGTGTACGAAAAAATGTCGTAGAGGAGCATGCCGGCGCCCACATAGGCACGCTCGGTGATGCGCTTCTTCAACGGGTAGAGAAACCGCACGGGCTTGACCAGGTGGGGCGCGATGCGCTGCAGCAGCAGGCCACGTTCGATCAGAGCCTCGCGCACCAGCCGAAAATCGAGCTGCTCGAGGTAGCGGATGCCGCCGTGCACGAGTTTCGAGGAGCGACTCGACGTGCCTGAGGCCCAGTCACGTTGCTCCAGCAAGCCGACGCTCAGGCCGCGGGTGACCGCATCCAGAGTGCTCCCGGCGCCGACGATCCCCCCGCCGACGACCAGAATGTCGAGCTCTTTGTCTTTCAGCCGGGCGAGCGCGGCGGCTCGTTCTTCAGGCCCCAGTTTTGAGGAACGTGTTACCGAGTTGCTCGTGGCCATGTGCGGACTCCCATCCAAACGGCAAGATGCTTAACCCGACGCTAGTTCACTCGGTACGGCGCGACAACTACTTCGACGCGCTGGAACTCCTTCAAGTCCGAATATCCGGTGGTGGCCATCGAACGGCGGAGCGCTCCGACGAGGTTCGCGGTGCCGTCGGCGACGGGCGCCGGGCCGTACAGAATCTCCTCGAGCGGTGCGACGGTTCCAACCTCGACACGCTTGCCACGGGGCAACTGCGAGTGGTGAGCCTCAGCTCCCCAGTGGAACCCGCCACCGGGAGCGTCGGTCGCCCGCGCCAGAGTCGAGCCGAGCATGACGGCGTCGGCGCCACAGGCGATGGCCTTGACGATGTCGCCCGACGTTCCGAGGCCACCGTCGGCGATGACGTGCACGTAACGACCGCCCGACTCGTCCATGTAGTCGCGACGCGCGCCGGCGACATCCGCCACAGCGGTCGCCATCGGGGCGTGGATGCCGAGGGTCGCGCGGGTGGTCGACGCCGCGCCGCCGCCGAAGCCGACGAGCACGCCGGCCGCACCGGTGCGCATGAGGTGGAGGGCCGCAGTGTAGGTCGCGGCGCCACCGACGATGACGGGAACGTCGAGCTCGTAGATGAACTTCTTGAGGTTCAACGGCTCCTGGTTCTGCGACACGTGCTCGGCAGACACCGTGGTGCCACGGATGACGAAGAGGTCGACGCCGGCGGCGACAACGGTTTCGTAGAGTTCTTGGGTACGCTGCGGCGAGAGGGCGCCGGCGACGGTGACGCCGGCCGCGCGGATCTCGGCCAGGCGTGCGGTGACGAGTTCTGGCTTGATCGGGGCGGAGTACATCTCCTGCATCCGCGCCGTCGCCTTGTCGGCGGGCAACGTGCGGATCTCGGCGAGCAGCGGCTCAGGGTTGTCATACCGGGTCCAGAGACCCTCGAGGTCGAGAACGCCGACTCCGCCGAGCTGGCCCATCATGATGGCCGTCGTCGGCGAGACGACGGAGTCCATCGGAGCCGCCAGGATCGGGATGGCGAACTGGTAGGCGTCAATCGACCAGCTGACCGAGACATCCTCGGGGTCGCGGGTGCGACGGCTGGGAACGATCGCGATGTCGTCGAAGGCGTAAACCCGACGAGCGCGCTTGGAACGGCCGATTTCAATCTCCATAGTCACCCAACCAGTCTAGGGCGTGCGCTCGCCGCTCCCTCCGGCGGCAGGTTCGTCGCCCGCTACTCCCCGCGAACCTGCAGTGGTCGGGGCCTCAGCGCGCGTGAAGCTCCGACAACGGCAGTTTCGCGCATCTGTTCGCTCGACGTGGAGTGAGCAATGCGGCACGATGAAACCATGGACGTCATCGCAGATCCCCTGTCCCTGTTGCGCCGGCGCACGAGCGAGAAATGGCGCACCTACGGCGACGATGTCTTGCCGCTCTTCGTTGCCGAGATGGACTACCCCCTCGCCGAGCCAATCAAGCGTGTCCTGCACGAGGCCATCGATCGCAGCGATTCCGGCTATGTCGCCGAGCGGAATGGATTCGCGGATGCCTTCGCCGGGTTCGCCCTCGGCCGCTGGCAGTGGTCGGTCGACCCGGCACACGTCACGACCACCACCGACGTCAGCGTCGCCATCGTCGAGAGTCTGCGTCAGGTGATTGTGCCGGGCGACACCGTGGTGATCAATCCGCCGATCTACCCGCCGTTCTTCGATCTGATTCCCGAGGCCGGCGGAATGGTGCACGAGGTTCCGTTGCTGCTGAGCGAGACCGGCTGGAGCCTGGAACTCGACGGACTGGAGCAAGCCTTCGCAGCCGGTGCGCGTGCCTACCTGCTCTGCAATCCACACAACCCCCTCGGGCATCCGCACAGCGTCGAGGATCTCAGCGCCGTCGCCCTGCTGGCCGCGCAATACGACGTGACGGTGATCAGCGACGAGGTTCACGCCCCGCTCACGCACACCGACGGCACGTTCACGCCGTTCCTCTCGGTGTCACCAGAGGCCGCCGAATTCGGCATCTGTGTGACCGCGGCGAGCAAGGCCTGGAATCTCGCCGGTTTGAAATGTGCGGCAATCATCACAGCATCGGCACGGATGCGCGCCGCTCTCGACGGGCTCCCCGAAGAGGTGCTGTGGCGAACCAGCCAGCTCGGCTTGATCGCTGGAATCGCCGCGTTCAGCGAGAGCGAACCGTGGCTCGACGGAGCAATTGCGGCGATCCAGTCGAATCGTGTGTTGCTCGCGGGCCTGCTCGACGCCGAGTTGCCTGGCGCCGGCTACGACCAGCCGAAGGCCAGCTACCTGGCCTGGCTCGACTTTCGTCAGCTCGGCTGGGGTGAAGACCCGTCGGTGACGGCGCTGCAGCGGGCGAAGGTCGCGCTGAACCCCGGCCCGACGTTCGGCGCAGAAGGTGCAGGTTTCGTGAGGCTCAACTTCGCGTGCTCGCCCGAGGTACTCGCCGAAGCGATCTCACGCTTGGCCGCGGTCGAGTAGTTCGGTCCATCCGGTCGCCGCGCGCCCACACACGCGCCATCCGTGTTCGCGAGTTGTCACAGATGGCCCCTTCGATCGAGTTCACGGGGCCATCTGTGACAACTCGCGTGCGCGAACACACGGATGCGATGCCCGGGTCCACCGGTCGGCTCACGCGAACGAGAGGTGAGCCCACAACCGACAATCGCCGTTTCTGCCGAGCGTCGCCCGGAGAACGGGAACACTCGGCAGAAACGGCGATTCTCGCGCGTACGGTGCCGTTACCGACGGTAGTTCGGCGCCTCAACCACAATCTGCACGTCGTGCGGGTGCGACTCCTTCAGGCCAGCCGACGTGATCCGCACGAACTTGCCCTTCTGCTTGAGCTCCTCGATGGTGCGCGCCCCGACGTAGAACATTGACTGACGCAGGCCGCCGATGAGCTGGTAGGCCACGGCAGCCACGGGGCCGCGGTACGGAACCTGGCCTTCGATGCCTTCGGGGATCAGCTTCTCGTCGCTCGGAACATCCGACTGGAAGTAGCGGTCCTTCGAGTACGACGTCTTCGAGCCGCGAGTCTGCAGCGCGCCGAGCGAACCCATGCCGCGGTAGGCCTTGAACTGCTTGCCGCCGACGAAGACCAGTTCACCCGGGCTTTCGTCGGTGCCGGCGAGGAGCGAACCGAGCATGACGGTGTCGGCACCGGCGACGAGCGCCTTGGCGATGTCGCCAGAGTATTGCAGGCCACCGTCGGCGATGACCGGGATGCCGGCTTCGCGCGCAGCGAGTGACGCCTGGTAGACGGCGGTGATCTGGGGAACTCCGACACCGGCGACGATGCGCGTGGTGCAGATGGAGCCGGGACCGACGCCCACCTTGATGGCGTCAGCACCGGCGTCGATGAGAGCCTGGGCTCCGGAACGCGTCGCCACGTTGCCGCCGATCACGTCGACACCGTTGAAAGCCGAGTCACTCTTGAGCTTGCGGATGATCTCGAGCACCCCGGCGCTGTCGCCATTGGCGGTGTCGACGACGAGCACGTCGACTCCGGCATCGAGCAGGCGGCTGGCACGCTGCCAGGCGTCGCCGAAGAAGCCGATGGCCGCACCGACGCGCAGGCGCCCGGCGTCATCCTTCGTCGCGAAGGGGTATTCCTCGCTCTTGTCGAAGTCCTTGACCGTGATCAGACCGGTGAGCTTGCCCGCGTCATCCACCAGCGGAAGCTTCTCGATCTTGTGCTTGGCGAAGATCGCCACGGCATCCATCGGTGCCATGCCGACCTTGCCCGTGATCAGCGGCGATGTCGTCATGACCTCGCGCACGAGGGTGGTGTGCTTCTTGGTCTCAGAGACGAAACGCATGTCGCGGTTCGTGATGATGCCGACCAGGATGCCCTTGGAGTCGATGACCGGAAGGCCACTGACCCGGAACTGGCCGCAGATGGCGTCGACCTCGGCCACTGTGGCGTCTGGCGTGGTGGTGACCGGGTTCGTGATCATGCCGGATTCGCTGCGCTTGACGAGGTCGACCTGTTCAGCCTGGTCTTCGATCGAGAGGTTGCGGTGCAGGATGCCGAGGCCGCCTTCACGTGCCATGGCGATCGCCATGCGCGTCTCGGTCACGGTGTCCATGGCGCTCGACAGCAGCGGCGTCGCGACGTTGATCCGTCGGGTCAGGCGCGACGTGGTCTCGGCCTCACTCGGAATCACATCTGTATGCCCCGGAAGAAGCAGGACATCGTCGTAGGTAAGACCAATGAAACCGAACGGATCTGGCTGATCCATGTCACCCCTTTGCGTATGCAGGAAATAGAGAAAAGTTGACTGGGAGCGATCGATGATCCCGATTCTTCAATGTTAAGCGAGATTACGCCACGCGCATTCCCTCTTCCTGCCGTCCGCCTAGCCAACGCCCAGGTAGGCCTCCTTGATCGCCGGGTTTGCGAGCAGCTCCCGGCCGGTTCCACTGTGGGTGATCGCCCCGGTTTCCAGCACGAATCCCCGGTGGGCTTTGGACAGCGCCTGGGTGGCGTTCTGCTCGACCAAGAGAATCGTCGTGCCCTGCGCGTTGATCTCTGCGATGATCCTGAAAATCTGCTTGATGAATTGCGGGGCGAGCCCCATCGACGGTTCGTCGAGCAGCAGCAGTCGCGGCGCGCTCATCAGCGCCCGCCCGATCGCCAGCATCTGCTGTTCGCCTCCCGACATGGTTCCGCCGAACTGCGTCTTGCGTTCGGCAAGTCGCGGAAACAGCGAGAACACCCGCTCGTAGTCGGCAGCCATCCCCGAGCGGTCGGCGCGGCCGAACGCGCCCATGTCGAGGTTTTCGAGCACTGTCATGCCCGGAAAAATCCCCCGGCCTTCCGGCGCCTGTGAGATCCCGCGCACCACGCGCAGGTGAGCCTTCAACTTCGTGATGTCGTCACCGTCGAAGCTGATCGATCCCCTCGACGGGTTCAGCAGCCCGGAGATGGTCTTCATCGTCGTCGATTTGCCTGCGCCGTTCGCACCGATCAGCGAGACGATTTCGCCCTCTTCGACCGAGAAGGACATGTCGTGGATCGCTTCGATGCGGCCGTAGTGAACGCTGACATTCTTCAGTTCAAGCAGGCTCATCGTCTGGCTCCCCCAGGTAGGCGGCAACAACCCGCGGATCATTGCGAATGGCAACCGGCGTATCGTCGGCAAGTTTCTTGCCGAACTCCAGTACCACGATGCGGTCGGTGACCCCCATCACGAGCCTCATATCGTGTTCGATCAACAGCACCGTGTAGCCGTCAGCCCTGATCCGACGGATGAGCACCATCAGTTCTTCTTTTTCTGCCGGGTTGAACCCGGCAGCGGGTTCGTCGAGGCAGAGCACCTTGGGATCGGTGGCGAGCGCCCTGGCAATCTCCAAACGGCGCTGGTGCCCGTAGGGCAGATGCCTGGACAGGGTGCCGGCATGGTCGGCGATCCCGACGAACTCGAGAAGCGCCATCCCCCGTTCGACGGCCGACTTCTCTTCGCGAGTGTGCCGTGGAAGCCGCAGCAGCGCACCGATCACACTCGTCCTGTGCCGGGCATCGAGCCCGACCACCACGTTTTCGAGAGCGGTCATCTCGCCGAACAAGCGGATGTTCTGAAACGTGCGGGCGAGGCCGCGCCGGGTGATCTTGTGCTGCTTCACTCCCTTGAGCGATTCTCCCTCGAGCAGCACGTCGCCGCTGGTGGGTTTGTACACGCCGGTCATCGCGTTGAAGCAGGTGGTCTTGCCTGCACCGTTCGGACCGATCAAGCCGAGGATCTCACCGCGTTTGATGTTGAACGACACGTCGTCGAGCGCGACGAGCCCGCCGAACTTCATCGTGAGATTCTTGATCTCCATGATGTTGTCGCCGACCTCGACCGCGATCTCGCGGTCGGGCGCCACGGCCTCAGCGACCTCGGGAGCGACGTCGGCGAGCTCCGGCGGCGTGGCAGAGACAGCAGCAGTCGAATCGCTCATGATGCTTCTCCTTCCGGCGCCGATGGGGCCGGGGCGTCAGGCGGCGATGCTTTCGACGCCGTTCTTCGAGCGATCTTGTGATACGCATTTCTGCCATAGGCCAACAGCCTCTGGCGGGCCGGGATCAGTCCCTGCGGGCGGAAGATCATGATGATGATCAGTGCAACCCCGAAGATCAAATACTTGTAGTCGGCGATGGCGGTGAAGCGGAGCGGGATATAGGCGACGAGCGCGCCACCCAGAACGGCACCGACCTTGTTGCCGGCACCACCGAGCACCACTGCCGCGACGAACAGGATCGAGGTTTGCACGTCGAACTTCTGGTTGTTCACGAAGCCGACCTGGCCGGCGAAGATCGCGCCGGAGAGCCCACCGACCGCCGCCCCGATTGCGAAGGCCCAGACCTTGTATTTGAAGGTCGGAACACCCATGATCTCGGCGGCATCTTCGTCTTCGCGGATGGCAATCCACGAGCGGCCCACCCGGCTGCGCTCGAGGTTACCGGCCAGCAACATCACGATGATGATGATCGTCAGAGTCATCCAGTACCAGGGCGTGCCGTTGGAGTTCGTGAAGATCGGTTGGCCGTCGGCAGTCTCTCCGGGCGGGTGACCGACGTTCTGAAAACCGACCTGTCCCTTCAGCGCCGGGATGATCGTGGCCAGAATGCGCACAATCTCACCGAAGCCGAGAGTCACGATCGCCAGGTAGTCGCCGCGCAGACGCAGCGTTGGAATACCGAGCACCACGCCGAAGAACATGGCGACCGCCATGGCAACCGGCAGCGTCCAGAGATACGGAATGTGCAGGTAGGGCGAGTCGGGGCTGGTCAGCATGGCCGCGGTATAGGAGCCGACCGCAAAAAATGCGACATAGCCGAGGTCGAGCAGACCCGCGTAACCGATCACGACGTTCAGACCGACGGCGATCAGGGCGAAGCTGGCCATGCTGAAACAGGCCAACGGCCAGTCGTTGCCGGGTTCGGTGGTGAGCAGCGGAATGTTGAAGACCGGCAGCAGGTAGGCCAGCCCGACAACGATGAGCAGCCAGAGCCACTGCACCTGACGCGGAAGCAGGTTCCAGCGGTCACGCAGCGGTTGCGTCCAGCGGCCCTTTTTCTTCGTCTGCGATTCGGCATCGATATTTTCGCGCTCGGATTCGGCGTCGGGCAAAATTTTCGGCCCGTCAATGAAACTCATGCTCTGCTCCGTCCGAGTGAGGTCCCGAGGATTCCCTCGGGTTTGACGAGCAACACCAGAACCAGAACCACGAAGGCGACGACATCCGTCCATTGCGAGTTGCCGAGCAGAATTTGGCCGTAGTTGCCGATCAGCCCGAGCAAGAACCCACCGAGGAGCGCACCGCGCACGTTGCCGATCCCGCCGAGAACCGCAGCCGCGAAGGCCTTGATTCCCAGGATGAACCCGCCGGTGTACAGCACCCCTGATGGAATCAGCATCACGTAGAAGAGGGCGCCGACGCCGGCGACGGCGCCGCCGATCAGAAAGGTGACGACGATGATCCGCTGCTTGTCGACGCCCATCAGCGTCGCCACGTCGGGGTTCTGCGCCACGGCACGGATGCCGCGTCCGGTGCGGGACGTTCGGATGAACTGGTCGACGAGGATCATCGTGAGAAGGGCCGCGATCACGATGATGATCTGTTGACTGTTGATGATCGTGCCGAAGACATCAAAGACCGGCACTGGCACGAACATGGTGACGGCCGGCTCCGGGTTGCCGCCGCGGATGAGGAAGATCGTGTACTGGATCGCGAAGGAGGCGCCGATCGCAGTGATCAGAAAGGCCAGGCGCGGGGCGTTGCGCTTGCGCAACGGTCGATAGGCGACCCGCTCGACGATGTAGGCGGTGGCCGCCGCCACGAGCATCGCGACCAGCAACGCCAATAGCAGGTCGAGGATGATCAGCCAGATGGGCAAGTTCGGAGCGTTGGGCCCGAAGCCGAGCGTTGTCAGCACCAACACGACGCCGTAGCAGCCCATGATGAAGACCTCGGAATGGGCGAAGTTGATGAGGTTGAGTACGCCGTAGACGAGTGTGTATCCCACTGCGACAAGTCCGTAGATGGCCCCGAAGGTGAGGCCGTCGAAGGTGGCGCTCCAAAAGTTTTGAATCAGCGACGGGACATCGAAAGAGATCCAACCGTTGTCGAGCACGGGGTGAAGTACAAGAGCGAGCATTCAGATATCCGCTTCTAAAACTGCCTGAGACGCCACTGTCTCAGGGGACACGCAACGATGATTCGAGAATGCCGCAGGGGCGCTGACTGCACGCCCCTACGGCACTATTCGATCGGCGCTATCCGATGACCCCCGTCAGAACGATCTTTCCGTCGAGCACCCGGTAGCCGTAGACGGCCGGCGTCGCGAGCTCACCGGTGGAGTCCCACTTGTAGTGCTTGCTCAGACCGTCGGCGTCGTAGCCGGTGACCCACTTGAGAAGGTCGGGGCGGGTGATGTTGCCCTGGCCGATTCCGGAAAGCAGAACCGTCGCGGCGTCGTAACCCTCAATGGAGTAGGTTCCCGGTTCCATGCTGAAGGCCGCGCTGTATGCCTTCTGGAATTCGGGGATCAGCTCACCGGGCGTGCAGGGGCAGGTGAAGTACGCGTTCTCTGACGCGTCACCGGCCAGCTTGATGAACTGGTCGTCCTTCACACCATCCGGTGCGACGAAGGTTCCGGTGAAGCCCTTGGCAACCAGCTGCTGGTCGAACGGTGCACCCTCTGCGTAGTAACCCGAGTAGTAAACGGCGTCGGGCTTGGCGTTCATGATCTTGGAGATCGTGGCCGAGAAGTCCTTCTGGCCGGTGATCACCTTGTCGCTGCCGACGAGGGCATCGCCCAACGCCTCCGTCGTCGTGGTGCCGAGGCCGATACCGTAGTCCGAGTCATCCTGAACGAGATACACGGTCTTGGCCTTCAACGGGCCGGTCATGAACGAGGCTGCTGCCGGTCCCTGAACTGCGTCGTTGCCCAGGCCACGGAAGAAGGTCTTCCAGCCGTTCTTGGTCAGGTCGGGGTTCGTGGCCGATGGTGTGATGTGCACCAGGCCGGCCTGCTCGAAGATGTTTCCTGTCGCCTTCGACTCGCCGGAGAACGGGAGGCCGATGACGCCGATGATGGACTCCGTGTTGACGGCCTGAGTCACAGGGCCCGTTGCCTTGTTCGGGTCACCTTCCGTGTCGAACTTGGTGAAGTTGACCTGACAACCGGGGTTCGCCGCGTTGTGCTGGTCGATGGCGAGCTGCACGCCGTTGTAGATGTTGATGCCGAGCTGAGCGTTGGGACCGGTCTCCGCGCCGATATAGGCGATGTCGAGTCCGGCCGGACAGGTGGCCTTGCCATCCCCGGCGGGGAGAACTGCGTTGGCCGGAACCTCAACGGATGTTGCCGCGGGAAGATTCACTCTGCCGCTCGCCGCTGCGGTCGTGGCTCCGCCGGTTGTCGGCTGATTTGCACAACCCGCCAGCACGAGGCCGGCTGCTGCTGCTAGGGCGAAACTTGCTAGGACTTTCTTTCGTAACATGTGATTCTGCCTCTCGACCTGAATGCGCTACGGTCCGCAACGTTGCGGGCCCTACCTCGAATGTGTGACTGAGCATACAAGCATCCGAGTTTCACTCATGAGGTATTTAAGAGCATTTTTGATAACGATCAGCGCATGGTGTTCGCGCTGGGGCCGATACCTGACTCCTCTGTGGGGCTGAGAATTGGGGCTGAGAAGCCCGCGCACCGCGTCGCAAGGCAGAGCGATGGAGGAGTCAGGTCCGCCTAGATGAGTTCGAGCACCGCTCGACGGTTGCGTCGCGCACCGACGAAGCCATCGACAGTCAGAATGAGCAGCGCGAGCCAGACCAACGAGAAACCGGCCCACCGCTCTGGCGACATCGGTTCGTGCAGAATCAGCACACCGACGAAGAACTGGATGATCGGGCCGAGATACTGAATGAAGCCCATGTAGATCAGTGGCAGTCGGCGTGAGGCTGCGGCAAAGAACAGCAACGGAACCGCTGTGACAACTCCGGCGGCGAGCAGCAGCGTCGTGTGCCAGCCACTGATCGTGCCGATTGTCAGCCCGGCCGTCATGCCAACGATCACGAGTTGCACAATGGCGATCGGCAGCAGCCACAGCGTCTCCATCGTGAGCCCGGCGACGGCGTCGACCGTGTTGCCGACCCGCTTCTTGATGTAACCGTAGAGCCCGAACGAGAAGGCGAGGGTGAGTGCGATCCACGGCACGCTGCCGGCGCTGACGGCCAGAACAACCACCGCGACGAGGCTGGCCCCGACGGCGATCCATTGGGCGAGCCGCAGACGTTCGCGCAAGAAGAACACGCCGAGAAACACGGTGACGATGGGATTGATGAAGTAGCCCAGTGAGGCTTCGACGACCTGCCCGCTCAGTGTGCTGTAGACGTAGGTTTGCCAATTGACATAGATCAGCACGCCGGCGACGGCCATGGTGAGCGAGATGCGCGGACGGGCCATCAGCCGGAAAAACGACTTGAACTTGCGGGTGACGGCGAGGAGCAGCGCGCAGAAGACCAGCGAGAAGACGATGCGCCATGCCACGACCTCGAAGGCGCCGGCCGGGGCGAGCGCGAGAAAGAAGAGCGGCAGAAAGCCCCAGATGAGATAGGAGGCAATGGCGAAGATCAGGCCGGATCGACTGGTGCCAGTGGCTTTCCGAGTCGCCGCAGGCGCCTGCGCGGAGGGGCTGATGCGTGGTTCGTCGTTAAGCTGTGGCCCGTTGGAAATTGACACGTCTAGATTCTACGCTCTGTATACAATATTCAAATCCCCCTCGAGCGCGTCAGGACGACAAAAGACCCGGCTGGCCGAAGCCATCCGGGTCTTTCGAAGTGAGCTGAGACTAGCGAACGACGACAGCCAGCACGTCGCGAGCCGACAGTACGAGCAGGTCGTCGCCGTCGAACTTGACTTCGGTTCCACCGTACTTGGAGTAGATCACCTTGTCGCCGACAGCGATGTCGAGGGGGATGCGGTTTCCGTTGTCATCGACACGGCCGGGGCCGACAGCGATAACTTCGCCCTCCTGGGGCTTCTCCTTGGCGGAGTCAGGAATGACAAGACCAGAAGCAGTTGTCTGCTCGGCGTCGACCTGCTTGATGACGATGCGATCCTCGAGCGGCTTGATGGAGACCGACACGGTTGACCTCTTTCTTGTTTCTTGACAAAGATTCGGTTAGCAGACTCACGTCGAGAGTGCTAACTCGAGTTTAGGGCGAACCTGGCACTCACGCAACGTGAGTGCCAGCGATGTGTCCTGTCGTGACGTCGCGAGGCATCCGTTTGCCTGTCATCGCTCCCCCATTCGACGGAGATTTTCAGCGTCGCGGCGGTGCAACCGCGTGTTCTGGCGGCGCGGAATGAGACGCGCGCCAGAATCTCCGTCGAATGGGAGCTGACAGACAGCCTTGGTAGATTTGCGGGATGGATCGCGCTGAGCTCGTCGAGTTGTTGTCACCCGAGGGATTGCGTCTTCTCGATTCCCTCCCTCCCTACGATGCGGCACTCGATGTCGTGAAAATGGTGGGCGACCTGCGCAAGGCCGGCCACCCGCCCGCGCTCGTCTCCGCCGTGCTCACTCAGTCGAAACTGCGGGCGAAGGCCGTGCCGAAGTTCGGGGAGTTCGCCAGCCGCATGCTCTTCACCGAGGCCGGACTCGAACAAGCCACCCGGCTGCAGGTGGCTGCGCTGCACGCCGGCCGATTCGTCACAGCGGGGCTCCACCGCGTCGCCGATCTCGGCTCGGGAATCGGTGGGGACGCCATGGCCATGGCCGCGCTGGACCTGGCCGTCACCGCTGTCGATGCCGACGAGGTCACCGCGACGATGGCCAGCTTCAACCTGGCTCCCTTCCCTGGCGCGTCGGTTGAGCACTGCGATGCCGAAGACTTCGATCTGACCGGTTTCGATGCCGCCTGGCTCGACCCCGCCCGGCGCACCGCCGGACACGGCAACACGTCACGTCTGCGCGCAGAGGACTACTCCCCCTCGCTCGATTTCGTCTTCGCCCTGGCGAAGCGCCTGCCGATCGGGGTCAAGCTCGGCCCCGGCCACGATCGTGATCAGATTCCGGCGGAAGCCGAGGCGCAATGGATTTCGGTGAACGGGTCGCTCGTCGAGATGGGCCTCTGGTTCGGCGCACTCGCGCGCGACGGCATCCGTCGCTCTGCACTGCTGTTGCGAGCGGATGGCCCCGCCGAGTTGACAGCGGAGGCTGACAGCGAAGATGCACAGGTGCGCGAACTCGGCAGCTACGTCTATGAGCCGGACGGCGCGGTGATTCGCGCCAGACTGATTGGCGATCTGGCCAGGCAGCTTGACGCGGGAATGCTGTCGGATGGCATCGCCTACCTTACGTCTGACGCCGTCACGCCGACACCGTTCGCGAGCGCTTTCCGGGTGCTCGAGGTGCTCCCGTTCGATGAGAAGAAGCTGCGCCTGGCACTTCAGGAGCGCAAAATCGGCACTTTGGAGATCAAGAAGCGCGGCGTCGACGTCGATCCGGCGGCACTCCGCACCCGGTTGAAGCTCAAGGGCAGCGGCTCCGGCACGCTCATTGTGACCCGGATGGCCGGGCACCGGGTCTCACTGCTGGTCGAGCGCGTCGCGTAACCGTCACCCATCCGTCCGGCGATTCCCCGGCGCGCGGGTCGGATGCCGCGGCGCGGGTTGGCCCCCACCGGCGTAGCGGCATCCGACCCGCGCAGCGGCATTCCGCCCGAAACTGAGCGGACACCGGACCGGCATTCGACCCGCGCGACGCATTGCACCGCAGCTACGCCGACGTCAGGGAATCCATTGCCGCGGAGATGATGGCGATCCAGATGCCGACGAAAACGAGCCCCGTCAGTCCGAGGGCCAGACTGTAGCCCCAGCGCGGCGTGGCGAGACGCTCGGTACTGCGCGCCCAGAGCGCGAGCACAATCGCAAGAAACGACAGGGGCGCTCCCCACACCCCGAAGATGGCGATCACGAGTCCGGCGGATCCGCAGACGAGCGCTGCAACCGACACTCCTCGACGCGACTCGATCGTCTGCAGCTCGGCGTCGGTGTAGACGTAGGGCACCCACTCGGTGGGAGCGGTGAACGTGGATTCGTAGTCAAGCTGCCCGGTAATCGCTGCCGGTTCTCGCGTGAAGTCACCCACGGAGGCGCCGGCTCCCGGCTGCTGCCCGTGACGTGCGCCGTTCATCGTTCACCTTCTTTCGGTGTGTGCCCGCTCTGCAGCGGTGTCTAGTAGATGTAGTTTGACGAGCCGAAGCCCGCCGCGAAGATCAGTATCCAGATCAGGATGCTGCCGAGCGCCAACACGATACCGACGAATCCGGTGATGATGCCGGTCAGCCAGAACCCCTTCGCCTTCGGTTCCTTCTTCTTTCCCAGGAAGCCCAGGATGACTGCGGCAGCGGGGATGAACAGGCCGAGAACGCCGCCGACGATGGGGATGAAAGCGATCACCGGGAACCCGATCAATCCGATGATGCCGGCAACCAGCGAGATGATGCTGAGCACGGGCTGTTTGACAGCGGGACCTGTCGCGTAGGGCGCGTAGACCGAGGTTCCCGGCGACGGCACCGGCGGAGCGGGCGGAACACTGGCGTTCGGAGCACCCGCCGGTGGGGCACCGTAGACCGGCGGCGGGCTGCCGTAGGCGGGCGGCTGGCTGACCGGAGCGGAGGAATCGGGCGGCGTCGCCGGTGGCGTCGTCGGAGCACCGGCGCCTGCCGGAGGCACTGGTGGGGCGGCGGCCGGAGCAGCCGGAGCAGCCGGTGGAGCGACAGGTGCCACCGGGGTGGCCTCGACCGGCGGTACTGCCGGCGTTGGCTCGGCCGGCGTTGACTCCTCGGCCGGCGGGTCGGCCGGCGGGTCGGCCGGCGGGTCGGCCGGCGGGTCGGCGGGCGGGTCGGCGGGCGGGTCGGCCGGCGTCACGCTGTCCACCGGCACGCCGAGTGCCGGCGACGCCTCGGCCACCGTGGCATCGAGCGGGAACGGCATGTCCGGAACATCGGGCGCCTGTGGAATATCAGGTACCTCTGGCACCTGCGGCACGTCAGGAACCTGCGGCACGTCAGGAACCTCGGGGATCCTCGGACCGTTCGGCGTGTTCGGATCGCTCATGAGAGTTCGTTCCTTTCACTTTCCGTCTGTCATCGACTGCCGTCGGCAGCCACTGCTAGGAGGTGCTGTATTGCTCGGGGTGGGAGAGCACGTAAATGATGAAGGGGATCATCACGATGAGCACGATGAGTCCGGCGACAAACGACACGTAGCCGAGAACGAGGCCGGCGATGGCGAGTCCCCGCCCTTTCTCACCCGTGCGCTTGATCTGGCTGAGTGCGATGTGCCCGGTGATGATGGCAACCAGGCTGACGAAGAAGGCAGACACCAACGAGACGATGGCCAGCACGTTGTATTTCTCTTCGGCGACCGGAGCGCCGTACTGCGGAGCTCCATACTGCGGAGCGCCGTAGGGTGCGGAGCCGGCGGGCTGCTGGCCGTATCCGGGCTGCGGGGCCGGCGGATAGGCGTCGGCTGCGGGCGGTGCCGGCACGTACTGTGGTGCGGCACTCGGCGGGGTTGACCCAACGCCATCGTTCGGGGGAACTGCCGGCAGGTTAGGGTCGGTCATCCGATGAACTCCTTCAATCGATGCAGCGGCGCCGAGGTGACACCCGTCTCGGGGTACCCGGCGTCGCAGACGCCTCTCCCCCACGCGTCAGAATACCGCTAATCACCGCCGAACGGGCATTATGACCGGCTAGGACGCCTGAATCTCGGAGACAGGGAGGGTGGAGTCCGCGCCGAACTCCAGCGACGAGGGTGCGTGGCCAGCCATGATGAGTTGGGCGCCCAGCGCGGCGATCATCGCCCCATTGTCGGTGCAGAGTGAAAGCGGGGGGATGCGCAGCGCGATACCGGCGGCATCCGTGCGTTGCTTGGCAACCTCACGCAATCGGGCGTTCGCGATCACGCCGCCTCCCAGCAGCAGGCGCGGCACGTCGTGGTCATGGCAGGCCGCGACCGCTTTGGTCAGCAGCACATCGACGACCGCCTCACGAAAACTCGCGGCGACGTCTGCGATGGGAACCTCTTCACCGGCATCCTGGCGGGCTTCCACCCAGCGGGCGACGGCCGTCTTGAGCCCGGAGAACGAGAAGTCGTAGCGGTGCTTCGCCATGTCCTTCGGCAGGCTCAGCCCGCGCGGAAACCTGATCGCTTTCGGGTTTCCGTCGACGGCGACCCGGTCGATCTGCGGGCCACCTGGATAGGGCAAGCCGAGCACTCTGGCAACCTTGTCGAACGCTTCGCCCGCCGCGTCATCAATCGTCTCGCCGAGCAGCTCGACATCGGAAACGAGGTCACGCACGAGCAGCAACGAGGTATGCCCGCCGGAGACCAGCAGAGCGATCGTCGGGTATTCGAGCGGTTCGGAGCCGGCCAGCGCCGGACCGGCCGGAGCGCTCTGATCGGGATGCGCGGCATCCGCCGCCGGAACATGCAGAAGGTCGGCGCCGACGTGACCGACCAGGTGGTTGACGGCATAGATCGGTTTGCCGAGCGCGACGGCGAGTGCCTTGGCCGCCCCGACGCCGACCATCAACGCGCCGGCGAGGCCGGGGCCGTTGGTCACCGCAATCGCGTCGAGGTCGGCGAGACGGATGCCGGCTTCGGCGACCGCCGCCTCGATCGAGGGGATCATCTCTTCGAGGTGTGCACGCGCGGCGACCTCAGGCACGACGCCCCCATAACGGGCGTGCTGGTCCATCGACGAGGCGATCGTGTTCGAGAGCAGGGTTGTTCCCCGCACGATTCCGATGCCCGTCTCGTCGCAGGAACTCTCGATGCCGAGAACAAGCGGGTTGTCCCGATTCATGCTGATGCCTTTGGGGTCGAAGTGTCGGAGTTGGGGCTGTAGTTCGTGACGGATGCGGCGTCATCTGTAACGGAGGTTGCGGCGCCGGCTGCAGCGGAGGACGCAGCATTGCCGTCGGCGCCTGATTCGGCAAGCTGCGTGCGCGGCTCCGGTATCTGCAGGCGCATCACGATCGCGTCGACGTTGTCGGGTTGGTAGTAGCCGCGCCGCACGCCGAGTTCTTCGAAACCGAGCCGGAGGTAGAGGCGCTGCGCCGTCGGATTGTCGGCACGCACTTCCAAGAAGATCTCACGGGACCCGCGTTTGTGCGCCTCGGTGATCAGAGCCTGCATCAGGGTGCGACCGAGCCCCTGGCCGCGCGCCGACTCGGCCACGCCAATGGTCTGGATGTCGCCCTGCGAGGCACCCTTCGGGGCCAGCAGCCCGGCATAGGCCTCAATGCGGTGCGGTTCATCCGGCGGAAACGCGACGAGGTAGTAGCAACTCGGGTCGGCGATGTCCCTGGCCATCATGGTCGGCGACCAGGCATCATTCTCGAACAGCGCCGTCTCGAGCACCATGATGGCGTCAACGTCGTCAACCGTCGCGCGGCGCAGCTGCCACACCATCAGCTGACTCGTTTCGGACCGGCAGAAAGGGTGACGTCTGGCGAGCGCAAGTAGAGCGGTTCGTCGGCCGCGAATGGTTTACCGCTCGCCCACGAGAGCTCGGCGACCATGCCCAGGTCACCGGCAGAAACGGTGGCGGCGTCGAAGCGGGGCACGTCGATGTACTCCCAGGTCGGCTCCAGCAGTTCCGCCGGCTTAGCCAGGTGAGGCTGCCCGATGCGCAGGGGCAGTCCAGCGTCGTCGGCGCCGCTGTAGACACACCAGTAGACCTCGCGGCGGCGGGCATCCGTGACAACGACGAGCGGCCCCGTTTCACCCGCCTGGTAGCGCCCGTAGGCGATGGCGTCGTGGCTGACAAGCGGCACGAACGGTGTGCCGGCTCCGAGGGCGAAGACCCGCGCCGTGGCGATGCCGACTCGCAGCCCGGTGAAGGGCCCAGGCCCCATGCCTCCGACCACACCGGACAGTTCAGACACCGCGACTCCCGCTTCGCGCAGGCACTCGTCGATCAGTGTTCCGACGACCTCGGCGTGGCGCATAGTGTCGGGAATGCCGCGCTCGGCGAGCACACCACGGTCGCGGTCGACGACGGCAACGCTCGTGCCGGCTGAGGTATCAATGGCAAGTAGCACGGTGTTCAGCCTATTCGTTTCTGACGGATGCTCTCCGCGCGTGCACACGCCAGGTCGCGCCGGGCGCCACGAGGGTCGAACACCGCGACGCCCCGTCAACTCAACCGGCGTAGCGGTTTTCAACCCGCGTATCGGCGTTCAGCGCGCCGTCGTCTGCGCGCCGTCGTCAGCTCGCGGGCGCAAACGACGCTAGGGCCGGGCCAACGGGTGCGAGACCTCGAAACCGGGGGCATCGACCCAGCGGGGGCCGTGAGCCGTGATGGTGACGATGCGCGGCTCGTCGAGGTCGAGCACCTCGATTGCGCCGTCGGCCGCTGCGGCGGCGGCGGCGGCGGTGGCGGTGGCCCCGAGCGGCGCATCCGTCGGCGGCACTGCCTGCGATGCCCCCAGCGGACGTTCGATCTCGATGTCGAGCCACGAGTCGGTGATCCCGTCGAGCAGACCGCGCCCCCACTCGATCACGACGATCGAGTGGGCGAAATCGATGTCGAGGTCGTCCAACTCCAGTGCGCTCGACAGCCGGTACGCGTCGACGTGCACGAGGGGCGGGCCACCGATGAGACTCGGATGCGTGCGGGCGAGCACGAAGGTCGGGCTGGTGACCGCGCCGCGCACGCCGAGCCCCTCGCCGAGGCCGCGCGTCAGGGTGGTTTTTCCTGCTCCGAGCGGGCCGGTCAGCACGATCAAATCGCCGGCGGTCAGTCCCCTGGCGAGGTCAAGACCGAAGGCGTGCATCGCTTCGGCGTCGGGGATCGTCAGCTTCACTGTTGTGCGTCCACCTCGGTCGAGGGGCCGCCCCGGTAGCTGCGCGTGACGCGATGGCCGATCCGGGTGACGATCTCGTAGTTCACGCTGAGTGCGGCATCCGCCCAGTCGGTGGCGCTCGGCACGCCACTGGCCGGGTCCCCGAACAGCACGACCTCGTCGCCGACCTCAGCCGTGTCCTGCCCGAGGTTCACGACGAACTGGTCCATTGCGATCCGGCCAACGACCGGATAGCGCGAGGTGCCCATCTGCACCTCGGCTCGCCCCGAAGACTGCCGGGGAATGCCGTCGGCGTAGCCGAGCGGAACGAGAGCCAACGTCGAGTCGACCTGCGCCCGCCAGGTGTAGTCGTATGACACCCCTGCGCCGGCCGCCACGCGGCGCACCGCAGCGATCTGCCCGCGTACGCTCATCGCCGGGATGAGTCCGAGGTCTTTGGAGTCGGCGTCATCGAAGGGCGAGAGACCGTAGATTGCAATGCCCAGTCGCACCATCGAATAGCGTGATTCGGGCACGCGCAGAGCGCCGGCTGTTGCGGCCAGGTGAATGAGCTCCGGAGCCAGTCCCGCCGCTCGGGCCGAGGCAATACCTCTGTCGAAGCATGCGATCGACTCCGCGTCGTCGGCCGGAGAGGTATTGGAGAGGTGGCTCATGATTCCGCGCACGTGCACACGGCCTTCTCGTTCGAGCACCGCAGCACGGGCGAACAGCTCGGCCCACTCGTCCGGCGCTGCGCCGTTGCGGCTGAGACCGGTCTCGAGCTTCAGCTGCACGGCGGCGCTGCGTCCGAGTAGCGCTGCCGCATCGGCGGCCCGGTCAAGTTGCGCGAGTGACGACAGGCCAAGGTCGATCTCTGCCGCGATGGCAGCCGCGAAGTCGGCGTCGGGCCCGTGCAGCCACGCAAGAATCGGAGCAACGATTGCGGCGCGACGAAGCTCGAGCCCCTCCTGGATGTCGGCAACACCGAGCCAGCGTGCGCCGGCGGCCAACGCGGTGCGCGCCACCGGAACGGCGCCGTGCCCGTAGGCGTTCGCCTTGACCACGGCAAGAACCAGCGGTCCGCCGTCTGGCCCGCCCACCACCTGCGCTAGGTGACGGATGTTTGCGGCGATGGCGTCGAGATCGACCACCGCTTCTCTGAACTGAGTCATGCGCTTCCTTCTGCGACAACGAAGGCGCACGCCACCCCGGCATCGTGGGTCATCGTGAGGTGCAGACTCGTGATTCCCCGCCGGGTGAGCACGGCCTGGGCACTGCCGTGCAGCACGAAGCCCGGGTTGCCGAGCGCGTCGGGAACGATCTCCATGTCTTGCCACGACACACCCGCGCTGTCGCCGAGGGCTTTGATCAGCGCTTCTTTCGCTGCGAACCGCGCGGCGAGGGAGTTCACCGACAATCCGCGTTCGCTCTCAGCGAACAAGCGAGGGATGAGCTTCGGCGTTCGTTCGACCTGGCGGGCGAAGCGCGCCAGGTCGACGATGTCGACGCCAATTCCCTTGATCATTGAATCCGCGAAACCGCGACTATTCGACAGTCACTGATTTGGCGAGGTTGCGCGGCTGGTCGACATCCAGTCCCTTCGCCACGGCGAGCTCCATCGCGAAAAGCTGCAGCGGCACGACGGCCAGCAGCGGCTCGAACAACGGTGCGGCCAGCGGAATGTGAATGACGGTGTCGGCGAATGGCAGCACCGCGGCATCCCCGAGCTCGGCGATGGCGATGATGCGCGCCCCGCGGGCACGGATCTCCTGAATGTTCGAGACGACCTTGGGGTGCAGATGCGCGGATCCGCGCGGACTCGGCACCACGACGAACACGGGTTGGCCCGGTTCAATCAGGGCAATCGGACCGTGCTTGAGCTCGCCGGCGGCAAATCCCTCGGCGTGGATGTAGGCAAGCTCCTTGAGCTTCAAGGCGCCTTCGAGCGCGATCGGGAAGCCGACGTGACGCCCCAGAAAGAGCACGGCACGCGTGTCGCTCATCCAGGTGGCGAGCTGTTTCACCGCGGGACCCTGCAGCAGCACCGTGGCGATTTTGTCGGGGATCGCCTGCAGCTCGGCGGCCTGTTCGGCCAGCTCTGCCACGGTCAAGCTTCCGCGCACGCGGGCGAAGTGCAAGGCGAAGAGGTAGAGCGCCGTGATCTGGGCGACGAATGCCTTCGTCGACGCCACCGCAACCTCTGGTCCGGCGTGTGTGTAGATGACGGCATCCGACTCGCGCGGAATCGTCGCGCCCTGGGTGTTGCAGATCGAGATGGCCTTGGCGCCCTCGGCGCGGGCGTACTTGACGGCCATCAGCGTGTCCATGGTCTCGCCCGACTGACTGATCGACACGACGAGGGTGTCGTCGGTGAGAATGGGCTCGCGGTAGCGGAACTCGTGGCTGAGTTCGACGTCGACGGGCACGCGCGCCCACTTCTCGATCGCATACTTCGCGACCTGGCCGGCGTACGACGCGGTGCCGCAGGCGACGATCACGATGCGATTGATGCCGGCGAGCACGTCGTCGCCGAACGCCGTCAGTTCGGGAATCGCGACGACGCCGTCGACGATGCGCCCGCGGAGAGTGTTGGCCACGGCGTCGGGCTGCTCAGAGACTTCCTTGGCCATGAAGCTTGACCAGCCGCCCTTGTCGGAGGCCGAGGCATCCCACGCGATCTCGAATTCCTCGACCTCGACCGGCACACCGGCGAAGTCCGTGACACTCACGAGCTCGGGGGTGATGGTGACGATCTGGTCTTGACCGATCGCCACAGCGCGACGGGTGTACTCGACGAACGCCGCGACATCCGAGCCGAGGAAGTTCTCGCCATCGCCGAGGCCGATCACGAGCGGCGAGTTGCGCCGGGCACCGACGACGACGCCCGGCTGGTCCTGGTGCACGGCGAGAAGAGTGAAGGCGCCGTCGAGGCGACCGACGATGGCGCGGAACGCCTCCCCCAGGTCACCGGTGCGCTGGTATTCACGACCGAGCAGCACGGCGGCGACCTCGGTGTCGGTTTCGCTCGCGAAAGTGAATCCTTCGGCGAGAAGTTCATCGCGCAGCGGGGCGAAGTTCTCGATGATGCCGTTGTGAATGAGCGCGAGCTTGCCGTTGTCACCGAGGTGCGGGTGAGCGTTCTGATCGGTCGGCCCACCGTGGGTCGCCCAGCGCGTGTGCCCGATGCCGGTGGATCCCTCGTTGATGGGATGGGCGGCCAATTCGTTGGTCAGAGCGACGAGCTTGCCGGATCGCTTCGCGGTGTTCAGCCGACCGGCGGCATCGATCACGGCGATCCCTGCGGAGTCGTAGCCGCGGTACTCAAGGCGCCGCAGTCCTCCCATCAGGACCTCGATGCTCTTGTTGTCTCCGACATATCCCACGATTCCGCACATGCGCTTGATTTTAGTCGGACTAAGCTTGGGGGAATGTCCGAGCAGGGTGCGAGCGCAGCGAACCACTCGCACGTGACCCCCTTTGTCGAGTTGTCCCGCGCCGACTGGGCTGCCCTCGCCCCCACCACGCATCTCCCGCTCAAGGAGACCGAGCTGGTGCAGCTGCGCGGGCTGGGTGAGCCGCTCAACCTCGACGAGGTGACGGATGTCTACCTCCCGGTCAGTCGCCTCCTGAACCTCTATGCCGCCGGCGCCCGCCAGCTGCACCGGCAGACCAGCGACTTTCTCGGCGAACGGGCGCAGCGCACGCCGTTTGTGATCGGTGTGGCCGGTTCTGTGGCCGTCGGCAAGTCGACGATCGCCCGGCTGCTGCGTGAGCTGCTCGCCCGCTGGGAAGACACCCCGCGGGTCGAATTGGTGACCACCGACGGTTTTCTGTTCTCGAATGCCGAGCTGGCCCGGCGCGGTCTCATGGAGCGCAAAGGCTTTCCGGAGTCGTATGACCGCCGCGCGCTCCTGCGCTTCGTCAGCGCGATCAAGAGCGGCGCCACCGAGGTGCGCTCACCGTTCTACTCCCATCTCAGCTACGACATCGTTCCCGACGCCCAGATCGTCGTTCGCCAGCCCGATGTGCTCATTGTTGAAGGGCTGAACGTTCTCCAGCCTCCCGGGCAGGGGCACGGCCTCGCCGTCAGCGACCTCTTCGACTTCACCGTCTATGTCGACGCCCGCACGCGTGACATCGCCCGGTGGTATGAAGAGCGCTTCTTGAAGTTGCAGCGCGGGGCGTTCAGCAACCCGAAATCCTATTTCCACCGCTACTCCACCCTCAGCGAGGAGGAGGCGAGAGCGAAAGCGCAAGACATCTGGGGCCGCATCAACGAGCCCAACCTGTTGCACAACATCCGCCCCACCCGGTCGCGCGCGACCCTGGTGCTGCGTAAGGACTCGGATCACGCCGTGTCGAAGGTGCTTCTGCGCAAGGTCTGAGCCGACTGCTTCGCACCCGTTGGTCGAGCTTGACTCGTTCCGTTGGTCGAGCTTGTCACGTTCCGTTGGTCGAGCTTGTCTCGTTCCGTCGGTCGAGCTTGTCGAAACCGCGTGAGCCGATCTCCAAATGCTGGTCGAAGGGCCGCGGCGCGGGTCGGGTGCCGCCGCGCTGGCTGGCCCCAACGCGCGCAGCGGCACCCCACACGCGCGTCACCAATTCGGTGGTCGAGCCTGTTGGGACCCGTCGGTCGAGCCCGGTGACCTGGCCGACGGGCCCGACCGCCGGCATCCGTCTACCTGACCGGTACATAAAGCATGTAAAGGAGGAGATTCTGCAACACGCCGAGCAAACCAGCCTGGGCCGACCCAGGGATTCCGGTCAGTGTCCTGTGGATAGATTTTCTATGCTGCCATAGGTCGAAGCTC
>NZ_BAABCN010000008.1:0-188358 GCF_039538945.1 Glaciibacter kafniensis | reverse complement strand
ACCTCGGCTTCGACGTCACCCTCACACCATCGGAGGCAGCATAAGCCATTTCATTTACCTAATAGACGCGGCCTCCTTCGTCGGCTGCTCCTCGACCAACGAGATATAGCACCATGCCGCGCAACGGCGCCGATGCTCTCCACCGTGGGGCGCCGCATCCGTCTGTCAGACTGACGTCATGAGTGAAGACATCAGAGTGGCCGTCATCGGCCTCGGCGAAGCGGGTTCCCTCATTGCTGCGGGCCTCATCGCTGCGGGAGCGGATGTCGTCGGCTTCGACCCGGCCGGCAGCCTCCCGAATCCCCCGGTGCCCATCGCCGCGAGCGTCGAAGCTGCGGCAGCCGGGGCGCAGCTGGTGCTCTCCATCAGCTCGCCGACGGCGTCGCGGAAGGCGGCGGAACAGCTCGCCCCACTGCTCGAAGCGGGTGCCGTCTACGCCGATCTGAACACCGGAACACCTGCTCACAAGCGCACGCTTGCCGCACTCTTCCCGGAGGGGGCCTTCGCCGATGTCGCAGTCATGAAACCGGTGCCTGGCCTGGCCGAAAAGGTTCCTCTGGCCGTTGCCGGCACGGGCGCACATCGCTTCATCGAGCTGCTCGAACCGTTCGGCATGGACCTCGAGTTCGTCTCGTCGCGCGCCGGGGATGCCGCGGCGCGCACGCTCATCCGCAGTATGCTCACCACGGGCATGGCCGGCGTGCTGATCGATTGCCTGTGGGCGGCCGAGAGCATGGGGATCCAGGCCTGGGCATACCAGGAGATCCTCGACGAGTTCGATTCCAGTTCGAGTGAAACAGCGAAGAGCTATTTGTCGGGCACGGCCCAGCACATCAAGCGCCGTCAGATCGAGATGATGGATGTCGTTGAGATGCTGAACGACACCGGTTACGAGAGCAGTACGGCCCCGGCAGTCGGGCTGAACTACTCCCGCATCCTGCACGGCAAGAAGATCCCGTTCAGCACTATTCGGTGATCGAGGGGTAGCCGACGAGAAGGCCGCACCGACGAGGGATGTCTCCATTTCGTTGGATGAGGAGCACCCGCTTCGGAGCGGATGCGTCCGGGCACGGACCAAGGCGACGAGCAGTTGCGCGACGTCGATGGGGTGGAGCATGACCCCTCCCGAAACCTCCCGCTAGCCGTGCATAGCCGGGAACTGGCGCACGAGCTCTCGCCCATAATCGTTTCCGTTTGGAGTCCGCATGACGGTATGAACGTGAAAACGTGCCGGAAGCTCGTTGCTCAGGAAGACGCCAGTGTGATGGTCAAGCTCAAGCACCAGGACGGGGCTTTGAAGTCTGTAATAGAAGACATCGGTCGGCCCCCATCCCCCGATCCAGGAGAACCAGGTTTCGTCGTAGTGCTCTGAGATCTCCCGCTGCCGGGCTGCTGCGGGTCCGCTGGGCAAGTAGTCGGTGAAGTCGGCCACGATCGCATCGACCAGCGCCCGGGACTCCCCGTTAAGTTCCGAGACACGCACTCCTTCATACGGGATCACCCGGTTGTCTTGGAACGCTCCGGCCAAGTGTCGCTCATCGCCGGGATGGACGCGTCCTTCCGGCATGTGCGGGTCGACCATTTCTCTGTAGACGAGCGCACGCTCCTGCAGCCGCGGAGAGAGCGAATTCATGAGCAGCCGGCCGTGTTCGATGTGGTCATCGAAGGCGGTCGTTCCTTCACGAGGACCTTCATCGATGCGATTCGGTTCCGCACCAAAAAAGACCGGGGTCATCACCAGCTGGGTTCCGACGACGAGGCAATTGATGGCCGCATGGTGCCCGAAAATCTGCCAGCCCCAGGGCCGCACCGCCGACGGCTCGCCATAGATCGCAAAGTTGTAGCTGAACTCGTTCATGATGTTCGAGAGGTCAATAATCTCGCCGAGAAACCCGTTGATCCGCATGAGATCCCTGATCAGTTTGAATCCGGCGTCGCTGAGACTCGCTTCGATGACCGAGAAGATGCGGTCACGGGTCCCCTGATCCAGGGCTTCGAGCCTCAGGCCAGTGTCGTATTGCATGAATTCAGGATTTGCCCAGGACTGCCATTCGACGGCGTCGATCGGGTAGCGGATGCGGTCGGCCTGCTCGGCCGTCAAGCTTTCCAACAGGACGTCGGCCGCTTCGACCATCGCGGCCGTCGGCGCCTCTTCGCCCGGGAGCGCGTCGGCGAGAGCGAAGAGCCCAGGAATTCTGGCGCCGTCGCTGGTCACCCCGTAAAACGGCTGGGGATAGAGCTGCTTCCAGCCGTCGATGAGGCCTCCGGTGAAGGGATCCTGTTTGGCCGCTTCCCGGTACTGGTAGGCATCCAGGCCCTTCACCGAGTTAATACGCGCATCATCGGAGGGAAAGAGGTACTGCCTAAATTCCTGTGCTGACATCGTTGTCGCTCCTCGGTTCTGCCAGTTGATCGGTCACTCGCGGATTCGCCGCTAGCTTCCGCTTCCGTTTTCGTGTTCGTGGACAGCGCGTGCGGCCGCCTCGCTGTCGCCATCGATGATCGCCTGCACGAGTGCTTCGTGAACGCGGTAACGGTGCTCCAGGTAGTCGACTCTGTCTTCTTCGGTCGAGTCGAACTCCGCTGACGCGGGCTTGATGTAGCCCAGGGTGCCCGTGTAGACGGCCTTCGCCATCGCATTGGGTGAGATCTCAGCGATTCGCTCATGCAGCGCCCAGTTCGAGTGCATGAAGGCGTCATGATCTTTCGCTCGTCGCATTTTCGTCAATGCCTTCTTGAGGGCGGCGATATCTGCGGCGCCCCGATGCCGGGCCGCGTCGCCAGTGATCAATCCTTCGAGCGCCCCCCGCACGGCGATGGCATCAAGCACCAGTGACGGCGAGTCACGCACCGTCAAAAGGGTGTGACGCAAGCGAATAACCGGGTTGGACTCTGCGACGAAGATGCCGCCGCCGCGCCCGGGACGGATCGCGACGACGCCTCGTTCCCGAAGCAACCGCACCGCCTCACTCACGGTGGCCCGGGCGAAACCGGTCGAATCCCTCAGCTCATCCAGTGTCGCGACGTAGCTCCCCGGGGCGAGATCGTTGTCGCCGATCGCTGCCTCCACATTGGCCGCGAGGCTCTCCGCGCGGGTCTGGGTCGCTCCGGCGAGGGGTTGGACGGCTCGTCCGATGAGACTTTCGATAATTTGTGACACGACATCATTAGAGCACAAAACATGCGAATGTTTAATATCTTTTTAGTCCGCAGATCTTGACAGCGAGTTGAACGCCCTGCAGCATATAAAACATGCGAACCTTTAGGTGGTTTGTGAGCCTTCGAGAGGACAGACCGTGAAGCTTGTGGGATTTCGCCTGCCGGGCGAGGATCGAATCCGAGTCGCCAGGCTTGAAGGATCGACGCTCACCGTTGTGACGGATGTCGTCGGTTTCTGGCAGGACCCCAGCGGCTGGACTGCGAGCGGGCCGGCTGCCGGAGCAGAGACCTTCGATCTGACAGAGGTCGAGCTCGCCCCCGCTGTTTTGCCGTCGGCTCGTGTCATCTGCGTCGGCTTGAACTACCGCGCCCATGCGGCGGAGGGTTCGTTCCGGGATGAAGTCCTTCCGCCCTATCCGACCTTGTTCGCCCGATGGACAGCATCACTCTCTGTGAGCGGCAATCCTGCACCGATCCCGAGCGACGAAGACGGGCTGGACTGGGAGGGAGAAATCGCGGCCTTTATCGGCAGCACGCTCGTCGATGCCGACAGCGACACGGCCCGAAAGGCAGTTATCGGGTACGCAGCGTTCAACGACCTCACGTCACGCAAGGCACAAAAACTCACGTCGCAGTGGATCCTGGGCAAGAACGGCGACAACTCGGGGCCGCTCGGCCCGATTGTCACGGTCGACGAGGTCGGCGACCTCCGAGAGGGCCTGCGGGTGCAGACCCGGGTCAACGGAACCGTCGTACAAGACGGGAACACGCGAGACATGATCTACGAACTCGGCGAGGTGCTCGCTTTCATTTCCCGCACCTTCACCCTCAACCCTGGTGACATTATCTGCACCGGCACACCAGCAGGGGTGGGCTATGCCCGCACACCCCCGTGGCTTCTGCACCCCGGAGACACTGTCGAGGTCGAGGTGGAGCGCATCGGGACCGTCACGACCCCGATCGTCGGCAACGACTATCGTTATGGCTCATCCGCGGCGGCCAGTGTGCGAAGCGAAGCGTCCGTGGCGATCCGAGTGGCGCAATGAGTGGCCCCCTTGACGGGATCGTGGTCCTCGACCTGAGCCGGGCGCTGGCTGGTCCGTTCTGCACGGCGCTCCTGGCCGACATGGGCGCGACGATCATCAAAGTGGAGTCGGTGAAGGGAGGCGACGTCACCCGCACCTGGCCACCATTTGAAGGCAGCCACAGTCTCTACTTCGACTCCATCAACCGGGGCAAGTCATCGATCGCGATCGACTTCTACACCGAGGCAGGTCGGGCGCTCCTTCTGAAACTCGCACTGTCAGCGGATGTCGTCGTGGAGAATTTTCGAAGCGGCGTCATGGCCAAGCTCGGCCTGGACCCGACAGAGCTCCGAGCCCAGAAGCCGTCACTGGTGATCGCCTCGGTCAGTGGCTTCGGTGCGACCGGTCCGTTGTCTCAGGCGGCCGGGCTCGACCAGGTCGCCCAGGGAATGTCCGGCCTCATCTCGATCACCGGTGCGGATCCCGAGAACACCTACCGGTTCGGAGTCCCCATTATTGACACGATGTCGGGGGTGTTCTGTGCGTTCGGTGTCGCCAGTGCCCTTACTCAACGGGAGCGCACCGGGGAGGGCGCAGAGATCTCCACCTCGCTGTTGGAGTCGGCGCTGGCCATCACGTCTTTTCAGGGTCAGCGATATCTGAGCACGGGTCAGGTCCCCGGGCCGCACGGAAACGATCATGCATCCCTGACTCCCTACGGCGCTTTTAAGACGGCAGACAAGCCCATCACAATCGCGGTCGGTAGCAACAAACAGTGGCACGACTTGTGCGGGGCGCTGGGAGCGCCCCACCTCGCGGCGGAGCCCGACTTCGCCACCGGACGGGAGCGCACAACTCACCGGGAACGCGTCAAGGCCGCGATCGAAGGGTTGCTCCAGCGGCGTCCCGGAGCAGAGTGGATCGACGTCCTGCGGGATGCCGGCATTCCGTGCGGCCCGATCTACACGTTCGACCAGGTTTTCGAAGACCCCCAGGTGAAGGCCCTTGGGATGGTGCAGAACCTGAGCCGCGCCGATGGCTCGCCTCTCCCCCTCATCCGCGGCCCGATGTCGGTGAACGGAGTCCCCACTCCGATCCTCACCCCGCCCCCCGCGCTCGGCGCCCAGAGCAGAGCCGTGTTGCGGGGGCTCGGTTTCAACGACGACGACATCGACGCCTTGCTCGATGCGGGAGTCGTGACGGAGCCGGAAACCGTCGCGATCGGAGCACCGCGATGAGCAACGCCACGGCACAGACGAGCACGATGACGGATGCTGCACGGCAGTTGACCGTCGACGTCGACGGTCCCGTCGCCACGATTCGGCTGGACAATCAGGACCAGCGCAACTGCATCACCGCAAAGATGTGGGCGCAGTTCCCAGTGATCCTCAGGCACCTGGAATCGGACCCGCGCGTGAAGGTCGTCATCGTCCGCGGCGCGGGCTCGAACTTCTCGGCCGGCGCCGACATCACCACTCTGATGGAGATCCTCGTTGACCCTGGCACCGGCCTGCACGACGGCGGGCTGACCACCCAAGCAGAACAAGCCCTCAGTGACTTTCCCAAGCCGTTGGTCGCCGTCATCGACGGATATTGCGTCGGAGCCGCCTGGCAAGTCGCCGGTGCGTGCGACATCAGAATCGCGTCTGACCGCGCCATTTTTGGAATCACCCCGGCCAAGATCGGCATCGTCTACCCGCTGTCGGCCATCAGCCGACTGGTTGCGCTGGTGGGACCCGCGGTGGCCAAAGACCTTCTGCTGACCGGCGATTTTGTTTCCGGGCAGAAGGCTCTGACCCTGGGGTTGGTGACCCGACTCGCGCCCGCTGACCGCCTCGACGAAGACGTACGAACCCTTACCGCGACGCTGAGCTCGCGCTCCCAGCTGTCGATCCACGCGATGAAAAATATCGTCGACGTCATTGCGAGCGGCGGTGCCGGATTGGCCGAGCGAAATCACTTCTGGCAGGCCGAAATGGCGGCCAGCCAGGATCCGGAGATTGGAATTCGGGCATTCCTGCGCAAAGAGACTCCGCTCTTTATCTGGTCGCCCGAACTCGGTGAGTCTCTGCAAACGCCGAGCACCCGCATTCGCCCGCACACGAGCATCGCTTCACACGCAGCACCCCGAGGAGAAACCATGACTGATCACGACGCCACCCTGAACACCCCTGATTCCGATTGGAATCCGATCCACATCACGGACTACCGGGATTACCCGGCCGAGTACGTGAGGCTTCGGGAGAACGTTCCTCTGGCGTACACAAGCGACTACGACGGCTTCTACGGGTTCATGAAGTACGCCGATGTGCAAAAGGGCACCCGGGATTGGAAGACGTACACCAGCGGTCAGCCCTTCCTGGAATTCCCGGAGTTCATGCGGTCCATCCCGCTCGGGGAGAACCCGCCCACGCACACTTTTTACCGCAAGTTTCTGGCCCAATACTTCACTCCTGATCGGGTGGCGCTGTTGCTGCCCGATATCGAAGAACACGTCGCCGAGCGGCTCGATGCACTGATCAACGCCGGCGAAGGCGACATGATCACGGAGTTTGGAACGATTGTGCCCCAGCAGGTGCTGGCGAAGTTCCTCCAGCTCCCGGATTCTGCCTGGGAGACCATGGCAGAGAGCCTCGCCAGAGCGGATGCAGTTCGACTCGACGTGAACGCGCTGCGCGAGGTCAACAAGGATCTGTGGAATCCCACCGTCGAAGCACTCATCCAGGACCGCCGGTCAACGCCATTGGACCCGGCCACCGACATCATGTCCGGGGTGCTGGAGCTGATGCCCGACGGTCGCCCGATCACCCACGAGGAGGCCGTGGCGATCGGCGTTCAGATCTTCTCCGCCGGTGCCGACACGACCACGGCGGCCATCGGCTCGATCATGACTTACTTCGGCAGCCACCCGGATGCGCAAGCTGAGCTCCGTCAGAACCCGGAACTGATCGAGACGGCCATCGATGAGGTGCTCCGCCTCTACCCGCCGCAGCACCAGGCCGGTCGCAAGAGCACGAAGGATGTCGAGGCGCACGGCCGGGTCATCCCTGAGGGAACCAAGGTCGGCTTCAACATCTTCTCGGCCAACAGGGACCCCGATAAGTTCGCCAACCCCGAGAACTTCGTGATCGACCGTTCGCCCAATCCCCACCTGGCTTTCGGGCACGGACCACACCAGTGCATGGGGTCGCCCATCGCGCGGGCCGAGCTGATCGCTCTCGTGCGCCAGCTGCTGGCGAAAACGAGCTCGTTCACTCTGATCGACGATGCAGTCTCGAACGGGAGGCCACTGCGTACAGGCTGGTCGACCGTGCGCGTTCGTTTCGAGAAGTAGAGTATTCCGAGCTGGTGCTCGGCTCACCGTTGAGTAGAAAGGCCTGAAATGGCACTTGTTTTTGACCACGAAACGCTCGGCCAGCGGGTGCTCTTCGGCACCGGTCTGGCACAGCAGAATCTGACGGCCGAGGTGGCCCGGCTGGGCGCCCAGACGGTGATGGTTATCGCTGCAGCCTACGAAGGTGAAATCGCAGCGACCGTCACCGCGGGCATCACCGCCGCCGTTCGCTATGACGACGTCGTGCAGCACGTTCCGATCGAGAAGGCCGAATTGGCCCGGAAAGTCGCGCTCGACACGGGCGTCGATCTGCTGGTCTGCGTCGGTGGAGGGTCAACCACCGGACTCGCCAAGGCCATCGCGATGACGACCGGAATCCCGATTGTTGCCGTGCCGACCACCTATGCCGGCTCTGAGGCGACAAACGTCTGGGGTCTCACCGAAGGCGCCCGCAAGACCACGGGCGTCGACAACCGAGTGCTCCCGCGCACCGTGATCTATGACGCGGCGCTGACCTACTCCCTTCCCGCCGGCCTGTCGGTCGCTTCGGGGCTCAACGCCCTGGCACACTGCATCGATTCGATGTGGGCACCGCGCACCGACCCGATCAATCAGGCGTTGGCGGCCGAGGGCATCCGTGCGCTTGCGTCGGGCCTGCGCGGGGTGAACGCCGACGGGCAGGATGCTGCAGGCCGCGAGCAGACGCTCTACGGTGCCTATCTCGCCGCCGTCGCCTTCGCCTCCGCCGGCTCAGGCATGCACCACAAGATCTGCCACGTGCTCGGTGGAACCTACAATCTCCCCCATGCACAGACGCATGCGACAGTGCTGTCCTACGTGACCGCGTTCAATGCGCCATTCGCCCCTGAGGCGGCGACCCGCATCGCACAGGCCTTCGACTCGACAGACGCGGTCACCGGCCTCAACGCACTCCGCACCGACCTGGACGCCCCGAAGGCGCTGCGCGACTACGGCTTCGAGGAGGCCGACATCCCCGAGGCCGCTTCGATTATTCTGCCGCTCATCCCGGCCTCGAACCCCCGCCCGGTCACAGATGCTGCCATCCAGAAACTGCTGCGCGCAGCCTGGGCTGGCGACACCCCCATTTTTGAGGACTAAGAAAGGTCACCGATGAATTCTCCGACGAACTCTCCCGACCTCGCCGCCGACGTGCGCACCCCGGCGATCAGCGCCGAGCAGCACAAGCGCGAGGAAGATCTGATCGAGGAGGTTGTCGCCTCCTTCGACCAGACTCCCGACCCCCGACTGAAACAGCTGACACAGGCCCTCACCCGGCACCTGCACGCCTTCGTGCGCGAGGTACGGCTGACCGAAGCCGAATGGGACCAAGCGATCGCATTCCTCACCGCTGCTGGCGACATCACCGACGAACATCGCCAGGAGTTCATCCTGCTCTCCGATGTGTTCGGGATCTCCATGCAGACCGTCGCGATGAACAACGAGGCCTACGCGAATGCCACGGAAGCCACCGTGTTCGGCCCGTTCTTTGTGGAGGACGCCCCGTTGATCGAGATCGGCGGCGACATCGCCGGGGATGCGCCCGGGCAGCCCTGTTGGGTGGAAGGCTCGGTGAAAGACACCGACGGCAATCCCCTCGCCGGGGCCCGGATTGAGGTCTGGGAGGCCGACGACGACGGCTTCTACGACGTGCAATACACCGATGGGCGGGTCGCCGGACGGGCGCACCTGTTCGCCGACGACGAGGGCAATTTCTCGTTCTGGGGCCTCACCCCCACGCCGTACCCGATTCCATACGATGGTCCGGTGGGCAAGTTGCTCCTGGCCGTCGGACGTTCCCCCTATCGGGCGTCGCACCTGCACTTCATGGTCTCCGCGCCGGGAACGCGTACGCTCGTCACCCACATCTTTGTCAAGGGAGATGAGCTGCTCACTCGTGACTCAGTGTTTGGGGTAAAAGAGTCCCTCATCATGAAATTCGAGCAGCAGGATGCGTCGGTGCCCGCCCCGGACGGTCGCGATCTCGCTGGCGCGGACTGGGCTCGTACCCGTTTCGACATCGTCCTCGCCCCGGCCGCCGCCGCCGCAACCACCGCCGGAGCAGAGTGATCCGACGCTGAACGCTCGGCGTGGGGCAGGCAAACAGAAGGGCGGCAGGCGATTTTACTCGCCTGCCGCCCTGTCAAATCGTGACCCTTATCCCTCGACCTGCCAGTGCACGGGCAGCGAGCGCCGCACCGGCAGCAAAACGATCTTCATGAAGTCCAGCGGCAGGTTCGGGTCCACCGTCAGTGACGAAAGACGCTCGTACAGCGCCTTCAGCCCGGTGGCTCCCTGCAGTCGGGCCAACGGCTGGCCGATGCACGTGTGCCGCCCCTTGCCGAAGGAGAGGTGATTGCCCGTCTCTTCCCGGTGGATGTCGAATTCGAAGGGCCGGTCGTGGAATTCGGGATCCGTGTTGGCGCTCGACAGACCCAAAAAGATCATGTCGCCGGCGGGGATGGTGACGCCCCCGATGACCGTCTCCTCCACGGCGGTTCGGGACGTAAACGTCGTTGAGTTCCTGCGGCGGATGGTCTCGTCAAAGACCCGGTCCCAGAGCGTCGGGTCTGTCGTGGCCTCGGCGACGAGCTCAGGGCGCTGGTCGAGGAAGATGACCGCGTTGGCCATCGCCTGGGCCGTGGTGTCCGTTCCGGCCGCGGCGAGTTCCGACACGTGCAAGGCGATCTGCTCGACCGAGAGAAGCATGTTGCCCTCTTTGTCTTTCACGGCCGCCATGTCAGAGATGAGGTCGGTGCCCGGGTTGGCGGCGCGCTGGCGCACCAGCTCCCGCAGTTGCAGCTGGGCGTCGATGAAGCGGTCCCAAACCAGATCGGAATCGCCCTCCTCCATCGGGGCGTGACCGCTGGACAAAATCTGGAATTGGTCGTCTCGCACATGCTTGATCATGTCTTCGAACTCGGGGCCGAGTCCGAACAGCGCGAGCATGGTCTGGGTGGTCAGTTCCAGGCAGTATTCCTGCATCAGGTCAGCAGAGCCGTTCGCCGCGATGCCGTCGAGGATGCGGCCGGCGCGAGCCTCGATCTCCGGGCGGAGGGCGTCGATGCGTGGCTTGACGAAACCGGCCTGAGCGACCCGGCGTGCCATGGTGTGACCGGGCGGGTCCGAGCCGATCAGGATGCACTGGATCAGGGAGGACGGCATGACGTGCTGATAGCGCTCCGGCACCGGGATCCGCTCGGCGTTGCCGGCCGCCGAGAACTTGGTCCAGTCCGCGAGCACCGTCTCGATGTCGGCGCGGCGGGTGAGAATCCACGCGTTGACCTGCGGGTGCCAGAACACCGGCTCCAGCGCCCGCGCTTCGGCGAACGCCTGTGACGGGTCCTCGTAGAAGCGGTCGCCCATGACGTCGAACGACGGCACGGTCGGCTGCCGGTCGAGTGTGTCCTGTGAGGTTGTCATTTCAGGTATCCGTTCCCAGTCAGATCGCCGCGGAAACGGCCATGGTGGACAGTTTCTGGAATCGCACGACATTGTCGGCCTCGTCCATCACTCCCGCGGTCAGGCAGACGAAGGTCAGGTCTCGCTCCGGGTCGATCCAGAACAGTGTCGAGCCGGCCCCATAGTTACCGTGGGTGCGTGGGCTCGTGAATGGGCCGAAGAACGACGGATGTGTGCCGGTGCCGGACAGTGCGAAACCGAGTCCGAAGTTGCCCGGCGGCAGCTCCCAGTTCTGCGCGATGGCGATCTGGGCATACAGGTCGTTGGTCATGTCGCCCGTGGTCAGGGTCGTGGCGGCGTCGAGAATGGCCGGTGCGAGCAGGTGCCGTCCGTTGTGCTCGCCCTTGCGGCGCAGCATCTCGGCGAAGGTGAAGACATCCGTTGCAGTGGAAATCGAGCCCACCCACGGCATCTCGGCATCTTCGTCGATCACGTCGTTCAGGCTCTCGATCTCCTCGGCAGAGAGCCAGCTGTCGTCTGCGACGGATGCGCGCAGCGGAACGATGCGGTCAGCCCACGCCTCCGGCGCGCCAAACCGGGTGTCGGTCATTCCCAGCGGGCCGAAGATCTTCTCCTGAATGAGGTCGCGGAAGGAGTCGGCACCGTAGACCCGCCGGGCGATCTCACCCAGCAGCGCGTGGTTCAGAGCGGGGGCGTAGTTGAGGTTCGTGCCCGGCTCTGACACAACATCCATCTGGCAGATGGCGTCGATGACCTCATCGAGGTGGCCCAGGCACGCGTCGGGAACCGGGTTCGGTGTGGTGACCAGGCCCGCTCGGTGGGTGAGCAGGTGCACCAGGTTGATACGGTCCTTGCGGTTCGCGCGGAACCGGTCGCGGCCGATGAACTCGGGGATGACATCCACGACGCGGGTGTTGAGGGCAAGCTTGCCCTCGCCCAACGCCCGGAAGATCAGGGCATTGGTGAAGGCCTTGGTCAGGGAGAGGATGCGGAAGATGTCGTCCGGCTTCAGGGCGCGATCGACCGTGCGGTCGGCGTAACCGAGGGTCGCGTCGAGGCCGATGACGCCGTGGCGAGCCACGATGATGCGGGCGCCGTCATATTTCTTGGCGGCGATGTCGGATTCGATCTCGGCCTGAAGGCGGGCGAGCGCGTCGGAGTCCAGTCCGGCCGCGGCAACGTCGGCGTCGGTGCCGGTCACCAGCGACTGTGTGGGTGTGGTTGTCGTCATGAGGTCACACTTTCTCTACAGGGTTTGCAACAGGATGGGTCACGCTTGAGCGGGAGACCACCGGTTAGAGGAGCACCATTCCCCCGGAGGGAGAGAAGGTCTGCCCGGTGTAATAGGTACCGTTTTCTCCGCAGAGGAACAGCAACATCTCCGCGACCTCTTCCGGGGTGCCGAAGCGTTTGAGCGGCTGGGCACTCATCAAAAATTCGATGGTCTCGGGGTCGAGGGAGTTGAGCATGCCGGTGTTGATGCCGGCCGGGGCGAGAGAGTTGACGCGAATGTTGAAGGGGGCGAGCTCGCCGGCGAGCTCGCGGGTGAGACCGAGGATGGCGGCCTTGGAAGCGGGGTAGTACACGGGCATCGGGGTGCTCAGATAAGCGGAGACGCTGGCGAAATTGACGATCGTGCCACCCTGCGCGGCCTTGAGCAGAGGGACCGCGGCGCGGATGGTGTAGAACGAGCCGTAGAGGTTGATTTTCATCACCCGGTCGAAGTCCTCGTCGGTGATGTCGGCGAGGAATTCCGGCACGTAGTCACCACCGCTCTTGCGGGCCTCGTTTGCCTTGATGTTGGTCTCGGTGAGCTTGTCGGCGGCCGCCTTGTTCGGGGCGTGCACACCGGCCGCATTGATCAGAACATCAAGGCGTCCCTGCTCCTCGGCGACCTTCTCGAAGGCCGCATTGACCTGCGCGCTGTCGGAGATGTCCACGACCACGCCAATCGCGCCCTCGATGCCGGCGAACTGACGATCGAGCACATCTGAGGAGATGTCGGCACCGTAGACCGTTGCTCCCTCGGCGGCGAACAGCCGTGCCGCGGCGAGGCCCATGCCAGAGCCGGCACCGGTAATGAAAGCGATTTTGTTGGAAAGTCTCATGGCGGGTGGTCCTTCAGTCGGCCAGCAATGGCACCCACACTCTCAGTTCGCTTGACGGGTGTCAAGCGAAATTGGGAAAATGTATGACAATCACACGGGCGGTCAGATTGAGCCCACCTCGGTCATCGTCGCCAAGAGGCGGAACGTACCGCCCTCCCAGCCAGAGACCCAGTCCTCCACCCATCGGCGCCCGGCAATTCGCCAGCCACGCTCGGTCTTTTCAACGACGTCGTAGTACGTCCCGTGGATCTGGAAAGTCAAAGCCTTTCCGTCGTCGTCGGTCTTCGCCCACGGGTTGAATGTCTTCGAGTAGCAGCTGGCCCGGGTGCCGGTCTCGTCAAAGTCGATCACGAGGTTCGAGCTCAGGTGGAAGATGTGCTCGAAACCGTTGCCGCCGAACATGTCTGCCTCGCGAAGCTCCGTCCAGGTGAAGACCGGACCGTTCGCCTGGCTGTAGTCGAACATCGCGTCACTCGTGAACACACGGGCGTCGAGAGTGTCGTAGTCCGCCTTGTCGACGGCGTGCACGTAGCGCGCGTAGATATCCTGAATCTCGAGGCGATCGCCGATCTCTGTCAGTTCCATGAGGGCTCCTTTAACTCAAACACCGAGGGCCGAAGCCCGAACGCCCCAAGCAAACCCACTCAGAAGACAGCTGTCAAGTGAATTAACGAGATCCGGTCCATAACCCCCTGCCCAGCGCATCCGGGAGTCCATTCACTGCCGACGAGGAAAGTCCCGCTAAAACGTGGGAGTCGACTGGTTCGGATCCTGTCGCAGCAGTACCCACGCTTGCTCGCTCAAAACGTTCACCAGGTCCGCCTCAGACAGCGGTGCCTCCCGAACAACGCTGAAATAGCAGAGCCTCTCGTGCTGCATGATCAGCGTCATCAGCCGGAGGCGGCCGTGCTCGCCACGGCCGGTGGCTTCCCAACGAGCCAGGTACTTCGGCATGGCTTCGATCGAGTGCGCCATGCTGGCAAGCCAATGTGCGGAGACGCTGCTCTCGGTGGCCAGAACCTGCTCCAGCGCCTCGAAGCGCACCTTGTGGCGACGCCACATGACCAGAACGCCCCCCGCCCACTCCCGCAGCTCCTCGATCGACGGGTCGATGAAGCCGTCCATCCGGCGGTAGGACTCGACAATATCCGGCTCGGCCTCAGCCATGAGCTCCAAGGCCACGTCGACCATGCTCTTGAAATGAAGATAGAACGTGGCGCGACTGGAACCGGCTGCGTCGGAGACGTTCTCGACCGTCGTCGCCTGGTAACCGCGATCCTGGAACAGGGCAAAAGCACAGTCGACCAAGCGACGCCGAGTCAGGCGTTTCTGACGGTCGCGAAGGTTCTCGCCGGGCAGAGGCCCCGGCTGGTCATTGACCTGCACCATGTCGTTCACAGTCCGAGTATGCCAGTGCGGAGGGGTCCGTGGCTTTTTGCTTGACAGGTGTCTAGCAAAATGTATGATGGTCAGACAATACGGATGCACCCCTCAACGTCGAGAAGCGCGCAAGCGATTATCGCATCTCAAGGAATCAATGATGACTTCAACTCACACTCAGGTTCGACCAGCGCACGGCGGCGCCCGGGTACTCGACTGGAAATTCGCCGGGATGCTGATGGGCATCACGTTCTCCGGCCTACAGATGCTCAATGAAGTGGGCGTCCTGATGGCCATCCCGCTCTATCGATCCATGAGCATGGAGCTGGGGCTGACCCCCACGCAGGTCTCCTGGGCCCTGGTGGCAACGCTCTTGATGGGCGCGATCTCCATCTCCGTGCTCTCCCGGGCAGGCGACCTGTTCGGTCACCGTCGCGTGCTGGTGATCAGTGTGGTCGCGATCGCTGTCGGCTACGTCATCTCCGCGCTGGCCACCAACTTCGAAACCTTGATGATCGGGCGCGCCTTGACCGGCATCACGGCCGGCCAGGCGCTGGTGATCGGAATCATGAATGACCGGCTGAGCCCGGAGAATCGCCGGAAGACCATCGGTATCATCGCCGGCGGCCAGGCCATCGGCGTGACCCTGGGCTTCGTGCTCGGCGGCGTGATGATCCAGCTCGGTGCCACCTGGCGTGACAGTTTCTGGCTCGGCGCCGGGCTGACCGTGCTCAGCCTGATCGGCCTGTTGCTGTGGGGTTCTGACTCCGATGCCGTTCTCCGCCGACGGAACTCCGTGCAGCGACTGGACCTGGTGAGCACCAGCATCCTGGGGCTGTCCCTCACCGCGGTCTGTATCGGTATCAGCCAGAGCACGCTGTGGGGCTTCCTGTCGGCACCGACATTGTTGTTCACGATTGGTGGCATCATCGGGCTCGGCATCTGGCTGGCCTGGGAGCGCAAAAGCGCCGACCCACTGATCGACGTCAGCCTGCTGCTCAGCCGCCGCCTTCTCCCCGCCTATGCGGTCTTTTTGGCAATGGGCCTCTCCGGCATGATGATCTTCAACGTGGTGCTCGGGTACGCGCAGACACCGACCGTTGTCGGCTACGGCTTCGGAATGACCCCGCTGGTGGCCGGCCTGCTCTTTCTTCCCGAGACGATCGCCGGCATCGTCGTCGGCCAGTGGATTCCCAAGCTGCTCGGCCGATCCCGTCCGCGTGCGCCTTTCATCGGCGGTGCAGTACTGCTCCTCGTGACCTTCGTCTGGATGTACTTTATGCACACGGAGGTGTGGGGTGTGGTCATCGGCATCTTCGCTTACGGCGTCGCGTACACCATGCTGTTGACCATCGCCGTGTCCGTGATTGCGGCTGCGGCCCCGGTCGGCAAGGGTGCCTCCGCGGCCTCCATCTATCCCGCCGTGGCCGGCACGGGAGCAGCGATCGGCGCCGCGGTGTTCGGTGCCGTCATCGGCATCGGAGTCACGCCGGAGAACCCGGTTCCCGCTGCTGGGAATTACGCCATCGGCTGGCTGTTCACCATCCTGGCCGGAGTGATCGCCATCCTTGCCACGGCCTCACTGTCCAAGCATGTTGAGCTGACCGAGCGTATTGAACTGACCGAGGTCTAGCCGATGTCCGCCGACACCGACACGCGGGCACTGAAGAACGAGTTCGTCGCGCTTCACGGCTACTGGGACGACCGGCTCGAGGCACTTCTGACCTTGAGCCCGGCGCATTTCGAGGTGCACTCCGACTTCGTGTCCGTGCCGGTTCGGCGCGGGGTGCTCGACGACAAGTCGCGCCAGCTGGTGCACCTGTCCGTGGCCGCGAACGCGGCTCACCTGTATGCACCGGGCACGAAGCGTCATGTGCGGGCTGCGCTGGCTGCGGGGGCGAGCACCGAGGAGATTCTCGAGGTGCTCCAGCTCGCCGGCACGCTAGGGATCCACGCCATGAATGTCGGCGCGCCGATCTTCAACGAGATCCTCCAGGAACGCGGGGACGCGGACCCCGCTGCACCGTTGTCACAACGCCAGGAGCTGCTCAAAAAGCAGTTCGAGACGAACCGGGGCTTCTGGACCGACGATTTCGAGCAGATCCTGCGCCTCGACCCCGACCTCTTCGAGGCCTACCGGTCCTACTCCTCCCTGCCGTGGCTGAGCGGTGTGCTCGAGCCGAAGCTCAAGGAATTCATCTATATCTCCTTTGACGTCGCGGCTACGCACCTGCACCGGATCGGGATCGAGGTGCATCTGCGCAACGCGCTCCGTCACGGCGCGACAACCGCCGAAATCGTGGAGGTCATGGAAATTGCCAGCCTTCTCGGCACGCACGCGGTCTTGGACGGCGCGCTCGTGCTCGCCGAAGCCCTCGCCGAACGCGAACAAGACCCCGGGAGCGCAGCCGCACACCGACCGACTGAAACGGAAATCTGATGACCGACACGACAACGACCACGACGTCTGAGACAGCACGCCTGGACTACCTGGGAGCCACCTTCGACGTGCGCGGGCTGAACGTCGTCGTCACGGGTGGCGGCAGCGGACTTGGCCTGCGGATGAGCACTGCCCTGGCCCGCGCCGGCGCGCAGGTCACTCTGGTGGACCGCGAAGCCGATCGACTGGACGCGGCACAGCAGCAACTCGCGGCGCAGGGCATCATCGTTGACACCGCGGCGGCCGACATCACGGATGCCGATGAGCTGGACGGCGTGTTCGCTCAGATCGCCGCGCGGGGTGGCCTGCATGTCGTCTTCGCCAACGCCGGCATCTCGGCCGGGATCGGCCCGCGTCTGAAGTCGGGGCGCATCACCGCGATCGACCACGAGCGCTGGGGCCAGGTGCTCGACGTGAACCTCACCGGAACGATGAACACCATCGCGAGCGCCGCCCGGCACATGACGACCGGTTATGGGCGCATCATCGCGACCTCGTCGGTCGGTGGAATTCGTGCCGACCCCCTGGTCGGCTACGCCTACGCGGCGTCGAAGGCAGGCGTCGTCGGCATCGTACGAAACGCCGCGCTCGAGCTCGCCCCCCGCAACATCCTGGTCAACGCCATTGCTCCCGGCCTATTCGAGACGAATATCCGCAAGGCGAACCCGATCGCCCAAGCGATGACGGCTGACTTTGAGAAAGTCTCGGCGCTCAAACGCTCCGGTCAGCTCACCGAGTTGGAAGGCCTGGCGGTCTTTCTCGCATCCCCGGCCTCGAGCTTCGTTACGGGAGCGGTGATCTCCATCGACGGCGGCGGCGCTCTTGTCGGCCCGAACGACGTCGAGGCCTAGAGGTTGTCTGACAAAATTGCGACTCGCGACCTCTTCTGTTGCACACGGCATTGAGCCGCCGATCGGATCGACGGAGACTTAAGATAGCTGTATGACAATTGCCTGGAAGGAATAGGTTCACAGGATGACAATCGTTTCCAAGGACGACAAGTTCCACTTCGATCGCCCCCTGGCACGAGTGGCCGCGCCGCTCCGCGAACAGGTGATGCACGCCCTGCGCCAGGCCATCCTCGACTTTCAATTCAAGCCAGGCCAACGGCTCGTCGAGCGCGAGCTCATCGAGCTCCTCGGGGTCTCCCGCACCACAGTGCGTGAAGCGCTCCGCGAGTTGACTGCCGAGGGCCTCGTCACCGTGGTTCCTCAGAAAGGCGCGATCGTCAGCGCGCCGGCCATCGAAGAAGCGATGGACCTCTACGACGTGCGGGCCTCCCTCGAGGCACTCATCGTCGAGCGATTCGTCGAACGCGCCTCGCAGTCGCAGGTGATCCAATTGGATGCCGCCGTCGAGAAGTTCGCCGAGATCACCGAAGACCCGGCGTCGAGCATCCATGATCTACTCCAGGCCAAGGATGACCTGTTCGAGATTCTGGTGGCCGGCGCGGGCAGCGAGTCGCTCCGGCAGGTCGTCGAGGGCATCCAGGCCCGCGTGCGGATCCTCAGGGCCACCTCGCTGTCGGCCAGCGGTCGAACGCGCGTCTCCGTTGATGAACTGCGCGAGATCGTCTCGGCGGTTCGTGACCGCGATGGCGCACGAGCCGCACGGCTGTATGCCGAGCACATCCGCTCCGCTGCCGACGCTGCGATCGCCAACCTGAAGTAAGCGGCCAATACCGAGGAGAGCCCCGCCGGACGATTTCTCCGGCGGGGCTCTCTGTGTCAATCGTGAGGTCACTGGCACTCAGCGGGCACTCAGCAGGCACTTAGTGGGCACTTAGTGGGCGTGCCCGAAGACCTTCTCCGGAGCCGGCGGTCCGACCTGCTCAAACTCGCGTGTTTGCCGTTTCTGCTCGGCGGCGAGCGTGCGGTCGTCACCGCGGTAGCGGGCGATGAGTGACTTCTTCGCCGCGGGCCCAACATGGCAGAGGCCCGGAACATCGGGGTTGTCGGCGCACGCGGTGCTTGTGATCCGCGGCGCTATGGACGCACCCCGCATCAGCCCCGCGGTCGTGAACTGGCGACGCGCATCCGCCCCGCACCGAGCGCACACAGCGTTGGCCGGCGCCGGGCGGGCAACCAGCGCCTCGGCGACGGCCTGGCACTCTGAGCACTTGTAGTCAACGAGGATCATGGCGCTACTCCAGCCCGACCAGGGGTCCCCCGAATGCCGCCCAGTCGCCCGGGTCGTGGCCGATCCAGATTCTGGCTCCTTCGGCTTCCAACTTCTTCAAGATACCGATGCTTGCCACCGCAGCCGTCTTATCCCAGTCATGCGGATCGGGCGACATCATGTCGTAGCCCACCCGCAGATGCACCGTGTCGCCCGTCAGCACGATGGTCTGCGACGGGAGCTTCACGACGAGGGCAAGCTCCCCCGGGGTGTGGCCCGGCGTGTGCAGGATCGTGATCGACCCGTCGCCCAGGAGGTCCTGCGACGAACCCTCGAGGGTGGTCCAGTCGAAGAAGCGCACTGGCTCGAGGTCGTCGGAGTAACGGAACAGGTGAGCCGTCTCCGCGCTCGGGGCCCTCGCCCAGTCGAACTCGCCGGGGCCGGCGTAGAACTTGGCCTGCGGAAACAGGTAGAGGCCACCGGAGTGGTCGGAGTGGGTGTGCGAGAGCACGACGTGGGTCACGTCTTCGATCCGGAAACCGAGGGATGCGATCTGGCGGTCGATCCGCTGGCCCGGGTTGGTCTGCACGTTCGCCACGGCCGCGAAATCCCCGAAATAGTCGTACGGGTTCTCGTTGAGCACCGGCGAGAAGCTCGTGTCGAAGAGGATGAGGGCGCGGTCATGCTGGATCAGGAACGCCGGGAGCGGGAAGGTGACCTTGCCGCTAGCGCCCACCACCAGATCTCCGGCGTCGAGGTCCATCGTGGGGGCGTCAAGCGCCCAGAGCTTGAGTGCGGTACCAGTGGTCATCATTGTCCTTTTCCTGGATTGCGGTTACGCGGGTAGAGCTCGGTTACTCGGAAATCGGGTTGAGGCGAATCGGCACGTATTCATGGCCGAACGCCTGGAAGTTGATCGCGCGACGCGGCTCGCCGACGAGATCGATCGAACCGACTCGCTTGAGAAGCGCTGCGAGGATCGAACGTCCTTCCATGCGCGCGACCGCCTGGCCGGCGCAGGTGTGGATTCCGAAGCCGAACGAGAGGTGGCTCTGGGGCTCCGGGCGGTTGATGATGAACTGGTCGGGGTTGTCCCACTTGCGGGCGTCGCGCCCGGCGCCGAGCCACATCGCGAACACCTTCGCTCCGGCCGGGATGCGGATTCCGCCGAGCTCGGTATCCTTCATCGCGACACGTCCGCCGTACCGTGACGGGGCGTAGTAGCGCGTCGATTCCTCGAATGCCGACGACAGCAGGTCGGGGTTCTCCCGCAGGAGCTGCCACTGGTCTGGATTGTCGGCGAACGCGCGCAGCATGCCCGCAATGCTGAAGACGGTGGTGTCGAAGCCAGCACCGAAAACGGCGACGAGCAGCTGCAGCGCCTCTTCTTCGGTGATGATGCCTTCGTCAGCTGCCTGGTAGAGCTGCCAACCGATTCCACCCTCGGTCTGGCGCTCGCGGGTGGCATTTGCCGCGACCCATTCGAGAGCGGGCTGGCCGTTCTCCATCTTCTTCTTGTAGTGGTCGTTGTGCGGACCGAAGACGTTGAAAACCGCATCCCCGAAGGTCAAGAGAAGCTCACGCCCTTGCTCGGGAAGGCCAAGGATGTCGGGGAAGATCTTGAGCACGTACCGGGCAGCCACGTCTTTATAGGCGTCAACCTCGATCGGGCCATTGGCCATCAACTCATCAACGAGGGCCTCAGCCTCCCGCTCGAAGTGGTTCTGCATCTTCTCCATGTTTTCCGCCGAGAAGATCCGGAGCATCACCGACTTGGTGTGGGTATGGTCCGGCGGGTCTTGCATCAGCGGCGCGGCCGTGCGGAACGGATTGGGCTCATAGAACGGGCGATCGGTGGACGAGAACACGCGCCAGTTGCGCAGGGCTTTCTGAACCTCTTCCGCACGCGTGATCGCGTAGAAATCGTACTTCTCGATGTACACGACCGGCGCGACCTCGCGCAGCAACCCGTCGTAGTGGTGCACATCCGCGAGCACCTCAGGAGCGAACGGGTCATAGTCTGAAACCGGTGCCTCGGTGAGCGTCTCCATTGTCGCAATCTCTTTCTCTTGTGTTCTCGTTCGGTTATCAGTTCGGGAGAGTTGTGCCGGGCGAGAGGCTACCGATTCGGTTCACGATCGTTTCTCGCTGCATTGCGAGTGCGACCTTTCCCTCTCGTCAGACGGGCATTCAATCGACGTCCAGACCAACATACAATCGGAGTTTACGACTTTCACTGAACAGTTGTCCACCGTACGCGCCGCTCTTTCAAAGCGCAACAGGCCCGATTCGCATCCTGCGCTTCTCTAAAGATTGTCGTACAATTCATTTGCGAGGGCGCCATCTGTGTTCATTGTCGAACACACGCTCCGTGCCGACGCGGCCAACAGGCCGTCGAGTCGTAAGGAGAACCATGACCACCGAGACCACGCGCGACGTTGTCACACACGCCGACACCTATGAAGCAGGAATCGGCATGCGCAAGGCTGTCTTGGGCGCCGCTCACGTCGAGCGATCCCTGGCCAACGTCAGCGACTTTTCCCGCCCGATCCAGGAGCTTGTCACCGAGTATTGCTGGGGCGCCGTCTGGACCCGCGACGGCCTGGAGCCGAAGACGCGCAGCCTGCTCAACCTGGCCATGCTGACGGCCCTGAACCGTCCGCACGAACTCGCCGTGCACGTGCGCGGCGCCGTGACGAATGGCTGCACTGTCAGTGAGATTCAGGAAGCCCTGCTCCAGACGGCCATCTACGTGGGAGTGCCGGCTGCACTCGAGTCGTTCCGCATCGCCGAGAAGACACTTGACGAGCTGGGAGCCCTGTGACCGCCATCACACCCGCGACCATTGGTTTCATCGGCCTCGGCAACATGGGAACCCCCATGGCGAGCCGGTTGATCGCGGCAGGACACACGGTCATCGGCTTCGACCTTGCCGAATCCGCTCGAGCGCGCCTCACCGAAGCGGGCGGACGAGCGGTGGGGAGCCCGACCGAAGCCATCGCGGGAGTCGACGTGCTGATCCTCATGCTCCCCAACTCCGCGATCGTCGAAGACGTGATCCTCGCACCGGAAGCACTGAAGGCGCTCTCCAGCACCACGGTCATCGTCGACATGAGCTCATCCGAACCGCTTCGCACCCGTGCGCTCGCCGAGAAGCTTGTTGAGACGCAGGGTGCCGTTCTTCTCGACGGCCCCGTCTCCGGAGGAGTCACGGGCGCGGTCAACGGCACGCTCACCATCATGGTCGGCGGGGGCATCAACCCGGTGGAGTCGGTCACCCCGATCCTGTCAATCCTCGGAAAGGTCGTTCACGCGGGCGATACCGGGGCCGGGCACGCTCTCAAAGCGCTGAACAACCTGCTGTCGGCAACGCATCTGCTCGTCACGAGTGAGGCGATCCTTGCCGGTGAACGCTTCGGCCTCGACCCGAAGGTCATGCTCGGAGCCATCAACAACTCAAGCGGCCGGAGCGGATCGACCGAGAACAAATGGCCGAACTTCATTCTTCCAGAGACATATAACTCCGGATTCGGGCTTCGCCTGATGCTGAAAGATATGAAAATCGCGACTGACCTGTGTGCGCAGCTCGGAATGCCGAGCCTGCTCGGCCAGCACGCCGTCGAGCTTTGGGACCGTGCCGCGGCCGCCCTTCCGGCCACGGCCGATCACACCGAGATCGCACGCTGGCTGAAGGAAAACGGCGAATAACATCGGGCGGGCACTGCCCGGCGAGACTGCCGGTCGACACTGCCGGTCGACACTGCCGCGTGCGGAACATCGTCGCCGCTAGACCCTTCCTACAGGGAGCCCAGCGCTGACGGGGTTCCGGCGATTGCCGTGGCGAGAAACCGTTCCGTCACTTCGGTCGGCTGGCGCGTCTTCGACCAGACCATCGCAATCTGAAGCGGAGGCACCCGCTGGCGGATCCGCCGGGTAATCACGACCGTCTGCGCCATCTCCGCGACCGCCTCCGGCATGACGCTCACCCCCATGTCGGCGGCAATCAACGGCAACGCTGTTTGCAGGTTCGGGATCAGCTTGAGGGTCGGCGGGGTCATCCCGTTCTCGAACCACAGCTCCTGAACCAGGTCGGGCAGTCCGAGAAAACGCGGAGTCTGACTCGGCAGCATCCATCGCTCTCCGGCAAGGTCGCGGAGGTCGATCGGCCCCGGTAGCGACGCAAAACGAGGGGGAAGGATCGCCGCTAACGGCATCTCTGAAATGCGGCTGACGTGCAGCTGCGCCGAGTACATGGTCTGCAGGCGGTCGGAATCCGATGTGGCCATGATGCCGATATCGAGGGTGCCGTTGATCAGCCCGTCCAGCACCACGTCCGGCGCGGGGTCGTTGAGATTCACGTCGACGCGAGGCGCAATCTCGCTGAAGGAATGCAGAAGCGGCGGCAGATAGGCCCAGGAGAACGGAAGGACCGCGGCCAGGTTCAACTGCCCGAGCAGCCCCTGCCCGATGGACTGGAGATCGGCCGTGATCTGGGCGAACTCCCGCAGCATCCGGTCGCCGGCTGCGGCAAGATAGATCCCCGCCGGCGTGGGCTCGACACCCTGCGCAGTTCTCTCCAACAGGCGCACCCCCGCCTCCTTCTCCAACTGCGCGATCGACGCGCTCAGGGGAGGCTGGGTCATCCCCAGCTGCCGGGCCGCCTTGGAGATCGACCCGCTGCCCACCACAACGGAAAAGTAGCGAATCTGACGCATATCCATACGTCGAATGTATATGCCCTCCCGCCCGCGTGGTGCGCGTGAGCCTACTGAGCCTGCTGTGTGGCCAGCCAGCGCAGCACCGGCGCGAGGGCGTGACCGGCATTTGCTTCCAGGATGAGACCGTGACCGTTGCCGGTGACACCGAGATCGCCGAGCCTGACGTGCGTGGCTGAGGCACCCCGGTCGGCAAGGAATGCCGTGGTGGCGGCGTCATTCTCCGCGCGACCGGATGCCTCACCAGAGACGATGAGCACCGGCAGTGCTTCCAGTGGTCGTCGACCGACGCCGTCCAGAGGTACCGCGGTCACCCCGTACTCCAGGCTGCCCCGTGGCCCGAGGTCGCGACAGGGCGGGCCGATCGGCTCGACCGCCACGATCCCCCTCACCAGCGCGGGCGCACGGGACGCCGCCAGCCAACCTGCCGACGACCCCGCCGAATGCGTGATGAGAAAGGCGGGACCGGTGCGTTCCAAGAGATCGACCAGTCGCCGGGCATCCAGTTCCTGGCTGAGTGCCGTGTTCAGGAGTATGCCGCCGCTGGAGGCCACCAGGGCGTCAAGTTCAGGCGAACCGGGCAGGCGTTCCCACTCCCACGCCGGGTTGAACGGCGTGGGATCTCCCGGGTCGGGGGCGAACAACGCGGCCGCCCCCGCATAATCCGGGAACGGTGTGCGCTCCCCCAGGCGCGTCGGGTCGTACGGACTTCGGCCGTGACCGGGCCGATCGAGGAGATAGACCGGGTAGCCGACCTCGACGGCGCGCGGGGCCCAGCCTGGCGCATCCGCTGACACCCCGAACCAATCGGTGGACTGTCCTCCCCCGCCGTGCACACAGACCAACGGCGGCAAGGCGGTACCCTCGGCGGGCGCTTCCCACTGCACCCAGGCTGGCCCCCATTGCCACGGGCCCTGATCAGAATCCTGGATGTCTCCGGGGAGGAAAAACCCGCCGGTCCGAACCGTTCGAGCCAAAGGGGACTGGTGCGGGCTGAGGGCTGACCTCGTCATCGGTCAGGATCCGGCCCGGCGTGCTGCCGGTGGAACCCCGGTCTTCATCCAGTCCAGGCGGCGTTGTACGCCGGCCATGGCCATGTCGGGGTGCGTCAAAACGAAGAACTGGTTCGTGCGGATGGCGTGGAGCACCTGGTCAGCAACCTCGGCCGGATCAAGCCCGACCTCCGCCGTGGTCGCGGCGAGCTTCTCCATCATCGCCACTCGTCCGGGTTCAGTGGCCGGCGGTACATCGGCCGGGCGGTTGCGTTCGGCCTCGATCATGCGCGTCTTCACCGGGCCCGGCGCCAGCAGGGAGACCCCGACCGGGCTGCCGGTCGTTCGCAGTTCGACCTCTAGGCTCTCACTCATCCCCAGCACAGCGAACTTCGACGCGCAGTACGGGGTCATCGTGGCGGTTCCCGAGTTGAACGCTGCGACGGATGCCGTGTTGACGATGTGGCCGCCGCCGTTCGCTTCGAGAATGGGAAGGAACACCCGGCATCCATTGAGAATGCCGAAGAAGTTCACGTCCATGACCCAGCGCCAGGCCTGCTCTGTGATGTTCAGGAACGTTCCGCCGGTCTCAACGCCGGCGTTATTGCAGACAATATCGACCCGGCCGAAAGCCTCCAGCGTCGCGTCGGCGAGGGCCTGCACCTGGTCGAGATCCCGCACATCCGTGCGAATGCCGCGAACCTCGCCGAGCGCCGTGAGCTCGGCGACAGCCGACTCAATGGCGCTCTGCTCAATGTCGGCGATGACCACGCGCGCTCCCTCCTCGAGGAAGCGCTTCGCGAGAGCGAAGCCGATACCGCTGGCGCCGCCCGTGACAACAGCGGTGCGCCCGGTGAAATCGGTGATGCCGGGCACGGTTACCACGCTCCGATCAGGGACGGGGTCTCCAGCGACTTCGGGAACATGAGGCGTTTGACCAGTGCTTCCTCATCAATGGGCAGCTTTTCGATCTCGGCCAGGTCCTCTGCAAGGCGCACCGGATCGGACGAGTGGTAGACCAGCCGTTTGTTGTTGCTGGCTGCCGGAGTAACGATCTCGGTGAAGATGCGGTGACGCTCCGTGGCGTAGACGTCCAACACCGCCTCCTCGGCCGTGCCTGCGATGACGGCGGCGAGAGCCTCGTACAGCACGAAGGTGTCGAACAGCCCGCTGGTCAGCCCCAGGCCACCCGTCGGGTTGGTGGAGTGCGCTGCGTCGCCCGCCAGCAACACCCGGCCGGAGCGGAACTGCGCCGCCGCGCGCTGATGCATGCTGTACGGCGAGTAGGCCTCGACGACCACGTTCTCCGGGTCCGCCAGGATCGCGGCGAAGTATGCCGGCATCCGCTCTTCGATACCGTCAACGGGCAGCGCCGCGTCTTCGGCGTAGGTGACCCGCCACAGTCCGTGCGCGCCACTGTTGTCGATCTTGGTGATGATCGCGCCGTACTCGTCGTCGACGAGGAACGTCGTCTGGCCCCAGCCGTTCTTCTCGAATGGGTACCGAACATTGGTGGCCACAAAGCGCTCTGGCCAGGTGATGCCCTCGAAGTCGATGTTCTGGCTCTTGCGCACTGCGCTGCCGGCGCCGTCGGCACCGATCAGCCAAGAGCCGGTGAACGTGACCGGGCCCGCTACTGTCTCGAACTCGGCGGTAACGGAGTCGGCATCCTGGGTGACGCCGACGAAGGTGTGACTCCAGTGCACCTGGGCGTGCGGGTAGGCCATCAGGCGTTCGAGGGCCAACTCCGCGAGCACGTTCTGCCCCATGTGCAGGTTGAACGGATGCGTGACCTTGCCCTCCAAGGCCTGCAGGCCGTAGCGCACCTCCTGGCCGGTCTTGAAGACTCGGTAGGCATAGTCCTGCTTGAGGAAGCCGCGGGTCGACGCTTCTTCGAACAGACCGAGGCGGTCCAGCCCATCGAGCACCGACCAGTGGTAGACCACGGCGCGCGGCGACTGGACCACGGCATCCGAGCGCTCGAACAAATGAACCGGAACACCGGCCCGAGCCAGTCCCAAAGCGTTGAGGATTCCGACCGGGCCGCCGCCGATGATCAGAACAGGAAGATGAGCGTCACTGGTCATTTTTTATCCTTCTACAGTTCGAGTTCGAGACGCGCGGACTTCGCCCGGGAGACGCAAATCATCATCATTTCGTTGGCGTTCTTTTCGTCGTCGGTCAGGATGGAGTCGCGGTGGTCCGCCTCACCGCAGACGATACGAGTTTCGCAGGTTCCGCAGGTTCCCTCCATGCAGGAGTAAATGACGGATGCCCCGGCTTCCTCCGCGACCTCGACGATGTTCCTGCCTTCTGGCACCTCAAATTCCAGTCCGCTCAGGGTCAGCTTGACGGTGAACGAGGTGCGGTTCTTGGTTAGTGCCTCCGCGTCATTCGGAGCGAAGCGCTCCAGCCGAAGCGTGTCGGCGGGCCAGACATCCGAAACGATCCCTTCCAGCGCTTTCAGCACGCCTTCCGGACCGCAGGCGTAGATTTTCACGTTGTCCCGCGGTTCGCCCAGCAGCGCCGGCAGGTTGGGAAACCCGAACTCGTCGTCTGGGCGAATGTCGACCTTGTTCGGGTAGCGCGATGCGAGCGAATCGCTGTACGCCATCGAAGCCCTCGAACGGCCCAGGTAGGAGAGTTTCCACGTCGCACCCGTGCGCTCGGCGTGCTCGATCATGGGGATCATCGGAGTGATGCCGATGCCCGCCGCGACGAAATGGTAGTCGGGAGCCTCTACGAATTCGAAGTTGTTCCGTGGGCCGGAGACCATGAGAACATCACCCTCGCGCACCTCGTCGTGGATGAAGGCGGAACCGCCGCGACTTCGCGGGTCTTTCAGCACGGCCACGCGGTAGCTGCCGATCTCGTCGGGATCACTGCACAGCGAATACTGGCGCACCAGACCGTTTGGCAGGGTCAGTTCAAGATGGGCTCCGGGCTTCCAGGCCGACAGGCTGAAACCGTCCGGGTTGACGAACTCAATCTCAACCACGGAGTCTGAAACGTCACGGCGGGCACGAATGGTCAACGGCTCCCCGTCGAGGGGCGCTCTGGCCCCCTGCTTCCGGGAAATCGTGGCAATTGCTTCATTCACGTTCGCACTCATCGCGCAGCCTCCTTGCTGAGTTTGATGCTCTGGCGTGACCCACGCTTCGTCGGGTCCCCAGTCACACTAATGCGGGCCACCGGACCGAGCCATACGAATCCTCGAATTTGGGTGCGAGGGATATACGTTGAGACTATGGCCCCTGTGCTATATCCTGAACGTATAGGTCTGCCCTCTAAATCCTCTACACAGTATGCGCGGCGTGTCTTCCGCCGCCTAAGCTGGGGCCAATCACCGCTGCCACGGGCACGGACGATCCAATGGCGGGTCAACGGAAGGCTCAGAAAATGACCGACACACTCACCCCGGGCTCCAGCACGGAAGCCGTCGACTGGCGCCCCATCCCGGTTCAGGACTACCCAGCCGAATACGACCGGCTGCGCGCGGAGATCCCCGTCGCTTACACCGACGACTACGACGGTTTCTACGGACTGATGAAGTATGACGACGTGCAAAAGGCGAGCCGGGACTGGAAGACGTACACCAGCGGCCAGCCGTTTCTCGAGTTCCCGCAGTTCATGATGTCGATCCCGATTCAATCGAATCCGCCGATCCATACCTTCTACCGCAAGTTCCTGATGCAGTACTTCACGGCAGAGCGCGTGGCAATGCTCGTTCCCGACATCAAGGCGATCATCGCCCACTGCCTCGACCCGCTGATCGCGCGCGGAGAAGGCGACATCATTGACGAGCTCGGGCGAATCGTGCCCCAGCAGGTGCTCGCGAAGTTCATGCTGCTCCCTGACGACGCCTGGATCACGATGGCCGAAAGCCTCGCCAAAGCGGATGCCGTACGGCACGACGTCGTGAAGCTCCGCGAGGTCAATAAGGACCTCTGGTATCCAACGGTCGAGAAGCTGATCGAGGAGCGCCGGCACAACCCCCAGGATCCGGCCATCGACATCATGAGCGGCGTATTGGAGTTGAAGCCGGATGGCCGCGAGGTTACCCACGAGGAGGCACTCTCACTCGGCGTGCAAATCTTCTCCGCCGGCGCCGACACCACCACCGGGGCGATCGGCTCGATCGTTGTGTACCTGGCCGAGCACCCCGCCGACCAGGATGCCCTGCGGGCCAACCCCGAGTTGATACCGACGGCAATCGAGGAGTTCCTGCGCCTGGCCCCGCCGCTGCACCAGACCGGTCGCAAGACCACCAAGGCTGTGACTGTGCGGGACCGAGAGATTCCGGAGGGCGCCCTGGTCGGTCTCAACGTCTTCTCCGCGAATCGCGATGCCGACAAGTTCGACCGGGCGGACGAGTTCGTTCCCGACCGCACCCCCAACGCTCACCTGACTTTCAGTCACGGCCCGCACCAGTGCATGGGTGCCCCCATCGCTCGCGAAGAACTGCACGAGTTTTTGACGCAGCTGCTGGCCAAGACCACGTCATTCGAACTGGCGGCCGAGCCGGTACCGGGCCGTCCGCTCCGAACCAACTGGACCAGCGTCGCGGTGCGCTTCGTCGCCGCATAACAGACGGACCTCGTGCCGCTTAGGGAAGAAGGATGAAGACCGGGTCCATCTCCTCGCCCTGGCCGTATTGCTCATTGAAGACGAACACTCCGCGCGCGCTCAGGCGTGCCGGAACGTCCTGCCAGAGCAAGCCGGCCGGGGCGGTTTCAGGTTCGACCCGGTCGAGCTCGGCGAGAACGATCCGCTGCTGACGGTCTGGCCAGGTGAGTGAATCGACCACCGTGAGCACGACGCCGTCGTCGGTGAACTCGACCCACGGGTCCGCGATCAGCACGAACATCATGTTGTAGTGCCCGCTCAGCTGCACCTGGCCCCGGAACTTCAGAACGCCGCGCCCGGTGGACGGGTCGTAGGTGGAGCCGTCGCCCAGCTCGAAGTGGAAGATACTGGAGTAGGCCAGCGAGGCCCCCTCCCCCAGCGCGTGCGCGCCGTCCGGCAGCGACGAGAGGTAGCGGATGAAGCTTCGCTTGAGCCCCCAGGTGAGGCCGGGGGCCAGCTCGGGGGCACCGTCCACTGGCGCGGCATCCGTTGTCGTGGCATCCACTGGCGCAGCATCCATTGTCGTGCCGGCGAGATCGTCGTTGGTCATGAGTATTCCTTTTCTGCACGAGGTGTCGTGCCGGTCGCGGATGCGGCACGCCCACGGTGGAGGAAATCCAGCCACTGCGTGGCCGCGACGGTGCGCAGGCACTCCAAATCGATGGGGCGTTCGCGCACGATGGCGAAGTAGAGCGTTCGGTCAAGTGCCATCTGCAGGGTGAGCAGATGAAGCTTCGCGGCTTCCCGGTCCGCTGGATCGGTCAACGAGTTGAACAGGTTCGGCATGTGCTGCCAGGTCGTCTGCAGAAGCCCATACCAGACATCTGTCACGGCATCATCACTGGCCAGCGCCTGCTCCATCGCCGCGTATTCCAGCCGGTGGTCCCGCCACTGCTCCATCGTTGTTGCCAACCACGCCTCGATGGATTTAAGGTCGGGATCGCGAATCGAATCCAGGTCGCTGTATGCCCGCAGGACTTCAGGCTCGATGCGGCGCATGATTTCGATGACGATCTCGGCCTTGCTCTTGAAATAGACGTACAGCGTGGCACGGCTGGCGCCCGCGGCCTTGGCGATGGCGTCGGCCGTGGTCTGGTTGTAGCCGATCTCGCGGAACTGCGCGAGGCCCGCGGTGATCAGGCGTTCCCGAGTGAGCTGCTTCTGGGTTTCCCGCAGGGAGGCGTGCTGGGGAGCCCAGCCGTCCATGTGCGACGATCGGGTTGCAAACCCATCGTCGCTCTTCTGTTCGCTCATCGGTTCACGCTCTCTTGCCAGCCTCAATGTCTCTGACCCGTCTCAGTGTCTCTGACCAGTCTCAGAGTTCGAGTTTAAGCTTGCAGCCGCCCAGGGAGCGGGAGACGCAGATGAACATAGTGTCGCAGCTGACTCGCTCCGATTCGGTCAGGATGGAGTCTCGGTGGTCCACCTTGCCCGACACCACAGGGGTCTCGCAGGTGCCGCAGGTGCCTTCGCCACACGATGAGATCACGGGAAGGTTCAGCTCCTCAGCGATGTCGAGGATCGACTTGTCCGCCGGAATCTGCACCGTGATTCCGCTGTCCACGAACTCGACCTCGAAGGCCACGTTCGCAGAGTCGTCGATCTCCTTCGACACGAACCGCTCCGTGTGCAGTGAGCCCTCCGGCCAGTGCGCGGTGGCCGCCTCCAACGCGTTCAGCAGCGGCTCCGGGCCACAGCAGTAGATCAGCGTGTCTTCGCGCACCTCGCGCAGGTACTCGGCGTAATCGACGCGGCCGTCGGTGTCCTCCGGAACCAGGCGCACCTTGTCACCCCAGGGCGTGAACTCGTCGAGGAATGCCATCGACGACCGACTGCGACCACCATAGATCGCAGACCACTCCGCGCCATCACGGTCGGCCTGGCCGATCATCGAAAGGATCGGGGTGATCCCGATTCCACCGCCGACGAACAGGTATTTCTTCGACGGCTGGAGCACGAAGAGATTGCGCGGCAGGCTGACGGTGAGCGTCGACCCCTCGATGATCTGCTCGTGGATCGCGATCGACCCACCGCGGCTCTTCGGCTCCTTGAGCACGCCGATCCGCCAGTGGTCCTCGGCACCTTCGGCCGAGCACAGCGAGTATTGACGCACCAGGTCGCCCACGGTCACGTCGATGTGCGCACCCGGGGTCCACTCCGGCAACAGCCGGCCCTCTGGGTCGCGCAGCACCAGAGAGACCACGCCATCCGACTCGTCGCGACGCTCGGCGACCGTCAACTCCAGGCGGGCCTGCGGGTCGGTGGGAGCCAGGCGTGCCGGCGGCTGCTCCGGATGCGCCGCCTCGGCCTCGTCGCGAGTGAGACCGGCGTCGACCTCCCAGGTCACTCCGAGCGAGCGACGCACCGGAAGCAGCGCCATCCGCACGAAGTCCAGCTTGATCGGGGTGTCGGGACGCAGCGACGGGATCCGCTCATAGAGCACCTTCAGGCCGGTAGCCCCCTGCACCCGCGCAAGCGGCTGGCCGAGGCAGGTGTGGCGGCCCTTCGAGAACGAGAGGTGATCTCGCGAGTCCTCGCGATGGATATCGAAGTCGAACGGCTCCTCATAGTGAGCCGGGTCGGTGTTGGCGCTGGCCAGGGCGACCCAAACGATGTCGCCGGCCTTGATGTCGGCGCCGCCGAGCGTGATATCGACGTTGGCTCGCCGCCCGGCGAACGGCGACGACGGGCGGCGGCGCACGGTCTCATCAAAGACACGCCACCACAGGTCGGAGTCAGCGAGGCCCTGCTCGATGTACTCCGGTTTCTTCGACAGGAAGATCACGGCGTTGGCCATGGCCTGCGCGGTGGTGTCGGTGCCGGCAGCGGCGAATTCGCCCAGGTGCACGGCAATTTGTTCCACCGGGATCAGCAGTTCGCCCGTGCTGTCGTTCGAGTTCGCCATGACGGTGATGAGGTCGTCGCCCGACTTCCCCCGACGCGCGATGATGATGTCGCGCAGCGTCGACTGGGCGGCGACGTAGCGATCCCACACCGTCGAAAGCTCGGGCTCAGCCATGGGCTCCTGGCTGCTGGCTAGGATCCGGAAGAAGTCGTCGCGCAGCTGGCGCATCATGCCTTCGAGGTCGTGCGGCAGGTCCATCAGGGCCATGATCGTCTGCGTGGTGAGCTCCAAGCAGTACGCGTCCATGAGGTTGGCGTGGCCCTCGCTCTCGAACCGGTCGATGATTCGGTGGGCCCGCTCCTCGATCTGCGGCTTAAGGGCGTCCATCCGGGCCTGAACGAAGCCCCGCTGGGCCACGCTTCGAGCGAGGGTGTGCCCCTTCGGGTCAGAGCCGACCAGGATCCGGGAGATCAGCTCGGACGAGATGAAGTCCTGGTGCTGCTCGGGAACGGTGATGTTGCCGCCGTTGGCCGCACTGGAGAAGTTTTTCCAATCCGGCAGGATCAGCTCGGCGTCCTCGCGCCGCGTGACGATCCACACGTTCAGGTAGGGGTAAAAGAAGACCGGCGCGTCATCGCGAACGTCGGCGAACGCCTGAGCGGGATCTTCGTAGTAGTGATCGCCCATCGCATCGAAGGCGAGGGATGTGGGCTGCTTCAACGGTGTGATCGTCATGGGGTGACTCCTTTGTCGGTCGTGCTGGTCTATCGGGCTGATCGGGAGTGTCGTTAGCCGGCCGAGGCAGCGACGATGGTGGAGAGTTTCTGAAAGCGGACGACGTTCTCGCTCTCCTCCATGACCCCCGTGGTGAGGCACACGAAGGTGATGCCGGAGACGGGGTCGATCCAGAAAAGGGTGGAACCGGCGCCATAGTTGCCGTGCGTGCGCGGGCTGGTGAACGGGCCAAAGAATGACGCGTGTGTGCCGGTGCCGGACAGAGAGAAGCCGAGGCCGAAGTTTCCCGGCGGTTCCTCCCACCCGCGGGCGCGGGCCATCATCGCGTACAGGTCGTTCGGCATGTCACCGGTCTGCAGAGTGGTGGCCACATCGAGGATGGCGGACGCGATGATCTGCTGGCCGTCGTGCAGGCCGGTGTTCCGGATCATCTCGGCGAAGGCGAAGACGTCGGCGGCGGTGGTGACCGACCCGACCCAGGGCATCTCAGCGTTCTCGTCGACGACGTCGTTCAGGTCTTCGATGTCCTTCGGCGAGAGCCAGCCGCCGTCGGGAATGAGGGCTTTGAGCGGCACGACACGGTCGGCCCATTCCTTTTTCGGACCGAACCGAGTGTCTGACATGCCCAGCGGTGTGAACAGGTGCTCCTCGACCAGGTCTCGGAAGCTCTCAGCACCGTAGACGCGGCGCACCATCTCGCCCATGAGAGCGTGGTTGATGGCCGGCGAATAGTTGAGAACCGAACCGGGTTCCGCCACCACGTCGATGCTGCAGATGGCCGCGATGACGTCGGCCAGATTGCCAAGTTGCGCATTGGGCAGCGGCTCGGGAGTGCTCGGCATGCCTGAGCGATGCGTCAGCAGGTGCGACAGGTTGATGCGGTCCTTGCGGTTGGCGCGGAACCGGTCCGTTCCGAAGAACTCGGGAATGATGTCGACCACACGGGTATGCAGAGCGAGCTTGCCCTCGCCCAGCGCCTGATAAACAAGCGCATTGGTGAATGCCTTCGTCAGCGACAGCACCCGAAAGATGTCGTCGTGCTTCAGCACCCGGCCGGTGGCTTGCTCAGCCATACCGAGGGTCTCATCGAATCCGATCACGCCATCGCGGGCGACGATCACCCGCGCACCGTGGTACATCCCCGACTCGATGTCGGCTTCGATGGTGTTCTTCAGAATGCCCAGCATGTCTGCATTCAATCTGGCGTCTGTACTACTCATGACACTTCACTCCGATGTGATGATTGTGTTGATGTGAAACACGTGGTGAGGGACCACTCGCACGGACCCCTCACCCGCTGACTACATGTGGATGCCGCCGTTGGGCTCCAGGGTCTGGCCGGTGTAGAAGGAACCAGAGTCGCTGGACAGGAAGAGCAGGGTCTCGGCGATTTCCGCTGGCTGCGCAGCACGGCGAAGCGGCTGCATGCTAATCAGTGCCTCGTTGAAATCCTCCGGCTGCTGGCGCAGCAGAGGGGTGTCAACCCCGGCGGGGGCGATCGCGTTGACGCGGATGTTGAACGGTGCGAGTTCGGCGGCGGCGCCGCGAGTCATGCCGAGCACGCCGGCCTTGGAGGCCGGGTAGTACAGCGGCATTGGAACACCGACCAGCGCGGCAGCGCTGGAGATGTTCACGATCGCTCCACCGACGCCGCCACGCTTGAGGAGCGGCGTCGCGGCTCGGATCACGTAGAACTGTCCGAACAGGTTGACCTCGAGCACGCGACGGAAGTCGTCGTCAGTCGTGCTCCCGATGAAGTTCGGGTCGAAGGACTCGCCACTGCGGGCAGCGTGGAAAGACGCGACGTTCGCCTCGATGAGGGCCTCATTGGCCGCCCGGTTGGGAGCGTTGATACCGGCCGCGTTGATGACAATGTCGAGACGACCGAAGGCCTTGTCGAGCTTCACGAACGCCGCGTCGACCTCGGCGCTGTTGGCGATGTCGAGGGCGATTCCGAGCGACCCGGGGATCAGATCGAACTCGCGAGCCAGCGCATCCGCCGACAGGTCGACGCCGACCACGCTCGCACCTTCCGCCGCGAAGAGCTTTGCTGTCGCCAGCCCGATTCCGGATGCTGCACCGGTGATGAAAGCGACCTTGCCTTCGAGTTTCATTCAAATCTCATTTCCATTACGACGGTCGAAGAGACCACCGGCGCCATTGCTATCGGACAGCCTCATAAGACAGGTGTCTAAAGACTGGACGTAAGTCTCGCACACGAAATGGGAGTTGTCACTAGGAATTCGAATTACTCTCAGCTGACTGACAAGGCTGCCGGGCGGGCGAGCAGGCGAGCAGGCGAGCAGGCGAGCAGGCGAGCAGGCGAGCAGGCGAGCAAATGTCTCAGAGAACCGCAACGCCACCGTCGACGCTGAACAACGCGCCGACGACGTAGCTGGCTGAATCGGAGGCCAGGTAGAGCACCGCGTCGGCAACCTCAGCGGCAGCGCCGAGGCGGCCGATGGGCGCTTTACCCTCAATAAAGGCCCGTGTGCCGGGATCGGCGACGAGGGGCGCGAGCATCGGAGTCTCGATGAATCCCGGGCACACGGCGTTGACTCGAATGCCGAAGGGAATGAGATCGAGCGCTGCGGCCTTGGTGAGACCGGCCACGCCGTGCTTACTCGCGATGTACCCCGGCATGCCCGGCGAGGCGACCAACGCCTGGATCGAGGCTGTGTTGACGATGGCAGTGCCGCCTGACGCCTTCAACGCCGGCACCTCCGCCCGCATGCAATAGAAAGCGCCACTGAGGTTCGTGCTGATGAGGCGGTGCCATTCGTCGAGATCGAGGTTCTCGAAGTCCCCGGACATCGTGGCCGGGATGCCGGCGTTGTTGAAGGCGATATGCAGTGCACCGGTCTCGGCAACCGTGGCGTCGACCATCGCGGCCACCGAGTCGTAGTTTGAAATATCCACGGTCACGGCCGAGGCCTGGCCTCCCCACGACCTGATCTGAGTTGCAGCGGCGTGCACGCGATCACCATCGCGATCGGCCAGCATCACCCAGGCGCCTTCTCGCGCGAACCCTTCGGCAGCGGCCAGACCGATACCCCCTGCCGCTCCCGTGACGAGCACCGAACGACCTTCGAATCGCATGTTCAATTGAGAAACTCCATCCGCGTGATAGCCGGTGCGCCCGCGAGGCACGGCTCGATTTCTGCCATGACGGCGCCGATCCGCGGGTCGTTCATGTGACGAACGAGCGCGGCGTCGTCTGCGAACCTCTCACTGACGAGATACCCGCCGGTTTCTCCCTCTATTCGCGCCACCGAATAGTAGTGGTAGTCCGGATCCTCGGCGGTGATCGAGGCGATCGCCTGCATCCCCGTCTCGAAACGTGCTTCACAATCGGGGAGCACCTGAAAACGCACAATCATGCCCTGCACAACCGGCCACCTCTCGTCACCATTGACTCTGGGATTCATCTCAAAATACGCTGCTAGCTGATAGCTTACAGGTATAAGAATTTCTCAAGGAAGAGGTATTTGATGCGTGCTGCCGTGCTCCACACACCGGGTGAACCGATGACCATCGAAGAGGTCGAGATCGCCGCCCCCGGCCCGGGTGAGGTGCTCGTTGAGGTGCGTGCCAGTGGCATCTGCCACAGCGACTTCCTCGCCTCCCGGACTCTTCCGCCGGGGCTCTTGCCGATCATCCTGGGCCACGAGGTCGCCGGCGTCGTGCTCGAGGTCGGCCCTGGCGTGCGCCGGCTGACGCCGGGCGACCACGTTGTTGCCTGCGAGGTCAGTCATTGCGGACACTGTGTCGAGTGCATTTCCGGCCGGCCCGCCCGGTGCATCCGCACGATTGAGACCGAGCGGCAGCAGGATGCCGACTCGCGGCTCTCGCTCGACGGAAAGGCAGTGGCGGCCTTTTCCCACATCGGAGGGTTTGCCGAACGCATCCTCCTGCACCCAAACAATCTCGCCATCGTTCCGAAGGAGCTGCCCTTCGACCGGGCGGCGGTGCTCGGCTGCGCGGTCGCCACCGGTGCGGGCGCGGCCATCAACACCGCATCGGTGCGCGTCGGTGATACCGTCGCCGTGTTCGGCTGCGGCGGCGTTGGGCTGTCGGCCCTGCAGGGGGCGGCACTCGCCGGCGCGCGCCGCGTCATCGCCATCGACATCCAGCTGGCCAAGCTCGACCTTGCCCGGCGCTTCGGCGCCACCGACACGATCGATGCAAGCGACACGGATGCCGTCACGGAGGTTCTGCGCCTCACCGACGGCATCGGTGTCGACTATGCATTCGAGGCGGCCGGCGTGACAAGCACCGCCCGGCAGGCGATCGCCGCCACCCGGCCGACCGGGACCACGTTCCTGATCGGCATGCAGTCGCCGGGGACGATACTTGAGTTCGATGTTTTCCAGGAGCTGATGCTGGACAAGAAAAGCATCCACTCCGTCTATATGGGATCGACCAACCCGCAGCGCGATATCCCCCTCTACGCCGAGCTCTACCTGCAGGGACGGTTCAATCTCGACGACCTGGTCTCACGGCACGTGAGCCTCGACGACCTCGAGGAGGGCTTCGCCTCCTTCCAGAATGGAAGTGTCGCACGCACCGTCGTCACCAGCTTCCGGTGATGACGGCGCGCCTCACCCGGCGGCCAGATAGAGGTCGCTGATCACGTCGGGTGTGGCGCGCAGGGTGCGCGCATCCGACTCGAGGGCGATCGACCCGCGCACTAGCACGAGCGCCCGGTCCACTGTCGACAGCGCGACCGGGACGTGCTGCTCGACAATGAGAACCGCGGCGCCCGCATCCGCTGCCGACCGCAATGCGGCCAGGAGGCGCTTGACGATCAGCGGCGCGAGGCCGAGTGAGAGTTCGTCGGCGAGCACGACTTTCGGCTGCGAGGCCAAGATCCGGGCCACGGAGAGAATCTGCTGTTGACCGCCGGAGAGCAGACCGGCCTGACGGTCGAGGTGTTCCTCGAGTTCAGGGAAGTGGCTGAGGGCGTCGGCGACGCTTCCCCGCCCCAGGCGCAGATTGTCGCGCACGGTCAGCGGCGCGAAAATACTGCGATCGTCGGTCAACAGCGCCAGGCCGTTCTTCGCGGCCTGATGGAGGGACCCGGGGTGTGGGGCGCCGTCGAACTCGAGCGTGCCACCGAGAGGCTTGATCTCCCCCGCGAGGGTGAGAAGGGTGGTCGTCTTGCCTGCACCGTTGGCGCCGAACAATCCGACCATTTCGCCCGCCCGCACCTCCAGATCGAGATCATGGACGATCGGTTGGCCGTGGTATCCGGCGCTAAGCCCGGTCGAACGGATGAGGGCCTCGCCCTTGTGCGAACTCATGCGGTTTGTCCTTCCTTCACGTCGAGCACATCGGTGACGGAGTCGTCAGTTCCGAGGTAGGCCGCGATCACGTTGGCATCGGCGCGGACCTCGGCCGGTGTTCCTTCGGCGATCACGCGGCCGAAGTCAAGAGCGACCACGCGATCGGAAACACCCAGAACGAGTTCAACGTCGTGCTCGATGATCAACACAGCGATTCCCCATTGGTCGGCGATACTACGCACAAGCGTGCGCAGTTCGCGCCGTTCATCGGAACCGAGACCGGCCGCCGGCTCGTCGAGCAACAACACTCGGGGCCGTCCGGCCAGCGCGCGAGCGATGGCCAGCAGTCGCCGCTCTCCATAGGACAGGTCGCTGGGTCGGTCGTGCAAACGGCCTTCCAGCCCGAAACTCGCAACCGCGGCCTGCGCCGCTTCACTCAGGCTCGGCTTGCCGGGGCGGATTCCGGCGATGAGGGTGTGGAACCACCGGGTGCGATCGGAGGCGATGACCAGGTTGTCGAACACCGTCAGGTCTTCGAACAGTTCCAGCGCCTGGAATGAACGGGCGATGCCCATCCGGGCCCGCGTGGTCGGCGGGGTTCCGAGAACCGGTCTGCCGTCGAAGGTGACGGTGCCCGCGCTCGGCTGGTTATATCCGGTGATGGCGTCGACCAGCGTGGTCTTGCCCGCGCCGTTTGGTCCGATGATGCCGAGCACTTTGCCGGCCTCAACCTCGAGGTTGACCCCGTGGAGCACGGTGTTGCCACCGAAGGCGACGGTGAGCCCGCGTACCGACAGCGTGGCGGGATCCACTCGCTGCACGGGCACGTCGGCAATGGGGGTGACCTCGACCGGCGTCTCGCTCTGAGGCCGGTTGCGCCGGAGCCGGGCGTATAGCTTGGCAAAGTCGCGTGCCATATTCGCCGCAACGCCACTCGGGGCCGTCACGACGGTCACCAGCAGAAGCAGTCCGCCGATGAGGTTGAACCAGCTGCCGCTCGTGATGAAGCTGAGCACCTGGTTCATTACGGCACCGGGTTCCATGGCGGTTCCCGCGATCGCACCACCGACGAAACCGACGCCGCCGACCGTGCTTTCTGCGATGGCGTTGATCGAATACGACGAGTCGAAGCGACCGCCGGGGTTGCCGAGCGCCACGACGAGATTCGTGAAGGCGATCAGCACGCCACCGACGCCCGCGATCATCGCCGACACGACGAAAGCGAATAGCTTCGTGCGGGCGACGTTCACACCAACGGATGCCGCAGCGCGCTCATTGCCGCGTACCGCGATGAAACGCCGGCCAACGGCCGAGCGGCGCAGGTTGAGCACCAGAAGGCCAACACCGATGAAGACGACGAGGGTGAAAATTGCATATCGCCGCGGGAAGAAGATAGCGCTGATGTCGAGGCCGAAGATGGTTGGGTTGCCAATGTTCAACCCGGTGGTTCCCCCTGAGAGGGCCGGATTGTCCAGAACGAGGGCTTGGAAAGCGACCGCCATGCCGAGCGTCACAATGGCCAGGCTCGTGCCGCGGGTTCGCACGGCGGACAGGCCCACCAAGATACCGACAGGTACGGTTGCCAGGATTCCGACCGCTGCCGCGGGGATGAACGACCATCCGAGGCCGGCGACGAGTTGCGCTGAGACCAGTGCGGCCACGCCGGCCATCGCGTAGGACGCGAGCGAAAGCTGGCCGGCGTAGCCCGTCACCACGACGAGCGAGAGCAGCACGACGGCGGCGACGAGGGTGACCGTGATCGCCTGCACCCACACTTCGGGCAGCACCCACTGGATCAGTACGAGGGTGATCGCGCCGATCACGATTACCGGGACGACGGGGATGCGACCGCTGCCGACGCTCGGCAGAGTATCCGCCGACTCCCCGCGCTGGGGTAGCGAACTGCCCCGCACAGCGAGCAGCACCACGATCACGAGAAATGGAATCGCTTCCTGCGATCCCTGAGGGAGATCAAGACGACTGATCTCTGCCTGGGCGATGCCGATCAGGATTCCGCCGAGGAAGGTCAGCCAGAACGACGACAGGTTTCCCAGCAGTGCCGCGGAGAGGATCGGTACGACCAGCGTCAGAGCGAGCGCGGGACTGAGCGAGGTGATCGGCGCCAGCATCACGCCGGCCAGCGCGGCCAGGCCCCCGGCGAGCACCCAGTTGATCAGGCTGACCCGGCGGGGCGCCCACTTGCCGAGCGCCGCGAGAGAGCGCTCGTTGACCGACAGCGCCGTCGAAGCAATGCCGAACGAGGACCGGCGGTAGACGAGGTAAAGCGCAGTTGTCAGCACCAGACTGACGGCGAGCACGATGATGCGGTCGGCACCGACCGCGATGTCGCCCAGTCGCACGACATCCGTCGGCAGCCACGGCGGCACGATGATCGGGTTGTATCCGTACCGGATGTTGAGGATCGACTGCAGGGTCAGCAGGATACCGATGGTGGCGATGGCCTTGGTGAGGGCGCTGGCATGGCGCAGCGGCCGCATGATCACCAGGTCGGTGACCGCCCCGATCGCCATCCCCACGACAACCGCCAGCACGAGGGCAACCGGCTGCGGGGCAAACCCGAGGAAGTCGTGATAGGCGTACGCTGCGGTGAGCGCAATGGCGGCGTGGGAGAAGTTGACCACGCGCGAGGCGCGGAAGACGACGTTCACGCCGAGTCCGAGTAGCGCCAGGATCGATCCTGCTGCAGCGCCGATGATCGCAAATCTGAGGATGTCGAGCATCATCGCTCGCTTTCTTTAGGGGGGGGCGGAATGGGCCGCGGAAATGGGCCAGGGAAAATGGGCCATGGAAAATGGGCCGCGGAGAAGAGCGCTGTTCGCCCTCCCCCACGGCCCCGTTCGATCTAGAAGCCGAGGCTCTCCGCCGTGAGCTCCAGCGGCTTTCCTTCGGGCTCGAACGTACCGTCCTTGGCGATGTAGGCCTGGAAGATGTTGCCTGCTGCGCGCGGGACCGGCGGGAAGAATCCGGTGACCTTCGTGAAGTCGGTCGCCGCGTACAGGCCGGTGTCGATCACGTTCCCGGGGGTCTGCAGCGCCTTTGTCACGGAGGCCCCGGTGACAGCGCCGTCGCCCTTTGCCGCAGCCTGCGCGAAGGTCAGCACCCCGGCGTAGGAGTTGAGTGCAGTCTCATCGATGACGACCTTCGCGTCGACGGCCTTCATCTCCTCGACGGCCGTCTTCGTCGCCGCCGCGCCCGTGGAGGGGAGGCTGAACGGGGAGAAGACCATCACACCGTTGCCGGCCGCGCCGAGCTGGGTGAGGGTGCTCTCGGGGAAGGCGATGGTACTGAGGGCGATCTGGGTGAATTCCTTTCCGGTCTGGTTGAGGGCGGTGATCAGGGCGGCGGAGTCCTGGGCGCCTCCACCGTAGATGACACACGATCCGTTGTCGGCAATCTGCTGGGCGACCGAGGTGAAGTCTGTCGTGTTTCCCGGGTACGCCACCATGGTGCCCGTCAGCTTCAGATTCTTTGCCAGCGGCTCGAAGTAGGCCTTGAAGGACTGCGTTGCCTGTGCGCTCTCTGGCGCGGCCAGGGTGATGGTGCCGCAGTCCTTGTCCTTCAGCCAGGTCAGGATCGGGGCCATCGGGGTTCCTGCCGTCATCACCGGGAAGGAGTGCTCGCTGGTGGAATCCATGGCGCCGATCGCCACGTTGTTGATGTATGGGATATCCGCTGCTTCGAGCAGGGGCAGGATTCCGTCGCCGAAGAGCGAGAATGCGCCGACCACTGCCGCCACCTTCTCCTGCACGGCCTGTCGGCCGCACGCTGTGGCGCCATTGGCGCTCATCTTGTCATCGCAGGAGATGAGTTCGACCGAGGTGTCCTTGCCGGCGATCCCGCCGGCTGCGTTGACATGGGCGACAGCGGCCTTGGCTGCCGTCTCAATCTGAGCCAGGGGGAACGGCGGTTGGCTGAACGAGCCGAAGACCATGATCTTCACTGAGTTCTTCGCCGAATCACTACTGGCGCTGCCAGCGCCGGTGCCGCTGGAACAGGCGACTAAGCCGATGGCCACGGTGGCGCCGACAATAGCCGCGACCAGGCCTTTCTTCATTGCAATCACAATAAGCCTCCTTGCTCATTTGGGTGCTAACCAGACCGGCGTTCGCGGATGCGAAGCTGCAGGTGCAGCCGGACTGGGTCAAAACCTACACAAGACCTGTCTGACAGCACAATGGCTGACAGCACATTGGTGCAGGGTTGAATCGTTACAGGGTCGAATCGTTACAGTGCCGCGGCGACCAGGTCGTCGGACCGCGTGCCGAAGCCACCGACGACTACTCCGCCGTCGACCGCCATCGGGTGACCGGTGACGAAGCTGGCCCCGGGGGAACACAGCCAGAGCACGGCCTGGGCGATCTCTTCGGCCTGGCCGAGCCGAACCATGCCCGAATTGAGAGTCAGCCGGTCGAGCTGCTCAGTCGGCAGGCCGCTGATGAAGGGCGTATCGATGGGACCAGGGCAGACGGCGTTGATACGGATGTTGCGCTCCCCGTAGTCCAGAGCCGCGGCGCGGGTCAGGCCGATCACGCCGTGCTTGGCCGCGGTATACGCGCCGAGGCCGTAGCCACCGATCAGGCCGGAAGCCGAGGCGGTATTGACGATCACGCCACCGCCTTGCGCCACCATGACCGGAATCTCGGCCCGCATGCAATAGAAGACGGAGGAGAGGTCGACGTCGATCACGCGACGCCAGTCCTCGACCGGAATGTCGGCGAGTGGTTCGTGAACCCCCTCGACACCGGCATTGTTGTGCGCGATGTCCAATTTTCCGTACCGTGCGACGATGGCAGCGATCAGGCGTTCGGCGCTGTCCGGGTCGGCGACGTCGACCGGGAAGAATTCGGCGGAGCCGCCGGCAGAGCGGATCAGCTCGACGGAGGCGCGTCCTGCAGTCTCAGAGATGTCGGCGACGGCCACATCAGCGCCGGCTGTGGCGAACGCGAGTGCGCTGGCTCGGCCGATTCCCGAGCCGGAGCCCGTGACGAGTGCGACGGTGTCGCGGTAATCGAAAGTGACGTTCATGCTTGTGATCCCTCTCCTTTGAGGCACTGAGGCGATCGGAAAAGTCAGGCCGGTCGCGGTCTCGTTGACCACGGTCAGGCTAACCTGTCTGACAGGTCGATAGCAAGCACGAATTTTACTCAGACCTCAGGATGGCCTGCGCGCAGATGTCTGCCCACTCAGCTGGCAGACACCCAGGCCTCAGGATGGCCTGCGTGAGAATGTGTTTGCCCGCTCAGCGGGCAGGCACATGCGTGATCGAGGGAGTCCCCTGGCGTTCCAGAGCAGCGAGCACGGTGACTGCGGCCCTGCGCACGTGCAGCGTCGCCGCATCCCGCGCGTCGGCGGCGTCCCTGCGCTCGACGGCGGCAAGGATCGCCTGAATTTCCCGCACGCTCTCCTGCGGGCGACCAGGTTGAGACAACGTCAGGGCGCGGAGCTGGGTCACCCGGCGCTGCAACGTGTTGACCATCTGGTGAAGCACCGGGTTTCCCGCGCCGCGAAACAGAACCTCATAGACGCGGTTCTTTGCATCGAGCACGTCGCGGTGCATGGAATCCTCGGTCCCCTGTGAGGCTCGCACCACGTCGCCAACGGTCGCGCGCAGCTCGGCAACGAGCTCATCATCCGCTCGCTCGGCGAAGAGCTGCGCCGCGAGGCCCTCCAACTCCGCGCGCACCTCGTAGACGTCGCGAGCGAGTTCCGGGCTCGCGATGGAGACGACGGTTCCCTTGCCATTGAGGGACTCCACGAGGCCCTCTGCCTCCAATTGACGCAGCGCCTCGCGCACACTCGGCCGGCTTGCCGAGGTCATCTCGCAGAGCTCGCGTTCGATGAGGAGCTGGCCCGCTTCGAGGCGCATCTCCACGATGGCATCCCTGATGATTGCCGCCACCTGCTCCCGAATGGGAGCGTGCCGCTGCACCTGGCGACCGCCCAAAAGATCGCTCATGGGGTCATCTCTCCGCGTTCAACTCTGTCCGCGCCAGCCAAATTCATTCCTTCACACTAGCGCTATCGGCTATCACTGCTTCAGCCACCTGACCAGCAAGGTGCACCGCCGTCTCAGCGATCCCTCGACCACCGGTCCCTCGAACCCGATACAGGAGACCCACCCCACGGTCCGGCTCGACCTCGTCGGGAGCATCGTCCCGAGGGACCCGGGAGGGGTCCAGCGACGTGACGTACAGGTCGCGTAGGCCCTCACCACCGAAGGCCAAGCTGGAGATCCCAGTCGTCGGCATCCGGAATCTCTCGGCCACGGTGCCGTCGGTCTCGAAAACGATGATGTAAGGGGAACCGTGCATGACCACCCAGATGCGACCGTCCACATCCACGGTCGCGCCGTCCGGCATTCCGCCGAGGGCACGGGTGTCTGCGAAGATCCTCCGCGCCCCCAGATCACCGCTGTCCAGGTCGTAGTCGTAGGCATAGATCAGCCCCCGGATGCTGTCGGAGAGATAGAAGATTGAGCCGTCGGGAGACCAGCAGGGCCCGTTTCCCAGGATGAACCCCTCGTCAAGGATGCGCACGGTGCCATCGTCGCGCAGCTGATGGATGGCACCGACCCCGTCCCGAAAGCCGAGATGCGACGACACCGCTACGAATCGTCCGGCCCGATCAACCTTTCCGTCGGTGAGTTGCGCCTCGGCGTGGCATCCGGCCTCGGCGACCAGGGTAAAGAGTCCGGTCGACAGGTTGAGCAGGTGGAAACCCTGCCCGAGTGCCACAGCGAGCGATCCAGCGCCGGTCGGGGCAACAGCGGCGACAAGCTCCGGTGTGACCCATTCGAGAATCGAGGCGTCACCCGGATCGTAACGGACGACACGCTGGCCCAGCAGATCGACATGGTAGAGCACACCAGCCTCCGGGTCCCAGAGCGGCCCCTCCCCGACGATCGAGCGACGCTCGCCGACCGTCGAAATTTCGATGATGCGCTCATTCATTTGGCTGCTCATCCTCATGTCTCCTGTGACTATGAATGCATTGTCCCCACGGGGACAAACCTGTCAAACGCCCGAGATTCTCAGCCCGCTTCAGGAGCAGCGTGCCAACCGCGACAGTGAGCATCGCGCCAACGAAGCAGCACTGCTCGTCCGATGCACCTAGATCCTACCCTGCTAGCTGACAGGTTCCCTAGGCCAATTTCGAATGAACACTGCGAGTTCGATGATCTACACCTCGGGGGTGCCGTGCGTGTGGAAGGTCTCGATGGTCTTCATTCCCCAAGCCTGGCCCTTCTTGCGCTCCTTCGCACTCCACTCCACGACCGGAGAATCGGGGTCGAGCAGCAGACGCGCCCCCGCGTTCGCGAGTTCGATGCGGTTGCCGCCCGGCTCCCAGACGTAGAGGAAGAACGTCTGGTTGATGACGTGTTTATGGGGACCCGCCTCGATGTGGATGCCGTTCTCGAGGAAGATGTCGGCGGCCTTGAGAATGTCCTCGCGGGTGTCGGTCGCGAACGCGATGTGGTGCAGGCGTCCGCCGTGGCGCGTCCAGTCATCGGAGTAGACGATGTCGTAGGACTTGTTGTTGAAGTGGAACCACCAGGCCGCGTAGCCGCCCTCGTCGAGCTTGATGCGTTCGCTCTCACGACCGGCGAGGGCCTTCGCGACGAACTCCCCGTTCGCAACGACGTCGTTGGCGAGGAGGTTGATGTGGTCGAGTCGGCGGGCGTTGACACCACGGCCAGGGAACGCCGACGCTTGGTTCTTCAGCGCGGGCTTATCGTCGGTGGCCACGTAACGTTCGGTCGCGTAGTAGACCCCCATCGAGTGCCCGTCGGGGCCGCGGAACTCATACGTCGGGCCGTTGCCGAGCTGCCCGTCGACCCAGCGGCCGGGCGTACCGGTTTCCTGGATGGCCGCGACGCGACGCTGCAGAGCTTCTTCGCTCGTGGCGCGGAAGGTCGTGCGGCCAACACCGGCACGCTCGGATGCCGTGAGCTTGATCGTGTACAGCTGGTATTCGTCCCAGCAGCGCAGGTAGACGGAGTCGCCTTCCTCGGCCACTACCCGCATGGCCAGCAGGTCACGGAAGAACCAGAGACTCTCGTCGAACTTCGGGGTGAGCAACTCGATATTGCCCAGGTGCGCAATATCGAACGAGGTGTGGTCAGTCATGTTGGTAGTCCTTTCTGACGTGCAGATTCTGTTCGTAAAGATGACATCGAGGTCATCTGTCTCTCGTTAGGAGTCCAGCTGCTGCTGCAGCGCATCGAGCACCACGTAGCAGGGCAGCACCTGCGCCACGCTCGAGTTCGGCTCGCGATATCTCGAGATGCGGCCTCCTTCGTCGGCTGCTCCTCGATCAACAGATGTCGATAATGTTCAGCTGTCGGGGTGCGCAGCCCTCGGGGAGCGTTGCAGTCGCTCAGGGCTGAACATGAGCGCCACAGCGACACGCATTCTCCCGCGGACAACCACCGCCGAATCAAGGCTTTCACGAGGTTCACCTGCGAAGGGGCTCGTGGCGGCTCGACCGGCTTGGCCGTTCGAGCCGTCATCTCATCGATCAGCTGGCAACTCCGAGAGAGTGCCTTCCTTCGGCGTACTCAAATGCTTCGGCGTCGACTTCGCTCGCGTTGAGCGCACCGTAACGCGGCCCGGCCACGGTCGACGTGTCGATGAGAGCACCGGCGCGCTCAAGCAACGCGGGGTCGACGGTGAGGTCCACGGAGGCTTCGTTGTCGCGCACGTGCTGGATGCTCGTGGTTCCGGGAATCGGCACAACATGCGCGCCACGCGACAGCACCCACGCGAGAGCCAGCTGCGCAGGAGTGCACGCGGCCTCGGCGGCATATTCGCGCCAAGCAGGCAACAGAGCGGCGTTGGCCGGCCAGTTTTCTGGCTGGAATCGCGGCATCGCACGGCGAATATCCTTCGGCGCAAGGTCGTTCGGGTCACTGACCGAGTCGCTCAGAAAGCCTCGCCCGACCGGCGAGAACGCGACGAGGGCAACACCCGCTTCACCCGTTGCTTCGAGAATTCCGAGCTCAGGGTTGCGACTCCACAACGAGTACTCGTTCTGCACAGCCGCAATCGGTGCGACAGCAAGCGCCTCGCGCAGTCGCTCTACCGAAACTTCCGACAGCCCGATGTTGCCGATCTTTCCCTCGATTACCAGCTCAGCCAACGCGGCAACGCTTTCGCCGATGGGCACAGTCTTGTCCCAACGGTGCAGGTAGTAGAGGTCGATGTGATCGACTCTCAACCGCTGCAGCGACGCATCAACCTGGCGACGCAACGTCTCAGGGCGCCCGTCAATGGTCTTGACGCCGTCGACAATTTCCATCCCGCCCTTGCTGGCAAGAAAAACCTCATCACGGCGCCCGGCAAGCGCGCGCCCGACGAGTTCTTCGTTACTGCCAGCGCCGTAAAGCGTCGCGGTATCGAGCATCTGCACGCCATCGTCGAGGGCGGTGCGCAGCATCTGCACGCCATCTTCGGCCGACGGAGGTACGCCATAAGCGTGGCTCAGCGACATGCAGCCCAGACCGATGCGGGGCAGGATCATGCCAGCTGTTCCTCAAGGGATCCGAGAACCCGGTAGCAATCGATGACCTGGCGAAGCGAGGAGTTCGGCTCGCGTCCCTCGCGGATCGCAGCGACAAATTCGCGATCCTGCAGCTCGATTCCGTTCATGCTGACGGCAATGTTGGATACATCGATCTGCTCGTCGCGACCGTTATAGAGGTCGTCGTAGCGCGCGATGTATGTCTCTGTGTCGCCGATGTAGCGGAAGGAGGTACCGAACGGCCCGTTGTTGTTGAACGACAGCGACAGGGTGCAGATCGCGCCTGACTCGCTCTTCAGCTGGATCGACATATCCATGGCGATGCCGAGCTCGGGGTGAATCGGACCCTGAATCGCGTTTGCCTGCACGATCTTTCCGGCCTGGTAGGCGAAAAGATCGACCGTGTGAGCGGCGTGATGCCAGAGCAGATGGTCGGTCCAGGATCGAGCTTCACCCTTGGCATTCGTGTTGCTGCGGCGAAAGAAGTACGTCTGCACGTCCATCTGCTGAACGTTGAACTCGCCCGCGGCGATCTGGTTATGCACGAACTGATGCGACGGGTTGAAGCGGCGCGTGTGACCAACCATCGCGACCAGCCCAGAGGGATCGGCTACGGCCAGAGTCGCCTCGGCGTCTGCCAGTGAATCCGCCAGCGGAATCTCAACCTGAACGTGCTTGCCTGCGGCAAGCACCGCCTGCGTCTGGCTGGCGTGCAAGCCGGTCGGCGTGGCAAGAATCACCGCGTCAACATCGTCACGTTCCAGCACGGCGTCGAGGCCGACAACGGCGTTCGCGACGCCGTACTTCTCGGCCACAGCCTGCGTGGGCGCGGCGCGCGTGCCACTGACAACCGTCACCTCGACATCCGCGATGTTCGCCAGAGCGTCAAGGTGCTTCATCCCGAAGGCGCCAGTAGCGCCGACGACGGCGAGGTTGACGGTCATGAATTCTCCTGCGTGCTCGGAAGCTGGGGGGTGAGGATGAGGTGGCCGACCGAGGTGTTCGATGCGGGCACGTGGTTGAAACGGTAAACCTCGTCGACGTTGTCGCCGAGCGCGCCGCGCATGATCAGCCACATGATGAGCTCGACTCCCTCGGAACCGGCCTCCACCATGTACTCGAGGTGAGGCTTGTACTGCAGTACCTCTGGCTGGTTGATGAGGTCGTCCATGAACTGCTTGTCCCAGGGCAGGTTGATCAGTCCGGCCCGTGCGCCCTGGATCTGGTGGCTCATGCCACCGGTGCCCCAGACCTGCACGTCGAGGTCCTCGTCGAATTGCTCGACGGCACGGCGAATCGCCTTGCCGATCGACAGGCAGCGCTCACCGGATGGCTGCGGGTACATCACCACATTGACAGCGAGCGGGATGACCTTGCTCGGCCACTTGTCGGGGGTGCCGTACATGAGCGAGAGCGGCACGGTGAGTCCGTGGTCCACCTCGAGCACGTTGAGCACCGTCATGTCGAAATCATCAAGGATGAGCGACGCGGCCAGATGGGTGGCCAGCTCCGGACTGCCCTCCACCGTCGGAACAGGCCGGGGCCCGTAGCCCTCGTCGCAGATCTCAAACGAGTCAGCGACACCGATGGCGAACGTGGGCATGATCTCCATGCCGAAGTACGACGCGTGGTCGTTGTAGATGATGATCGCGACGTCGGGGGTGTTGTCCTTGATCCAGTTTTTGGAGAACTCGTAGCCCTCGAACATGGGCTTCCAGTAGGGCTCCTCCGTGCGACCCATGTCGATGGCCGCGCCGACGGCGGGGACGTGGCTGGTTGCGACGCCAGCTGTGATGCGTGCCATTATGCCTCGCCTCTTTCTTTCTTCGAGCGCCAGCCCTCGATGCCACGGCCGCCGGCCGTCATCATCGCCTGGTACTGCTCGACATTCATATCGGTCATCGTGCTCACGGCCTGCACGTACGACAGGCCCTCCGAAGCAAAAATCTTCGAGAGAAAGTACACGTTTCCGCCGGTGTCCAGCATCTGCTGAAAGTCACGGGTGAGCACGGCCTGCTTCTGCTCGGGAGACATCTCCCATTCGTCGAGATACGCGGCCTCGTCGGCGAGAAACCGGGTGCGGTTCTCTGCGGTGCGCAGGCTCATGCAGAACTGGTTCAGCGCGAAGCCCTCGCGCGCCTTCTCGATCGTGAAGATTGTGGTGCCCGGGATGTCGTCGAACTGTGCGAAGTCAGGTTTCATGATCAGCTCCAGTAGAGGGTGGTGGGATTGTTCACGAGCAGCTTCTGCTGCAGAATGGCGGTCGTCGCGATGGACGGCACGTAGTCGACGAGGATTCCGTCGTCTGGCATCTCTTTTTTCATGTTGGGGTGCGGCCAGTCCGTTCCCCAGAGCACTCGGTCGCTGAACTCTTCGACGATGGTCTTCGCGAACGGCACGACGTCGGCGTAGAGCGGCGCACCACCGCGGATGGGCCCGTGGCTGAGCCGATCCGGGCAGCTCACCTTGCACCACACATCGGGGTTCTCCCGCATGAATCTCAGCAACAGCTCGAACTCCGCGTTGTCGACGGGCTTGCTCACATCGGGGCGACCCATGTGGTCGATGGCGATCGGGATGTTGAGCGAAACGAAGAAGTCCCACTTCTCGCGCAGGTCGGCCGGCTCGAAGTAGATCACGACGTGCCAGCCGAGCGGCCGGATTTTGTCGACGATCGTGCGGTAGTACTCGTCGGGCTTGGGGTCGACCAGGCGCTTGACGTAGTTGAAGCGCACACCGCGAACGCCGAGCTCGTGCATGCGTGCCAGCTCGTACTCGGTGACATCGGGCGTCACGGTGACGACGCCGCGTGCCCTGTCGTCGGAGTGAGCGAGCACATCGAGCAGCGCCGAGTTGTCGGCGCCGTGGCAGGTGGCCTGCACGACGACGTTGCGCTCGAAGCCCAGAAAATCGCGCAGGGCGAAGAGCTGCTCACGGCTGGCGTCGCAGGGTGTGTACTTGCGCTCGGGCGCGAACGGAAACTCGTTGCCGGGGCCGAAGACATGACAGTGCGCGTCGACCGCGCCAGCCGGCACCTGAAACGCCGGCACGCTGGGGTTCGGGTGCCAGTCCAGCCAGTCGGCATCCTTCACGAAGATCTGGGTGTCACTCACAGGCTCCGAGCCTCCAGCTTCTCGTTCAGGCGCGGGAACACCCGGCGCGCGTTGCCGGCGAAGATCGACGCGCGCTCGGCATCCGTCACATCAGCACCGTCGACATACCGCTTGGTGTCGTCAAAGTAGTGCCCGGTCTGCGGGTCGATCCCGCGCACCGCACCGATCATCTCCGAGCCGAAGAGGATGTTCTTGTTGTCGATCACGTCGACCAGCAGGTCGATGCCCGGTTGGTGGTAGACGCAGGTGTCGAAGAACACGTTGTTCATCAGATGGCCGTCGAGGCTCGGCTTCTTGAGCATGTCGGCGAGCCCCCGGTAACGACCCCAGTGGTAGGGCACTGCTCCACCACCATGGGGGATCAGAAGGCGCAGCGTCGGGAAGTCGGCGAAGAGGTCGCCCTGAATCAGCTGCATGAAGGCGGTCGTGTCGGCGTTCATGTAGTGCGCGCCGGTGGCATGGAAGTTGGGGTTGCACGACGCCGACACGTGGATCATCGCGGGAACGTCGAGTTCGACCATCTTCTCGTACAGCGGGTACCAGTACGGGTCGGTCAGCGGAACCGTCTCCCACTTGCCGCCGCTCGGGTCTGGGTTCAGGTTGCAGCCGATGAAGCCGAGCTCGGTGACGCATCGCTCCAGTTCGGCGATGCTCTCGGTGAGGTCCGCGCCGGGCGACTGCGGCAGCTGGCAGACGCCGACGAAGGTCTCCGGAAAGAGGTCGACGACGCGCTTGATCAGGTTGTTGCAGGCGACGGTCCACTCGAGGCTGATGCGCTGGTCGCCCTCGTGGTGGCCCATGGCGGATGCCCGCGGCGAGAAGATCGTCAGGTCGGTGCCGCGCTCGGTGATCAGTTTGAGCTGATTCTGCTCGATGCTCGCGCGGATGATGTCGTCGGAGATCTCGGGGTAGGCCGGCGTGGGCTCCCCCGCCGCGAACGCCGCCAGCTGGTCGATGCGCCACTGGTTGTGCAGCTCGGGGGCCGTTGTGTAGTGGCCGTGACAATCGATGATCATGTGCTCTCCCCAGATTGGAGTACGTGGACGGTGCCCGACATCAACAGGCGGGCGGTGCGAAGAAGTGCGGATTTGGTGACGACCGGCGACCCGCTGGAGTTGTCGACCTGCATCTGAACGGTGAAGAAGCCGGTGGGGTGTTCGACCGCGACCTCAAGGCTGTCGGCGATGCTGCCGTCATCTCCAGTGCTGCCGAGCCCGGCGATGTCGGCCGCGACGCTGCCCTCCAGCATGCAGGCGGTGGCCACCGACACGGCGCCGAGAACGCCGATGGACTCGTGCACGCGGTGCGGGATGAAGGTGCGCGTGCTGAGCAAACCGCCGTTTCTGGCGGGGGCCAGCAGGCTCATCTTGGGCACCGTCTTGTTCGTGACGTCGCCCAGGTTCATCAGCGGACCGACCTGCAGACGGATCGCCTCGACGCGCTCCCTCAGCTCGGTGTTCGCCTCGAGCTCGGCCGGCGTCTCATAGCCGGTCACGCCGAAGTCGGCCGCGTTCAGGCAGACGACCGGCATCCCATTGTCGATGCAGGTCACACGGATGCCGACGCCGTCGCCGTCGCCGTCAACATAGATCGTGTCGACCACATTGCCGGTCGGAAGCAGGGCTCCGCAGCTGGAACCGGCGACGTCCTCGAAGTTGAGGGTGATCGGGGCGTGCGTGCCGGGAACGCCGTCGATGCGCGCGTCGCCCGCGTACTCGACGAGGCGCCCGGGCGTCTGCACGGATGCCGTCGCCCTCGAGTCGGTGTTCACCATGTAGATGGAGACGTCGGTGACTCCGTCTCCGGCGTCGACCAGTCCGCTCTCGATGGCGAACGGGCCAACGCCGGCGAGAATGTTGCCGCAGTTCTGCTGGTCGCTCACCTCGGCACGGTCGGGCCACACCTGCAGAAACAGGTAGTCCACATCGATGCCGGGGCGGGTCGAGCGCGAGACGACGGCCACTTTGGAGGTGAGCGGATGCCCGCCGCCCATGCCGTCGATCTCCCGCGGGTCAGGTGACCCCATCGCCGCGAGCAGAAAGCGGTCGCGGGCGGAGCGGTCGACCGGCAAGTCATCCGCCAGAAAGTAGAGGCCCTTGGAGGTGCCGCCGCGCATTACAGAGCACGGCACCGAGACCTGGGTGTTCGTCATCCGTGGTCTGCCGCGTTTTCTTGGTAAGCCTCGCGCTCCTGGTAGACCTCGTAGACGAGGCCCTTCGCGGCGAGCGCCTCACGCATGTTGTAGATGTCGAGGCCGAGTTCCCCGGCCGCAAGGCGGGCACGCTTGGAGGTCTCGAGGGCCTCCCGGTCGCGGCCCTTCTGCAGCACAGCCGCCGCGTCTTCGCGGCGCACAACGCAGACGCCGTCGACGTCGGCGATCACCACGTCACCGGGGCGGATCTGCTGGTTCGCGATCATGATGGGCGTCTGCACGTTGGTCGGAGTGCCCTTGATGGTGCCCTGCGCGAAGATGGCCTTCGACCAGACGGGAAAGCCCATCTCGGTGAGGGTGGCGACGTCGCGCACGCCGGCGTCGATGACGAGGCCGCGCACGCCGTGGGCGAGCAGACTCTCGGCCAGCAGGTCGCCGAGAAAGCCGTCGTCGCAGGGGCTGGTCGGGGTGACGACCAGGATGTCACCGGGCTGGGCCTGCTCGACGGCCACGTGGATCATCCAGTTGTCACCGGGTGAGACCTCGCAGGTGAGGGCGTTACCGGCGATCTTCGCGGGAAAGATGGGGCGAAGCCGCTGGTCGAGCAAGCCGATGCGTCCCTGTGCCTCGTGAACTGTGGCAACGCCCAGTTCGGCCAAGCCGTCGACGATGTCCAGGGGGGTACGGGGGGTGCCCGTCACTACTCGCGCCATGATTCTCCTTTGAAATGCCGCGCAGTGCGCGTGTATCCAGACAACTTCACGGGGCGTGATCTTGCCAAAGCGAATTCCGGATACCGGAAGGGCAATCATGTCGATTCACTGGGAGCAGGGACATTGAGATTGAGGGGAGTTCCCACAGGCCCTGCCACTGAGCCCTCGTTTGCGCTGCAATAGATACTGAACGACAAACTGGTTCGTTGATCATCGCGAGGCTCTGAAAGGACACCATGAAACTCGACGACCTACTTGAAGCGCTCAATTCCGGGCACACCATAACCGGAGACTCACCCCTGCATGAGGTCATGCACCACGTGAGCCAGGATGCTCTGCGCATCACCGGCGAGCTGAACAGCGGATACCAGGAACCGGCGCGGGTGAGGGAACTGCTGGGTCAGCTCACGGGCAAACCGGTCGACGAGTCGGTAACGGTATTCCCGCCCTTCTACTCCGACTTCGGAAAGAACATCACCCTCGGCAAACGGATCTTCATCAACTCCGGATGCAAGTTTCAAGACCAAGGCGGTGTGCGCATCGGCGACGACTGTCTGATCGGGCACAACGCGGTTCTCGCCACGCTCAACCACGATCTCGCGCCGAGCAGGCGTACGGACATGCACCCGGCCCCAATCGTCATCGGCCGCAACGTGTGGATCGGATCGAATGTGACGGTTCTGCCCGGTGTGACGATCGGCGACAACGCCGTCGTGGCAGCCGCATCCGTGGTCACGAAGGATGTCCCGGAGAACTCTGTTGTCGTCGGCGCGCCCGCGCGAGTGGTGCGCACCCTGACGGACTGACCCGGCCCAGTTCGGAAGCGGCTCAGGTTGAATCGGCGCTGAGCTAGCGCTTGTCGAGGCTGCCGACTTCCTCACCATCGCACGGACGCTCGGGCTTTTGCGGCGTCAGAGCAACCGCTCGGCCACGCCGAGCCCCGTGTCGACGAGCTTCTTGGAGAGCGCAGCCGCCGTCACCTGCAGCACCGGCACCATCCGTTGGGGTTCGGTGTTCGTGCTCGGCAAGACAACACCGAGCGCCGCGATGACCTTGCCGGCCTTGCCGCGCACGGGGACGGCAACGGAGGTGGCTCCCTCCGCCAGCTCCGCATAGGTGATCGCGTAGCCCTGCAACGTGATCGCGCGCAGTTGCTCGCTCAGCTGCGCCGAGTCGGTGATGGTCTGCTCGGTGTAGCGGTCGAGCGAGCCGAGCACGGCGTCGTGAAGCTCCGGACTGCCATACGCCAGCAAAATCTTTCCGACGCCAGAGGCGTGCAGCGGCAGGCGGGTTCCTGGCTTGCTGAGCACCGACATCGTGCGCGAGCCGGCGATGCGGTCGACGATCAGGCAGCGGAGGCCGTCGAGCACGGCGATCTGCACGGCGTCATTACCAAGCCCGAAAACGTCTTCCATGTAGGGCAGCGCCACCTCGCGGAGTTCGGCGTGCACCGAGGCGAGGGTTCCGAGCGCCCAGATCTTGCGGCCGATCTCGTAGTCGCCATCGGCGCCCCTGACCAGGGCGGATTGCCTCTCCAAGTCGTGCACCAGACGATGCACGGTGGTCAGCGGAAGGCCGGATCGACGCGCGATCGACGACAGCGATTGACGACGGTACTTGGTGCTGAACGTATCCAGCACCGCGAAGGCGCGGGCCGTCACCGATCGGGTCAGGTCGGGCTTTTCCATGATTCTTGCGACTCTATCAAGCCACCGGCGCGGGCAGCGGATGCCGGCCCGAGGGCGGGCGCCGAGGTCGCCTGCTCGCTGGCACAGCAGGTGCGCACCCGCCGCGTTCAGCCTTCGTCGCCCAACCCGGCTTCGATCACGCGAGCGGCCTGGTTCAAGGTCGCCACCAGGCGGCCGACGTCCAGGCGCGCCATGTGCACAACGACCCCGACCGCGGCGACACAGGTGCCCCCGCGCAGAATGGGCACGGCGACGGATCCGCTGCCCGCCGACATCTCCTGGCGTGTGATCGCGTAGCCGCGCTCACGCACCTCGGCGAGATCCCGCCGGAGTGCGTCGGGATCGGTGATCGACCGCAGTGTGGGCCTCGGCAACGGATGCGACAGGTAGGCCTCGATCGCGGCATCCGTTTGGGCGGCGAGTAGCACCTTGCCGACCCCTGTCGTGTGCAGGGGAAGGTGCCCGCCGCCGCGGATCACCGTGGGAACGCTGCGCTCCCCCACGAGCCGGTCCACGTAGAGGGCCTGGCCGCGATCGAGCACCGCGAGCGTCACGTTCTCGCCGGTCTCCTCGTAGAGGCGCGCGAGTGTGGGCAGCGCGCTCTCCCGAAGCCGGTCGTTGAGCGGCGCCTGCTGGGCGATTGTCCAGAGCCGGGTGCCCACCCGAAACCGGCGGTCGGACCCCCTGCTGAGAAAGCCGCCGTTGCAGAGCGTCGTCGTGATGCGGTGGCAGGTCGACAGCGGGAGCCCGGTCAGTTGGGCGATCTGCGTCAGGGTCAGCGCGGTGTGCCCGGCATCGAAACAGCCGAGGATCTCCATTCCGCGCTCGAGCAGGGTGCCGGGCGTTGCCGGGCGCTCCTCCGTGACTCTCATGGTGGCTCTCATGCGCTGCTCACTCCCCGCCATCCACGAATACTTCCATGAGGCGGAAGTTTATCCTTGTCGGGCGGGGCCCGGTGCGCCTGAATAGACACCGAGCGCACACTCCGCCCTCCCCTGCACACGAAAGGTCACCGATGACCACAACGATCCGTACCCAAGTCGGAATCCTGGGCGCCGGCCCCGCGGGCTTACTCCTTGCCCACCTCCTGCAGAAGGCGGGAATCGACTCCGTCGTGATCGACGGCAAGAGCAGGGACGAGATCGAGGGAACAGTCAAAGCCGGAATCGTGGAGTCCCCTGCGGCACGCGTGCTCGCCGAGTCCGGCGTCTCCGACCGCATCTACCGCGAGGGAGCGAAGCACGACGGCATCGAATTCCACGTCGACGGCAACGCCCACCGTTTCGACTTTCAGGACCTGGTGCAGAAATCGGTCTACCTCTACCCGCAGCACGAGGTGCTCACAGATCTGATCGCCGCGCGCATCCGTGATGGCGTGCCCCCGCTGTTCGGGCACCTCGCCGAATCAGTGCAGGATGCCGAGACGACGCGGCCGCGCATCGTCGGCACCACGACGGAGGGCGAGGCCTTCGAGATCAGCGCCGATGTGGTCGTCGGCGCCGACGGTTCTGGGTCGATCGCCCGCATCCCGGTCTGCGGCTCGCAGCGGAACGGGCACTACCGGGAATACCCGTTCGCCTGGTACGGCGTGCTGGCCGAGGCGCCGCCGAGCTCAGACGAGCTCATCTACTCACGCTCAGAGCAAGGCTTCGTGCTGATCTCCACCCGAGACAAGAACGTGCAGCGCATGTATTTTCAGTGCGATCCACTGCTGGACGCGTCGACTGTCAGTGATGCGGAGATCTGGGACACCCTGCAGGCCGGCGTCTCCGGCACCACGCTCAAGCAGGGCCCCATCATCCGCAAAGACGTGCTGCGTTTTCGCAGTTTCGTGGCGCACGAGCTGCGCAAGGGACGTGTCTTTCTGATGGGGGATGCGGCCCACACGGTTCCCCCGACGGGCGCGAAGGGTATGAACCTCGCCTTCTCCGATGTGCTCTGGCTCAACCAGGCCCTCCGCTCCTTCTTCGCGACGGGTTCGGAGGCGCTCATGGATGCGTACCCCGAGAATGCCCTTCAGCGCATCTGGAAGGCGCAACACTTCTCCTACTGGATGACCAGCATGTTGCACATCGCGCCAGACGCGACCGAGTTCGACAAGCTCCGCAGCCTCGGCGAGCTCGCCTCCGTCACCGGTTCGCGCTCCGCGCAGGCGTATCTGGCCGAGAACTATGTCGGCCTCGACTACGGCGTGGGCGACTGGGACTAGCTGAGGTCCTGCAGGACGGGCCGCCGACTGCGGCGCCCTCTCACCGGTACTGCTGGTCCGAATGCGTCATGACGGGTGTGCGCGTCGAATCCTCTGCGCACACCCGTCATCGTTCTGCGCCGCCCGGTATGATCGCGACGGCGACGCGGTCAGGCGCCGATGTCGCGCAGGTCCTTGTCAGCGTTGTTCGGCCCGGTGAGCACCGTGAAGCCGGTGATGGCGAGAGTGATCATGATGTAGATTGCCAGCGGCCAGATGGCACCTACCCCTACTGCGACCAGCATGGTGGCAATATATGGCGCACTGCCGCCGAAAATCGCCGCGCCCATCTCGCGGCCCGCGCTCATGCCGCTGTACCGCACGTTCGAGGTGAACATCTCGGCCGCGTACGCCGCCTGCGGGCCAAAGATCATGTCCTTCAGGATCGGCAGACCGATGACGATCGCGAGGAACACGAGCCACGGCTCACGGGTGTTCAGCAGCCAGAAGAATGGGAAAACGTACAGCATGGTGAGTACGACGCCGGTGACGATGACCTTCTTGCGGCCGACCTTGTCCGACAGCCAGCCCCAGAACGGGATGGTCACCATCTCGAAGGCCGCGGCGATGCCGACCGACCAGAGCAGCACGGTGCGATCCATTCCGAGGTTGGTCGTGCCGTACGACAGCGAGAAGGTTTGGATCAGATAACCCCACACCGCGCCGCCCATGACGAGGCCGATCGTGCGCAGAACGGCCCCCGGGTGCTTGGTGATCGCTGTCACAAGCGGAGCCTTCTCGGTGTCGGCCTTCTCAATAGCGGAGAAGACCTTGGTCTCCTCGAGGCGAGACCGGATGATCACGCCGAAGATGACCAACACGACGCTGAGCAGGAAGGGGATGCGCCATCCCCACGCGAGGAACGCGTCGTTGGGAAGCGCGGACACCGAAGCGAACACGACAGTCGCGAGAACGAACCCGGCGCCCGTTCCCATCGACGGCACCGCGCCGAAGAAGCCGCGCCGTTTGATCGGAGCGTTCTCCATCGTCATGAGAGTTGCGCCGGCGAACTCGCCGCCGACGGCGAAGCCTTGAACGATACGGAGCACACAGAGGAGGATCGGTGCCCAGACGCCGATCTGCGCGTTCGTCGGCAGCAAGCCGATCAGCGCAGAGCTCAGGCCCATGGTGATGAAGGTGAACATCAGGATCGGCTTGCGGCCGATCTTGTCACCGAGGTTTCCGAGGATGAACCCTCCGATGGGTCGCGCAAGGAATCCGACGCCGAGAGATGCGAAGGCGGCGAGGGTGCCGCCGACACCGCTCGAGCCGAACATCAGGGGGCCGAATACCAGCGCCGACGCGAGGCCGTACAGATTGAAGTCGTACCACTCCAGAACGGTGCCGACTGTGCTGGCAAGCAGGGTACGTCGAGAGGCCGATTCCGAAATCTCAGTGTCGGACCGCTCGAGCTGAGCCACGTTGCTCATGAATTTCATCCTTTTGTTCTGTGAATGCCAGGCGGCGTAGGCCGGGAGCATCCGGACGGGCGTCAGGTCAGGGGACCAGACGCGAGCAGCGCCCACGATGTGGGGCCGCCAAACGGCCCGACCTCTCGCACCTGTGAAAGTCGTCCGCACGCGGAACACCAGTTCAGCACGTGGAGGGGTCGGGCACAGTTCACTTGGTTCAGGCGGCCTCGACGGCCGGCTGCTTGATCTCACCGGGGATCATCGCGCCCTGCTCGGCGAGCTGCGCGCGAAGGGCGTCAACGGACACGTCGCGGACTCGTCCGCCAGCGGAGAGCGCCATCGCGGCGGCCGTACCCGCCGCCTCGGCTACCGCCATGCAGGTTCCCATCACGCGGGCCGATGCGAAGACCGTCGAATCCACGGAAATGGTGCGTCCGCTGAGCAACAGGCCGTCGACGCCCTGCGGTACGAGGCAGCCGTACGGGATCCCGTATGGCTTCTCGATCACCGAGAGTTCGATGCCTTCGCCGGTGCCTGAGTGGATGTCGATGTTGTACGCCGACTGCGCGATCGCGGCCTCGGTGGTCGCTTCGCTTTCGAAGTTGTCGGTGGTCAGGCGGAACTCGCCGATGAAGTGGCGTGTCTCCCGAATACCCAGCGCCGGGGCGATTTGCGAGATGACGACGTCTTCGAAGCCCGGGACGTACTTTCGCATGAAGCTGACGATCTCCAGAACCTGCGCGTAGCCGGTCTCGAGGCCCGCCGACAGCTCGACGGGGTCCGACGCGTCGATACGTGTGACACGTGATGTATTGATCGTCAGCAGCTTCTCTGACGCGGTGGCGATGTGGATGAACTGGTTGCGCGGGACCGAGAAATCTCCTGCCTCTCGGGCCTTCTGCACGAGTTCGGTCAGGCCGATGAAGCAGTGTCCACGCGTCGTGCGAAGGAAGTCGACGTCGTATCCGGCGGCGTAGTCCTCCTTGATGCCCATCTCGTCCGGGTTCTCATCGAGGAAAGCGTACAGACGGTCGAGGTCGTGTCCGGCGACCGTGAACACGAGCGTGCTCGGCTGCATGATCTGCGTGTTCTCCTGGCCGCGGGAGAAAGGCACCCCTGCGAGGTAAGCGAGGTCGCCGTCTCCGGTCGCGTCGATGAATTGTTTGGCCTCGATGCGTGTCGTGGTCAGCTTGCCAAAAACGGTCACCGCGCGCAGCCGCGAATCCTCGTCGACCTCAGCGCCGAGGAGCTCGTTCTCGAACAGGATGTCGACGCCCGCTTCCTGACACATCTGCACGGCCACGATCTTCACGAGATCGGACGACACCGGAGTGATTGAGTTATGCACGGGGCACGGGAAGTGTCCAGGAGAGCCGCCGAGCGCAGCCAGTCGGTCGATGAATTCCTGCGGGATGCCTTCGAGCGCCTTGTTGCCCGAACGGTCGAGGAACCCGAGGATGCTGAGCCCCGAAGCTGCCGCGCCGCCGAGGGCAGCGCTGCGCTCGACGAGAACCGTCCGTGCTCCGTTGCGCGCGGCGGCGAGCGCGGCCGGGATGCCGCCAGGGCCGCCTCCGATCACGGCGACGTCATAGCTGATGGACCTTTCACGAAGCTGGGGCTGAACCACTTCATGTCTCCTTAGATGAGGCGAGAGCGTACTCTGCGCGACGCTGAACAATCGATTTCTCAGAGGCTAACGAAGTTCGACGTCGAGGTCAATCCGGCCGCTACAATGGGGATGATGTCGGCACGAATGGACCCCCGAAAGCTCGCACCCACACTTCGCGACGTCGCGACGCTGGCCGGGGTGTCGACCACGATCGCGTCACGCGTTCTCAACGACGACCCGGTCGTGCGCGTCCGTGACGAGACTCGGGCGCGCATCCTCGAGGCCGCCGCGACGCTCGGATACACGCCACATGGCGTCGCCCGCTCCTTGCGCACATCCCGCTCTGACGCGATCGGGCTCATCATGCACAATCTGACGAGCCCCATGAACACGACGGTGCTCGACGGCGTGCGCGGGCGGTGTGCCGAGGCCGGCTATGTCACCCTCCTCGCCGACTCGGAGCAGCTCGCCACCGACAGCGGTCGACTCCGGTCGTTCCTCGCGCGCGGCCGACTGGACGGCGTCATTCTCCACGTCGGACACGGCTACCACGACAAGCTCATCGCGGATGTGTCACGTCACGTTCCTGCTGTCCTCGTGAACTCGGATGGCTCGGGCTCCGTACCCACCGCCCGTCTTGACGATGTCGCCGCCGGACGCACCGCCACGGAACATCTCGTCGCCCTCGGGCATGCAGCCATCTGCTTCATCGGAGGACCGGCGGAGGCCATTACGTCCCTCGGCCGCCAACGTGGCTACGAGGAGGTTCTGCGCGAGGCGTACCCGGATGCCCGCGTCGACGTCATCAGTGCGGGGTGGACGGATGAACTCGGCGAGGATGCGGCCCGCCAGCTGCTGAGTCGGCCACAGCTGCCGACAGCCATCGTCGTCGCCAATGCTGTGACGGCAGCCGGCGTGCTGACGGTGCTCCGCCAAGCCGGTATCAATGTTCCGAACGACGTCTCGGTCGTTGGCATTCACGATGCGTGGTTCGCGAAGCATCTCGCGGTGTCGCTGACCACCGTGCGGCTGCCTTTGTTCGAGCTCGGAGCGATGGCCGCCGACCTTCTTCTGAGCACACTCGCCGGCAAGCCGACCCCCATGAACGCGCTGATCGTCGACCCCCCACCCGTTCTCGTGGTCCGCGAGTCGACGGCGCCTCCCCGGCCCGCATCACATGCTTGACGACCTCGTCTTCGGTGACGGGCATGGCGATGACCAGATCCGCGCTACTCAGGGCGCGAGTCAATGATGAACCGCATCATTTCGGTGGCGTCGCCATCGTCGAACAAGGGAGCGAGAAGCTGGTTGAACTCCAGCTGGCGTCTTGCCGAGATGGAGATCGCGTCGTAGCCGTTGTTCATCAGGTGCCCGGCCATCATCAGCTTCGAGGTGCGTTTGTTGCCGTCAAAGTAGAAGTGTCGCCTCGTCGCGGCGCAGAAGTACGCGACCGCTTGCTCTCGGGGGTCCTCCAGGTCCTCCAGGAGGTAGGCCGTCAAGCGTCGGAATTCTCGCTTGAGGTTCGCGCCATTCTCCCCGGGTTCCGAGGCGTGAAAGGTTCCGAGCGCGCCGATGCTGACGTGTCCGCCGCCGCCGGCCGCTCCCTCGCCGCGGAAGTGACCCGACTCGATCGCCTCGTGAACGGCGACCTTCGCATGGACCTCATCACTCGTCGCCTTGTCGAGGTGAAAATTGCGGCCGTCGACAAGCCCGCTGACGAGCTTGTCGATGAGGTTGAATCCCTCGTTCAGGGCGAGGATCTGGTCCTGGTCCGCGATGCGGTGCCCCGTGACGGTGATGCCTTCGAGGAGGGTCTGTACTTCAGGGAGCGTGTACGGGTTACCCTCCAGCGCGGCAGCGTCCCAGATGTACTCAGGCAAGGAAGCGCGGAATCGGGAGCGCACGCGGTCCACGGTCGATCGCTCGAGAAGCGACCAATCGACGGCGGACCGATCCCAGGTGATGCCCGTCTCCTCAAGCTGGACCTGCGTCGCTGAGTTACCGAGAAAGACCTTTGGCTCCGGCGACCGGCTTGCACCGCTCGCCGGTCTCGGCTGTGCGAACCGCTTGGGGTCGACGGCCCATGCTCTGATCAGACCCGGGCTCTTTTCACCCCCACCTGTCTCTGGCCCGCTTTTCTCAGCCATGCTTCACCAGCTCCTCGCGATGCGCTCTGCGGCCTGCCCGAGCGGGCCTCCGATGCCACAGGCGTCGATCAGGCCTTGGATCGGAGCGACGAGCCTGATTTTGCCGTCCTCCCACGAGTCCACCCCCGCGTCATCGGTGCGCTCGGCGATGATGACGTTCGCCTTCTCGGGGCGAACCTCATCCATGTTGTCGAGGAGGCGTGCGAAGCGGTGAGTATCGGCGCTGTACACGACGTACGGGCCGGCACTGGTGCCGGGCAGATCGCCGCCGTAGAGAGCACCGTCATCATCCGGCGCGCCGATGCGGTCGATGACGGCTGCGCCGGACAGCAACCAGTCCTGCCCCGAGAAGTCACCGGCGGAGGCGAGCTTGAGCTCGGTGACATGGCCGCGCAGGAATACGGCGCCTGGTCGGTGCACAAGGCTTGAGCTCTGCCCGGCTTGCCAAACGATGTCCACCGGGTCCCCGTTGGGCACCCACCGGCGAAGACGTTCGACCCATGCATCGACCTGCTTCGACCCTCCACTCAGCATGTACGAAGCCTCGAACCGAGGGTCTAGCATTACCCGCGCTGCACGCGCGGCATCCGGGTCCGACAGGGGCGCAAGAGAGAGGACGAGCTCGAAGCCTGCAGCGAGGGCAAGCTCGCGGACACTGCCCATGGTCGGGTCGACGAGACCATCGCGTATTCGGTACTGAGTGGAACGTGCGAGCCCAGATCGCGCCGCGAGAGCGGACTTAGACAGCCCTGACCCCTCGATGATCTGGTCGATGATCTGTTCCATGGATGCAACCATATCTCAATTTGTTGCAGTCATGCTACACAACCGCTCGACTGTCGCATTTGTGCTTCAAATTGGGTGGCTCGATCAGCGGATCAGCGATCGGCTCACCGGATCTCGACACGCTCGATCGACGGATCCCGCACCGCACGTGAAATGACGAAAGCCCCGGCCTCCTGACGGAGACCGGGGCTTTCGAAGTGAGTTCTTGAGTTTTGATGTGTAGCGGGAGCGGGAATTGAACCCGCGACACCACGATTATGAGCCGTGTGCTCTAACCAACTGAGCTACCCCGCCGCGACTATGACCCAAGCCTAAACCTGCATCAAGCCTGAGCCCCCTGTGGGAATCGGACCCACTACCTCTTCCTTACCAAGGAAGTGCTCTACCAATGAGCTAAGGGGGCAGAGTTCTAGAAGAACTGCGCCCGAATTTCGGCAACCCATAGAGATTATCATCACTTCGCACCCTCTGATGACCGTCAGGCCCCCGAAGCGCCGAACTCGGGCAAATTGAGGCCAGGCACGGCCCACGCAGTAAAGGATGGGCCACCGACACCCAGCCGGATGCCATCGGCCGAGGCCGTCAATTCGGCCTGCCCGAACAGTACCTCGGCAGCGTCCGCTCCCCCGAATGCCTGCCCCGGCAGAGTCACGCTCGCGCCTGCCCTGGCCGCGAAAACCAGCACAGAGCCCTCGGCCGATTCGCGCAGATAGACGAGCGCATCGTCACTCACATGCAGCCACCGCATGCCGCCGCCGTTCAGCGCCGCCCGAGTCGCCGGGTGCTGGGTGCGCAGCCTGATCAGTTCGGCGTACAGGTCGATCGTCGCTGCCACCTCGGGCTCAGCCACCGAATCCCAGGGGATCGGGGTGCGCGAATGCTCGCCGTCGACCCCGACGAGACCGAATTCGTCGCCGGCGAAGACAACCGGAATGCCGGGCAGCGTGATCGAGAGGCCGAGAGCGACCGGAACGACGCCCGGCCTGGCGCTGGTGCGAAACCGTGGCGTGTCGTGGGTGTCCAGCGCATTCATCGTGGCCAGGCGAACGCGCCACGGGAATCCGGCCGAGAATCTGACGTGCGCCCGCCAGAACTGCTCCCCCGTGTACTCGGGCACGCGCGCGTCGACGAAGCCGATGCCACCCTCTGCCCGGCTTCCCGGTTCACTCAACCAGCTCCAGAGCGGCCGGGTGAATGGGGCATAGGTCATCGCGCCGTGCCACGCGTCGCCCTGAAAATCACTCGAGGCGTCGTTGGTCGACTCGCCGAGCAGAATCGTGTCGGGATTCACCTCGAGCATCGTGCGCCGAATCGTCTGGCGCACCTCGGCGTTCAGGTCTTCGCTGCCGAGACGCCCCGTCATGTTCGCCACGTCAATGCGCCAGCCGTCGAGATGGAAGGGTGCGCCCAACCAGCGGGCGACCACCGAGTCGGGGCCCTCGACGAACCGGCGACGCAGCTCGGTCGAGTTCCAGTTGAACTTGGGCAAGCTGGGCACACCGAGCCAGGACTCGTAACCCTCGTTCTCGGTGTCGCGCCAGTAATAGAAGTCGCTCTCGGCGGCATCCGGATGCCGGTGCGCGGCAACGAACCACTCGTGGCGGTCCCCCGAATGGTTGCTGGTGAGATCGCCGATCACCTTGAATCCGCGCTCGTGTGCGGCCTCGATCAGGCGCACGTAAGCGGCATCGCCGCCGAGCAGCGGGTCAACCTCGGCGAAACTCGACGCGTCGTAGCGGTGGTTGGAGCCAGCCGGAAAGACGGGCGTCAGGTAGATCAGCGTGACACCGAGCCGGTGCAGGTGATCGAGGTGTTCACGGATGCCGTCGAGGTCGCCGCCATAGAACTGCTGCCCCCGCGTGGCGTGCTCCTGGTCGACCGGGTCGCCCCACTCTGCGGAGATGGCCCACTCGGGCAGTTCGCGCTCGGCGGCCGCGGCAGAGCGCCCGAACCGGTCGGGAAAGATTTGGTACATGACGCTTGCGGCGGCCCAGTCCGGTGCCGCCGGGGTGGCGAGCAGCGTGAAGTCCTCCGAGTCGAGGGTCTCGATGTCATGCAGGCCAGAGGCGTTCAGCCACCAGCGCGTGCCGTCGCCGAGTTCGATCACGAACCGGTAGCCGTGCACCGGGTTCTCCACCTCGACGTCGGCCTCCCACCAGTCCCAGCCGTCCTGCGCAGCGACGACGGATGCCTCGGCGTAGCGGGGCTCCCGGTTTGGGTTCGAGCGCGTGCGCACCCCTGCCACCGTGCCGAACGAGTGCGGGATGCGCACCCGCACCCGCACCAGGTCGCCGAGCGCCGGCTCCTGCGTCGACACGTACAACGGCGATCCATCGTGGTGAGGCAGCAACATGATTCGAACCCTACTTGACCGATCCGGCCGTCAGACCACCGACGATGTATTTCTGCAAGAACAGGAACAGCGCCATCACCGGGAGCGCTGCGAGCACGGCGCCGGCGGAGAATGCGCTCCAATCGGCGTAGTTGGGGTTCGACACCAGCTTGTAGAGGCCCACTGCGAGCGTCTGCTTCTCCGGATCGATGAGCAGCACGCTGGCCACCACGAACTCGTTGGTCGTGCCGATGAACGAGAGCAGCGCGACGACGGAGAGAATCGGGCCGACCAGCCGCAGGATGATGGTGAAGAAGATACGGGCGTGCCCGGCCCCGTCGATCTTGGCCGCCTCATCGATCGACGCCGGCACGGTGTTGAAGAAGCCGTACATCAGATAGGTGTTCACACCGAGCGCCCCGCCCAGGTAGACCATGATCAGGCCGATGTGGGTGTTCAGACCGATCGCCGGGAAGATGTCGCTGATCTTGCTCATCACCAAGAAAATTGCGACGACGGCCAGCAGCTGCGGAAACATCTGCGCAAGCACGATCGTCAACAGCCCGGTGCGACGCCCGGTGAAACGCATGCGCGAAAAGGAATAGGCAGCGAGCGCGCCGAGGAAGACCGTCGCGAGAGCTGTGATGCCGGCGATGATCAGCGTGTTGGCGAACCAGGCGGCGAACGGCTGGTCTGGGTTGGTCAGCAGGCGCTCGTAGGCACCGAACCCGATCTTCGAGAAGAGCGAGTTCGACCCGGTCAGCGTTCCGGTCGGGTTGAGCGACGCGGAGAGCACGTAGAGCAGGGGAAACACCGAGAAGACAACCATGATGAGGCCGACGAGGTGTCGCCAGCCCGTCGCACGGAACCAGCGGCTGAAATTGAATGCACGTCGGGTGGAGATGATCTCCCCGGACGCGGTGGTGACTACTGGCATTAGTTCAGCTCCTCCAACGCCTTCGTTTTTCTGAAACTGATGATCGCGATGGCGGCGACGAGGATGAAGATGATGATCGAGAAGGCACTCGCCAGGCCGTAATCACGCGTTTGACCCGTGAAGGCGACCTTGTAGACCATCGAGATCAAGATATCCGTCGATCCGACGTTGACACTTGCCGCCGCGTCGCGGGGCCCTCCGCCGGTCAGCATGTAGATGAGGTTGAAGTTGTTGAAGTTGAAGGCGAAGGATGCGATCAACAACGGCGCAACCGTGACCAGCAGTAGCGGCAGCTTGATAAGCCTGAAGACAGCCCAGGGTCTGGCCCCGTCGACGGTGGCCGCTTCTTCGAGCTCCTCCGGAATCGACTGCAGCGCGCCGGTGCAGACGAGGAACATGTAGGGGAAGCCGAGCCACAGGTTGACGAACAGGATGCTGAACTTCGCCAACGTCGGGTCGGTCAGCCAGGGAATCGAGGCGCCGCCGAGCAACACCTGGTTAATGAAGCCGAAGCTCTCACTCAACATTCCGGCCCAGACGAGGGCGGAGAGGAAGGCGGGGAACGCGTAAGGCAGGATCATCGCGACGCGGTAGAACTTGCGTCCGCGCATCCGCTTGTCGTTGAACACGATCGCGAGGAAGAGACCGAGGAAGAACGTCGAGGCCACCGATACGAGCGCGAAGACGAACGTCCAGATCGTGACGCTGATCAGCGGCCCGCGGATGCTCTCCTCTGTGAACGCGCGAGCGAAGTTGTCGAATCCGACATTGACCTTCCAGCCCGGCAGCAACTGCGTGCCGTCGGGAGCGGCGAAGGCGCCTTCCCCGGTGTCGGCGTAGACGATTCCGGTGGTGACATCGGTCATGGTGTCTGCCGTGGCATCGTATTCGAGCGTCGAGCTGTAGACATAGGCGCTGCTGCCGTCTGGCGTACGGAGCGCTCCGTCATTGGGGTCGCTCGAGAAGGGCACCGACATGGCGGTGATCTCGTCGGTGCGCTGCAGCACTGCTGCGAAGTTCAGGGTGGTGTAGCCGTCGAGGGCGACGGCCTTGCCGTTTTCCATCGTCGCGTCGTCGACCGACTGCAGGGGCGTGTCTGCGTTTCCGACGTTCACGTCGCCGTCGGGATCGGTGACAAGCAGGTTGAGCTGGCCGGCCCGATCGAGCACGGTGACGGCGTAGGTCGGCGAGTCGGGAACCCGCTCGAGTGCCGAGCTCATCAAAGCCGAGATGGCCTGCGGCTTATCGGAGTTGTGGCCGGTGCTGTAGTTGGTGAAGCCGATGTAGGCGGTGTAGCCGATCACGAAGATCTGAAAGATGACGAGAAAGATCACGCCAGGTGTCAGGTACTTGGCCGGAAGTTTGCGCTTGGAGAAATAGATCCAGTTGACGAGCGCCGTGACGACGATGACCAGGGCAAGAATCACCCATTCCGCCTGGGCGAACAGGATGAACAGTGCGTAGACGGCGATGGCGTCGACCAGACCGAGGGACACGATCTTGATCAGCAGAGTCTTGATTCCAACGGATGCCGAGTCGGCGATGCTCGCGGCTTGCTTCTGCCGCCGTGTGGGCGGTTTCACGGGGCCGGTGGCTACGGCTTCCTCTTCTTCAAGGGTGGTGCTCATTTTTTTGCTTTCCAAAGTCTTGTTCAGGCGAGTAAAAAGCCCCCGGGTTGCCGTTTGGCCGACAACCCGGGGGTTCGGATGGTGCTGTTAGCCGATTGCTGCCTGCACGTCGGTGGCCAGCTTCTGCCAGGTGCCGACCGGGTCGGCGCCGTTGATGATTGCTGCTTCTGCGATGCCCCAGTACTGCCAGACCTGGCCCATGGCCGGGATGGCCGGCATCGGAACCGCGTTGGCTCCCGCTGCGGCGAATCCGGCGACGAGCGGGTCAGCTGAAGCCGTCTTGGCCGCTGCGGCCAGGGCGGGGAGAACGTTGCCAGACTTGAAGAGCGAGAGCTGCACGTCTTCGGTGGCGATGTAGTTGACGAGGAAGTCGTTGGCGGCGACCTTGTTCTTGCTCTGCTCGTTGATGAAGAAGCCCTTCACACCGGCGAACGGCTGTGCCGTCTCCGGGCCGGGGCTCGGGATGGCGTCAACGGCGACGTTGATGCCGGCATCCGTTGCAGCGCCGACGTTCCACGGGCCGGTCAGCCAGAACGCCGCCTTGCCGCTCGTGAAGGCTTCCTTGGCAATGTCGCCGGTGATTTCGGTGTTGAAAACGCCGGTTCCGTTCTTGCCCTGGCTGCCGAGCCAGGTGGCGAATGCGTCGCCGCCTGCGTTGCCGAGCTCGAGCTTGGTCGCGTCGTAGCCGCCGGATGCGTCGGTGCCGAAGACGGGTGCGCCGAAGCCGGTCTGGAACGGGTACAGGTGGTACGGGTTGCCGTCTGTGCCCTGCTCGACGACGAACGGGTACGTGACACCTGCCGCGGTGCCCTGCGCGATCATGTCGTCGTAGCTGGTCGGCGCCGTGGGGGCGAGGTCTGCGTTGCGCAGCAACGCAAGGTTCTCAACCGCGTACGGCAGCTGGTAAACCTTGCCGTCGTAGGTGGCGGCGTTGATGGCGACGGGCAGAAAGTCTGCAGCCTTGTCGCCGAGTTCGATGGGTGAGACGACGCCGTTGGTGACGAGCTCGCCGAGCCAGTCGTGAGCGCCCATCACGACGTCGGGGCCCTTACCGGTCGGAGCCTGCTGGATGAAGTCATCCTTGATCTTGGCGACGTCCTTGGAGACGAGGTTCACCTCGACGCCGGTCTTCTCCTGGTAGGCCGCTGCCGCATCCTTGAGCGCATCGACGCGCTCTGCGTCAACCCATACGGTCAGGGTGCTGGACGCGGCTGAAGTGCTGTCTCCAGACCCCGCTCCAGCAGTTCCAGCTGAACATCCGGCCAGGGCCAGGGAGGCGACGACCGCAACTGCGCCAGCAGCCAGCAGGCCTTTCTTTTTCACCGTCATTGGTGTTGCCTTTCGTAGTGATTGCCGACAAAACTGCAAGCGATTACATGTATATCCTCTCATTCCTGGATTGACAACTCAGGGATTTCACATCGAGATCAGTTCGTGACAATTGCCTGAGCGTGATTTCATGCAACCGCTTCCATGAATTCGGGGATGCCGTAGTGTGTCACTCATGACAGGCAACACAGAGTGGTGGAGAACCGCCGTTATTTATCAGATCTATCCGCGCTCCTTCGCGGACGCCAATGGCGACGGCATGGGCGACCTGGCCGGCATCACCAGCCGACTCCCCGCTCTGGCCCAGCTGGGCATCGACGCGATCTGGCTTTCGCCGTTCTACACATCGCCGCAGCGTGACGCCGGATACGACGTCGCCGACTACTGCGACGTCGACCCGCTGTTTGGAACCCTGGCCGACTTCGACGTGATGCTGACCGGGGCACACGCTCTGGGCATCCGTGTGATTGTCGACCTCGTTCCGAACCACACCTCCAGCGCGCACGCCTGGTTTCAGGCAGCACTCGCAGCGGGCCCAGGCAGCGAGGAACGCGGGCACTACCTGTTCCGCGAGGGCAAGGGCGAGAACGGCGAGCTCCCACCGAATAACTGGGAGTCGGTCTTCGGCGGCGAGGCCTGGACCCGCGTGACCGAGGCGGATGGCACCCCCGGCCAGTGGTATCTGCACCTGTTCGACACCACCCAGCCCGACCTCGACTGGAACAACCCGTGGGTGCGCGAGCAGTTCCGCGACATCCTGCGTTTCTGGCTCGACCGCGGCGTCGACGGCTTCCGCGTCGATGTGGCGCACGGCATGATCAAGGCCGACGGCCTGCCCGACTACACGCCACCCACCGAGGGCGGCAGCATGGGTGGCGGCACCGCGACCCTCGAGCCCGAGATCAGCGCCGAGCCCCCGGCCCCCGCTCCGTACTGGGCGCAAGACGGCGTGCACGACATCTACCGCGACTGGCACGAGCTGCTCGCCGAGTACCCGGGCGACCGGGTGCTCGCCGCCGAGGCCTGGGTCGACCCGCTCACCGAGGTAGCCAAGTGGGTGCGCCCTGATGAAATGCACCAGGCCTTCAACTTCGCGTACCTCGAGACGCCATGGAACGCTCCGGCGCTGCGCTCGGTCATCGACGAGTCGTTGGCAGCCTTCGGCGCGGTCGGTGCGCCGAGCACCTGGGTGCTCTCAAACCACGACGTCGTGCGCCACGCGTCGCGGCTCGCCTTGACCGCTGAAAACCTGCAGGGTCACGGCATCGGGCCGAAGACTCTCGGTCTGCCCGACCCGGTTCTCGGCCTCCGTCGCGCCCGCGCCGCAACCGCGCTGATGCTGGCGCTGCCCGGCTCCAGCTATCTGTACCAGGGCGAAGAGCTCGGCCTGCCAGAGGTCATCGACCTGCCCGACTCCGCGCGCCAGGACCCCACCTGGTTTCGCACGAACGGTGAACGCTATGGGCGAGACGGATGCCGCGTGCCGATCCCGTGGACGGCCGACGGTCCGTCTTACGGTTTCGGCCCGACCGCGGCGAGCTGGTTGCCGCAGCCGACGGAGTGGGCAACCCTCGCCCGCGATGCGCAGCAGGGCGTGACCGGGTCGACGCTGGAGCTCTACACGCTGGCCCTCCGCCTGCGCCGCGAGCACGAGCTCGGCTGGGGAGGCGTGAGCTGGCTTGACGGCTATGGCGCAGAGGTCGTAGCTCTGACGAACAAAACCGTGACTGTGATCGCGAACGCGGGGGCGACATCCGTCACCCTGCCGGCCGGAGAACTGCTGCTGGCCAGCGGCCCGCTCGACGGCGATCTGCTGCCCGGTGACACGACGGTCTGGCTGCGCGCCTAACCCGGCAGCTGCACTGACGTAAAGGAGGAGATTCTGCGACACCCCGTCTCAAACCGCCAGGTTTGCACGGCATGTTGCAGAATCTCCTCCTTTGCGTGCGGCCGCGTCATGCGGCCGCGCCGATGAGTAGGCTTCCGCAATCGCGAAAGGCCCGCACAAAGCGGGCCAGATACGGTCGGTGCGGCTGTGGCTAGTTGGTGTTCGCTCGCAACCAGACGAGCGGGTCGGTCTTGGTGCCGTTGATTCCACCGAGGCGGATTTCGAAGTGCAGGTGCGGGCCGGTGGACATGCCGGTCGTGCCGGTCTTGCCGATCACTTCGCCGACCTTGACCACGTCGCCGGTCTTGAAGAGCATCGAACCGTGAATCATGTGGGCGTAAACGCTGGTCACGGTCTTGCCGTCGATCACGTGATCGATCATCATGTGCACGCCGAGGCTTCCTTCGCCGTCTTCGGCCAGGCTCACGACGCCATCGGCAATGGCCTGGATCGGAGCGCCGAGACCCGGGTTGAAGTCCTGTCCACCGTGATTCGCCGAGCAGCCGGCGCAGTCGCGCAGGCCGAACTCGTCACCGACATGCACACCGACGGCGAACGGCCACTGAATCGTGCCGTTCGGGTTGTTGGTGAAGGTGGCTTCCAAACGGATGCCACTGGCCGCGGCAACCTCGGCGATTGACTTTGACTCGTAGCCGTCACGCTGCACGGTGAGGGTGTCGCCACCGCCGGCGACGTTGATCTTCTGGCCCTCAAGCGTTGTCGTCGACTTCATCGCCAGGGCCGCAGTCTGCACGTCAGCCGACGACAACAGCGCTTCTGCCGGAAGCGACGTGGAGACAGTCATCAGAGCGACGACGGCCAGAACCGCGATGCTGGCGCCCTTGGCGGCCAGCCCCTTGACGCGTCCGACGGTTGATCGCGACGAGGTAGCCGACGGTGAGATCGAGCGGGTGGGGGTCCAGGCGGGTGCGGCCGGGCGAGCAGACTCGGCCCGAGAAGAAGTGGAGTGCGAGGTGCGGTGCGCACGTCGCGCGGAACCAGTCGGCGATGCGGGAGTGCGGCTCGACTTGGCGGAAGGCCGACTGCCTGGCTGAGGGGTGGCGGCACGACGGCTGGAACGACGCTCCGAGAGGTGCTCTTGCGGCGGTGATTCCTGGCGCTTCGCCAGCCGCTCGGTGGCCGGAAGCGTCGACGCGGCCGGAAGCGGAATCTCGGTTGTGTGCGTCTTCGCCGAACTATCGATCACGGCGATCACGGCGGTCGAGGTTGTCAGCTCGGCGGCCGGGGTCGTCAGCTCGGCAGCCGGGGTTGTCAGCTCAACGGGTGGGGTTGTCAGCTCAACGGCTGGGGTTGTCAGCTCGGCAGCCTCGACCGGAAGGGCGGCGTGCATCTGACGCTCGCGCTCGCGCAACTCACGGCGGGTGAGGGGAGGGTTCTCTGCTGTTTTGCGGTCATCCAGGGCTGACGCAGGGGCGTCGGGCTCAGTGATATGACGTGTCAAAACGAGGCAATCTTTCAGAGTTGGTTGACGTGTATGAAGCGCGTCTCTTGGCCAACGCCAAAAGTAACGAAAAATAACGGAACCTGACGAGGCTATCTCGCACAAGCTGAGAGTTCCAACAGAACTGCACCAAATGCCCCCAAAAAAGGGGGTGTCGGCCTGTCGAAATCGCCCCCCGTTCGAGGGGCAAGTCGTCGGTTGCCCCTGGAATTCGGGGCAACCGACACGTCTGAAACTAACTCAGGTTTTCCTCCATAAATTCTGTGAAAAGGTGCGACAGGCGGGGCTCGAAGCGCGCATAGAGGTCGGGGGCGGCTGCAATCACGAGATCGCTGCCCTCCCGATCGTCTCCGAAGGCACCGACTCGCGCTCCGGCCTCGCGCGCGACGAGGGCGCCCGCTGCGTGGTCCCAGGGGTTCAACCCGCGCTCGTAATAGATGTCGAGACGCGAGGCGGCCACCGAGCACAGATCGAGTGCCGCAGCCCCAATCCGACGAATGTCGCGCACCTCGCCGATCAGGCCTGCCACGACCTGCGCCTGCCGCACCCGGCGCGCGGCCGAATAGCCGAACCCCGTGCCGACCAAGGCGAGCGGCAGCTCGACTCCCGTCTTGACCTGCAGCGCCCGGTCGCCGAGAAACGACCCGCCGCCGGCTGAAGCGGTGAACAGTTCGCCCGTGGCCGGGTTGAGCACGGCACCGGCCAGCGTGGTCCAGGTCGCCGGGTCGGTGCCCCCCTCGACAACGGCGATGCTCACCGCATAAGCGGGAATGCCGTAGAGATAGTTGACGGTGCCGTCAATCGGGTCGACGACCCAGGTCAGCCCGCTCGAGCCCGCCGTGGCATCCGACTCTTCGCCATGGAAACCGTCATTCGGGCGCGCCTCAGCCAGCAGTCGGCGAATGAGCACCTCGCTCTCCCTGTCGGCGTTGGTGACAATGTCTTCGGGTGACGATTTCGAGGCGGCGATATCGACACCGTCGGCACGCCGTGCGCGCACGAGGTCTCCAGCCGCGATGGCGGTGTCACGGGCAAGGGCAAGCAGCGCTGCTGCGGCAGGTGTCGTCATGCGTCAACGCTAGTGCGAGCGGCCAGTGCCGGGGCGACCATGTCGACACAGTCGGCAATCGACCAGCGGCTGAAGCGGCATCCCGCAGTCGGGGCCGGCGCAAGCGGCCCCCCGACCGCTGCGCCGAAATTCAATGCTTCCCCCACATCGAACCCCTTAGTACGACCGTACTACAGCGCGGGTGCAAGGCCACAATCGGGCGAAGACCTGCGTCACAATCGACTCACCTGGCGTAGAAATCAAACGTCCAGATATTTTCCGACGTCGGTGACGCCCAGCACCGGGAGCACCCGAGCGAGCATCTCCTCGATGCGCTCGGGCAGATCCTCCCGGCCGGTCAAGCGATGCGAGGTCTCCTGCACGCCATTGAACGTTGCGACGAGGTGCCAGCCCTCCCGCTCGACATCGAGACCAGGCGGAATCTCCCCCGCCTCCATCGCTTCGCGTAGCGATCCGGCCACTTTGTCCATCCAGCCGAGATACGGCGTCGGAAAGGTGACGGGAATCAGCTGGTACTCCCGCACCAAGCGCACGGCGGCCCGCACGCGCACGTCGTCGCGAAACGCCCCGGAGACGCCGCGGATCGACGCGACAATCGCGGCGATCCCGGTGAGCGGCACTGTTTCATCGAGCAGGTTCGCAAACGGCGCCTTCGCGAAGGTAGCCTGCACGATGGCGACGGCAAGGTCGGCTTTCGCTTTGAAATGGTATTGAACGAGCCCCTTGCCCATGCCCGATTTCGCGGCGATGTCACCAATCGAGGTGCCGGCATAGCCGCGTTCGGCAAATTCACTGGCCGCAGTGGCCAGGATGCGTTCACGCGTCTCGCTGGAGCGGGCGCCCGGTGCCGACACGGCTGCCTCCAGAAAATGCGCGAATGGTTGAGAAGAAACACTACGCGCAGGACCTGGCCGCGAGATCACGACAGGCTCACTCCCAGCGCATCAGCGGCGAGAATCCAGAAACGGGTCGGTTGAAGGCCGGTGTTTGAGCCCGTCCAATTTCGTTGATCGAGGAGCGCCCGACGCAGGAGGCCGCGTCTCGAGATCTCGCGAGCCGATCTTGCGACCCTGGGTTGCGTTCGAACGGCGACTCGCGCTCTCGAGCTTCGGGGCCGCTGCGCGGCATTGTGGTGGACGAACTTGACCATTTTGTTGGTCGAGGAGCCGCCCGCGGCCGTCTCGACGCTTCTCTGGGTGATGTCAAGCCGCTTGGGCGTCGAGTTTCTAAAAAGTGACCGTGCGGTGTAGCGCTTGAGGCAGCGGACCTCCGTGAGGCAGGCCGTATCCGTTGCGCGGGTCCGGTGCCGTCACGCGGGTCGGCGCCAACGCGCCCAGCGGCGCCCAACGCGCGCAAGGCGCAGTCCGCCCGCTCAGGCCTCTCCGTACATCCGTCGCGCGGGTCGGATGCCGCCACGCGGGTCGGACGCAGGGCCCAATTACACCACGCGGGTTGAAAACCGCCACGCCCAGTGAACTCAACGGGCGTCACGGTTTTCGACCCGCGCAACGGTTCCGGTGGTCGACAAGAACGGTCAGAGACCTCGGGAGTCACCTTCCATCTTGCGCATGAGCACCAGCCTGCCAGTCAACCGGACCAGCTCGCGATCGTTACAGAGACCCCGTGAGCCACTGTTTGAACGCAACCCGAGTTCAAGGATTGGCTCGCGAGATCTCGAGACGCGTGCTCGCAAGCTCGCGCGCTCCTCGATCAAGGAAAAGGCCATATACCTAGACACGGCCTCCTGCCTCGGCTGCTCCTCGATCACCGAAGTGGTGACAGTCGTTTAGCGCGCACCGAGTAGCTGCGACATGGCCTGTGAGGCTTTCAGGCCGGAGCCGGTGAGCACCACCACCGTCGTCTCCCCCTGGTCGATCAGCCCGGTGCCGAGATGGTGCAGCGCCGCAGCGAATCCGAGGGCCCCGGTCGGCTCGGTGTAGAGCCCCCTCGTCAGCAGCATGCGCAGCGCGTCGACGATCGCATCCTCCGCGACCGCATTCATCCCGCCGCCGCACGTACGGATCGCGGCAAGCACCTCTCGATCGCGAACCGGTGCGCCGATCGAGGCGCCCTCGGCGATCGTCGGCGACCAGCGGTCCTGCCGCGCGATATCCACCCCAAGCGCTCCCTGATCGAAGGCATCGACCAGAGGTGCACAGTTCGCTGGTTGCGCGGCGAAGATCCGTGGCATCCGCTCGATGCACCCGGCGCGCAGCAGCTCGCCAAAGCCCAGTGACAACCCGAGGACGTTGCTCCCGGCGCCCGCCGGCACCACGACATTGTCTGGAGCCACGAATCCGAGGTCTTCCCAGATTTCGTAGCTCATCAGTTTGACGCCCTGCAGAAAGGCGGGATGCCAGTTGTGGCTCGCGTAGAAGATGTCGGCGGCTCGTCGCTCGGCCTCAGCCGCGGTCTCGGTGCGCGTGCCATCGAACTCCTCGACGGTGGCGCCGAAGAGGAGGCTCTGTTGCTGCTTGGCCGCTGAGGTGCCGCGCGGTACGAGAATGTTCGCGCGCATCCCCGCCGCGGCCGCGTACGCCGCCGCCGAGGATCCACCGTTTCCGGAGCTGTCTTCGAGGAACTCCTCGATGCCGTGCGCCGCGAGGGTGGAGATCAGAATTGACATCCCCCGGTCTTTGAAGCTCCCGGTCGGGTTGAACCATTCGGCCTTGACCCGCAGATCACCGAGTGAGGTCCCCACGGTGAGCAGCGGCGTGGCGCCTTCGCCGAGGGAGATTTCGCGCTGGAAGCGCTGTGGAAGCGCGGCGCGGTATCGCCAGTGCGATCGCTCGGTACGGTCGATCTGCTCGGGACGAATGCCGGGCAGTTCCGACATCATCAACGGACTCCCGTCATCGCCGCGCCAGCGTGGTTCGGCGAGCGGATAGCGTCGTCCGCTCCGGTCGAACAGGAACGGCTTCTCCGACATGCATTCCTCCGGTCCGCGACGATCCGTCACGACTGGAGCCTACGTGCACAGGCGCACACCGCCGACCCACGATCGCTCATCGTCGGCCTTCGCTTCTTCACAGCGAAGTCGCAGCAGCAGCCCCCTGAAAAGCATGCACTTCGTGCATCGTTGCATTTAGTGTAAACAGGTGACCATCCGTGCCATTGCCCCTGATCGACGTGCCGAGCTCAAAGCGCGATACCGTCTGGCGATTCTCGATGCCGCCGAGTCGCTGATTCGCGAGCGGGGTAAGCCGAATTTCAGCGTTGACGAACTCGCCGAGCGTGCCGATGTCTCCCGCCGTACCGTTTTCAATCACTTCGCCTCACTCGATGACGTGGTCATGACGACCTGCACTCGAGTGTTCAGCGGGGTTCTGGGCGAGTTTCGGGCGGCGACGAAGGCGGCCCCCGCCGGAGTCGGCAACCGCGTGGCTCTGTTCGCCGAGATCACGACAGTGCTTCGCAACATCGACCTGCCCACCGTGGTCGCCTATCTCTGGGGCGTACTCACCGACGACAGCGATGGCCGCTCCAAACACACCTTCGAGGATGTCGTCACTCGCGCGACCGAGCAGCTCTCGGTTGAGATCGCCGATCGCAGCGAGATCGATGAATTCGAAGTCGCGATCCTCGTCGGCTCCGTCATGAACGGCATCGCCGTGGTGGCCGCCCACTGGATCGCCCGCACGGGCGGCACGCTCGATGGGGTCTCCCGAAAGGTGTGGAACGAACTGTTCGACCGCCTCATCGTCAGCCTCCGCACCGGTTACGCCGCTCCCCACTGAGCCAGAACCTCCTCTCTGTTCTCGATGACGCGACGTGAGATTCCCCGCCCCACCCCTCGCCCCTCATCCGACCCCCACCCGACCATAGAAAGAACCTGAGAAATATGGCATCCCTTCTTTACCGACTCGGTCGGTTCTCCGCCCGCCGAGCCTGGCTGATCATCGTCGCGTGGGTGGTCGTTCTCGGCCTCGCCGGCGGCGCGTTCGCTCTCTTCGGCGGCACACTGACCTCAGCCGTCAGCATCCCCGGCACCGCCACCCAGAAGGTGAGCGACGAGCTCGCCGAGAAATTCCCTGCCGCCAGCGGCGGTCGGGGCACCGTTGTCTTCACCACCACCGACGACTCGCCGTTCACGGCCGAGCAGAAGACCTCGATCGGTGAGTTGCTCACGCGCACCACCGACCTCGATAACGTGACGTCGACCACGAACCCCTTCGACACCCAGGCCCAGATCGACGCCCAGGGCCAGCAGATCACCGACGGTCGCCAGCAGATCGCCGACGGCACGGCCCAGATGGATGCGGGGCAGGCGCAGATCGACGCGGCCACGGCTCAGATTGAGGCCGGGCAAGCGCAGCTCGATGCCAGTCGCGCCCAGGCCGAGGCGGCGGGGCAGCTTGCCGCCGCCCAGCCGATGCTCGATGCGCAGCAGGCCCAGATCGATGCGGGCAAGACGGAGATTGCCACGCAGCAGGCGACCCTCGACGCCAGCCGCACCGAACTCGAGAAGCAGCGCAACACGCTTGAGCAGGGATCCGAGCTGCTGGGCCTGGCCGCGGCGATCCGCCAGGTCTCGAACGATGAGACGACTGCTGTCGCGAGCATCCAGTTCGACACCTCGCTGAACGCGCTTCCGGCCGAGTCCAAGGAAGCGGTCGTCGACGAGATGAACAACGCCGGGATCGACGGCGTCACGGCCTTGGTCTCCAACGACATCGCCGCCAGCATCCCCGAGATCCTGGGCCCGGGTGAGATCGGCGGTGTGATTATCGCGGCCGTCGTGCTGTTCATCATGCTCGGCACGCTGATCGGTGCAGGGCTCCCCCTGCTGAACGCGCTCATCGGCGTGGCCGTCGGCGTGCTCGCGTCGCTCGCGCTCTCAGGCACCGTCGAGATGCTCTCCGTCACCCCGGTGCTCGGCGTCATGCTCGGCCTCGCGGTCGGAATCGACTATTCGCTGTTCATCCTCAACCGGCATCGCACACAACTGCGAAACGGTGTGCCCCTGCAGGAGTCGATCGGGCTCGCGAACGGCACGTCCGGCAACGCGGTTGTGTTTGCCGGCGCCACCGTGCTCATCGCCTTGCTGGCCCTCAACCTCACCGGCATCCCGTTCCTCGGTCTGATGGGCACCGTCGGCGCCGTCTGTGTCTTCGTCGCGATCCTCATCGCGATCACTCTGACACCGGCGATGCTCGGCTTGGTCGGTTCGAAGATTCTCACGAAGAAGGCCCGAGCGCGCGTCGGCAGCACCGACACCCACGCCACCGTGCCGAGCAAACCGATGAACACCGTGCGCGCCGTGGTGACCGTGGTCGCCGGCGTCGCCGTGCTGCTGATCATCGCCATCCCCGCGCTCTCGATGCGCCTGGGGCTCCCGGCCGGCTCGTCAGAGCCGCTCAACTCGAGCGCGTACAAGGCCTACACGCTCGTTGCTGACAAGTTCGGCGCCGGCGTCAACGGCCCGCTGCTCGTGGTCGCCGACCTCGATAAGGCGATCTCCAGCGACGATCTGGTCGCCGAACAGGTGCGCATCGGAACCGCACTCAAAGCGGTGAACGACGTCGTGGCGGTCGCCCCCATCGGGGCGTCCGACGACGATCTGCTGCTCGCCTTCCAGGTCATCCCCGAGGAGGGGCCGACCAGCGAATCGACCGAGCAACTCGTACGCGACCTTCGGGATCTCGACATCGACGGCGTCTCCTCTCTCGGGGTCGCCGGCAACGCATCCGGAAACATCGACGTCAGCGAGAAACTCGGCGCCGCGCTCCCGCTCTATCTGCTCGTCGTCGTGGGACTCTCGTTGATCATCCTGATCTTCGTGTTCCGCTCGATTCTGGTGCCGGTCACCGCGACCCTGGGCTTCGTGCTGTCGCTATTCGCGTCATTCGGCGCGATCACTGCGGTCTTCCAATGGGGCTGGCTCGAACCGGTCTTCGGCATCCATGACCCGGGGCCCATCCTGAGCTTCCTGCCCATCCTCGTGGTCGGCATCCTGTTCGGGCTGGCGATGGACTACCAACTGTTCTTGGTCAGCGGGATGCGCGAATCGTTCACCCATGGCGCCCCGGCGCGTCTCGCCGTGCAGCGCGGTGTTCACGCCGGCCGCACCGTTGTCATCGCCGCCGCGCTGATCATGGCCTCGGTCTTCTCCGGCTTCGTCTTCTCGAACTCGGTGATGATCCAGTCGATCGGCTTCGGTCTTGGCATTGGAGTGCTCCTCGACGCGTTCGTGGTGCGACTGCTGATCATCCCGGCCGTGATGCACCTACTGGGTGACGCGGCCTGGTGGCTGCCGAAGTGGCTCGACCGCATCCTGCCCAACGTTGATGTCGAGGGAGCGTCGCTCGAGCGCTCGCACGCCGGCGTCTACGCGGAGAGCGGGCTTGAACCTGAGGCCGCCGCAACGCCGGGCGCCTCCAGAGAGAGCTAGAGCTCAAGCCAGAGAGAACGACGAAGGCCCCCGGCGAATTGCTGGGGGCCTTACGTTTATTGATGTGGCGAGTGAGGGATTCGAACCCCCGAATGCTGAGCAGTCTGATTTACAGTTTGTTCAACCCAGAATCCATCAGTGTCCGACTGCATCCGCGCGCCTCCGTGACGCGTAAACATCACGACGTCGATAGCCGATCTCGTCCTCCCGAAACCCCTCGAAACCTGCCTTGTGTGCTCACAATGTGTTCACACTCGACGGAACACGCAGCCCGGTAGTGCTTCGGCCAGTCAGGCCCACCGCAGCTGATATCGGCCTAGCGGACGTCAGCTTGCCTGTCTGCTGGGCGTCGGCCAGAGGGGACTCGCTCAGTGAGTTCCCCGGGCGGCGGCCGCGAACATTTTAGGGAGGCCCCCAAATTGATCGATGACCATTTTCCCGGCGCCGTGAAGATGGTCGAGCACCATATTGAGGACCTGCCCAAATTGGTCAGTTTCTGATTCAATAGGCGCATGATTGGGCCTGACGTCGACCTCGAAACTTCCGCCGACCAAGAGATCATCGATTCCTACCTTGAGGGCGGTCTGGTCGACGAGGCGACTGCACGAATGTACCTGGCCATTGTTCGGAGCCCTCGCTCGGATCTCTTCGTGGATTAGGCTCCCGATCTGGATCAATCCCGCGGCGCCGCGAGGATGATGATCCGCGAGGCCGCGCAATCGCCAGAGTTCCGTCCATCTGAGTGACGGAACGCCCAGCAACCAACGCGAGATGACGACGAGGGGGTGCAAGACTTGCATACCCTTTCCGGCATCCCGACGTTCTAGGTGGGCGCCTAAATCATGCCTGGCACCAGACCATCTTCGGGAGTCACCGAAAATGGTACGCAGGCGAGGGGGTCGCTCAAATCGAGATCCTTCACGCGGGGTACTCACCCCTGAGTACCCCTATCTTGAATCTTGAAATGAGGGCGGCATTCTGGGCCCGTACCCTCGCGCTGGGCGAGGGTACGCACATCTGCGTACCCTCCCTCACGATGGGGTCAGTACTACTTAGCTCATCGGCTCAGCGATCATTTCGTTGAGGTCAACGAAATGCTCGAAGACTTCGGGCAGGTCGCATTTCAAATGCGACCTGGTTCCGCGGGCCAGCATGATTTGTCCTTGCAGCCAAATCATCTCCGGCGCCTCCCGAAAATGATCGTGCTCGAAGGGGTTCCACAAAGAGGAAGCCCTTGGCCATTCGACTGCGCGTTTGACCGGTCGAACCCGAAATGCGCGTATGCACCTACGCAGGTACGTCAGATGGCGAGCGGCGTGAACATTCGACAGCAAATGCACGCAGGCGGGTACGCGTGTGCGTCAGGAAGCGGTGCAAGGCCGTGCATCAGGCCGACACCGGCCACGCTGCTTCCTTCACCGTCGGTCCCAACTGCGAGAATCAACCATCAACCCATGACGGATATCGAAGAGGCAGAGCCGGAACCAAAGGCGGCGAGCTGGACGGACATGGCCATGCCGAGTCTCCCGAGGTTGCCCGATATGTTTTCGTTACTCGGTTTGTCCAAAGGCTCCGGCACTCTGAGCCATTTGATCCCGGCATTGGACCAGCGGCTGATTTTTTCTGAGCCACCGGATATCTATGTCGACCAGTCACCCCGCAAGACAGCCAAGAACACGAAGTCCATGGCCAAAGCAACGGCGGAGATGCTCGCGCTCACCCAGGCGAGCCTGAAGCTTGCCGAGCAGGCTCGCGCCGACTATGCGCAGGCCTCACGCTTCAACAGGGCAATGACGTGGACCTCAGTCGGCATCGCAGTCTTCTCGCTTGTCGTATCCGGCTTCTCCCTGTGGGTCGCCACGGTCGCCCTCAGCGTTGACGCCCCGGCACCCACGAAGTCGAGCTCAACGCCGTAGCTCTCAACGAGTCGAAGCCCGTCAGGTCCGACGCGCGCCCGAGTTGGTGTACCGTTCGATCTGTAGGACGCTCCCCGCACCAGCCTTGAAATAACAGGCCGTCAGAACGGGCGGGCCAGGCGCCCTACTTTTTCGCCTGCACACCCCGAAACGAGCCTCGTCGCGCATCGTTTCGCTAGTAGGGCGTCCCCTGCGTCAGCCTTGAAATAACAGGCGTCGGAACACGCGGGCCTGTGACGCCCTACCTCTGCGTTCGGGAGTCGACGGATGCCGGCTGCATTCCCGACGTCGCTCTACAGACTGACTCAACAGGAAAAGCGCCCCGCTCTGACTCGTGTGAGCCATGGCGGGGCGCTTCGATGAAAGGGTGTGGTGTTTCGCCACCCCCTCAGTTCTGGGCGAGGCCCTCGGAGTTCCGGATCACGGCGACGAGCACTTGGAAGCTTGGCGCCGGCGAGCATGAGCAAGCCGCGCAGCTCATCGTCGGTGAGGGTGCCGAGATCGTCGGTACCGGCGCCCTGTCGAACAGTGTCCGGGATGAACTGAACATTCTCGCTCAGTGTGGCTTGCGCGGATGGGAGGGTACGCGTCACATGCGTATCCGGCCCTCTAAGCTCACGACCATGGGAATGAAACTAAGCAACGCCACGGTACGCCTCGTTGACCTCGCACTGGACACGACTGTTCTCGATGGCCTGGAAGCAACCGACGTGAACTTCATCGGCCCCGCGGTAATGGCGTTGCTGCCAGGCACCGGCCAATGGAACGACGTCACTTTCGCCGAACCGATCGACTCTCTGCTCTGGGACATCGATGATCAGCGACTTTCAATCACCGGCGCTGTCGGAGTTAGCAACTTTGTGTTCACACGGTGCACCTTTTCAAGCATCGGCATCGCGGCTCAGCGGTCGCAGATGCCCGAGCTCGTGAAACTGATCAGCGTTTCTTGATGGGATCGTCGTTCTAAAGGATCATCCTGGCTAAAGCCGACCTGCTCGACCGTAAGCTTGACCGGTCGAAGCGAAACGCGCGCAGGCGTACACGCAGGTACGTCAAGGATTCTGCTTCGTGCAACATTGCACAGGCAAACCCGCGCGGGCGGGTACGCCTGTGCGTCAGTCCCTAGAGCGAGCGGCAACGATTCATGCGTCGAGGCTGATGTGCCCGGCCTTGATGTCGTGCATCACCTGCCGTCGCACGTTGCCAACAATTCTGAGGAGCACATCGAGTTGCAGGATTACGGCCAGCAACACTGACTCCATATCGCTCACGTTATCGAGTCGGGCACGTCTGGAATCGTCTTCGTGAAAGGCAACGCCGTTGATGTAATCCATTGTGATTTGATCGGCGCCCAAGAGTTTGCCTGGCCCGAGACCGTTGTCCATCTCAAGACGGCCGGAGTACATCATGGCGCCACCTTCCGGGCTGACCAACGCTCCGTCCCGAACGATCTGAGCAACATGCTTTTTGAGAGGATCTAGGCCTCTGGCGCGCTCTGGCGAGAGGCGCTGGAGCGCTCTGACGATGCCCGGGAGGTAGCAGTCCTCTCCGACCATGAAAAACACCCTGCATTCGACGATGACGCTGTTGAGTATGCGTCGATCGAGAGAGGGTTGGTCGAGCCCGCTCAGGGACCATTCTTCGCCGTCGTCGCTGCTCCAGTGAAGCTGCATGGCCATCTGCCCTGTATCGGGATCACGCAACGCAATAAGGGGCTCTCCCAAGCCCGGCGCCGATCTCTCAATAAACTTCCGGAGCTTGTTTCGGGCGGCTTCCTGCTGCTCAATTGTTTGTGACATGCCGGGACACTATCGGTCAGCTGGGCGCTTGACCGCCATTTGCGCTTGCTTGCGGCGGAACCCGCTGGTGAGCCTGATTCGCGATTAGATTACACCTGCCGTCGACCGGCAGCGCTCCCAGTGTTCTCTCCCGCTCGTTCGACTGTGCGTGCACTCGTATGGACGGCGCGAGGTGGAACTATCCCAGACGGTTGTCCGTTGTCGGCGTGAGATTGCCGTGCGTGATATCGCATCCTGTGCATTGGATTAGGTACTCATCGCCGGCTGCGAGTCGCCGATCGACGTTCCTTGTGGCGATCGCGCGCGAACCACAAGCTGGACAAAGTACATCTATCGAAACGGCCACTGGTTCTCCTTCATTCAGGCCAGGCGGGCGCCTGGGCTTGCCCGATCCTCGCAGCAGTTCAACTTCCGACTGGCCCCGGACACGCCGGTTGTTCCCGATAGAGTGCGAGACATGGAAGCTGCGACGTTATGGATTGCATTTGTGTCCGCGGTTGGGACAGGCGGGGCGGCAATCTTCGCGGGCTTCGCAATGGCGAACTCGGCCAAGGCAGAGGCCGCCGCAGCCAAGTCAGCGACGCGTGCCGAGAAAGCCCAAGCACAGGCTTTGGACGCATGGAAAGCAAGCGCTGCGGCATTGGAACAGGCAAATAGTCGCGCGGAACGCGCTGCGCGGGCACCTCTCGGACACGCACTGAACGACCTCGGGAAAAACATCCTCTCGGCGCGGTTTTCACGAGCCTCCGAGCTAGGAAGATACCCAGGGCGCGTCGAGGAAGCGGCGGCGCTAGGACCGCTCCAGTTTGCTGCTGGACATCCCTCTGCGAGGAAGGTCACGCGCTGGGTAGGGGAATTTGCAGAGTCGGTCCCGCTGCGCGATCCCGCGTCGATGCTTGGCGCTATGTCCTTGATTGGCGACAGGGTGCGAGATTGGGTGGCAGATCCCGACAGCACGATGACGGCAATTCGGGCTGATCCAAAAGTGCCAGAGAGCGCCATCACCCCTGGCGACAGTGCGGAATGGCGGGTCGAGTAGCCTCTCATGTTCGCTGTCACCTCCGCGACAGACTCTCTCTCACTGCAGCGCGTACCAACCGGGCGTTGCGGCCTTTGAATCCGAACTTGTACCGCAGGTTTGTCTGCCGTCCCTGAGCCGTGGTGTGCTCACAAGTGTGCTTACAGGCAAAAAAGAAGCCCCGCTCGGTGCCTCCGTGGAGGCCCTTGCGGGGCTTACTTCCCAGTCATAGCTGGAATGTGGCGAGTGAGGGATTCGAACCCCCGAATGCTGAGCAGTCTGATTTACAGTCAGATCCCTTTGGCCGCTTGGGTAACTCGCCAATGCGCACCCGACCTCGTGAAGCCACAGGACCGGAGACGCGTTGACAAGGATACAAGCCACAGGGCATTTGCGGAAATCAGGAATTCACGGCGATTCCCCGCGGTCTGAAATGCGCACGATCCGAACCCACACCTCGATATGATTCCTACAATCTCCCCTCCCATTCCGGTTAGGAAAACCATGATCGGCATCGCCGAGGTTGCCCGGTACGCCGGTGTCTCTACCGCCACCGTTTCACGCGCACTGAGCGGAAACGGCCACGTCTCACCGGCGACAAAGCTCAAGGTCGAGACTGCGGCGCGCGAACTCGGCTACGTGGTCTCCTCGACGGCGTCGAGCCTCGCATCCGGACGCATGAAGAACATCGGTGTCGTCGTTCCGTTTCTGAACCGGTGGTTCTTCACCAGCGTGGTCGAGGGCGCACAACGCGCACTGTTGCGCAATGGCTACGACCTCACCCTCTATAACCTCACCGGCGACGGCATCGAACGGCAGAGCGTCTTCGAACATTTCTTGTTGCGTCAGCGAGTGGATGCCGTGATCGCGGTTTCTCTGGAGCTCACCGAGGATGAGATCTTCAGGCTGCATGCGCTGGGGAAACCACTTGTCGGAGTCGGCGGCCTGATCGAGGGCGTGCGCACCCTGGCGATCGATGACATCGCCGTGGCCCGACTCGCCACTGAGCACCTCCTGGGGCTCGGACACACCCGCATCGCCCACATCGGCGGAAGCCAGCACTACGACCTCGACTTTCACCTGCCGACGAACCGGCGCTTCGGCTACGAGGCGGCGCTCACGGCCGCGGGCATCCCGCTCGACCCCGAGCTGGATGAAGACGCCGACTTCACCATTCAGGGCGGATACCACGCCGCGAAGCAGCTTCTGGGTCGACCGCACGGCCGACCGACGGCGATTTTCGCCGCCTCAGACGAGATGGCAATCGGAAGCATCCTGGCCGCCCGCGATCTCGGGCTCAGCGTGCCCCGTGACGTGTCGATCGTCGGCATCGACGACCACGAACTCGCCGAGTTCTTCGGGCTGAGCACCATCGCCCAATTCCCGCAGGGTCAGGGCGAGAAGGCCGTCGAGATTCTGCTCGATCAGCTGCACCCCGGGCAACACGACCAGGTGGAGCTGAATACACCGCTTCCGGTCAAGCTGATCGTGCGCTCCAGCACGGCGCGCCCCGGCGAATAGGCCGCCGCGTAGACCGGCGGCGGCTGGCGCGGGTCGGGTGCCGACGCGCGCACCGGCGCCAACGCGCGCCGCGGCGCCCGACCCGCGCAACGTCGCGCTCGCCCCCTGCCTCAGCCCCGGGCAGGACGGAACTCGATAGCATGGCAGGTATGGCAGATTCAACGTTCGACATCGTCAGCAAGGTTGACCAGATGGAGGCCGACAACGCACTCCACCAGGCACAGAAAGAGGTCGCGCAGCGCTACGACTTCAAGAATGTAGGCGCGTCAATCGAGCAGAGCGGCGAGAAGGTGCTCATGAAGGCCTCCAGCGAGGAGCGCGTCAAGGCGATCCTCGAGGTCTACGAAGCCAAGCTCATCAAGCGCGGCATCTCCCTGCGCAGCATCGACGCGGGCGACCCGTACCCCTCCGGCAAGGAATACCGCATCGAGTCGACCCTGAAGGCCGGCATCGACCAGGAGAACGCGAAGAAGATCAACAAGATTATCCGCGACGAAGCGCCCAAGAGCGTCAAGAGCCAGATCCAGGGCGACGAGCTGCGGGTCAGCTCGAAGAGCCGCGATGACCTGCAGGAGACGATGGCACTGCTCAAGGGCAAAGACCTCGATGTCGCCCTGCAGTTCGTGAACTTCCGCTAGAACTTTTCAACTGATGCCGAGGCATCCGCGCGACAACTCGTGACGGATGCCTCGGCATCCGTCGTTAGGGCACCAGCAGTGTCGGGGGTCGAGCGTATCGCAAGCTAGCCGAACCGGCCGTTGACGTAGTTGAAGGTGCGCTCGTCGATCGGGCTGCTGAACATCGCGTCGGTGTCGCCGTGTTCGACGATGCCGCCCGGTTGCCCCTGCCCGGCGAGAAAGAACGCACACTGGGTCGACACCCGCTGGGCCTGCTGCATGTTGTGCGTGACGATGACGATCGTCACGTCCTGCACGAGTTCGAGCATCGTCTCTTCGATGACCCGGGTTGAGGTGGGGTCAAGGGCCGAGCACGGCTCGTCCATCAGCAGCACCTTCGGCTGCACCGCCAGTGAGCGGGCGATGCAGAGTCGCTGCTGTTGACCGCCGGAGAGCCCGCCGCCTGGCGCGCGCAGTCGGTCCTTGACCTCTTTCCACAGCCCCGCCTTGGTCAGGCTCGATTCGACGAGGAAGTCCCGTCGGTCGCGATCGGTCTTCGTGCCGGTGAGCGTCAGCCCAGCGATCACGTTGTCGTAGATCGACATTGCCGGAAACGGGTTGGGCTTCTGAAAAACCATTCCGATGTGCCGACGCGCATCAGTGAGCTTGCGACTGACGTCGTAGATGTCGTCACCGTCGAGCAACACCTCCCCGGCCAAACTGGCCGACGGGATGAGCTCGTGCATGCGGTTGAGAATGCGCAGGAACGTTGACTTGCCACAGCCCGACGGCCCGATGAGCGCCGTGACGGCTCCGGCCGGCATCGTCAACGAGACCCGGTCGAGCACCTCATGATCGCCGAACCATGCTGAAATATTGCGCGCTTCCAACTGCGCCAGGGGCACATTCGCGGGTTCCGGCAGAACGAAACCCGCCGACGAGAAGGATGCCGCCGCCTCCTGACGCAGAGCAGGCCGCGTGAGCCGGCGTTTCAGACCGCCCCTGGGCAAGCGCGGCAAGACATCGGTGACATCTGACTGGGTGGTGGTGTCTGTCATGGCTGACTCATTTCGCACAATCGGTTAGAGCAGGTTGGGCAGCAAGCGGGTGATCTGGTCGGCGGCCAGGAGCCCGGCGAGCAGAACGAGGGGAATGCCGAGGATCCAGGTGCGTTGGGGGCCGAACCGTCCGAACGACCAGACGGCGGCGAGTTCGACAACGATCAGAAACTGTAGCGCGAACGCCAACGCCCAGACGGTCGAGGTGTCGGTGGCCATCGAGGTGTTGCTCGGTGGCAGCGAGACGGATGTGGTTTGGCGGCGGCCAGACGGCTGCGCGATTCCGATCAGTTGAGCGTCGACGCGGGCCACGCCGGTCGGCACGTAGGCGGCGCCACGAGCCGTCTCGAGAATCAGACGGCTTTGCCCCGCGGTCGGAGACGCTGGTGCCGGTTCGCCGGCGTATCGCAGCCCGATGACCTCGAAGACCTGTTCGCCCTGCCCCGTTGTCACCGAGAATGTCTCGCCAGGGGCCAACTCGTCGATGCGGGAGAACGGCCCGCCATAGGCTGCCGCGCGCGCCATCACCACGGAGATACCGGTCTGGCCGGGCAGCACGGTGTCTCGGCGATGCCCCGGCCCCGCCTGGAGCGTTGCAGACGAGGTGCCCTCGACGATGACCTCGTGCACTCCGATTGAGGGGATGTTGATCAGCGCGACCGGAGCACCGTCGGCGACGAGCACGTCGTCGACGGTGCCCTCGCTGACCGGGGCGACGGCCTGCGCCAGTTCGAGCTTGAAAGTGTCGGTCAGCTGCTGCTGTGCCACGAGGTGCTGCAGGTGGCTGAGCACGAGCACGTTGACGGCGAAGCAGAGCAGCACGGCGGCGAGCATTGCGGCGATGCTCCGTTGAAGCAACTGACGCGTCGTGAGCGGGACGGACGGAAGCATCGACCGAGGCAACCGCTTGGGCGGTCGTGGAATCCGCGGCAGCTTCGGCGGTTTGGGAGGCTGGGGAGGGCGTCCGCTCCGCTCACGCCGGGACGGCGGGCTGTCTAGCCCGGGCGTGTCCTCCTCAGGCGTGTCCACCTCAGGCGTGTCCATCTCGGGTGGTGCGTCGACGATTGTCGTCATACGCTGACCGGCGCCAAACCAACGCGTTCCCTGGTGAGCAAGAATCTGACGGCCACAACGGCGCTCACGCCCAGAAGCGCGACGACGGTGAGAGCCCACGGAAAGATGAAGAGCGGCGCCGTGCGGCTGATCGGGGCCACGGCAACGCCGTCGATCGTGGCCGGCGGGGTGAAGGTATAGCCGGCGTTGATGAGTACCCATTGTCCGACTCCGGGGAGCTCTGCCGACACGATCCGGCTCTCTCCCGGTGCGAGCTGCGTGACGGGTACCGCGTCGACGGAACCGAGATCATTGCCGAACGGGCCGGTCGCCCAGAAACGGGCAGATGCGTCAACCGTCTCGTTCGACACGTTCTTCACGGTGAAGCCGATGCTGACGGTGCCATCGAATGGGTTCACGCTCGGCCGGTAGGCGCTCTCGACGCCATCGAGAAAGAGCTTGCCGCCCAGGCTGACCTGGCTTGAAGTCGGGGTTGCCACCACCGGCGTTGTCGTCTTCGCCGCATCCACGGTTGTCGTCGTGCGCTGCGCGGAAGCGGACCCCGATGCGGATCCGGCCCCGCCGACGACGGGGTCGGTCGAAGTGTGCGGCGGCGCAGGGGTCGGCGTCGGAGAGGTCACCGTGACGGAGAGTCCGTAGCCGCTCTGCGGTGAGTCGACGCCGTTCTCGCCCGGTGTCGCTGAGGCTGAACCGGCCGACCAGAGTCCGCAGAGGGCAAGAGCTGCGAGGAGCAGAACCTGGCCTGCGCGCACGGGCCTGCGCGTCACACGTGGGATGGTCGTCATTTTGTCATCTCCTCAATCCGCGCATCGGCAGCGTCTTCTGCGGCGCGGCGGCGGGCTTCCGCCTCGGTGTACTCCAACCAGAGCCGCGCATTCTTCTCGTCGCGTTTGCCACGCAGCCGGAGCCCCAGCATCACGACTCCGGCGATCAGCAGCAGCGCCAGCAGGATCCAGGGCACCGCGATGACCGCGCTGTCCCTGCTCACTTCGCGCAGCGGTCCGGGGTTCAAGGCGTCGGCGTCGACCGTCGGAGCGAGCTTGACCACCGCGTTCAGATAGCCCCATTGGCCAATGTCGGGCACGGTGACGGTGAGGGTGCGGTGGGCGCCGGGAAGCAGCTCAGCGATCTCGCCAGACACGTTCTCCCCGACACCTATGCCGAAGACGGCGTTCGCCCCGACGAGGGTGCGTGCGGCCAACGCGACATTGCCGTTGTTGGCAACGGTGAACGTGACATCGACGGCACCGGTGAACGGGTTCAGCTCGCTCGCATAATCGGCACTGATAGCGCTGATGGTGAGGTTCGGTTGCAGGTCGCCCGGCACGCGCACGTAGAGGCGGGTGGCCACCCGTTTGTCGACGAGGATTTCACCGACAGGTGAGACCGAGGAGATGACGATGCCGGCCGCATGATCGCCCGGACGCGCGTCGGCCGGAACGTCAACGGTGAACGGGACGGTTGCCGAGGCCCCCGGCTCGAGCGGAACGCTGAGTTGTGCGGCCCCGCCCTCAAACGCCACCCAGCTGCCGGCATCCGTCGCTGTCGCATCGGTGTCAAGCAGCCCGTAGGCCCCGTCGTCGGTGTTGAACGCGTCGGTGGCGAAGACCGTGAAGCTCTGGCTCGTCGTTCCCGTGTTGCGCACGGTGTAGAAGTCGTCGAGATGCTGACCGGGCGCCGCCTGGTAGCTCAGCCTCGACCGGCCGTCCGGGCCGTTCGCATCGGCGGGCGTTCCCGATATTCCGTCTGAGTCGTCGGCAAATGCCGTTGCCGGTGCGACGACGGTGAAGGCGAGCATCGCGAGAAGTGCGGTTGCGGCGAGACGCGAGAAGCGGCGAGAAACCGCGGAGGTTGTGGGCACACTATATTCGCGCACGGTGAGGTGACCGCGACCCTTCGATCGGTTGAACGAGATATGAACGTCGAGTCAGGCGCTGCTGCTCGAGACGGATGTCCTGGGCCGGGTATCCAGACGGCCAGATGAAAGGCCCGGCCAGCCGAAAGGCCAGGTCAGACGGAAGGGGAAGAATCGCGCGTGGACGCGATCCCTCCCCCGTCGTGTGTGCTGCGAGTGCTACTTCGAAGCGAGCGTCAGCGTGAGCTTCGAGGTGTACGTGCCGACGACCGAGTCCTTCGGGGCCACGAAGGTCAGGTCAGCATCAAGCGTGGTCGTGCCGACAGCGGCCGCTGCGGCCAACTCTGCGAACGGCGCGCTGGCTGCTGCGCTGCCCGCGACCTGCTCGGATGCCGCGGCAGCGGCTCCCGAGACGACGATCGGCTTGATTCCGAGCTGCTTCTTGTCGATGGTGTTGGCACCGCTCACGAAGTCGGCGACCGACGAGGTCAGCGTCCAGCCCTGCTTCGAGAGAGCACGCTCGTCGGTGACAGTGAACTGGCCGAGCTTGCCGGTCGAGGTGGACATTCCGTTGACGAGCGTCGCCGTTCCGAGCGTCGCCTTCGCGCCGGCCGGCACGTTGAGGCTGAGCGGTCCGTCGACATCGGGCGTCGATGCGACGGTTGTGGCTTCGAGATCGATGGTCGCAGGCGAGCCGTCAACGATCGGGCCTTCAGGATCCACCGTGAATTTTCCGGTAATGGCCTCGACCGTGACCGGAACCCACCAGGCTCCCGACGCGGCGTAGTTCACGCCGTTGTCTTTCATGCATGCGAGCCCGATGCTCCACTTGCCACCGCCGGCTTTCACCACACCCTGATTACCGTTGATCTGCTGGTAGGGGGAGATGGTGTAGGCCAGCACATCTTTCGAGCCGGGTGCCATGAACCCCGAGGTGGTGTACGCCTGCCAGGCGGAACGGGTGAGTTCCTGGCCCTGCGGCGCAATGAAGGTGTAGGAATCGGTGGCGTCTGGCGAGCAGTGGAACGGCGCCGCCATGTCGGTGGCACTGAGCGAGCCGACGATGTCGTCGTTCCAGTCGAACACGTGACCGGCAGTTGGAATCAGGTCAGCGGTTCCCGCGTCATAGACGTAGACAGGACCTTCCGTCGGAAGCGGGGCTGCATTCGCGACGGTTGCGCCGACGGTTGCCAGTGAAACAGCCACCAGACCGGCTGCGGCACAGCGTGCAAGGTTGTTCTTGAACATGTCAGTTTCCTTTTCTTGTCTGCAAGCTCTGGCCGCCGCTAGGACAGCTTCGCCCGGATGGTGGTGGTGTCGGAGGGAGCGAGAAAGCCGAACTTCGTCTTCACCGCGCCGGACGTGGTGATGGAGGCGGCGAAGTTGGTCAGGCTCTTTGCCTTCGTGCGGTCGACCAGTGCGGCGAGACCGGCGTCGAACTGCGCACCGGCGGTGATCCGTGCGTATTCGACAACCACGTAGGTGTCGCGGCCCCAGGTGGAGTTCGCGTAGTAGGCCGAGTTCGGAACCAGGCTGCTGCCCGAGCCGGTGAACGCTGCCGTTGCGCCCTGGGTGCTGCCCAGGAGGGTTGCGGTTCCGGTGCGGTTCTGCGCAGCGCCGTTCTTCTGCGCGACCCAGCTGGCGACCGAGAACGGCACGATCTTTCCGGCCGCGTTGAGCACGGTTCCGTCGTTCTCGGCGACGTTGGGAACGACGCAGGAGCCGAGTGTCGGATTGCCGATTGCCCCGAGGAAGAACTTGGCGGTGCCGGATCCTGACTGCGGAAGAACGGGCGTGACAGTGACCCCGTTGACCACGGTGAGCGTGCACTCGTAGATGTTCTTCAGCTGGGCGCCGGTGAGCTGGTCGAGACCGGTGCCGTTGTAGGCGTATGACAGCGCGTCACGGCCGAACGGCACGTAGGCCAGGAGGCCGTTCGGGTCAATGGCTGCACTCGCGGGGCCGCTTGAGGAGCGAGCAATGTCGACCTGTCCGGTGATCGAGATCGCCGGCGTGGTGTTTCCGGCGACGCTGTAGGGAGCACCGTCGATCGAGCGGCTGAGGGCCTTCACCCCGTCGCCGGAACCGGCCGGGCGGGCGAAGTAGACGCCGCTCGACTTGGTCTGAATGGCGGCGGAGCCGAACGCGTCGAACGAGCCGATGCTCGTTCCATCGGCAGCAACCGCGCGCACTCGCGTGCCCGTTACATTCGTGCCGTTCGCGAGCGCGTTGCCCGCATCCTGGAGCGTGTCGGAGCCGACCAGCGCGTAGCTGTTCGACACAGGGTCGGCTTGGGCGGGGGCGGAGAGAGCAAGACCGGCAATGGTGACACCGACGACGGCGCACAGCGCCAGCGCTTTTCTTGACTTCACTTCAGTTCCTTTCGAGGAGTTGATCCGTGCGACCGCGGACGCGTTCGCATCGACTTGACCGGATGTGTGTCGATGATCGACGCCGCCCCCGGTGGTGCCAAGAATGTGAGCATCAGAGACTCTTTCGTCTGATGCGGGAGAGCAGCGGAACCGCGGCAGCGGCAGCCAGCCCAGACATCCCGCCGACCGGGATCGCCGCGGCGAGCCCTCCGGTGTCGGGATCGGCGGGGGTCTCGTTGCCGAGCACCGCCGCAGTGCTGCCAGAGGCCGAAGGGCCGGCGGCCGGCGCCGCCGCCGCGGGAGCCGAGACGTTTGAGGATGGGGACGCGGGTACCGCGGCGCTCCCAGAGGCGACAGGGGGCGCGACGGCGGGGTTCGACGGGGTCACCACCGCTCCGCCGGACTGGATGACATTGGCGGCCGCCAGCGCTTGATCGCGCCATCCCGGCGGGATGGGCGCGTAGCCGGCCGGCAGGGTGCCGGGGTCGGTGCCCGGCTTTTGACCTTCGGTCACGGCGTAGCGGATGAAGGTGGCGTAGTCGGCGCGTGCCGTCGCGTCGGTCGAGCGCGGGTTGGCCGCTGCATACACAGGCATGGCGAGCGGATACGCCGTCGGTGCTGCGACCGCTGCAGCACCGGCCGGGTCGTACTCGTAGACCTGCGACTGTCCGACGACCGGCGTCATCGCCGCGGCTGCCGCGGTGAGCGATTCAGTGGTGGGCGCCACAAACGAGCCGCTCGCGTTCTGAAGCGACGCGGAGACAACCTGATAGCGGGCGGCGGACGCCGTGTCGGTGAGCGACAACACTCGTTGTTGGCCCGGCAGGTTGCGCGGCGACTTGGTGTACTTGGCCGGACTCGAGGTGGGGTCCCAGAGTCCGAGCACCTGACCGTCGCCGCGCAGCGTGAGGTAGCCGGCTTGGTCGAGGTCGTTGGTGTACGGCCGCCAGCTCACGACGTTGATCGGCAGGCTGCCGTCGTTGCCTCCGGCCTGCTCGGCAGGATCGGCCTTCGGAAAGTCTTCGCGCGGCACAACGAAGGCGGACTCGCTCAGATTGGCCTCGGCATCCGTTGTCGTCCACGGGTTCACCACCATCTCCCAGGGGTCGGCCTTTCCCGCGAGAAAGTCGACAGCCTCCGGGTCGGACAACACATAGCGCCACAATTGCCAGGCGGCGTCTGACCGCCCCTGCGGAACCAGAAGGTCGGCCAGCGACGGGCTGATCAGGCTCTCGTAGTCCCACTCCGGATCATTGATCGCACGAAAGTCGGGGTCGAGCACAAGGTTGCGCGCGTTGTGGCCCGCATCCGCCGTGCTCGTGAAACCCAGGTGGGTCTTGTCTGCGAACGTCGGCAGCGAATCGAGGTAGGAGTTGGTGAGGAGCTTTGCAATCAGTCGCGGCGTCAGTTTGATCTCGGAGAACGATGTTCCCGTCTGCTCGGTGACCGATTCCGGTGTGCCCTCGCCCGGATCCGGCTGACGGTCGATCGCGAAGCCGATCGAGAGACCGGTGAGGGCGACGGGCGCGTAGGCGAGAGAATCGGTCAATTCAGACGACGACGCCCGTGTCGTCAGGGCGAGAGGGGCCGACTGCTGCGTCAACGACGTCTGCAGCGCATCCGACTCTGCACCCTTGCTGATCGTGTAGACGGCACCCCCTGTTGAACCGCACAACGTCGGTTGCCAGGATGCGACGGCGCCGGCGACGAGTTCGCTGCCGGCCACCTGACGCTCGGCCGAGCCGATCGGGCAGGTCAAGCCGATGGGCTTGAAGTCGAGCTTGACGGCGATGCGGTGCTTCCAGCTGCTCCAGAACAGCCCGGATTTGGTGATGCTGCTCACCCCTGGATCGGCCGTGCCGCGTGGGATGACCACGAGCCAGCAGGAACGCGGCGCGGTCGTGCCGTCAGGCTTCGCCTCGGGGGCTCCGCAGCCGAGGCCGGGCGACTGCAGCGCGGTCTGCACTTCGAATCGGGTGGCGCCCGTTCCCGCCGAGCCCGATCCGGCCCACTTCACCTCATTGGAGGTGTACTGGGTGAAGAACTCGTTGGTGTTGACGTCGACGTCGAGCTTCTCGTGATTCTCACCGATCGACGAGATCGTCTTCCCTGTCGCGGAACGGAACGGGATCGAGGTGTATGTCGGGTCGAACGGGCCGGCCTCCGGCGACGTGAATTGCACGTCTTCCGGCGCCACCACCGCGTCACTGCTGACGAAGTTGTCGCGCGCGGAGCCGGCCGACCTGAAGGCACCGTACTGGCAGGTCGTGCGGTCGGGCTGTCCGGGGTTCAGCGGGTCGTCGCCCCAGCACTGCGCGATCTGCAGAAAGTTCGCTCCGCCGTTTGAATCGCCGCTCGGCACTGTGGAGTGGATGCCGCCGGTCCAGCTCACCAGCACGCCCTGCGACATCAGATTCTCGGTTTGGGAGACGGTGACCGCGAGATCGGGAAGCGGGGCATTCTTCGCATCCGGATCTTGATCTGTGGCCTTCACTGTCACCGACGAGTTCGCGGTGTCGGCGGCCTGGGCCGTGGAGAACTTCGCTCCGCCGAACCCGAGCAGTGCAGTCGTCGCCAGCCCGACGACGAGTCCTGTCGCCACAGCACGCATGAGCGTGCGGTCTGGCGCGGGATGATTTCGGGTTGAACGCACGGGGGTGTCTCCTCGACGACGGTGCCGACTGCTGCGGGCAACTGTCACGGTAAGTAGCCACGGTGTCGGGAGAGTGACCGTGAGTGAACGACGAACGAACACGGCGCCACGACAAGCTTGCGTAGCGGATTTTCTTCTGGTCAGGCTGGTGGCTGGCTGTTGCCACGGCCGCGCTTCAGCCGGCGAGACAGGAACGGAGGAAGCAGAACTGCGGCGAGAAGAAGCACGACGGCGAAGAGCATGACCGAGTTCTCGGCCTGCCACCCTGTGCTCGCCAGGGCGAATGGTTTGGCCACCGCTCCCCCTCCGACACCGCCGGAGAGCAGGGCGCCGGTTGCGTCGTACACGGCGGCCCCCGCGCCGGAGCCTGCCCCGGCCGACCCTGCACCGGCCGAACCATCGGCGCCGGTGCCGGTTGCCCCGCCCGCCCCGGCCGACGGCGACCCCGTCGCGCTGCCGCCGGTGCCGCTGCCGCTCACCGAGGTGTCTTCGAGAGCACCCGCTGTGCCCGTCGTGCACTGATTCGGCCCGACCTTGTCACACTCGGCCGGCTGCGGAGCACTCGCCGCAAGCTGATTGTTCGACGGGGAATCGCCCGCCTTGAACGTGGGGTTGTTGCATTTGTTCACGTCGACATTCACATTGCCGGCACCGGGAATGCGCTTGATCTGATCAAATCCGGCCAGCACGAGGTTCATCGGCAACGGCGAATAGCCGAGCGCCCCCGCCTGCTGCTGCCCCTCACAGAGCATGTACTGGGCGAACGCGCCGAGCGTCGGGCCTTTCGCCTCGCTGAAGGTGTTGTTGACCGCGGTCGGAACGATCATGTACGAGTAGCTCGACAGCGGATAGGTGCGACTATCGACGCTGTTGTAGACGCCGTCGAGAATCTGGGTGAGATAGGTGGCGGGATCACTGGTGTCGGTGTTGATCTGCGCCTGCATGAGTGCGACAGCCACCGACGATGCGGTGGGCTCCACGTAGTAGCCGCTGGCGTTCAACACCTTCGCGACAGGAAAACCCGACTTCAGGGCGTACGAGTACTCGACGTAGGTGATTGCGCCATCTCCGTAGTCCTGCCCGACATAGCCGGCGACGCCGAGCGAGCCGCTCTGGGCCTTGGCCGCACCGAAAACGGGGTACTGCGAGGTCAGCCCGCACGGGGTCCCGCGCCCGACCGATGCGCAGAACGCGTTCCACAGGTCGGGGTGCTGCTTCGACATCCAGAGGGTGAATTGTGCCGTCGAGCCAGAGCCGTCCGAGCGCACCACCGGCGTGATTGCTTTGTCCGGCATGGCGAGGCCCGGATTGTCGGCCGTGATCTGTGGGTCATTCCACTTGGTGATCGCCCCGGTGAAGATTTTCGTCACCGTCTCGCCGCCGAGGCGCAGGTTCGTCACCTTTTTGCCGCCGATGCGCAGGTTGTACATGAACGAGGTGCCGCCGGCCACAATCGGCATGTAGGCATATCCGGTGGTCGGCTTCTCGGGAGCCGAGTTGTCTTCTGGAGCCGTTTGAAACGGGATCTCGCTCACCGCGAAGTCGACAGCCTGGTTGATGAAGTCCTTGCGGCCGGCCGACGAACCAGAACCGGTGTAGTTCACGGTCATGCTGTAGTTCGATGCCACGTTCGTGCGCCACTGGTCGAGGGCATTCTGCGACCAGGTCGACCCGGTGCCCGCGATCGGGTAGTAGGTCTCTGCGTTGGCGGCGGTCACGCCTGTGCCCGTCGCCAGCAGAGCGGTCAACAGCACGGCCGCCGCGCCGGCCGAGGCACGGAGAAATCTGAGTGTCACGGTCATCGGGGGGTCTCCTCTGGAGCAGATGCGGCGGCGGATGCGGCGGATGCGGCGGATGCGGCGGCGGGTCGTGAATCGACGGATGCGGCGGCGCGGCCCAGGAACCGCCGCACATCTTTCAGGGAGGCCTGGGCGGCAGCCCTCTGCTGACGCTCGCTCAACTGGCCGGGACCGCGGCCGCCGAACGCCCGAGCCAGCGTGAACAGCACGAGCACGAGGAGGATCAGTACCGCGGCGGTGCCGAACCCGCGGGCGATCATGTTCGGCTCCGGCGACTTCACCAGCTCGAACACCTGCAGCGGCAGCGAGATCATCGGCCCGGAGAACGGGTTGAGTGAGAGCACCGCTGTGACACCGGAGGTGAGCAAGACCGGCGAGGTTTCGCCGATGCCACGCGCGGTGCCGAGAATCACCGCGTTGACGAGTCCCGACCTCGCCGTCGGCAAGACCACATGCCAGACGGTGCGCCAGCGCGGAGCACCGAGCGCGTACGACGCCTCACGCAGGTTGCCAGCGACCAGCCGCAAGACAACATCCGATGCCCTGATCACGATCGGCAGCATCATCACGCTGATCGCGAGGGCTGCAGCGAATCCGGACCGCTGATGGGTGAAGAGCAGAATGACGGCGGCATAGATGAACAGACCGGCCACGATCGAGGGCAGCGCGGTCATGGCGTCAGAGACGGTGCGCACAAAGCGCGCGAACCGGCCGGGAAACTCATTGAGAAACACCGCGGTAACGATGCCGAGCGGCACGGTGATCGCCAGCGCGATCGAGATTTGGATGAGTGTTCCGACGATGGCGTGCAGAATGCCGCCGACGTCGAGCGGGTCGAGCGGGCCGGCCAGTTCCATCGTCTGGGTGAAGAAGTTCGGGTGAAAGAAGAGCGCTTCCCGCCCGCGCACGAGTGTGTAGACGACCACGAAGCTCAGAGCGGCGAAGAGTGCCAGCCCCGAACTGTAGAGCAGCGCCGTGATGAGCTTGTCGGTCACCGATTCTCGGCTGCCGGTCAGGCTGATCACCACCGAGTAGAGCGCGAGAAAGGCCAGATAGGTCACGACCACCCAGCCGATCGCCCCGCTCAGGGGTGCGAACCAGCCGAACAGCAGCGTGCTGAGCGCGGATGCCGCGGCCAACGAACCGACGATGGCACAGGTGTCGTCGAGGGTGACCCGGCGCAGCACGCGACGTTTCGCTGGGACGATGCCGTCGACATCCGGAATCACCGTGCGGTGGGTAGCGCCCGCGTGCGCGTGCGGGTCGGCCTGTGGCTCTGCCGGCTGCCGGCTCTGGTGTCCCGCGTGTTCGGGGCTGACCTGCGGGGCGCGTGGATCGGACAGGAGGTCGGTCGACATCAGCCGTCGCTCTCAGCGCCGGAGCGCGATCGGGCGACGATGGATGAGGCGGTGAAGTTCACGATCAGGGTCATCAGAAACAGCACCAGCCCGGCTGCCATCAGCGCCGAGAGACCGAAATCGCTGGCCTCGCCGTAGCGCAGGGCGATCAAGGAGGAAACCGAGTTCGTGCCGGTCTTCAACAGATGCCAGTTGATCGTGAAGATCGGCGAGATGATCATGTAGACGGCGATCGTTTCGCCGAGCGCCCGGCCGAGGCCGAGCATGGTGCCGCCGATAATGCCGCCGCGGCCGAACGGCAGCACGACGGAGCGGATCATTCCCCACCGCGTCGAGCCGAGAGCGTATGCCCCCTCGCGTTCGCCCTGCGGCGCCTGCGAGAAGGCCTCCCGCATGACCGAGGTCTGCGTCGGAACCACCATGAGCGCCACGACGACCCCGGCGATGAAGGCCGACGACGTGAACGCGCTCGCCTCCGGGAGAGTGCCTGGTTCAGCGCCGTCGACGCGCAAGAAGGGGATCCAGCCGAAGTAGGTCGAGATCCACTGGGCGACGGGAATGATGTTTCCCTGCAGAAAAAAGACGCCCCACAGGCCGAAGACCACGCTGGGCACCGCGGCCATGAGGTCGACGATGGTGGTCAGCGCCGATTTGAGCCGTGGCGGAACGATCTCTGAGATCAGGAGCGCGGTGCCGAGCGCCAACGGAAATGAGACGCAGAGTGCGACAGCGGCGATGGTGACGGTTCCGAAGAGAACCGCTGCGATCCCGAAAACTCCGGTCTCGGGTGACCACGACTGTTCGGTGAGAAATGAGAATCCGGCTGTCCCGAGCGCGTTTCCCGCGCGGAGCGTGAGAAACAGACCGACCGCGAGCATGATCGCCACCGTCGTGATCCCGGCGGAGAAGGCGAAAGTTCGAAAGAGCGCATCCGGCCCGGTCGGCTGGGAACGCAGGGAGCGCCGCAGCCGTGAGTCCGCCTCCGGCGCGGCGACCGGTGGGATCACCGGCGGAGTCGCCGGCGCGGTGACGCTCATCTCGACACCACCCACATCCTCACCATTGATCCTTTTCTGTACATTCGGCGTTCGGCGCTGAATGGCACAATCACGACTCGACACCACACGATCGATGCCAGAGATGAACCGTTGGGTTCGGTGCGGTGAAGAAGACGTGGACGATGCCTGTTGAAACGAAGACATTTCGGCGGCGGGCCGGAGCAGGGACGGAGTCGGGCTCTGCCGCGTGCCCTGTCCGTCACGTTCGTCACGTTCGTCACGTTCGTCACGTTCGTCACGTTCGTCACGGGCCGACCAGGGCGGGCGGCGGCGTTTCGGGCGGCGTGGACGGCCCTGTTGTCGGCGATGACGTCGGTACGGGGGTCGGGGTCGGCACAGCCGAGGGGCCCGTGCTGGGCACGGGAGTCGCGCCGCCTGAGCGTGCCATCGTGATCAGGATGCTTCCGCCGAGTAGAACTCGCGTTCCGACTCCTGGGTCGGCCGAGAGCACGTTCTCTCCCCCGGCGGAGGTGCTGCCCCCGTTCACGACGGTCACGGCGAACCCGGCCGCCGCGAGCGCTGCCGAAGCCTCTGCCGCGGTGAGGCCAACCACCGAAGGCACCAGATTCCACCCCGATGCCGCGACCAGGTCGACGCTCCAGCCGGCCTCTGCCCGCTCCCCCGCCGACCGGCTGGCGGCGATGACGGTTCCCTCCGGTTCGGCGGAATCCTCGACACCGACACTGCCGACGGTGAGGCCGGCATGTGCGAGCGCTGATCGCGCGGCATCGAGAGAAAGCTGTACCACCGAGGGCATCTCGACTGCGGTCACGGTCACGGTCTCGGGCGGCGGAGCGCTGCTCGGCGGGGCGGCCGGCTCGCTCGGATGGCTACTCGGCGACGCGACGACGGCGGGGGCGAGAGTGCTCCCCGAGGCCGCGATGAATCCGCCGATCACCACGGCGAGCACCGCGACGCTGATTCCGGCCAGCCAAGCCGCGCGCAGCGGGCGCGGCCGCTGGCGCCCAGCGGATGTGGCAGAGACTGCGCCCGGCCGCCGGCGCGAGGAGGGCTGCGCCCGTAGAACCTTGGTGAGAGCGGTCGACGGGTTCGGAAGAACCCGCGTCGCTGCGACAGTGCGTGCGGCGGAGGGAGCGTGCTGCTGCTGCGACTGCTGCTGCGTGCGCTGCCCCGGAATGCTCAGCACTGCGGCGAGCATCTCCTCGGCGGAGACGAAGCGACTCTGCTGCGCTGTGAGCATGCCCTTGACCACGAGACGATCCAGTTCCCGTGAAATGCCGGAGCGCACCGAGGAGGGAACGGGCGGGGGCGCGTGGAGATGGGCGAGGATGGTCGCTTCGGCCGACTCCCGCGGGTAGGGCGGCTGCCCGGTCAGGGCGAAGAAAAGCACAGCACTGAGTTGGTAGAGATCTGAGCGCTCATCGACAGCCGCCCCACTCGCCTGCTCCGGAGATAGATAGTGCACGGTTCCGAGCACACCGAGCTCGGCCGGCGGTGGCGTTTCGGCACTCGACGGCTGCGCGGTGCGCACGACATCGATGCCGAGCACCGGCCGACCCGCGGCATCCGCCAACCCGAAATCGATGACACGCACCGATTCCGACGCGATTGCCGATTCGAGCGGAACCATGATGTTGCCCGGCGACAGATCACGATGAATCACGCCGACCGCGTGTGCCGCTGCGACACCGCGCAGCATGCCCTCGGCGACGGCGACGGCATCGGCGCTGTCGAGCGGTCCCCGCTGCTCGACGCGTTCGGCCAGGCTCACCCCGCCGGCACGTTCGAGTGCGATCCAGACGACCGGCGGCGACTGGTTCTGGTCGGTGCCGAGCGCCACGACTCCGGCGACGTTCGGATGCCGGATGGCCGAGGCAACCCGCGCCTGCCGAAAGAAGGCCTGCTGCGTTGCCGAGGCGTCTGAGAGCCGGGGATGCAGAACCTTGAGCGCGACGCCACCACCCGTTGTCACATCCGTCGCGGCGAAGACCGAAGCCGATCCGCCGCTGCCCAGCAGTTCGCCGAGCAAGAAACGGTCGGAGATCAGCGAGGCGCCGGACGGCGAGTCGCCCTCGTGCCCAGCGGCACTACCAGGGCGCTGAGTCACTGTTCTCCCTAGCCGGCTCTGGCGGGCACCGACGCCCTGGTCGAGATCGAGGCTTGTCATCGATCGTCGCCTGCGAGAAAGCCAACACCGCTCCCGTTGCGGTTTTCGCGGCCTCTGAGGCAGAACCGAACAGCCGTGCTGAGGTGATCACTGGCTCATCCACGTAGTCGGCCACCCAGAACCAGGTGCCCAAATCGTGATGGCGCTCGACACGGAGGGCCAGCTGGGTCGCCATCTCACGCACCCGGGCGACGTGGCTGAACGCATCGCGAAAACTCGAGTAGGCCAGTGCGCTGCGCCCGAGCTCCCTGTTGTTTGCCGCGAGCAGCTGCCACACGCCGCGCGGGGCAGTGCTCGGCACCGGCTCAGTGAGCACCGCTGAGTTCGACGCCCGTGCGTTCGTCGGCACGCCCCCCAGGATGCGCGCATTCACGCGCTTCCAGACTGCGAACTGGAGATCGCTCGCTGAAGGAAACGAGGAGAAGGCGATCCGAGGCTGTGCTGGCATGACGGCTCCAAAGACTGACGACGGCAGAGTCGCGCTTCGGGCAAGTGCAGAAGATTCCAGGCATCTTCATAGCCCCAGTTCAGCGCTCTGAGTCACACAATCGAGCGCGCAGGTGAAGAAAGGGAATTGCCCATCTGAACAGGGCGTGGATTCCGCGTGGCCGTCGTGTGCCCGAGGCGGAGTTTCACTGCGCCCACCCCGCTGCTTCGATCACCGAAACCCGGCGCTAGGCCTCGGGGCGTAGGTAGCTACGCAGCCACCGCGTCAGCTGCTGATATGCCTCGTGGCGCACCGGAGGCGCCGACAGAAACACGTCGTGCAACGCACCGTCGAGTCGGGCGATCGTGACGAGCGAGCCGAGCCGCGTCGATCGCACCGCGATGTCGTCGACCCGCAGCACAACATCCGCGCCCATCATTTCTGGCGTCCACTTCGGAATGAGCATCGACCGCGCCGAAATCATGGTGAACACCGGGGCGTCGATCGAGAGTCCGGATGCGACGCGCGCGTGTCCGGCGAGGATCGCGCGCAGCCAGGCGGGATGCGCGGTGAACCCGCGCGGCGGCCGCCAGTCGAAGTTGTAGTCCCAGGCGCCGTCGAGCGTTGACGACACACTGCGCGTGTAGAAACCGAGGTCGACCTTCGGCAGCGGCGCCCGCGGATCGACCTTGGCCTGGATCTCGACGATCGGCAGGATGGCGGCCCGACCGACCCCTGTCGCCTGAAACTCGAGCCAGGGGCTGTTGAGCACGACGGCGGCGACGCGGCCCGGATTGCGGTCGACCCAGAGGCTGAAGATCAGCCCGCCGGTCGAATGTCCCATCATGATCAGCGGCCGTTTGGGCTCGTGGTGCCGACCATGCCCGATCGCACTGAGGGCCGCCTCGATGTCTTCGTCGTAGTCGTTGAGGTCGGTGATGTAGCCGGGCGTCTGGCCGGGGCGCAGGCTGCGGCCGTACTTGCGCAGGTCGAGCGCATGAAAGCGCGCTCCGGCATTCTGCCAGTACTCGGCGAGCTCGGTCTGAAAGAAGTAGTCAGACCAGCCGTGCACGTAGAGCACGTCGACGCCGGCCGCGACCGGGCGCACAAGCTCGAGGCGAAAGCGCGACACCGGACGCACCAGGGTGGCGACAACCTCGCCCTCGGCATCCGGACGCAGCGGAAGAGTGAGCTGTTCGAATCGATCACCCAGAACATCGGGAACCCATTCATTCGCCGGAGTGTGCATGCTCGCGAGGCTATCGCATCCGTGTTACCGAGCATCCGTCTCGCCGAACATCCGTCTCGAACGCCCACTCCGCCCTCATCGACGTCGCCGAACTGTGTCACATGACGGTTTTCACGCCCGAAAATGGTCATTTGTCACAGTTCGGCGAGAATCGAAGCGGGGGTCGACGCCAGAGAGAACTACTCCTGGCGGGAGACGCTCACCATCTCGTCACGCGGCACGACCTTGATGCGCGTGCGGCCCTCCGCCTCGCCGAGCGCCAGTTCGTGCTGGTCGAGATTGTGCCAGCCGTCGAGGTTCGTGTACGCGATGCCGCGTTCGTCGAGCATCGCCGTCACGCTCTCCTCCAACGGAGACTCAGGGGCCCACCAATTGCCGAGATCGTTGATCAGGTGTCGCACGGTCTCCATCGCGTCGGACTTCGTGTGCCCGATCAGGCCCACCGGCCCGCGCTTGATCCAGCCGGTCGCGTAGACGCCGTACATCTGCTCGTGGGCGCCGACCGAACCAGACGACGGGTCGCCCTTGCGCAGCACCTGGCCTTCACGGTTCGGGATGACGCCACGCTTCTTGTCGAAGGGGATGTCCGGGAGCGGCGAGCCGAAGTAACCGACGGCCCGGTAGACGGCCTGGATCGGCAGTTCGCGAATTTCGCCGGTTCCGATGACTCCGCCTTCACCGTCTGGCGCCGTGCGCTCGAAACGGATGGCGCCCACGCGCCCAGTGCCGTCATCGACGATCTCGATGGGCTTGGAGAAGAAGTGCAGGTGAAGTCGACGGCTCGCCTGGCCGGTCTCCCGCTGGCGCCACTGGTTCAGCACCTTGTCCATCACGAACACCTGCTTGTTGCTCGACACCGCGGTGCGGGCCGCGTCGTCGTAGTCGAAGTCCTCGTCGTAGACGATCATGTCGACGTCGCGCAGCTCGCCGAGCTCGCGCAGTTCCAGCGGGGTGAACTTCACAGAAGTCGGGCCGCGGCGACCGAAGATGTGCACGTCGGTGACCGGGGACGCCGTGAGTCCCTCGTAGACGTTGGCCGGGATCTCAGTGGTCAGGAGGTCGTCGGCGTGCTTGGCCAGAATGCGCGCGACATCCAGCGCGACATTGCCGTTGCCGACCACCGCGACCTCTTTCGCGTCGAGCGGCCACGTGCGCGGAAAGTCGGGGTGTCCATCGAACCAGCTGACGAACTCGGCGGCGCCGTAGGAACCCTGAAGCTCGATTCCGGGGATGTTCAGGTCGGCGTCGCGCACCGCTCCGGTAGCGAAGATCACCGCGTTGTAGTGCTTCTTGAGGTCGTCGAGCACGATGTCTGTGCCGTAGTGCACATTGCCGAACAGACGGATGTCGCCGCGGTCGAGCACGTCACGCAGTGCGTTGATGATGCCTTTGATGCGCGGGTGGTCTGGCGCAACGCCGTAGCGCACCAGGCCGTAGGGAGCAGGAAGGTGGTCGAACAGGTCGATCGAGACGTCGAAGTTTCGTTCCGCCTTGAGCAGAATGTCAGCGGCGTAGATGCCGGCGGGGCCTGCTCCGACAATGGCCAATCGCAACTTGGTCATGGGAACCTTTCCTACGGGGTCGACCACGGGGTCGATCACCGGGTCGATTTCTTCAGAAGTCATCGTGTCCTGCCGGGGTCAGCTTGAACGCTCGACGATTGTCTCGGCGAACTTGGTGAGTGCTTTCTTGACCGAACCGCGCGGCAGCGGTTCGAGCGCCTCGACAGCTTCGCGCGCCCACTGGTGCGCTTCTTCGAGGGTCTGGTGGGTGACGTCGTGGTCGCGGAGCGCCGCGATGGCCGCATCGGCGACCGGGGTCGGCTCACCGGGGGCGGTGGTCGACGGGGTCATCACGTCGCGTTCGAGACGCTCGAGAAGCTCGGCGGCCGACGCATCGGTGCCCTGGCGCTCGCGCAGGCGCAGCAGCGGCAACGTCGAGACGCCGGCCCGCAGGTCGGTGCCGGGAACCTTGCCGGTCTCTTCCGGCTGCGGCGACAGATCAATGACGTCGTCGATGAGCTGGAATGCCACGCCGATTTTCTCTCCGAATGTGACAAGCGGCTCTTCGAACTCGTCTGGCGCATCCGAGAACACGATTCCGGCCTGCGCTGCCGCGGCGATCAACGAACCCGTCTTGTCGGAGAGCACCTGAATGTAGTGCGCCACCGGGTCTTCGCCCGCGCGGGGTCCGACGGTTTCGTGCAGTTGACCCATCACGAGACGCTCGAAGGTGTCGGCCTGCAAGCGGATGGCGCGTTCCCCGAGACGGGCCATCAGCTGGCTCGCCCGGGCGAAGAGCAGATCTCCGGTGAGAATCGCGACCGAGTTGCCCCAGACCGTCTGTGCGCTCGGCACACCGCGACGCTTGTCTGCGTCATCCATCACGTCATCGTGATAGAGCGAGGCCAGGTGGGTGACCTCGATGGCGGCGGCGGCCGTCACAACGTCGGGCACCGTGCCGCTGCCGAGGTGGGCGGTGAGCAGGGCCAGCATCGGGCGCACGCGCTTGCCGCCGGCGTTGAGCAGGTAACGGCTGGTGACGTTGGCGATCTCATCGGCGAAGACCACCTCGGCGAGCAGGCTCGCTTCAACCTGGTCGAGCCCGGTGTCGATGGCTGCTGCCAGACCGCGGTCGGCCTTGCTCGAGAAGATGCGGTCGCTCAAACCCAATTGCGAAGCCACCGAGGAGCTACGACGGACGACGGGGGCGCTCGGTTTCACTGTCTGCCTAACGATTGGGTCTGAAAAGGGTCAGGATGCCGGGGACGTGCTCTGAGAATCCGCCGGTTTGATGCCACCACGGTGCAGTGCCACGATGCCGAGCGTCAGATTGCGGTAGGCGACGTTGCTGTAGCCGGCTTCACGCAACCAGGAGCTCAACGTGGGCTGGTTCGGCCAGGCTGCGATCGACTCGCCGAGGTAGTCATAGGCCTCGGCGTTCGAGGAGGCCAGCTTCACGATTCTCGGCATGACGTGCTCAAGGTAGGCGAAGTAGCCGACGCGGATCGGTTTCACCGGCGGCGTCGAGAACTCGCAGATCACGACGCGACCGCCGGGTTTGGTCACCCGGTAGAACTCGGCGAGAGCCTTCTTCGGTTCGACGACGTTGCGCAAGCCGAACGAAATCGTGACGGCGTCGAACTCGGCGTCCTTGAACGGCAAAGCCGTCGCATCCGCCTGCACGAACTCGATGTTCGGGTTGCCGGCGTGACGCTCACGGCCGACCCTGATCATGCCCTCCGAAAAGTCGGCGGCAACGATGTGCGCACCCGATTTCGCCAGCGCGGCACTCGAGGTGCCGGTTCCTGCCGCGATATCGAGGATGCGTTCGCCCGCGCGCGGCGCAACGGCCTTCGTCGTCGAGATGCGCCAGAGAGCCGCATTTCCCATCGACAGCACCGCGTTCGTGCGGTCGTAGTGGGTGGAGACCTCATCGAACATGGCGGCGACTTCTGCCGGTTGCTTGCCCAGGTCTGCTCTGTTCACTCCCCCAGTCTAATTGGGCCGCGCGAGACTGGCAGCACGAGGGTGCGGTGGCCGCAGGCGTAGGCTGAACAGGTGAATCTGCAGGCGCTGACGGTCGAAACCACCCCCATCTCCGATATCAGCCAACTCATTCTTCTGCTTGACCAGCACGAGCCGTTGCTCTGGATGCGGCGGGCCCAGGGCTTGGCCGGCATCGGCACCGCGCTGCGCCTCGAGTTCTCAGGGGCCACGCGCATGACCGATGCGGCCGTCGCCTGGCGCGATGTCGTCGCCGCGGCGACCGTGACTGACCCGCTGAACCGCACCGGAACCGGCCTGCTCGCGTTCGGAGCCTTCGCCTTCGATGACTCGTCGGCCGAGAAGAGCGTGCTGATCGTGCCGTCGGTGATCGTCGGACGCGAAGACGGCGTGTGCTGGGTCACCCGCATTTGGGCGACCGGCGAGACGCCTCCCGAGATTCCGTTGGAGCTGCATCCGCTCGGCCCGGAGTACCGATTGTCGCTGTTGCCTGGCGCGCTCACTCCCGATGGCTACCGCGAGGCGGTGGCCGAGGGCATCCGCCGCATTGCCGCTCACGACCTGAGCAAGGTGGTGCTCGCGCGCGATCTGGTCGGGCACCTGCCCGCCGAATCCGATGTGCGCCGCTCGATCTCTGAGCTCGCCCTCGGCTACCCGGACTGCTGGACCTATGCCGTCGACGGTCTCGTCGGCTCTAGCCCCGAAACCCTGATTCGCGCCGACCACGGCGAGGTCAACGCCCGCGTGTTGGCCGGAACGATGTCGCGCGGCACCGACGCCGCCGCCGATACGGCCGCCGCACTCGCCCTGGCCACCTCGCCCAAAGACGGTGACGAGCACGAGTTCGCCGTGCAGAGCGTGCTCGCCTCGCTGCGACCGCACACCTCCCACATCACCACGAGCGAGATTCCGTTCACCCTCAAGCTGCCGAACCTGTGGCACCTGGCGACGGATGTCGAGGGCACGCTCAGCGACGGATCAACCTCCCTCGATCTGATCGCGGCTCTGCATCCGACCGCCGCCGTGGCCGGAACCCCGACCGACAAGGCGCTCGCGCTGATTCGCGAGGTGGAGCCATTCGACCGCGGGCGCTACGCCGGCCCGGTCGGCTGGGTGGGCGCAGACGGCGACGGCGAGTGGGCCATCGCGCTGCGCTGCGCGCAGGTCAGCCCCAGCGGCGATGTTACCGCCTATGCCGGTTGCGGCATCGTGCTGGACTCAGAGCCTGAGCGCGAGCTGGCCGAGACCCGCATGAAATTCCGTCCGGTCGTCGAGGCGTTCGGCTAGACCGCGTTCGGCTAGGCCGCCTTCGCCTCGTCTGCACGCCGGGCCATCCGCGCTATCCCCCCGCGCGCCGCCCATCCGCTCGTCACCCATTCGACGGAGATTTTCGCTCCCAGGCGCGCTGAGCGGCCCAAAACGCCCAAAAGCGCCGCATTCTCCGTCGAATGGGGGAAGCGAACGGCTACTGCCAGGTCCAGGTTGAGATCAGCTCAGACAGAATCCGCTCCTCATCGGCGTCGGTCTGACCGACCTCGTCGGGGAGAACGACGGAGATCACGAAGTACTGCACGGGGCCGTTGGCGGTTTGGTAGGCAGCCGGTGCCCGCGCCGTGATCACGGCTTTCAGCTCGGTGAACTCGGCGTCGCTGTCGATCCGGGTGAGGTTCGCGGCGACTCCATCGAGCGTGATCGGCTCGAGCAGCGACTCGACGGTGCCCATCGCGGGCAGGTAGTCGAGGCTCAGCGCTTGCACCATCTCGTCAACCGTGTCGGCCGGCGTCATCGCGTCCGAGGTTTGCACCCGAATGGGCTCGACCCCGACGGTGCCGAAAATGGCGCCGACGCCGGTACTCAAGACCTCGCCGTCCGGGGTGACCTCACCCCAGAGCTCGAGACGGCTGGCGCAGGCCGCAACATCTGCTTCTGGCAGGTTGTTCACGTAGTGGGCTGGGCCGTCGAAGCCGTAGCAGGGCGTGCTCACCGGCGCGAACGTGAGTGCACTCTGCGCGTCGCCGAACTCGGCGCTGACCCCGTCGGCGAAGAGTGACAGCGAGCCACCGAGGAACACGGCAAACACGAACATCGCCACAATGTTCGTCAGCGTTGCGATGGCCGACAAAACGAGTCCGATCACCCCGAAAACGCGACCGGATGTTGTGCGCAGGGCCAGGATGCCGAGCACGATTCCGGCAAGTCCGAGCACAAAGCCGACTCCGATCATCCAGCCCAGCACGAAGGCGCTGCCGCCGACAATGAGTGCAGCAATGGCCAGTCCGCCCACCGGCGACTGCGGCGCAGGAGACTCCGGCCGCTGTTCGAACTGAGGCTGAGTGAACTCGGACTGAGCGGGGTACGACATTGTTGCAGCCTACCGGTGGGAGTCAGGGCGACCGCGGGTCAGGGAGCTCCGACAGGCCCTCAGCCGGCGAGCTCAGCTCAGGATGCCGCGAGTCGCGCCTTCTCGACCTCCACGTCGTAGGTCGCCGGCGGCCAGTCCACGTTCATCCGGGTCAATGCATCGATGAGCAGGTGTTGCACGGCCAGGCGCGCGTACCACTTCTTGTCGGCAGGGATCACGTACCACGGTGCGGCGTCGGTCTGCGTGCGCTCGAACACCACTTGATAGGCCTCCTGGTAGGCGGGCCACAGCATCCGTTCGTCGACGTCGCCCGGGTTGTATTTCCAGTGCTTGTCTGGCCGGTCCAGCCGCTCGGCCAGGCGGGCTTTCTGCTCATCGAAGCCGAGGTGCAGCATCACCTTGATCACGGTCGTGTCGTCATCGACGAGTTGCTGCTCGAACTGGTTGATCTGCTCGTAGCGCTCGTCGATCTCGGCGGGCGGCGCGAGCTGGCGCACCCGACCGATGAGAACGTCTTCGTAGTGCGACCGGTCGAATACCCCGATCATGCCGGCCCCTGGCACCCGCTTGCGGATGCGCCAGAGAAAGTCGTGGCTGAGCTCTTCTTTCGTCGGCGCTTTGAACGCGACATGGTCGATGCCCTGCGGGTCGACGGCTCCGACGACGTGGCGCACGATGCCGCCCTTGCCCGCGGTGTCCATGGCTTGCAGCACCAGCAAGATCTTTCGGGTGTCCCCCGAACGGCTGTTGGCGAAGAACTTCTCTTGCAGCGCGGAGAGCAAGGTCGCCCCCTCGGCGAGCGCTGACGCTGCCGCCTTCTTGTCGCCGTCGAAGCCGGGCGCTGCATCGGTGGGGTGGGCAGCGAGCACGAAGCCCGGCCCGACACTCAACGCGGCGGCTGGATCGTCTGTCCAGAACGTCTCGCCCTGCTTCTCCTGCTTCTCCTGCTTCGCCATGGTGCCCCTTTTCGTTGCAGGTCATTCTGCCGGTTGCTGCCGCCCCACGCCAGGGTTTCTTGCCGCCGACCGAGCGCTGATTCGTGCCACCGGGCGCGGCCTACTGCGCGATGCGCTCCCACGACGCGATCGGGCCGTCGACGACTCTGAACAACGGATGCGGCTGCGGGGTGTCGAGCGCGGCCCAGCGTTCTGCCACGTCGGGACTGCGCCGCTCGAGTTTCGCCCGGAGGTGGGCCCATTCGTACTGCAACTGACCGGTGGTGACGGCGAGCGCCGCGGTGCCGGGCGCGGTGTCGGCCTGGCCGCCGGGCAGGCGAACAGTCACCGTTCCCGTGATCTTCTCGCGCGCGAAGTGATAGCCCCTTGCATCGGCCTCATCCACGATTCCGTTCAGAAAATCGGCAATCGCATCGATCGGCGCCGGCTGCTCGCGAAAGCGTTCGAGCTGCGGATGATTACTGTAGCCGCGCCCCGGCGCGATCAGCACCGCCTGCGCCAGCAGCGCCTCCCGCCACGCGGCGGTCAAGGCCTGCCGGTCGAAGTACTGCGGGTGCACCGACCAGAGTCTCATCGCAATTCACCGCCGCTCACCGCTGTCCCGGTCACTCTCGCAGTCATGCTCATCGTCACTGTCATACTCACCGTCGCTGTCCAGATTGCCATTGCCGTCCTGATTGCCATTGCCGTCCTGATCACCCTTGCTGTCATGCTCACTGCTCCGACGCGATCCGGTGCCGGCTGAGCACCGGTCGCCGCGTGGCCTTCGAATCCTGGTCGGGCGAGTGCACGGACGAACTCATGTTGTCGAGAAACCGAATGATGGCTTGCTGCTCGCCGGCCGAAAAGTCCTGGGCGACGCTGAGCATCCGTTCGTGCATGGCACCGAGGGTTTTGCGCACCTCACTTTGGGCATCTGGAGTGGCGTAGAGAAGCTGGGAACGACGGTCGGTCGGATGCGTTTCACGTCTGATGTGCCCGGATTTCACAAGTCGAGCAAGCACCTTCGCCGTGGCGGCAGTTGAGATTTCGAGCGCAACCGCAAGTTCTTTCGGGCCGACATCGTCGCCCCTGCTTTCGGCGGCGATCAGATAGCGGAGGGCCAAGAGATCGGTCTCGTTCATGTCCATCTCCGACTGCGTGTGGTGCCGCATGGCGGTGTCGGCCGCTTTGAATCGGCGCAGTGATTGCAGCACGAGAATGGCCCGCGACACGTCATCGGCGTCGTCCTCAAACCAATACGACCCCGATGCGTGTGGAGTCTCCCGTTGCGTCATTCCACCATGCTAACGTTGATTTAGCTAACCTGGTTAGCTAGATTTAGGACTATGTTCCGAGAGAAGGAGGAGGCGAGCGCAATGAGTCTCAGCACTCTGCAGCATGACAGTGTGATTCTTGTCGACGATGCGGGCCGTCAGATCGGCACCGCCCAGAAGAACACCGTGCACACACTCGACACCCCACTGCATCTGGCCTTCTCCTGCTACGTCTTCAACTCGCACGGTCAGGTGTTGATCACTCGTCGCTCCCTGGCGAAGACCACCTGGCCGGGCGTCTGGACCAATTCGTTCTGCGGACATCCGCTCCCGGGAGAAGATCCCGACGATGCTGTCAGACGCCGCGCACAGCTCGAACTCGGGCTCGACCTTGACCAGCTGAAGGTGGTGGCCCCGCAGTTTCGCTACCGCGCCACCGACGCCAGCGGCATCGTCGAGAACGAGCTGTGCCCGGTCTACCGCGCCACGACCACCGCTGAACCCCGTGTGAACCCCGACGAAGTGATGGAGTTCGCCTGGACCGATACAAGCGCGCTGCACCGGGCCGCACGGGATGCCCCGTGGGCATTCAGCCCGTGGATGGTTCTGCAGCTGCGCGAGCTGGGAGCTCACGATGCCTGATCTCATCGCCGCCGGCGTCGACACCGAACTCGAGCGCTACCTCGCCGCCGCCCGGCTGCGAGCCAGCGACTACGGCGAACATTACGTTGCGCTCTGGGAAGCGCTTGCCCAGGCATCGAGTGGCGGCAAACGCGGCCGCCCGGCCCTCGTTCTCGCGGCCTACGCCGGATTCGGCGGGACCGATCTCCCGCTGGCCCTGCCGGTGGCCGTGAGCTTCGAGCTGCTGCACACGGCATTCATCATTCATGACGACGTGATCGACCGAGATCTCACCCGGCGCGGGTCCCCCAATGTCGCCGGGGAGTTCACCCTGCGCGCCATCCGCCACGGGGCCAGCGCCGATCAGGCGGGGGTGTGGGCGACCACCGCAGGCATTCTGGCCGGCGACCTGGCGCTCAGCGAGGCCCACAGGGCGATTGCGACGCTGCCGACCGCACCGCACATCCGTGGCCGGCTGCTCGACCTGCTCGATCGGGCGGTGTTCGTCACCGCCGCCGGCGAGCTGGCGGATGTCACGAACACCGCTCTGCATGCCCCGGTCACGCTGAGCGAGGTGCTCACCACCCTCGAACGCAAGACCGCCCTCTATTCGTTTGAGGCGCCGCTTCAGGCCGGGGCGATTCTCGCCGGAGCGTCGGCCAGCGCACTCGACGTGCTGGGTCGATTCGGTCGTCTCGTCGGAGTGGCATTTCAACTCGCCGATGACGTACTCGGGGTGTTCGGCGATCCGGCTGTCACCGGCAAGAGCGCACTCTCTGACCTGCGCGAGGGCAAATTCACCGCGCTGATCGCCTGCGCACGCACGACCGATGCGTGGCCGGCAATCGCCCCGTTCATCGGCACCGGAACGACGACAAACGAAGAGGCCGAACTGGTGCGCGCACACCTGCGGGCCTGCGGGGCAGTGCAGGCCGTCGACGAGCTCGCCTACGACCACATTCGACGCGCCATCGACGTGCTCGACTCCCCCGACGTACCCCAGGCCCTGCGCGAGACCTTGATCGGCCTGACCGAGACAGCAGCGGATCGACAACGATGACCAAGCAACGCACAATCACTCAACCGGATGCCCGCCAGCAGCAGACGACGGACCTCACGACCTACAACGCCGCGGCACAGGCCAGCTCAGCCGTGATCATCGGCGAATACTCGACGTCGTTCGGGCTCGCCGCCCGACTGCTCGAACCGAGGATGCGCGGCCAGGTTCGCGCCATCTACGCCCTCGTGCGGATCGCCGACGAACTCGTCGACGGTGCCGCAGCCGGCGCCGGGCTCGGCATCGAGGCGCAGCGGGAGCTGCTCGACGATCTGGAGACCGAAACGATCGCAGCGATCGGGCGCGGGTACAGCACAAACCTTGTGGTTCATTCGTTTGCCTTGACCGCGCGGGAAACCGGCATCGATGCGAGCCTGGTCGCGCCGTTCTTCGCCTCGATGCGCCGAGACCTCGACACCATTCCGTTCACCGATGACACCCTCGCGGCCTACATCTACGGTTCGGCCGAGGTCATCGGCTTGATGTGCCTGCGATCTTTTCTGCAGGGGATCAGTCCGAGCGACGTGGAGATGACGTACCTCGACACGGGAGCACGCCGCTTGGGCGCCGCGTTTCAGAAGATCAATTTTCTGCGCGACCTGGCCGACGACTACGAGACGCTCGGGCGCAGCTACTTTCCGGGCATCGACCCGACGGCGATGACAGAGGCCGACAAGGCCCGAATTCTCGCCGACATCGATGCCGACCTCGCCGCAGCGTCGTTGGCGCTGCCGCTGCTTCCGGTCGGATGCCGCGGTGCGGTGCGCGCCGCCCACGACCTGTTCGCGCGTCTGGCCCAGAAACTCCGCAACACTCCCTGCACCGCGCTCTGCACGACGCGGGTGCGAGTGCCAGACGGAGAGAAGCTGCTGCTCGCCGCCGGTGTGCTCCTCGGCCGCGGGGCGCGAACCCGATGACCGGGGCACCATCACCGGCAGCAGCACCGGCACCGGCCCGACAGCGCACCATTGTGATCGGCGGTGGCATCGCCGGGCTCGCCAGTGCCGCACTACTCGCCAAGGAAGGCCACGACGTCACTCTCCTTGAGGCGCAGAGCACGCTCGGCGGGCGTGCGGGAGTGTGGGAGTCCGACGGTTTTCGGTTCGACACCGGGCCATCCTGGTATCTCATGCCTGAGGTCTTCGACCATTTCTACAAGCTGCTCGGCACCAACGCCGCTGCACAACTCCATCTGACCCGCCTCGACCCCGGCTACCGGGTTCACTTCGAGTCAGACGTCGACCCGGTCGACATCGCGGCCGACCGGGCGAGCAACACCGCGCTGTTCGAGCGCATCGAGCCCGGTGCGGGGAAGGCGCTTGACCGCTACTTGGATTCGGCGGAAGACACCTACCGGGTTGCTGTTGACCGGTTTCTCTACTCGAGTTTCGAATCGATGGGACAGTTCGCTTCCCGTGAGATTCTGCGCCGATTGGGCCGGCTCGGCCGACTGCTCCTGCAGCCGCTTGACCGTTTCATCGCCGGATATGTCAACGATCCGCGCCTGCGCCAGATCCTCGGCTATCCCGCGGTTTTCCTCGGCTCCTCCCCCGACCGAACGCCTGCCCTGTACCACCTGATGAGCCATCTCGACCTGGCCGACGGAGTTCTCTATCCGCAGGGCGGCTTCGCAACAATCATCGACAGCATCGCAGGGCTCGCCAGGGCCGAGGGTGTCGAGATCATCACGGATGCCCGGGTGACCGCCATCCTGACGCGCAGCTTCGCGCAGCGGGCGGCGGTGACCACCGGGGTCAGCTATCTCGACGACACTGGCCATGTCGTGCGGCTCGCCGCCGACAACGTCGTCTCCTGCGCCGACCTGCACCACACCGAAACAGAACTCGTGCCGGTCGGTCACCGCACCTATCCAGAGCGCTGGTGGCGCCGTCGAGTCTCCGGCCCTGGCGCGGTCTTGGTGATGCTGGGGGTGCGCGGCGAATTGCCGCAGCTGTTGCATCACACCCTGTTCTTCACCTCTGACTGGAAGGAGAACTTCGGGCGCATCTTCGGCAGACGTCCTTCCGTCCCGTCACCCGCATCGTTCTACGCCTGCATGCCGAGCGTGACCGACGCGGCCGTCGCGCCAGACGGCGACTCGAACCTCTTTCTCTTGGTTCCCATTCCGGCCGATCCGACGCTGGGGCACGGCGGAATCGACGGCTCCGGCTCCCCCACGATCGAGGCGATCGCCGACCGGGCCATCGAACAGCTGTCAGAGTGGGCCGGAATTCCCGACCTTGCCGAGCGCATTGTTGTGCGCCGCACGATCGGGCCCGCCGATTTCGCCGCAACCTTGAATTCGTGGAAGGGCGGTGCGTTGGGGCCGGCGCACACGCTGCGGCAGAGCGCTTTCTTTCGCGGGTCGAACAAATCGGCCCGTGTCGACGGCCTCTACTACGCGGGAGGCAGCACCATTCCCGGCATCGGACTGCCGATGTGCCTGATCAGCGCTGAGATTCTGCTGAAGCGCATGAACTCCGACACCAGCCCAGGGCCGCTCCCGGAGCCACGATGAGCATCCTCTACCTGCTCACGCTGCTCGTTTCGCTCGGCGGAATGGTGGTGCTCGACTGGCGCTTTCGGCTCTTCTTCTGGAAGCGCCCTGGCCGCGCTGCCGCAGTGCTCGGCATCGGCCTCGCGTTCTTTCTGGCCTGGGATCTCGCCGGCATCAGCCTCGGCATCTTTCACCGCGGTGAGACGTCGGTGCTGACCGGCGTGCTTCTCGCCCCGGAGCTGCCGCTTGAGGAGATCTTCTTTCTCTGCTTCCTCTGCTACCTCACGATGAACCTCATCGGCGGAGTTTCGCTTCTGCGCCAGCGCGGGAGGCGCTTATGACTTATCTTCTGCTGAACGTCGTGTTCCTGGCCGTCGCGGTCGGCGTCGCAGCCATCGCCTTCGGCACTCGGCGGTTGACCCGGCGGTCGCTGCCGGCGCTGGGCGTCACCCTGGTCGCCGTGCTCGCATTGACGGCGGTGTTCGACAATCTGATGATCGCGGTCGGCCTGTTCGGCTACGACCCGGCGCACACCACCGGTCTCTCGATCGGCCTCGCTCCGTTGGAGGACTTCAGTTACCCCTTGGCGGCTGTGCTTCTCCTACCGTCGCTCTGGGCGCTGTTCGGCGGGCCCGATGGTGTGGCGCACGATGACCGGGCAGGCACAATGACCGAGGTGGCGCGATGACCGAGGTGGCGCGATGACCGAGGTGCAGCGATGACCGAGGTGCAGCGGGGCCGCCTGGGCTCGGCCGGATGGCTGACCAGGCAGGTGCTGTTGTCGTCACGTCCGCTGAGCTGGATCAACACCGCTTTTCCGTTCGCCGCCGCGTACCTCGTGACGTCGGGGCGGATCGACGCCCTGCTCATCGTGGGAACCGTCTTCTTTCTGATCCCCTACAACCTGCTGATGTACGGCATCAACGATGTCTTCGACTACGAGTCTGACCTGCGCAACCCTCGCAAGGGCGGCGCGGAAGGCGCACTGCTCGACCCGCGCCTGCACCGCCTCGTTCTGCGCTCCGGCGTGATCAGCGCCGCCCCGTTTCTCGTGGCGATGGTGGTACTGGCCGGCTGGCAGCATCCGTTCGCCTGGTTGGTGCTCGCGGTGAGCCTCTTCGCCGTCGTCGCCTACTCGGTTCCTGGCTTGCGGTTCAAAGAGGTGCCGTTTCTGGACTCGATCACGTCGAGCACGCACTTCGTGAGCCCGGCCGTGTTCGGGCTGGCGGTGGTCGGGGCCACGGTCACCCCGTCGCTCGTCGCGCTGTTGGTGGCCTTCTTCTTCTGGGGAATGGCCAGCCACGCGTTCGGGGCGGTGCAGGATGTCTGCCCCGATCGGGAGGCCGGAATCGGCTCGATCGCAACGGTGCTCGGGGCAGCGCGCACCGTGAGATTCGCGATGGCGCTCTGGGCGCTGGCCGGCCTGCTGATGCTGCTCACTGCCTGGCCAGGACCGCTCGCGGCGGTGCTCGCGGTGCCGTACATCGTGACGGCGTTTCCGTGGCGCCGGGTGAGCGATGAGCGCTCAGCCGAGGCGAACAGGGGCTGGAAGCGATTTCTCTGGCTCAACTATGTCAGCGGCTTCGTGGTGACTCTGTTGTTGATCGCCACGGCCTGGCAAGGATCAGTGTGACCTACCGGGCGAGCGGCACTTCGAGGATGCTCGGCCCGGCCGGCGGCGTCGTCAGCTCGCGTTCCAGGTCGCTGCGGGTCGCCGCCCGACTGTAACTCCAGCCGTAGGCCGCGGCGAGAGACGAGAGATCGACCTGCTGCGGGGTGAACAGCACCCGGTCGATGCTCGTCGGGTGGGCACTCTGGGCGACCTCGAGGCCGTCGAAAATCGTTCCGCCGCCGTCGTTGCCGACCACGATCTGCATGCGCGGCCGCAGCTCGCCCGGGGCGAGCAGCAGCGAACCGACGTCGTGCAGAAAAGCGAGGTCGCCGAGCAGCAGCCGAGTCGTTCCGCTTGAGCGAGGTTCGGGCCCGGCCTGGCTGGCCAGGGCAATGCCGACGGCGGTGGAGATGGTGCCGTCGATTCCGGCCAGCCCGCGGTTGGCGTGCACAAAGATTTTCTTGCCCAGAACCCGCTTGTCGGCTTCACGAATTAGGCGGGAGGCGCCGAGAACGAGCCGGTCGTGCGGCCAGGATGCCCGCCAGATTGCGTCGGCCAGCATGGCCCGGGTGACGGGGGCGCGCATCGCCGCAAGCTCGGCCTTGGTGATGCCGCGTTCGCCGATCGGGGTGACATCCTGCTCGGCCTCGGCGACCAGCACGTGCCTACTCGTCATCACCCAGCGTCCGAGCCACTCGCGGGCCGGTCGGGTTGCGGCATCCGCCACGGATGCCTCGTCGGCGACGACGGAACGCGCGCGTCGCGAGACGCGGTGACCGGGGTTGTACCACTCGTCTCCGGTGGCCGCCACGACGATGGTTTCGACGCCGTCGCGCTGAATCAGCGTCGGAATCTCACGGCTGAGGGTGGGATGCCCGAAGACGATGGCGCGCTCGACCTGTCCGCCGAAATCGGCGCTTTGCAACAGCTCGCGGTAGGCGACGATGAGGTTCGGGCCGAACCGGGCGCCGCTCGACACCTCGGCCAGCAACGGCCAGCCGCCCGAGCGCGCGAACCGTTCGGCTTGCTCGCCCGCGCCATGCCCGGCGATCACGATCGTGCGGAGACCAGGAGCGATCTGCAGAGGCGGCTCGGAGGCCAGATCGGTCAGCACGTCGGTCAGCACGTCAGCGAGCACATCGGCCAGCGGGTCAGTCGCCGGGGCGACCGATGCGGCATCCGCTCCCTCGTCTGTCCCGGCCTCCTCAAGCGTGAACGCCGACGACAGCGGTTCCCGAAAGGCGAGGTTGAGCTGCACCGGACCAGGGCCGGCGCTCTGCACGCCCGTCGCGGCATCCCTCGCCCTCCGCACCAACGCAGCGGCATCGGCAGCACGCACTGGGTCACTCGTGCCCGCCTCTGGCGCCGCGACGTCTTCAGCCAGCCGCGTCGCCACACCGAAGATGCCCGGCTGATGCGTTGTCTGGTTCGAGCGGATGCCGCGGAGCTCAGCTGGTCGATCGGCCGTCAGCAGAATGAGCGGCACCCCGGAATGGTGTGCCTCCAGCACGGCGGGATGCAGATTCGCCACCGCGGTGCCCGACGTCGTGACCACGAGCACGGGACGACTGCTCTCCACCGCGAGGCCCAGCGCGAGAAAACCGGCGCCGCGCTCGTCGATGCGCACGTGCAGCCGGATGCGCCCGACCCGTTCGAATTCGGCGGCGGCGAGGGCCAGCGCCTGCGACCGGGAACCGGGGCTGAGCACGACATCCCGCACGCCGCTGCGCACGAACTCGGCGAGCAGAGCGACGCTGAAGGTCGTAGCCGGGCTCGCACCCGGCGTCATGTGCACCACAGGCGGTTAGGCTTCGCGGCGGCCCGGCTGTTCGCCGTCGCCCGGGTCGGTGGTCTTCGGGGGGTTTCCTGAGGTACCGGTCGCACCGGTGGCACCTGAGCCCGCGGATCCGTTCGGTCCGCCCGAACCGGCCCCGCCCTTCGGTGTGCCACCCTTCGGTGCGCCGCCCTTCGCCGTGCCGCCATCCGTCGAGTCTGGCTTGTCGAGATCGGCAAGCTCCTGCTCCATCTGACGGATGCGCTGCTCCTGGGTCGCCTGCGCGGCAAGCCCTCTCAAGAAGTCGGGGTCGTCATCCGGTGCCATCGAACGCGTGGTGCGACCTCCGCCTGCGGCCTGACGACGACGGCCGCGGCCGACGATGAGCCAGAGCAGCGGACCGATCACCGGGATGAAGAGGATGACGAAGATCCACACCCAGCGGGGCAAACCGCGCACACGGGAGCGATCGAACATGGCGCAATCCACAACCGTGTAGACGGTCAGGATCACGACCATCAAACCGAGGAGAAACCAGACGCGAGCCATACCCTGAGTCTAGGCCGGGTCGGGTGTGAGCGCGGTGTCTGTCTGCACAGCTGGGCAACCTAAGCTGGATGCATGAAGGCTGTTCCCGTTTGGGTGTACTACTCCGTGCTGCGTGTGTTGATGTTTGCCGTTCCGCTGGCCATTTTGCTGGCCCTGCAGATTGAATGGTGGATTTCGGCCCTGGTCGCCGCACTCATCGGCTTCTGCCTGTCGTACATCCTGTTGAGCAAGCCGCGCGCGAGCATTTCCAGCGACCTCTACGAGGCTCGCCACCGCGACAAGGCTCCGATCGCTGCGGATGACGCCTCAGAAGACGCGGCCGTCGACCGCGCGTCGGCTGCGGTTGAGACGACGGCTGCGAAGGCTGCCGAGCAGTCGACTCAGAGTGAGCAGAACGTGCCGTCGACTTCTGCAGAGCAGCCGGCCCCGTCAGAGCAGCCAGCTCCGTCAGAGCGCGAAAGCCGCTCCGAGTAGCAACCCGTAGCCGAGGCCGGTGAAGCTGGTCAGCTTGAGGGCCAGGATGAGCTCCTGCGGAGTCTTCGCCGTCACGGTGATCAGACAGGCCGGCAGCGCCAGCAGCAGGCAGAAGAACGTGAAGAACGCGAGCGGGTAGAAGAGCGAGAAGAACGCGACGCCCACGAACGGCAACAGCAGCAGCACGCAGAAGACGACGCGCGAGGCCCGGTCTCCGATCAGTACCGACAGCGTGCGCTTGCCGGCCGCCTTGTCGGGTGCGAGGTCGCGCAGATTGTTCACCATCAACACGGCGCAGGCGATCAGGCCGATGCCGACACCGCCGATCACGCTTTCAACGTTGATGGTGCCGGCCTGCACGAGCGTCGTTCCGAGCGTGGCGACGGGGCCGAAGAAGATGAAGACGAACAGTTCTCCCAGACCGAAGTAGCCATACGGCTTCTTTCCGCCGGTGTAGAACCAGGCGGCCACGATCGCGACTGCGCCGACGGCGAGCAGCCACCACAGCTGGCTGAGGATGACGAGAATCAAGCCGGCGATCGCCGCCAGCCCGAAGAAGGCCAGGGCCACTTTCAAGACAGTCTTCGGCTGCGCAGCCCCCGAACCGGTCAGCCGGGCCGGACCGATACGGAATGCGTCGGTACCGCGGATGCCGTCGGAATAGTCGTTCGCGTAGTTGACGCCGATCTGCATGAACAGGGCGACGAGCAGCGCGAGCACCGCGCGCACCGGGTGATAGACACCGGGATCGCTGGCCACGATGGCCGCGCCGGTTCCGATGGCGACGGGCGCGATCGCGAGGGGCAGGGTGCGAAGGCGCGCGCCGCTGACCCAGTCGCCGAAGCTCGCCGGGGCGACTTTGGCGGGGTTTCCGCTGTGAGTGCCGTTGCGGCGGCCCGGATGCCCCGACCGTCCGTTTCGTTTCGCGGAGTTCGGGTGCTGGGTGTGAGGCCGTGCCGGCCCGGATCGATGTGCCACGCACTCATGTTAGTGGCCCGACCTCTGCCGAACCGTCTGCCAGGCCCGGCCCGGGCTTCTCGACGGTGCCGCGCGCATCGGCTTCGCCCGAGGGCGACGCCAGGGCGCACGCGAGTTGTCAGAGATGGCCCCATGAATCGCGTTCAAGGGGCCATCTCTGACAACTCGCGGCCCACCCGACCCCGGTCACGCTCGGCGGATGCGCTCGGCGAGCGCCTTTCGATCGGGTTTGCCAGAGGAGAGCAGCGGAATCTGTGGCACGGTGAACAGCTGCGCCGGACGCGCCGCCTTGCCGAGCTGCTCCCCGACGAGTTCACGGATGCGCTCCAGCGGCACCGCAGACTCCCCCGGTCGTGCGGCAGTTGCGTTCTCCGCTCGCGCCGGGCCATCGACCGGTGCAGCGTCGGCTGACGGCGCGGCATCCTCGACGGCTGACGTCACGGCATCCCCGCTGACCGACATCGCACTGACCGATGTCACGACGACGGGCACCTGCCCCCACTCGGCATCGTCGGCGCTCAGCACGACGGCATCCCCGAGTCCGGGAAGCGTGCGCACCAGGCGTTCGACCGCATCGAGCGACACTTTCTCGCCGCCAGAGATGATCACGTTGTCGGCCCGGCCGAGCACCCGCACGAGTCCGGCCTCGGCGTCGACCTCACCCAGATCGCCGGTGCGATACCAGCGCACACCGTGCTCGTCGACGAAGCGCTCGTGGGTGCGAACATCGTCGTCCAGGTAGCCGAGCGCGAGCACCGCCCCGCTGATCTCCAGCTCGCCGCACCTGACCCGCACCGTGGTGTTGCCGATCGGATGCCCGTTGTACACGCATCCGCCCGCCGTCTCCGACGATCCGTAGGTGCGCACCAGACGCAGGTCGAAGTAGTCAGCGAGCTCGATGAGTTCAGGGCGGATCGCCTGACCGCCGACCAGGATGCCGGTAAACCGGCGCAGCACGGTGAGAATGCGGTGGTTCGTGCGCGCGGCATCGAGCAGCCGGGCGAACTGCACCGGAACGAGCGAGGTGAACCGCAGGGGCGCGGTCAGTTGTTCGGCGAAGTCGGTGAAAACCTCGGGGTCGAAGTGCCCCGTCGGCAGAATGATCGGGGTCGTACCGGCGGCGATCGACCGCACGAGCACCTGCACTCCCGCCACGTAGTGCGCGGGAACGGCGAGCAGCCACTGCCCGTCGCCGCCGAGCGCAACGCTCGTCGCTGCGGCACTGGCCAGCAGGGCATCGGTCGTGAGCATCACCCGTTTGGGCGCCGCCGTCGACCCCGACGTCTCGATCACGACGGCAACGGCGCGAGGCACGACGCCGAGATCGCCCGCGTCGCTCAGCGGAGCGGCAGCGTCGCTCAGCGCTTCAGCGCCAGCGGCCAGGGGCAACACCGCGGGCCCAGTGCCGGACAGAGCAGCCTGCAGTGCCGCGAGCACATCAATCGGCGACTCCGCCGACACCGCGACGAGCGAACGGGTCATTCTGCGACCACCCTCACGTCTGCGTGATCCCGAAAGAGAAAATGCATCAGCGGCGCCTCAGTACTGCCAGGGGTATGGCGCCCAGTCCGGGTCGCGCTTCTCGAGAAAGGCATCGCGGCCCTCAACGGCCTCATCGGTGCCGTAGGCGAGGCGGGTCGCCTCCCCGGCGAACACCTGCTGGCCGACCATTCCATCGTCGACGGCGTTGAACGCGAATTTGAGCATGCGGATGGCGGTGGGCGACTTGGTCAGAATCTCGCGGGCCCAGTCCAGCGCGGTCGCCTCGAGCTCGGCGTGCGGCACGACGGCGTTGACAGCCCCCATCTCGTAGGCCCGCTGGGCGGAATACTCGCGGGCGAGAAAGAAGATCTCACGGGCAAACTTCTGCCCGATCTGGCGAGCGAAGTAGGCGCTGCCGTAGCCGGCGTCGAAGGAGCCGACGTCGGCATCCGTCTGCTTGAATTTGCCGTGCTCGGCACTGGCGATGCTGAGGTCGCAGACCACGTGCAGGGAGTGCCCGCCGCCGGCAGCCCAACCGGGGATGACCGCCATGACGACCTTCGGCATGAAACGGATGAGGCGCTGCACTTCAAGAATGTGCAGACGCCCGCCGCGACCGGCGTCGATGCCCGTTGCCTCTGCACCTTCGGCATACTTGTAGCCGTCGCGGCCGCGGATGCGCTGATCGCCCCCCGAGCAGAATGCCCAGCCGCCGTCTTTCGGGCTCGGACCGTTTCCGGTCAGCAGCACCACCCCGATACGTGGGTTGGTGCGGGCGTTCTCCAATGCGGCATACAACTCGTCAACGGTGTGCGGGCGAAAGGCGTTGCGCACCTCCGGACGGTTGAACGCCACGCGGGCAATGCGTCCGGATAGGTCATGGTGGTACGTCACATCGGTGAGATTTTCAAACCCCGCGACGTCGTTCCATTGCTGTGGATCAAAGATGTCAGAAACCCGCTCAGTCATGCCTCAAGCCTACGCGGGCACAGCGGGAGCCCCGATGTTCGCGGCGTGGCAGGCGAACAGCAATCCGGCGTCGAACGGTCTCGGAGGCGCGAATGCAGCACCACCCGAATGGGGGCCAAGTCAACCCCCTTGTCGGGCAAATCCGTCGCGGCTGTACTTGAATCTCCGGTTCATTTGGGGAGGTAGCCGTGCACCACATCATTCTGGCGGGACACCATTCCGCACGTCAGAAGGCGCTCACGACGAGCGTGCCCACGAGAAGAACGTTCGGGAACGACACGGGGAAATCCCCCAGCAAAGAGGTGCACCGATGAACACGCTCACGCACACGCCGACCCAAACGTTGCCATCCGCGGCAACCGCAACGGCCGTGAAACAGTCCGCGCCGCCGCGAAAGTCGGCGTCGGCGACAGAGCCACCTCCAGCCGCACCCCGGCAGGCATCCAACACTCCCTCCGGACCCCACTACACGCGAGCCTCGACCGATGCGTTCGGCGACTACCTGCGCCGCATCGGCAAAGGGCACCTGCTGACCGCCGAAGAAGAGGTCGAACTTGCCCGACGCATCGAGGTCGGCTTGTTTGCGGCCGAACGGCTGACGAAAGCGCCCGGCGTGATCGCACCGGAGCAGGCACGTGAACTGGCTTGGCTCGCCCATGACGGCGAGCGGGCCAAGAACGATTTCATCGAGTCGAATCTGCGGCTCGTCGTGAGCATCGCCAAGCACTACTCGGGTCGAGGCGTGCCCATCATGGACCTCGTGCAAGACGGCAACATCGGCCTCGTGCGGGCGGTGGAGAAATACGACTTCATGACGGGGTTCAAGTTCTCGACATACGCCACCTGGTGGATTCGTCAAGCCATTCATCGTGGCATGGCCGACAAGTCGCGCATGATCCGCATCCCGGTGCACACGGCCGAGAAGCTCAACAAGATCAAACGCATCCGTCGCGACCTCACCAGTGCGCTCGACCGCGAGCCGACCGAGAAGGAGATCGCAGAGGCCGCGCAGATTCCACCCCGCGAGGTGGCCAGGCTGCTGCTCTATGACAACGAACCCATCTCGCTGCATGCCCCGGTCGGCGATGGAGTCGGCGACATCGCCGAGCTGATCATCGACGACGATCTACCGCAGCCCGATGAGTACGCGACGATCACGCTGCGTGCAGCAGACATCGCGTTCTACCTCGAGGCGCTCCCCGCTCGGGAACGATCCATCCTGCGGGCCCGGTTCGGTCTCGACGGTGACGAACCCCACACCCTCGACCAGATTGCGCTCGTCGAAGGCGTCACCCGGGAGCGCGTGCGCCAGATCGAGAAACGGGCACTGGCACTTCTGCACGTTCCCCGGCTCGAGCGCTATCTGAGGGATTAACAAGTTTTTGCTCGCATTGAGCCTTCGATTCGGCGTAGGGTCTCAGCTACCCGTATCGATGGAGTGTCTCAATGGGAAAACTCACCTATGATTCCACGCTCACTGCCGACTTTGACGACCGCGTGCTTGCCCATATCCAGGTCGTCATCGGCGCAAAACTACGCCGGGGGGAGTCGTTCTACTTCAGCTGGCGCGACGAACCCCAGTCCGGAGAGGGACGCAGCACGGTCTGGCTGCATCCGGCCATCCCTCTCGCCTTCAAATACTTCGGCGGTCGCGCACCTTCGCTCAACCGCATCTGGATTGAGGCGCTGATGGTGACGGCGAACTCGTCGGGCGGCTTGCAGATCGTGCCGGAGCCGCCGAACCACAACGGCGACACCAAGGCCTGAGCCGCCGCAGATATTGCTTCTGTGCCCCGGTCGGTCGAGTGCCAGACTGGACGCATGCTGCCAGATCTGAACGACCTCCTGGGAACGGCGCGTGTCGTCTCGCTGCCATTGGTGACCCGTTTTCGTGGCATTGACACTCGCGAGGCCTTGCTCCTTGAGGGGCCACAGGGCTGGACCGAGTTCTCCCCTTTCGTCGAATACGACGACGCCGAGTCGGCCGCCTGGCTCTGGGCGGCGATCGAGTTCGGCTGGCAGCAGACTCCAGATGTTGTGCGCGAGCGCATTCCCGTCAACGCCACCGTGCCCGCCGTCGAACCGGCCGCCGTCGTCGCCGTGCTCGCCCGCTTTCCGGGGTGCCGCACCGCCAAGGTGAAAGTCGCGAGCCTCGGACAGACGCTGGCGGATGACGTCGCCCGGGTGCGCGAGGTGCGCTCGGTGCTCGGCCCAGAGGGGCGCATCCGCATCGATGCCAACGGGCTGTGGAATCTTGACGAGGCTGAGCACGCCATCCATGCGCTGGCCGAGTTCGACCTGGAGTATGTTGAGCAGCCCTGCGCAAGTATCGACGAGCTGGCCGAGATTCGCCGGCGCACGCACTACCTGACCGTTCCGATCGCCGCCGACGAGAGTGTGCGCCGCAGCGACGACCCACTCGCGGTGGCGCGGGCCGGTGCCGCCGACATCCTCGTGCTCAAGGCTCAGCCGCAGGGCGGCATCCGGGCCGCGCTGTCGGTGAGCCGGCAGACCGGGCTTCCCGTTGTGGTGTCGAGCGCGCTCGACACATCGGTCGGCATCGCGATGGGCGCCTACCTGGCCGCCGCGCTTCCCGAACTCGAGTTCGATTGCGGGCTCGGCACAGCCTCACTTCTGGCGGCCGACGTCACGACCGAGCCGCTGCTGCCGGTCGACGGTAGCATTCCGGTGCGTCGCGTGGTGCCGGATGCCGCGTTGCTGGACCAGCACGCGGCATCCGCTGAGCGTCGCGACTGGTGGCTCGAACGCCTGGCTCGCGTCTACGAGGTTGTCGCCGACTGACCGCTTCGGTGGTCGAGGAGGCCGCCCGCGGCCGTCTCGAGACCCCGTGAGCCGACGTTCGAACGCAACCAACGTCAAGAAATCGGCTCGCCAGGTCTCGAGATGCGCGCTCCTGCGTCGCGTGCTCCTCGACCAACGAGATGGAGGCTGCCTACAGCCCCGAGTACGCGTGCAGACCCTTGAAGAACACGTTCACGATACCGAAGTTAAACATCACGGCCGAGAAACCGATGATGGCCAGCCACGCTGACCGCGAGCCGCGCCAGCCGCGCGTCGCCCGCGCGTGGATGTAACCGGCATAGATGACCCAGATGATGAAGGTCCAGACTTCCTTGGTGTCCCAACCCCAGTAACGGCCCCAGGCTGCTTCGGCCCAGACCGAACCGGCCATCAGGGTGAACGTCCAGAGGATGAAGCCGACGATGTTCGTACGGTAGGAGAGGTTTTCCAGCGTCGTGGCCGACGGCAGTGTCGACAGGAACTTCAGGTGGGTCGGCTTGGACTCCGCTGCGTGGCTCTCGCGGCGGAACTGCAAGAGTTGCACCACCGAGAGAGCGAAACCGAGCGCGAAGAATCCGGTGCCGAGCGTGGCGACGAAGACGTGGATGACGAGCCAGGCCGACTGGAGTGCCGGCGGCAGGGGCGCAATCTCCACGTAGTAGTTCAAGCTGGCGATGCCGAGAAGAACCAGCACCAGACCGGTGACGAAGGTGCCGAGAAAGCGCAGGTCGACGCGGGTCAGCACGATCAGGAAGACCGCCATGATGATGAGCGTGCCCGTCATCGCGAACTCGTACATGTTCGCCCACGGCACCCGCTCGGCCGCGATGCCACGCATGATCGTGGCGGCCAGCTGCAGCAGCCAGGCCAGCACCGTGAGCGAGACACCGATACGAAGGCTCTTCGACCGGCCGTATGGCGTCGCCGCGTCGTTGTCCATCCGCGCGCTCAGCCGGGTGAGAGTGGCAGTGCCACCCGCCGCAGTGGCCTGCGCCTCGGCAGCGCCGGCTTCAGCCGGCACCGCTGCCGCAGCCTCAGCCGCACCCACCGCCGACGAACGCCGGGCGAGGTCAATCGCAAAGGCGATAAATGCCATGGCATACACGGCCATGGCCGAGTAGAGGCTGAGAACGGAGAGATCGTTGAGATTCACGAAGTAAGCCTAAGTCTGATCGGGGGCGGTGGCGAGCGGAGTCGTGGCAGAAAGCTGGGCGCTGTGCTTGTCGGCGAGCGAGGCGACGGCCCCGTCGAGGGTCGGATCCTCACCGCGGGCCAGGCCCGCGTACTCGAGGCGCAACGTGCCGTCCTCGTTCGGGATCGCCTTCACCCAGACGCGCCGACGCGGCACGAAGAGCGAGGTCAGCAGCCCGAGCAGAATGAGCACCGCGAAGGTCAGCACCCAACCCTGGGTCGGGTCTCGGTGAATGTCGAACGAGGCGAAACGCAGCACGGAGCCCGAGAAATCGCCGACCTTCGCGTCGGGGCTCTCATTCTCGAGCGTGACCGAGCCGAGCCCGTTCGGCAGCTCCTGCGACTCACCTGGCTTGAGCTCAATCGAGTCGACGCCGGTCTCTCCGCCGGTCAGCTGGGTGAGTGAGGCGGTGTCGAGCGTGTAGACGGATGTCGGCACGCCGGCGTCGAGGCCGAGGTCGCCGGTGTAGACGTTGAGGGTGAGCATCGGGTACTCAAGCCCGGGGAACGACGAGAAGTAGGCGCCGGTCGACGAGGTGTCCTGGGTCGGGTAGAAGAACCCGATCATGCCCAACTGCTTCGCCAGGCCGTCTGGCACCTTGACCACACCGACCGAGGTCAAGTTGGCGTCTTGCGGCAGGAACGGAATCGAGTCGGTGAAGACCACCTTGCCTGCCGGGTCTTTCACCGTGACGGTGGGCGCGTAGCCATTGCCGAGCAGGTAGATGTCCGAGCCGCCGGTGCGCAGCGGGTGGTTGACCTTGACGGAGCCCTGTTCGGGCTCCTGGCCCTTGTGCGTGACCGACACCTTCGCCTCGAAGTCGGTCGGTTGGCCGTAGGCCTGAAGGTTCTGCATTTCGTAGTCGACCGAGAAGTCGTCGAGCTTGAGCTTGAACGGCTCGAGGGTTCCCTCGTCGAAGAAGCGGCCGGGGTTGAACGAGTCGAAGGCGCTGACGGTGTTCACGAAAGACTGACCCTCGACCAACACGCGCTGTCCGGCGAAACCGAAGCCGCTGCCGAACCCGACGGTGAGCAGGATTCCGACGAGAGCCGAGTGAAAGACCAGGTTTCCAGTCTCACGCAGGTACCCACGCTCGGCCGAGACCGAGGCTTCTGATCCGTTGTCGAATCGGGCGACGCGGTAGCCGCTGGATTTCAGGAGCGCCTGGGCCGAGTCGATGGCGGCCGCGGCATCCGTGCCGGTCGGCGCCTCACGGGTGGTGAACCCGGCGAGGCGCGACAGACGCACCGGCGTCTTCGGCGGCTTCGCACGCAACGCCTGCAGGTGGTGCTTGGTGCGCGGGATGACGCAGCCGATCAGCGAGATGAACAGCAGCAGGTAGATGGCGGAGAACCAGGCCGACGAGTACACGTCGAACGCCTGAATCTTGTCGAGCGCCGGTGCGAGGTCCGGGTTGTCGTTGAAGTACTGGGTGACGCCGTTCGGGTCTGAACTGCGCTGCGGAACGAGCGAACCGGGCACGGCGGCGATGGCGAGCAGCAGCAGCAGGAACAGCGCGGTGCGCATGCTCGTCAGTTGACGCCAGAACCAGCGCAGCCAACCGACGAAACCGAGTTTCGGCTGGTTGAGCGGGTCAGCGGCCGAGGCCGGCTTTGAGTCGAAATGGTCAGATGGCCGGGACATAACTGCCAATCACCCCTTGCAGGTCGAGGAGCCAGGCATTCCAGACGCCGCTCACCATGAGCACACCGATGACGATGAGAAAGAGGCCACCGATGAGGTTGACCGCACGTATATGCCGCTTGAGGAATGCGACGGCGCCGGTCATCCAGTTGAGGCCGAGTGCGATCAGTAGAAACGGGATGCCGAGGCCGAGCGCGTAGAACAGGGCAAGCAACCCACCCTGCCACGGCGACCCGGTGGTCAGGCTCAGGGAGTTGATGGCGGTCAGCGTCGGCCCGGTGCATGGCGTCCAGCCCACGGCGAAAACGGCACCGAGCAGCGGTGCTCCGGCCAGACCCATCCGCGGGCGCCAGGTCGATTTCACCGTGCGCTGCGTGAAGCCGAATTGACCGACGAAGACGAGACCCATCAGGATGACGATGATCCCGGCGATGCGGGTGATCAGGTCGCGGTACTGGTTGAGCCAGAATCCGGCGAACCCGAAGACCACACCGGTCAGCACGAAGACGAGAGTGAAACCGAGGATGAAGAGGGCCACGCCGAGCAGCAAACGGTTCTTGCCCGCCCGGTCACCGTCACGGGCGCTCGAGCGCCCGTCGGTGAACCCGCCGATATAGGCGAGATAGCCGGGAACGAGCGGCAGGATGCACGGCGACGCAAACGAGACGAGGCCGGCGAGAAGGGCAACGGGGATCGCCAGGTAGAGCTGTCCGCTGAAGACGATCTCGCCAAAGGGATTGCCCACGCCTATTTTCCTTCTGCGATCGTGTCGCGGATCAGGGTGGAGAGAATCGACGGCGCGGTGATCTGGCCGAGGATACGCGCGGCGACGCGCCCTTCCTTGTCGACAACGAGGGTGGTCGGCACGGCGTTGGGCGGAATCCGGTCGCTGAAGGCAAGCTGCATGCCGCCGTCGTCCACGTCGATCACCGAGGGGTAGGTGATCTTGTAGGTGTCGTTGAAGGCGATCGCGTTGGCGGCCTGGTCGCGCACGTTGACGCCGAGGAAGCTGGCACCCTGGTCGCCGAACTTTTCGTTCAGCTTCTGCAGGTCGGGGGCTTCGGCCCGGCACGGCGCACAGCTGGCGTACCAGAAATTCACGACGACAACCTGGCCGGCGTAGTCGGCGCTCGACACGGTGTCACCGTTCTCATCGACACCTGCGTACTCAATGGCGGCGCCACGGTCGGCTTCGGCGATCTCAGTGACGCTGCCGTCGCCGGCGACGTAACCCTTGTTGCTGCCCTCGCGGTACTGCTCGGCGAGCGGGTCTGAGGTGCAGCCGGTCAGCACCAGGGCGAGAGCGAGCAGCCCGGTGGCGGCACGAGCAACGGTGCCACGCGTGCGGGTGCGGGCGGCGGGGCGCGGCGTGTTCATACCGCTCCCACATCTGTGGCGTTCAGCTGCAGAGGGGCCGCCGGGTTGGCATACCCCGTTTCGACGAAGCGGTCGCCGTGGCGCTCCACGGTGGTGATGCTCGACAGATCGCAGCGGCGCTTGCGCGGGTCGTGGGCGAGCCGTTCACCGGCCAGCGCACGGTGCACCATCCAGATCGGCAGCTGGTGGCTCACCAACACGACGTCGCCGTCGTCAACCGACGCCCAGGCGTCGTCGATGGCCGCGAGCATCCGGTCGGCAACCTGCTGAAACGGCTCGCCCCAGCTCGGCCGGAGCGGGTTGATCAGCAACGGCCAGTTCTTCGGTTTGCGCAAGGCACCGCCAGGGCCGCGCATTTTGGTGCCTTCGAAACTGTTGGTCGGCTCGATGATGCGCTCATCGGTGTCGATCGGCAGGTTGAACGTAGCGGCGAACGGCTGTGCCGATTCCTGGGCGCGCAGCAGGGGGGAAGCGATGAGGCGGCTGACCTGGCGACCGCGTTTCTGCAGGTCGAGAGCGGCGGCTTCGGCCATTTTCATGCCGAGATCGGAGAGTCGGTAGTTCGGCAAGCGTCCATAAAGAACACGTTCGGGATTGAACACCTCTCCGTGACGGACAAGGTGCACCTGGCTAGCTACCACGGCATCCAGTCTACGTAGCGTAGAGCTTTGAATTTGCCGATAGGAACTCAGTCTCGAAGCAGACAGCTAAACTTGCCCGTGTGACTGAGCGCGTATTGATCAAGAACCTGGCCGCCCTAGAAGATGGACCCGTTTCGGTGTCCGGCTGGGTCGACACCGTGCGTGACCAGAAGAAGGTGCAATTCGTCGTTCTGCGCGACGAGTCGGGTGCCGTGCAGCTGGTGAACCCGCGCACGACGGATGCCGAGGGCGTCGTCGTCGCCGACGAGCCGGCTACCACGATCTCCGGCCTGTCACAGGGCAGCTTCATCACCGTGACCGGTGAGCTCAAGCACGACGAGCGCGTCAAGCTCGGCGGTATCGAGATCAAGCTCGCCAGCGTCGAGGTTCTCTCGCACGCCATCCCCGAGACGCCGATCGCCGCTGACTCGAGCCTGGACAAGCGCATGGACTGGCGCTTCCTCGACCTGCGTCACCCGAAGCAGAACCTGATCTTCCGCATCCAGACCACGTTCGAGCACGCGCTGCGCACCTACTGGGTGAACAACGACTTCATCGAGATTCACACCCCCAAGCTCATGGCCAGTGCCAGCGAGTCGCGTGCAGAACTGTTCGAGGTCGAGTACTTCGACACCAAGGCCTACCTCGCGCAGAGCCCGCAGTTCTTCAAGCAGATGTCGCAGGCCGCCGGCTTCGGCAAGGTCTTCGAAATCGGCCCGGCATTCCGTGCCGACCCGTCGTTCACCAGCCGCCACTCCACCGAGTTCACCAGCATCGACGCCGAGATCAGCTGGATCGACAGCCACGAAGACGTCATGCAGCTGCACGAAGACCTGATGGTCGCCGGGTTCACTGCGGTGAAAGAGAAGCACGGCGACGAGATCAAGGCGCTGTTCGACGTCGAGATCACCGTTCCGACCCAGCCGTTCCCGCGCATCCCGCTGGCGGAGGCCAAGGAGATCGTCAAGTCACGTGGCTACGAAGTGCCGCGTGAAGACGACGACATGGATCCAGAAGGCGAGCGCCAGATCGCGGCCTACGTCAAGGAAACCTTTGACCACGAGTTCGTCTTTCTGACCGACTACGCTTCGAGCATCCGCCCGTTCTACCACATGCGTCACGAGGGCGATGCGGGCCTGACCAATAGCTACGACCTCATCTTCAACGGCGTCGAGATCTCGACCGGCGCCCAGCGTGAGCACCGCATCGACGTGCTGACCGAGCAGGCTGTCGAGAAGGGCATGGAGCCGGAGGAGCTCGAGTTCTACCTCGACTTCTTCCGTTATGGTGTGCCTTCGCACGGTGGATTCGGCATGGGCCTGGCGCGCGTGCTGATGCTGATGCTGCACCAGACGTCGATCCGCGAGGTCACCTACCTGTTCCGTGGCCCGACGCGCTTGCTGCCGTAGGACGCACCCCGCTTCACACAGAACCGCCCGCTCCGTCACAGACGGGGCGGGCGGTTCTTCGTTGGTCGAGGAGCGAGCGCCAGCGAGTGTCTATTAGGCATCTGACCATTTCGTTGGTCGAGGAACGAGCGAGCGAAGCGAGCCCGTGTCTCGAGACCAGGCGAGCCGATCTCTTAACTTGGTTGCGTTTGAAGGTCGGCTGATGAGGTCTCGACCCGATCGCGGGCGGCCTCCTCGACCAACGAAATGGTCAGATTCGATCACCAGGCGCTCCTCGATCGACGGAGCGATTCGCAGCGAGCGGCTAGAGCGCGAAGTCCACGCAGGAACGCTGCGCCACCACCGAACGGATGTACCCTGCCGCAGTCACATGCTCGGGGTGTACCTGGTAGCGGTCGATCGCTTCGACATCGTCGAAGTCAGCGATCAGCACGACGTCCCAGTTGCCGCCACCGACGACATCCGTGCCGACCGTGAGCGCATGCAGCCCATCGACCTGGCCGACGAGCGCCTCGAGGCTTTCGGCGATGCGGGCGGCTTGCTCGGCCTTCTCGGCCGGATCGGCGGTGGCGAGCTGCCAGGAAACAACGTGGCGGATGGTCATCGAATCTCCAAAAGTGCCGCACGCAACCGCAGGGGGTCGATGCGCCAGTAGTTGTGGACCTTGCCGTTGATCAGCAAGACCGGAATGTCTTCAACGTACTGCTCCATCAGCTCTGCGTCATCGAGAATCGAAAGCTCGTCGAGCGCAATCTCGGGGGCATGCGGTTCGTCCGCCAGTTTCGAGACCACGCTCGTGATCACATCACGGGCGTCGTCGCAGAGGTGGCAGCCGGGCTTGCCGATCAGAGTGAGGTTCGCGGTAGGCATCCCTCAAGCCTAAGCGCGTCGGCCGTGAGCGCCCAATAGAATCGTTCGCACATGTCCGCTCCCGCCCGCTCTCCTGCCATTGCGTTCTTCGACGTCGACAACACGCTGATGCGCGGCGCCAGCCTGTACTACGTGGGAGTCGGGGCCTGGCGACGGCGATTCATCACCGTGCGCGACATCCTGTCGTTCGGTTGGAAGCAAGCCAGGTTCGTGGCAGTCGGCGAGAATCGGGCGCACCTCGACAGTGTGCGCGAGCGGGCCCTCGAAGTGGTCGTCGGGCATCGTCGAGATGAGCTGATTCGGCTCAGCCACGACATTTTCGACACGCGGTTGGTGCAACGCCTCTGGCCGGAGACCGTCGCCGTGGCCCACGAGCATTTGGCTGCCGGCCGGGAGGTCTGGCTCATCTCGGCAACGGCTCAAGAAGTGGCAGACGTCATCGCGGAGCGGCTCGGCTTCACCGGTGCGCTCGGCACCGTGCTCGAGTCGGTCGAGGGCATCTTCACTGGCGGCCTGACCGGCCCGGTGATGCATGGTGAGCACAAAGCTGAGGCCGCGCAGAAGCGGGCGGCAGAGAGCGGCGTAGACCTCGGCTCGTGCTGGGCCTACTCCGATTCACACAATGACATTCCGCTGCTGAATCTGGTCGGCCACCCGGTGGTCGTCAACCCGGATGCGACGCTGGGCCGGTATGCCGAGGCGCGCGGCTGGCCGGTGATGCGGCTGAAAACGGCAAGCATCAAGGCGGCAGCGCGCGCCGCCCGCATCGATGCATCGCGTTCCCCGCGTTCTCCGCGTTCGTCGCCGACATCGCCGAATTCGCCCCGACAAAGCAAAAAGCGCTAGACCCAAGGGCCTAGCGCTCACGCCAGAAGACGGTCGAGACCGATCTACTTCTTGTTGCGACGCTGGTGACGAGTCTTCCGAAGCAGCTTGCGGTGCTTCTTCTTCGCCATGCGCTTGCGTCGCTTCTTAATTACAGAACCCACAAGACCTCACAAGATTGGTTGAATCGCTAAACTCACGACTGGCACGAAAACCCCATTCTAACCGAAGAATGTGGTGCGTCCTACGCACTCTCCACGACAGGACGCTCTATCGCCGCTGTGACGGCCGACTCCGGCACCCGAAATGAGCGGCCGAACCTGATCGCCGGCAGCTCGCCGGAGTGCACCAAACGGTAGACGGTCATCTTCGACACCCGCATCATTTCGGCAACTTCGGCCACGGTCAGGAAGCGCACATCGTGCAGATCGCTTTCCATGAATGGTCGCCCCTTACATTCGGGTGTTCGGACGACACTGGCCAGCCTGGCTGACCGCGTGTTAAGTGGCTACTCTAAGCGCAACCGCGCCGGGCCGTCTAGTCGTTTTTGCGCCACTTTTTCGACGTCGCATCCTTCACGACATGCGTCGTGTCAGCGAACGCCTTGCCGATCGCCGCAGCGAAAGCGCGCTGCTCGTCTTTCAGCCCGGCTTCACTCTCGTCGACGAGCTCGTCGACGTTCTGGTCGAAATCGACGCTGAGGAACGGGATCAACCAGTCCTCAATCACTTCGAGCGGGGAATAGTCGAGGTGGTAGTACCGGTGCTGGCCCTCTTCGCGCACGCCAACCAGTGCGGCTTCGCGCAAGACCTTGAGATGCTTCGACACCGTGGGCTGGCTGAGGCCGAGCGCGCCGACGATGTCTGACACGCTGAGCTCCCCCGCATCCTGTGACTGGTTGTAGCGCTCGAGAAGAATCCGCAGAATGTCCCGCCGGGTCGAGTCCGCTACCACGTCAAAGATGTCTGCCATTGCACCAGGGTACTCATTCCCGAAGGGTAGTACCATGACATGTCGCTGACAGCCAGAGGGAAATCGAGGGGTCCAGTGCAAAGGAACGCCTCCAGAGCCCTGGCTCCGGTGCAGCACATCCCGTGGTTCGAACGCATCCGCGACGCCGTCGACGGCCTGGTTCGATCCTCGCCATCCCGGTTCGCGATCCTCATCTTCACCGCCCTCATTCTGCTCTTCACTCTGCTGTTCTCACTGCCGATCGCCTCGGCGGAAGGCATCGTCACGTCGCTGCACGACGCCGTGTTCACCGCCGTGTCGGTCATCTGCGTCACCGGCTTGTCCACCGTCAACATGGCGACACACTGGTCACCGTTCGGCAACGCTCTCGTCTATATCGGCGTGAACATCGGCGGAATCGGAGTGCTCACCCTCGCCTCGATCATGGGCATGGTGATCTCCCGTCGCCTCGGACTCCGCGCCAAGCTGATGGCCGCGAGCGACTCGAACCCCTCCCGCCTGCACGTCGGCCCGGTCAACGAGGGCCAGGCGGTGCGCCTCGGCGAGGTCGGCAACCTGCTTGTCACCGTCGCAATCAGTGCCCTCGTGATCGAGGGCGTCATCGCGGCACTCCTTTTTCCACGGATGCTGATCGACGGCGTGCCGGTCGGCGAAGCTCTCTGGGACAGCCTGTATTACTCGGCGATGGCGTTCACCAACACGGGGTTCAGCCCGAATCCAGAAGGGCTCGACGCCTTCGCCAACGACTACTGGTTTCTCGGCGCGCTGATGATCGGCGTTTTTCTGGGCAGCCTCGGATTTCCGGTCATCTATGCGTTCGCCCGCGGCTGGCGAAAGCCCCGGCGCTGGTCGGTGCACGTAAAGATCACCCTGGTGACGACGATCATTCTGATGTTCGCCGGAATGCTGCTCTACATCATTCTGGAATTCGACAATCCGAAGACCTTCGGCGGGCTCGGTGCCGGCGACACGATGTTCCAATCGTTGTTCATGTCGGTGATGACGCGCTCTGGCGGTTTCGCCACCATCAATATGGACGAGCTGCACGGCTCCAGCCTGCTCGTCAGCGGCATGCTCATGTTCATCGGCGGTGGCTCGGCGTCGACAGCCGGCGGAATCAAGGTCACCACCCTGGCCGTGCTCTTTCTTGCCGCTTTCGCCGAGGCCCGCGGACGCGAGAGCATGGAGGCCTTCGGCCGCCGCATCCCGCGGGACATCCTGCGTCTGTCGGTGAGCGTGGTGCTCTGGGGCGCGACGACCGTCGCCGTCTCGTCGATCGTCATCCTGCAGATCTCGAAAGCCCCGCTCGACATGGTGCTTTTCGACGTCATCTCGGCCTTCGCCACCTGCGGTCTCTCGACGGGGCTGGCCCAAGAACTGCCACCGGAGGGCGTCTACGTGCTCGCGGCCACCATGTTCATGGGGCGGGTTGGTACAGTGACACTCGCCGCAGCGCTGGCCGCCAGCCAGAGCAGGCAACTTTTCAAACGCCCCGAAGAAAGGCCCATCGTTGGTTGATCGAATCAAGTACGACGCCCCCGTACTCGTGATCGGCCTCGGTCGATTCGGCGCGGCGACGGCGGGCAAGCTCGACCGGCTCGGCCGCGAAGTGCTCGTCGTCGACTCCAGCGAAGCGCTCGTGCAGAAGTGGTCGGAGCGCGTCACCCACGCGGTACAGGCCGATGCCAAATCGATCGATGCCCTGCGTCAGATCGGCGCGCAAGACTTCTCGATCGCCGTCTGCGCCGTCGGGTCATCCGTTGAGGCCAGCGTGCTGATCGTGGCGAATCTGGTCGACCTCAAGGTGCCGCAGATTTGGGCGAAGGCCATCTCGCAGTCGCACGGCAAGATCCTGGAGCGCATCGGCGCCAACCACGTGATCTACCCGGAGGCCGAGGCCGGCGAGCGCGTCGCTCACCTGGTGTCGGGACGGATGCTTGATTTCATCGAGTTCGACGACGACTTCGCACTCGTCAAGATGTACCCGCCGAAGGCGATCCGCGGCCTCAACCTCACCGAATCGGGTGTGCGCACCAAGCACAACATCACGGTCGTCGGTGTGAAGAGCCCCGGAAAACCCTTCACCTATGCCACGGCCGAGACCGTCGTCTCGAGTCACGACCTGATCATTGTTTCCGGCACAGAGGGCGATATCGAGAAGTTCGCGGCGCTCGGTTCGTAGCGACGATTAGCCTGCCGTCGGCGCCGCGGGGCCGACGACCAGATAGACGGTTGATTGCACTCCCGCGCGCTCGAAGTTCAGCTCCCAACAACCGGGGTCTTTGAGGATGATGCCGGTCCCCCACTCGTCTCCCGGTCGGTTGTACGTGCTGTCCTCATGATCGTCTGGCCCCCAAGCCAGCTCCCCCGTTGAGCCATCAGGCCGTTTCACCTTCACGGTGAGATCGCCGCTTCCCGTGATGCGCCAGACGAACTTAGAGGTCGTATTGCTCGCGGCCAGCGGAAACGGGCTCATGATCAGGCCGTAGACGCTGTTGCCGGCCGGCGCGGTTCCCTGCACCTCGGTGAAACCGGACGCGGGGTCGAGTGCCGTCGGCGAGGCCGGCGCGCAACCCGCTGCACCGGGCTGGCCGAGTGAGGGGGCCGGGGCCGGCGTCCCCCCTGCAACGGGGGCCGACGCTGTCTCCGACGAGGTGGCTGAGGGTGGGACGGGCGACGGCCCGGGAGCACCGGTTCCGCAGGCGGCGAGCAGCAGGGCAGAGGCGATCCCCAGAACGAGGAATGCTGACGTTGCCCGACTGCGCATCGTCACACCGCCGGGGCTGCCAACTCGCGAGCGCGGGCGAGTGCGGCATCCGTTGCCGTGTCGAAGAGACCCTTGAGGTCCACCTTTTCGAGCTCCCAGACGGCACGCTCGGTCGTGCCGTTGGGGCTGGTGACCTGTTTGCGGAGCGCCGCGGGGCCGAGATCGGATGAGGCGAGCAGCAGGCTTGAGCCGAGGAAGGTGCCTTCTACCAGCAGCGCGGCCTCGTCGGGGGTGAACCCCTTGTCGATCGCCGTGCGGGTGAACTGTTCGATTAGGTAGAAGACGTAGGCGGGGCCGGAGCCGGAGATCGTGCTCAGCGCATCGAGTTTGCTCTCGGGAACGACGAGCGCGTTTCCGACCGTCTCGAACAGTGCGGTGGCGAGCGCGAGATCGGCGTCGCTCGACCGGGTGCCTGCGCTGATGCCGGTGACGGCTTTGCCGACGATGGCCGGAGTGTTCGGCATCGAGCGGATGACCGCCACCGAGTCGGGCAGGAGCGCCTCGAAGGTGGCGATCGTGACCCCGGCCGCGACGCTGATGATGAGCGTGCCCGGTTCGAGGGCGTCGGCGATCTCGCGAAGCAGGTCGGGGACCATGGCTGGCTTGACCGCGACGACAACGACGCGTGCGCCGGCGACGGCGGCCCGGTTGGCATTCGGGTCGACTTCGGTGGCCGCGGCGGTCACGCCGGCGACTCCGTCGAAGTCCGTGGCTTTGGCGGCCGAGCGGTTGGTGACGCGGATGCCACCGTCGACGCTCACGCCAGGCGCCAACAGTCCAGCCAGAATGGCCCGTGCCATCGATCCGCCGCCGAGAAAGGCAATAGTGGGCAGAGTGACGGTGGCAGGTGAGGTCATGCTTCAAGTCTACGGAGGGGCGCAAGTGCCGGCCGGGGTCTTTCGTGCCGACTCTGGTCTTCCTGGCCTGCCCGGTTCGCCGCATCCGCGCGACGCGGCGGCGAGCGTGCGACGCGGCAGAGTGGGCAATCTAGGATTACTGCATGAGCGCATCGGGTGGAAACAAGGCAATCCTGGCCGCATTCGGGGCAAACCTCGGAATTGCGGTCACCAAGTTCATCGCGGCGGCGATTTCGGGATCGTCCTCGATGCTCGCCGAGGGCGTGCACTCCACGGCCGACGCCGGCAACCAGCTGTTGCTGCTGCTCGGCGGACGCAAGTCGAGGAAGGCTGCCGACACCGAGCATCCGTTCGGCTATGGCCGTGAGCGTTACGTCTATGCGTTCGTCGTGTCGATCATTCTCTTCTCCATCGGTGGCGTTTTCTCGCTCTATGAGGGTGTCAGCAAGCTGCAGCACCCACACGAGCTCACCGATGCGTGGCTGCCGATTCTCGTTCTGCTGATCGCGATCGGGCTCGAATCGTTCTCGCTGCGCACCGCGGTGAAGGAATCGAACCTGCTGCGCGGCGGCCAGTCCTGGGTGAAGTTCGTGCGCCACGCGAAGGCCCCCGAGCTGCCGGTCGTGCTGCTCGAAGACGTCGCGGCTCTCATCGGTCTGGTCTTCGCCCTTTTCGGTGTCGGCCTGACCGTGATCACCGGCGACCCGATGTGGGATGCCATCGGCACCATCGCGATCGGTCTGCTGCTGGTGCTCGTCGCCGTCGTGCTCGGCATCGAGACCAAGAGCCTGCTCGTCGGCGAGGGCGCCAACGATGCGGATGTCGTCGCGATCGAAAAGGCGATCATGGCCGGCCCGGAGACCAAGCGCATCATCCACCTGAAGACGCTCTACCTCGGTCCAGACGAGATCATGGTCGGCGCCAAGCTCGCGTTCGACTCCTCCAGCCGGTTCGCCGATGTCGCGGCCGGAATCAACCAGGTGGAGTCCCGCATCCGCGCTGCGGTGCCTCTCGCCCGCGTCATCTACATCGAGCCGGACATCTATGTCGACCCGACGTCGGCCGCGCCGCCGACCGACGCGATTGTGATCAAGGGCCTCGAATGACCCGCACCGCGTTGGTGCTCCAGCACGAAGCGCTGGCTCACCTCGGCAACCTCGAACCGGTGCTCGTCGACTATGGCTTTGAGGTGCGCTACGTCGACACCCAGGTCGACGATCTCAGCGCGATCGATCCGGTCTCGGCCGATCTCGTCATCGTGCTCGGCGGCGAGATGGGCGTCTATGAGACAGACGACTTTCCGTCGATCACCGAGGAGCTCGCCCTGCTGCGGCACCGTTTCGCGGCGGAACGCCCCATCTTCGGCGTCTGCCTCGGCGCCCAACTGATGGCCGGCGCTCTTGGAGCCGAGGTCTACCGCGGGCCGACGAACGAGGTCGGCTTTCGAACTGTCGAGCCGACGGATGCCGGCGCCACGTCTCCACTTCGCCATATCAGTGGGGTTCCGGTGATGCAGTGGCACGGAGACACGTTCGACCTGCCGGTCGGTGCTACCCGGCTCGCGGGCTCACCTGCCTATGGCAACGAGGCGTTCGCCATCGGCAATTGGGCGCTGGGCGTGCAGTTTCACCCGGAGCTGACCGCCGAGATGCACGAGGACTAGCTGCAGATGTCATTGCGTGCGGGCGCAGACGGCGACGTCGCATCCGCTGGTCTCGACCCGAACGATCTGCGGGCCGAACGCGAGCGCTACTCCGCAGGCATGCAGGAGGCCTCGACGAAGCTGTTCAGCGAATGGCTCGACGGGCTGGGTCTTCAAAGAAGTCTCTGAGCAGCGCCCCGCACTCGTCTTCGTCGATTCCGGCGTACACCTCGACCCGGTGGTTCAGCCGGCGGTCGCGCAGCACGTCGTAGACCGAGCCGGAGGCACCCGCCTTCTCATCCCAGGCGCCGAAAACGACGACGGGCAGCCGCGCGGCCAGAATCGCCCCCGCGCACATCACGCACGGTTCCAGCGTGACGACGAGCGTGCAGTCGGTAAGGTGCCAGTCCTGGGTCGCTGCAGCGGCCTGACGGATCGCCACAATCTCGGCGTGGGCAGTCGGGTCTTGGTGCAATTCGCGTTCGTTGCGGCCGCGTCCGATCACGGTACCCGCGGCATCCAGAATCACCGCACCGACCGGAACATCGTCGGTGACGAGGGCGGCACGAGCCTCATCCAGGGCCCAGCGCATCCACTCACGGTGCCGACCGACTTGCGGATTGTCAGTGTTCCTCACGCCGCGCCCTTCCAACTCGTAGTATTGAGCCTATGCGAGTTCACGTTGCCGACCACCCGCTCATCACTCACAAGCTCACGGTGCTCCGCGACAAGAACACGTCGTCGCCGATGTTCCGGGCGCTCGTCGAAGAACTCATGACACTTCTCGCCTATGAAGGCACCCGCGGCGTGCGCGTCGAAGAGGTGACGGTTGAGACTCCCGTCGCCCTCGCGCATGGCGTGAAGATCAGCGACCCGAAGCCGCTGATCGTTCCAATCCTGCGTGCCGGGCTCGGCATGCTCGAGGGCATGGTCAAGCTGCTCCCCTCTGCCGAGGTCGGTTTTCTCGGAATGGCTCGCAACGAAGAGACGCTCGAGCCCACCACCTACGCCGAGCGCCTTCCCGACGACCTGTCCGACCGCCAGTGCTTCGTACTCGACCCGATGCTCGCCACCGGCGGTTCGTTGATCGCGGCTATCGAGTTTCTCTTCGACCGCGGAGCAGTGGATGTCACTGCCATCTGCATCCTTGCCGCCCCCGAAGGACTCGCCGCGGTTGAAAAGGCTCTCGCCGGCCGCGATGTGAACATCGTGCTCGGCGCCGTCGACGAACGCTTGAACGAGCACGGCTACATCATTCCCGGCCTCGGCGATGCCGGTGACCGACTCTACGGGCTGGTCTAGGTCTCTTCGGCCTGGACTTGGTGTCTCCGGCTGGTCCAACCCGGAGTTTGGCACCATCCTTTCCCCCATTCGACGGAGATTGTGCCGTTTAGGCGGCTAGATCGCTTGAAATGGCCCGTATGAGCGAAAATCTCCGTCGAATGGTTGGGACGCCGGGCTCCCCCCCCTCTTGTGCGGGAGATTGCGCCCGTGGGCAACGACAATCGCCAACGACTTGCACTCCATTGTTCCCGCGTGCGAGCAAATGCTCGAGTGCGGGCATATGGCCGCTATTCCTCGACGCAGAGCGACCATTTGCCCGCACTCGCGGACGGCATTCTCGCGCCTAGCCCGGCGCCGGCTCTCGCGCGTGCGCTTGAATCGTCGCCTCCGTCTCCGCGAGGCGACGATTCAAGCGCACGCGCGCGCAGTGGGTCCCTGCACCGTCACGCCGCCGAAGCGCTTTGGTCGCGCAGAAGATTCGACTCGCGACACGCTTCGCGCGGTTTGATTCACTAAACTTTGATGAATTAATGTTCCGTCGCAGCTTCTTCGATCAAATCACGATTACTGCCGGATCCTCCACATGTCCGACACTCCCGCGCACCTGATGCGCGTCACACAGTGTCATCCGTGGTCATTGAATTGACACATCTCGTCATAGTGGGCTTTACTCACTCTTATGACGACGAACGCACGCCCCCTGACCTCCTTCGAGGCCCCCAGGGATGCCGGGATGATGATGCCCCGCATCAGCGCCGTCGCGTGTTGTCGAATGTGCCGCTAGCAGCGCAATCTTCGCCGAGTTCCCCGCCGCCACTCACGGTCGGTTGACACTCCCCGGCTGAGACAACTCAGCCGCACAGAGGCCCATCGGGCCGCCGCTTGCCGAACCCTTCGAGGCGCTTCTGACGCCGGGTTCACCTCATCATCACGCCAAAGGACTCTTCCCATGTCACTTGCACACATCGACACCGCCCGCTCCGCACACTTCTCTCGCCCGGGCCTTGCGCTCGCCCCGACTCCTGTCGCCGCTCCGGCCCCGACGCCGGCACCGCGCATTCGCGCTGTTCCCGAAGGAACCGAGGCGCGTGGCTTCGTGCTCTACGTCGGAATCGACGAGGCCAAGGCTGCCGCGGCCGGAACGAGCCTGCACCGCATCGTCGAAGCCCTCAAGCTGCTCGCCTCCGACATCGCTCCCTCGGCCGAGACCTACGCCGCAGTGGCGCTGGCCCCAGAGGGCTCCGGCGGCCGTGACGTCGACGTCGTGCGTCTCGCCCTGCAGGACCCCGCCGCTCTCGCCAAGCACCGCAATGAGCCGGAAGACCCCGACCGCGCTCCGGGCGGAGTCGTCATCGATATCTCACGCAAGCGTGTGATCCTCGACCACGAGACCGCAGCCCTCACCTACAAGGAATTCGAACTGCTGCAGTACCTCGTGCTGCGCGAAGGCCGCACGATCGAGCGCACGGAGCTCATCGCCTCGCTCTGGGATGCCGCCAGCGAAGAAGAAGCTCCGAACGAGCGCACGATCGACGTGCACGTTCGCCGCCTGCGCTCCAAGCTCGGTCGCTACGAAGACATCGTGCGCACCGTGCGTGGCGTCGGCTACCGCTTCGACCGTCACGCCGACGTATCGATCCGCCAGGCATCGACCCCGAGCCCCGACTTCTTCTAGGCCGGTTCGCTTCAGTTCGCACCGGTTCACGCTGCCCAGCTCGGTTGTGCTCGGCGGCGCTCGGCGGTGCACCATTCGGCTCGGTGCACAGCGCCACCTCGGCAAGCAGCTGACAACTCAGCAGCTGCGCCATGGCAAGAATCGCCATTCGCGCCGAGTATCGCCGCTGTAGCGGCGATTCTCGGCATCAAACGGCGACTCTCGAATGGGAACGCTAACCCACGAGGAACCCAGCGCGCTCTACGAAAGTGCAGCCGAACCATCCGCTTACCTCGTCGAGCTTGACCGCTCCGGTCGAGACCCCCTGTTGCGCCGGGCAAAGTCGACCGCAAGTGTCAAACTCGGCGGGTTCACTCCCGCACAGATGAAACGGAGACGTCGAGAAGCGCGCAGCGGATGCGACGATCAGCGCGTTGCGCCCATGGACGCGAAACGGATGCGCCGCGACGGTATCCGCCACTCGCTACTCGCTACTCGCTAGTCGCTAGTGGCCCAGAGTCGCCACTCGCCACTCGCTACTCGCCACTCGCCACTCGCTACTCGCTACTCGCTAGTGGCCCAGACTCGCCACTCGCCACTCGCCCAGAATCGCCATGTGCGCCGAGTGCCGCCAGTAGAACGGCGGTTGTCGGGAGTTCGGGCGATTCTCGAACGAAACAGCACCGTGACAGCGGCTGGAGACGGGCCTTAACGTGATTGAGGGCCGGTCGTAGAGGCTAACGACCGACCCTCTTCCCTTTGCACCAAGAGTGTCCTGCAATCACATTTGCGTCTCCCGCCACAGCAAACGGTTGACGCACTACGAATATATAACGAACCGGTAACGGAAGCTAGTTATCTGATCGTTATTTTTCAAAAAGTTTCTCCGGCGGATTCTGCGAGGCGGTCGCCCCGGTGCAATGAGTCTCCTAGTCTGGGGGGATGAAGGAGCACGAGTGACGCGGCAAGCGGTCGCAGTAGCCGCTTGGGAATCACTATTTCGAGCACAGGTCGCGGTCATGCGTACCCTGGCGGCTGAGTTTCCGTCGAAGGAGATCTCGCTCAACGAGTACGACGTTCTCTTCACCGTTTCTCGCGAACCCGAGCGGCGCATCCGTTTGCGCGATCTCAACCGCCACGTTCTGCTCACTCAGCCGAGCGTCAGCCGCATGGTCGACCGGCTCGTCTCGCGCGGCTTTCTCGACAAAGGAACCGACCCCACCGACGGGCGCGGCACGATCGTCGAGTTGACGCCTGAAGGCTTCGCCTTGTTTCGCCGCGTGGCCCACTCGCATATGGACTCGATCACCAAACGGGTCGGTGACACGCTCAACGAAGAAGAACTCACGCAGTTGACCGCCCTCTGCGACCGGCTGCGCCGCGGCGAAAGCTAGCGAGCCGCGACCCACGCGACCAGCGACAGCGACAGCGACAGCGACAGCGACAGCGACAGCGACCAGCCAACCGCCCTCAGCAGGAGACGCGTGCGAGCTCTAACCGAGTGAAGCGGCAGCCGCTGACCATCCGCTGCCGCGGGGATCGGAGGGCGTTGCATTCTGGAGGCGCGCCTTGGCCGTGACCACGATGCGCGCCGAACGCAGAACCGACACCGGACCGGGGAACCGTTCCAGATGTTGCAGCGATGCTTTCGCGACAGCACTGCGTCGACCTCGTGGCGCCTCGACGACAGCCAGTAGCGCTCTGGTCACTCGATCGGCACTGCCAACTTTCAGCCGCCACATTGCGTAGCGCTCGGGAAGCAGCGGAACGTGCTCAAACTCACGATCCCAGGCGGTGAGCAGCCCGTGCAGGGCCGCCGTGGCGTGCAGCTGCCACGCCGTCGTCACAATGTCATCGATCTCGTCTGGCGTCGAAATCGCCTTCATCCGAACGAGGGCCACCTCGAACCCGTTGACGGCACGCGACGATCCGGGGAGCTGGCCGGTCAGAGCCAGAGCCAAAAGCAGCACGACCAGAGTACGGTCGAGGCTCGGCACCGTCAGATCGCCGATCTGAAGCAACGAGCGGCGTTCCCAGAGAAGGTCGAACGCGTCTTCGGGGTCGGCTCGAGAGCCAGGCATCAAGTAGTAGACATTGAGCAAGCAGGTCTTGTCGGGATGCCGCAACGTCACGCTCGGACGCGGCAGCAGTCGTGTGCCCTTCAGGTCATCGACAACCCAACCGTTGAGGGTAAGTTCTTCCAGCAGGTGGGTCGTCGAGGCAGGATCGACGAGGACTGACGCGGTGGAGATCACCGTCGGCGAAACGAAACCGAAGTGGCTGACGACCGGGCCGCAGGCCGCGAGCAGACGGATGCGGAGCGTGGCACTCAGACGGGCAATCTCGACATGGGTGTCGACACGGTCATTCCACAGGCGCTCAATTGCCTCGGGAGTCATCCCGAGTGACCGGTTACCACGGCGCCCCCGCCGCTTCACTGCACGTGCAGGAGCCGCAGAAATTGCAACAGGAGCCGGAGCCGGAGCGGGAGCAGCGGCGGCACGAGCGGTCGCACGCGCCGTGCGACGAGCATCAGGCGAGGCATCAGGCGAGGCATCAGTTGGTGCAGCAGAAACAGTCGGTGCGAAATCGGTGTGGTGGAGTTGGGACTCCATACCGTCGGTGCCTTTCAGTGATGACCGCCGCAACGCAGTCCGGCACCCCCTGGGCTCCCACACGTGCTGGCCAATCGGTCTGCGCACACCCCGCGCACAGCAATGACAACCCAACACTACCGACGCCCCAAAACACCCCGCTACCCCGCAAACGGGGCGAATGCCGGCGTCCGGCCGGCACGACGGCGCACGCCGGCGCACGACGGCGAGACCCCGTGAGTGCGGGGCGTCAGCCTGTGCCGGCCCGAGCCGCAGCAATCAAACCGGCGAAGAGCGCCTTGTCTGCGCCGGTCTCCGGATGCCACTGCACAGCCACCTCGAGCCGGTCGCCGCTGGATTCCATCGCCTCAATGATCCCGTCACCCGCGGAGGCGGTCGTGACATAGCCGGGGTGGCTGCCGACTGCCTGGTGGTGGTGGCACGGCACCCGGAGGGTCGGAGCGACAAGCTCCGAGATTCGATGACCGGGCGCAACGCTCACCTCGACGTCGGCGTACCCGCTCGCGCTTCCGGAATGCCGGTCGTGCCCGACCGCATCGGGCACATGCTGGATCAGCGCGCCTCCGGCACGCACCGCCATCAACTGCATCCCCCGACAGATTCCGAGAAGTGGGAGCTGCTGCTCGGCGGCGGCATCGAGCAACCAGAGTTCTGAGGCGTCGCGGTCGTCGTACCAGACCGTCACGCTCGCATCCGCTGCCTGCTCGTAGAGAGCAGGGTTGAGGTCGGCGCCGCCTGCGATGATCAACCCGTCGAGCCGGGCGATCACCGCACGCGCGGCATCCGTCGACTCAAGCGGCGGGATCAGCACTGGCACGCCGCCGGCTGCGGCGACCGACTGCGCGTACGACGCCGGCAGCAGGTCGGCCGGTACACCCTGCCAGGTGCCCCAATCAGCGGCCTGCCGGTAGGTGCTGATCCCAATCAGCGGCAGATCCGAGCGAGAAGAGCGCGCAGTGCGTTCAGCGAGCGGACGTTCAGTCAAAGTCGGAATCCAACGGGGTCACGTAGGCGTTCGACAGGCCGCCATCGACCAGAAAATCGGTCGCGGTGATGAAGCTCGATTCGTCGCTGGCGAGAAACGCGACGGCGTTCGCGATCTCCTCCGGCTCGGCGAACCGGCCCATCGGCACATGGATCAGGCGGCGCGCGGCGCGCTCCGGGTCGCTGGCGAAGAGCTCTTGCAGCAGCGGAGTGTTGACCGGGCCGGGGCAGAGCGAGTTCACCCGGATGCCCTTACGGGCGAACTGCACACCGAGCTCGCGGGTCATCGCCAGCACGCCGCCCTTCGACGCGGTGTAGGAAATCTGCGAGGTCGCGGCGCCCATGATCGCCACGAACGAGGCAGTGTTGATGATCGAGCCCTTGCCCTGCTCGAGCATGTAGGGCAATGCCGCCTTGCAGCAGAGGTACACGCTCGTCAGGTTGACCTCCTGCACCCTGCGCCAGGCGTCGATGCCGGTCTTCAGGATGGAGTCGTCGTCGGGCGGCGAGATGCCGGCATTGTTGAAGGCAATGTCGACGCTGCCGTAGGTGGCCTTGGCATGGGCGAAGAGCGCCTCGACCTCGGCCTCGTCGGTGACATTGGTCTTGATGAAGGAGCCGCCGAGCTCGGCTGCGATGCGCGGACCGTTCACCTCATCGAGGTCGCCGATGACGACTTTGGCGCCCTCGGCCACAAACGTACGGGCAGTCGCCAACCCGATTCCGGAGCAGCCTCCGGTGATGACGCCGACTTTTCCTTCGAGTTTTCCGCTCATGGGGTGTATATCCGTTCTTCTGGTTCTGTGTGCGAGATGTGATGCGAGGCGATGGATGTTGTGGGCCCGGTCGAGGATCAGGGCTCGGTGGAGATGAACACGTTCTTCACCTCCGAGAACGAATCGGGGGCGTCGGGGCCGAGCTCGCGGCCGAGCCCCGACTGCTTGAAGCCGCCGAACGGCGTCCAGTAGCGCACCGATGAGTGCGAGTTGATCGACAGGTTTCCGCTGTCGATCCCGCGCGCGACGCGCAGCGCGCGGCCCACGTCCCCAGTGAAAATCGAGCCGGACAGGCCGTATTCGGTGTCGTTGGCCTTGGCAATCGCATCCGCTTCATCTCGAAACGGCATGACAGCGACGACGGGCCCGAAGACCTCCTGGCGCCAGACCGGATCGTCGGAGCTGGTCGGCAGCACGACGGTCGGCGGCAGCCAGAAACCGTCACTGCCCGTAACGGTCTCACCGGTGTATGCCACGTCGGCCGCGTCGATGTAGGCCGAGACAGCGTCGCGTTGCCTGGCCGAGACCATCGGCCCCATCTGCGCGGTCTCGAGCGACGGGTCGCTCACTGAGAAGCGCTTGACCGCCGGTTCGAGCAGGGCGAGAAACCTCTCGTAGACGCTCTCCTGCACCAGGATGCGGGAGCGCGCGCAGCAGTCTTGGCCCGCGTTGTCGAATGCTCCGCCCGGTGCAGCGGCCGCGGCCTTCTCCAGGTCGGCGTCGTCGAAGATGATGTTCGCGCTCTTGCCGCCGAGCTCGAGGGTGAGCCGTTTGACCTGGTCGGCGCAGCCGCGCATGATGCCCTTGCCCACCTCGGTGGAACCGGTGAATGCCACCTTGCGCACGAGCGGATGCGTGACGAACCGGTCGCCGACGATGGACCCCTTGCCGGGAATCACGGTGAACACGCCCTCGGGCAGCCCGGCCTCGAGCGCGAGTTCGGCCAGGCGCAGTGCGGTCAACGGAGTGACTTCGGCAGGCTTCAGCACGACCGTGTTGCCCGCGGCGAGCGCCGGAGCGAACCCCCAGCCGGCGATCGGCATCGGAAAGTTCCACGGCACGATGATGCCGACGACGCCGAGCGGTTCGTGGAAGGTCACATCGAGGCCGCCGGCGACAGGAATCTGGCGGCCGAAGTGCCGCTCGGGCGCGGCCGAATAGTAGTTGAGCACGTCGCGCACGTTTCCGGCTTCCCAGCGGGCGTTGCCGATGGTGTGCCCCGAGTTCGCGACCTCGAGCCAGGCGAGTTCCTCGATGTGGGCTTCGACGGTGTTCGCGAACGCACGCAGCATCCGGGCTCGCTCGCCCGGCGCCACGGCCCGCCAACCGGCGAAGGCCCGGTGGGCGCGCTCGATCGCGGCATCCGTCTCGTGCAGATCGGCTTGATCAACCCGGGTCAGCACCCGAGCGGTGGCCGGGTTGATCACGTCGAAGGTGCCCCCGGCCGAGAAGGCCGAGGTGGGAAAAGCCAAGGAAGGGAACGTCTGGTCGAGCGCAGCCATAAGAGTTAGAGCCTTTCGAACCCGCGGCGGAGTTCCCAATCGGTGATGGCGGAATCGAACGCGGCAATTTCAACATCGGCATAGTTGACGTAGTGCTTCACGACATCCTCGCCGAACACTTCTTTGGCGATTGCCGAGTTCGCGAAGAGATCGCGCGCCTCGTGCATGGTCGTCGGCACGGTCGGGGCCCCTGAGGTGTAGCCGCTGCCCGTGGTGACCGGTTCGAGCTCGAGCTCGTGTTCGATGCCGTAGAGACCGCCGGCAAGCATGGCGGTGAGCGCCAAGTACGGGTTGACGTCGCCGCCCGGCAGCCGGTTCTCCATCCGGGCGCTCTGGCCGTGCCCGACCAGGCGCACGGAGCAGGTGCGGTTGTCGAGGCCCCAGGCGACGGCGGTCGGCGCGAACGAGCCCTTCACAAACCGCTTGTAGGAGTTGATGTTCGGCGCATAGAAGAGGGTGAACTCGCGCATGGTGTGCAGCACGCCGGCGATGAAGTGGTTGTAGAGCGCGGTGCGCTCCCCCTTCTCTTCATCCCAGAACACGAGCTCGCCATCGAGCCCACGCAACGACATGTGCACATGACAGGAGCTGCCGTCGCGCGCATTCGGCTTCGCCATGAAGGTCATCGACTTGCCCTGCAGGTGCGCAATGTCTTTGGCGGCGGTCTTGTAGACCGCGTGGTTATCGGCGGTGGTGATCACCTCGTCGTACTTGAACGCGATCTCGTGCTGGCCGAAGTTGCACTCGCCCTTGGCCGACTCCACGGTCATTCCGGCCTCGTACATGGTGTTGCGGATGGTGCGGAGCAGCGGTTCGACCCGGCTGGATCCGAGGATCGAGTAGTCGACGTTGTATTGGTTCGCCGGAGTGAGCTCGAGGTAGCGCTTGTTCCAGGCATCCTCGAAGGTGTTCTCGTAGATCATGAACTCGAGTTCGGTGCCCGAGAGGGCCTTCCAGCCGTGCCCGGCCGCCTTGTCGACCTGCTTGCGGAGCATCGTGCGTGGCGACATCGGCACCGGGCTGCCGTCGATCAGGCTCAGGTCGCACTGAATCATCACGGTTCCTGGCCGGTGCGGCAGACGACGGATGGTGTCGAAGTCCATCACGAAGAGCATGTCGCCGTAGCCCTTCTCCCACGAGGTGCTGTCGTAGCCGTCGACGGTGTTCATCTCGACGTCGACGGCGAGTAGGTAGTTGCAGCCTTCCGTGCCGTGCTCGAGAGTCGACTCGAGAAAGAATGCCGCGTGCAGAAATTTGCCCTGCAATCGCCCCTGCATATCGGTGAAGGCCAACACCACGGTGTCGATCTCGCCGCTTCCGATCATGCCCTTCAACGCGTCGACAGTGAGCATCCGGTCGTTGCGGGGGTGAGATTTCTCAGTCATTGCTTCCAACCGCTCATTTCAGTAGTCCCTTCAGAAGTGCGGCGGTTCCGTCACAGTGTTCTTCCATGACGAAACGCGCGGTGTCGGCATCCCCGTCGAGGATGGCGCGCACAATCTTTCGGTGTTGATGATTCGAATTCGTGATGTTCTTCTGCAAGAACGGGATCTCGCCGAGAAACTGATGCACTTTGGCCTGGATCTGGCTGCTCGATTTGGTGAGTTCACGCGAGCCGCAGACCGCGGCGATGGCGAGGTGCAGGCGGGCGTCGGCCTGACGGTAGTCGACCGGCGTCGGCGCGCCCTCCACCGCCGCGAGACTGTTGGTCAACAGCTCCCGGTCGGCGTCCGCCAGAGGGACGGATGCGGCCCGAAAACAGGCGCCCGGTTCGATCACCCGGCGAAAGATCAGGATGTCGTCGATCTCTTCCTGCCGATCGATATTGCGGGTTTGATCGGGCAACCGGGCGTTTTCGACCAGCCCGACGATCGTTCCGCCGGTTCGGCCTCGCGTGGTGGACACCAGGCCGGCCGAACGTAAAGCGCTGATCGCCTCCCGCAGCGTCGCCCGCGACACGTCGAGCTTCTCCGCCAGGATTCGCTCGGGTGGCAGCTTCGAGCCTGACTCGAAGATGCCGAGCTGAATCGCCGATCCGAGCTGCTCGACACACGACTCAAACGCCATGTGCCCGCGCACGGGGCGAAGGATCGCATCGATCAGTGGCGAGGCAACGCCGGGGAGGGTCATCGAATTACTCGAGCAGCTTGTCGGCGTCGATGGTGAGGTGTTCGGCTTCTTCACGCGTCATGAAGTGCTTCTTTCCCTTGGCGAACCAGAGGATCGTCGCGAAGATCACAACAACCGCCACCGCGACCGGCGCATAGTTGAAGGTGTCGATGGTGATCGGGAACACCGGCGGCAGCACGAACAGGATGCAGATGAAGACCACCCAGACCACGGCGATCCAACCGATGATCGGGCTCCACCTGCCGAGGTGCCACGGGCCAGGCGTGAAGTCCTTGTTGCGACGACGCAGGAACACCGGCACCACATAGGCGATGTAGAGGCCGATCACCGCGACACTGGTCACCGCCAGGTAGGCGGTGGTGTTGAACAGCGCGGGCACAACGAGCACGATCGCGGCGGCGACGCAGAGCCAGATCGAGTTGGTCGGGGTTTTGGTGCGCGGGTTGACCTTGGCCCAGAGCTTCGAGTCGGGGATCGCGTTATCGCGGGAGAACGCGTAGCTCATGCGCGAGTTGGCCGTGACGGATGCCATCCCACAGAAGAACTGCGCGCCACAGACGATGAACAGCAAGAACTTCGCCATCGTCGGATTGTTCAGCGCGTCGAGGAAGATCTGTGCCGGCGGGAGGCCGGTTTCGGTGGCGAGAAGCTTGTTCAGGCCCTCCGGCGAACCGTCCTGAATGGCGGCGGTGATCGAGAACAGCAGGATCCAGCCGCCGATGATCGAGATGAGCACGCTCATCACGATGCCCTTCGGAGCAGCGCGGGCCGCGTTCTTGGTCTCTTCGGCAACGTGAGCGGATGCGTCGTAGCCGGTGTAGGTGTACTGGGCCATCAGCAGACCCATCAGAAACACGTACGGAGCGAACGACCAACCGGTCTCGTTGTGCCAGGCGGTCATCGTCCAGCTGAAGGACTGGTGACTCGTCGGCATGACCCAGAGCACGGCGACGATGAACAGCACCCCGACGATGTGCCACCAGGCCGAAACGTTGGAGAGCAGGCTGACCAGGTTGACGCCGAAGGTGTTGAGCAGACCGTGGATCACGATGAGCACCACGAACAGGCCGAACGTGTTGGCGGCCGTCGGCTCGACACCGAAGGTGAGCGACGCGAACGCCATCATCGTCGTGGCGGCACCGAAGTCGATGGCTGCGGTGACGGCGACCTCACCGAGAAAGTTGAACCAACCGACGTACCAGGCCCAGGCCCGCTTGTTGCGCTTGGCCAGGCGGCCGGCCCAGAAGTACAGGCCGCCAGCGGTGGGATACCGCGAACACACTTCGGCCATCGCCAGCGCGACGCAGAGCACGAAGAGGCCGACGATCGGCCAGCCGAGGTTGATGGCGGATGGCCCGCCCGACTTCAGCGCGATGGCATAGGAGGTGATGCAGCCGGCGAGAATCGAAATGATCGAGAACGAGACCGCGAAGTTGGAGAATCCAGACATTCCACGATGGAGTTCTTGCTTGTAGCCCAGTTTGGCGAGTTCAGCCGCATCCGCATTTGCGAGGTTTTGGGCATCCGACGCCGTTGTCGTTTTTTCACTCATTAATGTTCACTGCCTGTCTGTTCGAGATGGCACAGTTGACGATGTTGACTGATTGTGGCGTGGGCTCGCGCTGCATGTCAATGGCCTGACGTTAGACATTTAGATCCCCCGATCGGGGGCCCAGCACCGCCGAATCTCCGCAAAATCCCAGCCGAATTCACCATGAATCCGCGGCGAAACCCCCGTCAAACCTCGACCCCGAACCGTGAGGATCGCTACTCAATGGGTTACCTTTTTCTCGCCTTGGCCATCGTCACCGAGGTCATCGCGACGACTTTTCTCAAGTTCACCGCGGGCGACAATCCCAAGTGGTGGGCGTACGTCATCGTCGTTGTCGGCTATCTGGCCTCCTTCACCGCGCTCTCGCAATCGCTCAGCCGCGGCGTTCCACTCGGCATCGCCTATGCAATCTGGTCTGCCATCGGCGTGGTGTGCATCGTGCTGGTCAGCTGGATCTTCTTCAAGGAGTCGCTGACCTGGATGCAGATCGTGGGCCTCGTGCTCGTGATCGGCGGCGTCGGCCTGCTCGAACTCGGCGGCAAGCACTAGTTCGTCGGTGTCCTTGCGCCGAACTGTGGCAGATGACCATTCTTGCGCCGAAAAATGGTCATCTGCCACAGCTCGCGGGCGGGCGAGGGCGTGAGCTCTCGCTACTCGTTCTCGTCTTTGCTGACCTGCACCGAGATCACTCCTCGAATCTCGGAGAGGCCCTCGACGAGGTCTTCGAGCGGGCCCTTTCCGTGCCGAAAACGCATATCGGCTTCGACGCGCGGCACCTTGCCTGCGACCTCGATGCGCCGGGTCTTGGTGAGGGATGCCTCATAGCCCAGCTCGGTCGAGCGGGTGAGAATATCGCGCAGCACTCCCCTGCCCTCCTTGTATGAGACGACGAACACTTGGTCTTTGTCGATCGAGGGGATGTGCCGTCCGATGAGGGGCAACAGGGTGACGGCCACGAGGTGCAAGCCCGTTGCGATCACGGCGATCACGGGCATTCCTGCCCCGCAGGCCATGCCGATGGCAGCGGCCATCCAGACCGTGGCGGCGGTGGTGAGTCCGTTCACGATGTTCTGGCGCACGAAGATGACTCCGGCGCCGAGAAAGCCGATGCCAGACACGACCTGCGCCGCGATGCGCGACGGGTCGAGCACCACCTCTGGCCCGATCACCGAACTGAACCCGTAGGCGGAGATCAGGGTGAACACTGCTGCGCCGAGCCCGACCAGCGTGTGGGTGCGCAAGCCGGCACTCTTCAGTTTGCGCTGCCGTTCGATCCCCACCACAGCCGAGAGCACAAACGCCAAGAGCAGCAGAAACACCTCGGTGAGCGTGGTGCTTGAAAAGAATTCGACCTGCAGCATACGACCCCTAGCCGGCCAGACAACTGCGTCCGATGGCGCACCGACCGGCCGAGAATCGACGCGAACTCTCACACTAAGCCATGCCGCATCCGCCCTTACCAAATAACCCGGCGTTAACCAAATCGTAACCCCCATTCCACCTCGTTGCTGCGCTAGCATGACGAAACGGTAGCCAGCAACCGGCACCCAACTGTCCGTTACAGCGCGGACGGCCTGAAGTTGGTCCACGGAGGAACAATGTTCAAGACTCGAACGGCCACCGCTTTTTTTGCGGTTGCGACAGTTGCAGCTCTCGCGCTCAGCGGGTGCAGCACCGGCTCCACCAGCCCCAGCACTTCGGCGGGTCCTTCCGTCGATGCCGCAACTGCCACCAGTGCCGCCGACTTCGGCGGTCTCGACCAGCTCGTCGCGGCGGCTAAGGCCGAAGGCACGCTCAACGTCATCGCTCTTCCCGACACCTGGGCCAACTACGGCAAGATCATCGCCGCCTTCAAGACGAAGTACGGCCTCACCGTCAACTCGGCCAACCCAGAAGGGTCGAGCGCCGACGAGATCAAGGCCGCCCAAGACTCCAAAGGCCAGGACACCGCACCCGACGTCTTCGACCTGGGCGCTGCCGTCGCCCTCGCCAACACCGACATGTTCGCGCCGTACCAGGTCGCGAACTGGGACGACATCCCTGCCGCCAACAAAGAAGCCACCGGCCTCTGGGTAAACGACTACACCGGCAGCATGTCGGTGGGCTACAACTCGAACAAATACCCGAAGCCGACCAGCCTGGACGACCTGTTGAAGGCCGACTACAAGGGTGCTGTCGCCGTCAACGGCGACCCGACCCAGTCAGGCGCGGCGTTCGCCGCCGTCGGGCTGGCCACCGTGCAAAGCGGCGGAACGCTTGACGACTTTCAGCCGGGAATCGACTTCTTCGGCAAGCTCAATGCTGCAGGCAACTTCCTCACCGTGAACCCCACCCCCGCGACGATCGCCTCGGGTGAGACCGGCGTCGTCTTCGACTGGAGCTACACCAACCTCGCTGCCGCAGCGACGGTCGACGGTTGGAAGGTGACGACGCTTCCGGGCACCGCCTACATCAGCTACTACAACCAGGCGATCAACAAGGATGCCCCGCACCCGGCCGCCGCACGCCTGTGGCAGGAGTTCATCTTCAGCCCGGAGGCGCAGAACCTGTTCCTCGCCGCCGGTGCTTACCCGGTCACGATCGACGCCATGACAGCCGCAGGAACCGTCGACAAGACAGCCCTCGACACGGTCGGTGAGCTGCCGAAGAATCGCGTCACCCCGACTGCGGCTCAGACGGAAGCGGCGAACGCGCTGCTGTCGAAGAACTGGGCTGCGGCCATCGGCCAGTAGAAGACACTGATGACTGTCGCTGCTGCGCCAGCCAGCGAGAGTAGTGACGCCGGGGCCGCGCCCCGGCGTCACGATCTCACCGGCCCAGCGCCTCTCCGCCGCGCGAAGCGTGGCTTGTCGGTTCTCGGGCTGACCCCGTTTGCCTTCTACGTGCTGCTCTTTCTCGCGGTTCCGACGGTGCTGGCGCTCGGAACCGGGTTCTTCGACAACGATGGCAACCTCACGTTCGGCAACATCGCTGCGCTGTTCGACCCGGTTATCCTGAACACCTTCTTCGCCTCGTTTTGGGTGTCGGCGTTGACGGCGGTCGTCGGCGCGATCGTCGGGGCGCTGATTTGCTACGCGTTGCTCGGCACCCGCGCCGATGGCCGGCTGCGGCTGATGATCGAGTCGGCGTCGAGCGTGCTCGCCCAGTTCGGTGGCGTCATGCTCGCCTTCGCGTTCATCGCGACCATCGGAGTGCAGGGGCTCGTCACGGTCTGGCTGGAATCGACATTTCACTTCAGCATCTACGCCGACGGCGTCTGGCTCTACACGGTGCCCGGGCTGATCCTGCCCTACATCTACTTTCAGGTGCCGCTCATGGTGATCACCTTTCTGCCGGCGCTCGACGGGCTGAAACCCCAATGGGCGGAGGCCACTGCGACTCTCGGCGGCAGCCGGCTCACCTACTGGGTGCGCGTCGCGGCCCCGATTCTCGCCCCCGCCTTCTTTGGCAGTCTGCTGCTGTTGTTCGCCAACGCCTTCTCCGCCTATGCCACCGCCGCGGCGCTCATCAGTCAGGGCTCGCAGATCGTGCCGTTGCAGATTCGGGCCGCCCTGGTGAGCGAGACGATTCTGGGCCGCGAGAACATGGCGGGCGCACTCGCCCTGGGCATGATCATCGTCATGGTCGTCGTCATGACGGCCTATTCCTTCTTGCAGGCGCGCACGACGAGGTGGCAGAAGTGAGCGGCCCAGGCGTGCGCGTCGGAATCGCGCCGAGCCCCCTGGTGCGCCGTCTGATCCTCGGCATCATCGGGGCGATCTTCGCCATCCCGATTCTCTCGATGATCGAGTTCACGCTGCGCAAGGGGCTGTCAGGCGGGTACACCGTCACCCATTGGACCGGGCTGTTCGACCCCGCCAATGCCTCGCAATATCAGGTGCTCTACGTGGGCCTGGTCAACTCCCTCGTCTTGGCCGTGGTCACCGTCGCCATCGTCTTGCTCGTGCTGTTGCCCACCATGGTGCTCGTACAGCTGAAGTTTCCGGCGTTGCGCCGGGTGCTCGAATTCATCTGCATCATCCCGATCACCGTTCCGGCGATCGTGTTGGTCGTCGGCCTGGCACCGGTCTATTCGGTTGTGGCGTCGATCTTCGGCAGTTCGGTCTGGACCTTGTCGTTTGCCTACGGCATCACGGTGTTGCCGTACGCCTACCGCACGATCCAGTCGAATCTGGGCGCGATCGACGTGAACACGCTCAGCGAAGCGGCCCGGTCGCTGGGGGCCGGCTGGGGAAGCGTGTTCTGGCGGGTGCTGATTCCCAACCTGCGCCGCGGCATCCTGGCCGCCTCGTTCATCTCGGTGGCCGTGGTGCTCGGCGAGTTCACCATCGCGTCGCTGCTCAGCCGACAGAATCTGCAGACCGCGATTCTGCTGATGTCGCAGAGTGACCCGTATGTGGCGGTCATCATTGCGCTGCTGGCGCTCTTGTTTGTCTTCCTGCTGTTGCTGATCATCGGTCGTTTCGGCGCCGTGACCGGTTCGAAGCGCGGGTCGAAGCACACCAAGCGCGCTCAGCGCGCCGAGAAGGGGACCCCATCGTGACGTCAATCCAGCCGAGCACCTCACTGCTGAGTTCAGTGCAGGGCGTTGCCGTCGAACTCGCGCGCATCACCAAGACCTACGGGAGTCAGCATGCGCTGAACGACCTGTCGCTGTCGGTCAAACCCGGCGAGTTCGTGGCGCTGCTCGGGCCGAGCGGATGCGGCAAGACCACGGCATTGCGTGCCCTCGCCGGCCTCGAGAGCATCGATTCTGGCACCATCCTGATCAATGGCGAAGACGTGACGGAACAGCCGACGAACAAACGCGACATGGGCATGGTCTTTCAGTCCTACTCGCTCTTTCCGCACCTGACGGCGGGCGAGAACGTCGAATTCGGGTTGCGGATGCGCAAGGTCAACGCGTCAGACCGGCGGGCCCGTGCGGCCGCCGCGCTGTCGATGGTCGGCCTCGACAGCCACCAGGGCCGCTACGCGCATGAGCTGAGTGGTGGGCAGCAGCAGCGCGTCGCCCTGGCCCGCGCGCTCGTCACCGAACCGCGCGTGTTGCTGCTCGACGAACCGCTCTCGGCACTCGACGCGAAGGTGCGGGTGCAGCTTCGGGAGGAGATCCGGCGCATCCAGACCGAGCTCGGCATCACCACGCTGTTCGTGACCCACGACCAGGAGGAGGCACTCGCCGTCGCCGACCGGGTCGCGGTCATGCAGGCCGGCACCATCGAGCAGATCGGCACTCCAGAGGAGCTCTATCGCACCCCGGCGACGCCGTTCGTGGCGGAATTCATCGGGCTGAGCAACCGGGTTCCTGGCATCGTCTCCGACGGCAGCGTCGAGGTGCTCGGGCAGTGGCTGCCGCTACTGCATCCCGAAACCGCGAATGGGCCGGTGCGGGTGATGCTGCGTCCAGAGGACATCGAGCTCGCCCCGGCAGGGATCGCCGCGACAGTGGTGTCATCGAGTTTTCTGGGGTCGCTGCGACGCACCCGCGTGCGGTTGGCCGATGACACCCTGGTCAATGTGCAGCATGGGGTGCGCGAGAATCCCGAGGCGGGCACCGTCGTCTACCTCACGCTGAACGGCACGGCGGTGGCGGTGGGGCCGGCCTAGGGGTCGCACTCACGGTGTCACGAGCGCCGATTATGCCCCGAGCTTTCTCTCGTCGAGCTTGACCGTTGCGGTCGAGACTCCCCGGTGCGCCGGTCAAACTCGACCGCACGTGTCAAGCTCGGCGAAGGTGCGACGCGTGTGACCCGGCGTGCTTATTGGGTTCTCGGTGCTGGCGGGACTCGGATGAAACTGAAATCTTTGCGCTGGTAGCCTCGGTGTTAACTAGCCCGACAGAACGGAGGATCATGCTCGAATTCATCGCGCTACTCCTGCGCTCTCTCGGCTCCAGCCTGCACTTGGTCTGGGTCGGTGACGGCGCGATCGCAGCCCTCGCGGTAGTGGGTGCCGTCGGTGTGACCGCCGCCGCGATCGCGGTCTGCGTCGTGCTTCTGGCCGTCGCGCTCGGCGACCGGGCGTCATCCGTCATCGCCCGCGGCTACCTACAAACCAGCGATGTGTCACGGCTCTTCTCACAGAGCGACCCGAATTCGGCGGGTCGACCGCGCCCTCGAGCCCCGGGATGCGACCGCTCGGTCGCGTAGCCCAGCTCACTTTTCGTTTCGCTCATTCGGCACTCTCGCCGCTTTTCTCACACGGGCGTTTCTCGCACGCTGTGCTCCTGCGCGGCCATCCGGTTCCCATTCCGTATGACCAGAAGGACACTTCAATGGACCTCTACACCTTCGGCCCCGTCGCGACAGTTCTCGACGCCGCCTACTCACTTATCACCGGTCTCTCGGCCGCGCTTCATCCGTTTCTCGGCGCCTCAAGCTCGGCCATCACCATCATTCTCATCACGCTTCTTGTTCGAGCGGTCCTGATTCCGGTCGGCCTCTCACAAGCGCGGGCCAACCAGATGCGCGCCCGTCTTGCCCCGCAGTTGGCCGAACTGCAACGCCTCCACGGCAAGGACCGCGAGAAACTGCAGCGCGCGACGATGAAGCTCTACGCCGATGAAAAGGCTTCCCCTCTGGCCGGATGCCTGCCGATGCTGGCGCAGATTCCGGTCGTCGGAACGATCTACGCGTTGTTCATCCTGCCCACCATCAACGGGCATCCGAACAGTCTGCTCAGCGATACGTTCTTCGGCATTCCGCTTGGCTCGAATCTCGTGCACCTGGTCACGACCGGTTCCGTGACCTGGCCGACCATCGCCGTGTTCGCGGTTTTGATCGCGCTGATCGCGACGGTCGCGCAACTGTCCCGCACGCTGCTGCCGATGCCGGTTGCGGCACCTCCCGCGAAAGCTCCCGCGCCGACGCCGGGGATGCCGGATCTCTCGGGGCTCACCCGCATTCTCAGCTTTATGCCGTTCATGACGGCGGTCGTCGCTGTCTTCGTGCCGCTGGCGGCCGGTCTCTACCTGCTCATCACCGTCAGTTGGAGCCTTGGCGAGCGCCTGATTCTGCGTCGGATCATGGGCACGGGCGGTGCTGCGCTGCCGGCTCCGCTGCCGAGCTAGTCTCGACTCGGCCTCTGGTGTGGCTCCATTCGACGGAGATTCTTCAGAAAATCGCCCGTTTTGGCCCGAATCAGGGCAAATTCGGGTGAATCTCCGTCGAATGGGAGGTGCCGAGCCGGCCAGTCGGGCCGACGGATGTCGCAGGGTCAGTTGGGACAGACCGCGCTGATCAGTCGGGCAGACCGCCGGGGCCCGTCGCCATCCCCTCGTCGAGGCGCGGGCCGCCGAGGGCAGTGCCGGTCCAGGAGAGCACGGTCCAGCCGTCGGTCGGTGAGCCATCGAGGGCCACCACCCCGGTGTTGTGCAAGATGTGCCGTGACGCGGTGTCGGCATCCACGTTCACCGAGCGCCCGGCCGTCCAGGCCCGGATGATCTGTCCGTGCGCGACACAGGCAACGGTGCCGAATCCGGTTGCGGCGACCTCGTCGATCACGCGGTCAAAGCGTCCGAACGTCTCGACCCCGTTGTCGCCGCCGGGCATGCGGTGTTCGAGGTCGCCGGCTGCCCAGCCGAACGCGACCTCGTGGTAGATCTGAATGGAGGCAGCATCCGTGTTCATCTCGAGGTCGCCGGCGCTGATCTCACGCAGCCCGTCCCGCACCTGCACCGGCAGACCGAGGGATGCGGCGAGCGGCGCGGCGGTCAGCTGGGCCCGGGTTTGCACGGAGGCGAAGAGCGCTCCGATGCTCTCGTCGGCCAACGCGGCCGGGATTGCGGCGGCTTGCCCCAGGCCGAGTTCGGTGAGTCCGGGGCCGGGCACGAGCGTGTCGAGCGCTCCGAGAACGTTGGAGGGAGTCTGCCCGTGTCTGATCAGCAACAGCCGCATATCGTTCTCCTCGTGGTGCTCGCTCTTTCACCTACCGTGGCATACGGAGATGAACCGCAGGTGAGACTAGGCTGCGGCCATGACCACCAATGTCATCCTCGTCATTCTGCTGTGGCTGATCTTGGCTGCTCTCTTCACCTGGATCTCGTGGCTCGTGATCAGATCGGCGGTGCTGTCGGCGTTGCGTGCGTTCGCGCGCAGCTCGCAGACTGACGGCCCGACCGGTTTCAAGCGCCGGGACGGCTGAGCACTCCTCGCCGGTACCCCTCCACTTCGGCTCGTTGGGGCGAGACGGGCGGGTCCGAAATCAGGAGTGGAGTGCGTGTCGCGACAGGAGCGGCCGCGGAATCCCGCGGAATTCCGCGGAATTCCGCGGGATTCCGCGGGCACACTTCGGCCGACACACCTCCACTCCTGATTTCGGTACCCGCGCACGACCTCTCTCACCGCATCCGTCGGGCGGAGGGACTACGACTGCCCGAGGATGCCGGCGAGCACAGGCGCGATGCGGGCGGCCATCCGTCGATAGCCGTCCTGCCCCGGGTGCACGCCGTCGATGAGCATGTCGCCCTCATCGAGGCCGAGCAGATCGAGTCCGTGGATGCCGAACAGCCGCGAGTCTGCGGCGCGCAGGTGCCCGGTCACCGTCTCGACGTCGCACCTGATCTCCGCGAGCGTCATGCCCACCTTGTTCTGGGCGCTCTCGCGGGTGGGGCTGACGATCGGGGAAATCAGCACGATATCTGCGTCGGGGTTGGCGACACGCACACTCCGCACGAAGCCGGCAACCTGCCCTCGCCACGCCCGCGGCCCGAAGCTCGACTGTCCGTAGACGTTGATGCCCAGGCACAGGCTGATCAGGTCGGGCTGACGGCCGGCGATGGTGGCCGGGATGATCGGGTCCAGGTGGCATTCCGCACCGAACCCGAGGCACGTGAGGTCAAGGCCGAGCTCGCGCGCGACGAGGGCGGGCCACGTCTCCGCGGGTCCGTCGGACTCGCTGCACTGGGTGATCGAGCTCCCGTATGCGACCCACCGGGGTCGGGCGTTTTGCATCGGCACGGCGATCGTCGCCCTCTCGGCCGTGACCCGGCCAACGCGCACACGGCCGGTGTGGGGAAGCCAGAATTCAACGTCTGCCAGCCCTCCCGACAGAGCGATCTGCACCTCGGAGATCCCCGGCTGAACCGGGATGCGCTGGGTCAGCATGCCGTCCACGACGAGGTCGGCGCATCCCTGCGCATCCGGTGCAAAGTCGAGTTCGACTCGCAGCGCGCCGGCGTCGGTTCTTAACCGAAGCCGCACGCCCGTCGCCAAGCGCGCACGCTCGAAGAGCGGCGGCGCGTAGGCGAGCAGCTCGTCCTCCGGGTGCAGGCGCCACGGCTCCCACCACTGCCCGTCACTGGTCCAGGAGACGGCGCCCTCCCACAGCTGCGGATGCGCGCTGAGACTTAAATCCATCGATCCTCCAAGGTCGAGAACCGCCCGACCGCCGAGCGGTACCGCTGTGCGGGAACTGACTGTGCGGGAAGTGACGCTGCCTTTCGCGGCGATGCCATTCTCCGAGCGAGGCGAGCTACTCATCCATGAGCGCCTCAAACAGCGATTCGGCGCTCACCGCCGGGCGGTCTCCGGGATGGATTTCCACCGTTGCCTGGCTGATGCGACCCGAGTAGGCGAACGGTCCGACGTAGTCCTGCACAACCGACGCCTCCTGGTCGCGCGCGCACTGCGCGGTGCCCATGAAGAACCGAAGTCGGGGCACCCAGGGCACCCGCGTCGATTGAGCCGAGTCGCCGAGGTTGACGGAGAGGGAGATCGTGCCGCCGCCGGTCGCGTCGGAGCGGAAGCCGGCGACAACCGAGGTGGCGCCGACATGCGCGTCGCGTTCCAGCTCGACGGTCGTCACCTCTCCGAGCGCGTTCAGCGCGAATCGCACTCGATCGTTCAGAATGTAGAGGCTCACCCCGCCGAACACATCACCCATCGCCATCAGCACTCCGTGGTCACCCGATTCGATGGCATCCAGTGCGACAGAGATGGTGAAGTCATGTCCGGAAATCTCCGGTGCGGATGCTTGAGGCACCGGCGTCATCTCGGGGATGAAACGCCAGCTCTGCCGGTCGGGATGCGGGCGGAACAACTGGTTCTTGCCGCGGTTGGCGAGCGGCAACACCTGGTTGCTCCTGGCTTCGTCCCACCAGAGCTTCACGAGCGACTCGAGGCGTTCCGGAAAGTCTGCCGCGCGATCGATGACCTCCGCAGGGTCGATGCGCACGTTGTAGAGCTCCCAGCGATCGTCATCGAAATCGGTTCCTGGTCCGTGGAACGTCACGGCCTTCCAGCCGTCGTGCAGGATTGCACGGTGCCCGGCGACTTCGAAGTATTGCGCACCGCGGGGGGCCATCTCGACACCGTCGCCGAGGCTGGGGACCATGGATCGGCCGTTGAACGGGAGCTGCGCGACTCCCTCAATCTCGGCGGAAAACTCGACTCCGGCCAGCTCCAGAATGGTCGGCGCCACATCGGTGACATAGCTCGGCGCTGTGCTCACCGTTCCCGGGTCACCGGCGGGGCCCGCGACAATCAGCGGCGAACGGGTGCCGCCGTTGTGCACGGTGTGCTTGTACCGCCGGAACGGTGTGTTGGAGGCCTGGCCCCACCCGGCCGGGTACTGGTTGTAGTACTCGGGACCGCCGATCTTGTCGACGTCGATATTCGGTGTGCCGTGCGGTGAATCGTTGAGCACTGCTTCTTCGTTGAGGGTTCCCATCGGCCCACCGGCATTGGTCGCGCCGTTGTCCGACATCACGAAGACGACGGTGTTCTCTTCGCGCCCCAGCTGCCGAATCGTGTCGAGCAGGCGGCCCAATTCGGCGTCAGCGTGTTCAAGGTGTGCGGCGTAGGCCTCCATCAGCCGCTCGGCGATCGTCCGGTCCTCAGTGCTCAGGCTCTCCCACGCCGGGATGCGGGGGTCGGACTCCGGCAGCGGAGCCCCGCTGTCGATCACTCCGAGCTGCCCCTGCCGGGCATGACGTCGGATCCGGTCCTCGTCCCAGCCGTGCGCGAACGCGTCGCGATACGCCTCGAGGTATTCGTCGGGTGCGTGGTGCGGGGAATGCACGGCGCCGAACGAGATCATGGCAAAGTACGGATCATCCGGCCGGGCGTAGGCATGATCGCCGATCCATTTTGCGGCCTCATCGATGATGAGTTCCGAGACATGGCGGCCCCCGTAGGCCGCCGTCTCGACGAAGGTGTTGTCCTGCACCAGTTCCGGGCGGAACTGGTGCACCCGACCGGCGAGAAAACCGAAGAACCGGTCGAAGCCTTGCGCGAGGGGCCACTGCCGATACGGCCCTCCCGGCCCGGACTCGGCCGACGGGCTCAAATGCCATTTGCCGAAGAGCCCTGACGCGTAGCCGCTTTTCTTCAGCAGTTTGGGCAACATCGCCGCTGACGGTGGGATCACCCCCGAGTAGCCGGGGTCGCCCGAGGCAAACTGCACGATTGTGCCCATGCCCACCGCATGCGGGTTGCGCCCCGTCAGCAGCGCGGCCCGCGTCGGGGAGCACAGGGGCGTGACGTCAAAACTGGTGAAGCGGGTGCCACGAGCCGCGAGCGCATCCACATTGGGTGTGCGAATTGACGACCCGTAGCATCCGAGGTCCGCGTACCCCATGTCGTCGAAGACGACGACGAGGATGTCGGGGCGACGATGCTCAGCGGACATCGTCGACGTTCACGATCGCCTTCTGCGAACGCAACTGCGCCTGCACGACCGCCACATCGACATCCCGAAGCTTGACCCCTGCCGACACAGCCACTGCTGCCGCGACGCCCGCGGCCTGACCCATCGCCGCACAGGTCGCACCGACGCGCATGGAGCCAAGAGCGTCGCGGTCGAGCGATGCGCAGCGACCCGTCGCGAGCAGCCCATCGACTTCTCGGGGCACGAGCACCCGGTAGGAGATGTCGAACGGCTCCGGCACGAACATCGAATGTGTTCCCACCTGCTTCTGGGTGGGGTGCACGTCGATCGGCCAACATCCGACCGCGATGCTGTCGTCGAAGCGGCGAGCGGACCGCACGTCATCCCCGGTCATGACCAGCTCGCCCACCAGCCGGCGCGTCTCACGAACCCCGATCTGGGTGCTGGTTTGCACGAGCGTCGCGTTCGCAAACGCAGGCACGCTCTTGACGAAGTAGTCGACGATGCGGCGGGTGTCGCGACGGCCCTCGACCTCTGCGCGCGTCAGATCGGATGCGACTGACGCGTCTCCGACGACACGGGTCGTGTTCACCCAGACGATGTCACGCTCGAGGCCCCCGAACCACGGCCCGCCGTAGCGGGGCAACTCCCCCCGTGCGGCCGCGGCGGCCATGTCTGCCGCGTTGACGGCCACGTCGCGACGGGAACTCGAGTAGTCGGTGAGGATGGGATCGTGAAGCGTTCCGGCCTCCGGGCCGATCGGCAGGAGGGTCGGGACGCCATGGGGAATCGTGAGATCGGGGGTGGCTCCAGCAAGTCGGAACGACATCGTCATCGGCTGAAGATCGTCGGCCTTGACCCACGTCGCACCGCTTCGAGCGATGAAATCACCGTTGCCGGTCGCGTCGATGGTGCTGCCGGCCAGGATCGCTCCACGCCCGTCGACATTCTCGATGAATGCGCCGGTGACGCGTGATCCGTCCATGATCGGCGTAGCACCCCAGGTGTGCAGCATCAGCGTCACGCCGGCCTCGCTCATGAGGTCGTCTGCGACGCGCTTCATCACCTCTGGGTCGGAATTGATGACAAAGCCGTCATCGAATCGCGCCCCGCCCTGCAGCTCGGCACGCTCGACCCATTCCCCACCGACACCGGCGACACAACGCCGGTAGGGGCGCAGCCAGGAGTTGAAGCCGGCGAGGGTGAGCACCATCCCGGCCGTCCACATGCCGCCCAAAAATCCGTGGCGCTCCACGATCATGGTTCGGGCGCCGGCGCGAGCCGCTCCGATGGCGGCGGCCACCCCCGCGGGGCCACCACCCACGACGAGCACGTCGACCTCAGCGATCACGGGGATGTCCCGCGTGGGTTCCGCGATGTGCAGTGATGCCATTTCGATCTAACCTTTCACTCCGCCGGCCGTCATCCCACTCACCAGGTATGGCTGCAGGAACCAGTACACAATCATCACCGGGATGATCGAGATGAGGCCGGCCGCCATCAGCTCGTTCCAGTGAATTTCGACGTCGCTGATCATTGATGCGATGCCCTGTGGCATCGTCCAGTTCTCACGCGACAGCAGCAGGGTGCGGGCGAACAGCAGATCTGTCCAGGCCGCCGTTGCGGCCAAACCGAAGCACGCCGCGAGGCCCGGAACCGAGACCGGCAGGATGATGCGCCAGAGCACACCGAGTCGGGTGCAGCCGTCGACGAGCGCCGCCTCATCGATTTCACGGGGGATGCCGTCGAAGTACCCCTTCAGCGTCAGCGCCGTGAGCGGCGTGATGGCCGCGGTGTTGGCGAGAATGACGGCCGTCGAGGTGTCGAGGAGCCCGATCGCCTGGAACAACACGAAGAACGGCAGGGCGAGCAGCGTTCCCGGCAACACCCGGCCCATCAGGAACGTCATCCCAACCAGCTTCTGTCCGGGAATCGAGAACCGGGACATCGCATAGGCCGCGGTGACTGCGACTGCGGTGCTGAGCAGCGCAGAACCGAGCGTCACGAAACCCGACTGCAACAGCCAACTGACGATCGCCGTTTCGGTGAAGAGTGTCGTGAACGCGTCGAAGGAGAACGTTTGCCCGAACGGCAGGAGTGCCGGATTGCGGGAGAGCACGGCGGATGTCGGCAGGACGGCGGTCATGAACATCCAGTAGATCGGAAAGAACATGAAGCAGACGAGGGCGATCATGGTGATGAACGACCAATTGACGCGTCGCCGCTTTGCGGGACGACGCGCTTGTCGCGCGGTCGTTGCAGCGGTTGGGGCGATCGTGGTCGTCGTGGCCGTTGCGGTGGTCATGGTGCTCACAGGAATCCCTCCAGAGAACCTTTGTTCAAACGACGGAAGAGGAGCGCGACGAGCACAGCGACCAGCACAAACGTGACAATTCCCAGCGTTGCCGCGTTTCCGAGGTCGAACGACTCGAACGCCTGGTTGTAGATGCGTACCGCGGCCGTCTCGGTGGCGCCGTCTGGGCCACCCTGTGTCGACGCATAGATGAAGTCGAACTCGCGAAAGGAGTGCATGGCGCTGAAGAGCAATGCCACGAGGATGAAGGGGGCGAGCCCCGGAAGCGTGATCCACCGAAAGCGGGCCAGCCGCCCGGCTCCGTCAACTTCGGCCGCTTCGTATTGCTCCCGCGAGAGCGATTGAAGCCCGGCCAGAAGCATGAGCGTGAAGAACGGAATCGCCTTCCAACTCGTCGGGATGATCACGGCCAGAAGGGCCAGATTCGGGTCGCCAAACCAGTTCACGTCGGTGTCGATGAGTCCCACCGAACGCAGCAGGTAGTTCCACACGCCGTAGGTCGGCTGCATCATCCAGACGAAGGCGACGGTCGCCGTGACGCTGGGCACGGCCCAGGGAACGAGTGCAAGTGTGCGCAGGAGGCGCTGCCCCGGCATCCGTTGATTCAAGAGCAGCGCGATCATCAGGCCGCCGATGAACGGAAGCAAGGTGGACCCCACGGTGTAGATCAGTGACACGAGAAAGCTGCGCCAGGTGGCTGGGTCGCCGAGCACCTCGACGTAGTTGGTCAGGGTGAGCGGCGCCGCGAAGATGGCGCTGAGTCGCCCGAGTGACACATCGCGCAGACTCATACCCACGAGCAGTACCAGCGCGAAGACCAGCGAGCCCCCGACCGCGATCATGCTCGGCGCAATGTACGCGGCGGCGGTGATCCGGCTTCGTCGCGGTGCGCGCTTACGCGGCGCGCGGGGCCCGCGGTCTCCGGTGTGGAGACCGCGGACCCGGGTCAGGGTGTCTGACGTTGTCACGGCTTGAGACCTGCGTCATCGAGCGCTCGGTCGAGGTTGACGAGAATCTCGCGGCTCGGGGCGTCGCTCTGCAGGAGGCTGTGCAGTGCGGCGCCGGTGACCTCGGCGAACTTCGCGTAGTCGCTACGCAGACCCTCGTTGCTCGGGTCGATGATGAGCTTGCTTGCCTCGTGTGCCTCGACGATCGGTGCGGTGTCGGGGCTCTCCAGCAGCGACTGTGCCGTTCCGGGACGCGCGGTCGGGCTGGTGATGAGTTTGGAGTACGTCGTGAGTGATTCAGTCGAGGTCACGAAGTCGAGGAACTTCTCTGCGGCGGCACGGGTGTTCTCGTCGAGGTCGGCGGAGAGCGCGAGCCCATGGCTGACATCGCCCGGGCTGACCTCAAACGGGGTCGTCGCGATTTTGAGCGAGTCCACGAGGGCCGGGTCGGCCGTTCCCTGCACGGTTGCGTAATAGAAGGGCCCTTCGATCATCATGGCGCTGTTGCCGGCGAGGAAGGCCTCACGCTTGGCCGCGAAGTTCGTGCCGATCGGGCTGTACTTCTTACCGAGTTCGCGCCAGACATCGAGGGCCGCCACCACGTCGGGGTCGCTGAAGTTCCAGTCGCCATCCTTCACCCAGTCGGCTTTCATGCCGGTGGTGAAGACGAGAGCATCACGCACGAAGTTGACCGTGTTGTCGTCGGTGATGGCAAAGCCGAACTCATCGCCGGGCAGGTCGGTGACGGCCTTGGCCGCCGCGACGAGTTCTTCGGGCGTCGTGGGCACCCCGACACCGGCTTCGGTCAGCAGCGCTTCGTTGTAGAAGAGGTTGTAGCCGTAGTCGACGAGCAACACTCCATAGGATGTGCCATTCCATTCCATCGCCGACTGGGCCGCTGGCCATAGTTTGGGCACGTCGGTGGTCTTGAGGTAGTCATCGAGTGGCGCGAGAAACCCGGCCTTTGCCCAGGCCGGCAGCGTGGTGATCGGCGTGGGCACATGGATGATGTCCGGCTCGGAACCAGCGACGGCCTGAGTGGTGATCGTCGATCCGTAGTCGGCAAAAGCGGTCTGCTGAATCTCGACGGTGATCGTGGGGTTCGCCTTTTCGAACTTGCCGATGACGTCATCCCACCAGTCAGCGAATTCGTTCGAATACGACCAGGTTGAGAGAGTAAGGGCGATGTCCTCGGTGGCCTCAGGCTGAGCGCTTTGCGGGGCACAGGCCACGAGGGAGCCGACCAGAATCGAGCTGGCGGCGATCAACGAGATGCGCTTCTTTGCAGTCATCAGTCTTCCTTTTTTTGGGGGGGGTGGTTGGGGCGGTTGTGTGATTGGGGGTGTGATTGGGGGTGTGGCGGCTGGCCGGTCAGGCTGCTGCCTCGACGGGTGCGTTGGGAAGGATGAGTGTCTTGAACACACCCGGCCCGCCGGCGGTATCGATCGCGGTCGACGCGGCGTCGAGGGAGTAGCGGCCGGAGATGAGGGGCTCGACCAGCACCTTTCCCGTCGCAATGAAGTCGATCGCGAGCGGGAAGCAGTTCGCATAGCGGAAGACGCCGGTGACGGTCAGCTCCTTCTCCTGAATCCACGAGACCGGAACGTCGAGTCCTTGTGAGTCGCCCATTCCGACCAGCACGGCCGTGCCACCGGCACCGAGCAGGGCGATGCCGTCTCTGCTGGCGCGGAGGTTGCCGGAGCATTCGATGTGGACATCGAAATCTGCGCCGACAAAGTCAGACAACGACGGCGCGGAAACAACCTCATCTGCGCCGAGCTCGCGTGCGAGTTCGAGCTTGGCCGGATCGATGTCGGTGGCCATGACATGGCTCGCTCCGAACGCACGTGCCGCTTGCACAGCGAGAAGGCCCACCGGTCCGCAGCCGGTGACGAGCACGCGGCTGCCGGGGCGGATCCCAGCCTTCTGGCTTGCCCAGATCGCAACCGCGAGGGGCTCGACGAGAGCGCCGTGCTCTGCACTCATCTGAGCCGGCAGCGTGAATGCGTAGTCAGCGCGCACGGCGATGAATTGCTGAAGGGTGCCATCGACCGGCGGGGTGGCGTGAAAGACGACACCGGGGCACAGGTTGTAGCGCCCGATACGACACTCCACACAGCGGCCGCAGGGAATGCCCGGCTCGATGGCGACGCGGTCGCCGATGCGGTGCTGCCCGGATGCCGCACCGACGGCGACAATGGTGCCCGCCGTCTCGTGGCCAAGGATGAGCGGGGACTCAACGACATACTGACCGATGCGGCCGTGGCGAAAATAGTGCGCATCTGAACCGCACACTCCAACAGCGTCGACCCTGACCAGCACTTCGTCTGGCCCGATGTCGGGAACGCCCCGGTCCTCAATCCGGATGTTTCCGATGTCGGTCAGAACGGCCGCACGATTCCGGAGGGGATCGGTGTGCTCCATGCGTTGGGTTCCTTTCATGCCTCTCGGCGTCCGGGGTCACTCCCCGACATCCCGAGCATAGGAAAGGATTACCAAGCGATATAGCCACTATGTTGCCCATTAACAATACTTTCTTGCGCCAGCGGTCAGCTTATCATCGGTTTTTTGCCCAAATAGCAGGACTATGCACTAGCCCTGGTGTTATGGTGATCGCATGTCAGCACCCCGGAACACCCGGAGCAGCTCGTCGAAGAGCATCGATCTCCGTGCAGAGACGCTCGTGAACACGTCGGCTCATCGCGAGATCATCCCGCGCGACCCCGCTTCGTCATTCCGCTGGCGGGTGCACGGCTACCCCGATTCGCTTGCGAGGTGGAACTTTCATCAGGAGCTTGAGATCCACCTCATCCGTCGCGGAAACGGACGCTACATCATTGGCGACGTGGTGGGCGCGTTCGCGCCAGGGCATCTTGTGCTTGTCGGCTCCGACCTGCCGCACGATTGGATCAGCGATCTCGAGCCCGGTGAACTCATTGAAGATCGCGATGTCGTTTTGCAGTTGGATCCCGGTTGGCTGGAGGGCACACAGCGGGCAATTCCCGAGTTGCGCAACCTCGATCCGCTCCTCGTCCGCGCCCGACGCGGGATCGAATTTCACGGGGAGACGGCGCGACGCGGCGCCGAGACGATGGAAGCGATCGGCCTCGCCACCGGAGTGGCCGCCATAGTCGAGGTGCTGCGGCTTCTCGAAATCCTGAGCAGTGCCCCGGCAACCGACTGGCACCTGCTCAGCACGCGCGCCGTCGACCAGGCACCCGGCCCGGAGACGCACGACGTGATGGCGCATGCCCTCGACTACATTTTCGCCAATATCGACACCGAGGTGCGGCTCTCCGTTGCGGCGCGGCTCGCCGGGATGTCCGAATCGGCATTCTCACGCACGTTCAAAGCGGCGAGCGGTCAGACGTTCAGTGAAATGGTCAAGCGTCTGCGCCTGACGCAGGCGTGCCGAATTCTCGAACAGACGGATGCGACAGTGACAGCAGTGGCGCAGGCGGTGGGATTCTCAAATCTCTCCAACTTCAATCGCCGCTTTCGGGAGGAGTACCAGATGACGCCGAGCCAGTACCGCCGGGCGCAGGCCGCGCAGAGTCGGGAGACGATCGCGGCGCTGCGCTGACGCCGGGCCTGCCGCTGACGCCGGGCCTGCCGCTGACGCCGGGCCGGCCGCTGACGCCTTTCTGCCACCAATCGTCACCTCCAATCCACGCTGCTGTCACCCGTTCGGGGCACGCTCGAAGACATGACTTCGCTACATCCATCGACCGCACGACGTGCGGTCCGGCCGAGTGACACGTCGGTCCGATACCAGAAAATCGCCGAAGACCTCGAGGTCAAGATCCGCGCGGGGGTCTACCCCGTTGGCCGCGCATTGCCGGCGGAGGACTCCCTCGCCTGCGAATATGCGGTAGCCAGGGGGACGATCCGCCGTGCGCTCGCGACTCTCAACTCCGACGGCACCCTCATCGTCAGGCGCGGCTCACGGTGGGTGGTGAGGAGCGCGCCGATGCCGCGTGACCTGACCGTTCTGCGATCGTTCGGCCAATGGGCGATGGCGACCGGTCAAGCCTTTTCCGCGCGGACAGTGTCGCTCAAGCGCGGACGCGCCGATGCCACCGAATCGCGCGAACTGGGCGTGCGGCTCTCGAGCCCGGTATTGCGGATGGTGCGGGTCGAGTCAATCGATGGCCGTCCGATCATGATCAAGCGCACAACGTTTCCCGAACGACTGATCGCGGTGGTTGAGGCGGTGCCCGCCGACGCGCGATCGCTGATGGAGGTGATCGGGCGCACCGTCGGCCTGGCGCTTGCCTCAGGCGAGAATCGCATCGGCGCCATGCTTGCGAACGCCGCGGATCGGCGGCTACTCGAATTGGACGGCCCCGAGCCGCTGCTGCAGCTCGTGCGCTCGGCCCACGATTCGACCGGACGTGCATTTGAGCTGAGTGACGACCGCTACCTGGCCGACTCCGTGAACTTCACTCTGATGAATTCTGTTGAGGGGCGCTCCGCCCGAATCGGTTGAACTCGCGGCGAATCTCGCTGCTACCAATCTGACGGCTAAGTGACAAACAGGCTCGATCGTCACCGTGAGCGCCCAAACGTTTCGCCGTGCTCCACTGCGAGGCAATGAGGCGGCCTCTCTAGCGACGAGCTGCCCCCCTTGACTGGCTTCGCCACCCGTGAATGACGCGGGATGAGGCATCCGTTCATCAAGGAAGGCACATCATGAGATCGTTCTCGAAGGCGCGCATTGCGGGCGGGGCCGGAGCCGTTGTCACGGCTATCGGTGTTCTCGTCTCGGCTGTCGGCGTTGTACCGGCTGTCGCTGAGGAAGCGCCAGCCGATCGTGTTGTCCTCAGCGAGGACTTCTCAGGTTCAGCTCTGCCTGAGGGCTGGACCTCGGTCGGAGGAGACTGGCGGGTCGAAAACGGCCGGCTGGTCGGCAGCGCCACCGCCGGTCAGGCCCGGCTCACGTTCGGCGAACACCAGAAGAACTATCGTTTCGAGGCGACGGTTCGCTTCGAGAGCATCGCCAACTCGGCCCGCTGGCAGGCTCTCGGCCTCGACATGCCCGCCGACGGGTCGGTGCCCTGGCAGCACGCCGCCATGCGCTCAGGCACCACCTCATCGAACGGCATCGAGTTCGCACGCAAGACCGCGCAGAACACCTGGAATGTGACGGATGCGGCAGCCGGCCCCACCGACGCTGGCGTCGGCACCGACGTGCGCGTCGCGATCGAGGTCTACGGCAACACCGGCCGTTGGTACTTCAACGATCAGCTCGTGCTTGAGACCAAGCAGCTCGCCCGCACTGCCGATGGCATCTTCGGACTCGTGGTCGACGGTGCAACCGTCTCGTATGACGACATCGTGATCACCGAACTCGACCCGCTGCCGCCGATCGAAATGGTCGCACCGGGTGACACCGGCATCGTCATCGCCCACCGCGGAAACTCCTCGCTCGCACCGGAGAACACGATGCCCGCGTTCGTTTCGGCCGCGCGCAGCGGCGCCGACTACATCGAAATCGATATCTACCCCACCGCCGACGGTGTTCCCGTTGTCATCCACGACGGCACTGTCGACCGCACCACCGACGGCTCCGGCTCCGTGACGGCGATGACCCTCGAGCAGCTCCGCACGTTGGACGCCGGAAGCTGGTTCGCCGAGTCGTTCACCGGCACCCGCATCCCGACCCTTGAAGAGGTGCTCGCATTCGCGCAGACCTCCGGGTCGAAGATCCTGGTCGAGTACAAGGGACTCTGGAGCCCGGAACACTCGAAGACCACCACCGACCTGATCGCCCAATACGGCGTCGGTGAGCAGATCTTCGCACAGAGCTTCGACATCAACACCCTCGTGAACGTCGGTGCGGCCGACCCCGCGCTGCCGCTCGGCTACCTCGTCGGCGATTTTCCGGCCGACGCCGTCGCCGTCGCCGAGCAGTACAGCCTCGACGCCATCAACCCCGGCGCTGGCGCCGTGCTCGCACACCCGGAGACCCTGAACGCACTGAACGAGGCCGGCTACGGCGTGTTCCCGTACACGATCGATGACGCGGCAACCTGGGCGAGCCTCACCGCGCTCGGCGTCGAGGGCATCATCACGAACCGTCCCGACCGCTTGGCCGGCTGGAACTCCAGCTACAACAACGGTGGACGCCCAGGCGAAGAGGTTCCTGAGGCTGGCGAGAACGAGCAGCTGATCGGCGTCGATGTGGCCACGGATGCCGTCACCCCCAGTGGCGAGTTCACCTGGCGCTTCTCTTCCGGAGGCGCGGTCAGCCTCGGCGAGGCCGCTGTTCTGGGCGACGCCCTCTACGCCCAGGGAGCGATCAACCCGATCCTCGTGACCGACACCCGTCGCTACCCGGCGTCAACCTGGCAGCTCGCTGCGCAGGTGAGCGACTTCGTCGCCGGCGACAAGGCAATCTCGGCAGCGAACCTCGGCTGGTCGCCGCGTGTTGACGTCGCCGGTGCAGGTGCCGTCGCCGGCCCAGCCGTAGCCTCCGGGTTCGGTGGCATCGGTGCCGGCCTGTCGGAGCTTGCCGTTCTCGGCGAATCGGCAAACGACGAGTACAAGGGTGTTGAGAGCGCCCAGCTCGGTGCCGCACTCGACCTGCGCATCCCGCTCGACCAGAACTCGGGCTCGTACAGCTCGACGCTGACGATCACAGCCGTTCAGTGAACACAGCCGTTCAGTGAACACAGCCGTTCAGTAGGGGCTGCTCGCCCGCGTGACCCTGCAGGGTGCCGGTGAATCCGGCACCCTGCCTGTCAATCCCTCCGCTGCGGCCGCGCTCGCAGACAACAGAAAGCAGAAGACATGTCGTCCCGTCGAACGCGTGGCACCATTGCAGCCATCCTGATCTCACTCAGCTCAATCGGGCTTCTCCCGCAGGTTGCCCATGCGAACGAGCCGGCGGCGACGGCATCCGACACCGCCTGGAGCGTCACGCCGGTACTGGCCAGCAGCGGCGTCGAAAGGAGCAACTTTGCCTACGAGCTTGAGCCGGGTGCACACGTTGACGACGCCGTGCTCGTGCGCAATTCAGGTGTCGCCCCGCTGACACTCGCCGTGAGCGGAGCGGATGCCTTCACCACCGACGCGGGTCGCATCGACCTCGTCACCGAAACGACCGGTTCTGCCGACCTCGGAACCTGGATCACCCCGGCGGCAGGAGAGATCACGATCGACCCTGGGCAGCAGACGAGGGTCGCGTTCAGCGTTGCCGTGCCGGCCGACGCGCTGCCCGGCGATCACTCGGGAGCGCTGCTCACCGTGCTCGCGACCACTGGTGATCGCGGCATCGCCGTCAACATGCGCTATGCCACCCGGGTCTCCGTTCGTGTGGCCGGCGACCTGAATCCGACGCTCACGGTCGCCAAGCCGACGGTCGCCTACTCCCCGAGCTTCTGGCCGTGGGAGCCGGGTACCGTGGCGGTCGGCTACGCCGTGTCAAACACAGGCAACATGGCCTTGACAGCGCGGCAGCTGGTGCGGGTCGACGGCCCACTCGGCATCGGGCGCACCGAGCTCGTCTCCTCCCCCGACGAAGGCGCCGCATTCGCGGACGTGCGCGAGGTACTGCCCGGCGACAGCGTCGCGGTCGCTGCCGCGGTCGACGGCGTGGCGTCGTGGTGGCCGGTCGTGACCGTGACCAGCCAGGTGGCCCCGCAGGCCGTCACCAACGGGATCGTCACGAACGCAGACGGTGTGCCGACGGTGTCGACGGTCGAATCGACGGCCGTGGCGTGGGGGATCTCTCCGGGGCTCGTCATCCTGCTGACATCTCTCGCGGTCGTTGCCCTGGTCGTGGTGCTGCGCATTCGTCGCACATTTGTCCCTGCCGTCAGGTCGCGTGGTATGCGTCGCCGTCTGGCGGTCGCGCGAGGAAAGACCGGTCTTGAACACGGGGGCGCCTGATCGCCCGAACCGCTCCCGCAGACCGCGGAAGAAGGTGCGCACGTCGCCGACGAGCAGGTCAGGCACCTCCAGAGCCGGGAAGTGACCACCGCTCTCGAACTCCGACCGATGCACCACGTTGTTCTCCCGCTCGGCGATGGCTCGAACGCCGACATCGCCGGGAAATACTGCCACACCAGACGGCACCTCGGATCGCTTCGCCGGTTGCCCCCAACTCACGCGCCCCTCCTTGTAGAGGCGAGCCGAGGATGCGGCAGTGTTGGTGAGCCAGTACACACTGACGTTGGTCAGAATCAGGTCGCGATCAGCGGCATCCTCCGGAAGCTCGACTCACCAGAAAACGAGAGAACCCCGGTCAGGCTTTCGCCTGACCGGGGTTCTGCAGCGACTAGCTGGTCGCTCGCCGGCGTCTGGCCAACACCAGACCCGCAAGACCGGCGCTGAGCAGCAGCGCAGCAGCGGCTCCGACGAGGCCGGCATCCACACCAGTCCCGGCCAAGTTCTGGACAACGCCAGTGGCGGTGGGCTTGCCGACAATTGGCGGCACGACCACGGGCGGGTTCACAGCCGGCGGCACCACGACGGGCGGGTCGACAACCGGCGGCACAACGACGGGCGGGTCCACAACCGGCGGATCCACAACCGGTGGGTCCACAACCGGCGGATCCACAACCGGCTCCTCAGACTCACAGGAGGTGCCGGCAACGGTGATCGTCGCGCTGGCGGTGACCTGAGCGGCGGCATCCGTCAGGGTGATCGTGTGTGCACCGGCAGCCGTACCGGCCGGGATCGTCGCCGAGAACAACACCGCACCGGCCGCAGTCGCCGTAGCGGAGCCCAAAGACGTAGCCGGGCTCAACGTGACCTTTACCGGCGCATTCGGCGCGAAGTTCTCACCCGTGACTGTGACCTGGCCACAGGCGGTAACCGTCGTGGCGGAGAGTGTCGTAGTCGGATCAAGCGGGGTCACAAAGTAGATGGTGCTCGCAGTCGACGAGAATTCACCCACGTGGAATGCGGGCGTGCCCTGCTTGGTGATGTCGTAACTCCAGAGATCCGTGACCATTGAGTCGTTGTAGGTGTTCAACCAGAGCACGCCGTTGCTGTCGAAGTCTGCGTTCACTGCGACGTTGTCGCGGTTGCTGAAGAGGCCACCGACCGTGGTGGCCGTCACGCCGCCCGCGGTCACCGCGAGCGTGAACACCTTGTACCTGTCCGTCGCGTAGAACACCCCACTGGGGCTCGAGGCGAGACCCATCAGTTCGCCTTCGATATCACCGGTGATCGCTCCGACCAGAGTGACGACGCCGGTTGTCAGATCGACTGTGGCGAGGGAGACGACTCCGGTTCCATTCTCGCTCACGAGGATGTGTGCGAGGCCGTTGGCGTCAATATCGAGGTCGTAATACCTGGCCGCATCGATGAAGCTGGCGGGGTTCACGAGTGGCACAGTCGCTTCGACCGCTCCGGTGAGCGAATTCAACACCTTCAGCGAAGATGACTCCAGCGGATCGGCGTCACTGGTGACAAGGTATTCGCGATGAGTCACGGGGGAGAAATCGCTTCCCTCGCCGAAAACCGGGCTGAGCCCCGTCAGCGAGACCGGGTTGCTCGATTGGGCGTTCGTGGTGTCAATATCCTGGCGAGTTGTCGTCGGTTCAGTGCTGATCATCCGAAGCGTCTCCCCCGTTGCCGGAGCCGCGGTCGCGTTTGATCTCCACTGCGCGTAGACAGTGGCGTTCGCGGTAACAAGCGCGCTGAAGTCCCAAGCGCTGCCGCCACTCGCCGCGGTGAACCACCCGGCGAATGTGTAGCCGGTGCGGGTCGGCGCCGTCGGAGCGGCAATCGCACTGCCGTAGCTGGTCGTGATGGAGTCAACCGCCGTGCCGCCCCGCGCGTCAAAGCTCAGCGTGCGCGGGTCAGTAGTCCACTGCGCGTATACCGTGACGCTCTCCGTGACCGCGTCAGCAAAGTTCCACGCGCTGCCGCCACTCGCCGCGGTGAACCAATCGACGAAAGTATGGCCGGTGCGAGTCGGCGCCGCCGGAGCAGCGACGACAGTGCCGTACTCGGTCGTGTACGAGTCGACCGCCGTGCCGCCCTGAACATCGAACGTGACGATGCGCAGGTCTGCGGTCCAGCGTGCGTACAGAGTGATGCTAGCCGTGACCCCGTCAGCAAAGTTCCAGGCGCTGCCGCCACTCGTCGCCGTGGTGTACCACCCGGCGAAGGTGTGCCCCGTGAAAGTCGGAATCGTCGGAGCAGCGATGACGCTGCCGTAGCTGGTCACGATGGGGGAAACCGTCGTGCCGCCCTGCGCGTCAAAACTCACAGTGCGCGGGTCTGCTGTCCAGCGCGCGTACACCGTGACGTTCTCGGTGACCGGGGCGCCGAAGTTCCAGGCGCTGCCGGCACTCGCCGCCGTGGTGTACCACCCGGCGAAGGTGTGCCCCGTGAAAGTCGGAATCGTCGGAGCAGCGATGACGCTGCCGTAGCTGGTCACGATGGGGTCAACCGTCGTGCCGCCCTGCGCGTCAAAACTCACCGTGCGCGGGTCTGCTGTCCAGCGTGCGTACAGAGTGATATTCTCCGTGACCCCGGTTGCAAAGTTCCAGGCGCTGCCGCCACTCGTCGCCGTGGTGTACCACCCGGCGAAGGTGTGACCCGTGAGAGTCGGCACCGTCGGAGTGGTAATCGCACTGCCGTAGCCGGTTGTGATGGGGGCAACCGTCGAACCGCCCTGCGCGTCAAAGCTCACCGTGCGCGGGTCAGCTGTCCACTGCGCGTACACCGTGACGTCACCAGAGATCGTCGAATCAGCCGTCCATGCCGTGCTGCCGCTGGCAGTGGTGAACCAACCGGTGAAGGAGTACCCGACCCGAGTCGCAACGGGCAGCGCAATTTCCGCATCCGTGAGACTCGTCGCGAAAACACGCTTGCTGCTTTCGGCAGCGGGGGCCGCGTTGAACGTCACTACATAGTTGTGTTCCGTGATGTTCTCGGGGTGAGTAACAATGGGCTCGAAGTCCACGGCTGTGAGGATAATGCTTCCCGTGTTCTCGAGCACACCGTTCACGGTGAGGGCACCCTGATTTCGGATGACGCCGCTGTTGACAACGGTGATTCCGGCCGGAATGGTAAGCGTGGCGCCCGTGAAAATCAAGGTGCCCGCGTTCGACAGTGAGCCGAATCCGGTCCCGCTGCGGCCCGCGCCGACGACGTTCTGCACTCCGTAGGCGGTGACAACGGCATCGTTCCCAATTGTCACTGCCCCGCCTGCGCCGCCGTAGCCGCCGCCGATGCCCGAACCGAAGAGCCCGCCGATCGCCTCGACGGTGCCGCCGGAGATGTTGACAGGTCCGCCGTTACCCGAGTATCCCCCGCCGATTCCGGCGCCTTGGCCGCTGCTGGCGCCTGCGAGCGCGGCTACTGTCCCCCCGGTAATCGTGATGGTTCCGATGGCAGAGCCACCGGACGCGCCACCGATTCCGGCGCCGTTTGTCGAGCCCTGGGCTGTCACCGTGCCGCCCGTGATTGTGATGTTGCCGGAATTAGCGCTGATCGCGTTTCCGCCGATTCCGGCGCCGCCCCCCGCGCCGGCGGTGGCGATAAGGGAGCCGCCGCCCGCGCTGTCAGAAACCGTGAGGTTGGCGCCCGCGGGCACACCGATACCTGCGTAACCCGTCTTTGCCACAATCGAAAGCTGGTGGCCGGCGAGGTCGAGAGTGACGCTCGCGGCACCGACGATGATTGGCGCATCCGTCGCTGACACGTCAATGTTCGTATCGAGCGTGACGGTTCCACCCGTGGTGAATTCGGCAGCCAGACCGGCGGGGCTATTGACCAGTGCGTCGGCGGATGCCGGTGCCACCGGCGCGACGATGAAGCCCACCGCGAGCAGCGCGGCCGTTGTGCTCACCGCCGCGATCATCCGTCGCAGCGAGCGACGTGGTGGGTCAATATTCGTCGTTAAATGTGTAAGCGTCACTGTGTCATTTCTCCTTCGGCGGGCAAGCCGCTTTCGAGGCTAACGACGCGACCGCCTCGGAGACAATGGACCTAGGTCTACACAAAGCCCCGAACGTCGCCCCCACAACGGGGCTGTGCAGTGGGCTCGATCACCGATGTCGAGTTTCGAGAATGACCCATCGGATCTCGACACGCTCGATCACCGGACAAACAGAAAAGGCCCCGTCCGAAGACGAGGCCTTTTTCAACACTGTGCGCCCGGAGGGATTCGAACCCCCAACCTTCTGATCCGTAGTCAGATGCTCTATCCGTTGAGCTACGGGCGCATGTTTCCTGTCGAGCGGAACGCTCGGAGGCAACTTGAAAACTATATCAGCTATCTGGAGGGCCTCGTGCCCAACAGGGCCACCTGACGTTTCAAAGCGACCTGCCGGTATGACGTTTCGATCAATTCGGCGAGCTCAACCCAGTCGATTTTCGGCGGATCTATGCCGATCGCGAGCCATCCGCCGGCTCCGGCATAGGGCGGACTGAAAAAACGTGCATCTTCGATCAGGGCGCGTCGCTCCTCGATATCGGGCTTGAAAACCAGGGTATGCGGCAGATTGGGGTGCGTTCCGACGACGGCGAAGATGCGCGACCCGGCTCCCGAGCCCACCCGAAAACTGGGCCGACCCCACGACGGCACTTCACTCGACTCGGGAAGCGCCAATCAGATCTCCCGCACGCTCTGCACAATCGGATCGTCTGGTTCGAAAATCTCAGGATGCTCCATCGGGTTTCCTCACTCGCACCGGGTTAACGGGAGGTGTGAGCGTTTCGGGCACTGCGGCATCCGTTTGCGCACGGGGCGTGCGGATGCCGAGCCACGATACGACGCCGCCGGCGAACATGAGCACGGCGACGACAGCCATCGCCCGCTGGAACCCGGCGATGTCGAGCGTCTCGCCGATGATCGCTCCGGTCATCGCGATGGCGATCAAGCCGGCGACCCGCGCCACCGCGTTGTTAATGGCCGACCCGATGCCGGCCTGGTCCGAGCTGATCGCCCCCAGCACGGCGGCGGTCAGCGGCGCAACAGTGATGGCGAGCCCCAATCCGAGCAGAATGACCCCCGGCACGACGTGCAGCCAGAAGTCGATCGGCGGCACGGCCGTCGTCAGAAAGAGAAACCCGGCACTGGCGACGAACGGGCCGATGGTCATGAACAGGCGCGGGCCGTGTTTGGCGGCGAGCGACCCGAACAGGGTGGCGAAGGCCAGCATCATGATCGTTGCCGGAACGCTCGCAAGGCCGGCCGCGGTGGCGGAGTAGCCCCCGACTTCCTGCAGGTAGAGCACGAGCACAAACGGACCAAGGCTCAGGGCCGCATAGATGCCGGCCGTCGCCAGGTTTCCGACCCAGAAATTGCGCACCCGAAACAGCCCGAGTGGCATCATCGGATGCGCCGCGCGCGCCTCCCACCAGAGGAACGCAGCGAAGGAGGCCAGCCCAATCACCAGGGGCAGGTACACCTGAGGGTTGTCCCACCCAACACGGCCCTGCTCGATCAGCGCGTAGACCGGACCGCCCAGGCCGACCGCCGCCAGGCAGGCGCCCAGCACGTCGATGGGCGGCGCCGGAGTCGTGCGGGCCGGCTCGGTGATCTTCGCCAGAATGATCAGCGTCACGGCGATCGGAATCACGTTGATCGCAAACACGTAGCGCCAGCTCAGGGTGTCGACGAGCACCCCGCCGAGCAGCGGCCCGGCGATTCCGGCGATGCCGGTCAGTCCCGTCCAGGCCCCGATCGCCTTGCCGCGGGCGACCCCGCTGAAGTTCGAGGTGATCAACGCGAGCGAACTCGGCACCAGCAACGCCGCGGCCACCCCCTGCAGAATACGAGCGATGACGAGCACGATCCCCGTCGGGGCCAGCGCGCAGGCCAGCGACATGATGCCGAACCAGATCAGCCCGATCCGCATGACCCGGATGCGCCCAAAAGTGTCGGAGAGCGACCCCGCGATCAGGATGAGCGCGCCGAGGCTGAGCAGATAGCCGTCGACGACCCATTGCTGCAACGGCAGGCCGCCGCCCAATTCCTCCTCGATTGCCGGCAGGGCGACGTTGATGATCGATCCGTCGAGAAACGCGACGAAGGAGGCGAGGATGGCGACGGTCAGGATCCGGCGCTGGAGGGGAGTCACTCGCTTAGTTAACTCTCTCGCAGTGCCGAGGAGAAGACTGCGGTGAAGAGTGCGACGGCAAACCGCGGTGCAATCAAGCCTCTAGCCAGTGTTCGGCGCCGGTGCTTAGCTGGCGTCATGGGCACCACCGGCAGCATCCCGAACGTTTTCGACCAGAACGGTTTCAACCAGAACGGTTTCAACTACGCAGGGCTGCGCGCCCTCTTCATCAACTGCACCCTCAAGCGCTCCCCCGAAGTCAGCAACACCCAGGGCATCGTCGACCTGAGCGCCGCGTTGATGCGGGCTCAGGGCCTGCAGGTGGACAGCATCCGGGCCATCGATCACGACATCGCCACGGGCGTCTATCCCGATATGACCGAGCACGGCTGGGAGACGGATGCCTGGCCAGGGCTGTTTGAATCGGTGCGGGCCGCCGACATCCTGGTGCTCGCCGGACCGATTTGGCTCGGCGACAACGGCTCAGTCACCAAGCGCGTCGTGGAGCGGCTCTACGCCATGTCCGGCCTCTTCAACGAAGCCGGACAGTACGTCTACTACGGAAAGGCCGGCGGGGCAATCATCACCGGCAACGAAGACGGCGTCAAACACTGTGCGTCGAACCTGCTTTATAGCCTGCAACACATCGGCTACACGATTCCGCCCGCCGCCGACGCCGGCTGGATCGGCGCGATCGGGCCGGGCCCGAGCTACCTCGACCCCGGTTCCGGCGGCCCCGAGAACGATTTCACCAACCGCAACACCACGTTCATGACCTGGAACCTGATGCATATGGCCGCGCTCCTGAAAAGCAACGGAGGCATTCCCGCCTACGGAAACCTCCGACGGGAGTGGGACAACGGCGAGCGTTTCGGGTTCGAACCGAACCCCGAGTATCGGTAGTGCAGGCACCCGGTGACCATCGGCCCGACGGTGCCCCTGACATCCGCTCGTCTGTCGGCGAAGCACCCGCTCGACGTTCGGCTGCGCGGAGGCATCGTGCGCGGCGTGCGCGAGGGTGGGTTGCTCGCCTGGCGCGGCATTCCCTACGCGGCTCCTCCGGTCGGCCCGCTGCGCTTTCGAGCCCCACAGCCGGCCCCTCCATGGGAGGGCGTGCGCGACGCCTCCCGCTACGGCAACGTCGCCGCCCAGTTGTATCGGGGTCAGTTCAAGGGCGTTGACCCCCGGCTGCCGGCGGGCGAAGACTGCCTCACCATCAACGTCTTGTCGGCGGCCGCCACCGGTCGGCGCAGACGGCTCGGGCTGCCGGTGATGGTCAACATTCACGGGGGCGGCTACAGCACCGGATCCTCCCAGGACTTCTCCGGCCAAGGCGTCGGCTTCGTGCAGACCGGCCGGGTCGTCTACGTCAGCTTCAACTACCGTCTCGGCCCGCTCGGCTATCTCCATTTCGACCGCTACTCCACCCCCGAGCACCCGATCGACAGCAATCTCGGCCTGCGCGACCAGGTGGCGGCGCTGGCCTGGGTGCGTGACAACATCCGTGCGTTTGGCGGAGACCCGAACAATGTGACGCTCTTCGGTGAGTCGGCGGGCGGCAACGCCGTCACCACGCTGATGGCGACCCCGGCCGCCGCCGGACTGTTCACCCGCGCCATCGCACAAAGCCCGCCATCGAACGCCGTCTACTCTCGCGAGCTCGCGGACTCCTGGGCCGAGGAATATGTGGCGCTTCTGCGGGCGAATCTGGCCTCCCCCGCAGCCGCGCCCACCGCGCTTCCGGGCCGGCTGCTTGCGGGCCGGCTGGCCGCCAGCGCACCGATTGCTCCGCCGATCGTCGGGCTGCCCGATGGCGAGCTGCTGCTGGCCGCGGATGTCGACGCCCTGCTGGCCGCATCGCTCGCCCTGCAACTGCGGGTGCCAGACGACTACCCGGGAACCTTCTGTCTCGCCCCCGTCGTCGATGGCGATTTTCTACCCGAACGCCCTCTCGCCGCCTTCAAGGCCGGACGCGCGCACCGGGTGCCACTGATAATCGGTACCAACCAACGCGAGGGGTCGGCTTTTCGCGGTCGTGTCGAGATACTGCCGAGCACGCGTGGGCGCATCCGCCCGCTGTTTCAGCAGGGCCCTCCCGCCGCCCGCGAGGCGCTGCGCGACGCCTACCGTGGGCTGCCCGCCACTCGGCCGGCCGTGGACTTCGCCGGAGATTCGGCGTTCTGGTTTCCGAGCGTCACCGTCTGCGATTACCACTCACGCTTTGCACCGGTACACGCCTACCGGTTCGACGTCGCTCCCCGTCTGATGCGGCTGCTCGGGCTCGACGCCACCCACGGCATCGAAATGCTCGCACTGTTCGACCGCACGACCACCGCGGCCTCCCGCACCATGACGGCGCTCGGTGGACGCGAACCGTTTCTGCGAGCCGGCGAACGGATGCGACGGCACTGGTTGCGTTTCGCCTGCACCGGCATCGTCGACGCAAGCTGGCCGATCTATACCGAGGACAACCGGCTGACCCTGATCATCGACGCCGTCGACCGGGTGGAGTCCGATCCGCGCGGTGAGCGTCGGCGGGCCTGGCGGGCCTTTCTGCCGGAGATCTAGGGCGCGCGACAGTGGCGAGCGCGAATCACGGACTCGCAGCCTCACCCGTGCTGATCGCAGAAACCGCAATTGTCACCTGAGACCGCACAATCGGTGCGGTCTCCGGTGACAATTGCGCAATGTGAACGGTTTTTGATGCGGCCGTTACGCTCCGAGGATCGCGTCGAGTTCGATCTCGACCAGCAGGTTGTCAGCGGCGAGTGCGGCCACCGCGAGAATGACGATCGACGGGCGGATCTCGCCGAAGATCTCGCCATGCACGGCACCGACGGCATCGAAATCAGCGATGTCGGTGAGGTAGACGCGAGTGCGCACGACATCGGCGAACGTCGCGCCGGCTTCGGTCAGTGCCGCCTCGATGCGCACGAAGACCTCGCGAGCCTGGGCCGCGGCATCCGCCCCGCCGACCGGGCCATCGGGCGAGCCGGCGGTGGTGCCCGAAACGAAGACCTGGTTGCCCACGCGCACGGCGCGGGAATAGCCGAGGATCGGCTCGTAGGCGGAGCCTGATGAAATGTTCTGACGCGTTGACGAGGCCATGGTTCTCCTTGCAGATGATCGGTCGATTGGGTCAATTCTGACGGATGCGCACCGGCTGCGCCGCCGCAAGCGGTCGAGGCTCATCGCAGTCTCGTTGGTCGAGGAACGAGCGAGCGCAGCGACACCGTTTTCGTTGATCGAGGAGCACGCGACGCAGGAGCGCGCGTCTATGAGGTATATGACCGTTTCGTTGATCGAGGAGCGCGCGAGCTTGCGAGCACGCGTCTATTAGGTATATGGGCCATTTCGTTGGTCGAGGAGCACGCGACGAAGGAGCGCGCGTCTCGAGACCCGGCGAGCCGATCTCTTGACTTGGGTTGCGTTTGAACGTCGGCTCACCGGGTCTCGAGACGGCCGCGGGCGGCCTCCTCGACCAACGAAATGGTCCAATTCGTCCACCACAATGCAGCGCAGCGGCGCCACAGCTCGAGATCTCGCGAGCCAATCCTTGAACTCGAGTTGCGTTTGAACGTCGGCTCGCGAGGTCTCGAGACTCGCTGGCGCTCGCTCCTCGACCAACGAAATGGTGATATTCGTCCACCACCATGCCGCGCAGCGGCCCGGAAGCTCGAGACCGGGCGAGCCGATCTCCGGACCTGGGTCGCGTGTGAGGGCTGGCCTACGAGGTCTCGACACGCTCGACCAACGGACGCGGCGATGGGCGCTCGCACGCAGGACGCCGGCGCGCTACGCTTCCTCGGCAGCGAGCGGTGCCGCCAGGCGCGGCGGGGTTGCGATCAGCGCCGCGATGACCTGCCGCAGGGTGGCCTCGACGAGCGATGAGCCGGCCAGATAGCGCTCGTAGAGTCCGAGCCCGAGTGCGGTGTGCAGAATGGTGCGGCTGTCGGCATCAGCCGGCAGCTCGCCGCGCTCGATCGCACGATCAAAGATCACCTCGGCGATCGCGTCGCGTCCGTTCAGCACTTCTTCCCGCAAAAACTCGGCGACCTCAGGTTCAAGCATGGCGGTCCAGGCCACCGGGGCCAGCCGTCCGTACTTCAGAAACGACGGGCCGACCCGCACATGCTCAACAAGATCGTCAAGCAGGTTTCCGTTGTCGATCACGGAGGAGCTTTGGCCGACATACTCCGAGGCGATCGCGGCGGCCACCAGATGTGGCTTTGTTCCCCACCGCCGATAGATCGTTGTTTTCGAGCACCCGGCATCTGCGGCAACAGTTTCAATCTCGAGCCGTGGATAGCCGACGGTGCTCAGCTGCTCAAGGACGGCTTTGAATACTCGCTCGCCCAGAGCAACATCTATCGGGCGGCCGCGGCGAGGAGCGGGGCGCAGCGCTGGCAGTGGAGTCGACATTGCTGGCAATGATAGCGCCGCCAACTTGGCGATAGATGGCAAGGTTTCGGAATAAGACCGGCGAGAAATGGTCATCGGCGCGGCCTCAGCTGCGTTCGATGAGTTCGCGGCTGCTGACGACCTGGGCGTAGCCGTCGGCCAAAGCGGCCATGAACGATGCATGCACGAGCTCGCCGGGGAGTGCGGCTCCGTTGAACTCAAGGTTCGGTGCCGCACAGGCGTCGTGAGCGACAGTGACGCCGAATCCGAGGTCAGCCGCGGCACGCACCGTGGCGTCGACGCACATGCTGCTCATCATGCCGACGACGACGAGGTCGCTGAGCTCGGCATCCCGCAGCTGCTTCTCAAGATCGGTGCCGAGAAAGGCATTCGGAGCTTCCTTCTGCACCAGGCTTTCGCCGGGCAGCGGCGCGACGAGGGGATGAATCTCGAAGCCGGGCGTGCCGGGGCGCATGAATGTCGCGTCGGGCGCATCCCAGATGTGCTGGATGTGAATGACCGGCTCACCCCGTGCTCTGAAGTGCGCGAGCAGCCGGGCCGCGGCATCTGCCGCCGCCTCTGGCCCGACCAGCGGGTTGGCGCCGCCCGGAAAGTAGTCCTGCTGAATATCGATGATGACAAGAGCTCGCGTCATTGCGTTCCTTCCAGTCGTCCAGTCGTGGGAGCGGGGCAGGGCGGTGATGCCAGAAACGAGAGTCAGCGTAGCGCAACCCGCCTCCTCCGGGACCGCTTTTTGCTCGTCCACGGTATGCGCACGCAAAGAAGGAGATTCTGCGACACGCCGCTCTCGGCCGCCTGGGCCGACCCAGGGATTCCGGTCAGTGTCCTGTGGATGATTTTCTATGCTGCCATAGGTCGAAGCTCGGCGAGTTTCTCGGCCGGTGTCAGGTAGCCCAATGCTTGG
>NZ_BAABCN010000007.1:311360-365255 GCF_039538945.1 Glaciibacter kafniensis | reverse complement strand
AACCTCGGCTTCGACGTCACCCTCACACCATCGGAGGCAGCATAAGCCATTTCATTTACCTAATAGACGCTCGCTGGCGCTCGCTCCTCGACCAACGAAATGGTCGGCGCCGCCCGCCCAGCCGAGCGCGGCTACAGCCTCGCCCTGTCGGCGTCGACCTGGTTGATCACGCCGCGAGCGATCGCATCCCAGTCCGAACCCCAGAGGTCGACTTCGTCGTCGTGCGGCAGTTTGCCGCCGTATACCGCCTCATGCTCTGGCCCCTCTTTGGTGATCATCACGATCGTGCCGTAGTCACCTCCGGTCTCGTCGGAGATCTGCCAGAGTTGCGGCTCCAGCAGTTGCACAATGAACTGGCGATTCTTGTGGGCGATCTCGATCCGGTCCGGCAATACGTAGTCAAACATCAGGGTTCCTCTCTGCCTGTGACTGTGACTGTGCCCCGAAGCTGATTCGCACGCAATCAGTGAGCCCCAGAATTCGCCCGGCCGCGCTCCCAGCTTCTTGCCACAACACACTCAATATCCAGGGGATCGTCGCCGCCGCCCTGGAGGATTTATGAGGTGTCCCACCGACTCAGTAACCCTCGTCATGAGCGAACGGAGCGGCGTCGAGATCGACTACTGCCCCGAATGCCGTGGCGTCTGGCTCGACCGAGGCGAGCTCGCAGCGAGCTCTTCGACTAGGCAGTTCGCTGCGCGTCGCGCGTGCGTGTCTCACCGCGCGCGATCACCGAGAATCGCCGTTACTGCCCAGTTGACCCGGTAGAGCGGCGATTCTCGGCGTTAACGGCGATTCTCGACGGATGCCGGTGGTTCCACCTTCTGCGCCAAACGCAATCGAGCCAAACGCGACGCCCCGAATGATTAGCCGAACGCGGCCGCCGGCAAACCGACAAAGGTCGCGATCGCCCGTGCCACAACATGGCGGCCCCGAGCGATGCCGGCTGTGCCGTCTGTGTCTGTGCCATCTGCACCCGTGCCGTTTGCTCCACCGCTTGCTCCACCCGCACCACCCCAGCGCACGAGCGATTGCGCGGTGAAACCGTCGATCAGACCGAGCAGCAACCAGGCCGTCGCGGGCGGATCGTCGATCGTGAACTCCCGTGTGGCGACCCCCGACTCGAGAATCTCGAGCAAGACGCTCTGCCAGGCATCCATCTGCTCACGCACGCTCACGGCCAGCAACTCGTTGCGACGCCCAAGCGTCCAGGCCTCGACCCAGACCACCGTGACGTCGGATCTACTGCCGTCGAGCAGAGTGTCGAGCACCAACCGCAGTTGCTCCCGCGGCGGCATACCCGCCGTCAACTCCACGATCTCGCCGACCTCCGCTGACACGATCGCCGCGAAGGTACGCGCGACGAGCGCATCCATGCTCGGTTCGTAATGCGCGATCAGGGCCGGGGTCACCGCCGCTCGTGCGGCGACGGCGCGCAGAGTGACAGCGGCCAAACCTTCGTCGATCGCCACGGCACGCGCGGCCTCGGTGATCTCGGCACTGCGCTCGGCGGGCGGCTTGCGCGAGCCGCGTGTTCCCTGAGGTCTTGACATGATCCCCACAGTCTAAGTAGCCTCGCTTACATTATTGATCAATTGATCAACAAAAAACGTGGATGCCTCGCGAGGCACGGCACAAAGGAACCCCATGAGCTGGCGCATGCCCCCCGAATCGGCACCCCACGAGCGCACCTGGATGGCGTTTCCGCGCGCCGGCGTCACACTCGGTGACGATGTGGCCTCTGCCGAAGAGGCCTACGCGACCTGGACGGCCGTGGCCCACGCCGTGGCCGAATTCGAGCCGGTGACGATGCTCGTTGACCCGTCGGAGCGCGAGCGTGCCGCGCGGATGCTCGGTGACCAGATCGCCCAGGTCGAGGTGCCGCTCGACGATTTCTGGGTGCGCGACTTCGGTCCCACCTTCGTCGTCGACGACGAGCGCCCCGGCGCACTGGGTGCCGTCGACTGGATCTTCAACGGTTGGGGCGCCCCCGCCTGGTCGACGTGGCAACACGACCGCGAGATCGCACATTTCGTCTCGGCCCAGGTGGGTGCCGAACTGATCAGCTCCGTTCTCGTCAACGAGGGTGGCGCCATCCACGTCGACGGTGCGGGAACCGTTCTCGTGACCGAAACCGTGCAGCTCGACCCGGGCCGCAACCCCTACGCCGACAAGGCACGCGTCGAGGCAGAGCTCGCGCGCACCCTCGGCACCGAGCATGTGGTCTGGCTGCCGCGCGGGCTCACCCGCGACTACGAAGACTTCGGCACTCGCGGGCACGTTGACATGGTCGCCACGATCCCGTCGCCCGGTCGCCTGCTCCTCCACATGCAGCTCAACTCCGCGCATCCCGATTTCGAGGTCACCCGCGACCTCAAGGCGTTTTTGCACACGCAGACGGATGCCGCCGGCCGGCCCTTCGAGATCATCGAACTCCCCGCCCCCGACACGCTGCGCGATGAGGAGGGCTTCGTCGACTGGAGCTACGTGAACCACCTCGTGGTGAACGGCGGCGTCATTGCGTGTGGATACGGCGAGGAGAAGGCCGACGCCCGGGCCGCGGCGATCCTCGCCGAGGCATACCCGGGGCGCAGAATCGTCACGATCGACGCGCGGCCGATCCTCGCTCGCGGTGGCGGCATCCACTGCATCACCCAGCAGCAGCCGGCCGTGGGCGCGTAGCCGTGCACCACGCAACACAGTTCAACGTCGTCGAAGCGTCAATCGCCGACCTCCGCGGCGCTCTTGAGACGGGTCAGGTCACCAGCGAGCAGCTGCTCGCCGCCTACCTCGATCGCATCGCGGCCTATGACCAGGGCGGAATCCGGCTCAACGCGCTCGTCGTGATGAACCCCAACGCGGCGGCCGACGCCCGGACATCAGACGCGCGCCGGGCACGCGGCGAGACGCTCGGCCCGCTCGACGGCATCCCGTACACCGCGAAGGACAGCTATCTGGCGAAGGGCCTCCCCGCCGCCGCCGGGTCGCCGGCCTTCGTCAACCTTGTCGCGCAGCGCGACGCGTTCACGATCGAGCGCCTGCGCGCGGCCGGCGCCGTGCTCATCGGCCTGACCAACATGCCGCCGATGGCCAACGGCGGCATGCAGCGTGGCGTCTATGGCCGGGCCGAAAGTCCGTACAACGCTGAGTATCTGACCAGCGCATTCGGCTCGGGCTCCTCGAATGGATCGGGCACCGCGACCGCGGCCAGCTTCGGAGCGTTCGGCCTCGGCGAGGAAACCTGGTCGAGCGGTCGCGCCCCCGCGTCGAACAACGCGCTCTGCGCCTACACGCCGTCGCGTGGAGTGATTTCGGTGCGCGGCAACTGGCCGCTGGTTCCCACGATGGATGTCGTTGTGCCTCACACTCGCACGATGGCCGACCTGTTCGAGGTGCTTGATGTGGTGGTCGCTGACGACCCCGAAACGCGTGGCGACTTCTGGCGAGCGCAGCCGTGGATCGAGATTCCCGCCGCGTCTGACGTGCGGCCTTCCTCGTATCTCTCGCTCGCCGCATCCGCTGTCGCTGTCACTGCCGGTACCGGTACCGGTACCGATGCCGGTGCCGGTGCCGGTGCCGCTGCCGCCTCGGCACTCAGCGGCAAGCGTCTCGGCCTCCCCCGCATGTATGTGAACGCCGACCCCCTCGCCGGAACCGGCGAGCACCCGGGCATCGGCGGGTCCACCGGCCAGCCCATCGAGACGAGAGCGTCAATCATCGCGCTGTGGGATGCCGCCCGGCGCGACCTCGAGGCCGCCGGCGCCGAGGTCGTGCTCGTCGACTTTCCGGTCGTCTCGAACTATGAGGGCGACCGCCCCGGCGCACCGACCATCTTCACGCGCGGGCTGGTCAGCCCGGAGTACCTGCATCATGAGATCGTCGACCTCTCGGCCTGGGCTTGGGAGGACTTTCTGCAGGCGAACGGCGACCCGGCGCTGCACACGCTTGTCGACGTCGTTGGGGCGACGATCTTTCCGCAACCGGAGGGCGCCCTGCACGACCGCTACAACGGCTTCGAAGACGACATCGCCGACTATCCCACGCAGGTGCGCGAGCACGGCTATGCGCATTTCACCCAGATTCCCGAGTTGGAGGGCGGGCTGCGTGGCCTCGAGGAGACCCGCCGCATCGACCTCGAAGAGTGGATGACTGAGCTCGGTCTCGATGCCGTCATCTTTCCGGCCGTGGCGGATGTCGGCCCCGCCGACATGGACGTCAACGAGGGATCCGCCGCCCGGGGCTGGCGCAACGGCGTCTGGGTGGCGAACGGCAATCTGGTACCGCGGCATCTCGGTATCCCGACGGTCACGGTGCCCATGGGCACGATGGCAGACATCGGGATGCCAGTGGGCCTGACGTTCGCCGGCTGTGCGTACGATGACACAGAGTTGCTCACTCTCGCCGCGGCGTTCGAGGCGACTGGTTCGCGCCGCACCACTCCGCCGCGAACACCGCCGCTCGCGTAGCGCTTCGTCTCCATCTCGTTGATTGAGGAGCGCGCGAGCGTGCGAGCACGCTCTCGAAATCTCGTGAGCTGATCCTCAGACGCACCCCGCGTTCAGAGATCGGCTCGCGTGTTCTCGAGCTTCCGGGCCGCGGCGCGGCATGGTGGTGGACGAATCTGACCATTTCGTTGGTCGAGGAGCGAGCGCCAGCGAGTGTCTCGAGACCTCGCGAGCCGACGTTCAAACGCAACCCGAGTTCAAGGATCGGCTCGCGAGATCTCGAGACGCGTGCTCGCAAGCTCGCGCGCTCCTCGATCAACGAAATGGCCCATATACCTCATAGACGCGGCCGACTCCGTCGGGCGCTCCTCGACCAACGATGGGGCCAGGCAGGGCGAGGGTCTCGCGACGAGCCGACGTGTCATTTCGACCTCGAAACGGCGATCTGAAATACTGGGAATCCCCTGACACCCCTGCGAGGAGCCCCATGAGCACCGAATCTGCAACGACCGCCACACCGATCCGTTCACTCACGGAGAAGGATCGCTTCGGCCGCGCCATCGAACGCCGCGATGGCCTTGATTTCCCGTTTTACAACGGCACTCCGATTGAACTTTCGGCGGGCAAGTGGATCATCGTGTGGGCATCCGTCGCTGTGGGGTTCTTGGCGCTCATTTTCATCCCGCAGCCGAACAACTTCGTTGCGATTCTGCCCCGTGCGCTCTTCGTCGCGATTCCGCTCGCTGTGTTGGCGCTCGTCGCCGGCCGCTGGTGGACCGCGCTGTTTCGCAAGGTGCGTGGCGTCGATGTGCTGAACATGTTCTTCTTCGCCGCGCTCAACATCGTCATCACGTTCGCCGTCGGCGGGCTCGTCGCCGCGCTCTTCACTGTGAGCCCGAACGCCACCATCGCCGACGCCGGCTCGGCCGGTGTCGCCGACACCGTTGCCCTCTACGTCGGAAGCGGCATCCAGCTCGTTGGTGAAGAAGTCTTCACCATCCTGCCGTTTCTCGCCGTGATGTACTTCCTATTTGCGAAGGCCGGTCTGTCACGCAAGACGGCGATCATTCTCGCCTGGGTCGTCTCCTCCCTCTGGTTCGGCGCCGCGCACCTGCCGACCTACGACTGGAACTTCGCGCAGGCATTTCTGATCATCGGCTCGGCCCGCATCGCGCTGACCCTCGCCTTCATCCGCACCAAGAACCTCTGGGTCGCGGCCGGTGCTCACATCATCAACGACTGGGTTTTCATCACTTTCGCGGTGGTGGGCAGCGTCGCTGCCGCCGTCTAACCGGAACCGGTCACTCCCCCGGTCAGGGCTGGCGTTTGCGTGCCGCTCCGGCCTGGCGAGAGACCAGAACACTCGCAACCGAGCCGCCGATTGCGATCACGAGGGCGACGGCCGCGACCGCCAGGTAGCGCATTTCGGATGCGGTGCTGTAGGGAAATGTGTCGGCCCAGTCGAGTCCGAGGCGCACGACAACTGCGCCGATCAGCCACGCCGCCACAATTCCCAGCACAGCGACAATCCGGATGCGGGTGGTGCGAGAGGTCATGCCCTCATTCTGCATCCGTCAAGCCTGTCGATTCGCCGATTCACCGTTGATCGAGCCTGTCGAGACCGCGAGCTGGCCAGCGAGTAACGCCTCTCTACAGAATTCGATCGGCCCGGAGTACCGTCGCTGACACACTCATCGACGACAAGTTCGGAGCACCCATGCCACAGGAAAAGACTCCACAGCTAAAGGATCCGGAGCTCTACGAGACGTTGCGCAAGGATGGCGCATCGAAAGAGAAGGCCGCGAGAATCTCAAACGCCGCAGCGAAAGTGGGGCGTTCAGAGATCGGGCGTCGAGGCGGTACATCGGGTGACTACGAGGACTGGACCGTCGCCGATCTGAAGAAACGAGCCAAAGAACTCGGTCTGAGCGGCTACTCCCGCCTGCGAAAGGGCGAGCTCATCGAGCTGCTTCGCACCCACTGATTCTCGGTCGACGACTCGCGCGGTCTCGCTCGACCACCGAGATGGTCGAGTCTCGAGATTACTCACGCGTCGACAAGCTCGCCCAACGAGACGGGCAGGCCACGGAGGCTGGGCGCGGGGTATCCCGCTGGGCGCGCTCTCTACCCCGCGCCCAGCGGGATACCCCGCGCCGAGACTGAGTCGGGGACGAGCTCGACCACCGGCATCCAAAGAATTTTCAGTCACATGTCGATTTTTCGTGGCGCCGTTCGACCTAGGAGTGAGAAAGTCGAGGAGCGACTTTCCCCAACAAAGGAGAACGAAATGCCAAAGTACATGTTGATCATGCGCGCGACCGATGAATCGTACGCGAAGTTCGCCAACATCGACTTCGCGAAGATGCTAGACGCCATGGGCCAGTTCAACGACGAGCTGATTCGTGCCGGAGTGCTGCTGGCGGCCGAAGGCCTGGATGACGCGAACGAGAGTGTTGTCGTCGATTTCACCGGCGAGACTCCGGTCGTCACCGACGGCCCCTATGGGGAGACGAAGGAGCTGTTCAACGGCTACTACATCCTCGATGTCGCCTCGAAGGAGGAAGCCGTCGAATGGGCGAAACGGGCGCCGTACACGGAGGGCAGCAAGACCGAGATTCGCCGCGTGCCGTCGATCGACGAGTTTCCGCAAGACAATGAGTGGATTCAGAAGGAACGCGCCTGGCGCGAGCAGACCGGGCAGCTCTAGCCAGACGGTGAGCAAAACTGCGGCGAGGGGCGCCGTCGAGGCGGTGTGGCGCATGGAGTCTGCCCGCATCGTCGGCGCCCTCGCCCGCTACACGGGTGACTTCTCGCTGGCTGAAGATCTCGCCCAAGAGGCACTCGCCGAGGCGCTCGTGTCGTGGTCGATCGATGGTGTGCCGGCGCAGCCCACCGGTTGGCTGCTCACCACAGGTCGCCGCCGGGCGATCGACGCCTTTCGGCGGCGGTCCGCACTCGACGAACGCTACGCCCTGCTCGCCCGCGATCTCGACGATCTGCAACCGGGGGCCGACGCCCTGTTCGACCCTCACGCGATCGACGATGACGTGTTGGCGCTCATGTTTATCTCGTGCCATCCGGTGTTGTCGCGGGAGGCCCGAATCGCGTTGACGTTGCGGGTCGTCGGCGGCCTGACCAGCGAGGAGATCGCCAAGGCTTTTCTGGTTCCGGTGCCCACGATCCAGGCCCGCATCACGCGGGCCAAGAAGACGCTGGCTGCCGCGCACGTGCCGTTCGGCGTTCCCGAGTCGCACGAACTGGCCGAGCGCCTCGGCTCGGTGCTTCAGGTCGTTTACCTGATCTTCGCTGAGGGCTCATCCGCCTCAAGCGGTGACGAGTGGATGCGTACGGATCTGGCCGGCGAGGCGCGCCGCCTGGCTCGCGTGCTGGTGCGTCTCAAGCCCGATGCCGAGGTCTTCGGGCTGCTCGCACTGCTGGAACTCACCGCAGCCCGCTTTCCTGCACGACTCGACGCGGCGGGACATCCGGTGCTACTTGAAGACCAGGATCGACGGTTGTGGGACCAGACAGCGATCCGGCGCGGACGCGCAGCTCTGGCCCGAGCCGTCGGCGCCGGCCGTGGGCTGGGATCCTACGGACTGCAGGCATCCATTGCCGAGTGTCACGCCGTCGCACGCTCGGTTGCCGAAACCGACTGGCCGCGAATCGTCATTCTCTACGAAGCCCTCGGGCGCTTGGCTCCGTCGCCCATCATCGACCTCAACCGAGCGGTCGCGGTCGCCATGGCCTCCGGCGCGGCCGACGGCCTCGCCCTGGTCGACTCCATCGCTGCACGCGGCGAACTCACCGGCTCGCACCTTCTCCCGGCGGTGCGCGGCGAGATGCTCATCCGGCTCGACCGACGCGGCGAGGCCCGGTCGGCTTTGCAGCAGGCCGTTGCCCTGTGCGCAAATTCAGCAGAGCGCGCCGAGCTCGAGCGCAAGATCGCCACCCTCGGTGATGAAGTTCGAGACTCCCACTAGTCAGTCGGACGTCACGGTTGCGAGGCCCCGTTGGTTTGCGACGCCCCCGCCGTTGGATGGCCTGCTCAGTTGGCTGCTCCGCGCGCCAGCTGTTCAGCACACCAGGAAGTGATGTCAACGCTCTCGGTGGCGGGAAGGTCGATTGCCGCCGGGTCAATGCCAGAATTCGATGCCATTGTGTGTCCTTTGTTTCAGAGGGATCGTGTGATTCTCTTTTCAACTGAGTGCGTTGCCGGTCGTGAACCAGTGCCCGCCGCTCGCTATCCCCCAGTTGGCTGAGCGGCAGGCACCGTCTATATCCGCACGTACTAGTCGTGCGGAGTCGTGAGGCCGAGGCTCATGCACAATTCCTCGGGCGGTCGTTGGGACGGGAAGACGGCCAGACGTTTGTCTGGGAGCTGACAGGTCACGAGATCGGGCACGGCATAGACGCCGTCGACGCTCTCCCCGTCGGCGAAGGTTCCGACGCTCCAGGAGGCCCCGCACATGTCTTCAGCCAGGCGCACGCGTTCGGCGAGCGGTGTCGGCGTGGTTTCTTTCAGATCGCCGGGCAGGTAGACCGAGGTGCCGTGCACCGAGTTCAGATCTGCCGCACCGTAACAGTCAGTCAGATAGTTGATCTGGCCCTGGGGGGCGGCGGCGATCATGATCGCGCCGGCCGTCATCGCGACGGCGAGAGCACCGGCGACGCCGATTGCAGTGATGCGATGACGCCGTTTTCGCTGCTTATCGGTCACCTCGACTCGAATCAGAAGGTTCTGCTTCATCCGTTCAAATTCGGCGAGGTCCGGCATAACGCTGCGACTCATGGTGTCCTCCTCAGGATGCCAAGTTCACTGCGTAGCCGTGCGCGCAGTCGGAAAAGCCTGTTTCGTACGGCCGCCGAGCTGATCCCCGCCGCAGCCGCGGCCTCGTCGTAGCTGCGTCCTTCTTGCACGCAGAGTTCGAACACCATTCGGTCTGCCGGGGGCAGCGCTGAAACGGCCAGGGCGACGAAGTCACGAAGTTCGGCATTCTCAGCCGCTTGCTCAGGACCGATATGTGTCGCGGGAAGCGAATCATGATCGCCGATGAAGCTGCGCCGCCGTTCGTGTCGGTCGACGGCGCGCTGGCGGTTGCGGATCGTGAACTTGCAGGTGACCAGCAGCCACGGCAGCATCGAATCGCCTTCGATGACCAGCGACGTGCGCCGACGCCAGAGCACCAGAAAGACGTCTTGGCTGACCTCCTCGGCATCCTCGCGCTGCTCAAGGTGCGAAGCCGCGTAGGCGTAGACGACTCGACCGTGACGGTCGTAGATCTCGGCGAAGGCGGATGTGCTCCCTGTCGCCAGGTCGCGAAGAAGAGCACGGTCGATCGACGCGGGCTCGCGGGTGGTGGGTACCACCGAACCATCCGCGATGTTGCTCATACTTAGGTAATGTCCCCTCCGCCGCAATCCTCTCAAGATTGCGCACAGAACTTTGCCTTGACTCCCTTCAGGACCGCCGCCAAGATGAGCGAGTCCGGCAGATGCCGGGCTACATCTATTTCTGGGGGAATGAATGACTACCACGAGCAGCACGAGAGCACGACGATTTGCCGCTTCAGCATTGAGCGTCGCGGCGCTCTCAATCGGGCTCGTCTCTGTTGGCGGGGCAGCGAACGCGACGACATCCGAGCCAACAATCGTCGAGGAGCAGTCGTGCTCATTCGACCTCGGCACGCGGAGCCTTGTCTGCGTCGCGGTCGGCGACGACCTGAACCAGGCAGTGCTCGAGCAGCAGAATCTCGTCGTGGTTACACCGACCGGTGCACTCGGCACGACGGCGACGGCAGCGGCAACTGACACTGCGACAACTGAGACTGCCGCTGTCGCGGTCCCCGTCGGCGCGTTGGCCACGTCCATCCAGGCCCAGCTCTATAGCGACGCGAACTACGGCGGAGCGTACTTTCAGATCACGAATTCCGCCGCCTGCAACGGCAGCACCACCTGGTACTTCGGGCCGTTGTCGAACGTGGGCTGGTCAAGCAAAGTGAGCTCCTTCAAGAGCTTCTCGAACTGCTCGACGAAGGTCTGGCAAGGAAGCAACTACTCCGGGGCGGCCTACGGTTACGCCGTGAATGCATCGAGCCTGGGGGCGATGAACGACCTGGCCAACTCGGTGACAATGAAGTAGCGCCGACTACCTCTACGCGGCATCAGCTGAATCTGGGCGCGGGGTATCCCCGCTGGCGCGAGCTCTAACCCGCGCCAGCCGGGATACACCGCGCCCAGCTGAAATCACAACGGTCAGAAACCGAGGAGACCGCGAGGCCCGCCGTTGTGGCAGCACGGGCATCGCCGCGTAGTCGTTGGCCAAGAAGGCCGCCGACGAGTCGTCGAGAATGCTCAGCCAGTCGTCGTGAAGCGGCGGCGCGCGGGTTCCGGTCATCGTGGAGACGTAGCTCCGATTGCGGTAGCCGATGATGTCGTGCTTCTTGTCCTGCTCCCAGTCCTTGAACAACTCCCCCTGCTTCTCCACATCGAATTCCGGGTAGTCGGTCTCGTCGAGCAGGTCGCGAATGTACGCGGCCTGAAAGTCGATCTCCTCGTACGCCGTCTGCAGCGTTTCTTCTCGGCCGCGCCACTCGTCGATGTCCCGACCACGAGCATATGGTGCCCGTTTCGTTTCTATCCTCTCTGCCGATCACGCCCCTTGTGAGGTGGGCCAATCGGGTGTACGTGTGCATGCGGCCAACTGCTGGCATCGTGACGGACCAGAAATGGGGCAGTACTCCGGGTCGGTACCCGTGCTAGCGTCCGAGTTTGTGAGAGCAATTCTTGAGGACACCGCCAGCAAGCGACTGATCTGGGCCGAGACGGATGATCCGTCGCCGGCTCCCGACGAAGTGGTCATCGACATCGCCGCCACCGCCGTGAATCGCGCCGACCTTGCACAGCGCCAGGGCGTCTATCCGCCGCCGCCCGGCGAATCACCGATTCTCGGGTTGGAGTGCGCCGGGGTCATCAGCGAAATCGGCTCAGGGGTGACCGGCTGGACGGTCGGCGAGCGGGTGTGCGCACTACTCAGCGGCGGCGGCTATGCCGAGCGTGTGGCGGTGCCGGCCACCCAGCTGCTCCCGGTTCCCACCGGAATGTCCTTCGTCGAGGCGGCGGCCTTACCCGAGTCGGTCTGTACTGTCTGGTCGAATCTGGCGATCGGCTTTCACGATCCGCTGCCCGGCGACGTTGCCCTCATCCACGGCGGCGCCAGCGGCCTCGGCACGATGGCCGTGCAGTTGGCCGCTCTCTCCGGCTACATGGTGATCGCGACGGCCGGCTCGGCCGAGCGCGCCCGTGCCACCGAGCAGTGGGGAGCCGTGCGCGGCATCGACTATCGCAGCGACGACTTCGTCGCCGTTGTCGCCGACCTGACCGGCGGCTTCGGCGCAAACGTCATCCTCGATGTGGTCGGCGGCAGCTATCTGCAGCGCAACCTCGACACCCTCGCCGACGACGGCCGTCTCATGATCGTGTCGACGCTGGGTGGGCGTCGGGCCGAACTCGACATCGTGTCGATGATGAGGCGCCGGCTGAGCATCCACGCGACAACGCTGCGCGCTCGGCCCCGCCTCGGTCCGTCATCGAAGGCCGAGGTGGTGGCCAGGGTGAGAGCGGATGTCTGGCCCTGGTTCGAATCCGGCGACGCGCTTGCGATCGTCGGGACGGTGCTGCCGATCACGAGTGTCGAGCAGGCTCACGGGGAGATCGCCGACGGCACGGCCGCGCCGGGCAAGACGGTGCTCGAACTACCATCGCGCTGAGCGTGCATCAGTCCGGCAGACTGCCGGGGCCGATCGAGGCGCCCTCGTCGAGCCGCCGGCCGCCGAGGGCCGTTCCCGCCCACGACAGCACGGTCCAGCCCACGGCGGGACTGCCCTCGAGGGTCACCACTCCGGTGTTTCTGAGCACGTTCCGGGAGGCCATGGCGGCATCCACATTCGAGGAACGTGCAGCCGTCCATGCCCGAATAATCAGCCCGTGCGCAACACAGGCGACCGTTCCGTTCCCGCTCGCGGCAGCCTCGTCGATCACTCGATCGAAGCGCCCGAAGGTCTCGACACCGGTCTCGCCGCCGGGCATACGCCGCTCACCATCCCCCGCCGCCCAGCTGAACGCGACGTCGTGGTACATCTCAATTGAGGCGGCATCCGATTTCATGTCGAGGTCACCGGCGATGACTTCTCGGAGCCCCTCCCTCACGTGAACCGGCAGACCGAGCGATGCGGCGAGCGGGCCGGCCGTGAGCTGAGCGCGAGCCTGCACCGACGCGAACAACGCGCCAATGCCCTCGCCGGCCACGGCCGCCGGGATGGCGGCGGCCTGTTCCAGGCCGAGTTCGGTGAGCCCGGGGCCGGGCACGAGCGTGTCCAGTACTCCGCGAACGTTGGACGGGGTCTGCCCATGTCGAATCAACAGCAAACGCATTCGATGCTCCTTCGCGTCACGAGAGAGGAAATAGAGAGGTGTTCGGGGCTTTTACCGTGGCGCACCGAGGCGGAGGGGAGCCATCACAGTCTCGGCGCGGTTTATCCCCGCTGGCGTGCGCTCTACCCCGCGCCCACCGGGATACACCGCGCCAGCCTCACGCGCCGGGCGCGTCAGCGAAGTGCCGGGCACGTCAGAGCCCCAGCTCGTCGAGCAAAGGCAGCCGCGCGCGCACCGCGGCACGGGCATCGTCAGCGCTCGGCGCGGCCAAGGCCAGCTGCGCGAGTGCCCGGGCTTCGGCCAGCGTGACACTGGAGAGCACTGCGGCGACGGCAGCCAGCGCACGCGCCGTCATCGACAGCGAGGCGACACCGAGGCCGACGAGCACCACGGCGAGCGCCGGATCGGCAGCAGCCTCGCCGCACACACCGACGGGCTTGCCGACCGATTTGCCGCGACCTTCAGCCTGCGCGCCGGCAACGGTCAGACGCACCAACTGCAGCACCGCGGGCTGCCAGGGCGTGTTCAGCCCGGAGAGCGGGCCGAGCTGGCGGTCGGCGGCCATCGCATACTGGGTGAGATCGTTCGTGCCCAGGCTGACGAACTCGACATGACTGAGGATGGCTTCGGCGGTCAGTGCGGCCGACGGAACCTCCACCATCACTCCAGGAGTCTTCAGGCCTGCGGCGGCAGCGAGTGCGGCGAACTGCCCCGCTTCTTCAGCCGTGGAGATCATCGGGGCCATCACCCAGACGTCGGCCGTCGAATCGGCAGCGGCTGCGGCGATGGCGCTGAGCTGGCGTTCCAGCACGCCGCGGGAGGTGCCCACGATGCGGTAGCCGCGCACGCCGAGCGCCGGGTTGGGCTCGGTGGCGTCTGTCACAAACGGCAACGGTTTGTCGGCGCCCGCGTCGAGCGTGCGCACGACGACCTTTTTGCCAGGGAAGGCGTCGAGCACGCCACGGTAGGCGGCGATTTGCTCGGCGACGGTTGGCTCGGTGTCACGCCCGAGAAAGCAGAATTCGGTGCGCAGCAGTCCAACGCCCTGCGCGCCGGCGCCCGCGGCTGCCAGAGCGTCCGCGCTGCCGCCGACGTTGGCCAGCAGCGGAATGCGGTGGCCATCGGCAGTGCGACCATCGCCGTCGAAGACAGCGAGAGTGGCATTGGCGCGCGCCCAGGCATCTGCGGCGGCGATCTCATCCGGCCCGAGATCGACAGTGATGGCTCCGCTCGCCCCGTCGAGGTAGATCAGTGTGCCCCCGGGAAGCTCATCGACACCGGCTGCGGCGACCACGGCCGGCAGCCCCAGGGCGCGGGCGATAATCGCGGTGTGCGACTGCGGGCCTCCCCCGGCGGTCAGCAGCGCGAGAACTTTCGCCGGGTCAAGCGTCGCGGTGTCGGCCGGAGCCAGATCGTCGGCGACGAGAATGAACGGAGTCGCCGATTCCGGAACCCCGGGGGCGGCCACCCCGCGCAACTCGGCGACGATGCGCGCACGCACGTCGAGAACATCCGTCGCCCGCTCGGCCAGATAGCCACCGAGGTTCACCAGCATCTGGGCAACGGATGCCCCCGCCTCCCAGATCGCCCGCTCTGCAGAACGGCCTTGGCTGAGCACGTCCACGGCCGCATCGTGCAGCATCGGGTCGACGGCCATTTGCGCCGTCGCCTCCAGCACCTCACGGGCTTCGCCGTGTGCAGCCAGTGCGCGCGTCGTCAGGTCGGCCTCGACCGCGGCCGCCGCGAGGCGGAGCGCCGAGGCGGCCTGGTCGAGCGTTGTGGAGTCGGCCCGCAATTCGCCGTCGGCCGGCTCTATGAGCGGCTTCGGCATCTGTCGAATCTGCCCGATGATGCGTCCGGGGCTGACGCCTACTCCGCTGAAGTTCTGCATGAAAGGCCTTTGATCTGGTTGCCGGTGATACGTGGTCTGGCTGGGAGTTCAATCGCTGACGCTGAGAATTTCGGCCGCCCGTTCGAGCACGGCGTCGCTTCCTTCACCGGTTGCGGAGAGCAGCACTTCTGCTCCCTGTACGAAGCCCTGCGACATCACCGCGAGCAGGCTCCCGGCGTTGACCGCCGGCATGCCGGGGCTGGCGATGGTGACGCTGAGGCCGGATGCCTTCACCGCGTTGACCAGCTCGAGTGCGGGCCGCGCGTGCAGGCCCTGCTCCCGGTTGATCGTGACGAGGCGTTCGACGCTTACAGCAGTCATGTCGTGCAGACCGCTCACGCCGTCACCGCCGTGGCGCGGAGTGAGTCCACGAGCGCGCGACTCGCCTCGGCGATGTTCGGGCGTGCGAACAGGTCGCTGCCGATGCTGACAGCTGCTGCTCCGGCGGCGAGCCAGTCGCCGGCGTTGTCGAGAGAGATGCCGCCGGTCGCGGTGATTCGAGCGCCGGGCATCACCGAGAGCAACGATTTGAGGTATCCGATGCCACCGATGTTGGCGGGAAAGAGCTTGGCGACGCCGTGCGTCGCAGCGGATCGAATCTCGTTCGGCGTGAAGCCGCCCTCGATGAAGAGCACTCCGGCGCGGTCGGCGACAGCACGCGCTTCAGGCACCGCGAACGGGCTGACCAGGAAGGCCGCCCCAGCGTCGATGGCGCGTTCCGCCGTCTCGCCGTCGGTGACCGTGCCGAGCCCCACCGTAGCGGTGGGTTCAGTGGCAGTCCAATGCCGAAGCACCTCTTCCCAACCCGGAATGGTGGCGGTGAATTCGAAGGTGTGGATACCGCCTTCACCGATCTCTCGAGCCCAGGAATCGGCCTGGTCAACGTTCGCAGCGCGTACCGTCGGCGTCACTTTGCCGGCAACGATACGGGCGATGGTCTCGTCGATCGTGAGAACGCTCATGCGTGTGCCGCCTCAGTCAGAATCTCGTCAAGTCGGTCAAGCAAAATGCTTTCCTCTTTCGTTGTCAGTGGGCGCGGATCGAGGGCGAGTTGCCCGGCCGCTGCCTTGTTGTCGCGGAGATACATCGGCGGGCGGCTCGCGGCGAGTGCCCGAGCGATGAGCGGTGCCGTCGTTCCGGACTCGGCACGCACAGTGAAGACGGCGCGGTAGATTTCGCGCCCGGCGTCGTCTTGCTCCACAATTGCGTCGATCCCCGGGTGAAGCGAGAGACGGGTGGCGATCGCCTGCATCCGTGCGCGTTGCGCTTGGCCCTCCGCCGCAGCATCCGCGTCACTCCCGATGAAGGCGGTGAGGGCCGCGATGAGGCCCATCACCTGTTCCTTGCCGACTTTCATCGGCCGAGCGATCCCGGCGTACTGAGCGCGTGCGGCCGTCATGAGTTCGCGGCTGCCGCAGACAATGCCGGAGGTCGGTCCGCCGATGGCCTTGCCACCGCTGAAGATGACGATGTCGGCGCCCGACTTCGCCCAGCGCTGAAGGTCGTCTTCGGCTGCGGCGTCCAGGATCACCGGGATGCCCCGCTCGTGCGCGACGCGGATCGTCTCGGCGAGCGAGACCATGCCCTTGTGCACGGTGTGGTGCGACTGCACGAACATCACGGCTGCGGTGTCGGGGCCGATCGCGCCCTCAATGTCGGAGACATCCACGCGATTGACCGAGCCGACCTCGACGGCCTGCCCACCCCCGAGCGCGATCATCTGCGTGATCGGTGCTCCGAAGTCCACCGAATGGCCCTTCTGGATGACCACTTCAAACGGCTTGCCGACGCGACCGGGCAACCCCTGAATGAGAGGTTTGCTGGTGCCCGCGATGACGGATGCGACGGCGATGGCCACGCCCGACGACGCGCCGCTTGACACGCAGGCGTCTTCGGTGCCGACGACGTCGGCGATCCAGCGACCGGCTTCAACCATGAGGTCGGCGATCACGACGTGCTCGCGACCGGCGGCTGCCATCGCATCCGTCACCTCACGGGACAGTACGCTGCCGCCGAGCGCGGTCATCTTTCCGCTCGAGTTGATCGCCGGCTCGAGGCCAAGGGTGCCGTAAATGCTCATTGCTGCTGTTCCGTTCTCGGTCATGCGGCGATCACGATGGGGAAGAAGGCGCCAGCGGCCATGGCGCCGAGGATGGCGCCACCCGCGAGCGGCTTTTTCCACCAGTAGAACAGGGCTGCTCCGAGAAGCGAGCCAAGGCCAACGGGGAGCGATGCGCTGCCGGCGGCGAGGATGATGAGTGGGCCGAGATAGCGCCCTGCGGCGTTACCGGCGCCCATCATGACGTCGGCGCCGAAGGTGCTCTGGGCCCCGGTGGAGGCGACTGTCGCTCGGCGGATGGCGAGGATGAGGAAGCCCATCGCGAGACCGATGACCGCTCCTACCGTCAGCGACAGCCAGAAGTTCTCCAGCGGTGCGGTGATGCCGACCGACATCAGCATCGCGGGGATGCCGATCCCGACGCCGGTTTGAATGGACCCACCGATATCCAGGATGCCGACCATCGGACCCTCGATGATGCGGGCCAGCATGAAGCCAGCGCCGAAAGCGGCGGCAGCCCCGTAGCCGTTGCCTTCGAAGCCCTGCTGGAGCAGCGCGCCGATGGCGATGTCGTTGAACAGGCCGGTTCCGTAGACGTAGTACAAGTGCGTACCGGCGAAAACTCCGGCGCAGAGCGCGGCGATGAAGATGGGGAATGCCAGCTCAGAGAGCCAGAATCCACCCTGCCACGGCTGAAGCTTCTGTTTGGGGGTGATTCTCGTGTCGATTGCCATGTTCTATCCCTACTTCGACGTGCCGGTGAGCTGGTGCAGTTCGGCCAACCACCCGGGAACAGTGAGGTTCAGTTGCGTGAGGAACGTGACGTCCACTCCGCGCAGGAAGCCGCTGACGATGAAGAGCAAAGCCACGGCCGCGGTGATCGTTCTGGTGACCTTGGTCCAGCCGAGGTCGTCGACGCCCTTGGCGATGATGATGCCGAGCACGATGCCCGGTACCGCATTGCCGAAGACCATGTGAGCGAGTCCACCGAGCACAGTTCCCCAGGCGCCGGCGCGGCGGCCGGCGTCAATCGCAGCGAGCCAGAAGATCGCGGGCATCACGGGGTTGATCAGCCACGCAGATGCCGGGCCGAGTACTGCACTCGCCACCGACTTGAGTCCCTCGGGAACAGCGGTCGCTGTGGAGTTGAGGAACGTGACAAGCACGGCGCCCACGATCGCGCCCATCCAGGCCATGCGCCGCGGGTTGTGCAGGGTCTCGTCGAGGTTCTTGTTGCGCCAGAGCGAGAGGGCTGCCGCCCAGTGCGGGATGATGCGATGGTCGACATCGCCGGTGAGCGCGCCGGAGCCGACAGCCGTTGCCCAGGCATTGAAGAAGAACCCGAGTCCGAACGAGGCGTGTGCGATGGGGTCGTTCTCGCAGGCGTTGAGTTCCCCCATCGTGCGGAATGCTCCAGCGCCCTGCACCTTGGGTGCGTGGAACATCCGGGCGACGCCCGCTCCCGCGCCGAAGCCGCAGAGGGCTCCGATGATGATGGAGCTGAACGCGATCACAAGCCATTCGTTCATGAGAGTTCCACCTTTCTGTTGTTGTGGGTCATCGCAGCTGGAGGAGGTGTTGGGTGATGCTCAACGACTCCTGCTTGAGGGTGAAATCGACTTCCTCGACGTCGACGGAGCTGACCTCGACAACGACCTGGGCGGTGACTCTGAATTCGATGCGCGTGCGCGGAAAGAGGAAGCCGAGAAACTTCTCCTTCTTGCGAAACTCGACGGCGTTCGACAGGGTGACGTCGATGGGCTGGATGCGAAAGCAGGTGCCAGACACCTTTTCGCGCACGCTCTGGGGAACCTGACGAAACACGTCGCCGATGGCGCGCTCTTTCGTGTCGCCCTTGCCGACGATGCTCGTCGCTATCGTCTCGGTCTTCATGCGCTCGCCTCGTGCTTCTTGATCAGCGCGGTCGCGACCCGAAAGCCGAGGTCCTCGGTGTCGAGAAAGCCGAAGCCGAGAACACGTTTGCCGGTCTGAACGGCCGTCACACCGGCATCCGCCGACCGCATGTTGAACTCGATCTCGTAGCCGTACTTGGACTTCGCGGTGACCGCGCCGGCGCCGCCGCTGCCGCAGAAGCTAATACCGAGGTCGGCACCCTCCGCGTCCATGACATCGCCGACACGCATATCGCCCGCCGGGCCGGGAATCAGGATCGCGGTGACGCCCGCGGCCTCGACGCCCTTGGCAACCTGCTGGCCTTTGCCCAGGCGGTGGCCGATGACGATGGTGAGAGTAGCTGGCCCTGCGGGGCCCTGAGACTGCAGATCTGACATGAGAACTCCTCTGGGTGGATGGTCACGATTGTTCGATGAGTGCAGCGATGTTGCTGGAGTGTGCGTTTTTTAGGGTGCGATTCGAGCGACTTCAAAGTGCATGGCGAAGAGCAGTACCTCTTCATCATGAAATTCGCTGTCATGACGTGCGCAGTACGGAGTCAGCGCGTTGCGCAGCCCCGCCACTGTTTCTTCGGGTATCTCCGGGAAATCGTTCAGATCGATTTCAGGAAGTTTTTCGTGCGCCCGAATCCGCTGCGAGAACGCGAGCGAGTGGGCGGCAAGGGCGAGCCTGCGGTCGTCACTGAGGGAATAGCCAGACTCGATGAGCAGCGACTCGACCGCTACGACGATCTGCGACACGTCTGCACGGTCGGCATCCGTCACCGGCATGCTCGTCGCGAGGGCGTCGAGGGCGGCGTCAGTTGCACTGACTGCGGAGGCAGCGGTGCCTGCGGCGCTCACGAGTGCGCTCCGACCGAGCGAAAGTCTACGCCGGCCCGGATGGCTCCGGCTGGCGAGAGGATGCGAGACCCGGTGCGGGTCGCCCCCTCAGAGTCGGTGAATTCGACGGAACTGGTGTCGATGCGCAGGAGGCTGAGGTCGGCGATACTGCCGACACGCAGCGTGCCGAGCGTTGTGCTCTCACCGAGAACAGCGGCCGCGTTCGCCGTTGCGTAGCCCAGCACTGCGGGGAGGGAAAGCCCGATGGCGAGCAGTTTGCTCAATGTCGTGGCGAGGCTGTGCACCGGGCCGTCGACGTTTCCGTTGTGCAGGTCGGTGCTGGAGAGGTCGGGAGCGAAGCCCGCTTCCAGCGCCCGTTCCAGCGTCTCAAACGAGAAACTCGCACTGCCATGGCCGACGTCGAACAGCACACCGCGGTCGCGAGCCCGGAGGGCGGCCTCTCTGATGCTGGTGCTTCCGCCAAACAGACCGCCGTGCTTTCCGTGGAAGGCGTGGCTGACGACATCTCCTTCGACGAGCAAGTCGATGACGTCGGAGTAGGCGGGCGGCTCGTTTCCGACGTGCACCATCACCGGCAGCGAGAACTCGCTGGCCAGTCGTCGAGCGATGATGAGGGGCTGCACCCCGTTGGCTCCAACCACCGAGGAGCTCATCCGCGCCTTGATGCCGCGAATGGAGCGGTGAGCTTCGTTCTTCAGTAGCCGGTGCAATGCCGGCGTGCCGACATCCGCCAGGCGCATCAGCTCGGTGCGACCGGCGGTGAGGCCGATGTCGGAGACATTGACGAAAGAGAAAACCCGTGTCGCGGCGGGTTCGATGACGTTCGCTCTGAAGTCGTCGAAATCGAGGGCGCCCGTGCTGCCGGCGTCGACGAGGGTGCAGACGGCCTGATCGACACCGATGCGGTCGGCGTCGACGGCCAGGTCGGTGGAACGGCTGAAAATATGGGTGTGCAAGTCGATCAGACCGGGGGTGACGAGCAGCCCGGTGGCATCCACCACGGTGGCCGCCTCGATCGGTTGACCGGCAGCGAAGATACCCGCGATGAGACCGTCGCGAACCGCAATGGTCGCCGCCGTTGGTTCGCCAGTTGCTGCGTGGAGAATCGTGCCTCCCACGATTGACATGTCAAACAGCGGCGCTGTCGGCGGCATCATTCAGGACCTTTCGAAAAAGAGAGCCTCGGCGGCGATCGCCAAAAACTCCATTGAATAAGACGTGCATCTTGTGAAAAGACGTGCATTTTCTCTTGCGTTCCGCAATACTGAATGCCGTTCCACTTGAGATTCCTGAAAACCTATCACACACTTTGAGCGACGAGGACGCACACAAATGAAGACAGTTGATGCATCGCAAAATGCCGTTTCCAAGGCGTTGCGGATGTTGTCCCTGCTGGCCCAGTCGCACGATCCGATGCGTCTCGGCGACATTGCGGACGCCGTTGGCATGCCGAAGTCGAGCGTGCACCGAATCCTCACGATCCTCGTTGAAGAGGGTTACGTGGAGCCGACCGGCGAGGGCTATTACCGGCCGGGCAATGGGCTTCGAGTGCTCGCCGCAGGCATGGAGGGACACAGCGGATCGGGCATCGAGGCCACACTGGGCGGGTTGCAGCGCGCCCTGGAGCACACGGTTTTTCTCGCCGTTCTCAATGGCGACAGCATCATCTACACCCATCGGGTCGATCCCAAGCTCTCGTACCGTCTCGCCCCCGACGTGGGATCGCAGCTCCCGCTCACCCGCTCGGCCGCTGGCAAGGCGATCCTCGCCTACCTGCCAGACAACGAACGCGACGAACTGATCGGCGACGACGAAAACTACGCCGACCTTGTCAGCGAATTGGCCGTGATTCGCGAAAAATCATTCGCCATCGACTATGGCGAGGCCGATTCTTCGCTATGTTCGGTGGCCGCCGCCGTTCTGGACAACAACAGCTACCCCGTCGCAGCGGTCTGCGTCAGCTCCCTCGTGTACGTTCTCGACCCCGCTGGCCTCGCCTCCATGGGTGGGGCCATCATCGAGGCAGCCGACGAAATCTCGCGCCGACTGTGACGGCTCTTCACCCGATCAAGGAGATCTCCATCAACACTCAAGAATCCGGATCCGAATCCACGGGCCTTCTCCTGGCGACGTCCTGCCCCGTGATTCCGATCATCACGATCGACGATGCGAGTCAGGCAGACGCTCTGGCCGACGCCCTCCTCGCCGGAGGAATCGGCTGCGCTGAAATCACACTCCGCACGGATGCCGGCATCCGTGCCATCGAGCGTCTCACCGGCCGCGCCGACATACTCGTCGGGGCTGGCACCGTGGTCAGCGCCGAAGACGTCGACCGAGCTGCGGATGCCGGCGCATCGTTCGTGGTGAGTCCCGGCCTCGGCCTGGATGTTCTCGAGCGGTCACAGGAGCGCGGCCTCGCCGTCATCCCCGGAATCGCAACGGCGAGCGAACTGCAGACCGCGGTGCTACACGGCCTGCGTTTCGTCAAGCTGTTCCCCGCCGCAGCCATCGGGGGCCTCGCCCTGATCGACGCCTTCGGCGGGCCGTTTCCTCAGGTCCGTTTCATGCCGAGCGGCGGCGTGTCGATGGACAACCTCGGTGGTTACCTCGCACACCCCGCCGTATTCGCGGCCGGCTGCAGCTGGGTTGCGACCAGATCTGACATCGCGAACGGCAGGTTCGACCACATCAGTGCGCAGGCATCCGCCGCATCGCGCATCGCCGGTCGTCTGGCGGCAATCCCGGGGTGAGCATGAACCCAGTGAGTCGGTTGAAGAGAGAATCGCAGTCGCTCGCTTCAGACGGCGGCGGCCCCGGATATTTCTAGCGCCCCGCAGCTACCGCCTGGCGAGCGCCACCAGCTCCGACCGCGTCGAGGCTCCCACCTTGCGCAGCAGATTCGACACGTGAAATTTCACCGTGTTCTCGCTGATGCTCAGGCGTTCGGCAATTGACTTGTTGCGCGCCCCCGACACGACGAGCCGAAGCACCTCGCGCTCCCGCGGACTCAACTGCACGGTGTCCTCAAGAAACTCCGACTCCACCGGTGCATCGAGCGGAATCTTGACCGAGAGCGACGACCCCCAGCCGGGCGTCGCCGACACACTGAACTCTCCGTTCAGGGCCGAGACCCGCTCCACGATCGGCCGCAACGAATCGTCGTGAGCCGTCATCTCCCCCGTGCCATCGTCGCGGATGCCGATCAGAAGGTTGAGCCCGTCGCAGTCCCACTGGATGCGCACCCGCCGCGACTCCCCCGCATCGACGATCGCCAGCACCGCACTCCGCACGATCGCCCGCGCCACGTGGGCGACCTCTCCGGGCAGCGCACGGCCGGTCGTGGGCGGCTCCACAAACTGCACATCAAGAGCACCGAAACGCACGAGGGGGCGCAGATCGCTCTGCAGCCGGGCGAATGCTCCGACCACCGGCTCGATCATGCTGCTGCGCTGAACATCTGTCTCCATCCGCAACTCGACCAACGCCGTCGTCGCCGTCTCGATGGCGATTGTGCGCGCAGCCCGGTCATCGACTCGGCCAGAACGCAGGATGGCCAGAATCGACTCCAGGGTCACCGCGTGCCGATCGGCGAGTTCGGCCACCGTGCGGGCGTGATCGAGAAGCATCTTGCGTGAGGCCGGCGACGGGATAGCGCTCGTGGTGTCCATGCAGGCACCCTACCCGACCGTGCAGTCCTACTCGTTCGGGTAGGTCTCCTCGCCCACTGGGCGGGTGCGGAACCGGGCCAAAAGTTCGACGATGGACTCATGACCACACACACGGGTTCGGTAGCGGATGCCCTCGCTCTCGTCGAACTGGAGCTCGGCTCTGCGGTTGCGCGCCTCGCCAGCGACAGCGGCCGAAGCTTGCAGGAGCTCGCCGACGCCATCGCGGGCGCCGACCGCGTTTTCGTCGTCGGGGCCGGTCGATCGGGGCTCGCCCTCAGAATGACCGCCATGCGGCTGATGCATCTCGGCCTCATCGTGCACGTCGTCGGCGACGTCACCACCCCGGCCATCCGCTCCGGCGACCTTCTGCTCGCCGCCAGCGGGTCGGGCACAACCGGGAGCATCGTGCGTGCGGGCCAGTCCGCGGTGGATGTGGGCGCGGTCGTCGCGGCCCTCACCACTGCCGAGTCGTCGCCGCTCGCCGCCCTGGCATCGACCCTCGTCGTCGTGCCGGCCGCCGGAAAGCTCGATCGCTCGGGCACCGCGTCGACGCAATACTCCGGAAGCCTGTTCGAACAGCTCGTCATTGTTATCGGCGATGCCCTATTCCACGCGCTGTGGCAGCGCGGCGGAGCGAGCGCCGACGAGCTCTGGGCCCGGCACGCAAATCTTGAATAACTTTTCACTCACCTGACTTCTCACCCAACTTTTCACCCAACGCACGACGAAGGAACACAATGAAACTGCAGTTCGCCATGGACACCCTGACCACCGAGCATGCGCTCACGCTCGCCGCCGCCGCTGCGCCGTACGTCGACATCCTCGAGCTGGGAACACCGCTCATCAAAAGCGCCGGCCTCTCGGCCGTGACGGCGATCAAGGCCGCCCACCCCGACAAGATCGTGCTCGCAGACCTGAAGACGATGGATGCGGGCGAGCTCGAAGCCGACATCGCATTCACGGCAGGCGCCGATCTGGTCACGGTTCTCGGCTCGGCCGGCAACAGCACCATCGTCGGGGCGGTCAAAGCGGCCACAAAGCACGGCAAGGGCATTGTCGTCGACCTGATCGGCGTTGCCGACAAGGCGACTCGTGCCCAGGAGGTCGTCGCACTCGGTGTCGACTTCGTCGAGATGCATGCCGGTCTCGACGAGCAGGCCGAGGAAGGATTCACCTTCGGAACACTTCTGCGCGATGGCGAGGCGTCCGGCGTGAAGTTCTCGGTCGCCGGTGGCGTCAACGCATCGACAATTGCCTTGGTGCAGCAATCTGGCGCGGCCGTTGCCGTCGCTGGAGGCTCCATCTATGGTGCGCCCGACGTAGGGGCTGCGGCGGCAGAGCTGCGCGCCGCGATCGTCTGAGTTAGCCCGATGTCAACGCGGGAGCGGCCGGTTCGTCTCGGATCGCTCCCGCATTGCCCGTTTCCCCGACCGCGCGACGCCGCGGTGCGAGCTTGAGTTCGCTGATCGCCACGCTGATCACAATCAGCGCGGCGCCCGCGACGGCCAGGCCGGGGAGGCGATCACCGGCGAGGCGCCCGATGATTCCGCCCCAGACCGGCTCGCCCGCATAGATGATCGTGGCGCGCGACGGTGATACTGATTTCTGCGCCCAGTTCATCGTCGCCTGAATCACGCAGCTCGCTGCCCCCATACCGATCGCCGCGGCCAGCCAGACCCAGGAGAAACTGGGGATGGTTTCACCCACGACGGGCATCGCACTGAATCCGAGCACTCCACAGACCAGCAGTTGCACGACGGTGACTCGTCCGAGGTTCACCTTTCCGGCGAACAGGCTGATCAGGATGACCTCTCCGGCGATCGGCAGGGTGCTGACCAACGTTGCGATCTCCCCCGCGCCCAATCCGACCCGCCAAGCGTCGGGGCCCGCGAGAATGATGAGCCCCACGAAGGCAAGGGCAACCCCGACAAACGTCATGATCCCTGGCCTCTTTCGAAAGACCACCCACTGCATCAGTGGCACCAGGGGCACGTAGAGCGCGGTCAGAAAAGCGGATGTGCTGCTGCTGATCGTCTGCAGGCCAAAGGTCTGCAGGCCGTAACCGAAGAAGATCATCACGCCGATTGCGGCGCCGGCGCCGACATCCGCCCAGGTCATCCCTCTCAATGAACGACGGAAGACGACGCACCCGATGAGCCCGGCCACCACGAACCGAAGGCCCACAAAGAACATCGGCCCACTGTGCTGCATGGCGATATGCACCAGAAGAAACGTTCCGCCCCAGATGGCGGTGACCACGACGAGGGCGAGTTCTTGCCTGCTCAGGGAGAAAGAGCGTATTCGGCTCAAGAAGTGCACCATTCTGCACATTCTAGGGTGCAGAATAGTGCACATGAAAAAAGGCGACGAGGCCAGCGTTCTAGAAAACGTGGGAGACAATCTTCGTCGATTGCGTCGCGATACCGGAATGAGCCAGACGACCTTGGCGGAACGGTCGGGGGTGAGTCGCCGAACCATCATCAACCTCGAAGCCGGCGAGGCGAACATCAGCCTGTCGGGGCTTGATCGTCTGGCCACCGCTCTCGACACCACGTTCGTTTCTCTCGTGGCCGCACCGTCGGCCACGCCGACGGCTATTGACGCGGTCGCCTGGCGGGGGCGCACGGCCGAGAGCATCGCGACCCTGTTGGGTTCCGCTCCCGCGTCGCGTGAGGCGCAGCTCTGGTCCTGGTCACTGGCCGCAGGTGATCGGTACGACGCAGAACCCGATGCGGACGGCTGGCACGAGATGATTCTCGTGATCTCGGGGCAACTGCTCATCCAGTTCGAAAACAACGAGCTAGTCCTGAACCCCGGCGACCACTCGACGTACTCCAGCGCGCAGCCCTATGCCTACGCCAATCCCGGAAAGAGCACGACCCGCTTCGCTCGCGCAGTCATCTCGTGACCCACGGTCAGGCGCCGATCGCATGCGCCCCTCCGCCCACACGACGAAGGGGCGCCGACGGTTCAGCGGGCGAGTAGTTCGCGGATTGCGGTGATGATCTCGGTCGGTGCTTCCTCGGCCATGAAATGGCCGGCGGTCAGAGTGCGGTGGTCGAGGTTCGGTGCCCATGCGCGCCACAGGCCTGCGGCGTCGAAGCCGAGCTCGACGCCCCAGTCCTGCTGAATCACAGTGACCGGCATCCCAAGCGTGCGACCACTCGCACGGTCATCCCGATCATGGCTGAGGTCGATGCCGGCGGATGCGCGATAGTCGGCGACGATCGACGGAACGGCTTCACGCGACGCCCGAAGATACTCGGCGCGGTACTCCGCCGGGATCGCGTCGGGGTTCGAGAGCCAATCGTCGATGAAGGAGGCGAAGAAGGTGTCAGCGGTCGCCTGGATCATGGGCTCCGCGACTCCTCGGGGCTGCGCCATGAGATACAGGTGCCAGGCGACCTTCGCGTCGACGCCGTGGAGGATGTCCCACATGTCGAGCGTGGGCAGAACGTCAAGTGAGAGCAGGTGAGTGACCGTGCCGGGGTGATCGAGACCGGCACGAATCGCGACCAATGCCCCCCGGTCGTGACCGGCGAGCGCGAACGATTCGTGGCCCAGCGAACGGGCAACCTCGACGATGTCGGCCGCCATGGTGCGCTTCGAATAGGTGTTTTCTCCGGATTCCTCCGGCTTGTCGCTCGCTCCGTAACCGCGAAGGTCCGGGCAGATCACGGTGTAGTCGTTCACGAGATCTGCCGCGACGTGCCGCCACATCAGGTGCGTCTCGGGAAAGCCGTGCAGCAGCACGATCGCAGGGCCAGAACCGGCGACCGCCACGTTCAACGCAACGCCGTCAGCGACGGGGATCTGATGGTAGTCAAAGCCGGGAAGAGTGAGTGTCATGCGGACTCCTTGAAGTCGAGGTCGGTGAGGTCTCTACGATGCCCCGCGTCGATCAGCGCCCGATCAGCAGCCCGACCGCCGAACTAGAATTGGCAGGTGAGCGAGCCACGGATTCGGGTTCTCGGCCCGGTCGAAGGGGCGATTGAGGCGGTTCCCCTGCGCCTCTCGAAATCGCGGCATCGAGAGTTGCTCGCTCTCCTCACCCTCGCTCACGGCCGGGCAGTATCAACTTCCGAGCTGATCGACGAGCTCTGGGACGAGCCGGCACCCGGTGCCGTCGGCGCAGTACGAACCTTCATCGGCGAGCTGCGCCGCATCCTTGAACCGCATCGCCCGGCACACGCTCCCCCCACTGTGCTCGTCACGGTCGGCGACGGTTATGCCCTGCGCTTGGCGCCGGATGGCGTCGATCTGTGGCGCGCGGAGAGGTCGTTGCGGGAGGCGACCGGTGCATCGCCGGAGACGGCTGCACCACTGATCGCGGCGGCACTCGCGGAGTGGCGAGGGAGCGCTGTGGAGGAGTTCGCCACTCGACCCTGGGCGCAATCGGAACGCACCCGGCTCGCCACGTTGCGCGCAGACGCCGTGGAGCAACTGGCCGACGCCCTCCTCGCGCTCGACCGGGCGAGCGAAGTCATCCCCCTCCTCGAACAGCAGGTCGTCGCATATCCCTGGCGCGAAGGAGGCTGGCGTGTGCTTGCCCTCGCGCTGTACCGCGAGGAGCGGCAAAGCGAGGCTCTCATCGTTCTCGGCCGGGCGCGAAAGTACTTGGCCGACGACCTCGGTCTCGATCCCGGACGGCGGCTGGCCGATTTGGAACGCGGCATCCTCCGGTCAGATTCGGCACTCGACCCACCTCGTCGAAGCAGTTCATTACTGATCGGCACCGCTACCGCGCATTCGCAGACCGGGGCTCGCACCCAGCTCGAGAGCGCAAGCACTTTGCTGCCCAGACTTGCTGTTTCAGGCGGGCTCGAGTTCGCCACGGAGCAGCGCCGTGCAACGATCGCAGCGGCAGAGGAACTCAGCGATCCGGAGCTCACCGCCCGCATCATCGGCAGCTTCGACGTTCCCGGCATCTGGACTCGCTCCGACGATCCGGTGCACTCGGCCGCCATCGTCAGCGCCGCGCTCCGAACCCTGGCCGCTCTCCCCTCGACCGCCTCCGATCGAGCGCGTGCCCGATTGCTCGCGACTCTGGCGATGGAGTCCCGTGGCACAGCGAGCCACAGCGCCGAAGCCCACGAGGCGGAACGGATCGCACGTTCACTCGGCGACCCGCAGCTGCTCTGCTTCGCCCTCAGCGCCCGGTACATGCAGAACTTCGAGACGACCGGTCTCGCCCGCGACAGGGAAAGGCTCGCCTCCGAACTGATCGCGATCGCCCAGGCGGCTGAACTGCCAACATTCGAAATTCACGGGCACCTCATCCGGATGCAGGCACTCTGCGCCCTCGATGACATCAACGCGGCCGCCGCAGAAGCCGACGTTGTTGACGCGCTCGCCGCTCAACACGAACGTCCACTGGTGACTGTCTTCACGTCCTGGTTCCGATGGACCTTCACCGACGCGGCCGAAACACCCCCGACGGGCCGAGAGATGCCCGGATTCAGTCGCGGGATCGTTGCCCTCGCCCATCTGACGCACGCGCTCCGCGCCGACGCCGACCTCCCCGACGGCGACTTCGGACCATACGAACCATGGGCGCGCCCACTCCTTCTCGCACGGGCAGGACGGCGCGAAGAGGCAGCGGCGGCGCTCGAAGCCCTCCCTGCTCCTCCTCTTGACTTGATGCTCGAAGTTTCATGGTTCTTAGTCGGTCAAGCGGCGCTTGAGATCCGAGAACTCTCGGCAGCTCGGCGTGCCAGGGACGCCCTTCTCCCGGCTGCTGCTGAGCGGGCCGCCGGGAGCGCCGTCGTCGATCTCGGCCCGCTCGCAGCGCTGCTCGGGGAGCTCGATGCACTCCTCAATCAATCAGACTCCGACTGATCGTTAGGACCACGCAGAAGGAGCGGACGAGTGACTACGGCGTCCACCACGGCCGCAACGGCAGCTCGCCGGCGGAGCCCCGAGCATCGGACCGGGCGTCGGACCGAGCGTCGGACCGGGCGTCGGACCGAGCGTCGGACCGGGCGAGCAGAACCTGATGCAACTGGATCCCGTTATTCTCGAAGCCGAGCCGCGAGCCTGCCATGTAGAGACCCCACACTTTCGCCGTTGGAAGCCCGACCTCTGCAACGGCCTCATCCCAGTGCTCGACGAGGTTGGCGCACCAGTCGCGCAGCGTCAGCGCGTAGTGCTGCCGCAGATTCTCCTCGTGCAGCACCTCCAGGCCGACATCCTGCGCTTCGCTGATGATGCGGCCCGAGCCGGTGAGTTCCCCGTCGGGAAAGACATAGCGATCGATGAATCCGCCAGCCGCTGGTTTGGTGCGGTTCTCCGGCCGGGTGATGCAGTGATTGAGCAGAAGCCCGCCAGGGCGCAGCCGGGACTGCAGAAATGCGAAATAGGACGCAAAGTTGCGCACCCCGATGTGCTCGAGCAGCCCGATCGACGACACCGCGTCGAAGCCCGTTTCGGTGATGTCGCGGTAGTCGCCGTAGTGCACCTCGGCCAGATCGCTCAGCCCCTCCTCGGCGATGGCCCGTTGCGCCCACGCGGTCTGCTCCCTCGACAGCGTCACTCCGATGCTCCGCACGCCACGGCGCGCGGCGTAACGCACCATGCCGCCCCAACCGCATCCGACGTCGAGCAATCGGTCGCCCGGCTTCAGCCGTAGCTTCTCGAAGACGAGCCGGTACTTGTTCTCCTGCGCTTCATCGAGGGAGGCGTCGGCGCGGGGATAGCACGCACAGGTGTAGGTCATCGACGGCCCGAGCACCCATTCGTAGAAGGTGTTTGAGACGTCGTAGTGATGGTGGATCGCTTCGGCGTCTCGGCCCTTGCTGTGCCGGAATCCCCCGGCCACACGGCGCCACCGGGGTTGCGCTTCCTCGGGCGGCGGCGCGATCGGGCGCAGCTGACGGATGCCGATGGATCGGATGATGTCAACCATCGTCCGCGCCGGTGGGCGCGTGAAGACCAGGCTGTCGGCCAGCGCTTTGAGCAACGGATAGGGGTCACCGGGGTGCACGCCGGAGATCTCGAGGTCACCGGCAATGTAGGCGCGAGCCAGCCCGAGGTCGCCGCGACTGGTGGCGAGATAGGTCGTGCCGCGCGCCGATCTCAGGTTCAGACCGAGCGGTGCGTCGGGCGGTCCCGCCGAGCTCCCGTCGTAGGCGGTGAATCGTAGCGGGAGTCGACCGCCGGCCAGGAGTTCGAGCACCTCGGCGAGGGTGTACTTGCCCGCCGCACCGGTGCTCTCCGTCGCATCCGTCGCCGTCGCATCCGTCGCCGTCGCCGGGTTCGTCGCCCGATCCTTGAATGTGGTCATGCTCGCAGTACCGCCTTCGCATAGAGGTCGAGGAGACGTGAATCGGGGTCGTACCGTTCTTTGACGGCGCGATAGGCCGCTCCGCCGTAGAGCTCGTCGAACTGCGCCCGGGAGTAGAAGGAATCGGAGTACAACGACTTGTGCCCGTGCAACTCGCCGACCCTCCGTTCGATCAGCCGGTTCGTCTGCCCGTCGACGGAGCCGACCGGTACCGTCGACCAGAATCCGACGTTGACGTAGCTGCGCCCCGGCTGCAACGGGTAAAGCGGCCAGGCCTCGCCACTGGTGCCGCTGATGCGGTTTCGGCCGCCATCGCGCAACCGCAGCGGGCACAGCCAGATCGGCTCGATCGGCACCGTGGCCAGAAACCAGTCCAGAAATTCTGCGCACCGTTCGATGGGCAACTCGACGTCTTGCACGACGCGTTCGCGGGGCGGGCGACCGTTCAGTTTCTCGATGCGATCACCGATCTGAAACCGCCGTTCGAGCTTCATCAGCTTTGCGTAGACGCTGCTGCGTCGGTATCGCCTGGGCCAGATCCGGCGGATCCCCGGAACCTGCGCACCGAACGCCTCCGAGCACCAGAACCAGTCGGTGTCCCAGCGCCAGAGGTAGTCGCGGAACGTGAGGCGATCAGCTGTCACGCCCTGATCGTGCTGAATGGAACGGTAGTAGATCTGTTGGCCGGTGTAGTCGCTGACAACTCCGGGGGTGCTCGTCTGTGTGCCGAGGCAGAGGTAGCTTTCGTCTGCGCTGAACACCACGCCGTCGAGATAGTCGACCCGAACGCCGTCGAAGGTGCCGGTTTCGATGATGTCGTTCATCGTCGCGAGCAGCTGACCGAGCGCACGGAACCGCAGGTGTCGCAGCGCGACGAACGGCTGCACGGGCTCCAGTTCGATGCGCAGCCGCACCGCGTAGCCGAGCGTCCCGTAGGAGTTCGGAAAGGCGCGGAACAGGTCGGTGTGCTCATGGGGCGAGGCGGTGAGCACCTCCCCCGCGCCGGTGAGGATGTCCATCTCCAGCACCGACTCGTGCGGAAGCCCGTTGCGGAACGAGGTCGATTCGATGCCGAGGCCCGTGACCGCGCCGCCGAGGGTGATGGTCTTCAGCTGCGGCACCACTAGCGGTGTCAACCCGTGGCGCAGGGTCGCGGCAACGAGGTGTTCGTAGGTGCACATGCCGGCCACGTCGGCTGTCTGCGCCTCGACATCGATCGCGATGACGCCGGTTAGACCGGAGGTGTCCAAGCCCGTGGCAGTGGTCTTGGCCCGAGTGCGAAACAGGTTCGAGGTTGGTTTGGCCAGCCGAACAGCGGATGTTGATGGCAACGCCCGAAAGCTCGCCAGAAGGCGCTGCACGCCTGCGGCGTGAGCGCTCTGCGCGTCAACGATCAGAGCGGGCACGCTTTCACGGTAGCCCGAGGCTGGATTTGACGCGACCCGCCGACCTTCACGATCTCTCCACGTCGTGGGCGAGTCCGGCACGTCCGACCAAGAGCACCCTCGATCGGATGCTCATCCCGTCATTGCGGGGCGGAGGCGACGAGGCCAGTCGCAAGATAGCCGGCGTATCCGCCGGGAGTTCGGCCGACGCCCCGCCCCGAGGTGAGAACCCAACACTCATCGGTCGCCACTTCAACGAGGCCCGGCAGTGCGCGCAGTGCGGAGACAAGCTGCACATCCTCGTGCTCGGGCAGTGCCAAAAACCCGCCTGCCTGAAGATAGGAGTGCGCTCGAAAACCGAGATTGGCACCGTGGACGTGGCCGTTTGCGTGGCCCGGAGTGTGAGTTCGGGTCCACGCATCTCGCTGAGGTTCGTCGAGATCGGCAAAATCCGGCCGCACTGTTCCAACCATGAGATCTACGCCGCGCTGAGCGAGCTCAATCTGAGCGCTGATCCAGTTCGGTGGCACGGTCGAGTCAGCGTCGGTATTGGCGATCCACACCGATCGGGGCTCCGCCGCTGCGCACCTCCTGATTCCCCGTTGCACGCCGAGCGCCCTGGCCTGGCCCACGTTGGTGAAGTCGACGCCGATCGAATCGTACGGAAAAGCACTCGCAATCAGCTCGGAGTCGTCTGTGCACGCATCGAGCACCACCTGTACGGTGATCTCCGGCGCAGTTCCATTGAGTGATCGAGCCGATGATATTGCTTGCTCCATCGCGCTCAGGCAGCGCGCCAACAACGCTTCCTCGTTGTGAACAGGAATGACGACGACAATGGCCTCAAGCGGCGAATTATTCATGAGATGAGTCCGGTTCGACGTGCGACAGATTGCGCCGGCGATGTGGCAAACACCTCCAGGATGAAGTCCTCCTCAACGTGCGACACGAGACGCTCCAGGCCCAGAAGCGCGTTCACCTCTCGATGAACGTCATCGCCGGTCAAAGGATATTCGGCGACGTCGTGTCGCCAATGACAGCACATCAGCACACCATTGGGGCGCAGCGCCGCCAGAGTGCGGTCGAGGGCACGCGACAGATCGGCACGGCTCCAGTAGTAGCCGACTTCCGACAGCACGATGAGGTCGAAAGTTCCCTCTGGCCATTCATCGGGAATCTGGAGGCGCCGCAAATCAACGTTTCCTCTCTCCCGGAGTCGTTCTCTGGCCACATCCAATGGCTGTTGCGCGATGTCAACGGCGACGAGACGGTCACACCGGGCCGCGAGGAGCTCGGACAGCTTGCCTGTCGAGCAGCCAATTTCGAGCGCATTCTCGTATCTCGGGTCGGGGAGCGCCGCGATCGTGATTGCCCGCTTGCGGCTCTCGTACCATCGCGATTCAAAGCCCCACGGATCAGACTTGCCCCTGTAGAAGTCGTCGAAGAACGATTCACCCAGCGATTCCTGCTGTGGCTCGCCCTGTGGCTCATTCAGCGGCTCACGCATAGCCTGTGTTGCCGCGGCCGCGGAGCGCTCGTGCCGCTCCGGGTCAAAAAAGACCTCGAAATCTCGCGAGAAGTAGTCGAGGGTGTGCGCCGAGAGCAGGGCCTCATCCCCGATCGCATCGGACAGCGCCTCACCCTGGCTGACGTGAGAAGACAGTGCCTTCTGCTTGAGCGCGCGCTCCGCTGGGCCGAGCAGCAATCGCGTTGCGGCACCCCACGGCAGGGAGTCAGGATTACTCCAATGCCAGAGCCAGATCGGATACTCAAGCAGCCGCACGCTCGTCTCGGCCGAGATCTGTCGAGCCGCGCTGCTCACGGCGACGTGATCTCTGTGGCCGTCTTCACCCCACGGAACAACGAGGAGGGCTCCGGCGACCCCCAGAGCGCCGAGCGCCGCGCTGAGATGTTTGTACACCTCGTCGATGTGCTCCCGTATCGTCCCATCCGCAATTCCGAGGAAACTGACCGAGGCGCCGGGCGCAAGAGTCTCGACTGCCTGGAGGAGCTCTCGCCGACGCATCGGTGCGAGCTGGCTGGGAGTGTGGGTCGGTGAATCCGGATGGGAGCCTTCGCCATCTGTCACGACGATGACGCACACCTTGACTCCCCGCGCGTGGCTGCGCGCGATGAGCCCTCCAGCTCCCAGGCTTTCATCGTCGGGATGCGCTGCCACGACGACGAGTTGTGTGAAGTCTTCGGCCAGGGTCGGGACTGCTGCCCAGCGAGAATCAGCCGTCCAGAGCGCTTCGTGCGTGCCGCGCTCTCGGTGGTCGAACGTCACCATGGCATCTCCGCGCCCTCGCGAATGAGCCGACCGAGAGATGCGCTGTCCCGCTCTGCATGATGCTGGCGGATGTAGAGGTCGAGGTCGGCCACGCGCCGTGCATGGTCATCGTCACTCACGAGAGGCGTGGGTCCGAGCGCATGTGCCGCGTGCATCAGGCTGGCCTCGGCCGAATCGAAGACCTGCGTGCGCACCCGTTTGGCGAGAATCGCGAGTTCCGGTGGTGCTGCCACACCCTGATCGATCTGACGCGCGGCATCCGCCAGAACGGCGCGAGACGATGCCAAACTCGCGTCGACAGCTCCGGCATGCATCTCCAGAATCGGATCGCTCGGGCTCTCCCGGAGTTGTCTGAACAGCTTTCGACTCACGCCAATGGCTCCGCCCCACCAGCAGGCGGCAACTCCCATTCCACCCCAATGAAATCCGGGGCGCTCCAGATACCAATTGCTCCCACCGATCGCCACCGCGCGCACTCGATCGAGCGTGATCGGTGTACTTCTGACTTGCTGGAGTCCGCGGGCCGTCCACGGACCTTCGTGCACGCTGACGCCGTCGTCATGGAGGTTGATCGCAAAGAGCCGACGCTCTGAGTCTGAGACAGAGGCGGTGACCAGCGCGTGGGACAAATCACCGGCGAGAGAACACCACACTTTCGTTCCGTCGAGTGTCCACTCCGTCGCGTGCGCTGTGGTGTGCTCTGTGGTGTGCTCTGTGGCATCAAGTCTCGACTCGCGGCTTTCGGCGGCGAAGACTCCCCAGCTGCTCTTTTCTGTCACGCCCAGCACGGAGAGGTCAGGATGCCCCGCTTGGTCGAGAATGCTCAAGGCATCCAGATGTGGCTCCAACATTCGGGCGACTCCGACATCGGCAGCCGCGACCGTCGCTAAAATCTCCCACAACTCGGCCGTGGCTCCCGCGCCGGGCAGAGGCGCCTCCCGTCCCACCGAAACACACCAGGTGAGCGCACGGGCAACGTCCAGTGCGGCGAATGCCAACGGCTCCGCGAGGAGGGCAGTGGCGGCAGTGTTCGCGGTGCGCGGCGCTGTGTTCCCGAGGGACACGAATGGTGGCGCGACCGCGGGCCGGGAAATGAACTCCACGGGCGAGACTCAGTCGACCGGTTCGCTTTGAGTCTGGATGAAGGATTGCGCTTCGCGGCTCAGTTGCAGATGCGATTCGCTCAGCTCGATGTTCGCGATCCGCTCAATTTCTTCTCGTACTGCAGCGCTGAGCGGCGCGCTCACGTCCTGTTGAATCTCGTGTTTCTGCTCGATTGTCAGGTGAGGCCACCATACTTCTACGGCGGGGAGTTCGGATTGAAGTGTCATCGTGTCTCCGTTTCTAACCTGCGGCTTGTGTTCTGCTTCGAAGGAAACCAAGCGTCTCCATCGAACCTATCGGTGGGACCGCGATATGCGGAAATAGCAAGGCCATGAGCCGACAATCAGCGCCGCTCTGTCCCGGCCCCCATGCGGGCGCCTATTCTGAGCTCGCGCCGTCGCCATCCGCCGCGGGGATCTCCTCGTCGCGTTCAGTAGAAGGTTCCGAGAGAATGCCCTGATCCTCCTCGTCAGGATTGTCTGCAGCTGCAGATTCATCCGTCGCTTGGCTGGTCGGTTTCTCGAAGCGTTCTGGTTTCTCGTCTGCCGGCACTCCCTCGGGATAGTCGTCGGTGGAGTTGTCGCTGGCCTTCTCGCTCATCAGACACCCTTCTTTCCTGCGTGAACACTGACGATATTTCCAACCTAGGGCGTGATCTAGCCATCTTCAAGACTGTGGAAAGCAGGACTTTCGGCACGTTCTGGCAGACTCGTGCCATGACGACGATCGGCACGCCGGGCGGCACACCAGAGCGGCCGGCGATCTTCTTCGCCTCGCCCGAGGAGTTTCGCGCCTGGCTCGAGGCGAACCACGCCACCGCGACCGAACTGTGGATGGGCCTGTACAAGAAGCACGTGCCCGACGGCGGCCTCACCTGGGAGCAGGCCGTTCCCGAGGCTCTGTGCTTCGGCTGGATCGACTCGGTCTCCCAGCGCATCGACGAGGATGCGCGGCGCCAGCGCTGGACGCCACGCAAGACCTCCAGCATCTGGTCGAGCGTCAACATCGCACTGGTCGAGAAACTCACCGCAGAGGGGCGGATGCGCGAGCCCGGCCTCGCCGCGTTCGAGCGTCGGCGTGAAGACAGATCGGGGGTGTACTCCCACGAGAGTCCCGACCGGGAGTTGCCGCCAGAGGCCGCGGCGCTGCTGGCCGCGAATCCCGCTGCGACTGCCTTCTGGGAGGCAGCCACGGCGAGCTACCGTCGACAGGTCATCCACTGGGCACTCACGGCGAAGCAGGAGGCCACCCGCGAGCGACGATTGGCCCAGCTCATCGACGACAGTGCGGCCGGTCGGCTGGTTGCGTTTCAGCGCTATGGCGACGTGCCGAAGTGGGCCGAGCGCGCCGCCGAGGCGGCGCGAGCGGCGGCATCCGCTTCACCGCCCGATCAGGCCTGAGCGCGGGCGCCCGCCACACCCACGAGAGCGTCAATCGCGGAGATGACCACAGATGCCGACTGCGTCGCCGCGTCATCCACTTGATCCCGGAAGTCGTCGTGGGCGGCTGGTCCGCAGAGGTCTGAAATGCCGCGCACGGAGATGAACGGAACCCCGTAGACGTGGCAGGTCTGAGCGATGGCGGATGACTCCATGTCGGTCGCCAGCGCTCCCTGAAAATCGCGGGTGATGACCTCCGCTCGGGCCGGCGTCACAAAGCTGTAGCTGGAGACGATGAGGCCCTGGTGCACGGCACCGGCCCGGAGCTTTTGAGACGTGAGGATCGCCTCTGCCACATGTTCCGCCGCGAGATAGTTCGCCGGCATTCCCGGAACCTGGCCGAGCTTGTAGCCGAAGGCGCGAGCATCCGCATCGACGTTGATGTAGTCGGTTCCGACGACCACGTCTCCGACACGAACCTCTGCACCCAACCCGCCGGCACTGCCAGCACTGATGACCAGCGGAAGGCTCTGCCCTCCTTCGCGCTGCGCGTGGAGGATTGCGGTGGTTGCCGCTCCTGCCGCGTTGACGAGGCCGATTCCGGTTCGCACGAGCACGACGGGGTGACCGCCGAGAACCACGTTGCGGTGAACCGCGTTTCCGACCTTCCTGGCGGGGCCGACATTTTCGGCGCGGGCGAGGAAGGGCTCAAGTTCGTCGTCCATCGCAACAAGGATGGCGAGTGCAGGCGTGGTCACGCGAAGACCACGTTCCACTTCTCGCGACCGGCGAGAAAGCCGGCGGCCACAGCTTGGGCGTCTTCGAGGGAGTGGTTGGCGCCCCAGCCGCATTGCACTTCATTCGCAGCCGGCACCGAGTCCGCACGCAGAATGTCGTTGAGCGTCACCTCGATCAGCGCGGCGACCTCGTCGAAATCGGGGGCGCCCTGCATGATCAGATAGAAACCCGTCTGGCAGCCCATCGGCGAGAAGTCGATGACCTTCTCGGAATGGTTGCGTGAGTGCTCGGCGAAGAGGTGCTCAAGCGAGTGCACGGCCTTCATCTCGAGGTGGTCGACATTGGGCTGGGTGAACCGCACGTCGAACTTGGTGATCACGTCACCACCCGGAAGCCGTTTCGTGTCAGCGACCCGCACGTAGGGGGCAGCAACGAGACGGTGGTCGAGGTTGAAGGATTCGACGTTCATGCGCTCTGGGTTCATTTTCATCATTCTGTTCGAGTTCGGGGCTGTCGCGCTCGTGCAACCGACATGTCAGGTCACATCTGCTGCCCGCCCAGGGACCGTCCGGCGAGAGTGCTCAGTCGCACGAGGTCGTCAATCTAGACCCTCACGAGGATAGCTGGCGTGACTTGTGGTCAGCTGCACACACGCGCAGTCAGCGCGGGGTGAGACGGATGATGGGAATCACCCGGTCGGTGGTCGTCTCGTACTTGGCGTAATTCGGGGACTGCGTTGTGATCATCCGCCAGGCCTCATCCCGTTCTGCGCCGTGCAGTTGTGCGGCGGTAACGTTGATGCGCTGCCCCGCAAACTCGATGCGAACCGCGGCGGGATTCGCTGCGAGGTTGAAATACCACGAGGGATTGCGTGCAGCGCCCGCTGCCGACGCCACAATGAGCTTGCTGTCGCCCCCACCGGGAAACCAGCCCACGGGAGTCAACCGCTCCGCTCCGGACTTTCTCCCTTTCGTCACCAGCACCAGAACCTGCGCATGCCCGAGCGAGCCGGTGCGACGGATGTGGCCGAGCATCCGCTGGTTCGCCCAGCGCTCGATTCGGTTGCTGCCGGGCTGGCGGGCCCCGCGCGTTCCGTTCGGAGTGTCGAATGCCATGATTTCGTCTCCTCTACTCCTCTACTCCTCGTCTTCTCGTTGTCTTCTCGTCGTCTTCTCGTTGTCCTTCTGCAGGAAGGCCAGCACTCGTGACCACGCACGACGGGCGGTACGTCGGCGCGGCCGGCGTCAGCCTTGAAAGTCCTCCGGGTCGACGTGTTCGATAAATTCCTTGAACTCGTCGAGGGTTTGCTCTCCGTCAGGCTCCTCCTCTTCGGTGCGCGCGGATTCCACCAACGCGGCGGGAATTCCCTCTTCCTCCAACACGTCGTCGGCGACAAAGATCGGTGCTTCGGCGCGCAGGGCGAGTGCGATGGAATCCGAGGGCCGGGCATCGAGCACGAGTGAGCCGGCTGCGATGCCGAGAGTGATCTCGGCGTAGAAGGTGCCTTGCTCGATGCGGGTGACGTCCACCCGTTCGACGTGGGCACCAACGGTGTCGAGCAGCGTCTTCATGAGATCGTGCGACTGCGGCCGCGGCGGCGTTTCGCCGCTGAGGGCGATCAGGGTGGACGTCGCTTCCTGCTCGCCCACCGCGATCGGCAGCAGGTTGCCAACGGCCGGCGCCTCTGCGACCGGTTTCAGCAGGATGATGTGTTCGCCCTCGTTGTCGAGCGCAATCCCGAAAACGCGTACTTGAACCATGGCGACTCCCGTCGGATCATCGGGTGTGACACCGCCATCGTACGTCCGGTCTCCGGTCGCGGACCATGAGACTGCCGTGGGACCTTCCGAGAGACCGGGGAGCGGGCCGCGGTCGGAGCCGTTCAGGCTCGCGTTCTGTTGTTTGCGATTCCCCACAGCCACAAGAAGGACGGATGCCGAAGCATCCGCCCTTCACCGAACTCGACGACTCGCCACGCCTCTGTGCCTATGCGCGCAGTGCGTTTGCTTTCAACGTTTCGAACTCGGCGGGTGTAATGGCGCCGCTGTCGAGGAGTCGTTTTGCGGACTCGATCTCGTTCGCCGCCGAGTTTTGGCTCGCGACCGAGCGGATGTAATCGTCAGTCTGCCCTCTCGCCTCGCGCGACGATGCGGCGGCACGCTGGCCCATGCTTTGGCCGCGCACGATCAAGTAGATGAAGGCGCCAAGGAAGGGCAGGAAAACCAAGAACAGCACCCAGAGCGCCTTCGCCCAGCCACTGAGGTCTGGAGCTCGGAACACGTCAATGATGACCCTGACGAATATCGCGATGCACGAGATGAAGATGTAGAACCAGAAGAACCAGACGAAGAAATCCCAGATGCTCATGTCAAACTCCGATCCGGCGAGGTGCCACTCACTCTCGCTCCGGCACGAAGATATTGCTCGGCGCAAGCAGATGCATCACCCGAACCGGGTGGCACGACCGCGAAAATCGAGCCCGTCGTTGGCGCCAACGGCTTGCGGTTCATCTGAATTCGACGGCCCGACTATCAGAGGTCCCTCTGCTCATTTGCGGGAGACGTTGCCGCCTCCAGCCGTGCGATCCTGGCCCTGGCGTTCTGTTCACTCGGCGACACCGGGCCGAGCATGCGTACCCCGCCGACAAGTAGCGCGCGGGTCAGCGTCACCGCCGGCCACCACGGGCGCCGCAGGCCGAGCAGTTCGCGCTGGTGCCGGTCAAGGGACGCCACCGCCCCGCCGAACAGGACCGGATACAGCCGACCCGTCATGCCTGGCAGCCGAGGCTTCCGCAGAAAACGAACTGCCTCTGCAACGCGCGCGTCAGGTTTGGCCTCAACGAGAAAGGCGTCCATCTCGGCGTGGAGTTCTGCGACGGTCGTCGGCGGCTGGGCCACTCCCATCAGCGAACCGGCCTGTGCCCATTCGCGCACGTAGGCATCCGGCCCGCCAGGGATCGGTCCGCCCCAGAGCGCATGGGCACCGAGGAAGGCTTCGGTGAAAGCGTCATGCACCCAGCGCAGCAGCTCCTCGTCGTTCGCTGCATACGCGCGTTCGGCGCCGCGGGCGTCGACGTAGGTTCCCGTCACGTGCTCGTGCAGTCGCGACACGAAAGCGGATGCCGCCGTCGCGCTGGCCCGGTCGCCGAACGTCGTCGTAGCCACCCACCGCACGGTGCCGTCGAGGCGTCCGAGCGGATCCTCGCGGTAGCGCGACCAGTCGTGCACGCCGGCCATCGCTCCGGGATGCAGGGTCTGCAGTAGCAACGCGCGGATGCCGGCGACCAGCGTCGGCAGCGCCCCATTGACCGCCCAGACGGCGCTGCCGGGCCCGAAGAATCCGGCGTCCGTTCCGTCGGCGAGTGCGTGGGTCCAGGCCGGAGGTTCGCGGCGCCCTGCGCGCCCGGGCCGCCAGCGTGTGGCGTTGGCTTGCGGGGAGGTGGCCGTGCGGCGATCACTCATGTCTCGAGGCTAGTCCGGGTCGACTCCGCACGACTGCAGATCTGCCGGGAACGCGGTGCTCTGCCGTGGACCGGCAGCTCGGTGACGACCGCCAGGAGCGCCTCGGGCCGTCAGTCAGGCATCCATTCCGCGGCACGTGCGACCTCGAAGATGGGAGCATGAGATCGACGCAAAACTGCCCGCCCCCACCGAGACGGAAGACTCAATGATCACGATCCACCTTCGCTATGAGATCGACGCCGACAAGCTCGACGATTTTCGCGCATACGGCCAAGAGTGGATTCGGCTCGTCAACAAGCTCGGCGGCACACATCACGGGTACTTCCTGCCCAGCGAAGGCGACAGTGATGAAGCATTTGCGCTTTTCACCTTCGATTCGCTCGCTGCCTACGAGCAGTACCGCGCGGCGGCAGCCACCGACCCGGAGTGCATCGCTGCCTTCGAGTTCGCCAAGCGCACGCAGTGCATCCGCCGCTACGAACGCCGCTTTCTCTCGCCCGTATTCGAGTAGCTGGGATGTTGTGATGGCGGATGCCGCGGCATCCGCCGACCTGAGGCCCCGGCGCCGGTCGTCGGCCTCACCAGACAGAACCGACAGGATCGCCGGTTCACGTCGGTGACGCTCTTCGGGAACATCGGATCGTAGCCCAGGTTTATCAGCGCCCCACGATCCAGGTAGTCGGAACCTACGCTTCAGGCTAGAGGGGATCGTTTCTCAGTATCGTCGGGAGGAATCCGAGTGCATCAAGCTGGTGAACGATGTGAACGGTGAGATCGTTCGGTGCAAACGCGAGTCGATAAGATCGCGGGGAGTTCTCGAGTGGAATCAAAAGCCCTCGATCAACGATCTTCCGTATCGCTTGGCTCCGAGTCGATGGTGATCCAGGCAGAGCCGAGGCCAGATCCCCAGCCTTGACCACAGTTTTCTGGGCGACAACCCGGAGCGCAGCCGCTTCGCTCGCGGTAAGTCGACCGGAATCCCGCAATCGTTCAATCGCGGGATGGAGAAGTCTTGTCACAACAAAATCCCCATCAGTGAGACTGGTCAATCTCAAGAGATCAGTCTTCAGCCCTGTGAGCACGTAGGTGCACCACGCGACGATTCCATCATTGTCCAGCGCGTCGGCCCGTTCGAGATTGTCATAGTACGCAGCGCGGTCGGCCCCGAAGACCGCTGTCGGATTCAACGCACGGTAGCCGGAAGTAGCCGTGAAGCCCTGCTTGACGAGCATGGCATACGTGAGCAGTCGGGACACCCGACCATTTCCATTTCCGAATGGGTGAATCCAGAGGAACCGATGGTGAACGATAGCTGACTGCAAGAGCTGCTTGTGCGGCTCCACTTCAACATTTGCAAAGGCGATAAGCGCACTCATGCTGTCAAGTACATCGGAGGGGAACGGCGGCTGATGTTTCGCGCCGCCGATGGCCACCTCACCCAGTCGGTACGCACCGGGGGTCAGATCTCCTTCGCGCCTCAAGCCCGACACGACGAGCCGATGCAGCTCTCGAATATAGATGTGGGTAATCGGGCCGGCGTGAACCGTCTCGTCGATGAAATCAATGGCCTTTTGAATATTGAGAATTTCCTCGACGCCATCGTTTGCGTTTTCTTCGCCTCCGCTACTCCCCTTCGAGCGGGCGGCGCCCAGCACAGCGTCCAAGAGAGAAGTTCGGTTTCCTTCGATTCGAGCCGACATGATGCTCGTCAGCAGCTGGAAAAGTTCTTTCAATTGAAAGAAAACAATTGGTGGTGTTGAACCACTTCCCAATTCGGCACGAGCTCGCTCAAGTCCAATTACAGCGCGACTCAATTCGCTGTCGAAATCGAAGTGCGGATACTCAATCGGCTTCACACCACTATTTTATACGTGCTCACGCACTAATTAATTGAAACCGACAGAGATACCCTTATTTCACACGAACAAATGCAAATCGCCCCGCTGAACTATTTAATTCAGTGCCAGGATTAGTTCTCAACCGACCCTGTATTGGAACGACAAAGGTGTGTGTTTCAAAGCGAATGATTTGATTTAGAAGCCCAGTCCGCGTCTTCAGCGTTGACAGCTCGACCGACGACCGACGACCGACGACCGACGACCGACGACCGACGTTGGCACGGGCGTTGGACTCCTAACTATTGAGGCCGGTTAGAGCCTCCGCGATCAGATCGGGCACGGCGTCTACAGCAGCGTCCAGAACATGCTCAATCTTTGAAGCAATTGGACTGGATGAAATCGACAAGGCCGCCGTCCAGTCGCTTGGTGAGTATCGCGCCACCATCGACAAAGCGTAGAGGACCAACCACCACGACATGAGGGGTTGAAGACTCTTTTCGCTTGACCCAACCGACGGCAGGATCAGATCGTGGCGACGATAAACGGACGAGGACGTTGGCCGAAAGTATCCGCTCTTTATCTCAAGATCATCCATAGAAGGAACGAGCAAATGGACCTTCTCCTGAGATCTCACGACCTTGCCATCTGGATCTACCCCGATGTCGAATCCGCGCAGCGCCGGGTATCGATCGATGACAGACCGAACGTCAGCCACAGCGGCTCCGCCCTCGCGGCCGAGAAACGGCACGCCCACATCCCACCCATATGGCGGGTCTCCCATCGGACCGGAACCGGCGTAGATTCCAGAGTCATGGAGTTCTGGCAGCCAATCGTCGACCGTCCCAAACTCCAAACGAAACTCTGGAATTTGGCTTAGCAGCTCACCAATCACCGCTTCTCCCACATCGAGAGGGGAATTGAGCGCGATGGACACTCGCGAGAACAAGTCAACATTGCTCGGCTCAAGTTTCACTGGCGCCCCCAGCAACCCAATACGTTTGTCGAGTTGGGACACGAACTTAAGTCCATGACCTGAAGCCTTCCAGACCTCGGCTTCCCGCGTCGAAGCACGCGGGCCTAATGCAGCGCTCGCTGCAGCAATCGCTCTCCCGGCTTGCGAAGCCCCTTAGAACAGGTTTAGTGGTCGGCTCTCGTAACCGATAGCGGCAGCCGCAGTAAATTGCTGTTGCGCCTGCTCCAAAGCCATTTGAAACTCGTTCGCGCGGTCACCTCTCAGAACGGACTTCAGCCGAACGGGCGGATCTGCTCGAAATCGAACGAATGGTCCGCCAAGACTCAGCTGCGCTGTTGACTTCCATCATGAAATAGGTCTTCGGCAATTCTCATGCCCTTCGAAATCGTTGGCTCGCGCGTTGTCTCTCGCGAGACTACGGTGCATCCTGTTCAATCGTTGCGTCGACGTCCTTTTTCGAGGGGTTCAAAGCCGTCGCGGCGATGTGCCCTGAGCACCAATCAGTAGACGAAGGGCACGATGAACGTGGATCCGCGGTGGCTGCACGCCTCGGAGCAGGAGCTTGCCGCCGCAATGGCGACGGTGCATCGCGATTCGCGACCGAGCTGGGTGCCGACGAAGCGGCAGGTGCTCGTGCACGTGAACTTCTGTCTGATTCTCTGGTATCTCTTCTTCGTGTTGATGTTCTTCGGCATCCGCGTCGACTCCTACCAAGACGGCCAGGTCAGCGCGGCAGACATCGGCGGGCTGATGATTGGGGCGGCTGTGCTCGCCGTCTGGCTCTTCGGCACGTACTGGCTGCGCCGGTGGGCGGCCCAGCCACCATCGCCGCGAGCGCGCATGAAGGAATGGCGGCAGACACTCACCGCCCTCGCCAACGGTTTTGAACCGAAGCCGAGCCCCCGCGCGACGTTCGCTTCAGTCATCACGGTGGAGGGCAGCGGCATCCGCGAGTACCCTCGCTTTGTCGCGCCCGGCCTCGAAATTGGCAACCTGAGTCGCCGTTCAGGTCGCGCCGGAGAGTGGAACTACATCGCCATCACATTGTCCGACCCGCTGCCGCACCTCGTCCTGGCTGCCACCTCGAACGGCCGTATCAGCGCCAAGCTGCCCATCGGAATCGACCGGGAGCAGCGCCTGTCTCTGGAGGGCAATTTTGACCGGTGGTTCCAGGCCTACTCGACGCCCACGTACCGCATGGAGGCACTCTACGTTCTGACTCCGGATGTCATGGCGGCTCTCATCGATCACGCCAGCAGCTTCAACGTCGAGATCGTCGATGACATGCTGGTCTTCTTCACGCCCCAAGGCGCCGACTTCTCGGCAGCCGACACGTGGGATTCGGTGCACGCCATCCTCACACACGTGGCCCCTCGCGTCCTCGCGAAGGCGGGTCGCTACTTCGATGAACGGGTGCCCGGTCAGGAGATTCCTCGGGTTCTCGCGAAAATCACCGCTGAACTCGAGCACCCGCACACGCGCTGGGTCGAGCCGCAAGCGCTCATCGGCCCCGACGGGCGTCGCCTGAACATCCGTGATCGCAGAACCGGCGCGTGGTCGGTGCTCGGCGCCATCGGCTGGTTCGCGCTGCTCACGTTCCTCTACGCTGTGCCGGGAATCTTCGCCTTCGCAGGGTTCATGTCGATCGTTGACGGGCGGTAGCTCCGCCCTGGACACAGCTCTGGGGCAGGTCAGCACCGGGCAGGGAGCTGCTCCACGCGAATTGCGGTCGCCCCCGGCCGTCCGGGCGCGGTGTATCCCGCTGGGCGTGGTGAACACCCCGCGCCCAGCGGGATACACCGCGCCGAGGACCAGCACCGACTGACGTGAGGGCAGAAAGGGCCATACAACGCAAAAGTGCGGAGCCTCACCCTACCGAGGTATTTGCCACCTATTTGAGACCTGGTTTCTCGGGCTTCTCGCCCAGCAACGGAACCGGTTTCTTTCATCGGACTTAGGAATTCTCCGCGGAACTCTCGGAGGACCTGTCTCTTCCCTTGGGCCAGCGCCCCACCGATTGCATGTACTCGGTCGCGTCGGCGTGTTCTCGGAACTCGAGGAGGTTGCCGACCTTTTCCATCAGCACGTCCCGTACCTCTGCTGGGGATGCGAAGAAGAACTCTTTTCTGAAGTTGGCTTTGTTCAGTGCGCGTTCGGCGAAGTGTTTGTGGAGTTCGTTTTCGAGTGTGACAGCGTCTTCTGAGAAGTAGAGCGTGTGAATGTCGAACCGAAATGGAACGGATGCGCCGCTGAGTTCAGCGACTCGCTCGGTGGGTTCGAGCCGTCGAGTGAGACCGATTTTGACCACGTCTTGACCGAACGCACCACGGTTGGAAATCACGTAGATGTAGCCTGCTCGGATGTTCGCCGCCCGAAAGTCGTTGTCCGCTATCGCGGTGTCGACGTCTGCGAGTCGTCGCGCCAGGTCGAGGTCGTCGCCTCCTGATGCGCGGAGGGCGTTCAGCGTGTTGAGGAGGTGCTGGCGCTCCTTGTCGAGTCGCGCGCGTTCTTCAGCGAGTTCCTTTTCGACTCGGCGTTCTTCGCGGAGCTTTGCGCGTTCTTCACGTTCGGCTTCGCGCTCTTCTTGCTTTTTCATCAGCCAGTCGGCGGTCAGTTCTATCTCTTCGACTCTGAGATTGTGGAACTCGTCGCTGATGCGCATCTCCATCAACGAGCCGAGCTTCGCGATGGCGGTGCGGGAGGCGTCCAAACGCTTCCTCGCGGTCTGTACATTGCCGACTTTCAACGAACGGATGCTATTGTCCGCTTCCGCGTTGTACGCGCGGAGCATGAGCCGGGACAGGTCTCCGGTCATCCGGCGACCTTTCGCGAGCGAGTTGTCGAACGTGAAGAGGTTCGACTTGACGATGGCTAGGTCGGCTTTTACAACTTCGGCGATTCGCGCCTCGATGGCGTCGAGGCGTTCCCGGTAGAGCGCTGCGTCTTCCAACGGGTGGTGGTACCGGTAGATGCCGACCTCTTGCAAGACCCGCGCATCGTCCAGTTCGACGTAGTCGCTTTCGCCGGAGCGTGCGGCCGCGAGCTGCGCTCTCAGTTCCGCGTTCTCGGATTCGAGAAAGGACTCTCGGGCAGAGGCGTGAACGGTCGCCGATGTCGGCTCATCTACCGGTGCCGTCAGCTCAGACTCAGGCTGCGGCAGTGTTAAGCCGGCGTCGCCCGAAACCCACAGCTGCCAGCCGGCTGGGGCCGCCGGCCACGCGGGGTCAGGGGTCCAGCTCGCTGGTGGGCGCCATGCTGCCGGGGGCTTCGGCCACCCTGGGGGCGGGTTGAAGACGAGCCCGTCGGCTACGTCGGTCATGAGCGACGAACTCCGGAGCCGTTGGCTGGGACGAGGCCGAGTGGGTTCTTCGACAGTGCGGCGCCGAGGTGTTCGAGGGTCGCCACGGGCACTACCCCGGAAAGCTCAATCGCGTCAAATGTGGGGCGCGCGACACCGACGGCAACGAACGGTACGTAGGTTTCGGTTCCTGTAGCCGGGCTAATTGTCTGAGTTCCTACTTCGAGGGAGATGGATTGAATCAGCCCTCGCCGGTCGGCTTCAAAGACTTCGTGGAGGCTGCGCAACGCTACTTGGTGGACAATTCCGGCGTACCGGTCTTTCGAGTCTTTCTGTGATTGCTCTGTTGCAGCAATCTCGTCGCTGGCTTTGACATACCGGTACGACTTGACGGTCGGGATGAGGTCGGGCCCGGGCACGAGCACCCGCAGTCGAAGCTCCGCCGACGATGAGTCGAATTCTGACTCGTGATCGATTTCGAAGCTGTCTGGGTAGACCGAGTTCGCGATGACGATTCCGATGTACTCGTGGATTGCTGCGGCGTCCCCGTAGCCGAGGTTCGCGATGAGCTGGTCAACCGACGCGTTGTGCTCGGCAACTTCCGACTCACGGTTTGCGCACTCTGCCTCGTATCGGGCGCGTTCGATTGCAAGTTCGTCGATGCGTGCTTTCTCTGCAATCGCGTGCGCAGCAACTTGCTGGGCTTGGCGGCTTGGGAGGCTCGACGTCGATAGCTCCCAGGTTTGTCGTGCCGCGTTCAGTTCAGCGTCTGCTTGCGCTTCGGACTCAGCAAGCTTCTTCTTGCGCCCGAAGAGGCCGGTGGGTCGTTCTACGACCCGGCGGACGGGCTCTGCCGGTGCGACGAGTGCTGGGGGTGCCGGAATCGGCTTTTCGAGGTTTGGTCGCACAAACGGTGGGTGTTCCGCTTGCTTGCGCAGAGCTTCCAAGTCAACGTAGTCGTCAACGTCAAGTGTCGCGGTGAGCAAGTTGTCCAGCTGGTCGTAGCCGGCGAGAAGTGTGGCGTTGAGCTGTTCAGCTTCTGCTTGCATCGCGGTAATGTACGCGGCCGCCGCTTCCTTTTCCATCCGTTTGCGGTCAGCCTCGGACGCTCTCGCTGCTGCCAGCTGTGCTCGCTGCGCGGCGTTCTGCGCGCTCACGGCACGCTTGTAGGCCGCTTCCTGCTCACGTACAGCTGCCCGCTGGCGCTGCTCCGCAAGCCGGTTCTGGTGCTGAATCTCGGCCAGGAATCCTCGTCGACGTCCCATTTTGTTCCCCCTATAGACCAAATCCCAATGCTAGTGGTTGGTCCATTCCTTCGTAGTTGGCGCGAATGCCCTGCATTCCCCGATTCACCGAACGAGACCCCCAGACTGAGGGCCTCCAGCTTTCGCTCGGGCGTACTGGATCTCGTTCTCGTAGAACTCGTACATGAGATTGAAGGTGTAGTCCTTAATCTCATCGCGACGCTCCTGGGTCTCCTTCTCGAGACCCTTCTGGAACTTGTAACCGATGTAGCACCCGTGCACAGCCTCATCGCTAGTGATCAGACGAATGAGGTCGGCCGTGTTCGTGAGCTTAGCTCGCGACGACCAGTACATCGGCAAGAGAATTTGCAAGCTTCCGCCGACATCTTGCGCTTAGGATCCGCGCAAGTCTTGGGTGAGCAGATATCTTCATGATTGTGAACATATGGAACGGCTTCTGGGCGTTGGCCAACGAAAACCAGCTCGCAGCTACTGTCGTCGGCGGCATCATCCTGTGGCTGCTCCTTCGACTCGTTTCGTTGATCCCGAAGGTGGGCACGCCCTTTCGACGAGTACTAGCATGGCTCTGGTCGTGGCGACCAGTCAGTACGCGCCGCCATATGAGAGACATTTCGATGGCGAGGGCTGAGATGACAGCCGACATGGAACAAGTAGCGAAAACTGCAGCGCGTGCCCACGAAGAGAGCGAGCGTATCCTCGCGGCGTCCATCAAGGACTATTCAAAGATCCTGGCAGACGCCAAGCAACAGCAAAATAGTCCCGAGAATCCGTTGAGCGGGTGGGAGCCGGACCCTATCTTCTCTCCTATCGTGCCGTTGCCGGAACCACGATGGAGTGTCCGCATGGTTCACGAAACCACTGAGAGGTTCGAGTTGGTAAACGCGGTCCCGCGCAGCGTTGCGAAGGAAGTGCGGATAGAGGGAGACCAGGACATCAGGATCCTCGATGCCGGCCACTGGAATGACCTGTCGGGCGAGGCGGTGGGCCCCTTTCGAGGCTCACTTGCCGAGAAGGCATACCGCATGGGGGCGTATTTCACAGTCACGTGGTTCGATGAAAACAATCAGCCGAAGGAAAAGAGCGTCAACCTCGCGCGCGAAGTGATCTCAGCGCACATACCGTTCTGACGTTCCCAGGCCGGAGGCTAGCCAATGGTTCCGTCGTCCAACTAAGCTCCAGCAATCGCGGAGGCAGTGGGCTTCGGCAGAGCTACTTGATCTCTCTTGATAGCGATCTGCGCGCGCTGACGCTTCCTCTCCAGCTCTCGTGCCTGGGGGAGCTGGCGTAAGAGGAGCGCGTTGTGTCGCCGACGCTCCGCATCGTCCTTGTATTTAGTCCCTCTTGCGACGATGTCAACACACATACGGAGAATCGTGTCGTCCTCGGCGCCCGACGAGTTCTCCATGTACTTGTAGAGCAAAAGCATCAGGATCCAATTGCGCATGACCCACAGATTCCCCACGCCGCTGAGAACCGTTCGGGCCTTTTCGGCCCAGCCGGGCTCGGCCACTGCGACTAGGAAGTACACCGCAGATACGCGCTTTTCCACCGAGGTATCTGAGTCAAAGTCAGCGATGATGCGCTCAAGCGGGATCAAGAGCCGACGCGAGGCAAGGAACTCAGAGACTCCCGCAAAAGCGAATACCGCAGGAAGAAGCGTCTGCATGCTCCGCATGGCATCCGTGTGGAGATCTGCCGAATCCACAGGTTTCTCTTGAAGGGATGAGATCTCCTGAAATAGTTTCCGGTAATCCTGATCCCCTTCCATCGCCGAGGAAGTTGCGCCCCACTTGTTCAACAGAGAGTCAAGTACTCGTTGCTTCTGGACAACCTCGCCAGCCTGGTCTGCGTCACGTACGACTCTAGATGCCAGTTCGAGCGTCTGTAGTGCGCGCCAGAGAGGCGGGACATCTTCCTCTTTTGCGACTGGGAACGCTGGCGGATCATCATCGTTCGAGGCATCATCCATTGCGAGCTCCGCGCCAACGGCATCACCGAGTTCCTCAGCATCGGGAGGAATCTCCTCGAAGCTTGGGGTCATGAGTTCAAGTTCGGCGAACGCCGCCCCAGCGGATTCTTCCCAACGAATTGAATCGACCCACCGCTCTGCGCGCTCGAGCAAAACCGGGTCATGGCGTTGAATGGCGGCGTAATCAGATATCGCCGAAGCATAGTAGAGCGGGCGATCAAGTAGATGGTCTCTAAAATTCATCGACTTCTGGGCACGCTTCGCCGCGAAGAGATGAAGAAAGCTGCCGCGAGCGAAAACAACGAAGCCATTCCTCCGGATCAAGATTTGTCGCTCAAGGAAGTTGGTGAGAATGTCGATTGGGGATTCGGGCCACCCTAGGTCTTCAAGCGCAGAACTGAGTGCAGCCACGGTGGCCGACTCCACAGCGCCCAGTTCATCGTCTATGACGAATCCTTCAGCGAGACGCTCAAGCAATGTCATTTTCTGCTCGTGATCCAAATTGAAGCGCGCGTCCTCATGGGGGTCACCACGCCCCAGAAGCAACGCAACGAACTCCTCCAGGATCGATGTGGAGGAGGCATTTCCTCCCAACTCTCCATTTCGCTGATAGATATAGATAAGTTGCGCAACGTTGAATGGCGTCCTCGGCAGGTGTTCCGAACAGAGCAGTCCCCACACTTGCTCAGCGATTGCACCAAACGTCATGGGCGCGGCCATCTGTGCCATCTTCTCGATGTCACCTCGCTCCAGTCGCCCGAGATACCTCACTCGGCAACGGATGCCCGCCGCTTCCAGTTGCGACTGAACCGCTTCCTCTGTGCCCTGTCGGCAGGTCATCACAGTGAAACCGCGCGCCAACGAGGAAAGGTCGCGGACTGCTAGCTCTGAAAATGCAACGTAAGGACTGAAATCATCGATGACCAAAGCGACGGCTGGAATCTGCGTCTTTTTCCCCAGATGAAGTCCCGCCATCCGCCCCTCGCGGCGGATGAGATCTTCAAGCGGACGAAGTGATTTCTTGCATTGAGTAAAGTTTGTGTAAATGGGTGGCAACCCGTCGGCAACGTTTGACGCCTTCAGCGCAAGCCATCTCGCGGCAAAGCTAAGCCCAGATTTCTCATCCCCGACAAGTAGTATCACTTCGCCAGCTGCAAGATCCGCCTCCGGATCGATGCGCTTCAGGTCATCATTCCCTGATTTCAAGGACTTTTGAGATACATACTGTGCGTGGGGAATCGGCAGCAAGACAGGTTCGAGCGCAAGGTTCTCGATCGAAAGCTCCAGCTCTGCCCCCTCGGGGCGACCGATAACTTCCTCAATGAGTGACTGTTCAAACAGCTCACGGATCTCCGCGCCCCCGACAGCGACCATTCCTGACCCGGATGGAACAATATCGCTGAGCTCCGACGCCAGGGTGGTCAGAAACGGAGCCAGCTCATGATGCTCATCGCCATAGGTCACCAGCACCATATTGTCCGTGGCATGGAATCTGGTCAACATTTCAACTTCGGACTTGAGACAAAGGCGATAGTGGCTCAGTCCCGGGTTGGGGAACGTTTCTCTTTGCCATTCAAGAAAACGGGAGAAATTCGGGTCTGATAGCCCGCCGCCTACCCCGATGTAAACGATGCTCTTGCTGCTGGCGAAAGCGGACTGAATCGATTGGGCAGCGGGGCTGTCGAGCAACTTCCGATAGTCAGCCGAAGTAAATATGACCGAATCCGGATCGTTCCAAATTCCATGCAAATGTCCAACATCTGAAGATCTATGAGCGAGAACTCTCTGCATCGATTTGGCGTCATTCCAACTAGAGCTTCCTCGTTGCCCACACTGTTCGATCAACGTGTCGTAGTTCGTCGTGAGGATGGGGGCCGGCAATCCCAGAATCGCGTTCCCTAGCTCCTCTTCCCCCTTCTGAAGGGAACCAACTGTGCCTTTCAGCCAGTTCCGGTACCCAAGCCCATCAGTCGCTTTGAGCGCGTCCCCTACTTGAGTCGCGGCCTGAAGGAGAAACGAGCTGTCGTCGTCACTCGCGGCATCTATCATGCCGACAACAGCTTGTTTCCAACGGTCGTCCTTCACACCGATCTTGACTAGGTGATCGATACCATCTCGCACGAGTCCGATCCACCCGCTCAATTCGTGCTGGCGCGAAATTGCTTGGGACGCGCCCGTCCCGACCACAAGTACTGCGGAACGTGAGCGAAATGCCTCTATGAGCTCGAGATCCACGGACACCCTTTCAACGCAACAGATCGCTTCCGACGGTCACCTTCCGCAATACAGTGACTGCAAAACTCAGTAGGGCTGAGAAAACGACAGAGACTGTCGTTTCGCAAATTAGTTGACAGTATTCGCAAGTATTTGTCAGTGGAATACCTCCATTTGGGACAGTTTTCTTCGCATTCAACTTGGCACAACCTTGCAAGTGAAGCGCGTTGGTTCTGACTAGCGGTTTCCGTTAGCGCAAGATGGAGAAGTCACCGACGAGAATTGATTGGGCGCCGAGAGTTCCCCTCAGCGATTCCGGCCCATCCGCAACAAACCGTCCCAGCCCCTAAAGTCGCTGAATGCCCCCTCGGGGAGGCCTGGGAAGTCTTCGACCTCGGCGGTTGTCATAAGAGTGCCGTCTGCTTCGACCGAGAGGACCAGGACAATGGGACTGAGGCTAGCCGGGCGAAGTAGCTCGCGGGGCCAACGCCATTATCGGTCGCTCGGGGTATGCCGATTCCCGCGAACAACTGCGATCATCGTACTCGCGACGACGACGCCCGTCTCGTCGTACTTGTGCGCAACCCACATCGACTTGTCGAGCCGCTCAGTTTCGGGATCATTCCGCTTTGTCAGGTCCAGAACGAGCAGCTGCCCGAAAGGCACGTTCGCAGCCTGGTAAGCCACAGTTTGTGGCAGATACATCGCTTCGAGGGAGTCCTTATTCGACTTCTTGAGCTCTCGCTTCACCTCTGTAATGTAACGAATTCCGTCGTTGAAGTAGAGCTAGGGTGCAGCACTGACGCTCTCTTGCTCGGCTACCGCGTGCCAGCGCAAGTAGTCGGTGTATTCCCTGCAGTACCGGTCGGCACGCATCATCCGAATCTCGGTGAGGTAGGGCTTCCCGCATAGGCAGGTGAACCAGGCCCGTCGCGCGGAGCCAGGGTGCACATCCGCGGCAGTGAGCGCCCCATTGAGAGTCGGGTGCCAACGCTCGGCAATCTCCGGGCGCACGCTGGCGAGGTCCGTTTCGCCTTCGACAATGCGCCTGCCTGTGCATTTCGTGCATCCGATTCCCAACTTGGTTCTCACAGCGACGACACATTCGTAGTTGTGCCCGATGGGGCAGAGCCACCACATCTTCTTCTGTGATTGAGGAAGTACTTGATCTGCACGAAGCACTCCGTTCAAAGTTGGATGGAGCTCGGCGGCAATGTTGGGAAAAATGGTCGCTAAGTCAGTGAACCCTGGAAGAACGCGCCGTGAGGTGCACACCGGGCAGTTACCTCCACGTCGTACGCGGTCCACTACCGTTGATTTGAATGGGTGTCTCCGGCCGCAAATCCACCAGACAACGTCATACCGCTCGAGTAGAGCTAGTGGAGGCTCAACCGTTGCATTTCGCTCAGGATCCCATTGCACCGCATAGTACGGATACTTCTTGCCG
>NZ_BAABCN010000007.1:0-311302 GCF_039538945.1 Glaciibacter kafniensis | reverse complement strand
GGAACTGACAAATTGGCCGTTGGAACTCGTGACCGTTCGGACATCGCCACCACGCGACGAATGCTGAGCCAGCCGACACAGTGCGAAGCTCGCGCCTTCCGTTGCGAGTAGGGTGCCAGAAAATTGCCATAGAGGGGTGAGTCGCCGCTATGTCCCTGAGGCCGACGATGGGGCGTTTTCCAACGCAAAATGCACAGACCGCTCTACCACGGTTCACCTTGGTCGCACAGACGGACGTCGTGACGTGACCGCTCGCACAAATCCAAGTGCACGGCTCCTCATCTCCGCTTCTGAGTAGCTCGAAAGGTTTGCCACCGCCGTGCCACCAGAACTCCATCCGCAAATCACTCTCGACGTCCAGCAAGAGCGTGGAGGTGAACGGAGTCGGGGTTTTCAAGTAGCTAGGGGCGATGTCGAGGGGAGAATCAGTGGTGCTGAACCCGGGGAATCCCGGCGCTATTCCAAAGCGACGCTTGGGCCAGGTGCTGTAATCAATCTCCTCAAGCTTGAGGTCATGTTGCCACACACTTTCGACCGGATAGGACGTACTCTGTTTCCCTTCTGGATCCTTTCTGGTGGACATTGCAACGCGAAAGTATGTGGGACGCAGCCAAACGAGCACTTCCTCAGTCAAGTCGGCAACCGAGCCACCTACTTCCGGGAGGAGAACTTCGTCGAGGAGCACGAGTGCACCAGCTCGCGAGATGCGCGGGTATAGAAGACGCGAGAGAAATCGCCCCGAGAGGATCTTCTTGAGGATAGCGACCACGACCGGAAACGTTGCCGCCTCAGTGTGCAGCGATCTGTCAAAGGACGGATGAGCGGCAAGCGGGAGCCTCTCAACATTTCGCCCGACGCGCGCCCAGCGGTTCGCGAGGGCCCATACAGCCACGAGCTGGTAAACGTCAAAGTGCGGCAACTTCTTAAGCACGTCCAACGTTCGGCTGGCTCTACGAAGGCTCGGATAGTCGCCAACCGGCAATTGATCGTTGACGTCGACACCTGGACCGACCCAACGCTCATGCCGCCGACAAACATAGCCGCCGACGTGCGGATACTGCATGATGCTCTCACCGGCGGCACAGAGTTTGCATAGGAAGAATCTCTCGCCGAGAAGCCCGGCGCAACGGCATTCATCAACAGCGCAAGCTGGAGCGGCTCCCTGTCGGCGTGACTCAAACCATCCGGGAGGAAGACCGCCTAGCGACTCGACCCTGCTTTCGAATAGCCGCGCCGGTACGACATCATCGCCAATTCTCAAAGTACTTTGATTGAGGCGAGCCGGCTGAAGAAACGCAATCGAGTTGGCCTGGCTCAGTCTGGCGTAGAAGCTGTCCGCCGTTTCAAGATGACGAACCCTCACTCGAATTGGGAGCTTGGTGGAGGCCATAGTCAGGAACTAGTCGTCGGAGCCGGCACCGCGCTCGGCGGCGATATCGAGGGGAATCGAATCTAGAAGCGCGCGGGTAATTCTCTCGCCTCCTTGTTCATGAATCGCATCCGAGAGAATAAGTTCGATTGCTGCGGACCTCAAGAGATACCCAAGTGAGCCGATGGAACCGTTGGTCCTGCTAAAGAGGTATTCCTCCTGGCCGGTGAGAGAATGCTCCCCGCCGTTCATGAGACCCAGACCGCTTTCGAATGCTTCGACGGTCGATGCCCAGCTGTCCCGGGCTTCGATACTCCCGAACGAGTACGGCAGTATCCGTCTCAAGGTGAACCGGCCGGCAACTTGCATTCCTTCATCTCCGGAAAGCAGCCCGCTTGTTTCGACGTTCACACCGCTGTAGATGAACGTTGCGGGGAGTACGTTAGAGAGGTCCTTCAAGGCACGTCTCGCTTCAATAGTGATAGCTGAACTCGTGCTGAGATTGTGTATTTCATCGACGACAACGAGAGTGGTGCACCCGCGAAGCATCGTTTGAGTAGCCATGTAGGTGAGTTCCTCAAGCGTGTACCGCGGGCCGCGCGGCATGCCGAGAAAGTCGCAGAACTGATGCATCATCGACTTTGGTGTTGCTGCAGGAGGAACGTCGATGAAGACCAATGGTATTCGTCCGAACGACTGGTGATCGGGATATTCGGTCCGGTTCCGGTTCATCGTCGCCCGAAGGATTGCAAGCGCGGTGTGCGTCTTGCCTGCGCGCGACGGGCCGCTGAGCACTAGCCCATGCCTTCCGGACGGCTTTCCGAAATTTGCTCGCAGAAGTCGCCGAACATCGATTCGGGCGGCCATGATTGCGGGCGTGTCCACCGTGAGTTCACGGTTGAGGAAGAGAATGCGGGCGTCGTCGTGCGCCTCCTTCTCCTTTTCAGAAAGACACAGGTATTCCGATGGGCTGAATGTAGGCGGCTTCTCCGATGCGCGCATCAAGTATCGTTCGAGACCAGCGAGGCTGGTGAGCGATTCGGCCGGGGAGACGTCAAGGAGCTTCACTAGATCGACTCGTCTCGATTCCAGATTCCGGCGGGTTTTGATCCAGTTTTTTTGATTGTCCGGTCGATATACGGCAGATCGCTGAGTTCGTCGCGCTTCGGCGTGGCGGCCTTGGCCGCCGGGCGGGGGAGGTAGTCACGCTCAATGAGTTTGTCCGCCGTCTTTTTGCGACCCTTCTTTCCTTCTGCCCTCTTGAGTTCGGGGTCACGTTTCTCAAGAATCTTGTAGAGTTCGGCAACATGGTCAACGCGACCGCCCTGACCTTGTGCTCGCGCGATTGCACGCGCAGCTTGCCAGTTCTCGGTGAAGAAGGGCGCATCGAATGCGCTGACTTTTTTCCAGCTGCATTCCATCCACGTGGAGTTTGCGTAGTTGCGAACCCATATGACCGCCGGACTATATGGGTCGTATCGCGTCTCCCATTTCCCGCCTAATGATTTTCTTGGAGACTTCGTTTCGCGATAAGGGTGCAACAGTTCGGAATCGTATGTGCGATTTCCGATGTGTACTCCATCTCGCTGGATTGTGCGCGTAGCGGATGGAAGAAGCTCGATATAGTCACTTTCTGAAATAGGTAGTGCAAACGTCGGTGCTACTCCGATTGATGCCGTGTACATCTGATTCGGAGTCAACTTCAACGATGGGAAAAGTGGGTCGCGAAGTCCGCCGTGCGGCCGATTCTGCCAGACACGCACGACCCATTCTTCGAAGATTTCCTGCAGAGTGAGGATGGGATACAGGAGTTGCTTCTCAATCTGGTGACCTCTGTTGCCGGGAGAGTTCCCCACATAACCACTGAGATACTGTGTAAAAAGGCTATTGATAATCCCGAAGGTTCGTTCCATTTTTCCCTTGTCAGAGGGGGTATACGGCGCCGATTCCAGGAGACCGATTCCAAGTTTGAAACAACCCGAGGTGAAGGTCTTCGAAAGATAGTCCTTCCCATTGTCCGTAGTGATTGTCTCTGGAACGATGTAGGGCATCGCGAGAGCGTCCGCGTAGCGTTCATCGAGTGAAAGCAGATGCCCAGTGGGGAGGCCCGATTGGGCGATTCGCATTTGCTCGCTGTGGTGCGGACGAAATGGTGCGGGCACGAGCGCCCGGGCGAGCAGGAGGGCCAGATCGACGCCCTTCAACGCTTCAGGCATCATCACGAACGAAACGATGGTGCACGTGAATACATCGATAAGCACCGATAGAGTCACGCGGCATTCCTTGCCATGCTCGTCGAGGGCGAGGACGTCAAGCTTTGTTGAGTCAATTTGGGTGAACTCACCAGGTCGCGAGGCTGTGATTCCACCGTAGGTGTGGTGGGGACTCCGAGCACGTGAACGTCGAGAAGTTGCGAGACCGAACGTCTCCTTTCCCGCAGTGAGTGTCTGAAGGTACCGATACACGGTCGCTGAGTGCGGGAGCTGGACCTCATCCCCGTACTTCCGATGAAGCTCTCGCTTGGCGTCCGAAACGACCTTGCCACGAGTAACCGTTGACTGGTTGGTTTGATCCTCGATGGCGACCGCAAGAGCCTCAACGATGCGTTCGTCAGCTCGGTTCAGCGGGCCTTCACGCCGGAGCGCACGACGGTCAACAAGCCCAGCAAACCCTAGGGCTTGATAGTCGTGGAGCTTACGCCAGAGAGTGCGAATCGAAATTGTTTTGCAAATCGGTCGAGCTGCAAGCTCAACTCGTTTCGACTCAATCCGTTGAGTGAGCGTGTGGATCCCCGGGTTGTATTCCGCTCGCGGTTCCGCGCCACGCTCGGCTGAGAATGGAATTCCGTGGAGCATTTCCTCGATGTGTTCGCGCCAGAAATCTGCAGCAGCATTGGCTTGTTTGTTCATCGTTGCAATAGTCGAGATGTCGTGCTCCGCAGGAATCTGCACTGATTCGACAGTGTCGAGCTGGTTGAGCATGAATAGCTCGGTGATGTGGACGTGCCTATATCCTCCTGATTCGAGATTGCGGAGAGTCAGCGTCGAGTTGGAAATCTCGACGACGAGATACGCCACGCCCTCGAGAGATACCTCGCTGCCCAGCGATATTTGCCTAGGCATCTTGCGCCGCCTGGAAGACGTGCTGCTCTGTGAGCTTTGTTCGAAGGTCGGTCATGAGAGTTCTCTTCCAGGTCATGTGATAGCTCCAGGCAGTAATGAGCGGTGGGTTCCAATTGGGCAGCGCCGCCGCCGCCTCGCAGATTCGTCGCGGCTGCGCATAGAGATTCAGGAGTTTCGTCTCGCACTCAGGCGGCGGCGCATTGCGCGGGTGACGGTATCCGGCGAGCCATTCGATGTTCAGCCGATATGTGCGGTCGACCCAGCTGAATACGTTGTAGTCCCACCCCACGGCATCACACACGGCCTTTGCGGCGAGGAAAGATTGCATTGCTCGTTCGCCGAGATGCTCGATGGGTCGAACGTCGAGAACACTCTGGGTGCCGTCCCGGCGGACGACGAAGAAGTCAGGAACGTGGGTGAAGGGTGCGAGCTTGCGCCCGAAATCTATCTCAAATGGCTGCCAGCAAACTGCAGCGACATCGCCGTCGAAGTCCAGAATTTCCAGCGCTATCTGCTCGAATCTGGACTCGAACTGGACATGCTGGGTAGAACCTGAGAACCAATACCGTCCGTGAAAACTTCGACGCCCGGGGTATTTTGCTCCCACCCGCCTGCTGGCATTCGCATGCATATCAGCATTGAGAAGGTCAGCGGTAGCCTTGGCGACGTGTTCCCGCTTTCGGGCGTCCAGCCAGCGAATTAAGGATGAGGATATCCAATCTTGGACTCCCTCGGCCGGCGCCCGACTCAGGTCCGCGTTTGCTACCAGCAGGCCCGACACGGGAATACCTGTAGACCTTCGAAGAGGTACGAGTGAATTTGAGTGATTTTCACATTCCTACTGTCGCACCCGACCGCCCGCCGGGCCGGCGGGCTGCACCGGCGTGTCGTCACTTCGGCGCGCGCATCAACCCGCAAGGACCGCTGACACATCAGCTCAGCTTCTCTTCGGCTTTCGACTTCCCGTGGGGCCCTACTTGCAGTCGCTCACGATCAGCAGCCTCCATCCGAGCCGAAAAGCCAGCTCGGCCGTCACCGTTCATGGTTCCGTACTCATCCCCTTTCTCAGGTTGGCGGTCAGCACGTTCAGATCATCGAATTGGTCAACGGGGCGTTGACCCTCCGACTGCTCCGTTGGTGTGCAGAGTTGGAGTATCAGGATCTCAGCCGTCCAGCCGATCGACTCGGCGAACTTCAGAACCTCGGAGGTTGTCGGTCTGACCGCGTGGTCACTAAGGGCAAATTGAAACTCGGGGAAACGCGCTCCTTTGCTGCTCTTGAGGCCGATTAGTTCGCCGTTTGCGTTCATCTCGAGCACGTGTTCCGGATCGGTGCAGAGAACGTTGGCGACATCCTGAATGCTCAGGAACTTGAACTCACCTTTGATTCGAGCCCACCGACTCGCGCGCATCGCTTCGAAGCCGATCCAGGCTTCAATATCAGCGTTCGCCGCCAGGAGCACCGCTCCCCCGTTGCGGTTTCGGAGCATGTCGGCAGCGGTTCCACCACCGAATCGCTCTGATTTTCTATTCAACCAGAGGGCCGCCCCCCAATCATCCAAACCCAATGTGAGCGTGAACAGGATCGCACTCAAGCCAGGGAGCGGGCCTGTTGAGGCAAATTGATATATCGGATAGAGGACCGCCCCATCCGTCGTGATGACGCGAACCACACGCCACCGATTAACCAGTTCATCTAGCCCGCTCGGCGCCACACCCAGAAAGTCCGCAACCTCTGCGCCGCCGAGGAACGGTCCCACGTGTTGAAACCACATGTCGGCGATTTCGGAAGGTGAGTTGAGAGGAGAAACTTCAATGCCATCCTCTGCAGGAATCAAGGGAATGTCCGGTGCCACATTCGCCTCGAGCCGTTCAATCGTCACGATGTCCGACGTGATGTGCCAGTAATAGTCAAGCAGCGGGTCGTCCGAGTGCATCGTCCAGCGGCCAGGGCTTCCAACGCGACAGGCCAAAATCGATCGAATCGGCCGGATTGTGTCATTGATTGTTGTTGGCTGGCCCGGGCCAGGAATTCGTCGCACGGTCATGGCGTCCAGGTCGAAGAGGTGCACCGAACCCTGCGTAATTACTTGCCAGAGACCGCCCTCGTCACCCCTCAGTACGACTGCTCTGTTCATCGGTCCCTCCTTGATTCAGGCGCCTATGAGAATTCAATCCATGTCCAGGAAAGATCGTCGAGGCTAAGCAGAGCAAGGTTTCCCAAATCGTTGTCAGCGCCAAGTGAGTACACTCGCCGCCCGTCTGGACGCTCAATCTCACCCTTTACATGGAAATGCCCGTGAGCGAGAACCGCCGGGCTCACTGCATCCCAAACGCCCGTGACGTGGGCGCGCGATTCAGCGGCATAGGCAAGCGCCTCCATGCTCCAACCAAACGGATTCGAGCTAAGAATCTGTTCAGTCTCGGCCGCGCCTCCATTGACCGTTTCATGGGTTAGTAGCACCTCCGTCGATCCTCCAGCAACGGCCCGGCCGACGTCGTCCTCGGTGGGCAGCTCTGCCGGCCACCAGGACTTGCCAACCACTCGATGCGCGAAGTCAAGCGAAGCGGCGCCGCCAAACGACATGAACGACCTGCCCGCAAGCTCGAAACGATAGCCACGTGGCAACACCCAAACTGTCTTGCTTAGCTGTACGGCTTCGCCGGGCTGCGTTTCAAACGCAGCGTCAAGCAGGTCCCAATCCTCATGGTTTCCTGGTGTGACCAGAACACGATCGATTCCGGTCACTCGGCACCAATAGTCGACAGCGTTCGAGAAACCCTTCCCCGCCCGCTCGCGCCAAATCCCGAAGTCACCCAGCTGCAGAATAGTACGCACCTCAGGCGCCATCCGGTGGAGCGCCGGAATTGCCTTCTGCACCCAGGAGAAGCTGCCATGCCAGTCGCCAGCGACCGCGACACGCTCCTCGCCGGGCAACGTCAGATCGAAACTTAGTGGCTGTTGTTGTGTCACCTGCTTATGGCGGAGCAAGAACTCAAGCTCGCTTCCGCCATCGACATTCGCGACTCTATCTATTGCCGCAACCGAAGTAGTGCGCCGACTCGTGAAATCAATGCCAGGGACGGCGAGGTCAACAATGAGGTGCATCCCACGTCCAACCCGTGCAACAAGCCACTGCTACCAGCCGGGTTGGCTGGCCGTCACGCCGAAGAGACCGGTCCACCGCCATGTCCATAGCAGGAAGGCGCACGAACACGCGGTGATCCAGATCCAGGAAGTAGCGACTGCCGGTCCGAGTCGAGACCACGAAGCGACCTGAAGTTATTCCATTCAGTGTTTCCATCTGAAACCGCCTTGGACTTTGGTTCGACCGCATTGGTAATCTTAATTACCAGTGACTTTGAATGTCAAGGCCTTGAGATCGCAATTACCTCGATCGGCAACGACTTGCCTGGCCCTGCAGAGCTGTCGATGGACACAACCGCATCAGATATCGGCGCGACCCTCTTAAGTACCGCCAGCGGTTCCGGCACGACCGGGCGAGCGCCAGAACTCGATCCGTGATGCCAGCAGCGAGAAACCAGATTTCGCAGCTCCTACCGCCCCCACTGAACCCGAAGCGTCTTGGTGCCCCTGAACACCCAGCCTTCGAAACCCGAAGTTGAGTCGGGTGCGAGGCGAAGTCCGGGCAGCCGCCTGAGAACAGCCGGAAGCGCGACACTGGCGACTTGTGCCTTCGCCACCCAGCTGCCCGCGCAATAGTGTGTTCCACTTCCGAAAGCGAGATTCGGTCGCTTGGCACGGAAAACATCGAACGTCCCGCCATTCTCAAAGTTGCGCTCATCATGATTGGCCGAGGCCACGACAACGCCGATTCGCGCACCGGCGGGCAGCACCACCCCGCCGAGCTCGACCTCCCGCGTCGTCGTGCGCGGATACATCCCCACCGGCGAGATCCACCGCACCGTCTCGGTGAAGACATCGAGCATGGATGCCCGCTGGTCGCGCACCGCGCGCAGCTGGTCGGGGTGTGTCAACATCGCCCAGAGGGCGCTCGAGATGGCATGACTCGGTTCGTTGAACCCTCCGGAGACCGCCAACTTGATGTTCGCTCGAATGGCCTCATCCGGCAGCGGCGTCTCGGCGTTGACGAACGCGGACAGCATCGAGGAATCCGGGTTCATCTTCAGGAACGCGCCCGCATCGTCGATGGTGCTGTCGAGCTCGTCCGACGTGCGCGATGCCTGCGCCCAAACATCCTCATCGCTCTGCACATTGCCGATTCCCGCGATGAGTGCGCGCGACCAACGCTGCATGTCCTCCTGCGCAGCGCCATGTAACCCGGTCACGGCGATCAGGTTGTCCGACGCAAACGGTGACGCAAAGTCTGCCGCCACATCGCCAGACTCGCCCTTCTTGATGAAAGCATCGAGGTGCTTCTCGGCGTTGCGCTCGAAAATCTGCTCCCACGACGCCGTGATCGCGGCGGGCGAGAGGGCCGGCCGGATGGCCTCGCGGTCGATGGAATGCGCAGGGTCATCCTTTCTGAGCATCGAGCGCCCCTTCATCGTGCGGATCATGTTCGACGTCGATGACTCCTCATTGGCGCTGAAGGTCCCCTGATCCCGCTCGATCGCCAGACAATCGCCAAAACGCGTAACGAGAAAACGGTTGAGCGCCGGAACCCAGGCAACCGGCGCTTCCTCCCGCAGCCGTCGATACGTCGGGTACGGGTCCTGAATCATCTCGGCCGGAACGATCCAGTCGGCGACGGGGGCAGAGGCGTTGTCCATCATCAGACTCCTGTGTTTGACGGTGACGCCAGTCGCCACTCCAAAATTGTCGGATGTCGCATTGAGTAAGTAAAACGGTTAATGGTGGACAACTAAGTCAGAAAAACTATGGTTAGGGGATGCCGCCATTTACCCTTCGACAGCTGGAGTATTTTCGAGCGGTCGCCGAGACGGGTACCTTCAGCGGCGCAGCCACTCGAATGTTCGTGTCACAGTCCGCCATCGCCTCGGCAATCGGCGACCTGGAGAGCGCGCTGGGTGTGCAATTGTGCACGCGAAAACGTTCGTCGGGGATCGGCCTCACCCCATCAGGGGTGCAGTTTCTTGAGAAAGCCAGGGCTCTCCTTCGGCAGGCGGATGATGTCACCCACGCTGCCCACCATGGCGACGGATTGCTCGCCGGCGCGATCAACATCGGCTGCTACGCAACGCTCGCGGCGACCGTGCTACCTGCCCTGCTCGACGAGTTCTCGGCACAGCACCCGCAGTCACAGCTGAATTTCGTAGACGGTACGATGGAGGAGCTCATGCCGTTGCTCGAGCAGGGCCGACTCGATTTCGTCATCACCTACCGCATCAGCCTCCAGCTTGGCCTGCAGCAGATGGCGCTCTACGACACTGCGGTCCACGCGCTGCTGCCGGCGAACCATCCGCTGGCCCATGCGCCAACGGTGTCACTGCACGATCTGGCCGACGACCCCCTGATCCTGCTCAACATTCCACCCAGTGGCCGTCACACGCTCGACATGCTCGCCAGCGCCAACATCCGCCCTCTCGTTCGCCACACCACAACGAATTTCGAACTCGCCCGGTCGCTCGTCGGCCGCGGCCTCGGCTACTGCTTGCTCGTTCAGAAACCCGAGATCGACCTCACTTACGAGGGTCTTCCGGTCGTCGCGAAACCGATCTCCCCCGAGTTCTCACGCGAACAGGTTGTGCTGGTTTGGCCAGACGGAATGGAGCTGAGCGCACGGGCACGCATCTGTGCCGAGTTTGCGAGGGCCACGCTCGGTCGCGCTCAGCCGCCCCGCTAGGCGATTGGCCGTTCGGCTATCGTCTGGCGAGCGCCACGAGTTCCGCGCGCGTTGAGGCTCCCGCCTTTCGGAGCAGGTTCGAGACGTGAAATTTCACGGTGTTCTCGCTGATGTTCAAGCGCTCGGCGATGGACTTGTTTCGCGCCCCTGACACGAGCAGCCGAAGCACATCGCGTTCACGCGGACTCACCTGCACGCTGTCCTCCAGATCCTCAGACTCCACCGGCGCATCGAGCGGAATCTTGACCGACAGCAACGACCCCCACCCGGGCGTGGCCGACACGCTGAACTCGCCGTTCAGCGCCGAGACCCGCTCCACGATCGGCCGCAGCGAATCGTCGTGAGCGGTCATCTCTCCGGTGCCGTCGTCTCGGATTCCGATGAGCAGGTTGAGTCCGTCGCAGTCCCATTGGATGCGCACCCGTCGCGACTCACCGGCATCCACGATGGCCAGCACGGCGCTCCGCACGATCGCCCGCGCCACGTGTGCGACCTCCCCCGGCAGTGCGCGGCCGGTGGTCGGAGGCTCGACGAACTGCACGTCCAGGTCGCCGAAGCGCACGAGAGGGCGCAGATCGCTCTGCAGCCGGGCAAATGCACCGACCACCGGCTCGATCATGCTGCTGCGCTGATGATCGGTCTCCATCCGCAACTCCACCAGTGCCGTCGTCGCGGCATCGATGGCGATCGTTCGTGCCCCTCGGTCATCGACGCGGTCGGAACGAAGAATCGCCAGAATCGACTCCAGGGTCACCGCATACCGATCCGCGAGATCGGCCACCGTGCGCGCGTGATCGAGAAGCATCTTGCGTGACCCGGGCGAGGGGAATGTGCTCGTAGCGTCCATCTCAGTAACCTACTCAATTCTGACGCCCTACACGTTTGGGTAGGCGGTCCTCACCCACCGGGCGGGTGCATCCGCCGCGCGCACGTTCGACGATGGATCTATGGCCACACTCACGCGTTCAGTTACGGATGCCCTCACTCTCGTCGATCAGGAACTCAGCTCAGTTGTCGCTCGTCTTTCCAGCGAGAGCGAGCAGCAATTGGAGGAGCTGGCCGAGATCCTCGCCAGCGCCCAACGAGTCTTCGTGGTCGGCGCCGGCCGATCGGGGCTCGCCCTCAGAATGACCGCGATGCGGTTGATGCACCTCGGCCTGACCGTGCACGTCGTCGGCGATGTCACCGCTCCCGCGATCCGCGCCGGTGACGTGCTGCTCACCGCGAGCGGGTCGGGAACGACCGGGGGCATCGTGCGAGCGGCGCAGTCGGCGGTGAACGCGGGCGCTCGCGTTGCGGCCATCACCACCGCTGCAACCTCCCCGCTGGCCGCCCTGGCCACGACACTCGTCGTGGTGCCAGCCGCCGGAAAACTCGATCGCTCGGCCACCGCCTCCGCGCAATATTCCGGTGGCTTGTTCGAGCAGCTCGTCGTCATCATCGGCGATTCCGTGTTCCATGCGCTCTGGCAGCGCGCCGACGCGAGCGCCGACGAACTCTGGACCCGCCACGCAAATCTTGAATGACCGTTCACCCATCACAAATCGAAGGAACACAATGAAACTGCAGTTCGCCATGGACACCCTGACCACTGAGCACGCCCTCGCCCTCGCCGCCGCGGCTGCGCCGCACGTCGACATCCTGGAGCTCGGAACACCGCTCATCAAGAGCGCGGGGCTGTCGGCCGTGACGGCGATCAAGGCCGCACACCCCGACAAGATTGTGCTCGCAGACTTGAAGACGATGGATGCGGGCGAGCTCGAAGCCGACATCGCGTTCACGGCCGGTGCCGACCTCGTCACCGTGCTCGGCTCGGCCGGTAACAGCACCATCGTCGGCGCCGTCAAGGCTGCGCAGAAGCACGGCAAGGGCATCGTCGTCGACCTGATCGGCGTTGCCGACAAGGCAGGCCGCGCACAGGAAGTTGTCGCACTCGGCGTCGACTTCGTCGAGATGCACGCCGGCCTCGATGAGCAAGCCGAGGAAGGCTTCACCTTCGCAACGCTTCTGCGCGACGGCGAGGCATCCGGTGTGAAGTTCTCTGTCGCCGGCGGCATCAACGCATCGACGATCGCGTCGGTTCAGCGATCGGGGGCCGCCGTTGCCGTTGCCGGTGGCTCCATCTATGGCGCACCCGATGTCGGAGCAGCCGCAGCAGAACTTCGGGCTGCGATCATCTAGCTTTCCTTCATTCCCACAGAGAATCGCCGTTGCGCCCAGTTACCCCTGGCGCAACGGCGATTTTCGGCATTACGGGCGACACCGGACGCACTGCACGAGCTATCCATTGGGGATGAGTGTGTACTTGGTTTCGAGGTATTCGTGGATTCCCTCGGCGCCGCCCTCACGTCCAAGACCGGATTGTTTGATCCCTCCGAAAGGAGCTGCAGCGTTCGAGATGACCCCCACATTCAGTCCCATCATCCCTGTTTGCAACCTCTGAATCATGCGCTCTCCTCGAGCGAGCGACTCGGTGAAAACGTAGGACACGAGACCGTAGTCGGTATTGTTTGCGAGCCGGACTGCTTCATCCTCATCGTCGAACTCGACGATGGATACCACGGGCCCGAAGATCTCTTCGTTGAGGATATTACTGGTCAGCGGAACGCCGGTCAGGATTGTGGGCTCGTAAAAACTCCCCGGACCGTCAACAGAATGACCACCGGTGATGAGATTGGCGCCCCGGGAGATCGCGTCCTGAACGAGATCGGACGTTTTCTCGACCGCGGAGTCGTTGATCAGAGGTCCGATCGTCACGCCCGCCTCAGTGCCACGCCCGACCCTCATGTCGGCTACCTGAGCGCCGAGTCGCGAGATGAATTGCTCAGCGATCGTGGAGTGCACGATGAAGCGGTTCGCCGCCGTGCATGCCTGGCCGGAGTTGCGGAATTTCGCCGCAACTGCGCCGTCGACAGCCTTGTCGAGGTCCGCGTCGTCGAACACCAGGAAAGGGGCGTTGCCGCCGAGCTCCATCGAGGTGCGGAGTACGTTTGCTGCGGCCTGCCTCATGAGGATCCGGCCCACGGGCGTCGAACCGGTGAATGAGAGCTTGCGCAGACGGGGATCGGCAATGATCGGCTCGGATACTGCGGCAGAGTTCAGAGTGGTAATCACGTTGAGTACCCCCGCCGGAAGACCGGCCTGGGCAAACAGCGCCGCGACGAACAACGTGGTCAGCGGGGTGAGTTCGGCCGGTTTGACGACTACGGTGCAGCCCGCCGCAAGGGCGGGAGCAATCTTGCGGGTCGCCATCGCGAGCGGGAAGTTCCACGGGGTGATCAGATAACACGGTCCGACGGGGCGTTGCGAGACAAGCATCTGCCCTGTCCCTTCTGGGTTCGGGCCGTACCGTCCCGTGATTCGGACAGCCTCCTCCGAGAACCAGCGCAGAAATTCAGCACCGTACGTAATCTCGCTCTGGGCTTCGCTGAGGGGCTTACCCATCTCCAGGGTGATCAGCAGCGCCAACTCGTCGCGCCGTTCTTGAATCAGCTCGAATACTCTTCTCAGAATTTCTCCGCGAACCCGGGGAGCGGTCGCCGCCCACTCCTCCTGGGCGTCCACTGCCGCATCCAGGGCACTCAGCCCATCGGCCGGGGAGGCATCAGCGATCCGGGCAAGCCGCTGGCCTGTAGCCGGATCAAACACAGCGAATGTGTTCGAATTCTCCGCGTCCACCCAGCGTCCACCGATGAAAAGGCGGTCAGGCAACCGGAGCAGAAGCTCCGCCTCGCTCAGGGGCATCAGAGTGGTTTCCTGGGTATGAATGGTGATCTTTCCTCTGCCATGAAGGTTCCTGTCATCGAAGCCACAATCAACATTGAGCACTGCCCCAGGCGTTTCACACGCCTGAGTCACTCAGGGCGCTCTGGAAAACTCCTCAGGAACGCAGCGCGATCCGGGGACGATACCGGGCCTGCGGCAGGTCAAGCGCGCTGATCAATCCCGCCGGAGCATCGATGACGTCGATAATGCGGTTGAGTAAGATCGCATCGACAGTGTGCGGCGGCACGGAAATTCGCTGCTCAATCTCCAGCATCGGGTCAGCTTCAAAGGCCACGATCCACGAGTCCCGCACGCCAGGCGCTACGGCCAGTGTCTCGATCTCGGCGACAAAGCGAACGCCGTCTTCACTCAGAAAGCTCGTCGTGTCCTTGATACCGACGCCCTCGCCCGCCTCGTAGCCCCGGTCATACGTCGTCGAGAAGATTGCCTCATCGAGCACCGCAGGCACGATCACACGACTCGGTTCATTGAGCGTGAATCCAAGCACTTCGGCTGCACGCTTGAGTGAGGTGGCCGCGATTGATTCGTCCACTTCGAATTTCGGCGCGATTCGTTCGGCGAACTCGTCTGCAGAGAGCCCAATGCCGAAGTAGTCCAGGAACTCAGCGGGATATCCGTCCACGCCGATGACCAGGCTGAGGCGCACCTCCTTCACCTCCCGCACCTGCGAACTCGCGAAAACGACCAATCCGCCCCACGAGACGTCTTGCGAACCAGTGGAAACGATGGTGACGTCGTTGGCCTTTGCCGCGGCATCGACTGCGGTCTGAAGCTCGGAAGGAATCGCGTCGAGGTCGAATCCGGCAACGATGATCGTCACCACGTTTGCCCCCAACTCGGCGCAGCGGATCTCAAGGTCAGCGAGCTCCTCGAAGTTCGCGTGGTGGGCGAGGATCACGACGTCGACGTCGCCTCGCTCCAGTTTCAGTCCATCGAAGTCGGCGGCAATGACGACGGCGTCCAGTGACGCCGTACCCACGGTCTCGCCCAATGAGGTGCCGGCGAGACGCGGGTCGGCCGCTGCAACAAAACTGATGCCGGCAGAGGCGCCCAAGCGCACGATCCGGGAACCATGCGTGCCGAGGCCGACGATCGCGGCCCGGACTACACCTGCAGAAACCATGAGTACTCCAATTGATTTGTTCGTTCTAATTCACTCGGTCCGCAACGCACATGACAATCGCAGAAATTACAGCTGTGACGCCGCCGGGCGTTCCCCGGCCAACGGCGGCGTCACAGGTTCAGTTGGCGGGGCGACCGCTGACCGGGAAGTAGTCCCCGCCCATGCTGATGTGCGGAACACCGGCTCGCTTCGGGTTGCGGGCCATCAGCTCGGTGTGCGTCTGATATCCGGGCTTCGGCCTGCGCTGCCACGCGGCCAGACCGTCGGGCCGGCGGAAAGCCGGGATGATGTCTTCGGCGAAGAGGGTCATCGACTTGTCCTGCATCCACGTCGGCATCATGGCATCCAGCGTCACGATGACGCGGCCGGCACCGATTTCTCCGACGTAGTCCGCGAGGGCCTGACGCACGGTCTCCGGCGAACCGAAGAATCCTGAGGAGAACATACCGTCGAGATCGACATTGCTCGGATCGGAACTGCGGTACCCGCCCTTGCGCATCGCGCGGAAGGACGGCTCGCTGACGTGACCGGGAGGGAACGACTCATGGAACGGGAACCTGATGATGTTCTGCATTGTCCATGTGATGTAGTTCTCATACTCACGCCGCGCGGATTCGTCCGTCTCGGAGACGTAGACATTGAGTACGGCCGCGACCTTGTTCGGGTCATCGGGATAGCCGTTCTCCTCGCGAATGTCACGAAAGAGCTGCATATTCTTGCGCAGGATGGCCGGCGGCGTCAGAACGGTCTGGTAGACAAAGTCGTACTTCGCCGCTAGCTCGATTGTCTCGCGCGATCCGGCCGCGGGGATGAAGATCTCCGGGTGCGGGCTCTGCAGGGGCTTGGGCCACGGGTTCACATAGGGAATGTTGAAGTGCTCACCCTCCCAGGCGAACGGGCCGTCCTCGTGCCAAAGCTTGTGCAGTAGCGCGATGCCCTCACGGTATCGAGCCCGGGCAGTGAGCGGGCTCATCGTGCCGTAGGAGTGGTACTGAGCACCGATACCCATAGGCAGCCCGACGGAGAGCCGTCCGCCTGAAAGCGTGTCGACCAACGCGATCTCCTCGGCGAGGCGGATCGGCGAGGCATAGGCGTTGAGGATCGGGCCGATCGGTGCAATCTGGATGCCCTCCGTCTTTGCTGCGACGAAGGCCGCGGCCGTCAGAGCGTTGGGAACGAGCGCGAGCGGGGTGTTGTGCTGCTCGAACCACGAGACCGCATCGAATCCCAGTCGCTCGAGACGCTGCGCCGTGTCGACCAGCTCGCGCAGAACCTGTTGCCCGAGCAGCGGGTCGTACTGGGAGTTCGGCACGTCGATGCCGATCGAATCGCGCTCGTGCGCAGGCTCAAACCACCGGTACGTGCGGTCGGCAAGGGCGTAAAACTCAAGTTCCTGCATTAGTTCGCTCCAATGAAAGCGGTGATCTCGGCGGCCAGGGATTCCGGCTCCTGCGCGACGATGCCATGGTCGGCAGCGCGCCCCTGTGTCCCGGCGATGACCGCCGTTCGGCTGCCTGTGAGCAGTCCGGCATAGGCCGCGAGGTGCGAGGCGGGAAGGATCCTGTCATCCGCTGCGCCGATGACGAGCGCCGGCTTCGTGAAGCGGCCCAGTCGGTGCTCAAGTTTCCAGTCGTAGCGGGGGTTCCACGCCAAACGACCGAAGCCGGTGAGGTCGAGATAGTCGAGGACCAGTTGTTCTTCCTGAGCTTCAGCGTCGCCGGAGGGGAACAGTTCCTCAACGCGGTCTCCGACGAACAGCTCGAGACGACTCTCGGCCGTGCGGCGGAACAGGTCGACGGGCGTGTCGCCCTCGACGCGTAATCCAAGCGGAGTGATCAGGGTCAAGGAACGCACACGCTCCGGATAGAAGGAGGCGAATTCTGCCGCAGCCCAGCCGCCGATCGAGTGGCCGATGAGGTGCACCTCATTGATGCCGAGCGCGTCGAGGAACTCCGCCAAGACCAAGACGAGGTCGTCAAGCCCCCGCAAACGCTCAAGCTGCGGCGAATCCCCAAAGCCCGGGAGATCGATAGCGATCACATCGTGCTGCTCGGCGAGCTTTTCGTGGAGTGGCCACCACCGACCGCTGAATCCGAGCCCGTGAAGAAAAAGAACCGCAGGGCCCTCTCCCTTGCGACGATAGGCGATGTCGACGCCGCGCAAGTCGACCCTCTCGACCGGGACATCCTCAACTAGCATCCGTGCTTCCCTCCGATAGGCACCGGCACTCGCAAGATGGCTGCGTATCGCAGCTTGTCGGCGCCGGTGCGTGCAAACTCTGCTCTTACTGTCCCATGCACGACGGAAAGTGTCAAACTTCGGATCAACAATGTCGATTATCGATCATGGTTCTTAGATGTTGCGGTTCGAGATGTGCTCATATCGTCGAGCCCAGTGGTCCAAGCAAATGGTCGGCACACATCAGATCATCGCTCGGCCTACACCGGTCGGTAGTCAGGATCACTCGGATAGATGGCGACGCCGAGCAGCTCGCCGACAGCGCCGAACTGGTGGTGCCGGAGCTCGGCGTCGCCAGCATCCAACGCATAGAAGCGACCGTATGTTCGCAGCGCATGAAGGTCGACCACCAAGGCAGACTCGACCACGAGATCCACCTCGGACCAGTGGAAGAAGTAGAGGCCGTCGGCGATCGCGTAGGCGCGGCTGGGGTCAAGCTCACTCAATCCTCGTTCGACGCCGCGCAGACACTGCCAAACGAAGGTGCCGCTGTTGAGGTAGTTGTGCTCGTACTCGTCAGTGTCGCTGTAGCGCCAGATCACCCGATGGCCGACCAGCCCCGAGCTACGGGGGTGAGGCGACGAATCGATATCCGTGGACCAGAACTCGTGATCGGTTCGCCCCCGGAGCAGCGCCCCCAGGCCTGGATGATCCGCAGTGACGATTCCAGATACGGCGAGGGTCGCGCGTGCCGGCTTGAGTTCGAGCACCCAGCTGAGCAAGCGGGCGTGCGAGTTGAGCGCGCTTGACATCGGCCAAGACGGGTCAAGGTAGTCAATCAGGTAGATGCCCGGCCGCACGGCAGTGGCGTCGTAATGCAGTTCCACTGCGGCAACGCCACCAGGAACGGTTCGGCGCAGAACGTGGCTTTCAAGGAATTCCAAGGTGACTCGTCGACTGTCCGGTCCGTTCAGCTCGATGCGATGGCCCACCAGCTCGTCAGTGAACGCAGCGCGGAATTGGGTCTGCCCGCTGACGAATACGTCAATCGGGGGCTGGGCTGGGCGCGCTTCAAACCCCACGAATCACACCACCACCTACGGCGTCGAGAAAAAGGCCAACTTCGAGCTCTTTCGTCAGCCGGTACATGCCGACGCTCATCCGATGTTGTGGTTCGATCGAAATAGATTGTCGCCGTCGTAACGGGACTTGATCTCACGCAATCGGGTCAATGTCTGAGGCGGATATGCAAGAGCGGCACCATTCTCGATGTCACCGCCGAGGAAGTTGACGTTCGCCGCACCGCCGATGCGCAGCAGAGCGGCGGTGCGATCGGCCCATTCTGCGCCTTCGATCACCTTCGCCGGATCGTGATCGATCGAACGGATGGTGGCGATGGCACCGCGATCACGGTGCGCAAAGGCCGTCGCGCCAGTGTCGACACGAGCAATCGCGCCGCCCATGGGCCGCAGGTTCACCAAGGCGACCTCGGTCGGTGCGGCTGCCACCAACTCCAACGCGCTGTTCGCATCATCTTCGGAGATGGAGTCAAGGAACCCCGTGCGTCGCACGGTCCGTGTTCCTGCTTGGTCGGCGGCCAAGGCGAAGAGTGCCGGGTAGGGACCAACTTTGATGTTGTCGACAATGACCTTTCCCGCAGCCCGCACGGGGGCCAGCGCGGCTGCCGCTTCTTCAGGATTGCCCGAATGGCACATGATCGCGGTGACAATCGGCCGGCCGTGAAACTGCTCGGGCAAGAATGGTGCGCGCGGCCCCCTGGTCACATTGATCATGAGGCTGAGGGCATCCGGTGCATGCAGGCCGGCCTCGAAGAGCGCCGCCACCGTCGCGCCGCTGGCCTCGAAAACGACGAGGCCACCTGTCACCATCGGAGTGTGCTCCAGACGCATCGACAGAGACGTCACGACGCCGAAGTTTCCACCCCCACCGCGAAGACCCCAGAACAGATCCTCGTTTTCGTTGGCCGCGGCGCGAACCACGCTTCCGTCGGCAAGCACAAGCTGCGCGTCGATCAGGGCATCAATGGTCAGCCCGTCGCGACGGCTGAGGTACCCGATCCCTCCGCCGAGGAGGAGGCCGGGAACGCCCACGTCGGGATGATCACCAAAACCTGTAGCCAGGTGCATGGCCGCGGCCGCCATCGTGTAGGCGCCCGTCGTGGTGCTCGCCGAAGCACGGCCGACTCGTCCGTCGGCGTCGATCCGGCACGCATCCATTCGCCGGAGGTCCATGACGAGTCCGCCCGCGACGGTGCCGTGCCTCGCGAAGCTGTGCCCGCGCCCGCGCACGGCGAAGGGGATTCCCGTTCGGGCTGCCGTGCGCACGATTTCTTGCACGTCGCGCACGCTCTCTGGCTGTGCGATGAGCGCTGGCTCAAGGTCGTCTGCTGCGTAGGTGACGGCGGCGATCGCTGTGAAGTCGTCGCGCTCTCTCGTGACGAGGCGCTGGCCAAGCAAGCCTGTCAGCACTCGGTCGGTTTCTGCGATCGCGCTCGTCATGAGACGCTCCGCTCGATGCGAGCGGTTGATGATCCTGCGGCCCGCATGGCATCGAGAAATACGGAATCGAGCACTCGACGCGCATTAGCAGCCTCAGCCTCGGTGATCACGTTCGCCTTCACCATCAGGCGTACAGAGGTCTCGAACGCCTCGTTCGGTATCTCCATCGTGCGCGGGAAGACGTGCTTGGAACGCATGTAGTCGACGGCGCGTTGCGCGTAGTCACCATCGGCCTCACCGATCTCGGCGAGGATGTCGATGAGCAATGCGTCGTCCGTGCCGTTGTAGATGAACTCTGTTGCCTCCTGCACTGCCTCCATGAAAGCGACAATCTCGGTCACCTTCTGCTGCGCATGGAACGCGTCGACGATCATCGCCGTGAAGACGATGCTGGGGACATAGTCGGAGACCTCGCCCAGGTCGGTGTATCCCTGATCGATGGCGATGAAGTTGAGTGGTGCGGGTTGCACGGCCGCATCGATGGTGCCATCCTGCAGCGCCGCCCATCGCGCAGGGTGCACGCCGGCGATGACGAATTCATAGTCAGCGGGATACTCGAGCCCATGTGCGCGGAGCATTTCCATCGTGTAAAGAGCCGTGCCCTCGGTCAACGAGGAGGTGCCCAGCCGGGCGCCACGCAGCGATTCAATCGTCGGGAACCGGGCACTGGCGACGAGCGTCAGCGGAAGCGCGTTGGTATTCCCGGCAATAACTCGCAGTCCGCCTCCGTTGATCGCGTTGCGGATTGCCCCCTCCGGCGGGGTAATGGCGAGATCGATATCTCCAGACAGCACAGCCGCCGTCGCTTTGTCGACGGCCCCCGTGCGCACGATCTCGATCTCGAGGTCGCGCTTGGCGAACCCGCCAGTGCGCTCAGCCACGAACACGGGCAGCCAGTTGAAACGAGCGGCACCTGCGCCGACGATCAGCCTACGAGCGGACATGTCTTGTCTCCCTACGTTCTGTCAGCAACCTCGAGAGCCCCGTCGGCATCCGCACCCTCGCTTTCACGATGTCGCGTGCACCACAGCGGCCAGTCGCCTCATCTTGAAGTTCCAATATTCGACCTTAGTTGTACGAATAGTAGAACACTACAACATCGCACGTGCGCATCCCAGCGAAGGATGACACCGTCCCGCGGGTGCCAATGAGCCGCCGGCTACCCGTCCGCGTCGGGAGAAGCCGACCTCGCAATCTCCAGCATGAGTTCGCTTGCGCGCACCTTCTGGCGCACCCGGTCCGTGGCGGCGGACCTCCGCTCGTGCTCGTCGATCTGCTTCCAGTCCGACCATTCGATGTGGCGTTTCGCCGCGAGCCGCTGCAAGGCTGCGAATCCGCCCTCGCCCCGCGGCTCCCGCTCCAATGCATCATTCAGAATCACTTGCGCAAGGTCTTTCGCGCGCGCACGATGAGTAGGAATCGTGCCACGCGGCCCCGTGCGGAGCCAGCCTGCACAGTAGAGCCCGACCAGGAGTCGGCCATGCTCGTCGGCGGACGCGCCGAGCACCCCAAGTTCCAGGGTCAGCGGATCCACCGGATTCTGCCCGTAGCCAATTGCCGAGACAACGAGGTTTGCGGAGATCTCACTTTCACGGCCGGTCTCATCAACCACCACGACGCCGCTGACCCGGGGGTTACCCACGATGCGCACCGGTCGAACACCAAACCGGAAGGCAATTGTGACGCGCGGATGTGCGATCGGACGGGAGGCGAGGTCGATGAGCAACTCGCGCTTGGCGGCGCTCTCCGCATCCACCGCGACAGCACCGGATGCGGGACTGTCGTGGAATTCGACAGCGACCCCATCCAGTTCGCCCAACTCACGCAGCATAGCGAGATCGAACTTCGAATTGACAGCCGCGGATCGGCCAAGCAGATCGACCCGACGCACATCTCCCGCGAAAGCATCTCGGAACTGGTCATCGATGTCTGAACCGGCGAAGTCTGCGCGCGACTTGGCGAGTAGACGGGCCACATCTATTGCAACGTTCCCCGCGCCGACCACCACAACGTGCGATCCGCCCGACGCCAGCTCGAGTTCCGCGTCGGGGTGGGAGTTCAACATGCGAGTGAGCGCACCCGAGCCAAGCACACCGGGTCGATCACTCCCCTCGATGTCGAGCGTGAGGTCGTGGGCCAGACCGCTGGCCAACACCACGACGTCAAACACGGAACGCAACTGTGCCAGCGGGAGATCGCCCCCAACCTCGAGGTTGCCGACAAAATGCACGCCGTCGCGTTCGAACAACCGATCAAATTGACGCGAAACAGCTTTGGTGCCCTGATGATCGGCAGCCACTCCCGAACGCAACAGGCCGTATGGGCTCGGCAGCCGATCGATCACGACCAATTCTGCTGTGGGCATCAGCTTGCGCAGCGCCTGGGCAAGGTAACAGCCGGCTGGACCGCTCCCCACAATCGCGATACTCGGTTCCGTCACGACCGCTACTGCTTCGCCACCCTGAGAAGTGAACTGCATGCGAAGCTGCCGGCCTATCCGAGGTGCCCGGTGAAGCCCGCCACCCGGTTGGAGAGCGCAAGCAGTTTCGAGGGGCGACCACTGCGCTCCTCGGCGCGTTCCCCCCAGAGTCGTCCTCGGAAGATCACCTGCGCTCCGACGGTGCGGATCGGCTCCGGCTCCCATTTGCGACCGGGCTTGCGTACCCATGGCAGCCGCGTCATCTCGGTGTCGTCATTGAGAATCAGATCGCGCAGCGTGCGGCCTGCCATGTTCGATGCGACGACGCCTTCACCGACGTAACCGCCCGCCCACGCGAGTCCAGTCTGGCGGTCAAGCCCGACCGAAGGCGCCCAGTCGCGCGGCGCTCCGAAAACACCGGACCATGCGTGGTCGATTCCCACCTCAGCCAGTTCAGGGAATAGCTTCACCAGCTGGCCGCGCAGGTGATCCTGCAGACGCTGTTCCGGATGATCATCCGTTGACGTCTTCGAGCCGGACAGATAGGGCACGCGAGGATCATCCCCGCCAATGGTGATCCGGTGATCGGACGTGTGCTGAAGGTGCAAGAAGGGGTGCTCGGCGAGAACCGCCTCGCGTCGGTCCCATCCGATCAGCTTCCACAGCTCATCGGGGATGGGTTCCGTTGCGATCATGGTTGTGTGAACAGGGACGATTGAGCGCTTGTGGCCCTCGAGCCAGCCGGAGTAAGCCTCCGTCGCCCGCACAACGTATTGCGCATTGACTGTGCCGTTCCCGGTGACAGCGCGCCCCTGCTCAATCCGGTTCACCCGGGTGTCTTCATAAATCGTGCCGCCAAGTCTCTCGACGGCGGCCGCCAGCCCGACAACGAGCCGTGCAGGATCAATGCTGGCGCAGTGTGCGTTGAACTTCGCACCCAAGCCATTCTTGATCGACACCCGACTCTGCAATTCGTCACGCCCGATCAGGCGAGTGTCCTCCTCCTCGAACCCCCATGCGCGGTCGGCCGCGATGCTCTCCTGCCACCCGCGCATTTCGAGAGCACTGCGAGCGACCATCAAGACACCATTCTTGGCGTAGCTGCAATCGAAGCCCTCCCGCTGCACGGCGTCGCCAATATGGTCAACCCCCTGTTGTACAGCCCGCTCCATGCGCACGGCGGCCTCACGACCCCCGCCCTTCTTGGCCCAGAATTCGCGCGAACCGTTCAGCTGAGCGATTGCCGCTCCTCCATTGCGCCCAGACGGCCCATATCCAGCGAACTTCGCTTCCAGAACCACGACGCGCAGCTCAGGTCGAGCGCGAAGGAGTTCGTATGCGGTCCACAACCCGGTGTATCCGGCGCCGACAATCGCGACGTCCGCGTTAATCGACCCGTCGAGTCGCTCTCTCGTCGGAATGGGGGTCGCATCCCCGTGAATCTGGGCGAACCAGTGCGAAATATCTTGGGACTTATGCATCGTCAAAGGTCTCGTTTTCTCTGGTGTGCGTCGGTTGGATCGTTGCTGTAATGAGGCGAGGTTGGATCAGAAATCGGTCGGTGTCAGCTTGTCGCCTTCATAGAAGGCACCGCCCAGATAAATCAGGGCCGGGTCGTCCGAGTATTCCGCCGCGACGACCTCACCAATGAATATCGTGTGGGTGTATGCCGGAATCTTGTACCGCACCGCGATCTCGAAGTGGCCGGCCACGCCGTCGATGACGGGACTGCCCGTGATTCCGGGATGCCAGGCGATCTCGGCGAACTTGTCGCCACCTGATTGGGCAAATCGGCGAATGACCTTCGTCTGAGCCGATGCAATGATGTTCACCGCGAGATGATCCGCAGCGAACAACCACGGGTACGTCGACGAGGTGGCATTGACCGTCACCATGAGCAAGGGCGGATCGAGCGAAACGCTCGAGAAGGCGTTCACAGCAAGCCCCCGCGGCGTTCCATCCGGTGACGTCACCGTCACCGCCGTCACTCCGGATGGGAATTTGCGATGCACGCCGCGAACCAGTTCGCCCAGCCGCTCTTTCTCGCTCTGCTCGGTCATGGCGTCGCTCATCGCACTCCCCCAGGCGCTCGGTCGATGGGAAGGATTCCCAACTCGTGCAGCAAGCTGACCTCATTCCAGGAGGCCCAGTCCTCGACAATGCGGCCCTCATCGACTCGGCTGATCGTGATGCCAGAAAACGCCACCGTCCGGTTGGTCGGAAGTGCTCCCAGGTAGACGCCCAAGTGGGTTCCGGTCGCGACCCATCGGTATGCAATCTGATCGCCATCCTGCAGCAGAGTGGCGGTCTCGTACTTCAGGTCGGGAAAACCCGATTGCAGCTCCTGCATGAGCACTTTGAATTCCTCGCGCGTCCAGTCGCGGCCACAGTGCCGGACAAAATCGTCCGCGTAGAAATCGTCGAGCCGATCAAGGTTGCGACCGTCTTCGGTGGCACCCCACGCTTCGCGCAGTACGTCGCGCGGCTGTAATTGCGACAATCCCAAGGGATCACCCACTTCCTGGAGGATCCGCATCATGCGACCACTCCGTCACTGAAACCATTGCACGTGTTCGATTATCGACACACTGAACACCGTTACTCAAAATAGTAGCGCACTCGCACCCCATCGTGCCCAGCGCGCATCGAAGCAAAGTTAATGCACCCCACCCGGACCCATTCGAGAATGGTGCTGTATAATCGATTCAGTTCGTTCGAATAACGGAAAGCATGGCGAGGATGCCTTGGCCCGTACGGCCCCTCGCTGATATCCAGAGAATTTGATGGCAAGGCCGAGGAGAGACACGTGCACGTCGACGACATAATCACCATCGCAGGTGAGGTGATCCCAGGAGACCAGCGCGGTCGCCTGCTGAACTTCCCGACCGCGAACATTTCCGTCAGTCCCGACGACGTTGTGCCAGACGGAGTGTGGGCCGCAACAACCGAGATCGATGGCGTGACGTACGCCGCAGCCGTATCAATCGGGGTCCGTCCCACGTATTACGCGCCCGGCACGGGAGTGCGCCTCTTGGAAGCTCACATCATCGACTTCGACGGCGATCTGTACGGCCTCGAACTCGTCGTTCGCCTGCACGTGCTGCTCCGGCTACAGCAGCGCTTCCAAGGCTCAGAGCACCTCGTCCGCCAGCTCAAGCGCGACGTCTCCCGAACACGCAGTTGGGCAGAGAGCGTGCTTCGAGCGGCTCCGACAGAGCCGCAGCCCCATGGTCGCTGGGGACCAAACCAGCGCAAATCGCCCGGCATTAATCACGAAGCTCGCGCTGCACGGCTTACCGGCGAACGCGAGCTGCGCATTCAGAATGCTGCCGTCGAAGCGAGTCGACGCGGCGAGCTGAGCCACGACTTTGTGTCCGAACTTGCGGGCGTGCCAGCCGGACTTCTTCGTTGGCAATACCCCACCACCGATTCCTTGGCGCGTGTCGCGAGCAAACCGTCACGCTGAAGGCCGAGCTGCCATCGGCCGACGTGTGACTCCGATTGCAGCTCAGCCGGCAATGGCGAACGGGCCGCCTCGATCATCATCGAGGCGGCCCGTTCTCAGTACAGATCAGCGCAGTGCAGTGACGAGGTCAGCCGTGGGACGGCCAATCAGCCGCGTCAGATCATCGCCCGTGCGCTCAAGGAACCCCCATGCAATCGAGGCGTCGTTCGCAGCAATGAATGCTGCGACCTCGCCGGGAAAGCCATCACGAGTAAGGCGCTCGCGCAGCTCGTCCTCGCTGACCGCCACATGCCGGATCTCGGTCCCTGCGATTTTTGCCATCGCGATCGCGAGGTCCGGATATGAGAAATCGGTGTCACCAGTGAGCGACAAAGTGCGGTTGATCATCGTCTCGTCGAGAGCAACTGCCGCCAGGGCATCCGCATAGTCCTGGCGACTCGCCGCGGCAACGCGCCCTTCGCCTGTTGCAGAGACAAATTGCCCGGATTCGGCCGCGGCCATCACATTACGGCTGTAGTTCTCGATGTACCACCCGTTCCGCAGAATCATGAAAGGCACACCAGATTCGCTGACCGCGATCTCTGTCGAACGGTGATCGCTCACCAGCGGGAATCGCTCGTCGTCAGCCCGCACAACGCTGGTGTAGAGAATTCGCTCCGCCCCTGCGGCCTTCGCAGCCTCGACAACACGCAGGTGCTGCTCCAATCGGTTCTCGTCCGCGCCGCTAATGAGCACGACGGTGTCTCCCGATTTGATCGCCGACGCGACATCGCTCGCGCTATTGAGCTCGACATGAACTGCCGTGACACCGAGCACGCGCAAGGCCGCCAACCGCTCGGCATTGCGACCAGCAGCGCGAATCTCGCTCGGATCGACGCCCGCGAGCAGGAGCGCAGCGATGGCACGACGGCCAAGCTCGCCCGTGCCTCCGAAAATGACGATGCTCATACGGGTCCTACTCTCACGCTGAGATCACATTGACGGTTTTGACCCGGGTATTGGCGAGCAGGCCCTCGAGCCCGAGTTCTTCGCCGACGCCGCTGGCCTTGACACCTAGCCACGGCAGTGCGGGGTGAGGCGGCCCCCAAGCGTTCACCCACACCACTCCAACCTGAAGCTCGCGGGTGAACCTGTTGATGCGTGCTGAGTCGTTGGTCCAGAGCACCGCCGTCAGCCCGAAATCCGAACCGTTCGCCAGCAAGAGGGCCTCATCGTCGTCATCGAACGGAACGACGGTGCCCACCGGGCCGAAAATCTCCTCGCGCGCAATGGTCAAATCGTTGGTGCCGACGAAGACTGTCGGCTGCACGAAGTAGCCGGTGTCGCCGATCCGAGAACCTCCCGTTAGCAGTGTCGCGCCTTCCTCCCGTGCCGTCGCGATGTAGCCGAGCACACTGTCCAGCTGCTTCTGGCTGATCAAGGAGCCCATCTGTGTGCCGTCGCCAAGAGGGTCGCCAACCACGATCGATTCGGCGTGAGTCTTGAGCCGGCTCAGGAACTCATCAAGGATGCTCCGATGCACATAGATCCGTGACCCGGAGGCACAGGTTTGCCCCTGATTGGCGAAAACGGAGAAGGCGGCAGTGGGCACAACAGAGTCGAGGTCGGCATCCGGCCAAACGATCTGCGGCGACTTGCCGCCGAGCTCGAGCGTGACCTTCTTCAGCGCGGGGCCCGCCTGCGCGGCGATCCGTTTGCCGACGGCAGTCGATCCGGTGAACGTGATCTTCGCGATGTCCGGGTGACCGACCATTGCGTCCCCCACCACGGCGCCAGAACCGGTAACAACGTTCAGAACGCCGGCGGGCAGCCCGGCCTCGAGCGCAAGCTCGGCCAAACGCAGTGTTGTGAGCGAAGCTTCGGCGGCGGGCTTGATCACAAGCGTGTTGCCCGCAGCAAGAGCTGGGGCAATCTTCCAGGACGCGATCATCGTTGGCGCGTTCCAGGGCAGGATCGCGCCAACCACCCCGAGGGGCTGCCGAATTGTGTAGGACAAACGGTCGCCCCCGAACGGCGGCAGTGAATAGGTTGAGCCGGTGACCTTGTCTGCCCAGCCGGCGAAGTGGCGGAAGGTCTCGGCGGCGAGGGGGATCTCGCCGAAGAAGGCTTCTCCGAATGGCCGGCCGACGTCGAGCGCCTCCAGTCGCGCGAGCCCCTCGAGATCCGACTCGATGAGGTCGGCAAGTCGCCACAGAATCTTGCCGCGCTCAGCACCGCTCAGGCGAGACCACTCCCCCGTTTCGAACTGGAAGCGGGCGGCAGCGACCGCTGCGTCCACGTCATCCGGGGTACCCAACGGCAGCTCGGCAAGCAGATCTCCGGTCGCCGGGGCGTACACGCTATAGACAGCCCCCGTTGACGCTGCGCGCCACTCGCCATCGATGAGAAGCGCCTGCGGCGGAAACGAGACGCTCGGCTGAGTCGCTGTCGTCATTGCGAGGCGCCCTGTTCGGCTTCGTGCTCGGCGATGACCTCGCCGGCTATGCGGAAGGCTTCAACTCCTGCCGGGATCCCGGAGTAAACAGAGAGGTGGATAAGCGTGTCCTTAATCTCGTCGACGGTGACGCCGTTGCGCAGCGCACCTCGCATGTGGAGGCGGAACTCAGCGGTCCGCCCCAGCGTACCGATGATGGCGAGGTTGAGGAGGCTGCGGTCGCGACGGCTGAGTGCATCGCGACCCCAGGACGCGCCCCAGCAAAACTCTGTGACGAGTTCCTGAAACTCGCGGCCGAACTCGCCCGCGTTGGCGAACGAACGCTCGACGTACTCCTCGCCGACAACGGACTTGCGGATCTCAAGACCACGTTCAAAATTCGAGCTTGTCATGTGCTGCTCCTTAGCGGATCTCGTTGCGGACGGGGTTGCTCAGCGTGCCGATGCCCTCGACGGTGACATCGATGATGTCACCGTGCTTCAAGAACTCGGGCGGATTCCGCTTGAATCCAACACCGGCCGGCGTTCCGGTCGGAATGATGTCGCCCGGCTCAAGTTCAATGAACTCGGAGATGTGCTCAATGATCGTCGGGATATCGAAGATGAACTCATCAGTGTTCGCGTCCTGCTTCACAACGCCATTGATCGACGTAGTAATTCGCAGCGCGTGCGGGTCGATCCCCTCGTCGGCCAGCACAATGTGAGGCCCAACCGGGCCTGAGGCGTGAAAGTTCTTGCCACCGGTGTACTGGTTGACCCGGAATTGATAGTCGCGCACAGAAACATCGTTGAAGACGGTGTATCCGGCGACGTGTTCAAAGGCATCCGCCTTCGAGATGTGGCGGCCGCCCTTGCCAATGACAACGGCAAGCTCGCCCTCCCAGTCAACCTGGTCTGACACCGTCGGAACGATGATCGAGTCGCCGTCGGCGATCTGAGTCACCGCGAACCGGGGAAAGAGAATCGGGATCTCGGACACTTCGAGACCGGCCTCGGCCGCGTGCTTGCCGTAGTTGCGCGCCACGCACACGATCTTGGGCGGATTCGGAATCGGAACAAGGGTCTTCGTCCCGGAGCGCGGAACCAGGATTCCCGCCGCGATGGCCACGTTGGGGTCGAGTCCCTGCGCGTAGGCAACCGCCTCCTGCAACGCGAGGTAGCTCTCACGGCCGCCCTGAAAGTATGCCAAGGCGTCGGCCGGCAACACGGCCTCCACGAGGGCGCTAGCGCGCACATCGCCGGCAGCAGATCTCGACGCAACGTATGCCCTTGTCAGGTCGATGTAGTGGTCATCCTTCACCACGCCCAGCCGGTCAGAGCCCAGGTGGCGGAATCGTGCGATCTTCGTCATTGTGCAGCTTCCTTTGTCAGTTGTTCGTCTTGGTAGACAGCCGCAGCTGTTCCGCGTCGAGGTTTCCCCACGACGTATCGTCCAGGGTGAGACGAAGTCGCTCGTACTCATCGAAGTCAAAGTCGTCGAGCTCGATCTCCTGGATCTGCGGATAAACATGTACCTTCTCGTCCCAGCCGATCTGGTCGATCAGCGAGTAGAACTCAAGGATGTTTCCATCCGGATCAAGGCCATAGAAGCGCGCGTGATTGCCCGGGCCCCCGATCCGCGCATTGACGATCGGAATTCCCTCGCTTTTGAACAGGTGGTAGAGCTCCAGCAGGTCGGCGCGCGTATCGAACTCGAAGGCGATGTGGTGCAGCCCGAGCGTCTGCGCCCCTGGCGCAGGCGCAACGGGATTGCGCAACGTGAAAATCGACATCCGGTGATGGATCGTGTCTTTGTCACCGCGCACGAACGCACCGGCGAGAACGGCGGTTCCATGACCGACTTCGCTGTCGCCGTACCGGAAGATTTCCGTCAGTTTCATGCCCAGAATGCCGGTGTAGAACTCCACCGAGCGATCGAGATCCGCGACCGCGATTCCCACATGCCCCAGTCGGGCAACTTTCGCACCCATTACGCCTCCGTCCGCGAGTGACCACTGTGGCACTCGGCAAGTTTCTGTGCCAATCATATATTCCGACATTACGTTTTCGATAATCGGACTCAGCTTTACGCTAAATATACGCACTCGGATGGAGTGGGTCAAACAAGAACGAGGGAATAGGGCGCCGAATCACCGAGTGGCGCACGAAAGCAACCCACCCGCCGCCCAGTTCCCGCAGCCACCACCTCGACAAGCAGTTACACGCGCAATGAAGCGTCCGACGCGAGTACGACCGGAATTGCTTTGCGAAACCGAATATCGGGGTGACCTTCTCGGTCGCGCACGATCGATTGCCTGGGGCACTTCGATCGGGAGCATGCCTCGTCGAATAGAGGGTCGAGTCCCCTCACTACATTCCCGGTCCGATTAGGCGGCGCTAATGCGCGACGTATTGAGTCCCGGAAGATCGATTCGGCTATCGGCGCTCATCCACGAGACGAGTCGTCGGAGCAATGTGGCCGCAAGAGCGCCTCGACTTCTTCGACGCTTACAGCTATGTCGAGCATCACCGCGCGCAAGAGAACTCCTTCGATGATGACGTGGAACGCTGCCGCGCTGCGCGGGTCAGTTCGCCCGTCGAATACCCGGTCCTCAGGCCAGGTCACGGCGTCGCGCAGCGCGGGAACGTAGAGCGCGGAGAGATAGACCCTGTACTCCTGAATGAGCCGACCGCGGCCACTCCCCGTGAGTTCCGCTACATAGTGGGCGAGCCCCGTCACAATGCCGAACTCGTCGACGAGCTCGGCAATGCGTGCCGCATCTCGGGCAAGGTACTGCCCTCGCGCGTACTCGAGAGAGCTCCGCGCCAGTTCTCCTTTGTCGGAGAAGTAATAGGTGGTCAGTCCCAACGGGACTCCAGCCTCGCTTGCGGCGGATCGATGGGTCAGGCCACTGATTCCGTCACGGGCAATCACTCGAATCGCTGCGTCGACAATCAGCTGACGTCGGTCGATTCTGTCGCGCTTGTGTGGATGGGCAGTGATCGTGAGCTCCTCTGCTCGAGTCCTTGCATGTAAATCGAATTCACTCTACGCTCAGTTCCACATGTTGTACATATGTACAAGTTATCTCAAAGAGGAGTTACCACCTATGTCAGAGCCACAGCATCGAAGCGCCCCGCAGACAGGGGACGAATTTCTGCAGAGTCTGCGCGATGGCCGCGAAGTATGGATCCACGGGGAAAGGGTCGATGACGTCACGACGCACCCGGCATTCCGCAACGCTTCCCGCTCGCTCGCCGCGCTCTTCGATGCCCTTCACGACCCGAAGACTGCGCCAATACTCACTGCACCGACCGACACGGGCAGCGGCGGTGTCACACACCCCTTCTTCAAGGCCGCTCGGTCCCGTGATGACCTTCGGGCCGCGCGCGGGGCGATCGAGGCCTGGCAGCGGATGGGCTTCGGATGGATGGGACGCAGCCCTGATTACAAGGCTTCGCTCCTCACCTCGCTCGGCGCTGACCCTGAATTCTTCGGTCAATTCGCTGACAATGCCCGGCGCTGGTACACGCTCACGCAAGAGCAGGTGACCCACCTGGGCCACGCGGTCGTGCACCCGCCCGTCGACCGTGACAAAGCGGCGGATCAGGTGCGCGATGTGTTCCTCCACGTCGAACGCGAGGTTGACGGCGGCGTCATTCTCTCGGGCGCCAAAGTCGTCGCCACAGGCGCCCCCACCACGCAGTATGTCTATGTCTCTCATTCGGGCACGCCCATCACGGACGATGCGTTCGCCCTGACGTTCTTCGCCCCGCTGGACACCCCCGGCGTCAAGCTCTTCGCCCGATCGTCCTATGAGGAGAATGCGGCCAGGACCTCCACTCCGTTCGATTCACCGCTTTCCAGTCGTCTCGACGAGAACGACGCGATCCTGATCTTCGACAACGCTTTCATTCCGTGGGAGAACTTCATCGCCTATGGGGTGGAGGGGATGAACAAATTCGAGATGAACTCAGGTTGGCCCTCGCGGGCAATCTTCCAGGCTGCAACGCGCATGGGGGTGAAGCTCGAATTTCTGGCAGGAGCCCTGAGCCTCGCGCTGGACATCACGGGGGCAGGAAAGCGGCATGGTGCCCGCGCGGGCCTCGGCGAGATCATTTCCATGCGCAGCGCGGTGAATGCGATGCGCGACGGGATGATCGAGAATGCCCACCCTGCATGGGGTGGAACGCTCGACCCCGATTTCAACTATGGCGCAGCCTATGCAACCCTCGCCCCCGGATTCTTCAGCAGGGCTCGGCAGATCATTCACACCTGCGTCTCGTCCGGATTGATCTACCTCAACTCCTCCGCACTCGACTTTGAGAATCCGGAGATGAGACGCCTGCTGGATCGATTCCTGCGCGGCTCCAATGGCAATACCGCGCTTGACCGGTCGCGGACGATGAAACTGCTATGGGACGCGGTCGGCAGCGAGTTCGCGTCGCGGCACGAGCTCTACGAACTGAACTATTTCGGCCAGCCTGAATTCCTCCGCCTGGGGGCACTTGATTTCGCGGAGCAGGATGGGAGCCTCGAAATTGCACGCGATCTCGCACGGTCAGCCATGGACGAACACGACCTGAGCGGATGGACGCGGTCTGACATGATCGGAAACGAGGACATTGGCCCGCGTTCGCGCCGTTCGGTGATGCGCTACTAGTTGGTTACGTGTGGGGCGGGGACGCGTGTCCCCCGCCCCATACCTCAATTAACGAGCGGCTACGCCGCGCCGCTGCTCGAGGCGGAGAGAAGTTGGTCGGCACCACCAGTCAGCGACGGCTGACGGAGCTCGTACTCCATCTGCGTCACTGTGTTCATCAACAATCGATGCAATTCCGTCAGATTGTTCGCGCGCATCGTGGGGATCAGAACCGCGACACTGCCGACAACCCCGTCCGGGCCGCTCACCGGGGCGGCAATACCAGTGACGCCCTCCTGCAGCTCTCCGGACGTGACTGCGTAGCCAGCGCGTCGCGCCTCGGCAATACGCTCTCCCACAACGCCCAAGTCTTCGCCGGTGCCTCGCAGGGTGCGCTTCAACTCGTCATCATCCATGGCCGAAAGGATCGCGAGACCTGAGGCGCTCTGTGTGATGTCGCTGCGCGTGCCGACTTCATGGCGGGCCCGTACGTCGAAGACTGCGGACGGCACAGCTTCGTCCAGCACGATTACCGTGTCGCCGTCCACAACCTTGAAGACGACGGTCTCCCCCGTCGCCTCGGCGAGCTCTGCATCAAGGCGTCCAACCAAGGGTCGCAACTGCGGCAGCACCGCGTCGGCCATGCGCCTCATCCTCGGGGAGATGGTGTAACTGCCACCTTCGCGGCGCACGAAATCGCGTGCATACAACGTCATCAACAACCGCTGGGTGACGGTGCGGTTGATATCTAGGCGCCGCGCAATCTCCTGCGGCGTCGACGGGCCGGATGCGGCCAGCTCGGTCAACAGCGCGAGGGCCTTGTTTGCAGTCTTCGAGATCTCAGTCATTTGGAGGAGCGCCCTTCGGGTTGTGCGTTCTTGCGCTGCGCGTACCCGTCGGCGATGACGCGCGCTGTCGACAAGAGCGACGCCTTGGAAGATTCGAGCAGCTCGGCCCTCGTCTCGGGGGCGATCAGTGCGACTGAGCCGATGGCCCACCCATCTTCATCGAGGATCGGGGCGGCCAGTGCGACCATATGCGACCGTATCTGGCCAGTGGTCTGCGCATAGCCCTGAGCCCGGATCTCCTCGAGAACGCCGAGATCCTCGGGCTGTAGCAGCCGGCTGATGGCGGGGTGGCGCTGATAAGCGAGGATGGCCAGGCTCGACGCTCCACGGCTGAGTGGCTGGCGGAAACCGACTTCGTGCTCGACACGGAGTGCCCCGGTGTGCCCCAGTGCACACGCGACCACAACGCTCTGGTCACCTTCCGGGACGGAAATGATAGCCGTCTCCTGGCACAACTCTGCAAGTTCAGCCAGGGCTCCGTCCCCGACGGTGGCCAGCTCGTGCTGGAGGCCTCGCGCGAGCAGCACCAGCATTGGACCCAGCCAGTATCGTCCTCGCGGATCACGCGTCACTGCGGCGTGAACTCGCAGCGTTGCAATAATCCGATGAACCACGCTCCGACCGACATCGATCTTGTCGGCAAGCTCCGACATGGTCTGTCCGTCGTGCGCTTCCAGCTCCAGGAGCACCCTGAGGGCATAATCAGCCGTCTGTGCAGTCTCCACTGTGACCCCAACCATTCAAGATCGCCCCGCATGACGGAGCGCGCGCATCGATTACCGAGTCGCTTCTTCGCCTAATCCTAGCTGCCGTGGCGCTGAATTGTCGGGAGAGTCCACGGGTCATGAGGCGGATGCGTGCGCACACAGCGTTCGGACAGCGGAAACCCCGCGACCTCCGCTCCCGCCTGGAAGTTGCGAGCAAATGGTGATTTCGGACTCTGCTTGTCGATAACCTGAACAGGACCGAGCAAAGGGGCCTTCCATGAGTGCAGCACCGACTACCTCCGAATCACCCACGGGCGCGGCTCCCGTCGCGAAAAGTTGGTCCACCGAGGAATGGTGGCGTACCGCGCTGGGTGAATATCCGACGGGTGTGACGCTCATCACCGCGCTCGACGCCGAAGGGCAACCGGTCGGGATGGTTGTCGGCACCTTCTCCGCAGTTTCACAGCAACCCCCGATGGTCGGATACCTCGCCACGTCGACATCCGAGACCTTCGGCCACGTCATGGCCGGTGGGCGGTTCGTCGCGAGCGTCCTGAGTGCAGGGCACGAAGAGCTATGCCGGGTTTTCGCTACCAAGCAGCAGGATCGTTTCGAGCATGGTGAATGGCAGCTCACCGCCAGCGGCATTCCGCGACTCGTTGACGCGGTGGCGTGGTTCAGTGCCGACATCAACAACGTGGTCGCCGCCGGCGATCACACAATGGTCATCGGCGACGTCGAGGAGTTCGGTGTCGGAGATGGCCGTGGTGGACTGCCGTTGCTCTTTCTCAAGGGCGGCTACGGCTCCTTCCAAGTTCACTCGCTTCGCTTCGACTACCGCGAACTCGGCATCCGTCAGCGCCTCGCCGACGGGATGCGGCAATCTCTCGAGGCATTCGCTGCGCAGGAGCGCATCGGCTGTGCGCTGGCCACAGCGTCGGGTGACGCTGTCGTCATGCTCGCGGTGTGCGATTTCACTGATCACGAAGACGCGTCAACCAGGGATGGTCGCTCATTCGCCTTCGCAGCACCGGTCGCACCCGTGCTGGCAGCCTGGGCCGCACCCTCGGTACAGAAGGTGTGGATCGAGGGCGCCCGGCATTTGCTCGGCAAGGTCGACAGGCCACGCCTGGCGGAGATGCTCACCCGCGTGCGCAATCGCGGATACGCGGTCTCGTTGGGCAACGCGGTCGCTACCAGCTTCAATGCGCAACTGACCGCCAACCCCCTGGATAGGGCGACACTCGCCACCCTCTGGTCGGAAATCGACCGGGAACTCGGGAACCTCGAGCATTCACCCGCTTGGCATGAAGAGGTCAGCTCGATCCAGTTGCCGGTCTTCAACCGTGATGGCACCGCCGATATGGAACTGGTCGTGGCGTGCGAACGCGGCTTGAGCCGGGCAGACTTCGAGGCTCTTCTTGCAGGCGCGCGTGAGCTTGCTGCACGACTGAGTGCGTTGATGCCACCGGCATGACCGCGTTCGCACTGTCGCGGCGTTGACGATTCAGCGCTCCGTCAGCCGGATCTCGACGCCGCCCGTCTCGTCCAGACTGATCGACTCAATCAGGGGGAGAAGCTCCTCCAAGACGACACGAAGTTCCAGTCGAGCCAGGTGTTGGCCGATGCACTGGTGCATGCCATATCCGAAGGCGATCTGTTTGTTCGGGCTGCGAAGCAGATCAAAGGTGTCGGGATCGGTGAAGACTGCGGGGTCTCGATTGCCCGAGGGAAAATAGACGACGACCCGTTCGCCGGCCGGGAGCAACTGACCGCGCAGCACGTACTCCTGTTCGATCCGCCTCGTGAAATGCCGGATCGGCGAGACCCAGCGCAAGCCTTCGCTGACAAGCCCGGGAATACACGTGGGGTCGCGCTGAACGAGCGCGAGTTGCTCCGGCCGGGTCGCAAGAGCGAGGAGGATCCCCGCGAGCGTGCGCGAGGTCGTGGCGTGGCCCGCCGTGATCAACGAGATGTACCAGCCGTGGATCCAGGAATCCGGAAAGCGCTCCCCCGTGTGGGGATCAATTGCGGATGCGATCACCGTGGCGAAGTCATTCTTCGGCGCATCCCGACGCTCCTGGATGATGCGGTCGAACGCCGCGAAGGCGTTCCCGAAGACCTCGGCCCAGTAATCGGAGTCCTCGCCCGCCTCAGCCTCGCCGTCGCCCGGGAGCCCGCCCGCCGTCGCTGTTTCGTCGGGCATGTGTACGAGTGCGCGGTAGACCGATTCGTACGACGACGATTCACCGAGTACGCGCATGATGACGTGGAGCGGATAGGAGAAGCAGAACTCCGCGACGTCAGCGGCATCGAGTTGTGTGCCGGGCAGGAATGTCGAGATGGAGGCGTCAGCCACCTCCCGCACCTCGGGCTCCAAAGCGCGAAGCGAGACCGGGCGGAACCATGAGCCGGTCATGGACTTCATCGACGAGTGCTCGTCCCCGTCGGCGTACTCGATCGAGTCCACCGCCCTCAAGGTACCCATGGTCTCCAGGGAAAAGTCGTCCTCCGCACGGGTGATGAGGTGAGGATTGTGCGTGCCAGGGCGATCACCGCCTCCCGCGCTGAACACCTCGGGCTGGCGCTCGACCTCCAGAATCTCGTCGTAGGTGGTGACGAGCCAGACGGGGTCGTACCCGTCGAGCTCAACGCGAGCGACCGGAGCATTCTCGCGGAGCCACTCCAGGGCGGCGAGAAAGTCGGCGGTGTCCGCAAAGCCGTCGACGATTACTGCGCGTGCAATATCCTCAGGGACGACTGTATTAAATTCGTTGACAGTGGTGGGCATTGGGCACTCCTTCGTGGCATCCGCTCAAGTCCGTGCGGAGCGTCGTTCGATGACGGCCCCGCCGGCCGGTAGTCTCACATTGCGCGATTGCGATGTCAATAGTCGATAACGAACGTCCGATAACTGGGTGCACGCTTCAGCTCCTTCTCCGGGGCGGGGCGCATTTGAGACTATAATTCTGTTTAACGGACACAATCAACCGTTATTCGTGTATCTGTTCAGAATGCAAAGGAGCATCACATGTCAACCGCTCTCGAGATCGGCGTAGTTCGATTGCCTCAAGCGCTCGGTCAGCGCATCGATATAGCGCCAACGCTCGACAGCATCAGGCAGCAGGTGCTTGACGCGGGAGACCGCATCGACCGGGATCGACGTCTACCTCGGGAACTCGTTGACACGCTGTGGGAGGCGGGAGTGTTCTCCACAGTCGCACCCCGCGAAGTCGGAGGTCTCGAACTCCACCCCGCCGATTACCTCGACCTCATCTTCGAGCTGGCCCGCCTGAATGGGACGGTGAGTTGGATCTCGATCTTCCAAAAGGGCAGTCTCCCCCTTCTTCCTTCCCCCGTGATGCTCGAGCTGATCGAGCAAGCCGAGGGCCGACTTCTGTTTGCCAGCAGCCACTCTGCGGTCGGCCGGGCCGATCGAGTGTCGGGCGGCTATCGTGTCAGCGGCAGCTTCCCGTTCGCCTCTGGTCTGCCCTGGTCAACGCACGTGACGGTCTGGGTGGACGTGTTCAGCGAAGACGGCGAGCCGGAGATTGACCTGGAGACCGGGGCGCAACGTCGCATCGACGCCGTCGTGCGCTTCGACGAGGTTGAGTATTTCGACAACTGGGATGTGCTGGGTCTCCGGGGGTCAGGCAGCGGTGGGTTCGAGGTGCACGACGTGTTCGTGCCCGAGCGCATGACGACTGACGGCGTACCGCCCGAGGAATACGCCGACCGTCCCTTCCTGTCCACCCCGAACGCCGCCGAGATGGGCGCGATGGTTCTGGGCTGTGCGCATGGAGCGATCGATCGATACCTCGCTCGCGGCGAAAAGCCAGGGCGAAAAGCCGATCCGTCGATTGACGAGTTGCGCCGCATCCGTCTCGCCGATGCCGAAACCACGATTCGCGCTGCGCGCGACCTGCTCTGGCGTGGCGCTCTGATCACCAGCCAAGCCGAGGCAGGTGATGAGAATTTGGTGATCGCCGCTTCATTCAACGATCCGGCTTCGGATGCCCAGTCCGACGACTACATGATCGCTTTGGCCGAGGAGCTGGCCGCCAACAGCTACGCGGTCCGTGTCGCTAAGGACGCAGTGAACACCATCTTCGAGATCGCCGGCACCGCGGCGATTCGTGTCGATGTGGGAATCGAACGGTGCTTGCGCGATGTCTATACAGCGTCACACCATGCGGGAAACGCCTATCGCAATCTCTCGATGCGGGGGGACTACCTCATGACAAAGGACAACCCGAACGGCCCCGTCATCGCTGTACCGCCACCCCTGAGCTGAGCCCGCGAGCGCAAGCAACGAGCTGCATGGTGACTTCGTCACCGAGCAGCTCGTTGCTTTGTTCCTTCGATTCCGCGACGCTACCGAAACAGGCGAGCGACCTCACGCCACTCAGGCTCCGGGGTCGATGCCGTAGAACGAGGGCGGCAGCAGCAGAGGGTGACCTTCGAGGCGCTTGCCACCGCTGATGATGAACTGACCGAGGTAGGAATACTGTCGCATCCAGTAACCCTCGTGCTGCGTGACGGTGAGCAGATCACGGTACCGCCGCTCGATTCCCCTGCCGACTACGACGGATTTGGTGTGCGCTGCCTCGAACGCAGCGGTTGCGGCATCCTTCGCAGCCCGGCCCGCGTGGATTCCGGCGAGCCACATGTCAACCGTGAGCTGATACGTTGTGGGCGTCTCACCGAGGAAGGCATTGTCATACAGCGCCTCTGTCGTCTCGATGGCCCAGCTCCTGGCAGCGCGGATCTTTGCCATCGCCTCGGCGATCTGCACGCGGGAATACTCGCTGCTCTCATCGACATGCGGCATGCAGGCATCAAGGATTCCGTGCGCAATACCAAGGTTCACTGCCACATCGATCGCCGGGTAGAAGTGTCGGTAGAGGGCGCGATCCTGGTACGTCTCATCAGCAATGCCCATGCGAACGCCGTGACTCGCATGCACGTACGCTCCGTCGACCGTGAACCGCCCACTGGCCGTGCCACGAAGACCCATTCCGTCCCAATCGTTCACCAGGGTCACCGCGTCTCGCGGGAGCACGACATCGATCAGCAGCGTTTCACCCGTCTCCTCATCAATGATCTTGTCTCCGTGCTCGTCTTCCACATGCACGAAAGCCGTCAGGTGCGTCGCCCACGGTGATCCGCTGGCGAAGTGCCACTGACCGTAGATGCGGTACCCGTCACCATCGACGACGGCGCGCCCGACGCGGGAGTGGCTTCCTGAGATGATCCAACGGCCTCCCGCGGCCGCCTTGAGCTCCGCAATGACATCCGGGGCCGGCAACATCATGCCTCCGTTTTGCCCCAAAGCCGCCCACGCGGTTGCCGCGTCGATCCGACCCAGCTCGTAGAGCAGCTCCATCTCATCGCTCGGGTGCAGTTCCAGACCGCCTACCTCCCGCGGGAGGAAGGCCCTGAAGACTCCGACGCGCTCAAGCTCAGCGATGAGGGACTCTGGTATCCGCCTCTCAGCGTCGGCCGTCGCCTGTGCAGCGACGATGAACGGGCGCAGGTACTCGACGACCGGATGCACGTCGATCCTCTCGCCTCGACCGACCGCAAGCACGGGGACGTCGGCAGATGGCGCTGCCTGCAACGATGCGGTGGTGATGGCCATGAGATTCTCTTTCTTCAATCGACGTCGATTGTTCAGACTGCTGGGTGGTGGTGCGAACTGCTCAGGCGTGCAGGATTTGCGCGTTCGCGAGCACCCCTTGCGCCCATGCGACACCAAGCACACTCGGGTCCTCTTCTTCAGCCGCATCGTGACGGCCGTACTCGCCGACTCGCTCCGCTCCACGCTGCGTGAGGGCACGGTCAATAATCTCGCTGCCCTCGCTGTAGCTGTAGACGTAGTCGCTGTCGCCGAGTCCGTACATCGCATAGCGCACGCCCGAAAGGTCGGGAGTCTGCTGCCCGAGCGCTCGGAAGAAGGGCACAGCTCCCTCCGGAAGTTGTCCGTCGCCATAGGTCGAACAGACCACGAGGTAAAACGTGCTTGGCACAAGATCGGCTGGGTCAACCCCAGCCATATCCCGCACCGTGACGTCGCCGGCTTCTGCGATGGCCGACGCGATATCCTCGGCGACCATCTCGCTATTGCCGGATTCCGTTCCGAAAAGAATGTCGATTTGCATACTGTCTAACTCCCTGCACTGGTAGATGACGTCGAGCCGCGCCGCGTCACACTGTCAGTCGCTGTCGAATGGTGGGTTCTGTTTTCCCGCCGCCTTTGATCGGGCGGCATCGCACTGCTCAGTCGTCCCAGACGACAGGCAGATGCTTGACTCCACGCACGCCGAATCCCGTGATGACCGGAGCGCTCTGGGGGTCGAGGCGGAGATTCGGCAGCTGGGTGAACATCTCCTCAAACGTGACCTTCTCCAGCTCTCGCGACAAGAAGTGCCCGGCACAGAAATGCGAGCCGTACCCGAAGGACGCGACGGGAAGGCGCGGGCGGAACAGGTCGAACTTGTCAGGATTCTCGTACCGCGTCTCGTCGCGGTTCGCCGAGGCCAGGATGAGCTGGACCTCGTCGCCCGCGGGAATGACGACACCACCGACCTCGAGGTCTTTCACAATGCGGCGCTGCGCGAAGCCGAACGGTGCAATCCATCGCAATCCCTCGTGGATGGCTGCGGGAATCAGTGAGAGGTCCCCCCGAACCGCTGCGTACTGCTCGCGGTCCTCGAGAACGCCGAGGAGCGAAGCGGCTGCGGCGTGCCCTGGCTCTTGGAATCCGCCGAGGATCATGACCCAGATGGTGCCGATGAGGTCCTCAAACGACCGCGGCTGACCGTCCGGCGTATTGGAGAGCAGCATGTGCGCAAATGTGGTCTCGTCAGGCGTCTTCAAAAGCTCTGCGAGCCGCTCCCGCGAGAAGTCAGCCGACTCTGCCTTGGCCGTCTCTGCCCGAACGAGCACGTCCGGGTCCTGCATGAAGTTATTGAGGCCCGCATTCAGGTCAATGAACCAGCGCTGCAGGGTCTCATCGGGCTGCTCGGCAAGGCCAAGAACATTGGCAACAACACGAACCGAGACGAGCTCCAGGAGACCTGTGGTCGCATCCACGGAGCCCCGCTCACGAATGCGCGAAACGTATTCCTTGGCAATGGGGCGAGCGAGGCGCTCAATGTATTGACGCACCGTCTTGGGCTTGAGCGAGGCATCGATCGACGCGCGCAATTGCTTGTGCGGCGCGCCGTCGATGTTGAGGATGTTGTGACCGAAGTAGCGAATCGCGCCCTCGCTGAAGCCGTCGACGCTGTCGCCGGCGGCGCCGATCGTCTCGCAATCTTCCCAGCCGGTGACCATCCAACTTTGCATGTCGGGTAGATACCCAATCGGCCGTTCACGTCTCCAACGCTTGTAGGTCGGATAAGGATCATTCTCAAGATCTTCAAACGACACTTCGTCGTGTTGGTAGGTCTCTCGTACTGACATGGGTCACCTGTGTCCTTCATTGGCTCTGTGACATGCTGGCACAGCACTGAAAGTGCTGTCAACATTCGGATACTTGAACCCGATTATCGGGTGAGGGGTGCGTTTGTGCCCAGCTCAGCCTCAAAGAAGCCGGCGACGAGTCCGAGCGATGCCGCCGTTTCTAAGGCCGCGTCCTCGTGCCCCGCACCCGCTACAACGTAGAGCTGGACCTGCGCCCGTGCACGGGAGAGCGCCCGGAACATCCTTTCGCTGACGGACGCATCGATCACTCGGTCTCGATCACCCGTCACCAAGAGCATGGGGGCCGCTGCCGCCGACACCAATGCCAGCGGGTCGAGTGCCTGATGCGACGGGTCTGCCAGATCAAATTCTCCGCCGACGAGCAGGTTGACGGGGTTCGGCCCAAACATCTCCTGCTCCATCTCAGTTCCGCCCGTCATGAACCCGACATCCAGGGGGGCGAACCAAGTGACGGCCGCGTCAACATCTGGGCGCTCACCCGTTCCCGGGTTTCCAAGGGCCAGAAGTGCGGCGAGATGCCCTCCCGCGGATGACCCCCAGGCCCCTACCTTTTCGCTGACCACGCCGAACTCGGCACGCTTGCCCCTCAGCCAGGCAACAGCTGCTCGAATGTCATCGAGCTGCGCCGGGAACGGCGCATCCTGCGCGAATCGATACTGCACTGAAGCGACAAGGAAACCGCGTTCGGCGAGCTTGATCGCACGCGTCTGCTCATAGTCAATGCGGCCGCCTTCCACCCAGCCACCGCCATGCAGATAAAGCACTGAAGCGATCGGGTCGCGGCCGAGCGGCCGATAGACATCCGCCTGCAGCGACAGCCCGTCAATGGTCCGATAGGTGATGTCGCGCGAGATCTCGACTTCGAGTACGGAATTGCTCATAGTGATAGTCCTTTCAGACCGTTGTTAATTGCCGGGGGTCCATTCGGTCCACGTCGCACCACGCTGGGCCCATGCCTCGAACTCAACCTTGAAAGCGGGGTGCGCGAGCGCATTCACGGCAACAAGGGCGCCGCCGGCAGGGCGAGGGCTAGGAAGGATGCGATTGAGCACCTCGTCAAGCACAGCCGCATTGGCAATGTCGGTCACGTACGGCTTGAGAAGCACAACGTCGGAGAGCGTTGCTCCTGCCTGATTCAGAGAGAACTCGATGTTCGCGATCGCGTAGCTCACCTGCTCGGCGAAGTCGTCAGGAATCGTGAAGTCCGGCGCGAAACCAACTGAGCCCGACACGATGATCCAGTCATCGTTGGCGACCCAGTGCGCGTAGGGGTGCGGCGGAACCGGGGTGCGGTTGGATTGCCAATTAATGCTCATTTCCCACTCCTTATTGATTGCATGCTCGTTCTGGGTGTTCTATTCCGACACGTCGTGCAGCACGGGATCGTCGAACGGCGTGCCCGCTTCGTAGGGACCGAAGATCAGATCGGCCCCGTCTGCCGTCATGCTCGTGGCGACGCCGAAACGAGAGTTTCCGCGAAGGACGAACTCCTCCATCGTCACGAAAGGCAGTCGCGCGTTGACATCGTCGGGGTCCACGATCGTGAGCACGAATCCGATGGCCGTTTGCTCGATCCATGGATCCCGCAGGGGAAGATCGAGCATGCCGCCGTGCCCGCGGAGCCGCACTCCACCGGCAAATTTCGTCACTGAGCCAGTACCGGCATCCGCAAATTCTCTTCCTACGGCAGGAAACCAGAAGGATCCATCGGCGGATCGTTTCGCCGGAGTCTCGACGTCAACGACGCCGCCCGCTCGATCGACGACATAGCTGAGGAGCGATTCCTTCACCGTCCAGGACAGGTGCGCCATCGGCCTTCCCCCACTTTCATCGATCAACTTGAACCCGCACCTGGCGAAACCAGGAAAGCGATTGTGTCCTTTTATAGGACGTTAGGTAACGATAAATATAGGGTCACCCTTTCGATAGTGCAACGTTGAGGTCGAATTTGTGGTCGCAATGCGAACTAATCTGTCCTACTATCGGACGTGTGCCTTGGGTTCCAAGGTCCACTCGCTTCGACTCCATCGAGAATGAATAGGGATGATGATGTCTCTCGCACCGACGGCCACAACTGACGACTCCGTCGAGTCCGCGACGTCTGATCTGCAACTCCGTGTCACAGCGCTGATCTGGGAGTCGCCCGAGGTGCTCTCTGTGCACCTCCGCAGCCTTGACGGCTCTGACCTCCCGCAGTGGGACCCAGGTGCACACATCGACATCACGTTCGAAAATGACATGCAGCGCCAGTATTCGTTAACCGGTGACCCCGCGGACTCCAGTAGCTGGCGCCTGACCGTTGCCCACTCGACGGGGAGTCGCGGCGCCTCCCGCCACGTCCACACCGAACTCCGTCCGGGTGCCATCGTGCGGGCGAGCGCGCCCCGGAACAATTTCTCTTTGATCGATGCGCCGGGTTATGTGCTCATCGGCGGCGGAATCGGCGTCACTCCCCTACTGACCTTTGCGCGAACACTCCAGCAACGCGGAGCCGACTGGAGGCTCGACCTCGCCACACGCGGTCCAGAGCATGTTCCGCTCCGCCGCGACCTTGAGCAGTTCGGCGACCGCGTGCACATCTACGCCGCCAACCGTGGCCAGCGTCTCTCCCTTGCCGAGATTATCGATCAGGCTCCCGCCGGTTACGCCCTGTATTGCTGTGGCCCCGAGCGGATGCTCGATGAGTTCGACGAGCTGTGCGCGGCGCGCGAGATCTCCGCCCACCGGGAACGTTTTGCCGCTCAGGAGCTCTCGGCCCCCATACGTTCCGGAGCCTTCACCGTCACGTGCGCGCGATCCGGCCGAGAAATTGTGGTGGAACCAGAAGTCTCGGTACTCACCGCGCTCGAATCGGCGGGGCTGCCCGTCACGTCCTCGTGCCTGGAGGGCGTATGCGGCACATGCGAAGTGGCCGTGCTCGCCGGCATCGTCGATCACCGTGACTCGATACTCACTGCCGATGAGCGTGACGCCAACGACACCATGATGACCTGCGTCTCGAGAGCACTGTCAGACAACCTCGAACTTGATTTGTGACCACCCACTCAACGCCGAGAGAAGGAGAAACTTGATGGATACTGGCACCGCATATGGCATGACCATGGGCCGCCCACTGGAGGAACTCGCCCTGGTCGGCGCGGGGACCCCCTTCGGCGAAGTGCTTCGCCGCTACTGGCACCCGATCGCACTGAGCGAGAAGGTGACGACGAGGCCGACGAGCATCAAGGTGCTCGGAGAGGACCTCGTGCTCTTCCGCACGCGCAAGGGGGTCGCCGGCCTCTTGCACCCCCGTTGCATCCATCGCGGCGCCTCCCTCTTCTACGGCGGGGTCGAAGACGAGGGCATCCGCTGCTGCTACCACGGGTGGGTGTTCACCCCCGACGGCCAGTGCATCGAACAACCCTGCGAACCCGAGATGGGCGTGCACCGCGACCGCATGCGTCAACCCTGGTACCCCGTCGAGGAGCTCTATGGCATGGTCTGGGCTTATCTTGGCCCGCCCGACAAAAAGCCGGTTCTGCCGCGCTATGACGTCTTCGAGAATCTCGCCGAGGGCGAGATCATCATCACGAACGACGCCGGGGTGGGCGGAGGCGGTCCTATTGAGCTCGACTTCAACTGGTTGCAGCACTGGGAGAACGTCATGGACCCGTTCCATGTTCCGATCCTGCACGCACGGTTCAGCGGCGAACAGTTCACGCCCGAGATGGCCCTCATCCCCGAGGTCGAGTTCAGCTACACCCCCACCGGTGTGCGCTCGGTGCAGATGCGTGACCTCGGTGAGCGAGGCCGCCTCCGTCGCGTGACCGAAGTGATGTTCCCAAATGTGCGTGTCGTGGCATCGCCCAAGCTCAGCGGTGGCACAACGAACATGATCGGCTGGGTAGTACCGGCCGATGACACCTCCTTCCGCATCCTCACACTCGCGCGGGACACCGATCCCGACTTCCTGCGCAAACTCCGTGCGACACACGATGGAAAGCCGTGGGCGGAACTCACCGCGGATGAGCACCAGAGCATGCCCGGTGACTACGAGGCACAGAAGAGCCAGGGGGACATCTCCCTGCACAGCGAAGACCACATGACCACGACCGACCAGGGCATCGCGATGCTGCGCCGGATGATGGCCAAGCAGGTTCGGGCTGTTGCTGCCGGAACGGACCCCGCCGGAATCATCCGCGATGAGAAGCTCGCCGTCGTCCAGATCGAGGGCGGCAACTTCTTTGAATCCGCACCGGAGTCGGTCCGTGCCTAAATACGAGCCGCTACCCCCCGCCCACCCGGAGCGGCCGATCATCGCGATCGGAGTCAACGATGTGATCGCCGTCGAGGATCCGCACGCCCAGGGAACGCTTCGGCGCATCTCTGCACGAGGCAAATGGGCACGCGAGCTCGTCATCCCCGATGGCGTCGCCGAACTCATCCGGGAGCTCGGCGAGCACTACAACATCGTGTGGGCATCCGAGTGGGGCCCCAACGCCCACTATGCCTTCGAGAATGTGTTGGGCCTGCCCCACGAGCCCTGGCCCTACCTCCCCGTGCAGTTCGACAAGTTGAACACGATCGTCAGATATTCCAAGGACGCACCGTGGATCTGGATCGACAGCCCGCTCGTCGACCTCTCCGCCCTGCCCGAATCTCCCGGCGGCATGATCATTCGCGTCGATCCTGAGAAGGGCCTCCAGCGCTCGGATGTCGATTTCCTGCTGACGGCATAGAGCCGGAAGCCCGAAGAAACCAGCCTCAGCCACTTCTGAATAATGAAAAGGAAAACAATGGAAATTGGAATCAACGTCGGCGGTTTCAACGCCGATACTGAGCGCCCCGACAACGTAGCTCGCAAGATCGAGGACGCCGGCTTCGACGCCCTGGTTCTGGGCGAGCACATCCACTCCGTCGGCAACTTGGAGCAGCACCCGCCGTCGAGTTTCGAACTATTTACTGTCTTCGCCCTCGCCGCCAACGCCACCGAACGTCTGCGCGTCGGCTCCGGCATCATGCAGCTCGGAATGCGCGATCCGATCCTGACGGCCAAACAGGCGGCGACCATCGCCGCTCTGTCAGGCAACCGCATCGACCTGATCGTGGCGACGGGCTCAGTTTCCGAGGAAATGCGCAACCACGGTACCAACCCGGAACAGGTGCGCGACGTTCTCCGCGAGCGCATGCTCGCGATGCGCGAGATCTTCAACAACGAGACCTCATCGTTCAACGGAGAGTTCGTCAAGTTCGACGAGGCCTCGGTCGGCCCGCGCGACACCGACGGCCGCATCCACGTTCCCGTGCTCCTCGGGGCTGGCTTCGATGGAATCGGAGAGCGCGTCGCCGAGGCCGCCGACGGTTGGGCGATGTGGCCGTGGGACGAGAGCGGCGTTGCACAGGCCAAGGAGTTCAAGGCGGCGCACCCCGACAAGCTGCTTCACGTGTACGGTGTCGAGTCCGCTGATGACCTTGCTGCATACCGTGAGGCGGGTGCCGACCGCGTCAACCTCGGCCTGTGGGACCTCACTCCGGGCGCCGTCGACGCGCAGCTCGCAGATCTGCGCACCTTGGTTGACTCGGCTTCTTAGACGATCTTCCAACCAACGGGGCATCCCATTGCATCAGCAGCGGGATGCCCCTCCGCATGTCATTGAGGTCGCCAGCTCGGATGCGACCGACGGCGGCCTGCTTCCCGAGATAAGGACACATCGATGATGAAACTCAGCTCAACGAGCATCGTTCACACCCCGCTCGCCCCGCGCTATGCCAAGCAATTCATCAGCCACTGGGGTCGACACACGGAACCCGAGGTCGATGGCGCCGTCACGAGGATGCATTTCGACGCGATGGGCGATTTTCCCGCGACCGGCATCAGCGTCGAGGTGCGTACAGACGAGCTCGTGCTCGTCGCATGTGCAGATGACGACGCGGCGCTCAGAGCCAACTGCGACTCTGTGGCCGAACACCTTCACCGTTTCGCGGGAAAGAAGGAGCAGCTCTCCATCGTGTGGAGTTGAGCGGTGCAAGTGCCGCAGGGCGATCACCCTGCGGCGCTCGGCGCACCGCCGCTTGCGAACGGCGCTTTATTCGCCCCTCGGGGGGAGCGGCATCAAGAAGCTCTCATCGATATGTACGCCCTCCGGGGAATCCTTGCTGAGCAGGTACTGACCGATCGGCTGAAATTGTGGCTCCAGGAACGCGGTGTGCTGTGATCCGGTGAGGGTGTCCCGAAAAGCACGTGAAAGCCCACTGTCGCGCGGCACGGCATCTGCACCGGCAAGGCCGAACAATGTCAGGGCGATCTCCTTGGCCACGCGCCCGGCGTGCAGGGGTACTGCTTGCATGGCAATGACGCCGTCCTCGTACGGCAGCGTTTCGCCGCGCAGGGCCGCGTCGTAGTCCCGGGCGCCCAGTGCACGCGCCCACTCGACGACAGCCCTGATCTCGGCGTGCGCCTCGGCAATTCGAATCTGGTGCAGCTGCTCGCGACCCATGCGACCGGCGCGATTCGTGAAGGAGAATCGCTCACGACGTAGCGCCGCAACCTTGACGAACTCGTCTACCATGCCCTGCACACTGCCGAGCATCATTGCGGCGATGTGCAGCTGACCCGCCCATCCGCTCAGGTTATAGACCGCACGATCCCGGTACGCGTCCGGGATGTCATCGGCACCCATAGTGAAACGCTCCTCCAGGAACTCGTCTTCGACTGTAAAGCCGCCGCTGCCGGTTCCGCGCATGCCCATGGGGTTCCACTCATCGAGCACGGTGACGTCAGCTTTGGCGAAAAGCCCGTCAATCATCGCTTCCTCGCCTGTTACCAGGTCGATGATCGGGTTGCCCTCATCGTCAACGATTTTGGCCCATCCGGTGAGGTACTGCGCCCAGGCTGAGCCACTGCAGAAGCGCCACTCACCTGTGAAACGGTAGCCGCCTTCCACCCGATGTTCGGTGCCGATGCGCCCATGGCTGCCCGCAGTCAACCAAGGCTTCTTGCCAGAAAGCTCAGCGAAGACCTCCGGCTCGACCATCGGGTAGCCGCCGGTCTGGATCATGGCACACCAGCCCACCGAGCCGTTGATTCGGGAAAGTTCGAAAATGAAGTCGAAGTGATCGACCGGATGCAGCTCACGCCCGCCGTACTCGCGGGGCAGCAACGTTGAGAAAACGCCGGCGTCGTGCAGGATGTCAACGAGTTCATCTGGCAGGCGTGCGTCGTCCTCAATGCGCTGCTCGTACTGCTGAATGATCGGCCGCAGATAGTCAATCACCGGAGTAGTGTCGATCCGCTCTCCCAGTGCGACCGGGAGTGACGGCTTGGCTGAGCGCTGATTCACCGTGATGCACCCTCTCGCTGTGGCGAGTGCTGGTCATCGGCCGATGGCCCAAAGTGGTGGCGCGGACTCGGCATGTCGGCCGAGAAACGCACGCCTGGAGCCGCCCGCACGATATCGGGGATACGGGCGATCAGAGCAAGGTCGGTGACCTCGGTCGTGATCGGCCCGAACGTGACGCGCAGGGTCGACTCCCCCTCGATCTCGACGATATTCTCCGAGACCTCGTCACCGCCAGGCATGACGGCGACGACGCCCTCGATGTCGAACCCTCGATCGGTGCTGCATGTGGCCACCTCACGAATGCCTTGTACGGTGCCGGCCGGAATCAAACGGTCCCCGCCGATCCAGTAGTAGTCGGTGTCGCCGACGACGGGATCGAACGACAGCGTCATGTCACCGGCCGTTGCGCCGAACATGCGTGCGACCTCCCGTACGGGGCCGGCCACCACTGACTGCTCGCCTTCGCCCTCGAGGTCGTCCGGGCCGCCGTCGGGCCCGCCCTGCGCATCGTCACCCATGTCAGCAGGGTTTCCGAGGCCGATCTGCTCCAACAAGCCGAGAGAGAGCACCTCCACCGGAACGATATTGGTCAGCGTGATCTTGCGGATGTCGGCGACGGCGGCGCTCGCGAGGCGGATGAGGTGCAGCCAAGCGACATCCTGCACGCCGACACCCATGAAACTGGCACCGCCGGCTTTGGCGGCGGCATCGAGCTCAGGCACCCAGCTCTCGTCGAATGCAAAAGCCTCGTGGTCGAGGGTGACGACATTGATGCCGTGCGAGGTCAGTTCGGCCGCCCACGGACGCGTCACTGCCAGCGGAACAGAAGCCGCGAGTGCGACGATGTCGAGGTCGGGGTGGGCTGCGATGAGCTCGGTGACGCTACCCAGCACTATGCCGTCGCCCACAAAACCGGGCACGAGCTCGTCGATGCGTTTGCCGACGCGGTCGCCAATGTCGACACCCGCGACAACGTCGTGGCCGAGCTTGTTTAGCCGACGCGCGATTCCGGAGCCTTGTGCCCCGAGTCCGACGACGGCGGTGGCGTAGTGAGCGGCCCCGGCGGCCCTGTGAACGACATGCACGCGAATACGATCGCGATCGACCCAACCGTGGTCGTGCGCATAGGCGTACATGTCAACGAGGCCTTGTCTCCACGCGGAATCGCGTAACAGGGGCCCGGCCCAGCGTTCGAGTACATCGGTCGGGATCCAGGCGTTGATGCCGTCAAGACTCGCCCCGACCGCTTCGAGCGCTGTCTGCAGGGCGCTCGGCGAGATCCGACTTTCCACCGAAAGCGAGGCGAAATGACGCGGCCTACGTAAAACAATGCCAGTTTCGTCAACATCGATGATCATTTGGGTCTCCCGTTATCGGTAGAGGGTCAACTGCCAGTCGCGGCCGAGGATCGATCGCCATGGTCAATCGACAAGAAAATGCGCTCGCCAACCATTCGACATATTACCAATATTCGACCAATAGATATCAGATATCGAACACATGTCGCCGTTTTTCATTTTGGCACGGTCGAGTCTGCTGTACGTCGGGACAATATTGAGATAGGCGCTGCCGTCGTTTCCGGCCGACATTTCGCACGGAGGGGTGCGCAGATGAAACAGTGCGACGTGCGTGTCCGTCATGCGGACTCCTTGGACGATGCGTCAGCCCTCCACTTGTCATTTTCCGAAGTCGCCTGCGCAAATTTCCTTTCTCGCCTGCACAACCGATTCCGTGATTGCCTGACGAGGTCTTGTCTGCTCAGTTGACCTCTGGATCGATCGCCCCGTCGTGGGGGCTTTGCTGGGTTCGGGTGTCCTGACGGACGCGGGACGAGCTGCGTCGTCCCCTGCTTGTCAGAGTTGGTGAGGAGGGGTGGCTTGTGAATTCACCGAAGTATCCGACGCTAAAGCGTGTAGGTGTGGCGTTCGGTAACGATCGTTCGCAAGACACTTCGGGACAGGTTCAGTAAGTCCCGGAAACACGGGGCATATTTTGTAATGCTTGTCGTGTACGCGCCTGTGTAACGCGATACCGTGTTGGTGATACGTTGCTGGTATGCGTATTGGATATGGTCGGGTCTCTACCCGGGACCAGCACCCTGAGGCCCAACACGACGCCCTGACCGCGGCTGGCTGTGAGAAGGTTTTTCTCGACTCGGCTTCGGGAACACTCGCCCGACGGCCCGAACTCGACAAGGCTCTCCTCTCGGCCAACCGGACCGGCGATCAGCTCGTCGTGACTAAACTCGACCGGCTCGGCAGGTCGCTGGAGAACCTCATCGACTTATCGAACACCCTCCAGGAGCGCGGCGTTGATCTGGTTGTCTTGGATCAAGGCATCGATACGTCCAGCATCACCGGGCGGATGTTCTTCCAGATCCTTGGCTCGATTGCCGAGTTTGAACACGCCCTAATGTCCGAACGCACCCGCGATGGGCTGGCCGCGGCCCGTGCCCGGGGACGGACCGGCGGACAGAAACCCAAGCTCGGGCCTCGCCAGGTCAGACTGGCCCGCGACATGTATGAGGAGAAAGACGCCGACGGCAAAAGGGCCCACACCGTCCAGCACATCGCCGAGGAATTCGGAGTCACCCGCCCCACGATCTACCGGCACCTGGCCAAACCATGAGCCTCGAACATCCGCAGCGGCACGAGTCAGCAGCCTATCGACATTGAGCAGCGACATGCGCGTTGGGGCGTACCCCACCTGAAAATGTCGATCGGGGTGGCCTCACGAAGCGTGAGGCGTAGTTCTTCCAGCATCGCTCACTGGGTCGAGGACGTTGAGGTTTGTGCAGCGGAGTACGAAAAGACCAGTGTTCACACTCGCCTGCACAACCCGTGAAAGCTCTAGGGCTGGTTTGCAGACGACTTCGAAAAATGACACCACCGGAGCAACGCCACGCTACCCGTCTCAGAGGACACGGTGCGGGGCTCTGCTGCCCGGAGGATCACGGTTCCCTGGGGCAGCCAACCGGCTCCCGCCGAGACCTGTCCGCCGAGGACAACGAATGCGTCGACGTCTTCGGCGTCCATACCCGGCCCACGGCGGATCTCGCAGTCCAACCGAGCCCTCGAGCGACGCGTCATGACGTTGACCACGGTCGTCCGTCTCAGGCCGGTCTGCCCGATGACGCGATCTTCTCCGCGGAAAGAGACGGCCGAGTGCGCACAAATCCAGTGGTGATCGTCCTCGATCTCGAGCGCAACTCCCCAGGCGCTCAGCGGGACCAGAACCCGATCCACCCCCGGGAAGAATGAGAAGGGCATTCGCCCCTCGATCTCGGCGATACTGATCCGCCACGCGGGCTGTGCTGCCATCACCCGCGTGGCCCCCAAGCCGTTCGCCCACTGTTCCGGTTCGACATCCGAGGGGCGAATGATCCCGAGTTCAGTTTGAGTGCGGTGCGACATGGATCGCGGTCGGTCCTGTCTCGCCGGTGCGAACGCGGATGACCTGAAGCACGTCGGTGACCCAAATCTTTCCGTCGCCGATCGCACCCGTGCGGGCGGCATCCTGGATCGCGTGGAGGGCGTCGTCGAGCACCTCGTCGGTGACGACCATCTCGATGTAGATCTTCGGGAGAAAGTCGACCTTCACTCGTTGCGAGCGGTAGACCTCGACCTTGCCTGTCTGGGTTCCGTGCCCTTTCGCGTCGAGGATCGTCATTCCTGCGATGCCAACCTCGGCGAGGGCGGTCTTCACTGGTTCCAGCGCGCTGGGCTGCACAACGGCGGTGATGAGCTTCATTGTCTTCGTCCTATCTCAGAGAGGCGGCGCTCAGGAGCGCACGTCGTCCAGGTCGTACGCGGTCTCGGCGTGGAGAGTGATATCGAGCCCGATGGTCTCAGTGTTGTCGGTGACGCGCAGCCCGACGGTGATTTTGAGGAGCCAGGCGATCAGTGCGGTCACTAGGAAGGTGTACACGAAAACCGAGACGATAGCTACGGACTGCGTGCCGAGCAAACCCCAGTCGCCGCCGAAGAGAATTCCGCGAGCACCCGCCGGCGAGGCCGGGTCGGCGAGGAAGCCGATCGCGAGCGTGCCAAAGATGCCGGGGAACATATGGATCGCCACGGCGTCGAGAGCGTCGTCATAACCCAGCTTCTCTTTGAGGCCGAGGGCGGCGAACGCCACAATCCCGGCGAGGAAACCGATACTGAGCGCGCCGCCCGGCGAGACGGAATTCGCGGCTGGAGTGATGCCGACCAGGCCGCCGAGGATACCGGAGATCGCGCCGAGAGAAGTCGCAGCCTTCCGCACAATCCGCTCGACGACAAGCCAACCCAGCAATCCGGCGCACGCCGCGATGAGCGTGTTCGCGACCGCGATACCGGCGCTGTCGTTGATGCCACCTGATGACCCGCCGTTGAAGCCGTACCAGCCCACGAGCAGCAGGCCACCGCCGACGATCGCGATCGGCAGGTTGCCGGGGCGTCCGACGTTCGGGAAGTGCTGGCGCTTGCCAAGGAACAGGGCAAGCACGAGCGCCGCGACACCCGCGTTCATGTGCACAGCCGTTCCCCCGGCAAAGTCGATCGCGTGCAGGCTATTGGCGATCCAACCGCCCGTCGTCGCCCCGTCTGGGGCGTCGAAGGCGAAGACCCAGTGCGCGACGGGGAAGTAGACGAGCGTCGCCCAGGCCCCGCTGAAGATCAGCCAGCTCGAGAACTTCATGCGACCTTCGACGGCCCCGCCGATAATGCCGACGGTGAGCCCGGCGAAGATCAGCTGGAACACGGCGATGAGAATCGGCGGAACCGCACCCTCTGGCGTCTCGGCGCCGAGCAGGGCCTGCATGCCGAACAAGCTGGTCGGATCGCCGATCAGGCCAGCGCCACCGACGGAGTCGCCGAGGGTCAGGCCGTATCCGAACAGAACCCAGAGCACAGCCGTGACGGCGAACCCGCCGAACACGATCATCATCGTGTTGAGGATGTTCTTCGTTCTGGACAGGCCGCCGTAGTACAGCGCGAGTCCGGGCAGCATGAGAGTCACGGCGACGGTGGCTGTGAGCATCCATGCCGTGTTCACCTGCGAGGTGATATCCATATCGATCTCCTTTCGTTGTGCGTGCAGTCGTGATTCCGGCGCGCTCGGATGCGCCGAAAGCGGGTAGTGGGGCCTTGCCGTGATGTGGCGGGCGGTCAGCGGGTGAGCAGGTCTTCGAGCACGTCCGCCAGCGCCTCGACGCCCGCGGTCACATCCTCGGGCCCGGCGGTTTCGACTGGAGTGTGCGAGGCGCCGGTGGGATTGCGGACGAACAGCATTCCGGTGGGGATGACATCGGCGAGGATGCCCGCGTCGTGCCCCGCACCGGTGTCGAGCACGGGGGCATCAGTGAGCACCTCCTGCATCCGGTCGCGCAGTGCGGGATCGAACGAGATGGTCGGCGAGAACGATTGCTCCGTCACAGTGACGACGCATCCCTCGTCTTCGGCCGCGCACTGCGTGGCTGCCGTGACGTCGCTCACGATGCGCTGCACCGCTTCTTCGGACCGGTGCCGCACATCCATCCAAAGGTCGACCGCCGACGCGATGACGTTCGTGCCGCCGGGGGTGACCAGCACGCGGCCGACCGTACCGCGCGCGTCGTCGACCGCGAGTGTGTGCTCCCGGAGCCTCCGTATCGTCTCGGCCGCGACCACCACGGGATCCTGCCGATCCGCCATTCGGGTGGCGCCGGCGTGATCGCCGCGCCCCTCGATGCGGACGTGCCAGCGGCCGTGCGCGATGATGGCACCGGCCAGCGCTACCGGCTGACCGAGGTCGATGAGCCCGCGTCCCTGCTCCACATGCAGTTCTACGAACGCCGCGATGCCGGCGAGGCGCCCGGGATCCGCGCCGATCAGCGAGGGATCGAATCCGGCGTCGGACGACACGTCGGCGAAGGAACGTCCGGTTTCGTCAGGTAGCGCGCGGACCCGCTCTGGGTCCACCGCCCCGGCCAAAAGACGCGAGCCGAGGCACGCAATACCGAACCTCGACCCCTCTTCCTCGGGGAACACCGCCACGGCCAGTGGCCGCGCCGGTTGCACGCCACGATCGCGCAGCAGGTCCACTGCTGCGAGGGCGCTGGCGACGCCGAGTGGTCCGTCGAAATTGCCGCCGCCGGGAACGGAGTCGAGGTGCGAGCCCGTAACAATCGCGCCGTGGCGGCCGTCGGCGTCGGCCGACGCGCCGGGTACATCCCACCATGCCCAGAGGATGCCGTTGCCGTCTTTCTCGACGGCCAGCCCACGTTCGGTGGCGTGGGCGGAGAACCACACCCGCAGCTCGAGTTCCGCCGCGGAGAACACCGGACGCGAGTACCCGCCACGCTTCTCGTCAACGCCAATGCCCTCAATCTCTGCCAACAAAGCGTTCGCGTCTGCATGCGTGCTCATGTCACACCTCCGCGAAGCGCTGGCCTGCGGCGCGGAAGCGTTCCGACGTCTGCCGGGAGTCGACTACGAGATCGAGGACCAGCTCACCGAGCAGCGGGGCGAACTTCGCACCTTGCCCCGAGCACGGCGAGAGGATCGTGATGCCCTCGGCGCGGTCGATGATCATGTCGTCGCGGGGTACGTTCGTGAACAGGCAAGTCGTCTCCGCGTAGGGCTCTGGCACCATTCCCGGCGTGTACCGCTCGACGAAGTCCACCACGCGCTTGCGGTTCTCGGGGTCGAGTTGTCCGTCTTGGTCGCGCGCCGAGGGGATGATGCGGCCTGCGTTGTATTCTGCGATCTTCTGGCCGCGGAACTGCGCGTCGCGCCCGCCGGGCAGGCTGTAGGTCTGGATATCCTGCCCCTTGTAGATGAACGTCGGCCACGAGGTGGCACCGCCCGGAGGGGTCTCCCCCTGATCTTGGGGGTCGCGGTAGGGGAAGTGGTACGCGTTTTCCTGGCGCACCTCGAACTGCGGCAGGGCGTTCACGAAGCCCTCCGGCAGCTCCAGCCCGCTCAGCAGCGTCGGCAGCCACCCACCCGCGGCGACGATGACTTGCTCCGCGTGCACCGTGTCGCCGGTGGATGACGTCACCAGGTAACCCGATGACGCCCGCCTGACGGATACAGCTTCCCAGCCGAGACGCACTTCGGCGCCCGCGGTCTTGGCCAGGTGGACCATCGCCTCGACTGAGGACTCGGGGTCGATCACCCCCGCTCCCGGGTGCCACAGAACGTCGCTGTCGAAGTTCAATTGTGACCACTGGGCCGCGGCATCATCGCGGCTCAGAAGCTCGTGTTCGATTCCCTCGCGCTCAAGGACCCGTGCGAGCCCGTGCGGGTCGCGCACGACGCCGAAGTCGAGGGATCCGCTGGGGGTGATTAGCCGCTCGCCGCTCGCCGCCTCGAGCTCATCCCAGCCGCGCTTTGCCTGCACGACGAAGTCCACGTAGAACGGGTCGGGGTAGGCGTAGCGGAAGATGCGCGCCGAACCGTGTGAGCTGCCCTGGGCGGATGCCGGCACATCGCGCTCGAGCACGATCACTTCCGCTCCCGACTGCGCCAGGCGCCAGGCCGCGGCCGCACCGCTGAGTCCTGCGCCGATGATCGCGTAGCGTGCGGATTCTGCTGTCTTCTGCATCGTCTCGTGTTCTCTCCTGCTCATGGGTCAGGCCAGATCCGGGGTGTTCCAGAGGTTGAGCTTCGTGCCGATGCCTAGCTCGACCGCATTCTCGTAGACGGTCTTCGCCCAGGCGACGTCTTCAACCCCCATGCCGCCGACGCTGAACAGCACCGGCTGGTCGTCGAACTCGCGCCCGGCCTCACTGCCGTCGAACACGTCGCCAATGTTCACTACCCGGGACTGGTCAAGCTCACCCGCATCGATGAGGTCCTGCCAGTACAGTCCGATCATGCCGAACGCCGTCTCGTGTGACGGCGCCGGGTATTCCTCGGCCCATGCCTCGTAGATGCTCTTCGCATCGGCGATGAGCCGCGCCTTGCCCGACAGCGTGTACTCCTTGTCCATGCGCAGATTGGCCGGCAGGCTCAGGAATGCACCGGGCTTGATCCAGTCGCCGTCGATGTACGGGTAGTTCTCCGAGCCGACGAGGCCGGTGACCGCTTCGGAGACGATGTCGGAGTCGCGGACGGCGGCCTCGACGGTCTCGGCGATCTCGATGCTCGTGAATTGCGGGTAGTGCTCTCGCACGTAGTCCGCGAATGCCTCGGAGGTCGAGCGGCGGCGACCGTTGATGCGGATTGTGTCGAGCGTGGGGCGCGCCGCCGTCATCGCGTGCAGGGCGCTCTTGTTCATCGCGCCGGGGCCGACAATTCCGAGCGACTTCGCGTTCAGCGGGGCCAGCTTCTTTGCCGCAGCGCCAGGGACCGCCGCCGTGCGATACGCGCTCTCGAGGTTGCCCGACATGATCGCGAAGGGCGCGCCCGTCTCCTTGTCGTTCAGCACGATGAGGTGGATCGAGCGGGGCAACCCCTTGTCGCGGTTGTCGATGTTCGAGCCGTACCATTTGACGCCGACGGTGTCGAAACGTCCGCCGAGGTAGGCGGGCATCGCCATGAACCGGCGGTCGGCCGCGTCCAGAGGCATTGCGGGGAACGGCGAGGACTGCGGGAAGCTGATCTGCGCACCGTGCGAGTTGGCCGAGTTGCCGGCCATGCGATAGTCGCCCTTGGCAACGAGGATCAGTACCTCCTCCATGACCTCCATACAGCGATCCATGTCCTTCATGCCGGCGGCAATCACCTCGGGCTCGCTGAGGTAGAGCATGTCGATTCGGGTGCTGGGGGTGAAGTCTGTGGTCAAGGGTGGTCCTCCATCTCGGGGTGCGGCGGGACCAGATAACCATTGATACAACCTCAGTTCAAATACGATTTCCGATGCGGATTGATAGCGTTTTGCTCGCAATATCCCCGTAACAGAGCGGTAACACGAAGCCCGTATCGTTCGGGGATGGAACTCCGTCAACTGCGCTACTTCATGGCAGTCGCGGACGAGCTCCACTTCGGGCGCGCGGCGCAGCGGCTGCACATGTCGCAGCCCCCGCTCAGCGTTCAGGTCGGGCGTCTCGAGCGTGAGGTCGGCATCGCGTTGTTCGAGCGCAGTACGCGACGGGTGAGCCTCACGCCCGCCGGTCGACACCTTCAGGAGAGAGCGCGACGGATCCTGGACGAAGTCGACGCGGTTCGTGCCGAGATGCGCGACTACGTTTGCGGCCTTACTGGCCAGCTGACCGTGGGATTCGTCAGCTCTGCGAACTACACCGTGCTCCCGGACGTCGTGCAGATGTTCCGCGCGCGCCGGGCGAACGTGACGCTCACCCTCGTGCCCCTCACATCGGGCGAGCAGTTCGACCGCCTGCGCGAGGGCACAATCGACGTCGGCATCGTGCGCGACGAGTTCCCGCAGGCGGGTCCGTCATCCCCGCCTCTGTCGACCGAGGTCGTCTTCGAGGAGCGCCTCGTCGCATGCCTGCCGGTCAACCACCCGCTCGCGTCTCGCACCGAGGTGACACCGGAGGAGATCATCGAGGTGCCGATGATCTCCTATCCGCGCTCGCTCATGCCTGGCTACGTCGACCGAGTAACCGAGGTGCTCGCGACCGCCGCGGGAGCCATTCACGTGGTCGAGGAGGTCGTGCACCAGGAGACCGCGCTTGGCTTCGTCGCCGCCGGCGTCGGCACGAGCATCCTGCCCGAATCTGTCCGACAGCTGGTGCCACCATCGATCGCCGTCGTGCCCCTCGCCGGATCACCAACCACGAGGCTCATGGCTGCTTGGCAAGTCCGCGACGACGAGAGCGCGATCTGCGCCGCTTTCATCGAATGCCTGCACGAGGCTGCTGGCACTCAACGCTCGGTTACATCACGCCGCTCAACGCCCACTGGAGTCCCACGGGACTAGCAAACGAGATCGAGCGATTGATCTTCGTCAGAGTGATTGGTCACAGCCAGACGGAATCGACACGGGGCTTCCCTCCGCCCCTCAGAGGTCGATGACGACCTTGTCGCCGACAGCGCGCGAGACGCACGGGAACATACAGCTGTTCTCTGCCCGCTCAGCGGCGTCGAGGATTGAATCACGGTGGTCCACCACACCGGAGAGCACAGCGACCTCGCACGAGCCGCAGTAGCCCGAGCGGCACGAACTCACGATGAAGACGCCAGCTGTCGACGCGGCATCAAGAGCAGAGATACCCGCCGGCACTCGAATCGTCCTGCCCGAGCGTGCGAGTTCGAGCGAGAAGGTGCGGTCGTGATCGCGCGTAGCGACACCGGCAAAGCGCTCAGTGCGAAGTTTGAGCCCGTGCCTCACGGCTGCGACACGGTGAAGCTCGTCTAACATCGCCGTCGGTCCGCAGCCGTATACGGCGACCTCATCGCCCAGGCCGGTGAGGTGATCGGCGAGGTCAAGGCGACCACGCGACTCGCTGGCCCACAGCACCACGCGCGGGTCGACGGCGTAGCGCTCCCTAAACAAGTGCGCTCCGCGCTCACGCGCCGAGTAGATCAACCGCCATGGCACGCCATCCCGCTCCGCCTGCGCGACCATGGGCGCAATCGCCGTGATTCCGATGCCACCGGCGACGAAGAGGTATTCGGGTGCCGTGCCAAAAGGAAAGGTCGTGCGCGGGCCGCGCACCATGAGCTCCGCTCCGGGTAGTGCATGGTGATGGAGCCAATCCGATCCGCCGCGCCCCTCAGGCTCGCGCAGTACCGCGATTGTCCAGTGTGGATCGTCGGCAGCGCCGCACAGCGAGTACTGGCGTACGCCGCAACCGGTTTCGATCTCGACATGATCGCCGGGCGCCCAGCTCGGCCAAGGTGAGGCATCGGTGCGGCGCAAACGCAGCACAGCGATGCTCCCCCGGTCCACCCGCTCTTCGACGATCGCTGGCACGGTGAACGGGACCTCTGCCACCCCGTCCACCGTGCGAGTCAAAGTCACTCTGACTCGGGCGGCGGCATGATGAGAGAGTTCTCCAGGTCCATGACGGGCCCGCCGTCCCAATCTTTCGTCAGGTAATACTGACCGACGGGTCGTAGACCGGTCTCGATGACGGCTGTGTGGTTGCCCGCCGTCATCGCATCGCGGATCGCGCGCTGGAGCGGGCCCGGACGCACAGCATCCGCTCCGGCGATCCCGAAGAGGATGTCTGCAACCTCTCTGCTGACAACACCGGCAAACATCGGGATGTGCTGCATCTCGATGCTGGCCTCCTCATAGGAGAGCTCGTTCCCGCTCTCTGCAGCGTCCATCGCCCGTACAGCGAGCGACTTGGCCCATTCGAGCGCGGAGCGAACCTTGGCTACCGCGGTCGCGAGGCGCACCGCGTGCAACTCACCATGCCCCATGAGCGCTGCGCGGTTCGCGAACGAATTGTTGGCGCGCTTGGTCGCAGCCACCTCAATGAACGCATCGATTGCACTCTGGGCGCAGCCCAGGATTGTGGCGGCGATCTGCAGTTGGCCGTTCCAGCTGGGATCACGGAAGAAGGGGCGGTCGGAGTATGCGCGATCTGCACTGTCACTGCCGGTGTACTTCTCCGGAACGAAAAGGTCGTTCACCTTCCATTCGCCGCTGCCCGTGCCTTTCAGCCCAAGAGCGTCCCAGCGGTCCAAGTACTCGACGTCATCCTTGAAGAACAGCCCGTGGATCATCAACGGTCCGCCCCACACCGGGTCATCTTCGGGAGTGCCGTCTGCACCGAAGACCTGAGCGTACCCGCAGAAATAGTTCGCCCAGGCGGAGGCGCTCGAGAACACCCAATGCCCGGTGAACCGATAGCCGCCGTCGACCCGTACCGCCGTGCCGTGGCGCCCGGACGAGCTCGCCGTGCGCCACTGCTCATCGCGGGACATCAGTTCTCGCTGGACCGTCTCCGGAAAGAGCGGGTAGTTTCCGGGGATGATCATCGCCACCCAGGCAACTGATCCGTTGATGCGCCCGAGTTCGAACAACAACTCGACGTGATCGGCGGGGTGGATCTCTATTCCGTTGAACTCTCTCGGCAGCTGCGCGTCCAGGGTGCCCGTTTCATACAGCGCAGCGATCACCTGCTCGGGAAGTCGGCGGGTGACTTCCATCTCCTTCTCATGTGCACGAATCAGCGGGCGCAGTGCATCCACGACGGGCCGGATGTCGATCCGTTGGCTCAGGGCCTGGGGTAGGCGGGGCAACAGTGTGGCGGATTCCACAACGGTGGCGGTGTCAATGGTCATGTTGTTCTCTCTCAATGCTCGTGCGGGCTCAGTGGTCGTGCGGTTCGGAGCGCGGCGTCTGCGCAGATCATGCGTCCCACACTGCGGGGAGACTCTTCACCCCCCGGGAGAGCCAACCGTGCGGAGCAGCCTGCGTGTCGGGGGCAGGCCGCAGACCGGGGAGCCGTGTGACAACCTCCTCGATGACTGCAGTGCCGATCCACCGCGCAATCGCGTGTCCGGCACAGTGGTGTGCACCGTGTCCGAACGCGGCATGCGGGCTCGGCGGACGGTGCAGGTCGAATTTCTCAGGGTGCTCGTACCGAGACTCGTCGTGGTTGGCCGAAGCCACCGAGATCTGTAGGACCGCACCCGCAGGAATAACGACACCATGCACCTCGATGTCGTCTCGTACCGTGCGCTGCGTTGCGCCGATCGGCGACATCCAGCGCAGGCCTTCTTCCAGTGCGGGCCCGCTCAGCTCGGCCGGATTCGCGACGAGCTCTGCCAGCTGCTGACGCTCGCTGAACAATGCGAAGAACGTGTTGGAGATCGAGTTGCTCGGCTCGAGGAAACCCCCGAGGAGGATGACCCGCACCGTCGGCATGATGTCATCGAAGTCTCGTGGCGGCTGCCCCACGTCGAGACCGTCATGGAGCATGTGCGAGATGACGCTGTCATCCGGCTCATTTCTCAACCTCGCGATCTTCTCGCGAAGGTGGCTCTGCATCTGGTCGAGCGTGACGACTGTGGCGTCGTCCGGCTCGTTCATGAGCGCGTAATACCAGCTCAGAAGCGTCTCATCATCGATGTCCGCCAGGCCAATGTAATCGCCGACAATTCGCACACTGATCCGCTCGAATAGCTCTGTGACAAGGTCAGCACGTCCCAGCGGGCGGATCTTCTCGATGTACTCGATGAGTACCGGCCGGCTGGCCTCGATTCTGGATCGCAACGCACGCGGCCGCAGCGTCGCATCGATGCCCACGCGCATGCGGCGGTGTTCATCGCCTGACATGCTCATCACGTTCGGAGTGCCGAAGAACTCGTCCGTGATCGGATCCCGGTGTTCAATCGCCGGGTTGGCGTCAATAGATGCGCAGTCGTCCCAGGTCGAAACCACCCATGACTCCGCGCCAGGGAGGTAGGCGACGGGGGCTTGTTCCCTCAGCGTGCGATACGTCGGGTACGGGTCTACGTCGAGCTCGTCCCAGGTGACGGACTCCAGCTCGTTCTGGTGCAGGACGATGTCGGGCACAGCAGCTCCTTTGCATGTTGGCGTTGCGCCCCATCCTTTCGCGCGCTCGCCGCGTCATCCATAGTGGAAAACCCTGATGCCCCTGAGATACCCCCAGGTTGGAACTCAGCGCCGGGCGTTCCCGGCGGCGACTACGACGGCTACCTGGGCGCGCGACCCGCAGTTGAGCTTCTCGAAGATGTGGGAGATATGCGTCTCGACTGTGCTGATGCTGACATGGAGCGCGAGCGCGATTTCCTTGTTTGCCTTTCCTCGGGCGACGAGGCCCGCGACCTCGGACTGACGGTCCGTCAGAGTAGCGAGCAACCGCGCTTGCGAAGCCGTATCCCCCGCGTTCGGCTCGTCACGGTTGATGACATGCACGTAGTGCCCAATAGGCTCGCGACGGCCGCGATGGAATTCTCGCCAGTAGGCCGGAGCGCCGAGTCGACGCTCAAGCTCCGCAACGACCTCATCGTGAAAATCCTGCATGCCCCAGAAGATTGCATCGACACCTGTGGAGGTGCGCACCGCGTCGATGGAGCCCAACATTCGAACAGCCGTCGTCGGATCACCGCGCCAGGCCTCATACCACGCGACGACCTCGAGGCAGAGGGCACAACTGCGCCAGTCCTCGACACGAGCAGCCTCTACCGCGCCCTCGCAAGCGACGACGTATCCGCGATCGCGATCGCCGCTGCGCCACAAACTGATGGCGAATGTCCAGAGGATCGAACTCTTAAACCACAGCTCACCCTGCGAATCACAGAGAGCGATCGCCCGCTCACAGTAGTCACGAGCGGCCCCGTCGTCCATGGCGATGTGCGCGAGTTGGGCAAGGTAGGCGAGTCGCAGGAATTCTTCAGCCGGCTGACCGACCGGTAGGACCGGGGCGGCGAGGGCGTCGTCGAGGAGGATCCGTGCGTGGTGAGGATCTTCCATCGTCTCAAGCGCGATGCTCTGTTGAAGAAGTGCCAGTCGTGCTGGGTCCGCACCAGGAATCTCGGACGCGTGGGCAACGGCCTGGCGAGCCATGCCGATGTCGAAGAGATGAAGTGAGAGCCAGGCGATCGCCCAGAGGGCGGCGAAGCTATTCTCATCGTCGATGTTGGCTGAGCTGGCCAGGATGCGCCCAATCCATTCCCGCGCTTGTTGACTGCGGCCGCGTGCCGTCCAGAGCGGCCACAGCCGGGCGAGGATCTCAAGGAGTTCATCTGCGTCCTCACCACTGGACGTCTTCACGAGCGATTCGAGAGTGGCCAATTCGCGATCGAGCGCCGCGAAGAGCAGAAGCTCTTCTGCCCCGAACCACGTGGACCCGAAACTGCGCGCCGTCGCCAACCACCATCCCCTGATGCCATGACGTGCATCGCGAGAGGCCCTGTCGTCGCCCCGAAGAGAGCGGATCGCCGGGCGCCGATAGAGAGGCCGGACTCTGAGGCCGAATCCGACGCCGAGGCCGATGCGCTCGAGAATCCCGTTTGCGACGAGCGACCTCAGAAGATCGTCGGCATTTCCAATCCCTGCTGCCTCCAGAACATACTCGGCCTGCTCGGGGCTGAACCGCGCGGGAAAGACGGCGAGCAGACGCCATGCCGCCCGTTCCTGCTCGGGCGCTGCGTCGAATTCACCAAGGCAGAAATCGTCGAGAGCATGGATTCCGCTGCTGTCATCGTGCTCAAGCCAGTTGCGAAGTGCATCAACAGGTCGGGCCTGCAAGACACCTGCGGCAATGTCGAGAACCTCTTCGCGCTCACCCAATGCACGCACCAGTTCGTGCAGGTCGTCGGTGCCCACCGCCACCCCAGGAAGCGTGGCCAACGCAGCTGAACGGAGGTATTCAACAGCGACACGGAAGCCCGAGTCCGCGCGAGGGCCCGGGCCATGGTGCGGAGTCACATCGAACTCACGGAGGTGCGGAAAACAGACTTGACGAAACGATTGATTGTGCACGAATATCGGAATGCAGATACCGAATAATCAAAAGCTCGAGGTCTCATCGCGCGCATTCTGCGAGCACGGATCGCGATGCCCAACAGAAAGGCGACCATGCCCGTCACATCAGTTCTCGTTTCATTCAACGTCCCGTCCCCCCTGGAGACCGGCAGATTCTTTACCGAGCATCTCGACTTCGAGCCGGTGATGTGGGAGGAATCGGGCGCCGTCGTCGCCGAACCAACGACGGGCTTCAACCTAGTATTCATCGGCGCCGGCGAATCGCCGGTCTCCCCCCAACCACACCCGCAGGATCTCGTGGCGGGATCGATCGTATATCTCACGCTTGAGACCACGAAAAACGTCGATGCCGAACACGACCGCCTCATGACACGGGCCGTGCCGGTGACGACACCACTTCAGGATTTTGATGGCACACGCATGTTCCAAGTGACGGCGCCCGGCGGCATCGTCGTTGAGTTTTCGGCATTCGAGTAGAAACGAACCGCGCGCTCTGATTTTCTGCGGATGCCTCATCGTAGCCAACAGAGATCGGCGAATCAGCTATCTGTGGGTGCGCTGCAGAGAGATCGCCCACAACCCAGCGCGACCGTGGAGTGAGAGCCACTCCACGGTCGCACTGAGCTGAACGCGCGCTTGCGACGAAGCGCGCTACTTGATGTGCTTGGTGAAGAGCATCCAAATCGCACCCAGGATCGTTACCCCTACCGACAGGTAGATGACCGGCATCATGTTCGTGGGATCCGACGCAATCAGCAGCGACGCCGCGATCGGGCCCAGCACTGCTGACATCATCGTGACGGTGTTGTACATGCCAGCATCGCGACCCGCGGTCTCGGTCCCCGACACCTCGGCAAGAATCGCGAAAGCGAAGACACCAATGACTCCGTAGGCGCCGTACTGCAACGCACCGGTAAAGAGAATCATCGGCACGCCCTCGATGAACGCCTGCATCAGCATGCCACCGGCCAGCACAATTGAGGAAACGACGAGGAACAGTCGCCGATGCCCCAAACGGTCAGAGATCACCGCCGTCACCGCACCGGCAACGATCGACACGATTCCTCCGATGCCAGCGATCCCAGTCATGACGGCGGGGGCATCGGCCTCTGAAACGCCATTATGGAACATCAAGATGAAGTACAGGTAGATAGAGAAGATGACAAAACCGGCACCATTCAGGAACATCACGATCATCAGCGACGTAAACCCCGGGCGCCCCATCGGATTCACCCAGTAAGCACCCAGAAGTTCCGTGATTCGCAGTGGCGATTTCGCTCCGGTCAGCCGGTTGTCGGGAGTGATCAGCATCAGCAAAGGCACCAGAACCGCAGCGGCAATCGCAGGAAGCAGAAACGGCCACATTGTTGACTCCGGGAACAGCGGAATGATGGCCGCTCCGAGTGCGGCTGCGATTCCGTATGCCGCGGACATGCCGAAGCCCATCACGCCACGATGACGTTCCGGGGTCTGCTCGGTGAGAATCGCGAGCGGAAGCGTCGACGCCATGCCATAGCCGAGCGAGGCGAGACCCCAGAACACGAAGATCCAGGCCACGTCGGTAGAGAACGCGACTCCTGCGGTGCCGACCAGGCCGATAAGCACGCCGGCGACTACCCAGGGCCGACGCATTCCGAATCGAGAGCGCGTACGGTCCGAAAGCTTGCCCGCTAGGGGGCTAATCAAAGCCGCAGTGAGCATGCCAACCGCAACGAGCGTTCCGACGATCGCGACGGCACTGATTGGATCAACCTCCATCAACTTCATTTGCAGAGTGATGATGGTCGGCGTGGTCAAAGCGGCGGCGATGAAGAGGCTCGAGAACGTGAGCGCGATCCAGAGGAACAGCAGTTTTCTCGGGGAGAGGCTTTCCGGTCCGTCTGCATGGACCCCTTCAGCAGCGTCTTGGGTGATCGGATTGGTCATCGTTGACTCGTTTCGATGTAGGTGATGTGGACAACAGTAGTGGAACCCCAACAGGCTTCAACCTATTAAAAGGCACAAATGGTCGTTATTCGGGTATGGTGCTCGGAATCTAACACGGGGCAATCCGTCCGTCAACGCTGAAGCTGCCCGATAAACAAACACCTCGCGATTGACTGGGAACGCGCCACAACCGCTGTGGGCGGATGGCGCCGTTCTGACAGCAGGCACGCGGGGAGCGCGATACCAAAAGGTCACGGCTCCCCACGTCGATCGGGCGTCAGGAGGTGAAGCTCACGTCCTTCAGCGCACGGTAGAGGCCAAGACCGCTCGGGTCGCCCGTGGGCCAACCGGTCGTATTCGCCGGAACCGCTGCGAGTGTGCTCCCGATGGCGGGGATGATGAATCCACCGCGTTCAAAGAGAATCTCCTGCATTGTGCTCAGCGCTTCTGTGCGAACGTCGGCATCTGTCGACGCCATGGCGCTCTCGAACGCCTCGTTGAACTCGGCGTCGTTCATGTGGGTATAGGGAAGCGAAGCGCCCGGGGCGTCGGTCATCGAGGCAACGTTCAAGATCGTCGATCCAGGCCAGTTGTCCACCGCGAACTGGTAGTCGAGGTATCCCTGCGCGTAGAAGGTCGTGTCGTCCTTAACCTGAACCGTGACATCCAGGCCGATCTCCTGCGCATTCTGGGCGACTATTTGTGCGATCGGCTCGACGCTGGCGAGCGTCACGAGGGTGAGTTCTGCGCCCTCGACTCCGGCTTCTTTGATGAGCTTCTTTGCGGCGTCTACGTCGCGTTCGCGCACCAGATCGGATCGGAACGCGGGGTCGTCAATCCCATAGAGGTCATTGCCGATTCGGCCAAATCCACCGAAAGCGACGTCGAGAACACGCTGGCGGTCCACGCTAAGTCGTAGCGCTTGGCGAACACGGGCGTCCGCTGTAACCCCTTCGTCCACCCGCATGGTGATCATCTGGATTCCCCCGGCGGGAAGCTCGAGCACGCTCAGCTTCTGTAGATCGTCGAAGCGGGCTACCTGGCTGGGCTGCAGGGAGAGATCCGCATCAATCTGCCCCGTCAGGAGCGCATTCGTTCGGGCATCGTCGTCGGGCAGCGCCACCAGTTCGAGCCCGGCCAGAGCCGGCGCTGTTCCGTGATAATGCTCAGAGCGGGCCAGGACAAGCATTCCGTTCGCGCCGAAGGATTCGAACACCCACGGGCCCGTCGACACTGGGTGCTTCGGGTCAAAATCGGGTTCCACAATCCCCATGGCATTGGCGGCGGCGATGATCTCCGGGAAGCTAGCAACCGGCCGGAGGAGGTCAAATCGGACGGTGAGGTCGTCGATTTTGGTCATCTCTTCGATCACGGCTGTCGCACTGAGGTTGACGGCAGCCGTCGCCGGATCCATGACGCGCTCGAAGGAGAAGATGACATCCTCCGAGGTGAGCGGATCACCGTCGTGGAAGGTGACGCCATCCTTCAGCGTCAATTGCCAACTCGTAGCGTCGTCGTTCGGAGTGAATGACGCCGCCAACACGTTCCTATACTCCCCGTTCTCGTCGAACTCACCGAGCTGCTCGAAGAAAGTGTTGGCAAAGACCGTGCCGAAAGTGTCGTAGAGGGCATGGGGATCGAGGGTGGTTCCCGCGGAGTCACCCGCGATACCGACCTTGAGTATGCGGCCGTCAGTTCCGGATGCGGGATTCTCAGCTTGAGCTGAGCATCCCGCGCTCGCCGTCACTACCACCGCTCCCACCGCGAACACCCGCAGCAAGCGCGAGAGTCGGCGCGTCTTATTTGTACCAACAGGGATCGTCATGTCACTCCAGCGTGTTAATTAACGAACTTGAATAGGCGAATAGTGGAATCCTAGCGACTTGCTCCAGTCGATGGCTATGACCCAAAGGTCTCATTTCGGTCACCAACGCATGTGTGTGACAAGCACCAACGCAGCTCCGGCACCTCGTGCTACGCACGATGCTGTCCGCTGGCGATGCCCAGTTTTCGAGTGCGACGCCGGACACATGCCGCCGCACCATACGCTCGACCTCTTCGGCGCCGGCCGGCGCGTCCAGCACGATCGCGAGCCGCTATAGGCCCTCGGTGAGGATGCAAAATGCCAGCGCCTCTGGCACGCGCCGACGAGTTGTCAACGGGCTGCGAGGGCACCCGAGATCGACAGCGTGTTTTCCATGAGCGAGACCGTGTATGGATGCTGTGGCGCACCCAGCACCGCTTCCGTCGGTCCCTCTTCCACGATCGTTCCGCCGTTGAGCACTATGACGCGGTCGGCGAAGGACCGTACGAGCGCGAGGTCGTGTGTGACGAAGACCATCGAGAGGCCCTCGGATTTGCGCAGCTCATCGAGCAGATTGATGAGAGAGGCTTGCACGAGCACATCAAGCGCGCTGGTCACCTCATCGCAGATGAGGAGCCGAGGCTCCGTCACCAGTGCGCGAGCGATGGCCACACGCTGGCGTTCACCTCCGGAGAGCGTGTGCGGCATCTCTTCCGCGAGGGAGGCGGGGAGCTGCACCTTGGAAAGCACCTCATCCACGGCCCTCTTCCGGGCTTTCGCATTCCCTCCAACGGTGAGGTCGTAAGCGAACTCGATGCTTCCCCGCACCGTCTTGCGCGGGTTTAGAGCGGTGAACGGACTCTGGAAGATGTACTGCAGCTCACGCCGTTGGGCACGTGACCGTCGGCTCGCTTTCGAGGCGAGCGGCTCGTCACACCAGCTGATCTCACCGCGATACTCGCGATGCAAACCGATCAGGATGCGGGACAGCGTGCTCTTGCCCGAACCCGATTCGCCGACCAGAGCCACACATTCACCCGGCAAGACGTCGAAACTGATGTCGCGAAGCACCGTGTTGCGACGGAAGCCACCACTGACATTGCGCACGCGCAGAACACCACGCGTGGTGCCAAAATCCTGGGCCGGCACCGGGTGCGGCCTCCGCGCTGCCACGTCGGGAGACGCGGCGAGCAACCTCTTGGTATATTCCGCAACGGGGGCCTCGAAGACTGTCTTCAGCTCTCCCTGCTCAACAACCTCTCCATCGTGCAGAACGAGCACACGGTCCGCGAGCTCAGCGACGGCGGCGAGGTCGTGCGTAACGTAGAGCGCGGCGATACCGTGTTCCTTGCACAAACGCCGCACCAGCCGAAGGACTCGGCGCTGTGTCTTCACATCCAGCCCCGTCGTCGGCTCGTCGAGCACGACTACCGGCGGTTCGGTGACAAGTGCCATCGCAATACCGACACGCTGAAGCTGGCCACCTGAAAGCTGGTGGGGAAAGCGAGCCAAAAACTGATCGTCCATGGGCAGACCGGTCTCTGCGAGCGCCCGGCGCACGGCGGCGATTCTTTCACTTTTGGGTCGCCGTCGAGTCCCAAACTCCATCACTTCCGCGATCTGGTCGCCGATGCGGACGGTAGGATTCAGTGACGCGCGCGGATCTTGCGGCACATACGACACGAGCGAACCGCGCATCTCGCGAACGCCGACACCGTCGAGAGATCCGAGCTCGACACCCGCGATCTCCACGCGACCCTCGGTCACCCGTGCGCCGTCCCGCGCATAGCCCAAGAGCGCCATGCCCACTGTGGTCTTGCCAGACCCGCTCTGACCCACGACGCCCAACAACTCGCCCGCAGCGATCTCAAAGCTGACATCGTTGACGATGGCGACGCCGCCGTCGATCTCGACACGGAGATTTTCGACCCGCACCACTGGATCTTGGATACTGCTCATGCGACTTTTCCCTTCGCCCCGATGTGCAATGTCCTTCCGATTCCCTCGGCGATGAGGTTGGCTGCGAGCGCATACATCGAAATGAACAGCAGCGGCGCGACGACCGCCCAAGGCTGAAGCGCGAGCCCACCTCGGTTCTCGTTAATCATGAGTCCCCAATCCGCTTGCGGAGCGGACACTCCTTGACCTAGAACGCTCAGCCCGGCGATTGCGATGACGGACCACACGATGCGCAGCCCATACTCCACCATGATCGTGCCCGTGATGTTCGGAATGATTTCGGTCACGGCGGTCTTCAGAGACGATGCTCCGAGTGCGATCGCTGACTCGACGTATTCCCGTTCTGCGACGTCCGCGGTGACACCGCGCACGATCCGGGCGACGCTCGGCGCGTGGGCCAGCCCGACGAGCGCAACGATTAAGAGAAGGCTCTTGCCCAGGAGAGAAATGAACAGGAGCGTAAGAACAAGCGCGGGCATGGCCATCGTGACATCCGCGAGCCGCATAATGACCTCGTCAATCCACCCCCGCTTCAATCCCGCGATCGTGCCGAGCACAACCCCGAGCACCATGCCGATCGTTGCGGCGCCCAGCGACATCCAGACCACGGTGAATCCACCCCGCAACACGCGCGAGAGCACATCCTGTCCCATCGAGTCGGTGCCGAGCGGCGAACCGGCCGATGGGAGCGCGTAGGGCAAACCAACGTAATCCGTGCTGGTGTATGGAGCCAAAACCGGGCCAAAGGCCACGACGAAAAGAACGATCAAGAGAAAACACAGACCCGTGAGCGTGTGTTTGTCTGCGATCACACGGCGTAGCCGCGAGTGTGACGCCACCCGTCCACCGCGCAGCGTTCTAATCGCGAGAGTGTTTTGTGCGTCTGTCATCGGGTCCTCAGCTTCGGGGTGGCGAGCACGGTCAAGATGTCTGCGATCAGGTTGAACCCGACGTATCCGGCAGCCATGACCAGCACGAGGAACTGGAGCACCGGAATATCACGTTGCGTCACAGCAGATGTCAGGGCGAGACCCATGCCGGGGTATTGGAAGAGAAACTCCACCACCACGCTCCCCCCGATCAAAAACGCGATACTCAGCGCGGTCGCCTGAATCGACGGGATGAGGGAATTGCGGACGGCGTGCCGGAACACAACTACTCGTTGCGGAAGGCCTTTGAGTTCTGCCATCGTCACGTATTCACTCGAGAGGCTCTCGATGAGCGAAGAGCGCATCTGTTTGATCAGGTACGGCACCGTAATAATGACGAGGGTTGCGATTGGCAGTACCAACGCGGCAGGGAAGGAGATCGGACTGGCCCCCGGAGCGAGTATGACGACGGCGGGAAGAACGTGGAAGAGTCCGGTGGAGAAGACCACCACAAGCAACAGTGCGACGACGAACTCCGGCAGCCCCGCAAGAATGATCGTCACGGTGTTTACGATTCCGTCCCACCAACGCCCCTGACGCACCCCGGCAGAGATCCCGACGGCCAATGCCAGCGGAACCGCAATGACGGCGGTCAGCCCGACAAGCAAAAGGGTGTTGAGAACGCGCGGCCACATCGCGGCGGTGACGGGTTCGTGCGAGATCAGAGACTGGCCGAAGTCTCCGGTGACAACCCCGCCAAGCCAATTGAAATACCTCACGACAGGGGACGCGTTGAGGCCGAGCTGCTCTCGCAGCGCTGCGAGGGCCTGTTCCGAGGCGTTGCGACCAAGAACAGCCTGTGCGGCATCTCCAGGAAGGAGAATGGTCGCGAAATAGATCACAAACGACACGATCAAAAGGGTGAGCACCGCCAGCGCGACTCGCGACACAATCCAGCTGTATCTGCGCCAAGCCCCCACCAGCGCCGGGCCCCTCGGAGCGGCCGCTACGAGCGGCGCCTCGACCGTATGCGCATCCGTCATTCTTGCCTGTCCGTTCCTTCATTGGAGCCCTCAATGTGCGTACCGGTAGAGCAAGCAGCAACCGTGTGGCAGGTCATGTCGTTGACGTCACTGCGCGCACTTCTTGCCAACCGTCGTTGTCCACGTGAACCGGACGGAAGCACTTTGTCATTATTATCGAATTATTCAGTCCGACTATAGGGCATCATTCGACCGGCTGTCAGCTGATCTGGCGGCGAGACGGCGATGGGTACGACAGGTGCTGCAAGAACTACCAGCAGCATGTCCTCGTCATGGGGGCTGCTTCCCGAGTGGGTCACACGGAGGGCGGACGGTCGAGGTCGACTGGTCTGGGCCGACGATGCAGCTAACCGACCCCGTGGCCGGGCAGCTGACCCGGGTGTTCTTGTTCGTCGGATGCGTGCCGTTCTCGAGATACGCGTTCGTGGAACCAACCCCGTGCAGCAAGGCACCTGGCTGCGCGCAGGTGGCGATGTTCGACTGGTTCGGCGGCAGCGTGCCCCGGGTGATGCCCGACAATCTGAAGACCGGTGTGATCAAACATCCCGAAGAGGGCGAGGCGGTGCTCAACAAACATCCTCACCCGCTCGCTAGCTAGCTCTCTCGATGTCTTGCGGAGCAGTGGCTACGGTGAATGGCGGCCGCGGTCAATCAAACGCGCCGCGAGATCTCGACGCCGTCACATAGCCAGGGGCCGAGGGCGAGCGTTACCAACTCCCGCTGCCGCCGTGGTTGCGCCGTCGAGGCGCCGGGAAGCAGCCATTCCATTTGCAATCCGAAGACGAGCACAAGCAACAGCTCACTGAGATCGACCGGTGATGCGTCAGCCACGACCTCCTGATCGTCAATCGCTTCGCGGATGTGGTCGCGAAGCAGTCCGAACCACTTCCGTTCCATCTCGAGCTGAATCCCGTTCATCTCCGGATAGCGTTCGCTGTTGAATAGGTAAGAGATCGCGGTCGCACCTTCGATTTTGGATTGCTCGCTCGCCGGTAGCAGTTCGTCAAGAATCGCAACCACAGCTGAAAGACCGCGAAGCTGCATGCTCGCGGACTGGATGCGCTCGTTCAGGGGCGCGAACGACAAGCGGAAGCTTTCCAGGACGACTTCGTCGATGGTGTCGAAGTAATTCCAGAGCGCACCCGCCGACATCCCGGCTTCCTTCGCCAGCTCCCTCGTTGTCGCTTTCATCAGCCCGACACGCGTGACAAGCTCGATGTGCTTGTGGAGAATCTCTTGTCGGCGTTCTTCCCGATTGACGATTTTGGGCATGCGCTCATTCTCCCAGCTGAGAACTTCTCCCCGAGGCTCCGCCGCCGAACTTCGTACGGAAATGACGGCGCCCCAGAGCATCTTTCAGCACGAGCTTCAGCCGAACGGCTGCGGCTCGCGTCAACGCGGGACGGTGCTTCCGGTGTTCACTGAAACGCCATGTGCACAAGCGACGAACCTGCGAGCCACTTCTGCATTCCCCCCCCTATAGCCGCGGTAGGCCTTCACGTCTTCCGTCAAGACTGCGGTTGCACACGATCGAGGAGGCCGACGCAGCCTTCGTGTGGATCCGCCCGACGATCAATCTGTGGACCGATGATTTACCCGGTGAGGCGCTGTCCATTGCGATGGGCGACAAGACCGGCATCGACGTTGCGCGGGTGCAGGCCATCGAGGCGGCGGTTCCCACGATCCTCACCGCTACGTCTACGGATTCGGAATCGGAATCGGAATCGGATTCGTCGGCAAGGCACTCGAGAAGCGCTGAACGACTCGACCGCCGGTCGTATCGGCGAATGCGGAACGCCCCCGGCTGACGCCGGGAGCGTCCTGCGTTCGCGGGTACCCAATCCGTCCGCGGGACACCCGGCCGGCACCTCTGATATCGCGCTTAGGAGTCAGGGAACCGGGTCGAAGTCCCTGTCCGTTGCCGCTGACCTGTCGACGTCGTCGTCCGAGCGGCTCTGGATGCGCGCCGACCGCAAAGCGGCTGCTTCCTCTGGCGAGTCGCCAGCGGCAAGGTCGAGATATGTGCGTGGCTTGTTCTTCTTGAGCCAGAACCCAAATGCGATTCCGAGCACCAGGGCAGCCAGCACCAGCACCGGTAGAATCATCGTCCAGCTGGCCTCGACCCCGGTGATCCATTGAATGCCGAAGATCTCGATGACTGTCGCCAGAACCAACAGCACCCCTGCGAGCGCAGGCGCCATGAATGTCTTCCACCAGTGACGCTCCGATGCCGGACGCCTCATAAAGAATCCGACCACCGCCCAAGAGGCCATTGCTTGCAGAGTGGTCGCCGCAATCGCGCCGACACCGAAGGCCACCGATGAAAGCTGTGTGTACGGATCGATCCCAACCATCGCTGATACCAGGGGAACCACCAGGCCGAGACCCAGGAGGGTGAAAACCGCGGAATACGGAGCCCCGTAACGATTCAGTCGGCCCAAGTAGCGCGGCAGCAGCTCTTCGCGAGCAAGGCTGTTGTAGTAGCGAGACATGAAGTTCGTGATGGAGATGGCCACCGCCATCTGGGCGAACAGGGTGAACAGCGAGAACAGCCAGAGGCCAACCGGCCCGAGGTAGTCGGCGACCACTGCGAGCACCCAGGCTCCCAGGCCATTCTCAAGGATCACCTCCATCTGCCCTTCGACTCCCGAGACCGAGGTGAGCGTCCAGGTACTCAGAACAAGCACTGCCACGAAGAGCACCAACGCGCCGTATAGGGCGCGAGGAACCGTCTTCTCGGGCCGCTTGGCCTCCGGCGCATAAAGGGCGCCGGCCTCGTAACCCTGGAAGCAGAGGAAGGCGAAGATCAGGGCAACCGACCACGTGCCGATCCCGAAGACTGAAGGTTGGATGACCTCGACGGGAAAGGCTGCGATTCCGTTGCGTGCGAAAATCGCGATGGCCAGGACCACAAGCAGAACGACCTCACCGATGACAATCACACCAACCACGTAGGCGCTCAGATTGATTTTTCGATACGCCAAGAAACCGACGATGAATACGATGATCACCAGCAGCACCTGCCACGGCGCATCAATACCGAATAGGGACTTGATGATCTCGTGAGCCAAGAACGCTTGAATCGCGATAGCGCCAATGAACCCGAAGACGTAACCGACGACAGCGACCATGGCACCTCCCACTCCGGCGGGTCGACCGAGGCCACGAGCAATGTAGCTGTAGAAAGCGCCCGGCCGGGTGATGCGACGCACCATCTGTACGTAGCCAACGCAGAATAGCGCGATCACGGCCCCCGCGATGATGAAGGCCAACGTTGTGGAAGGTCCGCCGAAGGCGAACGCGAGCGGGACGGTACCGGCCACAACTGCGAGCGGCGTGAATGCGCCGACGATTAGTGTAATGATCTTCCACGTCGTGAGTGTTCTCGGCGCGATCGTCGTGGTCTCATCCTGGCGGATTGGGGCGTCAAGAGACATTTGAATTTCTCCACTTCTTTGAGGAGTTGCAATGGGGTTTGAGGAGTTGCGATGGGTAGGGTGATACGTCTGAACAGCGAAGCAATGTGTCCCTTCGGGAGCGCTGCTCGTCTTTAGCGCTCCCTACTGAACTGTGGTGAGGCAGCAGGCATCTCTGCGGGGAACAACATGCCCGGCTCAGCCCTTACGACGTCAGGGATCCGCGACACGAGAGCCACATTGGTGATGTCGTATCCGGGAAACGGCTTGTAAACGAGGTGGTGGCTGGGCGTCCCGATCACGTCGAGGCTGTCGAATGCCTCCTCAATGGCAATCGGAAGAACCTTGATAATGCCTTCGAAACGGATGCCCCGATCGGTTTCGAATGCGACCGTTTCAACCAACCCCGTAGTCATACCCTGATCAATCGGCATGTTCCCTGCCTCCCAATGGAAGGTCCGGTCAGCGATCACTGGTTCGACGTCCTTCGTCACGATGCCTGTGATGAGGCCCATCCGCCGCGCGGCCTCGGTCATGGGCGCACCCAGTACGGACGGGTAGTCCTTCTGCCCTTGGGCGTGCCTAGAGAACTCCTCTGGAGTAAGTGGGAAGCCGACCTCTTCTCCGACGGACTTCGACAGCTGCTCGATCGAGAGCACGCTGGTGATCCGAACGGTGCTGATGTCGAGGCTCGAGGCTGCCACCATGGCGGGCATCTGTACCCACCAGCTGTCCTGCACCCCAGATGCCATGAAGCTGGCACCACCTCGCATGGCACGTTCGTGCATACGATCAGCCCATGCGTGGTCCCGTGTGAGCACATCTTGCTGCAGCGTTATCGCGTTGATGCCGCGGTCGAGCACCGAAGCGGCAAGGTCGAGTATCGGTTCCAGGTCGAGGGCCAGCGAGAGAACGACGATGTCGGGCTTCTCGACCAGCGAATCAAGGAGCGCATCAAGGGATCCACTGACGAAGATATCAGGGGCCCGCGGTGCTGTGATCAACTCACCGAGCGATTTGCCAACCTTAGCGCCGATGTCGACGACGCCCACGAGTTCGTGGCCGAGCTCGCACAGGATCGAGGCGATACCCGCGCCCTGACTCCCCAGCCCGACGAGGACGATGCGATACACGTCCTGCGTGTTGAGCGGTTCAGCCGACTTCGCCAGGGTTTCCAAGGTCACGACGGCATCCTTTCGATGTGTGCCATCACGGCGCTGCGGTCTGTCGTGAGCCATGATTTCCGGGCGGCATCGTCGGCGCGTACCCCGGCAGTTTGACGAAGGAAGGAGGCGTTGACGCGAGACTGACCGTCTTCAGATATTCCCCCGATCCCCGTGTCTCCCCGCGCAGCGCCGACTTCCGCGAGTGCTGCGGCGATCTGCTGGCCATGGATACCAAAGCCCTCAATGACCGCGGTGCATGAATTCAGAACGACCTCCTCGTCGTTTATTGAGCACTTGCTCATTTGTAGTTTATGGAGTGATGGGACCGGCGTCAACAGACGTCAGTAGTCACCCACACATCCGATTTCCGGCGGGGATCGGGCCGGCCGCATGCCAGCGGGTTAGTGAGCCGAACCTCGAAAGTGCCTGATGTCGTCGGCATTCACGATGTCAGCACGGGTGCAGCCATGGACGTCGCACTCCGACTTACAGGTCTGAACGAGGTCACGCGCATCAGCGAGTGTTCCGTCCGCCTTGGCGATTTCCAGCGATCCGATCCGGTTGAACTCCGGGTTGCCAAAGTAGCTCAGCCCGTACAAGTCATGGGGAGCAGCGAATCCACGCTCGAAATTCGGGTCGACACTTCGGCCCACGCGCTTTCGGTGGCTGTTTCAATCATTCCGTCGCGCATGACTTCTGGGCCATTTCCGGATCATGGAGTGCGTCGCAGAGGGAGGCGAACTCGTTCACTGTTAATCCAGATTTCCCGATCGTTCCGCAGGCTTTCCAGGAATTCACCCCGGGTCTGGGGTCGCAATCACAATTTCCGAACCCGAAACGGCCATCAAAAACTGCTTCTTGCGGGGCCTCAGTCGGCCGAATGTCTTGGCCAGAGAGACGAATTCAGGCCCCGTTCAAGGTTCGTGATGGTCCACGCGTCAGCCCACGTCCGTCCTGCAAGAACGTTCAACACAGTCACGTGGCTGAGGCCACACCCCGTCGCGACGGATCTAACGCTCCGCGATCCAATTGCCCGCTTCAGGTTCATCGCGAACTGCCGCGCGACCTCCGCGCTCGGGTCAACCGAAAAATTATCCGGCCAACCCTCGCAGAGGTCACGAGGCAGCGGCCGTTTCGAGTTAGCCACATGTGCCCCCTGCGCTATTCGTCACGAACCGCACACCTCGAGAAACTATCGGAGGCAAACGTGTTGGATTCGGCTACTGATTGATCAGATGCGGATGAGGCCAAGTCAGATGCGAATATGGCCAACTAGATTGCGAAACGGCAATGAGTTGGAATCGGCTACTGACACGTCAGATGCGAAAACTGCCAACTAATTTGCGAAACTGCCAACTAATTTGCGAAACGACAGAGACCTAGAAGTCCCAGTCCTCGTCTTCGGTGTTCACTGCCTTACCGATGACATACGACGAACCAGAACCCGAGAAGAAGTCGTGGTTCTCGTCGGCGTTCGGCGACAGAGCCGACAGGATCGCCGGGTTCACGTCGGTGACGCTCTTCGGGAACATCGGCTCGTAGCCCAGATTCATCAGCGCCTTGTTGGCGTTGTAGTGCAAGAACTTCTTGACGTCTTCGGTCAGACCGACCTCGTCGTAGAGGTCCTGCGTGTACTGGATCTCGTTCTCGTAGAGCTCGTACATGAGGTTGAAGGTGTAGTCCTTCATCTCATCGCGGCGCTCCTGGGTCTCGTTCTCGAGTCCCTTCTGGAACTTGTAACCGATGTAATACCCGTGCACAGCCTCATCACGAATGATCAGACGGATGAGGTCGGCCGTGTTCGTGAGCTTGGCTCGCGACGACCAGTACATCGGAAGGTAGAAGCCAGAGTAGAACAGGAACGACTCGAGCAGGGTCGAGGCGACCTTGCGCTTCAGGGGGTCATCACCCTGGTAGTACTCCATGATGATCGAGGCCTTCTTCTGAAGGTTCTGGTTCTCGGTCGACCAGCGGAACGCCTCGTCGATCTCCTTGGTGGAGCAGAGCGTCGAGAAGATCGACGAGTAGCTCTTGGCGTGCACCGACTCCATGAACGCGATGTTCGTGTAGACAGCCTCTTCATGCGGGGTGATCGCATCCGGAATCAACGAGACAGCGCCGACGGTGCCCTGGATGGTGTCGAGCAGGGTCAGACCGGTGAACACACGCATGGTGAGCTGCTGCTCGGCCGGGGTCAGCGTGTTCCACGACTGGATGTCGTTCGACAGCGGGATCTTCTCGGGCAGCCAGAAGTTATTGACCAGGCGGTTCCAGACCTCGACGTCTTTTTCGTCTTCGATCTTGTTCCAGTTGATGGCGTCAACGTGGGAGACGAGCTTGAGCTTGTCAATCATTTGAGTTCCTTTTTACGAGCGTGGGTCGAGCGTGTCGAGACCGGTTTGCGTGGTCTCGACAAGCTCGACCACCGAGAGAGCATCCAGAAAGGCTAGAGCATGCAGCTGACGCAGCCATCCACTTCAGTGCCCTCGAGCGCGAGCTGGCGCAGACGAATGTAGTAGATCGTCTTGATGCCCTTTTTCCAGGCATAGATCTGAGCCTTGTTGATGTCGCGGGTGGTGGCGGTGTCCTTGAAGAACAGCGTCAGCGACAGGCCCTGGTCGACGTGCTGGGTAGCCGCCGCGTAGGTGTCGATGATCTTCTCTGCACCGATTTCGTAGGCATCCTGGTAGAACTCCAGGTTGTCGTTCGTCATGAACGGCGCCGGGTAGTACACGCGGCCCAGCTTGCCTTCCTTGCGGATCTCGATCTTCGACGCGATCGGGTGGATCGACGAGGTCGAGTTGTTGATGTACGAGATCGAACCGGTCGGCGGCACGGCCTGCAGGTTCTGGTTGTAGATGCCGTGCTCGATGACGGATGCCTTCAGCTCGGCCCAGTCAGCCTGGGTCGGGATGGCGACGTTCGACGTGGCGAACAGCTCGGCGACGCGAGCCGTGGCCGGCTCCCATGCCTGGTCGGTGTACTTGTCGAAGAACGCACCGGTTGCGTAGGTGGAGTCCTCGAAGCCGGCGAACGCACGACCGCGCTCGATGGCGAGCTTGTTCGAGGCACGCAGCGCGTGGAACAGCACCGTGTAGAAGTAGATGTTCGTGAAGTCGATGCCCTCGTCGCTGCCGTAGTAGACACGTTCGCGGGAGAGGTAACCGTGCAGGTTCATCTGGCCGAGGCCGATGGCGTGCGAGAGGTCGTTGCCGTCTTCGATCGAGCGCACCGAGGAGATGTGGCTCTGCTCAGACACCGAGTTGAGGCCGCGGATGGCGGTCTCGACGGTCTGGCCGAAGTCGGGCGAGTCCATCGCCAGGGCGATGTTCATCGAGCCGAGGTTGCAGGAGATGTCCTTGCCGATCTCCTTGTAGGAGAGGTCCTCGTTGTAGGTGGTCGGTGTGTTGACCTGCAGGATCTCCGAGCAGAGATTCGACATGTTGATGCGACCCTTGATCGGGTTCGCCGCGTTCACGGTGTCTTCGAACATGATGTACGGGTAGCCAGACTCGAACTGAATCTCGGCGAGCGTCTGGAAGAAGTCACGCGCCTTCATCTTCGACTTCTTGATGCGCGGGTCGTCAACCATTTCCTGATACTTCTCGCTGACGGAGATGTCAGCGAACGGCACGCCGTAGACGCGCTCGACGTCGTACGGGGAGAACAGGTACATGTCCTCGCCCTTCTTCGCCAGCTCGAAGGTGATGTCGGGGATGACGACACCGAGCGAGAGGGTCTTGATGCGCACCTTTTCGTCGGCGTTCTCTCGCTTGGTGTCGAGAAAGCGCATGATGTCGGGGTGGTGCGCGTGCAGGTACACCGCACCGGCACCCTGACGGGCGCCGAGCTGGTTGGCGTAGCTGAAGGAGTCTTCGAGAAGCTTCATCACGGGGATGATGCCGCTTGACTGGTTCTCGATCTGCTTGATCGGCGCACCGGCTTCACGGATGTTGGAGAGCAGCAGGGCGACGCCGCCGCCACGCTTCGACAGCTGCAGCGAGGAGTTGATGCCGCGGCTGATCGACTCCATGTTGTCTTCGATGCGCAGCAGGAAGCAGGAGACGAGTTCGCCGCGCTGGGCCTTGCCCGAGTTGAGGAAGGTGGGGGTGGCCGGCTGGAAGCGGCCGGCGATGATCTCTTCGACCAGGTTGACGGCGAGCTTCTCGTCGCCGGAAGCGAGTCCGAGTGCGGTCATCACGACGCGGTCTTCGAAGCGCTCGAGGTAGCGCTTTCCGTCGAAGGTCTTCAGCGTGTAGGAGGTGTAGTACTTGAACGCGCCGAGGAAGCTCTGAAAGCGGAACTTCTTCGAGTAGGCCAGGTCGTTGAGCTTGGTGATGAACTCGAACGAGTACTGGTCGAGCACTGCCTGCTCGTAGTACTCCTTCTCAACGAGGTAGTCGAGACGTTCGCGCAGGCTGTGGAAGAACACCGTGTTCTGGTTGACGTGCTGCAGGAAGTACTCGCGTGCTGCCTCGCGGTCTTTGTCGAACTGGATTTCGCCGTTCGGACCATAGAGGTTGAGCATGGCGTTCAGGGAGTGATAGTCCATTCCCGTCGCTGAGGCGTCAAGCGGAGAAACCTTCACGGCTGTTGCTTCCAAAATGAATCCAATCCTTCGTGGACGATGCGCACATCATCCGGTGTTCCGAATACTTCAAAGCGATATAGGTGGGGAACCTTGCATTTCGCAGCAATGATGTCCCCGGCGAGGCAGAATGCCTCCCCGAAATTGGTGTTGCCAGCGCCGATGACGCCGCGGATCAGTGACCTGTTCTTCTCATCGTTGAGAAACCTGATCACTTGTTTCGGTACTGCTCCCCCGTCGATGCCGCCGCCATAAGTCGGCAAGCACAGAACGTAGGGTTCTTCGACGCGAAGCGGTTCTTCGCGTGCGTAGATCGGGATGCGCACGGCCGGCCGGTCGAGCTTCTCCACGAATCGGTGCGTGTTACCCGAGACACTCGAAAAATAGACGAGATCGGTCATCAGACACCCCTTTCTTTCGCGGGACGCGACTCAGCTGGCACGCACGCACTGCGATGAGTGCGGCTGCCGAGCCAGATCAAACAGGCCAAACAGATCAGACGTGAGGCAGGTGAATCAGGTCACGATCAAGCGATGCGCGCGGCCAGCTCGTTGATCTTGTCGGGACGGAAGCCCGACCAGTGGTCTTCGTCGGTGATCACGACGGGGGCCTGCAGGTAGCCCAGAGCCTTGACGGCTTCGAGTGCGTTCTCGTCGACCGAGAGGTCGAGAACTTCGTATTCGATGCCCTTGCTGTCAAGAGCGCGGTAGGTGGCGGTGCACTGCACGCAGGAAGGCTTGGTGTAGACCGTAATTGCCATGTCGTTGGACCTTTCTGGTCAGTTGAGAAGTGCTGAAATTTGGGAGCTGAGGGACCTGTATCAGGTGCGAAACCAGCCAAGGTGCCCCCGCTTGAACTGGTACTTCAATACTACATCTAGTGATTTCAAATAGGAACGGCCACTACATGCGGTAATTACAATTATGTAGTTATCCACCGACATTCCACCGGTTGTCCCCAGGCTGTGACTTCAAGAAGCCCTGTATTACGCGGGAGTAGCGAGAGTTATCCACAGCCTCCTCTTTGCCTTAATTTTTGCCTGTGGAAAGTCGCCGGGCGTGTCGGATTAACCACTAGATGTTGTGTTGCGCCGACCACTCACGCACAAGACATTCGTACTCTTGTCAGCCTCGCACCGACCACCGACACGCGGCAGCAGTCGCACGAATTTCAGGCGGATGCGGCGTCGCTTATGCCGCATGCGGCGCCACCGAGGCCCGGCCGCTGGTCACGGCGGCCAGCAGGCCGATCGCCGCAGCCAGCGCGAAGCATCCGACGAACGGCCAGGCTCCCCCGAACGGCGTCAGCGCCACGAACACGATTGCGGTCAACGCGATCGAAAGGGCCGAACCGATTCCGTCGGAGATCGAAATCGCCGAACTCGTGAAACCCTGCTCGGCCGGGCTTGCCGACTGCAAGGCCATCACCGACGTGCGCGGGTACATGATTCCCATGCCGGCCCCTCCGACGCCCCAGCCGAGAATCAGCACGAGCGCCGGGAGCGCGAAGACCGTCGTCACGATCGCGGCAACCAGTCCCACTCCCAACAGCGCGAGGCCGATGCGAATGCAGGCCTGGTGGCTGAGCGTTGCCGCATAGCGGCCCTGCACCTGGGAGGCGAGCCCCCACGCCACTCCCCCGAGGGTGAGACCGAGCCCGGCGTACACCGGGGTGAGCCCATACTGGTCGGTGAGCAGGTAGGGAATGTAGATCTCGGCACCGAAGAAGGCACCGGCGATGAGCCCGCGAAAGAGCACGACGCCGGGCAGACCGGATGCCGCGCGCAGGGTTCCGACCGGCAACAGCGGGCGCACGGCGAGCGCCAACACCGCGACCGACGCCACGGGCAGAATCCACCGGAACACGCCATCCGCATCGGCGGACAGGTTGAGCGCGAGCACCGCGATCGCGGCCAGTGCCGACCAGGCGATGCGGGAGATGCTCCAGGGGGCGGCATCCGGACTCGGCTTCTGACCGAGGCCGCGCACCGCCGGCAGCACCATCGCCAGGGCCGGAACCACCAAGACCACGACACCGAGAAAGACCCAGTGCCAGCTGAAGGCCTCGGCGACGACGCCGGCCAGAAATGGGCCGATCAGCGACGGGACCACCCAGGCCGCGGCGAAACCGGCGAAGATGCGCGGTTGCAGGAGCGCCGGGTAGACGCGCGCGACGATCACGTAGAGCGAGACGGTGATGCCGCCACCACCGAACCCGTGCAGCAGCCGGCCGGCCACGAGCACCTCCATGGTCTGGGCGGTGCCGGCAATGATCAAGCCGATCGTGAACAGCAGCACAGAGACGAGCAGCGCGCCACGCGGACCCCGACGGTCTGACCAGTTGCCGGCCAGCACCATTCCGACGACGCTGACGGCCAACGGGCCGGCGAACGCCAGTGCGTAGAGCGACTGGCCGTTCAAATCGGCGCTGACGGCCGGCATGATGGTGGTCACGGCGAGCGATTCGAACGCGGCGAGAAGGATGAGCGAGCACATTCCGATGCTGATCCAGCGATAACGCGGGCTGAGAACCCCTTCATTGGCATTCGCCGTCGCCGGCGCCGCGTCGGTCACGATCTCCGTATCGCCTGTTTCGTCGCGCGCTGCCGCGTTCGGCGTCTTCTCTGCCATGCGTTTATTCTCCCAGGTATGGTGCCGTTGTCATCTGGTGGCATCGCGGCCCGTGCCATCCAGTTACGCCAGCGCGAAGCATCCGTCGCGGCACGCACTTGTGAAGCTTGCACGTCGTCTAGCACGTGCGGCCAACGCAGACACGTGCCGCGAGCGGCAAAGGTTGTGCCGCGAGCGCGTCAGGCTGGTAAGCGCGAGTGTCAGGCTGATAAGTGGCAGGCGTGGTCACGCAAATGCCACGTGCAGTCACGCAAGTGGCATCCCATGCTCACTCAAGAAGCGGGAGAACAATCGCGGCGAGATCGCCGTGTCCCAATCCCACCTGTCGAAGCTGTCGCAGTCGGGGTGGGCGCGTAGCGCGTCTTCGCGCACCTTCTCGGCGACCATGACCTCGGCCGGGTCGCGGTCACCGAGCACAATACCGCGCGTGTACTTGTGCTTACCGTCGAACTCACCGATCTTTCGGATGCCCCGCCAGTAGCAGTCGACCCAACAATTGTGACCGTTCCCGACGACGAAATGAACCTGCAATTCAGGCACCTGAAAGCCAAGTTCGAAGATTCGCACTCGACTGAGCGACTCCCCGAGGTTCGCGGATAGCGGGTTCGCGAACGCAATCACCCTCTCCGCTTGCCGGAATCCGTATCTCGGATTCACACGCGCCAGCTCAGCGTAGAGATCCGCCTTCGTCAGCGCCGGGGTTCCCACCGCGCCCCGCTTGACCTCCGCGGCGGCTCGTTCTCCCTCCACTCTTAGTGCGTGGTCGGCCACCGTGACACCGTTGAGAAAACTCGAGCTCGCCGCAACATCGATAACCGTGCGCGCGAGGGACGTGACCAACAGCTCCCCATTTCTCACCGGCGCGGGAGTGGCACCGCTGCGATGACTCGTCACGAACCTCGACGAACTCCCACCGGCAGCATCCGGTTCCAGCGTGTGTACGGTCTTCGGCCAGCTCCCGACGATCGGCAAATCGTGGATGACAGCCGCAGACAAATGCGAAACGATCGCCGGCCGCCTCGTGAGTGCCATCGTCGAACGCACCACGAGTTGATAGCGGCCCTCCGCTCGCACGTCATTCCAGAGCTCGGGCTGCACATACATGCCGCGTCGGATGCGTACCAGCAGCCCCCGTGCAACAAGACTCTTCGCGGCGTGCGCATTTATCCCGGCCTCCCCGAGCGCCTTCGACGGGATCAACCCGTCATACCGGGCAGCGAGCACGGCGAGTGCAGCATCCGCTATCGAACCATCCGTAGTAATCGCCCGCGCTTGAGTTCTCTGCATGCCCCATGCTGGGCTCTTTGGCAGCACCGCATCCGAGACTTCCACCGAATCTGTGCAGACTCTCTCCGGACATCCGTTTGTGCAGAAGCAACGTGCCAGCGAGCACCCACGCTCTCGCGGCACGCGTTGGCGAACTGGGCACGCGGTAGTACACGTGCCCGCTTCGCAGACGCGTGCCGCGAGCGAAAACCATCACCCGGCCAGTGGCACGCGGCTGGTGCCCACGCGCCCCCCGATATCCGCTGCGCGAGCGGATGCCGGTGCACCCACGCGCTCGCGGCACGCGTTGGCGAACTGGGCACGCGGTAGTACACGTGCCCGCTTCGCAGACGCGTGCCGTGACCGACGCACGCCGCGAGCCACCCACGCCGACGGCTTCGGTATCTGCAACAGTCGTCCGGCCTCACACCGAAGGCCCCGGCATCCGCAGAACGGATGGCCGGGGCCCAGGAGAACGCGCGCACAAGCCACACAGCGCGCAGCGAACGGGGTCGAACGCTAGCGACCGCCAGCGCGACGCTTGTTGTACACGTCGAAGGCGACGGCCAGCAGCAGCACGAGACCCTTGACGGCCTGCTGCCACTCGATGCCGATACCCATGATCGACATACCGTTGTTCAGCACACCGATGATCAGACCACCGATGATGGCGCCACCGATTGTTCCGACACCACCCGTCACCGCCGCTCCACCGATGAACGCCGCCGAGATGGCCTCGAGTTCGAAGCCGTCGCCGGCCTTCGGGCCGGCGAGGTTCAGGCGTGCGGTGAAGATAAGGCCGGCCAGTGCGGCCAACACACCCATGTTCACGAACAGCCAGAAGGTGACGTTGCGGGTCTTGATGCCCGACAGCTCGGCGGCGTGCAGGTTGCCACCGATCGCGTAGATGTGACGACCGAACACGCTGCGGTTCATGATGATGCCGTAGACGAGGATGAGCACGGCGAGCACGATCAGGGTGACCGGGATGCCCTTGTACGAGGCGAGAGCCCAGCCGAACAGGCCGATGGCCACAGAGATCAGGGCGAGCTTGGCGACGAACCAGACGATCGGTTCGACCTCCTGGCCGTACTTGGCACGGCCGGCGCGGGTGCGCATCTGCTGAACGATGAGCGCAATGATCGCGATCACGGCGACACCGATGGTCAGTGGGTCGAGGTCGAATTCACCGAACACGTTGTTCAAGAAGCCGTTGCCGAGGGCACGGTATTCGGCCGGGAACGAGCCGATGTTCGCGTTGCCGAGCACCGCGAGCGCCAGGCCGCGGAAGATCAGCATGCCGGCCAGCGTCACGATGAAGGCCGGGATGCCGACAAAGGCGATCCAGAAGCCCTGCCAGACGCCGACCAGTGCACCGACCAGCAGCGAGAGGATGATCGACAGCCACCACGGCAGACCCCAGGTCACCGCGAACACGCCGGAGCAGGCCCCGACGAAGGCGGCGACCGAGCCGACCGACAGGTCGATGTGCCCGGCGATGATCACCATCACCATGCCGATGGCCAGAACGAGAATGTAGCCGTTCTGCACGATCAGGTTCGAGATGTTCTGAGGACGCAGCAGGATGCCGTCGGTCAGAACTGTGAAGAGCAACACCACCACGAGCAAGGCGATGAAGATGCCGTTCTTGCCCAGGTCGGCCAGAAGGTGGCTCAGCCACGCCCCCGCCTTGGATGTGCTCGGATTGATTTGCGCGCCCGCTGCCGTTCCCGGCGTCGGCTTGGTCTCAAGATCGCTCATTGACGTTTCTCCTAATCCACCAGCGCCGACGCTAGCGGGCCTTTTCCATGGTCATGTGTTTGATAAGGGTCTCCGGGGTGGCTTCCTTGATCGGGAACTCTCCCGTGATGCACCCCTCGGAGAGGGTGTAGATGCGGTCGCTGATGCCGAGAAGTTCCGGCAGCTCGCTCGAGATGACGATGATGCCCTTGCCCTCGGCGGCGAGCTTGTTGATGATCGCGTAGATCTCGTACTTCGCACCGACGTCGATGCCCCGTGTCGGCTCATCGAGGATGAGCACGTCAGGGTTCGAGTAGATCCATTTCGACAGCACGACCTTCTGCTGGTTTCCGCCCGACAGCTTGCCGGTCTTCGACAGCACAGAGGGAGCCTTGATGTTCATGCTGGTGCGGTACTCGTTGGCGACCTTGAACTCTTCGTTGCTGTCGACCAGGCCGCCGCGACTGAGCTTGTCCAGTGACGCCATCGAGATGTTGCGCTGGATGTCTTCAATCAGGTTGAGCCCGTACTGCTTGCGGTCTTCGGTGGCATAGGCCAGACCGTTGCCGATCGCCTCAGACACGGTGCGCGTCTTGATCTCGACGCCTTCTTTGAAGACGCGGCCCGAGATGCGCGTGCCGTAGCTGCGCCCGAACAGGCTCATCGCGAATTCGGTGCGGCCGGCGCCCATGAGCCCGGCGATGCCGACGATTTCACCCTTGCGCACGTTGATGTTGACGTTGTCGACCATGACGCGCGTCACATCGAGCGGATGGTGGGCCGTCCAGTTCTCAACACGCAGAATCTCGTCGCCGATCTTGGGGGTGTGATCGGGATAGCGGTGTTCGAGGTCGCGACCGACCATGTCTTTGATGATGCGGTCTTCGGTCACATCATTGCGGGAGATCGTCTCGATCGCCTTGCCGTCACGGATGACGGTGACCGCGTCGGCGACCTTCTTGATCTCATTCAGTTTGTGGCTGATGATGATCGACGTGATGCCCTGCTCCTTGAGGTGGCGCATCAGGTCGAGCAGGTGGTCGGAGTCTTCGTCGTTGAGAGCGGCGGTCGGCTCGTCGAGGATGAGGAGTTTGACGCGCTTGGAGAGCGCCTTGGCGATCTCGACGAGCTGCTGCTTTCCGACACCGATGTCGAGAATGCGCGTGGTCGGGTTTTCGTTCAACCCGACGCGGGCGAGCAACTTGGCGGCTTCGTGGTTGGTCTTGTTCCAGTCGATCAGACCGAACGCGCCACGCAGCTCGTTGTTCAAGAAGATGTTCTCTGCAATAGAGAGGTAGGGGCTGAGTGCCAGCTCCTGGTGGATGATGACGATGCCTTTGGCTTCGCTGTCGCTGATGTCGCGGAATGCGACGACCTCGTCTTCGAAGACGATGTCTCCGGTGTAGCTGCCGTGTGCGTACACGCCGGAGAGCACCTTCATCAAGGTGGATTTTCCGGCGCCGTTTTCACCACAGATGGCGTGAATTTCGCCGCGCGCAACATTCAGGGTGACCTCTTGCAGGGCTTTGACGCCGGGGAAGGTCTTGGTGATGCCGCGCATTTCGAGAATATTGGTGGTCACTCGCGTGCCTCTCTGAGTGTCGTGGGCGGGGTCGTGGGCAGGAGGGCGAAACGCCGGTGGGGCAACGTAACAGTAGTCGCCCCACCGGCGATTCAGTGAGTCGGACTAGCCGTCGATCTCGGCCTGGGTCCAGTAGCCGCTGTCAACCAGCTGCTCGGTGATGTTGTCCTTGACCACGATGGCGGAGTCGAGGAGGTACGAGTCAACAACCTTCTTGCCGTTGTCGTAGTCGGTGGTGTTGTTGATTTCGGGCTTCTCGCCGTTCAGCAGGGCCACCGTCATGTTGACTGCAACCTCGGCGAGCTTGCGGGTGTCCTTGAAGATGGTGGCGAACTGTTCGCCGGCAACGATGGCCTTGACGGAGTCGAGCTCGGCGTCCTGACCGGAGATGATCGGCCATTCAGCACCGACCGTGTAGCCGGAGCCTTCGAGGGCGGAGATGATTCCACGCGAGATGCCGTCGTAGGGCGAGAGAACGCCGTTGACCTTGGAACCGTCGGAGTAGGTCGAGGTCAGGATGTTTTCCATCCGGCTCTGGGCCTCTTCGCCATCCCAGCGCAGGGTTGCGACGGTGTTGAAGTCGGTCTGCTTGCTCTTGACGACGAGGGTTCCGGCGTCGATCAGCGGCTGCAGTTCTTTCATCGCACCGTTGAAGAAGAACGTGGCGTTGTTGTCGTCGGCGGAGCCGGCGAACAGCTCGATGTTGAGCGGGCCGGCGGGTGCACCGTCGACCGGCTTGCCCTCGAGGTCGGTCAGGCCGAGGCCGTTGAGCAGCGACCAGGCCTGCTGCTGTCCGACCTTGAAGTTGTCGAACGACGCGTAGTAGTTCACGTTCTCGGTGTCGCGGATCAGACGGTCGTACGCGATAACCGGAATGTCGGCATCCGCGGCATCCTGCAGCACGCTGGTGAGCGTGGTGCCGTCGATCGACGCGATGATCAGGGCTTCAGCACCCTTGGTGATCATGTTCTCGATCTGCGAGACCTGGGTGGGGATGTCGTCTTCTGCGTACTGCAGGTCGACCTTGAAGCCCTGGTCTTCGAGCTGCTTCTTGACGGCGTTGCCATCCTGAATCCAACGCTCTGACGACTTGGTCGGCATTGCAACGCCCACGAGTCCGCCCTTGCCGGCGTTGTCGCCGGAGCCGGCGTCGCCGCCCGTGCTTCCGGAGCAAGCTGCAAGCGAGACAACCATGGCGCCGGCGGCGATCATGGCAAAGAATACGTTCTTCTTCTTCACTGTGTTTCCCTTTCGTTCTTTCTCTATCGACATTGATATGAATGTCAGGTTGTTGGTGTGTACAGCTGTGATTACAGGCCTTGTGCCAAGCGGTAGTAGGCCTGATTCCATCGCACTTCGCGCGTGAAATCGCGCAGAGTGGTGGCTTTATCGATCACGAGAAGCTCGGTGCGAGACATCTCGGCGAAATCGTGGAACACCTCGATGCCGACGGCGGTCGACATGACGGTGTGGTGGGCGGCACCCGCGGTGAGCCAGGCTGCAGCGGATGTCGCGAAGTCGGGCTCCGGAGACCAGACGGCACGGCCGACGGGCAGGTTGGGCAGCGCCGCGGTGGGCTCGACGACCTCGACGACGTTCGCGACCAGGCGGAACCTGTCGCGCATGTCGGACATGGCGACGACGACGGCGGGGCCGGGGTCGGCGTTGAAGACCAGGCGAACGGGGTCTTCTTTGCCGCCGATGCCGAGCGGGTGGATCTCGAGTGTCGGCTTCGAGGTGGTCAGCGCCGGGCTGACCTCGAGCATGTGTGCACCGAGGATCAGTTCACTGCCGGGGGTGAGGTCGTAGGTGTAGTCCTCCATCAGGCTCGCGCCGCCGGGAAGACCGGAGCCCATCACGTTGGCGACACGCACCAGGATGGCCGTCTTCCAGTCGCCCTCTGCACCGAAGCCGTAGCCCTGCGCCATCAGACGCTGCACGGCGAGGCCGGGCAGCTGGCGCAGCGCGCCGAGGTCTTCGAAGCTGGTGGTGAACGCGCCGAAGCCGCCCTCCTCCAAGAAGCCCTTGAGCCCGAGCTCGATGGCGGCGCCGTAGCGCAGCGAGTCGTGGCGTTCGCCACCCTTCTGCAGCTCGGGAACCACGGTGTAGAGCTCTTCGTACTCGGCCACGAGGGCGTCGATGGCGTCGTCGGAAACGGCGTGAACAGCATCCGCCAGCTCGTTGACCCCCCAGGTGTTGACCTGCACACCGAAGCGCAGCTCGGCCTCGGTCTTGTCGCCCTCCGTCACGGCGACGTACCGCATGTTGTCACCGAAGCGGGCGAGCTTGAGCGTGCGCGAGGCAGCCCAGCCGGCGGCGGCGCGCATCCAGGTGCCGACCTGGGCGGTGACGGCCGGGTTCGAGACGTGGCCGACGACGGTCTTGCGGGCGACGCCGAGGCGGGTCTGGATGTAGCCGAACTCCCGGTCGCCGTGCGCGGCCTGGTTGAGGTTCATGAAGTCGAAGTCGATCTCGGCCCAGGGCAGCTCGACGTTGGCCTGCGTGTGCAGGTGCAGCAGCGGCTTGGTCAGCGCGTCGAGACCGGCGATCCACATCTTCGCCGGCGAGAAGGTGTGCATCCAGGCGATCAGACCGATCACGTTGTCGTCGGCGTTGGCGTCGAGTGCCGCGCGTCGGATCGAGTCGGAGTTCGTGAGAACGGGCTTCCAGACGATCTTCACCGGCACGTCGTGAGCGGCGCCGAGCGTGCGCGCGATCTCCTGGGACTGCTCAGCAACCTGGCGGAGAGTCTCTTCGCCGTAGAGGTTCTGGCTTCCGGTGAGAAACCAGACCTCATAGTGGTCGAGGGTGGTGGACAAAGCAGTCGAGGGCAGCGGCGTCGTGGCCAGCGGTGTGGCCAACGGGGTGGCCAACGGTGTGTGCTGTGCGGTCATTTCTGAAGTGCTCCCTGCGGTGCTTGTCCGTAGACGTTCTGGTATCGGTTGAAGAGAGAGTCGATGGCCTCTTGCGGAATCGGCACGAGCGCACCGCCGGCCCGAGCAATCTGCACGGTGCGAGCGACATCCTCGACCATGACCGCGGCCTTGACCGCGTCACGAGCGGTGCTGCCGATCGTGAACGGGCCGTGGTTCTGCATCAGCACGGCACGCGAGCGGTGCCCGGTGAGCGTGTCCACGATGCCGCGGCCGATGGAGTCGTCGCCGATGATCGCGAACGGGCCGATCGGGATGTCCCCACCGAACTCGTCGGCCATGGCCGTGATCACACACGGGATCGGTTCGGCTCTGGCCGCCCACGCGGTGGCGTAGGTGGAGTGTGTGTGCACGACCCCGCCCACCTCAGGCATATTCCGGTAGACGTATGCATGTGCGGCGGTGTCGCTGGACGGCGCACGGTCGGCACCGGGGGTGTCGGGAATCACCGCTCCGTCGAGGTCGCAGAGAATCATGTTCTCTGGCGCGAGGTCGGCGTAGTCCACGCCGCTCGGCTTGATCACGAACAGGTCGGCGCCGGGAACCCGGCCAGACACATTGCCACCGGTCCAGACGACCAGGCTGTTGGCGGTCAGCTCGGAATGAAGGTGGGCGATCTCGGTGCGCACGCGGGCGACGGCAACCTCGATCTGCGGGCCGAAGGTGCTCATGCGAACACCTCGCCGTCGGTGATCGAGTCTGTCGAGTTCACGTCAGCCGGTACCGAAATGAGGAGTGGAGTGGCGAGCCGCTCCCCCGCATCCCTGTTTTCGGGGGTCGACACACCTCCACTCCTCGTTTCGGTACCCAGAACGGGCGCGACGGATGCCGCGGCCACGTCACGCTTGAGGGCTTTCAGCCGGTGCATGACCTCGTTCGCGCCGCGACCGAAGTAGTCGTGCAGCAGCGTGTACTCCTCGAACAGCAGGTCGTAGGCCGCAGCAGACTGCTCGTTCGGCGTGTAGACATTCTTGTTCAGCTTGCCCATCGCCTGGCCGGCCGCGCGCACATCGGCGTAGGCGCCGGCGGCGACGGCGGCGTGGATGGCCGAGCCGAGCGCCGGGCCCTGCTCGCTGGCGATCGTCGAGATCGGCAGGCGCAGGATGTCGCTGTAGGTCTGCATCAGGAAGGCGTTCTTCAGCAGTCCGCCGGCGACGATGAATTCGGTGACCGGCACGCCGCTGTCGTTGAACGTCTCGACGATGGTGCGTGCGCCGAAGGCCGTGGCTTCGAGCAGCGCCCGGTAGACCTCCTCGGTGCGGGTGGTCAGCGTGGTTCCGACGACGACGCCGGACAGTTCGTGATCGACCAGCACTGAGCGGTTGCCGCTGTGCCAGTCGAGCGCGATCAGGCCGTGCGCTCCGACGGGTTCGAGGGCGGCGAGATCGGTCAGATACTGGTGGATCGACTGGCCGGCGGCATCCGCTGCTGCGAAATAGCGCTCGGGAACCTGGTTGTTGACGTACCAGGCGAAGATGTCCCCGACGCCGGACTGGCCGGCCTCGTAGCCGTAGAGGCCGGAGACGATGCCGCCGTCGACGACGCCGCACATGCCCGGAACCTCGGCGAGGATGTCTGAGTTCATCACGTGGCAGGTCGAGGTGCCCATGATGGCGACCATCTGGCCGGGCTCGACTGCCTGGGCGGCCGGGGCGGTGACGTGGGCGTCGACGTTGCCGACGGACACGGCGATGCCCTCAGGCAGGCCTGTCCAGGCGGCGGCCTGCTTCGAGAGCGTGCCGGCGGATGCGCCGAGCTGGCCGATCTCGTGGGCCACCTTGGTCTCGGCGAAGTCGGCGAATTCGGGGTTCAGTGCGGCGAGGAACTCACGGCTTGGGTACTGCCCGTCCTGCAGGATTCCCTTGTAGCCGGCGGTGCACGCGTTGCGCACGTACTGGCCGGTGAGCTGCCAGACGATCCAGTCTGCCGCTTCAACCCAGTGGTCCATGCGGTGGTAGAGCTCTGCATCTTCTTCGAGCAGCTGCAGGCCCTTGGCGAATTCCCACTCGCTCGAGATGAGGCCGCCGTAGCGCGGCAGCCAGCTCTCGCCGCGCTCAAAGGCGAGGTCGTTGATGCGGTCGGCGTGCGGCTGGGCGGCGTGGTGCTTCCAGAGCTTCACGTAGGCGTGCGCACGATCGGCGTACTCGGGCAGCTCGTTCAGCGGGGTGCCGTCGGCGAGGGTCGGAACCATGGTGCACGCGGTGAAGTCCGTGCCGATGCCGATGACAAGCGCCGGGTCGATGCCGGCGGCGGCGACGGCGGCAGGAACGGCGCTCTTCAGCACGTCCACGTAGTCCTGCGGAACCTGCAGCGCCCAATCGGGAGCGAGTGCGGCGCCCGTCGACGCGAGCGTGGTGTCCATGACGCCGTGCGGGTAGTCGAGAGTGGCCGAGCCCAGTTCGGCTCCGTCGGACACACGCACAACGACGGCCCGTCCTGACAAGGTTCCGTAGTCGACTCCGATGACGTACGAGTCATTCGTGGCCGGCGCCTGGGGTGTCGCTTGCTGGGCGGTCGTGGTCACGATACGACTCCTTCGTCATGGTTTTTTTCAAATGTGAACGGTCACATTGCTTCGCCCATGCTAGCTGCAAACATGATTTCTGTGTCAACTCGAGATGGTCACAGTCGTGCAACGGACGTCAGCGCGCTTGCAACGACCGTCAGTTCGCCGCTCGCGCCGACGAAGAAATCGATGCCAGCAACCCGCGGTTAGCGGCTCAACGCCAACAAGCGAGCATCCGCTCAATGCCCGGTTGAGCGATCGACGCAAAGGAGGAGATTCTGCGAAACGCTGTCTCAAACCGCCGGTTTCACACGGCGTGTTGCCGTTTCTCCTCCTTTGCGTACGGGCGCAGCCGCGTGGGCATCGTGTCGCGCCGAAGGTGCAAGAGGTGCCGGAGGAGCCGGAGGAGCCGGAGGTGCCGGAGGAGGAGGAAACTCAGCGCAGGCAGCGCGTCCGGTGGGGCGATCTCGGCGACGGCAGGGGTGTTGACGGAGGAATGTCAGCGACGCAGGCGACGCAGAGGGACCTCAGCGAACGGAGAGGGACCTAGCGAAAGTAGGGCGACGGCGGGGCTGTCGACCCGCGCACGATGAGTTCGGGGGTGATCACATCCCGGTAGTCGACCGGCTGGTCGTCGGTGATCGAACTCAGCAGCAGCGCCATGCACCGGCGACCGAGTTCGGCGAAGTCCTGGCGCACTGTCGTGAGCGGCGGCCAGAAATGGGCGGCCTCCGGGATGTCGTCGAAGCCGATGATGCTGACGTCGCCTGGCACATCGAGGCCGGCATCACGAACGGCGTGAATCAGCCCGAGGGCCATCTGGTCGTTCGAGGAGAAGATCGCGGTGAAGTCGCGCACCCGCAACATTTCACGGCCGGCATAGTAACCGAACTCGGCGGTCCAGTCGCCGAGAATCGGCGCGGTGGTCGGGACATCCATCGCCCCCATCTCGTCGAGAAAACCACGCATGCGCGCCTCGGCTTCGATCCAGTCCTGGGGGCCGGCGAGATGGTAAATGTCGCGGTGACCGAGCTCGATCAGGTGATGGGTGGCCAGGCGGGCACCGGCAATCTGGTCGACGGAGAGCGTGTGTTCGTCGAGGCGTCCTGTGGACTGCATCGTCACGAACGGCACGTCAATCGCCATGTGCTCGAGGGCGTCGAACACACGCACCTGCGGGGCAATGACAACGATTCCCTCCACCGATTGGCTCATCAGGTGGGTCAGCGCTGCCTCGATCGATTCCGGATCGACGGCGGACAGATTCGCCATGTTCACGTAGTAGCCGGCCTCGCGGGCGGCGTCTTGGATTGCCGCGATGCTGCTGGCCGGGCCGTAATGCGAGCCGGAGGCCGACAACACCCCGATGGTGCGCGAACGCCCGTTGCCGAGAGCCCTGGCCGCCCGGTTCGGGCGATAGTGCACGTCTTCCATGACCTGCAGCACGCGAGCCTTGGTGGTGTCCCTGATGCTCGGGTGGTTGTTCAGAACCCGCGACACGGTCTGATGTGAGACGCCGGCCAGACGCGCAACATCACGAATGCTGGGCGCACGACCCGGGGGCATTTCGGAGATCACGACGTCGGCCTCGCTTCGATGTGCACGGTCACAGTTGTGCATGCAGGTCAATTATGCACAGAAATAGTGCGTGCAAAACGCCTATGTTACTGTCACATTCCGCGCTGATGCCTCCGCGACGTCGCATGCATCTTACGGAATATAGCGCCGCCGCCTGGCTCGTTTGACGAGCATGACGACGACAGCCGCGAGTGCCAACACCGCGGGAACGAGCAAATTCGGGCCGGCGAGAACCAACAATCCGATGGTGAGCACGACCGAGATCACCGCCAGCCACCAGCCCGCTGAGTAGCGGGCGAGCAGACGCACCGCCGCGATCATGCCAAGCGCATAGATCGAAACCATCGCGCTGGTGTGGATCAGGATGAACGGGGTCAAGTCGAGGTCACGCCAGATCATGATCGCGAAATAGCAGCTCGTGAGGCCCGCGACGACGGCCAGGGCCCGCCGCGGAACACCGCCGGCTTCGACGCCGCTGGCGATCCAGCGCGGCAGATCGCCGTCACGGCCGAGGGAGGCTCCGAGCTTGCCGAATGCGCTCAGGTAGACGTTGAGCACGCCGAGCGCCACAATCGCGGCGATGACTGCCACGAAGACCGGCCCAATTCCCGGCGCCCCCCTTGCCACCAGCTCGAGTAGCGGAACCGGCCCGCTCCCTGCCGATTCGCCGAGCACTGCCACCGTCACGAATTGCAGTGCCAGATAGGAGACGCCGACGACGACCAGGGCGATGGCCGTGGCCACCGGGATGACCCGGCGAGGGTTCTTGAACTCGCCGGCGATGTGGGTGCCGACTTCCCACCCGGCGAAAGCCCAGACGAACAGGCTGATGGCGGTGCCGACTCCGCCCCAGCCGTGCGGCATGAACGGGTGAAAGCTCGCCGGATCCGCCGCCGGCAGCGCCACGGCGACGACCCCGATCACGATGAAGAGCAGTGCCCCGGTGAGCACGAGTTGCACGATGCCAGAGACGCGCAGCCCGAAGTAGTTCGCGACGAACGGAGGAACGAGAATCGCCGCGGCGACCCACACCACCGCCGAGCGATCAGCGCCGACAATCGCGACGACATACTCGGCACCGAGCATCGCCACCACTGGCGCGCCCACTCCGACCCCGAAGAAGAACCAGTAGCCGGCCATCCGCGCCCAGGTCTCCCCGAGTGCGCGACGCACGTAGCTGGCCACCCCGCCCGCATCGGGATAGCGGGATGCCAGCGCGGCAAACGTTCCGGCGAGCGGGATCGACAGCAGAAAGACGGCGAACACGGCCACCATCGACGCCGGCCCCGCCGCGCTGGCCGCGAGGCCCGGCAGCACCAGAATGCCCGTGCCCAGCACTGCCGCGATGTAGAGAGCAGTTCCCTGCAGCAGCCCGAGGCTTCCCTGGTGGGCGGGAGCGGCATCCGTCACGTCGGGAACGGATGGCGTGGGGCGGGCGGCTGAAATGGTCACCGAGCAATCTTCTCGCGCGCCTGCGCTCGGCCGAAATGGCAGAACCGACACCGTTCGTACCGAAACTGCCAGTACGCATTTTCCGTATCTGGGCTATTTCGTTGGTCGAGGAGCGCGCGACGAAGGAGCGCGCGTCTCGAGACCCGGCGAGCCGATCCCTTGACTCGGGTTGCGTGTGAACGTCGGCTCACGAGGTCTCGAGCTTCCGGGCCGCTGCGCGGCATTGTGGTCAACGAATTTGACCATTTCGTTGGTCGAGGAGGCCGCCCGCGATCGGGTCGAGACCCCGTGAGCCAATGTTTGAACGCAACCCGAGTACAAGGATCGGCTCGCGAGATCTCGAGACGCGTGCTCGCAAGCTCGCTCGCTCCTCGACCAACGAAACGGTCGAGGAACGAGCGGTGGCCCCCTACTTCTTCTTCGGCATCGCCCGATCGAGGTCGGCGATCAGGTCGGTGACATCCTCGATGCCCACCGAGAGGCGCACAATGTTGTCCGGCACCTCGAGAACGGTGCCGCGCACCGACGCATGAGTCATCTCCGACGGGTAGTTGACGAGCGATTCCACGCCACCGAGCGACTCCGCGAGCTGGAACAGTTTGGTCTTCTCCGCGAACTTGCGCGCGGCCTTCGCGCCGCCGACGAACGCGAGCGAGAGCATCCCGCCGAAGCCGCTCATCTGCTGCTTGGCCAGCGCGTGACCCGGGTGATCGGGCAATCCCGGGTAGTAGACGGCTTCGAGGGCCGGATGTCCATCCAGGTGTTCGGCGATGGCCTGCGCGTTGCTGCTGTGACGTTCCATCCGCACGGCGAGTGTTTTGATGCCGCGAATCGTCAGCCAGGCATCCAGCGGAGCCGACACCGGTCCGGCCGCGAACTGCAGAAACAGCGCCTTCTCGGCCAGGGCGTCATCGTTGATGATCAGTGCGCCGCCGAGCACATCCGAGTGTCCGCCGAGGTACTTGGTGGTGGAGTGCACAACGACATCGGCGCCGTGCAGCAGGGGGCGCTGCAGGGCCGGCGACGCAAATGTGTTGTCTACGACCACGATGAGGCCGGCGCGGTGGCCGATCTCCGCCAGCTCGGCGATGTCGCTGATCTTCATCAGCGGGTTGCTGGGCGTCTCGATCCAGAGCATTTTCGTCTCGCCGGCGATGATCGCCTTCTCGACCGCGCGCAGGTCAGACATATCGACGACCGTGTTGCGGATGCCCCAGGGGCCGTGCACGCGTTCGATCAGTCGGTGGGTTCCGCCGTAGACGTCGTTGCCCATCACGATGTGATCGCCCGGGGACAAGGCCGCCCGCAGCAGGGTGTCTTCGGCGGCCAGACCGCTGGCGAACGAGAGGCCGTGCTTGCCGCCCTCGAGTGCGGCGAGCAAGGTCTGCAGGGAATCACGGGTGGGGTTGCCGCCGCGGCTGTACTCGTAGCCGCCGCGCAGCTCGCCGATGCTCTTCTGCACGAAGGTGCTCGACTGGTAGATCGGCGGGATGACGGCGCCGGTCGTCGGGTCGAATTCCTGCCCAGCGTGGATGGCGACGGTGTTGAAATGCTGCTTCCTGGCCATGATCTGTCTATTCCTTTGTTCTGCGGGCCTTGCGGGCTCTGCCGGTCGTGCGAGTTGCTGCGAGTTGCTGCGAGTTGCTCTTGTCGGGCGAGCGCCCGGTTTAGGCGCTGAGGTAGTTGAGCAGGTCGTGCCGGGTGATGACGCCGAGCGGCTTGCCGCCGTCGGACACCAGCAGCGCGTCGTGCTGCGCAAACGCGGCGCGGGCTGAGGCGACAGGTTCGTTCACACCGATCAGCGGGAGGGCGGCGCCGACGAAATCGCCGACCCGGTCGGCCAGCTGGGCCGTGCCCTCGAAGACGAGCTCCAACAGGGCGCGTTCGTCGATCGCCCCGACGACTTCGCCCATCACGACCGGCGGTTTCGCGTTCAACACGAGCAGCTGCGAAACGCTGGAAGCCGTCATCGTCTCGATCGCGTCACGCACGGTGTCGCTCGGGTGCACGTAGACGAACGCGGGCAGTGCGCCGGTTTTCGCCGAGAGCAGATCGCCCACCGTGTGCCCGGCTGGCGCGTTCGTGAACCCGTAGCTGCGCATCCACCCGTCGTTGAAAATCTTGCCGAGGTAGCCGCGGCCGCCATCGGGCAGCAGCACGACGATGGTGTCGGCGGCGGTCAGCTTCTCAGCGGCGCGGAGCGCGGCGACCACGGCCATGCCACTTGAGCCGCCGACGAGGATTCCCTCTTCGAGGGCGAGCCGACGGGTCATCGCGAAGGAGTCGGCGTCGGAGACGGCGATGATCTCGTGCACGACGGTGGGGTCGTAGGCGGCTGGCCAGAAATCCTCGCCGACGCCCTCGACCAGGTAGGGGCGGCCGGTGCCGCCCGAGTAGACCGAGCCTTCCGGGTCGGCGCCGATGATTCTGACCGTGTCGCCAGAGACCTCGCGCAGGTAGCGGCCGGTGCCGGTGATGGTGCCGCCGGTGCCGACGCCGGCGACGAAGTGGGTGACGGTGCCGTCGGTGTCGCGCCAGATTTCGGGGCCGGTGGTCTCGTAGTGGCTGAGCGGCCCGTTCGGGTTGGCGTACTGGTTGGGCTTGAAGGCGCCGGGGATCTCGCGGGCCAAGCGATCGGAGACGCTGTAGTAGGACTCTGGGTCGTCGGGGGCGACGGATGTCGGGGTCACGACGATCTCGGCGCCATAGGCGGTGAGCACATTGCGCTTGTCTTCGCCCACCTTGTCTGGCAGCACGAAGACGCACTTGTAGCCGCGCTGTTGGGCGACGAGTGCGAGGCCGACGCCCGTGTTGCCGGAGGTGGGTTCGACGATGGTTCCGCCGGGCTTGAGCTGCCCGTCGCGCTCGGCGGCGTCGATGATGCGAGTGGCGATGCGGTCTTTTGACGAGCCGCCGGGGTTCAAATACTCGAGTTTCACCAGCACAGTGGCGGCGATGCCCTCTGTGACGGAGTTGAGCTTGACCAGCGGGGTGTCGCCGATCAAATCAAGAATGGTCTGGGCGATCTTCATAGAAGGTTCCTTTGTTGGCTGTCGCTGTCGAAGCGGCCCCAGGCTGTCAAGCACTTTGTGCAGGCGGCGAAACGGCGACGATGGGTCGTGCAGGATGTGCGGGGTCGGCTAGCGACAGCAACAACAGGGGCACAACGTCTGGGCGAACACGACTCCATGCTACTCGGCGCATCCGCTCGTCTTCACTGCGTGACAGAACCGGCGACGCCATCAGCGATGCGACGCTCGACCAGACTCTCGACGCAACCCTCGACCCTGCTCCTGACGCGGCTCTCGCGACGGCCCTCGCGACGGCCCTCGCGACGGCCCTCACGACGGCTCTCGCGACGGCCCTCGCGACGGCTCCCGCGACTGTGAAGAAGCTGTGAGACACGCATGATAGGAAGCGCGACCAGGTTCGATACGTTCGTATTGTTGAAGGACAACCACGAGAGGCCTCTAATGACCCCCGCGCCACAGTCAGGCTCCACGTCTGATACCCCGAACTTGACCGTCAAGCAGCAGCGCCAGGTGCAGCGAGACAAGAAGCTCGAAGAGTTTCGCAAAGAGCAGAAGCGCACAGTGCGCAACCGCAAGATCGGCATTTCTATTGCCGTGGTTGCCGCTGTTGCAGTGGTCGGCCTGGTTGTCGCCTCGGTCGTGTTGACCCCACAGCGGGCGAGCTACACGGCCGACGCCGCCGGCAGCGGCGCCAAGATCAAGGGCGTCGAGACGTTCTCCAATAGCGCGGGCCACGTCGAGACCGCTGTCACCTACCCCCAGACTCCGCCCGCCGGTGGCGAGCACAACCCGATGTGGTTGAACTGTGGCGTCTACACGGAGCCGGTACCCAACGAGAACGCAGTGCACTCGTTGGAGCACGGAGCCGTCTGGGTCACCTATGACCCGTCGATCAGCTCGGCAGAGCTCGACGCACTGAAGATGAAGGTTCCGACGACGTATGCCGTGCTGTCTCCCTTTGAAGACATCCCCTCCCCCATCGTGCTGAGCGCATGGAACGCGCAGCTCAAGGTCGACAAGGCCGACGACCCGCGCATTGCGAAGTTCTTCGAGGAGTACTGGAAGAGCCCCAACGTGCCGGAACCCGGCTCTGCCTGCACCGGCGCCCTCGACGCGCCCGGAAAGGTCAGCTAGCCATTGGCTCTGACTCCTTCTGAGACTGAGGCCGTTGCTTCGGAGACGGCTGAGACGAATTCCCCGCGTCGGGTCGGCCGTGTGGTGCTGCTGCTCGCCGCCCTGGTCGTGGTCGCTCTCATCGCTGTCGGCGCGTTTGCGGCCGGCCGGCTGAGCACCCTCGACAACCCCACGCCGAGCGCGAACAGCGCAGAGGCCGGATTCGCCCGCGACATGCAGGTGCACCACATTCAGGGTGTCGAGATGGCGATGATCGTGCGCGACCTCACCGACGACCCGGCCGTGCGCCTGCTCGCCTACGACATCGCCACGACGCAGGGCCAGCAGGCCGGTCAGCTCTACGGCTGGCTCACCGAATGGCAGCTCTCCCAGCTGGGCAGCGAACCGTCGATGACCTGGATGACGCGCCCCGGCCGCTCGGACACCGGTCACGAGCACGCGTCAACGCATGTTGCAGGGGCGCCGATGCCCGGGCTGGCGACGGATGCTCAGATGGCGGAGTTGAAGGCGGCATCCGGAGTCGACGCCGAACGCATCTTTCTCACCCTGATGATCGCGCACCACAAGGGTGCTATCGAGATGGCACAGGCAGTGCTGGATCGTGCCGACAACACCTCGGTGCTGGGCTTCGCGAACGCCGTGATGCTGAGCCAGACCTCGGAGATTAAGCTGATGCAGGACATGTTGGCCGAGCGCGCGTAGTCGCGGCGTACATCGGTCGACCGCTCCGTTGGTCGAGGAGCGAGCGAGCGTAGCGAGCCGGTGTCTCGAGACCACCGCTGGCCAATCCTCAGACGTGACCAGAGTTCTGAGATCGGCTCGCGAGGTCTCGAGACGCTGTGCCGCTGCGCGGCTGTGCCGCTGCGCGGCATTGTGGTGGACGAATATCACCATTTCGGTGGTCGAGGAGCGAGCGCCAGCGAGTGTCTCGAGACCTCGCGAGCGAATGTTCAAACGCAACCCGAGTCCAAGGATCGGCTCGCGAGATCTCGAGACGCGTGCTCGCAAGCTCGCGCGCTCCTCGATCAACGAAAAGGCCATATACCTCATAGACGCTGTGCCGCTGTGCCACATGGTGGTGGACGAGTATCACCATTTCGGTGGTCGAGGAGCGAGCGCCAGCGAGTGTCTCGAGACCTCGCGAGCGAATGTTCAAACGCAACCCGAGTTCAAGGATTTGCTCGCGAGATCTCGAGACGCGGCCTCCTACGTCGGCTGCTCCTCGATCAACGAGATGGCCCATACGGCTCGCGAGATCTCGAGACGCGGCTTGCTGCGTCGGCTGCTCCTCGATCGACGAACCTGCTCAGTCGACCGCCGCCACCGGCGACGTGATCTGCTCCGAATAGAGCCGCGCATACACGCCATCCCGCGCGAGCAGCTCAGAGTGCGTCCCTCGCTCGACGATTTTGCCGGCAGCGACAACGAAGATCACGTCGGCCGACACGATGGTCGACAAGCGATGCGCGATCGCGATCGTCGTGCGCCCCCTGGCCGCCGTGTCAAGCGCGGCTTGAACCACGCGCTCCGAAATCGAGTCGAGAGCACTCGTCGCCTCGTCGAGAATGAGCACTTCCGGGTCTTTGAGCAGCACCCGCGCAATCGCAATCCGCTGTTTCTCACCGCCGGACAGTCGGTAGCCGCGCTCCCCGACGAGCGTGTCATAGCGGTCGGGAAATGACGCGATCGTGTCGTGGATGTTCGCGGCACGCGCCGCGGTCTCGAGTTCGGCGTCTGTCGCATCCGGTTTGGCGTAACGCAGATTCTCGGCGATCGTCGCGTGAAAGAGATACGTCTCTTGGCTGACAATGCCGATGTGGGAGACGAGCGACTCCTGCGCCAGCTCGCGCACGTCGACTCCGGAGAACAGCACCCGGCCCGCCGTCGCCTCGTAGAAACGAGGGATCAAGTAGGACACCGTGGTTTTGCCGGCGCCGGATGGGCCGACGAATGCCGCGAATTGGCCGGGTTCGATGACGAAGGAGACCGCGTCGAGCGTGGGGCGCGACTCGTCAGAGGCATCGGGGTAGGCAAAGGTCACCCGGTCGAACTCGACCCGTCCGGCGTCGGGACCATGGGCGGGCAGCTGCCGGGCTTCTGGAACATCCACGATGGCCGGCTTGAGGTCGAGGTACTCGAAGATGCGGGCGAACAGGGCGCTCGAGGTCTGCAGATCGAGCGCGACCCGCATGAGCCCCAGCAGCGGGAACATCAGCCGAGCCTGCACCGTCGTGAACGCCACGATGGTGCCGGCCGTGATATCCGTCGCCCCGTTTTGCATCAACAAACCGGCGACCAGGTACACGATCGCCGGGATGCTCGACAGAAAAATGTTGACCATCGCGAAGAACCACTGGCCGCTCATCTGCTGGCGCACCTGCAGCCGCACCTGGTTGTCGTTCTCGTCGGAGTAACGGTTGATCTCTGACTTCTGACGAGTGAAACTCTTCGCCAAGAGGATGCCGGAGACGCTCAGCGTCTCCTGCGTGATCGCCGTCATGTCTGAGAGGGATTCCTGGGTCGCCGTGGCAATGCGGGCCCGCACCTGGCCGACACGGCGCTGCGCGATGACCAGGATCGGCATCAGGATGACCGCCACAACGGTGAGCTGCCAGTTGAGCAGCAGCATGGCCACGAACGCGGCGATCACGGTGACCGTGTTGCCCAAAACGCTCGAAATCGTGTTGGTCAGAACGCTGGCGACACCGCCGACGTCGTTCTGCAGCCTCGACTGGATCACGCCGGTCTTGGTCTTGGTGAAGAAGCTCAGTTCCATGGCCTGCAGGTGGGTGAACAGGCGCACCCGCAGCGCTCCCATCACCTGGTTGCCGACCGTCGCGGTCAGCCAGGTCTGCCAGACGCCGAGCAACGCGCCGACGATGTAGACCGCCATCATGGTGCCGACGAGCACGCCCAGGGTCTGCATGTTCGGGGTGCCCTCTGGGGGAAATAGCCCGTCGTCGAACGCCCGCTGGGTCAGCAGCGGGGGCACCACCGAGAGAGCGGCACCGATGAGCACGAGCACCACGGTGACGGCCAAGGCGACCTTGTGGTCGGCGAACAGCGCGGCAATCCGCGAAAACAGGTTCGGGATGCGCGGCGCCTCGGCATTCGCCGCACGCTGTGCTTGCACGTCGCCGCCGCTGACTCGGCCGCCGCGGCCGCCACCGCCACCGCCGCCACCGCGACCTCCGCCGCCGCCCGCGCCGCCTCCGCCGCCTCCGCCGCCGCCATGCATTCCACTCATACCTTCACCCTAGGTCGGGTTGGGCGCGTGTGCTTCACTCGCTCGGCGTTCCCTCGGTTCCTTGTTCAGGAGCGGAGGTGTGTCACCCCCGCTCTCCGGGCTGAATCCGGCGCCACTGCAGTGCCGACATGCCTCCACTCCTGAACTGAGTCCCTCCTGGCTTGGGTTCCAATTTCAAGTGCGCGACCGCGTCGCATCCGTTCTGGGATCCTCGTTCAGGAGTGGAGGTGTGTCACCCCCGCCTTCCGGCCTGAAACCGCGCGACTCGCCGCTCCACTCCTGAACGACGTCCCTCCACAGGCGGGCAGGGTGGGAGTAATTCCACAAGCTGCGCATCTCGCAACCCGTCGGACCGTCCGGCCGCGAAGCTTCGACCATGGTTTCAGTGACGAAGACTCTCAATGCCCGTGGCGGGGTCGCGCGCCGACGGGAACTTCTCTCCGATGGCGTCGGCGCCAAACAGTTGGCAGCCGCGGTTCATCTCGGCCGGATCCTGCGCGTTCGGCGAGGCTGGTATGCCCTGCCCAATCTCAATCCCGATCTGATCAAGGCGGTACGGGTCGGCGGGCGACTGGCCTGCGTGTCAGCCGCCCGCCACTACGGCTGGGCGGTCGGCGAAGACGTCGGCCTCCATATCTGCGTGGCGGCGAACGCGTCTCGGCTCCACTCCCCGCACAACCCAGCAGAGCGGATGTCGCCCGATGGCTCCCCCGGCATCACCCTCCATTGGGAGAAGAAGAAGTCCGTTCGCACTACAGCGCGCTGGGTCACCTCCCGGCGCGAAACGGTTCTGCAGCTCGCTTCCTGTCAGAGTCCGGAGCTCGCAGTCGCCGCCTTCGATTCGTTCATGCACCTCGACCCGGTCCGGAGCGCCGAACTCCCCGACTGGCTCGCCGAGCTTCCCCGGTACATTCTCGACCAGTTCGAATCATGCAGTGCACTCTGCGAAAGCTTTCTCGAGAGCATCGGGCGGATCCGGCTCGCGCGGGAGGGTCTCCATGGTGAGCATCAGGTCAAGATCACCGGGGTCGGCCGAGTCGATCTCCTCGTCAACGGCTGGCTGGTCATCGAGTGGGATGGGCTCGAACACCACGACAATGGTGCTGCCCACGACGAGGATTGCCACCGCGACGCCGTACTTGCCTCGCTCGGCTACCGCACTTTGCGCTTCACCTACGCGATGGTCATGCACGAGTGGTACCTGGTCATCGCGGCAATCCGTGCGGTGCTCGCCGGCGGTCGTCCCGCGCGCCCGTAGTCCGCGTCCACGGCAGTCTGACGCCCACGTCTCACACACCGGACGGCCGGAATTCCATCGCGCGCCTACCGTCGGCTTTCTGGGCTGAAACCCTGAGGGGCTCCTTCCGCCGGATCCCCGTTCAGGAGTGGAGGTGCTTCGCAGCTGGTTTCCGGGCCGAAAACCCGCGGCTCGCCGCTCCAATCCTGAACCCGACCCTGCCGACCGCTCGCTGGGCTACGCCGATTCCTACGCGGCACTCACACTCCGACACGGGCCGGCGACGCGCATCCGCTGACTTATCGCCGCCTCGTCCCGCCTGCCGCCGGTTCCTCGTTCAGGAGCGGAGGTGCGTCGCAGCCAGTTTTCGAGCCGAAACACCGCGGCTCGCCGCTCCACTCCTGAACCCCGACCCCGTCGAATGCTCGCTGGTCTCCGCACTACGCGGCACACGCACTCCGACTCGGGCCGGCGGCACGCATCCGCTGACTTGTCGCCGCCTCGTCCCGCCTGCCGCCGGTTCCTCGTTCAGGAGCGGAGGTGCGTCGCAGCCGGTTTTCGAGCCGAAACACCGCGGCTCGCCGCTCCACTCCTGAACCCGGTCCCGACTCACGAGCCGGGACCGGGACCGGGACCGGGACCGGGGTCCAGCGTTCGAGGGCCGCAGCCCCGGCGCAGCGACGGGGCCCGAACCCAGAAGTCCGGGCCCTGGCCCCGCAGCAACCGGTCGCCGACCTACCCTTTCGTCGAACCCGCCAGCAGACCTCGCACGAAGAACCGCTGCAGCGCGAAGAAGACCAGCAACGGAACCAGGATCGAGATGAACGCCCCTGCCGTGAGCAGATGCCAGTCCTGACCGCGGCTTCCGGTGATCTCCGCCAGCAGTTTCGTCATCGGCGCCACCGCTCCATCGGCGAAGATCAACGCCACGAGCAGATCGTTCCAGACCCACAGAAATTGGAAGATGGCGAACGACGCCAGCGCCGGCATCGTCAGCGGCAGGATGATCCTGAAGAAGATCTGCCCGTGACCCGCACCATCGACTCTGGCTGCCTCAATGACCTCAGACGGAATCTCCGACACGAAGTTGTAGAGCAGAAAGATGGCGAGCGGAAGCGCGAACATCGTGTGTGCAATCCACACCTGCGCGTAGCCGCCCCCGGCGTTCAAGGCCGAGACAACGGGAAATCCGAAGATCGTACCCTTTGAGAACAGCTGCAGCAGCGGCACCAAAGCCATCTGCAGCGGCACAATCTGCAGCGCGAACACGGCGATGAACAGGATGTTCTTGCCTCGAAAGTCGATCCACGCGAACGCATAGGCCGCGAGACTCGCGATGATCAGCGGCAGCGCCGTCGCCGGAAGGGTGATGGCGATCGAGTTGATGAACGCACCGGCGAGGTTCAGCTGGCTGTTTCCGGCGGCGAGTACATCTGAATAGTTGTCGAGCGTGAAACCCCAATTGGAGAACATCGTCCACCAGCCGGTGGTGCGCACCTGTTGCGCCGGACGGAACGACGAGACAAACAGGCCAAAGGTCGGCACCGTCCAGAGCACCGCGATGAGAAGCGCCGCGATGGTGGCGCCACGGCTGGTGAGGCGCCTCTTCGTGCGCTTGGCGATGCTGAATTCGGCCTTCCTCTCGCCCTTGCGCAATCGCGATTCAGTTTCGGGATCGACCGGCAGGTCGATGGGCAGCACGGCACTCATCGGATCTCCCTCTGCTTCTTGATCTGTCTGGCGTTGTAGACGACGATCGGCAAGACGAGCAGAAACAGCACAACGGCGAACGCCGCCGAACGCCCCTGCTCGAAGTTCTTGAACTGGGTGTACATCTCATTGGCGATGACGCTGGTGTTGTTGGCGCCGGCCGTCATGGTGCGCACGATGTCGAACACCTTCAGCGAGGCGATCGAAATGGTCGTCAGCACCACAATGAGCGAGCCGCGGATGCCGGGAACGATCACATTGGTGAACCGCTGCCAGGCGCTGGTTCCGTCGAGCTCTGCCGCCTCCAACTGCTCGGTCGGCACTCCCTTGATCGCCGCGGACAGCACGACCATGGCGAATCCGGTCTGCACCCAGATCAGCACCACGATCAAGAACAGCGTGTTCCAGGGTTCCACCGCCAAGAAGTCGACGGGCGTTCCGCCCAGCCACACCACGATCTGGTTGAGCAAGCCGATCTGGTTCTGGTCTGCCGGCCGGGCCGTGTAGACGAATCGCCAGATGATGGATGCCCCGACGAACGAGATCGCCATCGGCATGAACACCAGGATCTTGAAGTACTTCTCTCCCCGGCTCTTGTCAATGAACACCGCATACGCGAGCCCGGCGATGGTGGAGACGAGTGGGGCAACGAGCACCCAGACGATGGTGTTTCCGACGGTGCGAATCGCTTCGGGCTGAGTGAACACCCAGACGAAGTTGTCGAAGCCGATGAACTCAGTGCCGCGCGAGTTCTGAAATGCCTGCACCGCGGTTTGGATGGTCGGGATGACCAAACCGATGGTCAGCAGCAGGATGGCCGGTGAGAGAAACCCGACCAACTGAAAGAGATAGCCGGCACCTTTGCGCGACCGATAATCGAGAATAAAGAAGAGCCCGCCGAGCACGCCCGCCGCGATAACGGCCCAATCGTAGGAGCCGACCAGAATGAGAATCAGTGCAGGTGCGGCAACGCAGACGGCCAGCCGGATTGCGGTATAGAGCTTTCCGCTGCGTGGAGCAATCTCAACAAAGAACAGGATCGCGGCGACAACGAGCACAAAAGCCAGGATGATGATGGGCACCTGCACCAGGGGCGGCATCTGCCCCAGCCAAGCGAAGAATTCTGACATGGGAACCTTTCGAGTACGGACACATCTCCGCGAATATGGAGGTCACTCGCCGGCCGCGTCGCACGCTAACCGGGTATAGCCGTGGGCCGAATTCACAATGTGAAGTCGGCCCACGGCAGATAACGTCCGAGAACGGATGAAACGACTAGCTCGAGGGCCAGCCGGCTTCGATGCTCGTGAGCACCTCATCGGTCGGCGTTCCGTTGACCCAGTTGACCATTCCCTTCCAGAAGGTCCCCGCCCCGACCGCACCCGGCATCAGGTCGGATGCATCGAAACGGAATGTCGTCTTCGGGTCCTGCAGAATCGTGATGGCCTGCTGCAAGATCGGGCTCTTCGCGTTCTTCGGGTCGAGGCCCTTGTTCGCGCTGATGACACCGCCGAGCGCAACCCGGCTGTTCGCCCAGTCGGAGCTCGAGAGGTACGCCTGCACCTTCTGCGTGTCGGCGTCATCGGCGAATGCGCCGACGATCTCGCCACCACCGGTCACTGCCGAGGCGCCGGCTTCTTCGCCCGGCGTGATGAACGCCCAGACGTCGCCGTCGGGTCCGACCGTGCCACCGGCATCCGTGATGAAGCCGTCAAAGAAGGATGCCTGGTGCGTCATCGCGCAGGTTCCGTCTGAGATCGGAGTGGCCACGTCGCCGAACGCAGTGCTGTTGATCGAGGCGACGTCGCCGAAGCCGGCGTTGACGTAGCTCGGGTTGAGCAGCAGCTCGCCCACGGAGTCGAATGCACCCTTGATCGCCGGGTCAGTGAACGGAACCTCGTTCTTGACCCACTTGTCGTAGGTCTCGGCGCCCGACTGGCGGAGGACCAGGTCTTCGACCCAGTCAGTGCCCGGCCAACCCGTGGCATCGCCCGAGCCGAAGCCGGCGCACCAGGGCGCCTTGCCGGTTTTCTCCTGGATGGTTTTGGTGACGGCGAGCAGCTCGTCCCAGGTCGTCGGAACCGTGACGCCCCAGTCGGCGAAGTTCTTCGGCGAATACCAGACGAAGCCCTTCACGCTGGCCATCAGCGGTGCGCCGTAGAAGTCACCGTCGACCGTGCCGTAGGCCTTCCAGTCAGGCGACCAACCGGAGTCGACATTCGCCTCGACATCGGCGGGCGCTTTCTTGAGGTATCCACGCGTCGCGAGGTCGGCCATCAGGCCCGGCTGCGGGAAGATTGCCAGGTCGGGAGCGTTGCCGCCCTGAGCCCGGATTGCGATCTGAGCCTCGAACTCTTTCGACGATTCGTACTTGATGTCGATGTTGTTGTCTTTTTCCCACTGAGCCCAGGACTCTTCAAGCAACTTGGCTTCGGTGTCGGCAATCGTGCCGTACACGGTGACTTCACCGTCACCCGCCGCGCCTGAAGATTCGGTGCTCGCTCCCGGACCGTTTCCACAACCGGTGAGCGCGAGTCCGATGACTGCTGCGACGGCAGTGGGGATGACGAATCTGCGGAAATGTTTCACGCTCATGCGTTTTCCTCCTCATTGAGTGCAAGAAAGCGCTCTCACGCGATTAGCTGATCCGCGGTAAGCGCTTGCAACGCCCAACATAGGGGGCGCCGGAGAGCGCGGGCAAGCATTGAGCCGGTATTGCGCGCTCCGATGCAGAATCGTTATCTCGCGGGCGCGGCGGCGCGCACGGATATCGCCACGGAGACGGCCCCGCCTGCTGCCCCGGGGCCGCTCCGCCCCGAAGCGCCGCTCAACGCTGCGAACCAGCCAGCAGCGCCGTCACGAAGTACCGCTGGAAGGCGAAGAAAACAATCAGCGGAATGATCATCGACAGAAAGGCGCCAGACGACAGCACGTCGACGTTCGCGCCGAACTGCCGCAGCTGGCTCTGAATCGCCACCGTCACCGGCTGCGACGACGCGTTGGTGAAGATGAGGGCCACGAGCAGGTCGTTCCACACCCAGAGAAACTGAAAGATGCCGAGCGACGCGATCGCCGGCATCCCGAGCGGCAGGATGATGCGGGTGAAGATGCGCCACTCGCTCGCGCCGTCGAGGCGGGCGGCCTCCATCAGCTCCCCCGGCACCTGGGTGAAGAAGTTGCGCAGCAGAAAGATCGCGAACGGCAAACCGAACGCGACGTGAAAGATGACGACTCCGGCGATGGATCCGAACAGCCCGACCGAACCGTAGAGCCGGGCGATTGGAATCAGCGCGACCTGCACAGGCACGGCGAGCATCACGATCACCGCGATCAGCAGCCAGTCCCGCCCCGGAAAGTCGATCCAGGCGAACGCGTAGCCGGCCAGGGATCCGATGACGATCACCAGCAGCGTCGCCGGAAGGGTGATGGCGATGGTGTTGACGAATGACCCGACGAATTGCGAGTTGCTGAGCAGATTGGCGTAGTTGTCGAGGGTGAGCTGGGCCGGCGCGGTGAAGATGGTCCACCATCCGGTTTGGCTGTTGTCTGTGCTGTTGCGCAGCGACGAGATGAACAACCCGACGGTGGGCACGAGCCAGAAGATCGCGATGAGGGCGAGAACCAGATTGACGACGGCGTGCCCGAAGAACGCGACGATCCGCGCACTGGCGCTGCGCTTGCCGGTGACCCGTCTGCCGATGTCGGGAGCGGCATCCGGCTCGGCAGCAGGAAGAACGGCGTCGATGGGCACAGTCATCGTTCCCGATCCATTCTGAAGCGGCGCACGTTGATGATCATGAAGGGCAGCACCAGCACGAGCAGCAGCACCGAAAGCGCGCTGCCGAGCCCCTGATTGTTGCCGCCGCCGAACGACACCGTCCACATCTGCACCGCGATCACCGTGGCCGCCGGCAGCGACGACGGCGGAGGAATGACATAGACCAGGTCAAAGATCTTGAGCACGTTCACGATCAGTGTGATGAACACCACGATCAACACCGGCGAGAGCAACGGCGCGGTGATGCGCCGGAACACCTGCCACTCGTTGGCGCCGTCCATGCGCGCCGCGTCTTGCAGCGAGCGGTCCATGGCCGAGAGACCGGATGCGATCATCACCATCGCGAAGCCGGCCCAGATCCAGATGTAGCTGAGAATCACCACCGCCGTGACCAGGGTCGGGCCGAGCCAGGAGATGCCCTGGTACGGCGCGCTGAAGTTGCTGGCCGGCAGCACCATCGAATAGGGGCCTGTCGACAGCCCGGTGATCAGATAGGTTCCGTCGTTGGCGGTGCGGGCGCTGCCGATGACTTTGCCCGACACATCCTGCGCCACGACTTCGATCCCTGGCATGCCCTTCTTGCCGTCGCCGACCTGGCCCGGGGTACCGAGGCCCCCCTTCACGAAGTCGAGCCACACCGTTCCGCCGATGGCGTCGTCAGCGGGCGTCGGTGCTGTGACGGCCGCCGTTGCCGAGGTAGGCAGGGCATCGGGGGCGATTCCGATCAACGCGAAGTCCTGCACCGAGCCGGCGCTGAGGGCTTCGTCGGAGAAGACGGCGCCGCCTTTCACGGTCGTGCCGGTGTCTTCGCGAGGGCGCGCGTTCGGATATGCCGCGCCGCCGCCGAACGCATCGTGGATGCCGACGAGCGTCGCATTCGCAGCGCCCAGTTGCGGGTTCTCCTGAAATGCGGTTCGAAAGATCACCCCGGCGGCGACCATTGAGATGGCCATCGGCATGAACACGATCAGCTTGAACGCGATCGACCACTTGATGCGCTCCATCAGCACCGCGAAGATCAGGCCGAGGATGGTGACGGTGACGGGAACCACCGCGACCCAGATGACGTTGTTTCTGATCGCGGTGAACGTGGCCGGGTCGGTGAACATGGTCGCATAGTTGCCGAGGCCGAGAAAGTTGGTGCCAGCCGCGTCATAGAGCGAGCGCCAGAGCGAGTAGATCACCGGATAGGCGACCAGCACGCCGAGCAGCACGAGCGCCGGTGCGAGAAAGGCGGCAGCCGCCCACATCCGCCGGCGCTTTGCGGCCGCGCTGTGGCTGCGTTGCGGGGGGCGCGCTACGCCACCCGCAACGGTTTCAACTCCTGCGGAGGTCATCATGACCCGCCCCGACCGCTCCCCTGTCTAGTTTCCCCAGGCCGCTGCCGCCGCGGTCTCCAGCTGCTGCTGAGTGCCGGCGATGTCCGACGGGTTGTTGAAGAAGTCGATCAGAATCTGCCACTCACCTGCCCCCTTCGTGCCGCCGAATGCGCTCGGCGCCAGGTCGGACATGTCGAACCGGAAGACCTTGGCGTTCACGAGCGCCTCGGCGATCTGCTTGCTTGTCGCGTCGGGGTAGGCCGAGAGATCGACCTTGTTGTTCGGGGAGGTGAATCCGCCCTCCTTCACCCAGATCGTGGCCGCCTCAGGTGTGGCCAGGTATTGCATCAGTGCGGCAGCACCCTTGTTGTCCTTCAGCTGCACTGCGACGTTGCCGCCGCCGACGACGGAGGATGGGGAGTTGTCGATCGCCGGGAAATCGTAGAACTTCGCGTTCTTTCCCACCACCGACTTGGTATCACTCGTGATGTTTCCGGCCACGAAGTCGCCCTCGTAAACAGTTCCGGCCGCCGGCGGCGTGCCGAACACGGCGATGACCGAGTCACCGAAGGTGCGCTGCGCGGTGCCCGGCTGAACCAGAACAGTGCTCGACCAGAGGTTGGCGAGCACCGTGAGGGCCTTCGTCACCGAGGGGTCTGTCCACGGAATCTCATGCGCGGCCAGCTTGTCGTACATCTCGCCGCCCGCCGTGCGTAGGTAGACGTTCTCAAACCAGTCGGTCAAGGGCCAGCCGGCATCCGCTCCGATCGAAAGCCCGTAGACACCGGATGTCGACACCAGACCCAGTTGGGTAAGGAAGTCGTCCCAGGTCTTCGGCACCGTCGCGCCGGCCGCGTCATAGACATCCGTGTTGTACCAGACCGTCGACTTGTTGGCGCCCTTGAACCAGACGCCGTAGTCCTTGCCGCCAGAGCTGGCCAGCTTGATCCAATCGGGCGAGAAATCGGCGGTGACGATCGACTGCGTCGCCGAATCGAGGGGAATCAGGCTTCCTGCCTTGGCCAGGGAATCGAGAAGACCCGGCTGCGGAATCACAGCGACGTCCGGCGGATCGCCGCCCTCGATCTTGGTGTTCAAGGTGGTTGCGACGTCACTTCCGTAGCTCGTGTAGTTGACCTTCGCGCCGGTGTCGCTCGAGAATTGCGCGAGCACCTTCTCGAAGTTGGTCTGTTCTGACCCCGACCAGTCGGCGGCCACATTCAAGGTCACCCCTGACAGATCGGTCGTCGAGGCTTGTGTCGTCGTCGAAGTGGTGCCGCCCGACGAGCAGCCGACGAGTGCGATCGCTGCGACGGCGATGAGCGCTGTCGGAGCGATGAAACGGTGGTGGCGCGTAAAGCTCATTGCCTTCTCCTCAACCTGAGCGAGTCGACCGGTCGGGCCGACGTGCAACCAGCTACTGGCTGCAGAGCAAAAGCGCCGCACACAGGCGATGAAGACAATCGGATGCCTGCGGGCAGGCGTTTCGAGGGCCAATGTAGGCGCGCCGCCACGCCCCGGCAAGGGCGCGGCAGCGATCTGACGGCCGAATCGTTACGGGTGAGCCCGGTTTCGCCTCGGCACACATCGTTGACCGAGCCTGTCCCGCCGACTGGGAGCCCTGCGGTCGAGTTGCCGTGGCGCGGGTCGAGTGCCGACGCGCCGGTCGGCCCCAACGCGCGCAGCGGCATCCGACCCGCGCAACGGCGAACGAACCCGTGCAGAGGGCGGCCCGCCGGGTCACGGCAGGCGTGACCAACGACATCCGACTTAGCGCGCGACCCTCGCCGTCGCCGCCGAGGTGAGAGTGCTCGACCGGTAGCCGTCTTTTGTACCGGTGACGGCCACCGTGATCCGCTGTCCGAGCCGAGTGCCGGTGGGCGTGAATGTTGCCTCGGTGGCCCCGTCGACCCGCTTGCCGGCGGCAAACCACTGGTAGGTCAATGCCACGTCGGCCGGCCCCCATGCCGCCACCTTTGCGGTGAGCTGTCGGTTCACCTTCACCACCCCGACAATCACTGGCTTCTTGGCCACCAGCGGCAGAAGGATCGCCGTGGTCGCGGCCGACGTCAACGCGACCGTCGCATACCCGACTTTGCTTCCCGTGACAGCCACCGTGAGCGTCTGGCCGAGCAGCGTGGCCGGCACTTTGTAGGTGGCCTTAGTGGCCCCGGCGATCGGGCTGCCGTTCGCCGCCCATTGGTAGCGCAGCACCATGCCCGTCGTCCAGATTCCGGGTTTCGCCGTCACGACGGCCCCGACCACCATGGGGCCGGCCACACTGGGAGTCACCGCCTTCGACACCCGCAGCGTCGCCGCTGAGGTCACCTTGAGCGATGCCGCGACCCAGGTCAGCTGCACCGTCAGCCTCTTGGCCGCCGCCCCGGCCGGCACGATCAAGGCAGCTTGGGTCGCCCCCTTGAGCGCCACGCCATTGGCCAACCACTGAATCGTCAGGTCGCCGAGGTCCACGCCCTCAGAAACCGCGTTCAGCGTCGAACCGACAACAGCAACACCACCGATGGATGCTTTCAGGTCTGACACCCCGCCGGGCACACCGGCAGACCGCACGGCCACCTCCAGGCTGAAGGTGCCACCGGCCGGAAGAACGCTCGCGACCGTGTAAGTTGGCTGTGTCGCCCCTGAGATGGCAATACCGTCGGCGAGCCAGCGGTAGCTGAGCCGGCAGCAGGCCGGCGCACTGTACAGATTGGCGTCAGGCCAGCTGAGCGTCTCTCCGGGCTGGGGGCTGAACTGATAACGCAGGGTGCCGGCGGGCACGACAGAGGTCTCCCCGGACATCCGCGTGACCAGGGCGTAACCCGCCTGTGTGCCGGTGACCTCCACCGCGATCGGGCGTCCGATCTGAAGCGGGGTCACGGCGAACGCTGCCTCGGTCGCGCCGGGGATGGCGGCGGCGCCGGCGTACCACTGATAGTCGAAGGTAGTGCCGGGGGCCCAGCCGGGCGTCTCGGCGACGAGAGTGGAGCCGAGCGCTGCGGTTCCGGCGATCTTCGGTGTCGCACCGGCGACCTTGATGCTCGGCTCGGACGTGCGCGATACCGACACAAAGCCGGGCTTCGAACCGGTGATCCTCACGGTGATGGCCGCGCCGCTCTGGTCGGGGCCGAGCAGGAGCGTCGCGGCAGTCGCGCCGGCAATCGGACTGCCGTTTGCCAGCCACTGGTAGTCGAGAGTGGTGGTCGACCAGATGCCCGGGCGCACCGACAGCGTTTCGCCCGGCGTGAATTCGCCATCGATCGTCGGAACCGAAGACCCGACCGGGGCGGGGTTGGTCGGAGTCGACCGCAGCGTAATCTCCAGGGTCGCAGTGCTGGCGGCAATCGAGGTGATTCTCATCTGCACACCACCGGTTCGGGAGACCAGCGTTTCGCCGGCTCTGAAGTATTGGCGCCGTCCGTAGTAGACCGAGGAGTCCAGGGCGGTGAATACCTCCGAGCTGGCACCCAGACGGTTCGTCATCATGCGCACGCCGAAGCCCACCCCGTAGTCAGCGAGCTTTCCCTTTCCGAACAGCGATTGCGCGTCCTGGCCGGAACCGTCGCGGTGCTCAAACACGTACTCAGTGCCGCTGATCGGATCGGTGACGACAACGCCGCGCGTGCCCGCACCCGTGGAGCTCACCGACTTCAGGCTGACGGAACGCGTGACGGTCGAGGCACCCTCGAGCGCGATCCGCTCGACCGCCTCCACCGGCATCACGCCGAGGCTGAGCGCATTCGTCACCGACAGCGTCGAGGGAGCCGCGTTGACCTGGCCATTGATGACCGAGATGTTGCCCATGACGTCGACGCGGTCGCCGTACTCCTCTGCGACGCAGCCGTCGGAGAATGAGGGGGTGAAGTTGCCGGAGACTGCACCTGGCGTTCCTTCGAAGACGGGCGTGCCATCAGCGGCGTTCGGGCATTCGTGGGTGTTCGCGTGCCTCAAGCCGAGATTGTGGCCGAACTCATGGGCGAAGATGTCGAGCCCCCAGGGGAGGTTCTGCATCCAGATCACGCCACCGTTCGCCGGCGATACCACGAGATCGCCGAGACCGACTCCGGCCTGCCCCTCGGAACCGCACCCCTTCGGAACGATGACGAGGAGGTGGCGACCGTTGCGCTCGTTGTAGACGGTATCTGAGTTGCCGAACCGGCTGGCCGCATCCGGCATGAGATAACCGGGCTCCGAGCACGCATACGGGGTGGTGTAGCGCAGGGTGGCGGTTCCCTGACGGATAGAGCTGATCTGGCCGCCCGACTGTGCCGACCAGTAGGTGGAGGCCTTGGCGATCAGTGCGGACACCTCGGCGTCGGTGAGCGTCGGAGCGACTTTGCCGGTGGGGGTGACGATGGCGACGTCGATCATGTGCTCGGTGCCGACCGAGGTGGCATAGCCGGCGGCCGCTTGCGGCTGCGGCGCGGTGGCAACAGTATCGCCTCCCGCGGTTTCGCCTGTTGCGGCGTCATCATCAGGATCGAGCAATTCAAGTGGCTCGAGCGTGAGCGGATCGAGCATATCGTCAGCGTTACGGAGGTTCGAGACCGCGTCGTCGCCCTCGGCTTCAGCGTCACCCTCGGTGTCAGTCTCGCCCTCGGTGTCAGCCTCCCCGATCTCGTCGTGCAGGCCGGCGTCCGACTCTGCCGAGATAGCTTCCGACACAGCGTCGCCGCCCACATCTGACAACAGAGCCGACGGGGCCACACCATCTGAATCGACGGCCGCTGTCGCACCCAGCGGGGTGAGAAGCGAGCAACAGAGCACCGAGACGGCCAGCCAGGCTGTTCCGATCATCATTGAACGAAGCTTCACGGTCGTCTCCTCAAGCCGGGTGGAGCACACGGATTCACGCCAGGCGCGAACCGAGATTACCAGTTTAAATGAACGCTACGTTCTCTATTGCTGAGTGAGCGGATCACGCAGAAAGGTCAACACCTGAACGTGCCGCTCGCCGTGAACCCGCGGTATCGGACTCGTCGTTCACCGGTGCCGCACGACGTCGACTTCTCGACTTCAAGATCAGCGCAGCGACGATGAGAAGCACCACGGCAACGGAACCACCGATGAGCACGGGAATGAGGTACCCGGCCGAGCCAAACAGTGAATTTCCTCCTTCAGAAGCGAGGTGCTCAGCGAGTGCTTTCTCCGCGGCTTTCTTCACGTCAGCACGAACTGCTTCAGTTCCGGCGACCGGGTCCACGTCAGCCGTCGCGACCACTGCGTCAGTCGAATCGCCAGAGAAGACCCCGGCGGTCGCATTGGCCCAGAGCACATCGGCCGCAATCGTTCCGATATGAACGGATGTCGTCACCGACACGGGCGCACCCGGCTCCACCGTGACTGTCCAGGATGCCGTGTGCCCCTCAACGGTGGCATCAGTCGCGCTCACAATCTCAGCGAAGTCCGGAACCGTGACGACCACACGCAGCTCGGCCGCCGCGGAGCCGAGGTTCTCGACCACCGCCACATAGTTGAGGTCGCTCTCTGGCGCCGCTTCCTCGCTCGAGTTCGAGAGCGAAACAGACAGTTCGGGCAGAGCTTCGGCGGCCTGAACGGGAGAAGCTGCGACACCAACCACAGCGACGGCGAGCAAGCCGATGGCCGCCCCCATTCCAGCCGCACGGCCAACCGCACGGCCGACCGTGCGAGTGAGTGAGTTCGAGAGAGTGAAAATCTTCATTGTGAACCTTCATGTGCTGAAACAGCACGACCATAGTTTGTGTGTACACACCGCTGGGGTGAGGCATTCGCACCTCACCCCAGCGTCTCGGTAATTACTTTGCTTCGGTTGTGCGGCGGCGACGGATGGCGACCAGCCCGCATCCGCTGGCGAGCGTCAACAGCGCCAGGGCCAGAGCCCCACCAAGCTGCACACCCGTTTCGGCCAGCGGCGGCGTGATCGGCACATCGACTCGACAGTCGGCGTCCTTGCTCCCGACACCGCAGTTCGAGAGCGGCGGCGTGACCACGACGTTCTTCAACGTTCCGGCGGCCTTGGCCTTGACCGTCAGGCTGTACTTCACCTCGAGCTTCGCTCCGACTGCCAGCGGAACCGACCACGACAGCATCGAGTCGGCGTAGCTCGCGCCACCCGTCGCATCGTTGTTGTAGTCCGCGTTCTTCAGCACATTGCTCAGGTCATCGGTGAATGCCGCGTCGGTGAGATCCGCCTGTCCGGTGTTCGTCACAGTGATCGTGTAGGTCACGGTGTCGCCGGGCTTGACCGACGTCTTGTCGGACGTCTTCTTGACGACATAGCCCGGAAGCTTCACCTCGTTGTCGGCACAGACCAGCTCGGTGTCGGTCCAGCAGACCACGTTCTTCAGGATGTGGTCGCCCGTGATCGGCTTGTCCACAACGACGGAGTACGTCACCACTGAAGCCTCGCCGATCAGAAGGTCACCCGTCCAGTTCAGCGACTGAGCCTTCTTCTCGAAGCCGGCCACACCGATCGTGGCGTCGATGACTCCGTCGAACGTCGCATCATCCAGCACGCCAGACATGTCATCGGCGAAGGTCAACCCGGTCAGGTCGGTCTCGCCCGTGTTGGTCACGGTGACGGTGTAGGTCACGGTGTCACCCGGTGCAGCAGTCGACTTGTCGGCAACCTTGGTGACCAGATATGCGGGAATCGGAACCAGCACTTCGTCGCAGATCAGGTCGGCGTCGGTCCAGCAGACCACGTTCTTCAGGATGTGGTCGCCCAGGATCGGGTTATCCACCACCACCGAATAGGTGACGACCGCAGAGGCACCGAGTGGCAGGTCGCCCAGCCAGGACAACGTCTTACTCGTCGCCTCGTACGTGGCCTCTCCGATGGTGCTCGTTGCGACACCATCGAACGTCGCATCATCCAGCACACCGGACATGTCATCGGCGAAGGTCAACCCGGTCAGGTCAGTCTCGCCCGTGTTCGTCACGGTGACGGAGTACGTGACGGTGTCACCCGGGGCGGCAGCCGTCTTGTCGGCAGCCTTCACCACCGTGTAGGCGGGGATCCGGATCGTGTGGTCCTGACAGATCAGAGTCGTGTCAGTCCAGCAGACCACGTTCTTCAGGATGTGGTTGCCCAGGATCGGGTCATCCACCACTACCGAATACGTGACGACCGCAGAAGTGCCAACCGCCAGGTCTCCTGCCCACGAGAGGGTCTTGGTCGTCGAGTCGAAGCTGGCGGCACCACTCGTGCTCGTGACGACACCATCAAAGGTTGCGTCATCGAGTACTTCGGTCATGTCGTCAGCGAATGTCAACTCGGTCAGATCAACCTGGCCCGTGTTGGTCACGGTCACCGTGTAGTTCACGGTGTCCCCCGGAGCAGCCGTTTCCTTGTCGGCGGACTTCACGATCGTGTGGCCCGGGAGCTTGGTCAGTTCCGTGTCGCAGCTCAGCGGTGCGTCCGTCCAACAGACCACGTTCTTCAGTGTGAACGTTCCGCTGATCGCCGGCTTGACTACCACCGAGTAGCTGACCGTTGCCGACTGACCGATCAGAAGGTCACCCGTCCAGGTCAGCTTCTGCGAAGCTGCCTCGAAGCTCGCCGAACCAATCGTGCTCACCGAGGTACCGTCGAAGGTCGCGTTGCCGAGCACACCAGCCAGGTCATCGATGAAGCTTGACGCCAGCAGATCCGTCTGACCCGTGTTCGTCACGGTCACCGTGTAGGTCACCGTGTCGCCCGAAACAGCCGTCGACTTGTCAACAGTCTTGTCCAGCGTGCGGGCCGGAATCGGCGTCAGGGTTGAATCACAGACCAACGGCGCATCGGTCCAGCAGACCACGTTGGTCAGCGTGAAGGTCCCCGTGATTTTCGGCTTGACCACCACCGAATAGGTGACCGTCGCCGACTGACCGACCAGAAGGTCGCCCAACCAGGTCAGCTTCTTCGAAGCGACGTTGTAGCTTGCCGCTCCGCGAGTGCTCAGGGACTTGCCCGCGAACGTTGCGTTGCCGAGCACACCGGTCAGGTCATCGGTGACGCTCGAGGCCAACAGATCGGTCTGACCCGTGTTCGTCACTGTCAGTGTGTACGTCACAGTGTCGCCTGAAGCTGCCTTCGTCTTATCGACAGCCTTGTCCAGCGTGCGGCCGGGAAGCTTGGTCAGTTCCGTGTCGCAGATCAGGGGGGAATCCGTCCAGCAGACCACGTTCGTCAGGATGAACGTGCCGGCGATACTCGCCTTGACCACCACCGAATAGGTGAGCGTTGCGGACTGGCCGACCAGAAGGTCGCCCGTCCAGGTCAACTTCTTCGTGGTCGCGTCGTAGGTCGCCGCGCCAATCGTGCTGAGCGAGGCGCCGTCGAACGTCGCGTTGCCGAGCACACCGGTCAGGTCATCGGTGAAGCTCGACGCCAACAGATCGGTCCGGCCCGTGTTCGTCACGGTCACCGTGTATGTCACCGCGTCGCCGGCAGCAGCCGTCGACTTGTCGACAGCCTTCTCCAGCGTGCGGCCCGGAAGCTTCGTCAGCTCCGAATCACAGATCAGGGGAGAATCCGTCCAGCAGACCACGTTGGTCAGCGCGAAGGTGCCGGCGATGTTCGCCTTGACCAGCACCGAGTAGGTGACCGTTGCCGACTGGCCGACCAGAAGATTACCCGTCCAGGTCAACTTCTTCGAAGTTGCGTTGTAGCTCGCCGCTCCGCGGGTGCTCACAGATTTGCCATCGAATGACGCGTTGCCGAGCACACCGGCCAGGTCGTCAGTGAAACTCGACGCCAACAGATCCGTCTGACCCGTGTTCGTCACGGTCACCGTATAAGTCACGGTGTCGCCGGCAACAGCCTGTGCTTTGTCGACCGTCTTCGCCAGCGTGCGGCCGGGAAGCTTGGTCAGTTCCGTGTCACAGATCAGCGGTGAGTCCGTCCAGCAGACCACGTTGGTCAGAGTGAACGTCCCCGCGATGTCAGCCTTCACCTTCACCAAGTAGGTGAGCGTTGCGGACTGGCCGACGAGAAGGTCACCCGTCCAGGTCAACTTCTTCGTGGTCGCGTCGTAGCTTGCCGCACCACGGGTACTGGTTGACACGCCATCGAACGTCGCGTTGCCCAGCACACCGGTCAGGTCATCGGTGACGCTCGACGCCAACAGGTCCGTCTGGCCCGTGTTCGTCACGGTCACCGTGTACGTCACGGTGTCGCCGGAAGCAGCCGTTGCCTTGTCGACCGACTTCACCAGCGTGCGGCCCGGAAGCTTGGTCAGTTCTGAGTCGCAGATCAGGGGGGAATCGGTCCAGCAGACCACGTTGGTCAGGGTGAACGTGCCGGCGATGTTCGCCTTGACCACCACCGAATAGGTGACCGTTGCTGACTGGCCGACCAGAAGGTCGCCCGTCCAGGTCAACTTCTTCGTGGTCGCGTTGTATGCCGCTGCGCCAATCGTGCTCACCGAGGCGCCATCGAACGTCGCATTGCCGAGCACACCGGTCAGGTCATCGTTGAAGCTCGACGCCAACAGATCCGTCTGACCCGTGTTCGCAACCGTCACCGTATAGGTCACGGTGTCGCCGGCAACAGCCGTGCTCTTGTCGACCGACTTCAGGAGTGTGCGGCCCGGGAGCTTGGTCAGTTCTGTGTCACAGATCAGTGGCGAATCCGTCCAGCAGACCACGTTGGTCAGCGCGAAGGTCCCCGCGATGTTCGCTTTCACCGTCACCACATAGGTGACAATTGCCGACTGGCCGACATGAAGGTCGCCCAACCAGGTCAGCTTCTTCGTGGTCGCGTTGTAGCTTGCCCCTCCGCGAGTGCTGCTTGACGCGCCATCGAACGTCGCGTTGCCCAGCACCCCGGTCAGATCATCGGTGAAGCTCGACGCCAACAGGTCAGTCTGACCCGTGTTCGTCACGGTCACCGTGTACATCACTGTGTCGCCGGCGGCGGCCGTGGTCTTGTTGACCGCCTTGTCCAGAGTGCGGCCCGGAAGCTTCGTCAGCTCCGAATCACAGATCAGCGGGGAATCCGTCCAGCAGACCACGTTCGTCAGTGTGAACGATCCCGTGATGATGGCCTTGACCACGACCGAGTAGATGACCGTTGCCGACTGGCCGACCAGAAGGTCGCCCGACCAGGTCAACTTCTTCGTGGTCGCGTCGTATGTCGCCGCACCGCGAGTGCTTGACGACACACCATCGAACGTCGCGTTGCCCAGCACACCGGTCAGGTCATCGGTGACGCTCGACGCCAACAGATCCGTCTGGCCCGTGTTCGTCACTGTCACCGAATAGGTCACGGTTTCGCCGGCAACAGCGGTCGCTTTGTCGACCGACTTCACGAGCGTGCGGCCCGGAAGCTTGGTCAGTTCCGAGTCACAGATCAGGGGTGAATCCGTCCAGCAGACCACGTTGGTCAGCGTGAATGTGCCGGTGATCGTCGGCTTGACCACTACCGAATAGGTGACGGTTGCCGACTGACCGACCAGAAGGTCACCCGTCCAGGTCAACTTCTTCGTGGTCGCGTTGTATGTCGCTGCGCCAATCGTGCTCGCCGAGGCGCCGTCGAAGGTCGCGTTGCCGAGCACACCGGTCAGGTCATCGGTGAAGCTCGACGCCAACAGATCCGTCTGGCCCGTGTTCGTCACGGTCACCGTATAGGTCACAGTTTCGCCGGCAACAGCGATCGCTTTGTCGACCGATTTCACCAGCGTGCGGCCGGGAAGCTTGGTCGTCTCCGAGTCACAGATCAGCGGGGAATCGGTCCAACAGACCACGTTGGTCAGGGTGAATGTGCCAGTGATCGTCGGCTTGACCACGACCGAATAGGTGACGGTTGCGGACTGCCCGACCAGGAGGTTGCCCGTCCAAGTCAGCTTCTTCGTGGTCGCGTTGTAGCTCGCCGCCCCACGGGTACTGGTTGACACGCCATCAAACGTCGCGTTGCCGAGCACACCGGTCAGGTCATCGTTGAAGCTCGACGCCAGCAGGTCGGTCTGGCCCGTGTTCGTCACGGTCACCGTGTACGTCACGGTGTCGCCGGAGGCAGCCGTGGTCTTGTCGACTGCCTTGTCCAGCGTGCGGCCGGGAAGCTTCGTCAGTTCCGAGTCACAGATCAGCGGTGAATCCGTCCAGCACACCACGTTGGTCAGCGTGAACGTGCCAGTGATCGTCGGCTTGACCACCACCGAATAAGTGACGGTTGCCGACTGACCGACCAGAAGGTCACCCGTCCAGGTCAACTTCTTCGTGGTCGCGTTGTATGTCGCTGCGCCAATCGTGCTCACCGAGGCGCCGTCGAACGTTGCGTTGCCGAGCACACCGGTCAGGTCATCGTTGAAGCTCGACGCCAGCAGGTCCGTCTGACCCGTGTTCGTCACCGCGACCATGTACGTGACGGTGTCGCCGGCAGCCGCCGTCGCTTTGTCGACCGACTTCACCAGCGTGCGGCCCGGAAGCTTCGTCAGCTCCGAATCACAGATCAGCGGGGAATCCGTCCAGCAGACCACGTTGATCAGGGTGAACGTGCCAGTGATCGTCGGCTTGACCACCACCGAGTAGGTGACGGTTGCCGACTGACCGACCAGAAGGTCACCCGTCCAGGTCAACTTCTTCGTCGTCGCGTTGTACGTCGCTGCGCCAATCGTGCTCACCGAGGCGCCATCGAACGTCGCGTTGCCGAGCACACCGGTCAGGTCATCGGTGAAGCTCGACGCCAACAGATCCGTCTGACCCGTGTTCGTCACGGTCACCGCATACGTCACAGTATCGCCCGGCGCCGCCTGAGCCTTGTCGACCGACTTCACCAGCGTGCGGCCCGGAAGCAGGGTCTCCGTTGAATCGCAGACTCGCTCGGTTTCGGTCCAACACACCACGTTCGTCAGCGTGTAGGTTCCGGTGATCTCCGGCTTGACCACCACCGAATAGGTGACCGTTGCCGACTGACCGATCAGAAGGCCACCCGTCCAGGTCAACTTCTTCGCGGTCGCGTCGTACGTCGCCGCACCAATACTGCTGGTTGACGCACCATCGAACGTCGCGTTGTCGAGCACACCAGTCAGATCGTCATCGAAGCTGAGGCCGGCGAGGTCCGCAGCGCCGGTGTTGGCGACAGTGACCGTATAGGTCACGGTGTCCCCCGGTGCCGCCTTGTCTTTGTCAACGGATTTCACAACCGTGTAGCCACTGATCGGAATCTCTACCCGGCAACTGGCAGCCGTGAGACAGCTTCCGGTGACGGTGGTCGGGGCCACGACGTTGATCAGCGTGCCGTTTGCGTCATCCTTTGCAGTCACGGTGTAGCTGAAGGACTTCGTCTCACCGACAGCCAACGCGCCACTCCAACTCAGCTCCGAAGGGGCGTAACCCAGCGTTCCGGCATCGGCGTCGGTCTGGCTGCCCTCGGGAACGAACGCGGCATCGTTGTTGTAGGTGGCGTTCGTCGTCACGTCGGACAGATCATCGAGGAACGATGCATCCGTGTAGGCAACTTGGCCGATGTTCGTTGCCTCCACCGTGTAACGAACCGTGTCTCCGGCGGCGACGACAGCCTTGTCGGCGGTCTTCGACACGATATAGCTACTCACGGGCGTGGCCGTCATGCAGGCGTTGACGCAGCGGCCTTCCGCACCTGGCTTCACAACGTTCGTCAGCATGTAGTCGCTGATGCCAGTGCTCTTGACATCAACCCAATACTCGATCACGACGGATTCGTCGATGGCGAGGGGGCCGGACCACGTCAGCGTCTTCGCAGCGTTGTTGTAGACGGCGCCTGAAGTGGCGCTGCCGGCACGGTATGTGGCATCGTCGAGCACCGCGGCGAGGTCATCGGTGAAGCTGGCGGGCTTGATTGCGGTGTAGGCGGTCAGGTTCGTGTTCGTGACCGTGATTCGGTACTTCACCGCGCCACCCGGCACCGTGGAATCCACGGTGGTTCCGGGCTGCTGGGTCACTTCTGCGGTCTTTTCTACCGTGAACCCCTCAGGCGCATCCTTGGCGCACGGGTTGGCCGTTGACTCGTCGTTGCCCGGGTTGGGGTCCGCCTCATTTCCCACCACCCGAGCCGTGTTCGTGATGCAAGCGGCTACCACGACATTCTTGGTGGAACCAGTGACCGTGTAGGTGACGCTCGCCCCCGGTTCGAGAATTCCGCCTGAACAGGTCACGTTCGATGCGACGATCCGGCAGTTGGGCGAGTTGATCAGCTTGGGGTTCAGCAGAGCCGCCGGCAGGGTGTCAATGAGCTGGTGCCCGCTCGACGCATACGTCGGGTTGTGGTTGGTCACCGTCATCGAATACGTCAGCGTTCCGTTGCCCGCATAGAGCGTGCTTGCACTCTTGACGACCCCCAGGTCGATCGGCACGCCAAGGTAGGAAGCGCCGTCGTTGTTGGTGCTCGACTGTCCGGTGGTCGTCGAAAGCACGGAGAACACCGGGCTTTCGAGGGTTCCGTCATTGTGGATCTGATAGTAGGGACTGGTGGAATCTCCATTCTTGGAGACCACCAGGTTGCCGTTGCCCAGAAACCACTGGGCGCCGAAGTCAACGGGCGTGTTGCCGATCTTGGGGACGATGAACGATTTGCTCTCGCCGGTAGCCGCGTTGATGCGGTAAATCTTCGCCCCTCCGGTTGCGTCGAAGCCCCAGAGGTAACCGCCCTTGTACGAGAGGTCTCTCACCGAGGGGACAGCACCTCCCGTCATGGGAACCGTGGTGATTGTTGGACTTGCCGACAACAGATCCGTGATCTTGTAGAAGTAGTTGCGGGCGGAATCGCGGATGAAGTAGGCGCCCTCACCCCACGCCCCGGTGAACCAGGACGTGGTGGATGGGTCGAAACCTGCGGGAAAAGGCAGCTTGACCTTCTGATATTCGCCGTCGTCGCCGATGCGGTACATGAACTTCGAGCCGAGCTGCATCGCATACATCAGCATGTTGTCTTGATCGAAGGCGAGCGCGTTGAGCCCGTAGGGGGCGAACGGGCCAGATCCGGCCGAGAAAACCATGTTTCCCGCTGTGGTACCCGTTCCCGACTTCACCTGCACCTCGTGAAGGAGCGTGTTGGCGCCACCGCCCTGAGCGACGAATGCTTGGCCGGGGCCTTCTGCGAACGCCTTCGGCAGGGTGCCGTCCGCGATGAGCTTGCCGGGGACCCGCGCCGTCGCGGCCTGCGTTTGCTGCCCGGAGGTCACCAGACCCACCGACACGAAGGTACCGGCGAGAAGCGTGAGCGCGAGGGCGACGGACAAGATCTTGCGACCTCGTTGACGTAGCCGGTGTTTCGGTTTTCCGAAGAGCGCTTGTCGCGACATGGTGACCTCTGGTGATCGGGGTGACGGCAGGCAGGGAAGAATGCATGCTGGCGTTCCGCCGTCATGGGCCAGCTGCATCGGGATGCGTGTGGCCGAGGGAACGACGCACAAGCACATTGCGGTACGCGACGTTTTATAAAACGTTGCGCACGTCAAATCTTGACATGCAGCGAGGGGCTGCAACCCCAGATTTTCCCTGTTTCAGGGAGATCCCCCTCGCACTGGGGGATACAAACGAGCTTTTACAGAAAAAGCGCTCTCACCTGGCCATAGCCTGGGCTCTTTACCTTCTCAGCATGCCATACGCCGCACGCGACTTCGCCCAAAAAGGCGGCGGTCACTACCCCCCAACCAGGTGCAATTGCGGGTTCGGCTGCCCTTCCCCTCGCCAGGTGAGTCCGCTGAGGCACCGGTGGTCGAGCATGTCGAGACCAGGCGAGTCGATCCTGTGACTCGGGTTGCGTTCGGAGGTCGGCTCGCGAGGTCGAGACGGGGGCAGGCGAATGCCGCGGCGCGGGTCGGATGCCGCGGCGCGGGTCGGATGCCGCGGCGCGGGTTGGCGCCGGCGCGCGGAGCGGCACCCGACGCGCGCGCGGAGCGGCACCCGACGCGCGCGAGGACTTTCCGCTGGTCGAGGAGCGAGGGAGCGACGGCGAGTACGCGTCGGCGAGTACGCGTCTCTCGACCAGTGGCCGAGCCGGTCGAACGGGCTGCTAGCTATCCCCCGCGCTGATCGCCTCTGCCTCTTCGAGCTCGTCGACCTCGAAGCCGTTGGCCCGGCTGAGGCGCTTGCGTCCGATGACGATGATCAGGGCGGCGACGAGCACGGATGCCCCCGCCGCGTAGAACGGCGCAGCAGGTGTGAGCGCGACGGCCAGAAGTGTTGCCGCCGGCGGCGCGATGGCCCCGCCGAGAAAGCGCACGCCGGAGTACGCCGAGGAGGCCACGGTGCGCGGCAGATCCGTCGCTTCCATGACGCATTCGGTGAGCACGGTGTTCAGGATTCCGAGGAGCATGCCGCCGACGATGACACAGACGATGAGACCGACCTCGGAATCGATCGCGAGTGCAGCGGCGACCAGGTCGAGCGCGAGAAGCGGCAGCACCGTGGCGAGCACGCGGGTGCGCGGCATCCGCCTCGTGAGCAGCGGTGCGACCCAGACCGACGTGACGGCGAGCGAGAGGCCCCAGCCGAAGAAGATGAACCCCAGCGTGATGGCGCTCGAGAGCCCGAGCGGAATCAACGCGAACGGCGTGTAGGCGAGCAGCACGAAGAAACCTATGTTGTAGAACAGCGCGGCGGCGGCCAGGATGCCGAGAGCCGGGTTGGCCAGGGCGCGGAACGGCGCAGAGAGGCGCGTCGGCGTTGGCTTGACGGCTTCTTTCTTCAACAGCACGACGATGGCGATGAAGCCGACCGCCATCAGGGTGGCGGTTCCGAAGAACGGGCCGCGCCAGCTGATGCTGCCGAGCACGCCGCCGACGAGCGGACCGATGGCGATGCCGAGGCCGAGCGCCGCCTCGTAGAGGATGATGGCCGACGAGGTGCCCCCGGAAGCAGCCCCGACAATCGTCGCCAGCGCAGTCGAGATGAAGAGCGCGTTGCCGAGTCCCCAGCCGGCGCGGAATCCGATGATCGATTCGACGTCTTGCGAGAGGCCGGCCAGGAGGGCGAAGACCACGATCAGCGCCAGGCCGATCAGCAGGGTGCGCTTGGCGCCGATGCGCGTGGAGAGCCAGCTGGTGAAGAACATGGCGATGCCGGTGATGACGAGGTAGCTCGTGAACAGCATCTCAGTCTCGGTGGGTGTCGCCTGCAGGTCGTTGGCGATGGCCGGCAGAATCGGGTCGACGAGACCGATTCCCATGAACGCGATGACGCAGGCGAAGGCAACCGCCCAGACTGCTCGCGGTTGGTGCAGAATGCTGGGGGCCTTTGCCACCGTCGAGGCGCTCATGACCGCGCCATCTGTTCGGCACCGGGGGCATCGACCGCGCCGATCGCGCCGGCTGTCTCGACGGCGTCCACACGTGCGGCAACGATCTCCACCGCGCCGCGGAGCAACTCGATCTCGTCGGCCCCCAGGTCGGCGAAGAGCGGCATCAGCGCGGTGACCAGCTCGTCGCGCCAGGCATTGAGCGCAGCGAGACCCGCGGCGCTGGCCTCAATCAGGCTCGCCCTGGCATCCGTGGGGTCGACGCGACGACTCACCCAGCCGCGCTCCTCGAGCGCGGTGACCAAGTTGGTGGCCGTCGGCTGCGACACCCGGCTGTTCTCGGCCAACGCGCCAAGTCGCACCGGTCCGCTGATGCGCAGCACACTGAGCGTTCGCCAGAGCGCCGGCGATTCGGTGCCGCCCGCCGCCCGCGCCGCGACGCGAGTGAGACGGTGGTTGACCACGACGAGATCGCCGAGCACATGATGCAGATCGGATTCCATGCCTCAATTATATATAGGCATCCTATATAAAGTACAGACCCGGCGCGGATCGTGCGCCATTAACGAAACAAGGCGCCACCCCCGAAGGAGTGGCGCCTTGAAAGAAACGCGAGAGTTACTTGAGGGTAACGGTTGCGCCGGCTTCTTCGAGAGCAGCCTTTGCCTTCTCGGCGGCTTCCTTGCTTGCACCTTCGAGAACGGCCTTGGGTGCACCGTCGACGACTGCCTTGGCTTCGCCGAGGCCCAGGCTGGTGAGCTCGCGCACAACCTTGATGACCTGGATCTTCTTGTCGCCAACCGACTCGAGGATGACGTCGAAGTCAGACTTCTCTTCAACCTCTTCTGCGGCGGCAGCGGGGCCACCAGCGGCTGCAACAGCAACCGGAGCAGCGGCGGTGACCTCGAAGGTCTCCTCGAATGCCTTGACGAACTCGCTGAGCTCGATGAGGGTCAGGCCCTTGAACTGCTCGAGCAGCTCTTCAGTGGAAAGCTTTGCCATGATTTTCTCCTTAGTTTTCTTAAATTACTCACCGCGATACCAGGCAGATGCCTAGTTCGCGGACTCCTGCTTCTCACGCAGCGCGTCGACCGTGCGAACGGCCTTCGACAGCGGTGCGTTGAAGAGATATGCGGCTCCGAACAGCGAGGCCTTGAAGACGCCGGCAAGCTTGCCGAGCAGAACTTCGCGGGACTCGAGGTCGGCGAGCTTGCCTACCTCTGCTGCGGTGAGCGGGTTACCGTCGAAGTAACCGCCCTTAACCACCAGGAGAGGGTTTGCCTTGGCAAAGGCACGCATGGCCTTCGCAACGGCGACAGGGTCACCGTGCACGAATGCAATTGCGGACGGACCGACAAGCTCGTCGTCAAACGACGTGATGCCGGCGTTGTTCGCCGCAATCTTGGTCAGCGTGTTCTTTACCACGGCGTACGTGGCGTCCTCACTGATGGACGTGCGCAGCTCCTTGAGCTTCGCAACAGTGAGACCGCGGTACTCGGTGAGCAGAACGGCGGTCGAGCTCTGGAATTTCTCCGTCAGCTCGGCGACCGATGCTTCCTTGTTCGCCATGGTGCTCCTCTTAATATTCATGTGCCGGTAGCCCCTGGTGCAGACATGAAAAAAGCTCCGGCGCAAGGGCCGGAGCTGGGAGGCAGTTTCTTGCGAAACCGAATCTAAACTTCGAATCCTGCGCGGGCCGTTCATGTGAATGAACCTTCGATTGCGAAACACACTTTCGTGTGCACAGCAATAACCGGCGGTCTTTGGCTTTGCCCCACACTACGTGATGGGCCCCTGTCTCGCAAATCGAGACGGATGCGCCGGCGCCGGCCGGGTGGTCGCCCCTGGCAACGATTATTAGGCTTGAGTCATGTCCCCCAAGAAGCGACCGAAGAAGCGCGCACATTCCGGCCACACCCGCCCTCCGATCGGGATCTCGAGTCACACCTCCGCATTCGGTGCCTTCGACTCAGAGGACTTGCCGGAGGACGGCTTCTTGCGCGGCATCGAGGTCGCGCTCCGCGCCGGGCATCCGCAGGCGCTGCTCCAGATGGCCAGCGGAATGGTCACTCTCTTCGACCCGCGCGCAGAATCTCGCTTCGACGACGATCCCGACGCTGAGGCTCCGACACTCGCGGGAATCTGTGACAGCTTTGCTGCAATGGGGGTTCGCCAGTCAGATGCCCTCGTCAGCGTCATGGCCGAGCTGTCAGGTGACGACCTGCTGCGCGAGCGTACCCGCCGCGCGGTGGGGTTGCATCATCAGACCCTCCCCGACTGGCTGGCGCGTCTGGACGAGGTGCAGCCGTACCGGGCATTTCAGATGGCGCATGTGCTCGGCGACGGGGACAACCTCGTGATCGGCGTTCGTCTTGCGGGCAATCATGAGCTGGGCATCCTGATCTACATCGACCACAATCTCGGAACGGTCGTCAAGGACGCCTTTCTGGTCGACCAGCCGCTCGGTGAACTCGTCGAAGCCTGGCGCCGCATTGTGCGGGACGCCGGATCAGGGGCGGCCAAAGACTCCTCAATTCGAGAGCTCCCCCTCGCCGATGCTCGGGCGCGCATCACCCAGGCAATCAACACGGGAGCCATCACCTACCCTCCTTTCGAGACCGAAACGTGGCCGGCCGTGCGACCCGTCGTCGAGTGGATCGTCGGCAAACTGCCGGACGGCGGTTCGGAGTACACACCCGAAGAGTGGACCAAGGAGCAGATCTCCGCGATTGCCGACGAATTCTTCGGCTCGGAGTTCGGCCGCGCGCTCGATGACGAAGACCACCGCTCGCTGCTCGACAATCTGCTCTGGTTCGGAGCGGAAACAGCGGTCGGTGACCCGCTGCGGTGGAGTCCGGTATCGGTCGACATCGTGCTGAACGATTGGATCCCCCGCAAAATTGCCGCCCCTGTCGATCTTCTCGACAAAGCACCCACCCTGCTTCGCGCACTAGTGCGGTATGCGCACCAGCAACGCGGCATCCGTCACGGACTCACGAAGCAGACACTCGAGGCAATCGATGAGTACACGGCGGGCTACCGTGAGGCAATTCGAACGCCGCGCCTGCAGGGCCCGATGGCCCTGCTCGAACGGGCCGGGCTGCTGGACGGCGACCTCATGGGCTGGGAAGACGACGACGACGACGGGCCGCTCACTGGGGAGGACATTCTCGACGAACTTGCACTGAGCGTCGGCGGCCGTCAGGCGCTCGCTCTCATCGACGACTCACCACTCCCCGATGAACCGTTCGACTGGACGGGCATCGAGCCGGACATCCACGACGCGGTCGCCGAGGTCAGCGCGCTTGTCGACGGATGCGCCGATGCGCTTTTCGACATCGAGTTCCGCACCGCCTGTCGTCGCTTCCTCGCAATGGTCGCAGTCGCCGACCCCGGAATTTTGCGAGGAAGAGGCACCGCGCGCACCGCCGCCGCGGCAGTCTGCACGGTGATCGGGCGGGCGAATGACCGATTCGACCCCGAGTTCGACGGAGTACCGGTGAAGGATGTCCTGGCACACCTCGGCGTCAAGGGGAGCGTCACCAAGCGTGCCGAACCCATGCTGCGTGCGATCGGCGCAGATCTGCGCTTCGGCGGTGCTGAACTGAATGACGCACGGTTGCTCGACTCGGTGACGCGTGACGACATCATCTCGCTGCGCGACGTGTACCTCGATCCTGAGGAGTAATCGTCGCACAATCCGCTTCGGAGGGTCCAAAAGTAGGAGAGGAGGTGTGTCGGCCGGGCCGTGCCCGCGGAACGACGGGCCTCCAATGTCGCGACACGCCCTCCCTACCTGATTTCGGCACCCCGGACACACGCTGGCCGAGCCCGTCGAGATCGCGCTAGCCGCCCCTCGGACCCACCCCGCGTCATCCGCTCGGTTCACCAGATCTCAACAAGGCCCGATCAACGGGTTCGTGAGCCGGTGCCGAAATCAGGAGTGGAGGCGTGTCGGCCGGGCCGTGCCCGCGGAACGACGGGGAACGATAGGCCCCCGATGTCGCGACACGCCCTCCACTCCTGATTTTGGCACCCCCAATTCGCGCGCACTCTTTCGACATTCGGCCCGAGAGGTATAACATCGTACCGATCACATCCCCAGAGTTGCGGAGCAGACAATGAACAACCCCTCACCGGTCGACAAGAGCGCATCAGGCATTGGCGAACGACAGTTTCACATCGGAATTGCGCCAGGGGAGGTGTCCACCGTCGCGCTTCTGCCCGGCGACCCTTTTCGGGTGCCGCTCATTGCGGAATTCCTCACCGAGGTGGAGACCGTTGCTCACAACCGCGAGCACCTGACGATGACCGGCATGTACAAGGGCCGCAAGATCACCGCGACATCCACCGGCATGGGATGCCCGTCAACTGCGATCGCGGTCGAGGAACTCATCCGCGTCGGCGTCACCTCATTCATTCGCGTCGGCTCCTCCGCCGGCCTGCAGCCCGGAGTTAAACCCGGTGACCTCCTGGTCAGCGAAGGGGCATTGCGCAACGACGGAACAACGGCGGCCTACGCCCACCACGGGTTTCCGGCGGTGCCCGACCTCGCGATCACGCTGGAACTCGCATCCGTCGCCCGCGAACTGGTCGCCGATCGAGCGTCGACCGTGCACACCGGCATCAACGCCAGCGACGACGCCTTCTATGCCGAGACTCCCGAGTGGATCGCCGAACTCAACCGGCTCGGCGTGCTCAACGTGGAGATGGAGAGTGCGGCCCTCTACGTCGTCTCGCGTTTGCGCGGTGTGCGTGCCGGCATGATCTGTTCGACCTCGAGCAACCTGTACGACGGAACCAGCCTCTACTCCGGGGTCGACACCGCGCTCAAGGATGGCTGGATGCTCAGCATCGAAGCGGCCCTCGAAGTTGCCGTTCGTCTGGAGCTCTAACATGCTCGTCAACCTGCACAGCCACCTCGAGGGACGGGTGCGGCCGTCGACCGCCGCAGAGTTGGCGACGTCGGCCGGGCTCCCCACACCGGAGGGCGGCTGGGAGCGCGCCATCCGTCTCGAGGGTCCGGCCGATCTGACGGTCTATCTCGCCAAGGTGGCCTCCACCTACCCGTTCTTTCGGTCGTTGGACGCCGCTCGGCGCATTGCGCGCGAAGCGGTCGAAGATGGGGCGGCGTGCGGTCTCGACTATCTTGAACTGCGGTTCGGCCCGGCCACCCACGCCGAGCATGACCGGGGCATCGCCGACGTCATCGCCGCGGTGACCGAGGGGATGCGCGAGGGGAGCCTGGCAACCGGCATGCCGAGCGGCGCGGTCGTCGCAGCCCTGCGCCACCACTCCCCCGCGACCAATGAGACAGTGGCCCGCGCGGCCGCCCGGTTCGCGGGCACCGGCGTCGTGGGCTTCGACCTCGCCGGCGACGAGCTGCTCTACCCGGCACTGGCGCCCCACCGACCGGCCTTCGACATCGCCAGAGCCGCCGGGCTCGGCGTGACCTGCCACGCTGCCGAGGCGGGACCCGCCGAAGCGGCACGCGAGGCCGTCGAACTGCTCGGTGCCACCCGCATCGGGCACGGGGCACACATCGTCGATGATCCGGAGGTTCTGCGCTGGTGCGCCGAGACCGGCGTGATCGTGGAGGTCTGCCCGACGTCCAATTGGTATACGGGAGCGATCGCTTCTGTCGCGGCCCATCCGGCAGCCCGGTTTCGAGACGCCGGCGTGCGCCTCGTGCTGGGCGATGACAACCCGATGCAAACCGGCACCGACCTGCGTGATGAGCGGGACATCCTCATCGACGTGTTTGAATTCACCGCTCACGACCTCGCGAACATCGACCAGGCGAGTCTCGACGCGGCATTCACCGATCTCCCCCACTGACCTCTTAACCCTCAGCTTTTCCTCACCAGCAGCACCACTTGAAACGGAGACAGCAATGCAACGACGCACAACAGCCACCTCCCTCGTCGCGATGGGGGCGCTTGCCGCACTCGTCCTGAGCGGATGCGGTTCAGCACCGGCAACACCCACCTCAACGGATGCCCAGGCCAGCGACTTTCTGCCCTGTGCGGTATCCGATCTGACCGGGTTCAACGACAACGATTTCAATGAGCTCACTCTCGACGGGGTGAAGGCCGCCGCCGCGAAAATCGGCGTGACGCCGAAGTCGTCCGAATCGTCGGCAGAGGATCAGTACGCCGGCAACATCGACGCCCTGATCAGCCAGGGCTGCGACCTCCTTGTCACCGTCGGTTTCGCACTGGCCACGGCCACCCGCGACGCAGCGACCGCGAACACCGACGTCAATTTCGCACTCATCGACAGCGCCGTCAGCAACGACGACTTCAGCCCACTCGTGCTCGACAACGTGAAGCCGGTGCTCTTCGATACCGCTCAGGCGGCGGCCCTGGCCGGCTACCTGGCGGCGGGCGCCACGAAGACCGGCGTGGTCGGCACCTACGGCGGTATGCCGTTCCCCTCCGTCACTGTGTTCATGGACGGCTTCGCCGACGGCATCGACCGCTACAACGCGACAAACGGCACGACAGTGAAACTCGTCGGCTGGGACAAGAAAGCTCAGGATGGTCAGTTCATCGGCAGCTTCGATGACCAGGTGAAGGCCAAGACGCTGACGGCCGGCCTGCTCGATCAGGGCGTGGACATCATCATGCCCGTCGCGGGAACGCTGTTCACGGCATCCGTTCAGGAGATGATCGACCGAGGGATCGACGGCGCGGTCATCGGCGTCAACTCGGATGCCTATGTGAGCACCCCCGAATTTCAGAAGTACTACCTGACCTCGGTGCTCAAGAACCTGACGAAGGCGGCCGACGAAGTGACCACGGCCGCGGCCGACGGGAACTTCGACAACACCGCATACGTCGGAACGCTCGAGAACGGCGGAGTCGGGATTGCGCCCACCCACGACTGGGAATCCAAGCTCGACCCGAAGCTGCTTGACCAGGTGAAGCAGCTCGAAGCCGACATCATTTCTGGCGCGTTCGTGGTGACGTCGCCGTCATCACCGAAGTAACCGCGACCGCCGAATACGAAACCGACATCACAACCGACGTTGGATCCGGATCCGGACACGGCCCCGGACCCGGACCCGCAGGGGAGCGCACCATGAACGATCAGGCTCCCCTGCGGACCGACGTCGCCACCTTCGCCCGGCTCACCGGGTGGGAGTACTTTCCGATCGCATTCATCGGCAGGTTGCCGTTCGCGATGATGATCGTCGGCATCCTGACCTTCGTGACGACGGTGCGCGGCTCGGTCGCCGAGGCCGGTCTTGCGGCGGCGTGCGCAGGAATCGGAACCGCTGCGTGCGGGCCAGTGGTCGGATCGCTGGCCGACCGCGTGAGTCAGCGCGCCGTGCTGCTCGTGTGTAGTGCGGTGAGCATCCTCGCCACCGCCCTGTTGCTCGTTCTCGTGGGCGCGGGGGCTCCGCTCCTCGCCGTTCTCGCGATCGCCTTCGTGGCAGGGGGCGCAACCCCCCAGGTCGCGCCGTTCTCTCGCTCGCGCCTCGTCGTCTTCGCCGGAACCGCTCGCTCCACCGTGACGCGCGGGCGCGCTGTCTCGATGGTGATGAGCTACGAGTCGGTGATGGACGAAGCATCGTTCGTCATCGGACCGGTGCTCGTCGGCATCCTCACCACGCTCATCGCTCCCTGGGCCCCGCTCGTCACCGGGGCCATCCTCACGGCGACGATCGTCGTCGCCTTCGCGTTGCACCACTCCGGTCGCGCTGTGGCTCAGCACTCACCGAGCGAGAAGCCCCTCGACGGGTCGGTCTTCTCCGCGCGCATCCTCCTGCTCGCGGCGGGCATGCTGCTGGTCGGCAGCGTCTTCGGCTCCATCCTCACCGCGCTCACCGAGTTCATGACGGCTCGGGGAATCGGCGAGCAGACCGGCATCGCCTACGGGGCGATGAGCGTCGGCGCGATCGTGGTCGCCGTCTCCGTCGCCGCCCTACCGCGGCGATTCACCCTGCCGGCCCGGTGGATCGCGTTCGGCGGCCTGGGGCTGGTCGGCGCGATCGCTCTGCTGCTGGCCGACTCGCTGATCGCCACGCTTGTCGCGCTCTTTCTAAGCGGATGCGGGATCGGCGCGGTGCTGGTGGTGCTGTTCAGCCTGGGAGCAGAGGCGGCCCCGGCCGGGCGGTCGACGACCGTGCTGACGACCCTGCAGAGCACGCTCGTCGTCGGACAGGCTCTGGCCACGGCGGCCGGCGGGCTCGTCGCTCAGGAGTTCGGTTCCGCTGCCGGCTACGGGATCACCGCGGCGAGCGCGGTCATGCTCGTCGCGCTGGCGATGCTCTACCGCTGGCGCTTCGAACGCGCAGTCGGCACTGACCGGCTCGTCGTCGCTGACTGAGAAATCGGGGCCGGCTAAGCCGTTGGTACCGGCTGAGCCGTTGGTGCCGGCTGAGCCGTTGGTACCGGCTGAGCAGTGCGGCTATGCCCGCTTCCACTGCGACACGGCGAGGTGCCCGAATGCCGGCGACAGCGCGCACTTTGAGGCGTAGGCCGGCGTTCCGTCCAGCAGCGCTGATTGCGTCAGCACGAGCAGCGGATCCGTCGCCTTGATGGCGAGCAGATTCGCCCGAGTGGGACCAGCGATGGTCGCCGCGATGCGGCAGGCTCCGGCGGTGAACACCGCACCCACCCGGTCGGTGAGCGCCTGGAGCAGTGTCGACGACTCGGCGGCGGCATCCTGAAGCTGCACGCGCACTTCAGGGTTGAGCATGGCCAGAGCCGGCTCGTCTGGCATGTACTCCTGAACCAGGGCCACCGGCTGCCCGTCTCTGCTCACGATGCATTCGCGAAACCAGAACATGGCAGTCGCGGGCAGCCGGAGATGCTCGACGACGAAGTCGGTGACTTTCTGCAGGCTGAACTCGATCACCTGAACGTCCAGTGTCGTGCCGGGCTCCGCGAGCAACTGCTCGAGCGGCTGAAACTCGTCGAGGCCCTCGTGCGGGATCGAATCGGAGACGAACCGGCCGACTCCGCGCTTCGTGACGATCAGACCGTCTTCCTCCAGAAGCATCAGTGCTTCTCTGACGACCGTGCGACTGACACCGAGAGCGAGGCCCAGCTCGATCTCCCTGGGCAACAACTCACCCGAGATCAGGGTGCCAGAACGGATGCCCTGAGAGATGCGTTCGTAGACGGCGACGCGCAGAGGTTGGCCGGGCGACGTGAGCAGCGGCTGCCCCAGGTAGCGGGTGGCTTCTGTCATGCTCACGAATCCCGCCGAACGACGAGAAGATGCCGAGCGAATGTCATGTGCCGAGCTTAGTTCTCGTTTGCGCGATCACCGGCGAAGCGCTCCGTGCGCACTATGACGCTCTGAGCCGGCATCGAGAAGTAGTTGACAAGGGTCCACTAGTTTTATATAGTTGACTGTTGTCAATTAGTAGCAGGAGTCACATGTCACGCACGCAGAGCACCACCGATTCACCACCCATCCCGCCCACAACCGGCGGCCCCGACGCAAACATGTCGAAGCGCCAGGTTCTCGAGTCGCTGTCGGGCCTTCTGCTCGGAATGTTCGTCTCGATCCTCGCCGGCACCGTGGTCAGCACGTCAATGCCGCTGATCATCTCCGACCTCAAGGGTGACCAGTCCGCTTACACCTGGGTGATCACCGCGACATTGCTCGCGACCACCGTCAGCACCCCTCTCTGGGGCAAGTTCGCCGACCTCTTCAACCGCAAGCTGCTCATCCAGCTCGCCCTGGTTATCTTCGTGCTCGGCTCGGCCTTGGCCGGGTTCTCGCAGAACACCGAAACGCTCATCGTCTTCCGGGTGCTTCAGGGTCTCGGCGCCGGCGGTCTCGCCGCCCTCAGCCAGATCATCATGGCCGATATCATCAGCCCGCGTGACCGCGGAAAGTACGCCGGCCTCTTCGGCGGCGTGATGGCTCTCGGCACCGTCGGTGGCCCGTTGCTCGGTGGCGTCGTGACCGACGCGTTCGGCTGGCGCTGGAACTTCTTCATCGCCCTGCCCGTCGCTATCCTGGCCATTGTGATGCTGCAGCTCACCCTGCGCCTCCCCAAGCACCCGAAGCGCAAGGTGCACATCGACTACCTCGGCGCCGTTCTCATCGCCGGCGGCATCTCGCTCCTTCTCATTTGGGTGACCATGGCCGGAAACCAGTTCGAGTGGGCATCCGGTTCGTCATTCGCCATGGTCATCGGCGCAGCCCTGCTGCTCATCGCCGCGGTCATCGTCGAGTTCAAGGTGCCCGAGCCGATCATCCCGCTCACCATGTTCAAGAACCGCACGTTCACCCTCTCGGTGATCGCGAGCATCTCGGTGGGTGTCGCCATGTTCGGCACCTCGGTGTTCCTCAGCCAGTACATGCAGCTCGCTCGTGGCGCGACCCCGACCGAGTCGGGTCTGCTCACCATTCCGATGATGGGTGGTCTGCTGATCGCGTCGACCTTCTTCGGAAACCTGGTCAGCCGCCGCGGCAAGTGGAAGGCCATCATGGTCTCCGGTAGCGTGCTCATCGTTGCAGGTTCAGTGCTACTCGGAACCCTCAAGTACGACACCAGCCTCGTGTTCGTCGGAATCTACATGGCCATCCTCGGCGCCGGCGTCGGCATGGTCATGCAGAACCTCGTGCTCGTCGTGCAGAACTCAATCGAGGTGAAGAACCTCGGCGTCGCAACCAGCGCGGTGACCTTCTTCCGCAGCCTCGGTGGCACGATCGGTGTGTCGGTGCTCGGTTCGGTGCTCGGAACCTTCGTCGCCCAGCACATCAAGGACGGCATCCCGTTGCTCGGCAAGGCCGACCAGGCGACCGCGATCGAGACTCTCGGCAGCGGAACCATCCCCCACGTATCGCTGCTCCCCGACGCCATCCGCACCCTGGTGGAGAGTGCATACGGTTCCGGCGTGGGAACGGTCTTCCTGGTCAGCGCCCCCCTGGCCCTGGTCACCCTGATTGCCGTGATCTTCATGCCCAACGCCTCACTCGGAACCAAGACTGCGGTGCAGCTGAAGAACGCGGCAGGCCGGAAGACCGGTTCCATTCCCACGGCGGCGGCAGTCGCCGCAGAGCGCAAGCGCGAGCTTGAGGATGCCGAGGACACGCTGATCGAGGTGAGCGCGGCATCCGTCGGCTTGCTGCCCGTCGGTGAAGCCCACCCGACCGGGTCGATCGAGGTCGTCGAGACGGCGTCCGAGGGCACTCCCGGTTCGAGTCGATAACCTGTGACAATGACTGACAACACCCAGGCGGATGCTGCGGCCGAGGAATTCTCCCCGGCCGCAGCGGGCAGCGCATCGAGCGATGTGCCGCGGGTTGCACCGACGGAGAATGTCGTCTCAGCCATCGCCGAGGTCGAGGAGCAGATGGGTGTGCTCTTCGGGTTCATCCAATCGAATGTGCGCGCCGCGGCACTCGCGATCGACCCGGCGCTGCAACCGTTCGGACTCAAGGTGCTGCGCCAGCTCGCCAAAATGGGGCCACTGCACTCGAGCGTGCTCGCCGACGCGCTGTTCGTCGACCGCAGCATCATCAGTCGGCAGGTCAAACAACTGCAGGAACTGGGCTTGGTCGAGACTCGCTCCGACCCGGAAGACGGTCGTGCCCGCTACGTCGCCGCCACCGACGAAGCGATCACTCGACTGGCCGCGATTCGTGGGAGCGACAAACTGGTGATCTTCAGCCACATGAATTCGTGGCCGGAGGAAGACCTGCGCACGTTCGCCGGCTACCTCAAGCGGCTGACGACGTAGTAGCGCACACGTAGCGCGGGCTCGCTCTGCTCGCGGCGGGTGCGGGCCTCTGCTCGCGAAAGGTCGCAGACCGCCCCTTCAGTTCAATCGAAGGGGCGGTCTGCGACCTTTCGCGTTCACTGAGCGAATGTTCGCTGTTGCCGTGTCGCGAGTTGTCAGAGATGGCCCCTTCAACTCGAGTGAAGGGGCCATCTCTGACAATTCGCGTGCGCCGAGCGGATGTCCGTGCCCGGGAGCGCGGGTCGAGCGCCGCCGCGCGGGTCGGATGCACGAGCGACGTCGTGCAGAATCACGCTGCGCGGGTCCGCCGCCGCTACGCTAGCCGGCGCCAACCCGCGGCCCGGCGTTCGACCCGCGCAGCAGCATCCGCCTCGGCCAAGAGCCCGAACAACGTCGCACCGAGCCATCGCGTCGGATGGCGCGACACGCGGGGCAGGCGCCGCCACGCGGGTCAAATGCACGAGCGACGTCGTGCAGAATCACGCTGCGCGGGTCCGCCGCCGCTACGCTAGCCGGCGCCAACCCGCGGCCCGGCGTTCGACCCGCGCAGCAGCATCCGCCTCGGCCAAGAGCCCGAACAACGTCGAACCGAGCCATCCCGATGGCGCGCCAGCGGGTCGAGCGCCGCCGCGCGGGTCAGGCGCCGCCACGCGGGTCGGATGCGCGAGCGACGTCGTGCAGAATCACGCTGCGCGGGTCCGCCGCCGCTACGCTAGCCGGCGCCAACCCGCGGCCCGGCGTTCGACCCGCGCAGCAGCATCCGCCTCGGCCAAGAGCCCGGCAACGTCGCACCGAGCCATCCCGATGGCGCGCCACGCGGGTCGAGCGCCGCCACGCGGGTCGGATGCGCGAGCGACGTCGTGCAGAATCACGCTGCGCGGGTCCGGTGCCGCTACGCCGGCCGGCGCCAACCCGCGGCCCGGCGTTCGACCCGCGCAGCGCAAGCTGCGGCATCGCGTCCGCACAGCGCAAGCTGCGGCATCGCGTCCGCGCAGGCCGCTACGGCGTCGCGGCCACAGCACTCTCGAGCGGCAACGTCACGGTGAAGCACGTGAAGCCAGGGCGGCTGTCCACGGCGATCTCACCGTGGTGAGCCGTGACCACCGCGCGAGCGATCGCCAAGCCGAGGCCGGTGCTACCGCCGGTCCCCCGAAACCGAGAACTGTCGCCACGAGCGAAACGCTCGAACAGTGTGGGTTGCAGGCTCTCCGGGATGCCGGGGCCGTCATCCGTTACCGTCACGACGGCCGTGCCGTCAACGGAGGTGAGCGCCGCAGTGACGGTGGTTCCGGCCGGGGTGTGCACGCGCGCGTTCGTGAGCAGGTTGGCGATGACCTGGTGCAGCCGGTGGGCATCGCCGACAGTCTCGACCGGCTCGTCGGGGAGGTCGAGCTCCCAGTCGTGGTCGTCGCCTGCTGCATGAGCGTCGCTGACCGCATCGACGAGCAGCATGGTCAGGTCGACCGGCGCCCGATCGAGCTCACGCCCCTCATCGAGACGGGCGAGCAGCAGCAAATCCTCGACGAGTGCGGTCATTCGCACCGATTCTGATTCGATGCGGCTGAGCGCGTGCACGGTGTCGGGCGGCAGGGTCTGCCCGCTGCGACGGGTGAGTTCGGAGTACCCGCGAATCGACGCGAGGGGTGTGCGCAACTCGTGGCTGGCATCCGCGACGAATTGACGCACCTTGGCCTCACTGGCCTGGCGGGTCTCCAACGCGAGATCGACGTGATCGAGCATGCGGTTGAGTGCCGAGCCGACGCGACCGACTTCGGTGCGCGGGTCGGTGTCGCTCTGAGGAACTCGCTCGACAAGCTGGACCTCACCGCGATCGAGCGGAAGCTCCGATACCCGCATGGCGGTTTCGGTGACTCTCTTCAGCGGGCGCAATGCGAGCTGCACGATCCAGGCGGCGAGCGCGGCAACGCCGAGCACCCCGGCGAGGGAGACGAGCGCGATCGTCAGCCCGAGGGTGGCCGCGGTGCCGTTGACATTCGCGAGAGGCAAGCCGATCAGAAAGGCGATTCCGGTGCGGGTTGTCGCGGTGACGACCCGGTAGCTGCCGACGTCACCGCCGAGGTCGATCGTGACCGGCTCAGCCTGACTGGCCCCATCGACAAGCTGCTGTACCTGCGGGGTGGTCAGTTCATGGATAGTGCCGGTTTCGTCGGTGTAACCCGCCGTGATGGTTGCTCCGTCGAAGACAAGCGCGAGGGTTCCGGGCGGCTGTGCCCGCCCGTTCAGGATGTCGGTGACCGAGGGCGTGTTGAGGGCGAGGATGCCGGGGCGGCCCGGCCCTCCCTCGAGAACCGAACGCGAGCGCTCGACGGCCGAATTCAATTGCCCGTCCAGCTGGTCTTCCAGGGAGGCGCGCAAAATCGTGACGCTGACCAGCCCGATGATGACACTGACGAGTGCCAGGAGGCCGACGACGGAGAGCACGAGTCGACGGCGCAGAGTCCACGGGGCACGGATGCGTGGGGCGTGGTCGCGGGGGGCGTCGCCGGCGCTCGGCGACGGAGCCGGTGGGGGCGGAGGAGGTCCAGCGGTCAGAGGAGGAACAGACGCCGACGGATGCGTATGGTCGGCGTCGTCAGGCAGGTCATCCGCCAGACCATCCGTCACGTCCTCGGTCAGGTCGGGCGTCACGCCATCTGTCACGTCATCCGTCACGTCATCCGTCACGTCATCCGTCACGTCATCCGTCACGTCATCCTCGGTCACGTCGAGGACATCGCTCGCGACGACGACGTCGACGTCGTCGTCGGACGGACCGACGTTTCGGAGGAGATTCTGCGACTCGCCGAGGTCAGCTGCCCCTTCGTCGCGGCGTGTCGCCGAATCTCCTCCTTTGCGTGATTGGCCGAGCGCCGAAACGCTGGGCCTCGACTCAGCGGGCCCCGGCGGATGGTCGTGGCTGGCGGCATCCGTCACCTCACTCACACCAAGATCGGGCTCACTCACACCAAGATCGGGCTCGGGTGAATCGGCAGAGCGTTTGGTCATTGCGCGGTCTTCAGCATGTACCCGGCCCCGCGCACGGTGTGGATCATCGGCGTACGACCGGCATCGATCTTCTTGCGGAGGTAGGAGATGTAGATCTCCACGACGGAGGAGCGCCCGCCGAAGTCATAGCTCCAGACCCGATCAAGAATTTGAGCCTTGCTGAGCACCCGACGCGGGTTGCGCATCAAGAAGCGCAGCAACTCGAACTCGGTCGCGGTGAGCTCGATCTGATCTCCGCTGCGAAACACCTCGTAGCTGTCTTCGTCGAGGGTGAGATCGCCGATCTGAATCAGCGGGTCGTTGGCCTCGGCGACCGACAAGGTCGACCGACGGATGAGCCCGCGCAGGCGTGCGACCACTTCTTCGAGACTGAACGGTTTGGTGACGTAGTCGTCGCCGCCAGCGGTCAGCCCGGCGATCCGGTCGTCGAGGGAGTCCTTGGCGGTCAGAAACAGAACCGGGGTCTCCGATCCGCTCGCACGCACCCGCTGCAGCACCTGCAGACCGTCGATGTCGGGCAGCATGATGTCGAGCACGATGGCATCCGGGCGAAACTCCCGAGCGATGGTGAGTGCCTTCTGCCCGTCGCCCGCGGTGCGCACGTCCCAACCCTCGTAACGGAGTGCCATCGCCAGCAGGTCGGCGAGGGTGGGTTCGTCGTCGACGACGAGCACGCGGATGGCGCTGCCGTCGGCCTTGCTCAGCCGTGGACCCTGGGCCGGTCGGTCAGTCGCTCGTGTGCTCATTGTGCAAGTATCAGCGTCTTGCCTATGAGAAAGCTATGAGTTGCCATGGTGCCGGCTGAGGTGTTTCTCGGTCGTGCAACGTCGACAAGAAATTCGGATGCCGGCATCCGGCACGTCCGACACGTCCGACACGTCCGACACGTCCGACACATCCGACACATCCGACACTTCCGACACATCCGACACGTCCGACACGTCCGACACATCCGGGCATCCTGCCCTCGCCCACTCACCCGCCAGCAATTTACATCGCCCATTCATAGGAACACCACAGTGCCGCCATAACTGCCATCCGTACTTTCGGCATCAGTGTCGAGCCCCCGCTCACACCGGAATCGGAGAACCATGTTCATCACCTACCTGCGGCGCGAACTTGCGGGCCGCCGCAAACAGACGGCGATCGTCGCCATCGGCATGGCCCTCGCCATTGCCCTCGTCATCATCGTCAATTCGGTCTCCGGCGGAGTCAAAGCCGCCCAAGCGACCGTTCTCGAATCGGTCTACGGCGTCGGAACCGACATCACCGTCAGCCAAACCCCGACCGCCCCGAGCGCCGACGGGTCGGGCAGCGGTGGACCGCAGCGCTTCGACTTCGGGGCTGCGGATGGCGCCACCACCGACGGCACGACGGCCGTCAGCCAATCCCGACTCGAAGTCGGTCGAGGCACAGCCACTCTCGACGCCACTGCGCTCGACACGGTGACCGGCATCGACAATGTGTCTGCCGCCGCGGCAACGTTGTCGCTGACCAACATCACCTTCAACGGGCAGCTGCCCGACCGCTCGACGCTCCAGGGCGCGGCTCCCGGAGCAGAAGGCGGCGTTCCCCCGACCGGCGGCCCCGATGGCGCCGGCGGCAGTTCCTTCAACGTCGACTCCTTCAGCGTGCTCGGATTGAACCCGGCCGCCGAAGCGGTCGGGCCGCTCTCCGCCGTGACACTCACCGACGGCCGGTCTCTGACGAGCTCAGACGTGGGAACCGACGTTGCGGTGCTCGATGCCAGCTACGCGACAACGGCATCCGTTGCCGTCGGCGACACCATCCAGATCGCCGGCACCGACTTCGCGGTCGTTGGGCTCGTGACCGCTGCCTCCTCCGACGCCGCGACGGCGGCAAATGTCTACATTCCGCTCGATGTCGCCCAGACTCTGGCTGCTCTCGACGGAAAGATCTCCGACATCTATGTGCAGGCTGCTTCATCGACTGACATCAACCAGATTCAGGCCGACATCGAGACCGCGCTGCCCGACACCACGGTGAAGACCCAGGCCGACCTCGCCTCGAGCGTCTCCGGCTCCCTGTCGAGCGCATCTGACCTGGTGTCGAACCTGGGCCTCTGGCTCTCACTGATCGTGCTCGCCGCTGCGTTCTTGATCGCCATTCTGTTCACCATCTCCGGCGTCACCCGTCGCACCCGTGAGTTCGGCACCCTCAAGGCGATCGGCTGGTCGAACGGCCGCATCGTGCGCCAGGTCGCCGGCGAATCGCTCGTGCAAGGTGTGATCGGCGGGGTACTCGGAATCGCGATCGGACTGATCGGTGTGCTCGTGATCAACCTCATCGCTCCGACTCTGACAGCCGGAACGGCGAGCGCCGCGGCGCAAGGCGGCCCGGGCGGTGCGCCGGGAGCTGCAGCAGCCGGTGGCGGCGGCGGTTTCGGCCAGGCCGCTCAGGCGGCGGCAACGTCTGACATTGTGCTCAGCGCCCCCATCACCCTCACCGTTGTGCTCGTGGCCGTTGGCCTGGCCGTGGTCGGCGGGCTTCTCGCTGGAGTGATCGGCGGATGGCGTGCGGCCCGCCTGCGCCCGGCCGAGGCGCTCCGCAGCGTGGCGTGAGCTGCCCACACGCACTGTCGACTGGCTCAATCGCCGCACGCGACTCACTCGACCACCGACTTACCTCTCTCTAGGAGAACACCATGTATGAACTGACGAACGTCACCAAAACCTACGACCAGGGCAAGCGCACCGTCACCGCACTCTCGAAGGTCACCCTGTCGATTCCTGCTGGCCAGATGGTCGCCATTCAGGGGCCGACCGGCGGCGGAAAATCCACCCTGTTGCAGATGCTCGGCGCACTCGACCGACCCAGCGAAGGAACGATCGAACTGGGCACCGCGAATCTGTCCAAGCTGGGCGATCACAAGCTGGGCCAGATCAGGGCCACTGAAATCGGGTTCATCTTTCAGGGATTCAATCTGATCCCGACGCTCAGCGCGCAAGAGAACGTTGAGACGGCCTTGGCGCCGCTGAACCTGCCGGGAGCCGAACGCACGCAGCGGGCGGCCGAGGCACTGGCATCCGTCGGTTTGGCCGAACGGGGCAGCCACCGACCGGCCGAACTCTCGGGTGGCCAGCAACAGCGTGTGGCGATCGCTCGCGCTCTGGTCAAGTCGCCGTCAGTTCTACTGGCCGACGAGCCGACCGGCGCTCTCGACGAAGAAACCCGCGATGACATCATGGATTTGCTCGAGGAGATGTGGCGGGAGCGCGGCCTGACGTTGGTGATCGTGACGCACGATACGGCGGTCGCCCGGCGGGCTGAACGACGCCTGCACCTCAAGCACGGCAAGGTCACCGAGGCGAAGTAGCAACTCCGTTGACAGCGGCCCCAGCCGGGTCAAGGCTGGGGCTGTCTGAGCTTCGAGGAGGACGTTATGCCTGTCATTGAAGAAAGCGTGTTCATCGCCTGCCCGCCACAAGAGGTCTTCGATTTTGTCGTCAAGCCCGAAAACCTTCCCATCTGGGACTCGTCGATCATCACCGCGGCGCAGGTCGGAGAAGAACCGATCGGGGTCGGCACCCGGGCCGACGGCACCAGCAAAATCATGGGCCGGCATTTTGATTGGACGGTCATCGTCAAGGACTACGACCCGCCCCTGCGCTACAGCAGCCACTCGGTCGGCGGAAGCATGGAGTTCACCGTGACGAATGTGCTCGAACCCGCGGAGGGCGGCACGACTTTGACGTACCGGATCGACGCGGCGACGGGTCTCGGTGGCGTGTTCGGTCGCCTGGCCGACCCATTCGTCGCCCGGGCTCAGGGGCGCACCGTACGCGCGAATCTGGAGACGCTGGCCGAGCTGCTGGCCGATCACCCCGACAGCTGAGCGGCTGCCGATCCGCCGCGAACCGGCCACTGATCCACCGCAACACCCCGGTCGATCCGTCGCGAACGCGCCGCATTCGTCGCGCCGCCCGCCTCAAGAGGGAGAGAATAGAGGGGTGACTGACATTTTGCTCCCCCTCTTCGATGAGGCGGAGCATCCGTCGAAACCGCTGCCTGGTGTTCCGCGACCCGCCGCTGTGCAGCCCGTAGCCGCACGGCCGACCTCCCACCTGCAACGCATCGTCGCCGATTCGACCGATCGCGTTGCTTGGCTGCGTGCGCGCAACCAGGGCATCACCGCGACGGATGTCGCCAAGCTGGCGACTCCGAAATCGGTGCAGAACGCGGCATACGACAAAATGCACGGCACCAGTTTTAGCGGCAACAGCTACACCGATCACGGTCGGGCGCGCGAGCCGGAGATTGCTGCCTGGGTGCGCAGTAACTACGGAATCGAACCGAGCACCGCGCTGTTTCGTGCCGCCGATCACCCGCGGCACCTGGCCACGCCCGATGGCGTCGTGCTCGCCCCGAATGGCGATCTTGAGCTGGCCGAGATCAAGACGACCAGCAAGCCGTGGCGCAGCATCCCGCGCTCGTACCTGCGGCAGGTGTGGTGGCAGCAGTACGTGTTGGGCGCCGAGCGCACCCTGCTCGTCTGGGAGCAGCACGACAACTTTGTTCCGATCAGTGCCGTGCCCGAGTGCCAGTGGATCGACCGCGACGAAGACCAGATCGCCATCCTCGTCGGCTTTGCCAATCAGCTGATCGATATCCTCGACCATCAGGCGAGGCAGAACCAGCAACGCTAGCTCCAAGGAGTCTGATGCGCGCACGTCTCGCGGCCCACCCCGATCAGTTGCACCTCTTGCTGATGATGGCGCTCACGTTCTCCACCGGAATCATCGACGCGGTCGGCTATCTCGGACTCGACCGGGTCTTCACCGGAAATATGACGGGCAACGTCGTGATCCTCGGTATGGCATTGCTCGGCGCCGATGGTCTCCCGATCGTCGGACCGGTTGTCGCTCTCGCCGGCTTCGTCGTCGGGGCGATCGTGGCCGGCCGCGTGCTGCGTGGGGTGCCGACGGGCTGGGCGAGCCGGTCGACGGCCCTCTTCATCGCTGTCGGAGTACTGGTGCTGGCAATCGCCGTCTGGCTCACCAGTGCCGGCGACGCCCTTCCGCAGTGGATGCAACTCACCGTGACCGGCGGGCTCGGATTCGCCATGGGCATCCAGGCGGCCACGGCACGACATATCGCGGTGAAGGATGTCACGACCGTCGTCGTCACCTCCACCCTTACCGGCCTCGCGGCGGATTCGCGACTCGGCAGCAACACCGGGCAGCCCTGGAGGCGCCGGCTCGGCGCGGTCGTTCTCATCTGTTCCGGCGCTGCCCTCGGCGCCGCATCCCTCAACGCCCACCTGTCGCTCGGCCTGTATCTCTCAGGCGGAATCACGCTGATCGCCGCGATTCTGGGGCACCTCGGCCACCAGGGCCGATCGACCGTCGACCCCGACGACGCCGACGACGCCCCCTACGCATCCTGAGCCTGCCCGAAAAGCTGACGTGACCGCACGTCAGACCACGACCGCCCGCGGTACTACCTCGGTGGCTGCAGCTTGCGTACCCGGCTGAGCGCGAAGAAGCCGGCCGCAACGGCGAGAATCACCACGGCGATCAGAATCACGTAGAAGATCACGCCCCGGTAGCCGCCCGGCTGGTCGGGGTTGAGAAACGGGTACGGGTACCAGTCAATGATGGCGCCGCGGATCATGGTGTAGATCGCCCAGACGATGGGAAAAACGACAACGACCCAGAGCCTTTTCCAGGGCAGGGCCGTGCGGCCGGCCGCGAACAGCCAATCGAGCAGCAGGTAGAGCGGCGCCCAGACGTGCAGGATCTCATTCGACCAGCCGAGGGTCGTGCCCTGATCGAGTGAGATGTCGCGCAGCAGCAGGTTGTAGACGATTCCGGTGGTCACCATATAGGTGGCGACCGAGGTGTGCGCCAGGTTGAACCAGGGCGGGTCGATGTCGACTCTGAAGCAATACACGGCGCCGAATAGCAGCACGATGACGGCGAGACAGTTGGAGAGGATCGTGAAGAAGCTGAAGAAGTTCCAGAGAAAGTCCGACGTGTCTGGCGGGTTGAAGCTCAGGCTGAAGGCCAGTTGGCCGACCACCGCCACGAGGATTCCCGCCGCCGCCACAACCCGAATCACACCATAGGTTCTTCTCATGGCGGTTCTCCCCTCTTCTGTGTGACACCGCGGATGCTGGGCACTGCCGGTGCTATCTGCAGCCTAGCGATGCCGGAGAATGGTGCGCATGGGAAATGCAAACGACCTGCCACCGACCATGCGAGCTCTCGTGATCGACCGCACCGGCGCGGCCGACGAATTGCATCTGGCGCAGGTGCCGGTTCCGATCGCCGTCGTCGACGAGGTGTTGGTGCGCGTTGTCGCAGCGGGCATCAACCCGATCGATGCGAAGACGCGGGCCGGTGGCGGAACATCCGCTGCGCTCTGCGGTTTTCCGGCTGTGCTCGGCCTCGACTTCAGCGGCATCGTCGTCAGCTCTCCCTACGAAGCATTCGGGTTGCGGCCCGGCGATGCGGTCTACGGCATGGCCCGGGTGCCGCGCACCGCCGGCAGCTACGCCGAACTGGTTGCGGTGACGAGCATGAGTGTCACCCGCAAGCCGGCCACGCTCAGCCACGAGGAGGCGGCCGCGATTCCGGTCGCCGCGATGACCGCCTGGGGAATGATCGAACTGGCCGAGATCGGGCCGGGCACGCGGGTTCTCATCCACGCGGGCAGCGGCGGCGTCGGCCACTTCGCTGTGCAATTCGCGCGGCACCTCGGCGCCCATGTCATTGCCACCGGGTCCGCGCGCAACCTCGACTTTCTGCGTCAGCTGGGTGCCGACGAGGTCATCGACTACGCCGCAACCCGGTTCGACGACGTATTGTCGGGGCTCGACGCCGTGATCGACCTGATCGGCAACGTTCACGAGAACACCGGAAGCCGGTCGCTCGGCGTGCTGCGACCCGGCGGCATCCTGGTCAATGCCCCGACCGGCAGCTGGCCGACGATGATGGCCGAAGCGGATGCGGCCGGCATGCGTGCCACCGGCTACAAAGTTGCCGCCGACGCGCGCGTGCTCGACCAGATCACCGCGCTGATCGACTCCGGAGTCGTGCGCCCGCACGTCGATCGGGTCTTCGACCTCGCCGATGGCGCCGAGGCCCACCGGGTGCTCGAGCAGGGGCATACCCGCGGCAAGATCGTGCTGCGCGTCACTGCTCGTTGATCGAGGAGCAGCCGACGCAGGAGGCCGCGTCTCTGAGGTATATGGGCCATTTCGTTGGTCGAGGAGCACGCGATGAAGGAGCGGCGCATCTATTAGGCATATGACCGTTTCGTTGATCGAGGAGCAGCCGACGAAGGAGGCCGCATCTCGAGATCTCGCGAGCCAATCCTTGAACTCGGGTTGAGTTCGAACATCGGCTCACGAGGTCTCGACCCGATCGCGGGCGGCCTCCTCGACCACCGAAATGGTCAAATTCGTTCACCACAATGCCGCGCAGCGGCCCAGAAGCTCGAGACCCCGCAAGCCGATCTCTTGACGTGGGTTGCGTTAGAACGTCGGCTCACGAGGTCTCGAGACGGCCGTGGGTGCCCCTCCTCGACCAACGAAGTGGTAGATCTCGCCAGCAGGTAGGGGCCAAAACTGTCAGGATCAGTTCGACCCACCCGGTCGGCGGCGGGTTTGGGTGTCGAACTGCCCGGATGACGGCGACTCGGTGAACAGTGTGGCGTTGGTGGGGGCCGCTGGGGTGCCGGTCACGTAGCCACGCACCGTGTAGCTGTAGGTCGTCGCTGGGAGGAGGCCGGTGTCCGTGAACGTGCGGGTGCCTGCGGCAACAGTTCTGATGGCGGTTGCGTTTCCATCGCGGTAGATCTTGTACCCGGCCAGGCCCGCGGCATCCGCTGGCGCCGTCCATTTGATTGCGATCTGGGTGTTCCCCGGGGAGGCGTTCGCCGTCGGGGTGCCCGGGATGATCGTGTTCGCAACTGTTTGCTTCAGCGAACGGGTTGCCGTTTTCGTCCAATTGCCGCGGGTCAGCGTGGCGGTGGCAGTCAGGTCGGCCGTCTGCCCAACGAGTGCGTAGCGCTGCGGCAACGAGAGCGTGCTCTGAACGCAATAGGTGGCTGAGGCGCCGGGCGCCAGCTGCGCACTTGTCGCCGTCGCTGATGTCCAGTTCGTTGTGGCGCCTGACGGGGTCGGGCAGGTGGAGCCGGCACTCGTCCAGGTTGTCACGCTCGCCGCTGCGGTACCAACCGCCCCCGTCGCCAACGTTTGCGCCGCATCCGCTGAGAAGGCGAGGCTGGGAGTCACGGAGATTGCCGAACTGTTCGTCACGGTAATGGGGTAGGTGACGGTGCGCGCAGTCGCGGCCGAGGTGTAGAGGTGCTCCGCGATTGCGGTGGGCACGATCGCAATGCTCAGCGCCCCGGACGTGACGATGCCAGCCGTGGTTTTCGGCGCAGTCGTCCAGTTCGCCTGCGCGGCACCGGTGCCGGCCAGTATGAGAAACACGGCGAGCCCGACGCCGACATTCAGACGGTGGCGGATGCCGCGGGGGCGGGGAGTCGAGGTGGTCATCAGTTGGTCTGCGTTCCGTTGATGGCGAAGGAGAGGCTTGTGCTCAGGCCCTGGCTCGTGGACGGCGCATTCGTCGGCAGCGTGACTGCAACGCAGAGCACCTGCGTTTTGGTCGGGCCAACGATGCCGAAGGTCCCGAGCGGCACGGCGCCGGCCTGTGCGAGCGTGCCCGTCCAGCCCGTGAAGCCTGCAACGCATCCGCCCGTCGCCGACACCACACCGATCGTGAGCGTGACTCCCGAGTCGAGGGTGGGTGCGCTTGAGCCACCCGCGCCGGCAGCCGTCACAATGAGCGGAACAACGCCGGTGTTGGTGATCGTCGCGGTGCCGTAGCTGGTCGTGCCGGGGTACAGCGTCGTCGTCGACAGTCCGGCGAGTGTCGCGTCTACCGTGAGCGAGGCGGTTCCCGCGGTGAGCGTCACCGGACCCGAAAGCTGTGCTGTGCTGTTGAGGTAGGCGTAGCTGCCGCCGGCTGCGACAGTGGCGAGGCAGACGGCCGCGAAAAGGGCGAGAGCCGTCGTGATCAGGGAGCGCGTCACTGAGCGCTTGGCCGGTTTGGCCGGCTTGGTGAACGTGGCCGGTTCGGCCGACGTGGCTGCTTCGCCGGGTGCGAGGCCGGCGTCTTCTGGGGAGTTCATTCGAGACATCACGCTTTCGTGTGTGGAGCGTCGGTGAGTGCTGCCATGCGGATGGTGCGGGTCACTACCCGGTGGTCGAGCCTGTCGAGATCTCGCGCCGCTCGATCTCGTCGAGCCACTCGGCAATGGAGAGTTGGTCACGGTGGCCGGGCGACTCAGCGTCGATGGTCTGCCCAGGGCGGTCGAGCTGCACCGCATCGTCGACCTGCACCGCAGCATCCGCCTGCTCAGCATCGTCGGCCACAGATACCTCGGTGCCACGCGACTTCTTCTGAACATTGCGGCGCACGCGACGCGCACGGTTTGCCGCGGCCAGGCCGCTCACGAACATGTAGCCGGCGTAGGCGAAGAGCAGCCCGGCGAGCACCGGAACGATCCAGACCTTGTTCGCCCCGTTGACGAGGTTATTGACCCAGCCGATCAGCGGAATTGAGTACCAGAGCTTGCCCTGAATCTGAACTTCTTGCACCGCGTCAGCATCGGCGACGCCGTTGTTGTCGCCCATGAAGACGAAGGTGCGCTCGCCCGAGGCGATCAGATTGATCCCGATGATGCGGTGGGTGATCACTCCGGGTTTGCCCGACTCGATCTGATAGGTCGCGATGTCACCGATGGCCAGGTCGTCGGGGTTGATCGGCTTCACAATGATGAGGGTGCCCGGCGGCAATCCGGGCTCCATCGAGCTGGTCAGCACGGTCATCGGCAACGCTCCCGCGAGCTTCGGGATGACGACGGTGGCGGCAGCAAGGGCCACGACGAGAAGGAGCAGAGCAGCGCTCAATGCGAGCCCGAGGTAACTCCACAGACCCTTTTCGGGTGCAGGCTTGGTCTCCGCCACAATCTCGGCCGTCTCGCCCACGGCCGAAGCCGAGGGGTGGTTGCCCTCGGCTTCATCCGTGAGCGCGACCGAGAACTCGTCGCTCGTTTTATCCATTACCGCTGCACCGCTCATGACACCTCGGTCACGACACGTCAGTCTTGCGACGACGTCGACCGATTAAGAAGAACAGAATGCCACCGCCGACGAGGCCGACGACAACGAGCGCGGGACTCGCAGCATCCGCACCCGTCTGGGCCAAAGGCTTGGCCGTTCCGGTTCCGCTGCCGGTGACCGTGCCACTGGGCGTGGTCGGAGTCGCGGTCGGAGTCGCGGTCGCGGTCGGCATCGTGGTCGGCGTCGGCGTCGGCTTCGGCTTCGGGTCGGGATCCGGCCCCACGATGACTCCGCTGTCGTCACAGGCCGACTCGGGGAACGGCCCGGCTGCCTTGTCGCGCATGGCAACCATTACGTTCAAGCTCACGCCGGCATCCTGCGCAATTCGATCGCTGACGTCGGCCATCGTCAACGTGACGACAGCCTTCAGAATGCCGCCGGCTGCCAACGGCTGCGAGTCAACCAAGACCTCGCACTTCGAGACCTTGTCCCCCGGCGTACTCAGAGTCGTGTCGTCAACCGAGTTCCAAGCCCCGATCGTCACGTTCGTCGCGAAGTCCGATGAGGAGAACAGGACGTCGCGTGCGCTGAGCCGCACCTCGGCCGACTTCGCCGTGGGGTTCTTGACCCACAGCGTTGCGCTCTGGGAGCCCTTCGGAATCAGCAGCCCGGCATCGGCGAACAAGTCAGTGCCCAGTGACTTCGACCAGTGCACTCCGTCGGCGCTGACCAAAATCTGATCGGATGCAGCCGAGGCGGGTGCCACGGCGCCGCCGAGGGCGAGCGCCGCGGCCGCGCCCAGGGCGAGAAACGTCGAGAGTGTGCGTGTCGTGACAGAACCTGACATCGGTCAGCCCACCAATCCGATTGTGAAGCTCTGAGTAGATGACGCGTTCGGGTTGTTGGTGCAGTTCTGCACCGTCATTTGTGTGATGCTGGTGCCGGTCGCGCTCGTGGGCTGGCTCAGGCACAGCCCGGGGTTGCCGGTGCCGACACTCTTGAACTGGTATCTGCTATTTGAGAGCGAGATGCGCGTCCACAATTGGCTATTTCCAGTGAGATTCGAGAGGGTGACACCGGGCGCGCTCGCCGTGCCGGCTGACCAGGCGAAGGTCTGTGCGTATCGGGCGATGACTCGGAAGTTGGTTCCCGAGGGCACGAACTGCCACTGCTGATTTGCAGCGCCCGTGATCTTACAGCCGTAGGCGATGACCTTGGTGCTATTCGACACGTTGATGCCTTGGTCACCGTCAACACACAGACTGCTGTTGTTCACCGTGTACCAAGTGACGGGCGCGGTCGTCGTGACGCTCGTAGCAGTGGATGCCGCTGAGACGTTGCCCGCAGCATCCCGAGCTTTCACCGTGTAGGTGTACGTCGTCGATGCGGTCAGCCCGGTGTCGGTGTAGGTAGTCGCCGGTGCCTCTATCGTCGTGACAAGCGCACCGTTCCGATAGATCTCATAGCCGGTTACCGCGACGTTGTCGGTTGACAGGACCCAGGTGAGTGTCGTTCCTGCGCTTGTCGTAGCCGAAGCCGCGAGCGCGGTCGGCACGCTCGGAGCCGTGGTGTCGAGGGCTCTCTGGGTCACCGTCACCGTGGTGCCCGACGATGTCCAACTTCCGACGCTCGATGACACAGCCAACGAGGCTGTCATCGAACCAACCGTGGTCGCCGAGATCTGACTCGGGTTCAGCGAGGTGCGAACACAGAAGGTTGCCGACGCCCCTGCGGCGAGATTGCCGGTCTGCGATGCCGCGGTCGTCCACGTCTTGGCTTCGACCCCCGGGTTCGACGCTGTACACGACGCGAACGTCGTGGGCCAGGAGATCACCGTGATCGTGGAGGCAAGATCGTTTGCGGATACCCCAGCGAGTGCAAGAGAAAACGGCGCGGGAATCGTGCCTCCGTTTGTCACGGTGACGGTCGAGGTCGTCGACTGCGTCGCTGTTCCTGTGGAGTTGAAGTCTTTGTTCAGTGAAGGCGCCACTGCCTGCGATACGGCGAGAGCACCTGTCGTCACCGACGCGGTGGTGCTCACCGACGGCGTGGTCCACGATGCACTGGCAGCGCTGGTTCCGGCGAGAGTCAGAAAGACGACCGTTGCGACCGAGACATTGAATCTCGTGAAACGGATGCGCGGCTTGGTTTTCAATGTCTGTGTCATTGTCTAGGCCTGTGTCCCGTCAAGCTTCACGTTGAATGGGGTCGACTGCCCTTGTCCGGCGGCAGTCGTCAGCGGCAAAGCAGCCGACACGCAGAGGAATACAGAGCTGCCAGCGGCGATCGTTCCGAGGCCGGTTGAACCGGGTGCCGCGATGGTTCCAACCGACCAGGCGGGAGCGGTCGGGGTCGTGGCACAATCCTGCGCAGATGTCACCACGCGCAGTGCGATCGTGAGCTGCTGGGCGAGGGGGGTGGTGCCGGTCACGGTTGCGGTGAGCGCGAGTGCCACGTTGCCCGTGTTGGCAACGACCACGGAGCCGTACACCGATTGCCCTGGGTATAGCTGGTTCGTCGACATCTGCACCACCGAGCCGAGCGTAAGCGTTGCGGTTCCGGCCGTGACGGTTCCTCCGGAGAGCGAGGCGTTCGCGTTCAAGTAGGCGTAGCTGCCGCCCGCGGCGGCCGTAGCCAGGCCGACGGCGGCGAGAAGTGAAAGGGCCGTGATGCTCATCGAGCGAATGGAGAACGCGGCGGTGAATCTCGAAGCAGTAGTGCGTGCACTGCCGGCCTTCTCAGGAGTTTCAACTGAACCGAGCATGAGGGGACACCGCCTTTCGCGACGTGAGGAGGAACGAATGGGAAAGAGAGAACAGAGCTGCGGCGTGCCCGCCGGGAGACGACGGGCACGCCGACGAGCTGGCTAGTTCTGGGTGACGGTGAAGCCCAGCCCGGAAAGGTCGACGACGCCGGCCTTGGCACCGTTCTCAACACCGGCTGCACCGTTCGGGAAGGTCAGAACTACGGTGACCGTCGCGGTCGAGGTGCCCTGCGCCACAGCAGTCGGGAACGCCGTGGTCGTGCCCTTGGTGACTGCGGTGACCACTGCACCTGTGGAGTTCAGGAAACCGGCGAGAGCCGAGTTCGCGGCCGACTGCGCCACGTTCGGGATTACGGGTGTGGCAGCCGTGATGGATGCGGGAGTAAGCGACACTGCGGCGGTCAGGTTCGCGCCGGTTGCGGTGACAACAACGTCCTGCGTGTAGGTCACGATGTCGCCGGGAACGACTGTGAACAAGGTGCTGCTGGCGAACGTCGCCGGGGTACCCCCGATCCCGTGCTTCACCGACCACGAGCCGGTCGCTGCCGGGACAGCAGTCAAGGTGCCGGCCGAGACGGTGCCGCCGGAGACAGTAGCCGTCTGGTTCCAGAGGGCGAAGGTACCGGCGCCACCCATGAGGAGTGCGATGCCGGCCGCGCCAGCGATTGAACCTTTGAGGAGCTTGTTCATGAGAATCCTTTCGAAGCATCGCGACGGATGCCGTTTGTGGCCTGCTGTTCGGGCAGAGGAAAAGTGCGTGAAGGTCGAACGGAGGCAAAAGTGAGCATGCTTCCAATCCGGCCTTCAGCACTCTATTGGCGGACAGACCGATTTGTCTGTCCCACTAATACCCCCAATCCGGGGTTCAGCTTTTCTGCGGCACGGAGAGCCATATCTGACGATTTCGCGCGTTTATGCGGATTTTCGCAACGAAAAGCGAAGTTTTCGTCCCCCCTTGTGCATGGGCAAGTTTTCATGGACAGACCGTTCTACCCTCTAACTGAGGTAAGCGGAGAACGTCAAAACGTGGCGCGGTCGGCTCCCCGGCGCCGGTGTCGAGCCCATCGAAGGGATGCCGGCGGGCACGACGAGGAGCCGTCCGAGCACGCGACGGAGCGACGACGAACTGCCGACGGAGGGACGACGGAGGGACGACGGAGCCTCATCGAAGCAACGCCGAAAAATAGTCTGAGCGCCGGCCAGAAGGACGTGCCGGGAGATGCAGGCGTCGCTAGAGCGGGCGCTCCATCACGTGATCGTTGTAGATCTGATCGCCGACCTGAAAGGTCTTGGCGCCGACGATGGCGAACCCGCTCTTCTCATAAAAACGGATGGCCCGAGAGTTCTGATTGTTGACCCCGAGCCAGGCACCCGACGCGCCTCGCGCTCGCGCGGCATCCAGAGTCGCCGTCATCAGGGTGGCCGCCAGGCCGACGCCGTGATGTTCGCCCAGCAGGTAGACCTTGCTCAGTTCCACCGTCGGCCGCAGGGTGAGAGCGGCCGTCACATCGGGGTCGGTCGGCTCGCCGAAGACGAGCATGGTGTAGCCCACGATATTGCCGTCACGCACCGCCACTCGGATGTCGCGAGCCGGGTCGGCGAGGTAGGTCGCGAAGCTTTTCGGCGAGAGGTGGGCGGCAATGAAGGCGGAGATCGACGCGGGCTTCGTGCCCGGCGGACAGGCCAGCACGAAAGTTGCCGCAGCAACCTCGGCGAGCTCGGCCACATCGGCCGGCTCTGCTCTACGGATGATCGCCACCATCGCGCCAGCATAGCGAGCGATTCCGGTGCCGAGGAAGCACCCGAACGCGTTCGCCCTGCGGGAGGGCCGACCCGATCGGGAACCGAAACGTGCAGCAGGGGGTACCGAAATTAGGAGTGGAGTGCGTGTCGGCGGGTGCCCGAGCGGTAAAGCCGGGGGCTACACGGTGCGACACACCTCCACTCCTAATTTCGGCACCAGGGGGAAAGCGGATGGAACGGGTGAAGCGGATGGAACGGGTGAAGCGGGTGAAGCGGATGGAACGGGCGAAGCGGGCGACTACAAGAACCGGGCGTACGCCCTCACCGTGAAGAACGCCGGAAACTCAGGCTCGAGAGCGGATGTCCGGAACACCGCGAGAGCGTCGTCGAACCGGTCGCCCGGTGTGCGCGGGAGGCCAGCGAAGACTTCGGCGACCACGGCCTCGACCCAGGCTGTGTCGATCCGACTCCCCTCGGCGGTGACCGAATTGTCGTGGATCCACTGCCAAATCTGCGAGCGGGAGATCTCCGCGGTGGCGGCATCCTCCATCAGGTTGTCGATCGCTGCCGCGCCGACTCCGCGCAGCCACGATTCGATATAGCGCAGCGCGATCACAACATTGTCGCGAACGCCCGCCTCGGTGATCTCGCCGCCGATGCTCGCGACGTCGAGAAGCTGTGCCGCGGTGACACGCACCCAATCGCGGGTGCGGCCCAGCTGGTGGGGATGTTCGCCGAGCACCCGGTCGAACTCGGCCTGCGCGGTCGGAATCAGGTCGGGGTGGGCAACCCAAGTACCGTCGTAGCCGTCGATTGCCTCGCGACGCTTGTCGGCGGCGACCTGCTCGAGTGCACGCTCGGTGACCGCGGGGTCACGCCGATTCGGGATGAAAGCGCTCATGCCTCCAATGGCATATGCTCCGCGCTGGTGGCAGGTGGCGACGAGCAGCTCTGCGTAGTCCCGCATGAATGGCACGGCCATGGTGATCTGCTTGCGGTCGGGAAAAACGAACCGTCGACCGCGCGCACGAAATGTCTTGATGATGCTGAAGATGTAATCCCAGCGTCCCGCGTTCAAGCCGGCGCAGTGCTCACGCAGTTCGTAGAGAATCTCCTGCATCTCAAAGGCGGCCTGGATTGTCTCGATCAACACCGTCGCTCGAATCGTGCCATGCGCAATCCCGACACGCTCTTGGGCGAACGTGAAGATCTCGTTCCAGAGTCGGGCTTCACGATGGCTCTCGAGCTTCGGCAGGTAGAAATATGGTCCAGTGCCGGAGTCGATCAACGCCTGCGCGTTGTGAAAGAAATACAACCCGAAGTCAATCAAGCTGCCGGATGCGGCCATCCGTCGGCCCGCCCGATCGACAAACTCGATGTTCTTCTCAACCAGATGCCAGCCGCGCGGGCGCATCACAATGGTCGGAGTCACACCGGTTTCGCCTCCGGTGACCCGGTAGCTCTTGCCGTCCGAGCTGTCGAAGCTCAGCTGCCCGCGCACGGCATCGAAAAGTGTGATTTGCCCCTCGATCACGTTCGCCCAGGTCGGGCTTGTCGCGTCTTCCTGGTCGGCCAGCCACACCTTCGCACCGGAGTTCAGCGCATTGATCGCCATCTTGCGATCGGTCGGTCCGGTGATCTCGACGCGGCGGTCTTCGAGACCTGGCCCGGCACCGGCCACGCGCCAGGCGCGGTCGCTGCGGATGTGCTCGGTTTCGCCGAGGAAATGGGGGTCGCGACCGTTCGCGGCGTCCACTCCCGTCTGAAGCCGGGCGGCCAACAGATCGTGCCGGGTGCCGGCGAACCGGTCGTGCAGCTCGGCCAGAAAATCGAGCGCCGCTGGAGTGAGAATATCGGCGTAGCGCTCCCCCAGCTCTCCGATGATCTCGAGGTACGGGCTTCCGCTGGTCGAGCGTGCCGAGGCGTTGCGGGCCGATCCCGTCGAACCAGTCGAGCCCGAAACAGTGTCGGTGGTCGAGCCGGGCGAGACCCGGCCCCTGGTCGTTGTCAGTGTGGTGTTCATGTCGTCATTCCTTCGAAAGTGGGCTAAAACTGCTCGGACTCGGTCGAACCGACGAGGGCGAGAGTGGCGCTGTTCGGGTTCAGCGCGGTGGCGATCCGGTCGAAGTAGCCGGTGCCGACCTCCCGCTGGTGGCGGGTCGCGGTGTAGCCAGAGCTCTCTGATGCGAACTCGGCCTCCTGCAGATCGACATATGCACTCATCTGGCGCTCCGCGTAGTCGGCGGCAAGCGTGAACATCGAGTGGTTGAGCGCGTGGAAACCGGCCAGGGTGATGAACTGGAACGTGTAGCCACAGGCCGCGAGTTCCCGTTGGAACGCGGCGATCTGCTCGTCGTTGAGGTGGGATTTCCAGTTGAACGACGGCGAGCAGTTGTAGGCGAGTTTCTTGCCTGGGAAGTCTTGGTGGATGCGGGCGGCGAAGCGCTGCGCCAACTCGAGGTCTGGCTCGGAACTCTCCACCCAGATCAGGTCGGCATAGGGGGCGTAGGCGAGTCCGCGGGCGATGACGGTGTCGATCCCGTTCGTCACCTCGTAGAAGCCCTCTGCCGTGCGGTCGCCGGTCAAGAATTCGGCGTCGCGCGGGTCGATGTCACTGGTGATGAGGGTCGCTGCGAGCGCATCGGTGCGGGCGATGACGAGGGTGGAAACCCCGGCGACATCCGCGGCGAGGCGTGCGGCGTTCAGGGTGCGAATGTGCTGGCCGGTCGGCACGAGCACCTTGCCGCCCATGTGACCGCACTTCTTCTCGCTGGCGAGCTGGTCTTCCCAGTGCACGCCGGCCGCACCCGCCTCGATCATCGAGTGCATCAGCTCGTAGGCGTTGAGCGCCCCGCCGAAGCCTGCCTCGGCATCCGCCACGATCGGGGCGAGCCAGTCGCGGGACGTGTCACCCTCCGACGACTCGATTTGGTCGGCGCGCAGCAACGCGTTATTGATGCGGCGCACGACGGCCGGAACCGAGTTGGCGGGGTAGAGCGACTGATCCGGATAGGTCTGCCCAGACAGGTTCGCGTCGGCGGCGACCTGCCAGCCAGAGAGGTAGATGGCTTTCAGCCCGGCGCGCACCTGCTGTACGGCCTGGTTGCCGGTGAGCGCGCCGAGCGCCGAGACCCACTCGGGGCTCTCGGGAGTGCCGTTCTCGTTGACGAGTTGCCACAGCTTCTCGGCGCCCCGGCGAGCCAGCGTGCGGTCCTCACGAACCGTGCCACGCAGCGCAATCACATCCTCAGCCGTGTAGTCGCGACGGATGCCCTCCCAACGCGGGTCTGCGGCCCACTCGAGCGCGAGCTCTTGCGCGGTCTGGGTCTGGTCGCCCGGTCGAGTTGACGCGGAGCGGTTCGTGTTCGGGGTGGTGCTCATCAGTGCCTCCAGGATGTGTGAGGCGGGGTCGCGGCGACCCGGCCTTCTTCGTCTGTGAGGCAACTCTGCGCCGCTCCGGCGACCCGGCGACCAGATTGGTCGACAGAAATAGCCGGGTTCTTCTCTCTGGCAGAAATGAGCACGGTCGCGCGCCGCCCGCAGGCGTCCCGAGGGGCGAACGCTCATCTCGCCGACAACGGCGCCGCCGCTGGGCCCGTCCATACCGCCAGCGCACCGATCCGTCAGAGCAGGGCAGAAACTTCGCACAATTTCTGTTTGCGAGACCCCGGCCACCGTGTGACCATGAAACATGGTCACCGCTGATCCAGCCACTCCCCCGACGCTCGCCGTCTCGCGTAACGCAGACACTGAAGCCGATACGACCGAGCTCGACGCGCTCACCCTCGGGCGGCGCATCCGACAGCTCCGCACCCAGCTCGGGATGACCCTCGAGCAACTCGCGACCGCCGTCGACCGGGCGCCCTCCCAGGTGTCGATGATCGAGAACGGCAACCGGGAGCCGCGGCTGTCGATGCTGCGCGTGATCGCGCTGGCGCTCGGCACCACGGTCGACGATCTGCTGAAAACGGATGCCCCGAGCGAGCGGGCCGCCCTCGAGATTGCTGTGGAGAAGGCGCAACGTGGGCCGGTCTTCACCGCGCTCGGTCTGCCGCGCATCCGCGTCGGCAAGAGCCAAAACGATGATGTGCTGCAGACAATCCTCACGCTGCACAACGAGATCGATCGGCTGAACCGGGAGCGGGCCGCCACGCCTGAAGAAGCCAGACGCGCCAACTCGGCGCTGCGCACCGAGATGCGTGACCATGACAACTACTTTCCCGAGCTGGAGCTGCTCGCCGCCGAGCTGCTCGGCGCGGTCGGTCACACCGGCGGCCCTGTCTCGCATCAGGTTGTCGCCGACATGGCCACCCACCTCGGTTACTCGCTGCACTACGTCAGCGACCTGCCGCACTCCACTCGCTCGGTCACCGATAAACGCAACAACCGCATCTACCTGCCGACAGAGCAGTCGGCGTCGCGAGACTCCCGCTCGCCGATTCTGCAAGCGTTCGCCAGCCACCTTCTCGGCCATGAAGAACCGCGAAACTATGCCGAATTTCTGCGCCAGCGGGTCGAGACCAACTATCTGACCGCCGCCATCCTGCTGCCGGAGAAGCCGGCGGTGAAACTGCTCTCCGAGGCCAAGAACCTGCGGCGCATCTCGATGGAAGACCTGCGCGACGCGTTCGCCGTCTCCTATGAGACGGCCGCTCACCGGTTCACGAACCTGGCGACGGCCCGGCTCGGCATTCCCGTGCACTTCATGAAGGTGCACGAATCTGGCACCATCATCAAGGCCTACGAGAACGACGCGGTCAGGTTTCCGAGTGATGCTCTCGGCGCCGTCGAGGGAACGACGGTCTGCCGCAGTTGGACGGCCCGCACGGTGTTCGACGTAGCCGACCGGTTCAGCCCCTGGTACCAGTACACCGACACCCCGGCCGGAACCTTCTGGTGCACGTCGCGCATTGAGAAGGCCAAGGAAGGCGACTATTCGGTGAGCGTCGGGGTGCCATTCGCGCATGTGAAATGGTTTCGCGGCCGGGAAACCACGAACCGCGCCGTGTCGCGCTGCCCCGATGATTCCTGTTGCCGGCGCGCCCCCGTCGACCTGGCCGAGCGCTGGGCCGGCGAATCCTGGCCGGCCGCCCGCACCCCGACCAGCCTGCTGGCCGCGCTGCCCACCGGAACCTTTCCGGGCGTCGATCCGACCGAGGTCTACCAGTTTCTGGAGGCGCACGCTCCGCACCTGTGACGCGTGCGTGCACCTCGTTGGTCGAGGGCGAGCGAGCGCAGCGAGCCCGTGTCTCGAGACCCCGCGAGCCGACCTTCAAACGCAACCCGAGTTCAAGGATTGGCTCGCGAGATCTCGAGACGCGTGCTCGCAAGCTCGCGCGCTCCTCGATCAACGAAACGGTCATATACCTCATAGACGCGGCCTCCTGCGTCGGCTGCTCCTCGATCAACGAGAAAGCCGCGCCCAGCGCGAGGTTGCGAGGTTCGACCGCCGAGGAGCCCCGGCCGCGAATATGTCGACGGAGTTACGATTTCGATACCTTTTCTGGCCAATCACCACGGTTTCACACGATTTGCGCTGTTTGAACGACGTTTCCCGACGTTTTGTCGCGACACGACTGCTCATCTGTTGGCACAATGGGCTGAAGCCCAACGAGCGGGCGCCGCCAACGGTCTCAACGCTGAGACAGAGAGACAGAGATTCCCCCGTGGAAAGCACAGTTTTCGAGAGGTCTCGCCCGAAGTCCTCCATCGTCGATCACGCCCTGAACGGCTCGAAGCTTGCCGCATTCTGGCTGGACGACATCGTCCCGGCCCAGCGCTACCCCACGCTCACTGCCGATCTCGACTGCGACCTCGCCGTCGTCGGCGGCGGCTACTGCGGCCTCTGGACGGCCATCATCGCCAAGCAGCGCAACCCCGCTTCTCGCGTGGTGCTGCTCGAAGCGAAGACCGTCGGCTGGGCGGCATCCGGTCGGAACGGCGGATTCGTCGAAGCCAGCCTCACCCACGGCGAGGAGAACGGACAGACTCGCTGGCCGAAGGAGATCGACCGGCTGAACGAGCTGGGCATGGAGAACCTCGACGCGATCGAGCAGGCCGTGGCCGACCTCGGCCTCGACTGCGACTTCGAACGCAATGGCGCGCTCTCCTTGGCCGTCGAGGAACACCAGGTCGACTGGTTGAAAGAGATGGCTGCCGCGGCTGCCAAAGCCGGCAACACCGACGAGGAGTTTCTCGACACCGATGCCGTGCGCAAGCAGGTCAACTCCCCCACCTATCTCGCCGCCGTGTGGAGCAAGCGCTCGTCGGCGCTGGTTCACCCCGCCAAGCTCGCCGCGGAACTCGCGCGCGCTGCCACCGAGCTCGGTGTCGAAATCTTCGAGCACTCCCCGGTCACCGACCTCGACACTTCAGGGTTGAGCCCCGCCCAGGGCACCGCGGTGCGCACGAGCAAGGCCCGCGTGCTGGCGAAGAAGACCGCCCTGGCGACCAACGTTTTTCCGTCGTTGCTCAAACGCAATCGCCTCTCGACGGTTCCCGTCTACGACTACGCACTGATGACCGAGCCGCTGGATGCCGCTCAGCTCGCGGACATCGGCTGGGAGAACCGCCAGGGGCTCGGCGATATGGCCAACCAGTTCCACTACTACCGGATGAGCAAGGACAACCGCATTCTGTTCGGTGGCTATGACGCGATCTACCACTACGGCCGCCGCGTGCGCGAGCAATATGAGGATCGCCCCGCCACCTACAACACCCTCGGCCACCACTTCTTCACCACTTTTCCGCAGCTGGAAGGTCTGAAGTTCAGCCACCGCTGGGCCGGCGCCATCGACACGTCCACCCGGTTCTGCGCCTTCTTCGGCACGGCACGCGGCGGACGCATCGCCTACGCCACGGGTTTCACCGGTCTCGGAGTTGCGGCAACGCACTTCGCCGCCGAGGTCATGCTCGACAAGCTCGAAGGAAAAGACACCGAACGCACCCGCCTGGCGATGGTGCGCGAAACCCCGCTTCCCTTTCCGCCAGAGCCCATCGCATCCGTCGGTGTGCAGGTCACCCGCTGGTCGCTCAACCGGGCCGACCACAACAAGGGCAAGCGCAACCTTATTTTGAAAACCCTGGATTCCGTCGGCCTCGGTTTCGATTCCTGACTCAAGGAGTGATATCTCAGTGAACTCAATCGTGGGCGTTGTGAACGATGAAAGCGGATCGGTGCGATTGCGCTCGGTCTCGAAGAGCTACGGGGATGCCCCCGCCGTCGTGGGGGTCGATCTCGACGTGCACTCCGGCGAGTTCATCTCCTTGCTCGGCCCCTCCGGCTGCGGCAAGACCACCTTGCTGCGCATGATCGCGGGCTTCGAGCACCCCGACTCCGGCGACATCATCGTTGCCGGCAACTCGATGCTCGATGTGCCGCCGCACAAGCGCCCGGTCAACACCGTGTTCCAGTCGTATGCGCTGTTTCCGCACATGACGGTGGCCGAGAACGTGGCATACGGGCTGCGTCAGAAGCGGGTGCCGAAGGCGGAGATCGCCGAACGCGTTTACGCTTCGCTCGCGCTCTCCCGCATGGAGACGTTCGCCGACCGCACTCCGCAGAAGCTCTCCGGTGGCCAGCAGCAGCGCGTGGCCCTGGCCCGCGCGCTGGTGAATCGCCCCAAGGTGCTGCTGCTCGACGAGCCGATGAGCGCTCTCGACCGCAAGCTGCGCGAGGAGATGCAGATCGAGTTGAAGCTGCTGCAGCGTCAGCTCGGCATCACCTTCATCTTCGTCACTCACGACCAGCAAGAAGCGCTCTCGATGAGCGACCGCATCGTGGTGATGCAGGGCGGAGCGATCCAGCAGCTCGGCAGCACCGAACACATCTACTCCGAGCCGGCCAACGCGTTCGTCGCCGGCTTCATCGGCAAGCAGAACTTTATCGACGCCATCGTCGTCGGCCCCGGCGTGCTGCGCAGCTCTGACGGCGAACTGATCACCAGCCGGATGCCCGCCGGCGTCGCCCCCGGCACCTCGGTGCGCGCCGCGGTGCGCGCCGAGTCGGTGCGCGTGACGAGTGAGCCGCCAGCCGCCGGCGTCCCTGCCGTTGCGGGCACGCTCGCCGGGATCTCGTTCCTCGGCGACGTCATGCAGTATGTCGTGATCACCCCGTCTGGCCAGGAGTTCATCGCTCGGGCGGCCCCGGGCCAGACCGAGCCACTCGCCACCGGCGCACCCGTCTGGTGTGCCTGGGATCTCGCCGACCTGCGGGTCTTCGAGCTGGAACCGGTGGCCTGAGTTGGTCGGCCCCGCACACGTGCACCCAGGCGTGCCCGCAAACATGCCCACCGTGCCCGCCGTTCGCGCCCTCGTTCCGCGCGCGAGCGTCGCCCGGATCAGCCGCCGTGCCGTGCTGTCTGGTTTCGTGGTGCTCACCGCGACCGGCGCCCTGACCGCGTGCAGCAGCAGCACCGGCTTCGCTCCCTCCGTGCTGCCCGACGGAAAGGTGGAGAATCACCTCAACGTCTACAGCTGGGGCGACTACAGCGACCCCGACAACATCGCGAAGTTCCAAAAAACCGGCACCACCGTGCAGCTCGACAGCTTCGGCTCCAACGAAGAGTTGATCGCCAAGCTCGGCGCGACCCGTGGCACCAGCGGCTACGACGTCGTCGTGCCCACCGGCAACTACATTCCGATGATGTCGGCCAACGGTCTGCTGCAAGAACTCGATCACTCGTTCTTGAAGAACTTCGAGAACATCGACCCGCTGTATCGCGACCAGTCCTGGGACCGCGGCAACAAGTACTCGGTCTGCAAGAACTGGGGAACCACCGGGTACGCCTACGACACCCGCGTGATCACCCGGCCCATGACATCCTGGGCTGACTTCTTGGATGCCGCGCAGAACGAGGCCAGCAAGAACGTAGCGGTGCTCGAAGACCCCTGGGAGGTGACGAGCATGTATTTTGCCGCGAACGGCATCGATCCGAACACCACGAAGAAGGCGGACCTCGACGCCGCCGAGGACTTTCTCGTGAACTCACTCGCCCCGCACATCAAGGCCTTCAACTCGACAGCGGTGACCAGCGGCATTCCCGAAGAGACCTTCGCGCTGATGCAGGCCTTCAACGGCGACGTGCGCCAAGGTCTGCTCGTCACCGACACCCCAGAGGCGTGGAAGTTCGTGTACCCCACCCCGACCGCGAACATCTGGATGGACACCTGGGCGATCGCGACCGGTGCCCAGAACATGGATGCCGCGTATGCGTTCATCGACTTCATGCTTGAGCCAGAGGTCTCATTTCGCGAGGTCGACTACATCGGCTACAACACGGGTGTGACCGGTGTCGAGAAGATGGCGGCGGAACGCGAGTTCGAACTTCCCGAACTCGTGTTCCCTCCGGCGGAGGTCGTCGAACGGCTCACTCCCGCCGTGGTCAACGAGGCCGCAGAACGCCTCGTCGCGATCGTGAACCGCATGATGGCAAAGGCAGGTTCCTGATGAAACAGCGCAAGAAATTCGACCGCGCGGCGGCCCTCGGATTCCCCACGTGGGCCTTCGTACTGTTCTTCTTCGTCATGCCGCTGCTGCTCGTGCTCTGGTACAGCTTCGGCTACAAACCCGACCTGTTCACCGCGCATTCGAACGACATCCTCTCCTTCGATCGCTACGCCGAAGCGCTCGACGCAACCTTCATCGGCACCTTCTGGAACACCCTCAAGATCGGCCTGATCGGCACGGCACTCTGCCTGATCATCGCCGTTCCGTTCGCATACTGGCTCGCCGTCAAGCTCAACCCGCGCTGGCGGCCGCTCGCGCTGGCCCTCGTGCTCGTGCCGTTCTGGACGAACTTTCTGGTGCGCACCCTCGGCTGGCAGATCGTGCTCTCCCCGCGCGGTTTTCTCTCGACCTTCTTGCAGGATGTCGGCCTCATCGACGGTCGCCTCGACATCCTGTACACGCAGACCGCCGTGCAACTCGGTGTCGTCTACAACTATCTGCCGCTGATGATCCTGCCGCTTTATGTGGCGATCGACCGGGCCGGCCGACCGCTGCGGGAGGCGAGCGCCGACCTCGGGGCGAACCGCATCCGCACGCTCTTTCAAGTCACCCTGCCGTTGGCCGCACCCGGCATCGCCGCCGGCAGCTTGCTCGTCTTCATCCCGCTGATGGGTGACTACATCACCGCGTCGGTGCTCGGTGGGGCCCAGGGCAACATGATCGGCCAGCTCGTCGCCAGCCAGTTCAACACGGCGCAAAACTGGGCACTCGGTTCGGCCATGGCCGTGCTGCTGATGCTCTTCATCGCGGCGGCCGTTGGCGTGTGCGCCCTCGTCGCCTTCGCCATCCGCTATTTCGTGCGACGATCACGTCGCGTCGTGTTCTCAGGAGGGGCGGCATGAGCCAGGCAACCGTTCGACGTCAACGCCGCGGCACACGCCGCGATCCAGTGCACATCGCACTCACCGTCTGGGGTGTGCTCGTCTTCGGCTTCCTGTTTCTGCCGATCATCGTGATGATCGTCTACTCCTTCAACACCGGCCGGCTGCTGGCTTCGTGGGAAGGCTTCGGCTTCGACGCCTACCTGTCGGCGATCGACAACCCGATCATCCGCGGCTCGGTGATGACCTCGATCGGTGCTGCGGTCGGGGCGGCGATCGTATCGACGATTCTCGGAACCCTCGGCGGCATCGCCCTGGCCCGCTCACGCGTCGGCTCGCTCAGCGTTCTGCTGGCGACGGGTCTGCTCGGCATCACCTTGTTCACACCCGAAATCGTCGACGCGGTGTCGATGTTGCCCTGGTTCGTGAGTCTCGGCACCGATGCCGGCATTGCTCCACTCAACAACGGTATGGTGCGCCTGGTGATTGCTCACGCGGTGCTCTCGATCGCCGTCGTCACGTTCATCGTGCGGGCGCGCATGCATGGTTTGGATGCCTCGCTCGAGGAGGCAGCGGCCGACCTGTATGCGACGCCGTTCCGTCGGTTCACGCAGATCACGCTGCCCGTCGCTGCGCCAGCGATCTGGGCCGGTGCGCTCATGTCGTTCACGCTCAGCCTCGACAACACCATCGTGTCGAGCTTCATCCAGGTGCCCGGCTCCACCCCGTGGCCGGTCTACATCTTCAGCGCGTTGCGGGTCGGGCTCCGGCCAGAGATCGCGGCAGTGTCGACAGCGATGTTCCTGCTGACGCTCTTCGCGCTCTTCGTGGTCGCCATGGTGCTGCGCCGCAGCGACCAGTCGCCAGAAGAGATCGCGAAGACGCTGGCTGCGGCCTAGGCTGTGGCGTCGGGACTGCGGCGTCGTGGCTGCGGCGTCGGGGCTGTGGCGTCGGGGCTGCGGCGTCGTGGCTGTCCCGCACCGCCGTGAGCGGCCCGCCGTCGTGAGCGGCCCTCGTGAGTGGCCCGCCGCATCCGTCTCGATGTCACCCCGACGTGTTCTCCTGCACCCCTCTCTAGAAATGGATGCCCATGCCTGACACCACGCTGCTCAACTCCTCGGTGAAAATCGCCGCGCTCGAGCTCCGCATCGAGCTCGAGGCGGTTGCCGCCGAGCAGCGGCTGGCTGGCCAGCCGCACACCGGTTCGGCCACGCTCGGAGAGTTCGGCGGCAGTGAGATCGGCGTCTGGGAGATGACCCCCGGCGCGATGAGCGACGTCGAGGCCGACGAGATCTTCGTCGTGCTCTTCGGGGCCGGCACCGTCGAGTTCGAGGAGACCGGTGAGACCGTTCTGCTCGCTCCCGGCGACGTGATGCGTCTGCGCGCGGGTCAGCGCACGGTCTGGACGATCACGCAGACGTTGCGCAAGGTCTACTTCGCCTGATCGGCCGGCGTTGCGTTCGCCGAACTGTGGCAGATGACGGTTTTTCGCGCGAAAAGTGGTCATCTGCCACAGTTCGGCGACGGAAGCCTAGCGACCAACGAGCGCAGCTTCTGCCGCCTCGTGCACACGGCCGCGCACGTCATCGATGATTCCCATGATCGCCAGTGAGTCATCGAGTGTGTGCAGCGGGGACTCGGTCAGTCCGTCAGCGACATGCTGGGCGATCGCAGTCGCCTGCCAGCAGAGCCCATCGCGCAAGCGCAACCCGGAGTCATCGGTCCACCGCTGCCGCTGCTCGTCGATGACGAGGTCGAAACCATCGGGCATCAGAAACGGGCTACGAATCTCGATTCGACCGAGGGTGCCGCTGATCGTCGCTTCGGCCGGGGTGTCGGCGAGCATGGTGGTGGAGAGCAGAGCCTGAGCGGAATCGGCCGCTGAATAGATCATGGCGACCTGAGCGTCGACACCGGATTGCGTAAGGTGGCCCCTGGCCACAATCTCGAGTGGGTGACCGAGCACGAAACGGGCGAACCAGACCGGGTAGATTCCGATGTCCCGCATCGCCCCGCCGCCGTCCTCCGGCCGAAAGACCGAGACCGTCTGATCGGTGCCGAAGTTCGCACCGAAGTCCGCGGTGACGAGGCTGACCTGGCCCAGCCGGCCGGTCTCCAACAGCTGCGCGATCACATCCGTTTGCGGCAGAAATCTGCTCCACATCGCCTCCATCGCAAACACCCCTGCGGCCCGCGCCGCATCGACGATGACCTGCGCATCGGCGCGATCGACCCCGATCGGCTTCTCCACCAGCACGTGTTTGCCGGCAGCGATCGCCAGCAGTGCGAGTGGTCGATGCTGGCTGTTCGGCGTCGCCACATAGACGATGTCCACCTCGGGATCGTCCACCAGCTCCTGGTAGGAACCGTAGCTGCGCGGGATACCGTGCGCCTCGGCGAAGCGCTCGGCGCGCTCGGCGGTGCGGGAACCCACGGCCGTCACCCGTTGGTCGGTGTGCGCATGGAGGGTGCTGACGAAGTCGGTGGCGATTCCGCCGGGTCCGACGACTCCCCAGCGCAGGGTGGGCCCACCGCGTAGCGGCACGACACGGGGTTCTGGAAAGGTCACGACAGTCTCATTCCCATATAGAGCGAGGTGGCCCCGACCCCCACTTGGCTGAAACCCAAGTGGTGGTAGAAGGCGATGGCGTTGTGGTTCTCGTCGCCGACATTCAAATGCACCCCGGAGACGCCGCGGTCGCGAAACTCGTGCATCACCGTGTCGATGAGGATGCGGCCGTACCCCTTCCCCTGCAATCGGGGGAGCAAATCGATATGCAGGTGCGCCGGATACTCGGCCACCACGGTCTCCGGCGCTCGAATGGGCGTGTGGATGTGGCGGATGAGGTCGTCGTCAGGGGCGGTCCCTCCGAGATCGGGATGGCGGCTGCGCAGAGCCGGCCACCAGTCGCGTTCCTCCCAGGCCTCGAATGCCAGTGTGTCGGCGGTGCCGAGCAGATAGCCGCCGACTCCCTCCTCATCGGTGACCACGAAGCAGAGGTCTGGTTGCCGCACGACGTACGGGCCGGCGTAAATATGACCGAGCAACTCGGGATGGTGGTGAAGCAGACTGCCATCGGGCGCGCGCGCGGCCGTCTCGAAGCAGATCTGATAGATGCTCTGGAGGTCAGCCGGTGTTGACCGGCGCACGTCATTCATGGCGCTTACGATAGCGCCTCCCGAAAAGTGGTCTACCGGTGTTCGACCAATTCCTCGAAGAGTGGTCTCGCTCGGGTCACAACAAGTGCCGCACTATGCCGCCGAATCAGGAGACTTTGCCGGAGGGGTGGGCCTCGAACGGGGGTCGTGCCGGCCATGAAGTGGTCTACTCGGTCTCTTGCCGCTCTCGCGCAGATGCGCTCTACTGTGTGCGTGGACATCACCGACGACTCGATCAGACGCACTCTGCGCGCCCAGCTCAGAGAGCTGGTCGCGACGGCCGCCGTGGGGGAACGCCTGCCGGGGGAACGCGACTTGAGCATCCGCTGGGGAGTGGCCAGGATGACGATTCGTCGCGCGGTCGACACCCTCGTCACCGAGGGATTGGTTGAGCGCCGTCACGGTTCAGGAACCTATGTCACGCCGCAACCATTTGTGCGCCTGCTCGGCCTGACCTCGTTTTCTCAAGATATGCGCGCCAGAGGGCTTGTCCCTGGCAGTCGTCTCCTCGCTTTCCGGGCCATCGAGGCGGATGCCGGAATCGCGGCGCAACTGCAGGTGGCCGTCGGCGTTCGGGTGCTGAGCTTCACCCGGTTGCGTTTGGCCAGCGGGGAGGCGATGGCCGTGGAATCCGTCTGGATTCCTGAAGCTCTCGTGCCGGGCCTCCGCGACACCGACCTTGACGGATCGCTCTACGAAGTCCTGGCCGACCGGTACGGCATCGTCACCGGCTCCGCCCAAGTCTCGATCGAACCGATGCTGCCCGACGAGCGAGTGCGGGGCCTGCTCACTGTCGCAGAACACCAAGCCTGCCTGCGCATCCGCATGGTCGATTCTGACACCCGCGGGCGCGTCATCATGGTCGCCAGTTGCTGCTACCGCGGCGACAAATATCAGTTGAAGGCCGACATCTCCGGCGGCGCATTCACCGTCGTGCGCACGAAGGCTGGTGCCCGATGAGGGTTCTCGGAGTCGACGGCGGTCAATCGGGAATTCGACTCGCACATTCGCACCACGCGCAGATCGTCGAGGTGGCGGGGGTCAGCCGGTTGGAGGGCGACGTCGTGCTGGCGGTGGCGGATGCCGTCATCCAGGGCTGGCAGCGCGCCGGATTCGATGCGGTCGACCGGGTCGTGCTTGGCCTGACGACCGCCCCGAGCGAACGTGGGGAGGCGGATCGCCTCAGCGCCCTCGTCGCCGAGGCGACAGGGGCCACTGAAGTCTGGGTGGCCGACGACGCCATCACCACCCACGCCGGCGCTCTGTCGGGCGGGCACGGTGTGTCCCTCATCGCGGGCACCGGAGTAGCCTGCCTGGCCGTGCCGGAGAGCGGAGCCCCACGGGTCATCGACGGCCACGGATTTCTTCTCGGCGATGCCGGTGGCGCGTTCTGGATGGGCAGCCGCGGACTGGCTGCTGTGCTGAAAGCAGCCGACGGGCGCGGAAGCGCTACCGGGTTGACCACGGTGGCGGCCGAGCAGTTCGGCGATGTCGCTACCCTGCACGTCCGGGTGCATGGCGCTGCGCGACCGGTGAACGCCATTGCCCAGTTCGCCCGCGCCGTGCAGGATGCCGCGGCGGCCGGCGACGACGTGGCCGGCGGAATTCTCGATGAAGCGGCCTCGGAACTGCTCTGCACGATCCGTGCAGGGGCGACCTGGACCGGGCCTTCCCCGACTCCGCTTGCCCTCGGCGGCGGACTGCTTGATCTACGCAGTCCGCTCCGACAACGCCTCGACGCGTTGCTCACGACCGAAAACGTGCTCCCGCGAAACGTCGATGAGTCAGCCCTCGATGGGGCGCTCCGTCTCGGGCTGACCGGCGCGACCGACCGCTATCCCGACCTGATCCATTTCTGGAAAGTAGGAACCTCGAAATGACCACCGCGCCCACTTCAGCGGGAGTGCGTTACCTGCAGCTTGCCCAAACCCTGATCAATCGACTGGGCGAGACGCAATGGCCGCAGATCAGTGCAGCGGCGAATCTCGTCGCCGACACCGTAGCCGCCGAGCACACGGTTCATGTGTTCGGCACCGGCCATTCCCACATGCTGGCCGAAGAACTCTTCTATCGGGCGGGCGGATTGGTGCGAGTCAGCCCCATTCTCTTCGAAGGGCTCATGTTGCACGCGAGCGCACCGCTCAGCACGTCGCTCGAGCGGCTGACCGGCCTCGCCGAAGCGTTGCTCATCGACCACCCCATTGCACCCGGTGATGTGCTCATCGTCGCATCGAATTCCGGCAGCAATGCCGTGACCTCCGAACTCGTGCAGCGCGTAAGACTCAGTGGAGTGCCGGTGATCGCGGTGACCAGCCTGCAACACTCCACCTCCGTCAAGGCGCGCTCGAATGATCACCCGCGCCTGCACGAACTGGCCGACATCGTGATCGACAACGGCGGATGCGTCGGCGATGCGTCGATGGCCATCCCTGACTTCGACGCCAGGGTGGCTCCGACCTCGACCGTCGTCGGGGCGGCGATCCTCAACGCCGTGGTGGCCGAAGCGGTGCAGCTCTTGGTCGAACGGGGTGTCACACCCGAGGTGTACTCCAGTAGCAACACTGCGGGAGGCGACGCCGCCAACTCACGGTTCATCAGCCGGGGGGCGGTACGGTGACAGCGCAAACCGAACCGGCCTTCGCCATCCGCGGGGTGATCGAGGGATTCTACGGTCGTCCGTGGAGCGACTCGCAGCGGCTGGAACTGATCGAGTTCGTCGCGGCCCGTGGAATGAACACATTCGTCTACGCGCCGAAGGGCGACCCACTGGTGCGGGAACGGTGGCGCGAGCCATATCTCGGCGATGAGCTGGTGCGACTGAAAGCCCTGGTCGACCAGTGCCGCACACACGGGGTCGACTTTGTCTACTGTCTCTCGCCCGGGCTCTCCATCGAATACTCAAGCGCCGCAGATCGCGCCGCGCTCTGCGCAAAATACGACACCGTTGCGGCGCTCGGCGTCGACCGGTTCGGACTCCTCCTCGACGACATCCCGAGCGAACTGCAGCACCCGGCAGACCAAGCCGCCTTCGTCGACCTGGTCGAGGCGCACCGCGCCCTGATCGGGAGCGTCTTCACGCATCTCGGCCATGCCGCCGGACTCATCGTGTGCCCCACCGTCTATTGGGGATACGGCGACGAGGACTACATCACACGGCTCGGCCACGGGATCGACCCCCGGATCGACCTGTTCTGGAGCGGCCGCGCAATCTGCTCGGCCACGCTTGACCTCGCCGACGCCGCGCTTTTCGCCCGTTCGGCCCTGCGCCCTGTCACCTATTGGGACAACTACCCCGTCAACGACGTGGCGATGGGGCACGAATTGCACATCGGCCCCTACCAAGGACGAGACCGGCACCTGTACCGATTCGCCACTGGCGTGATCGCGAATGGGATGGAACTGTTCGAGTCCTCGAAGATCGCCTTTGCCACCATCGCCGACTACCTGAGCGCTCCGGAGCACTACGACCCAGAAGAGAGCTGGAAGCGTGCGCTCCGGGATGTCGTCGGGGACGACGACTATGCGGCGTACTCGCTCTTTGCCGACACCGTGCGTTCGTCCTGTTTGAGCGCGGAGGACGCCCCCGCCCTCACCCGTGCCCTCAATGCGTTCGCGTATGACTACCGATTCGGTGACCCGCAGCATGCGGCAGCCGTGCTCTCCGACGTCGCCCGCCAGATGAGGGAGGCCGCCGATCATCTCCTCGACGGCCCCGTCAGCAATCGGGCTCTGATCGAGGAGGCCCGCCCGTGGGTCGAGTCCTTCCGGCTCGGGGCCGACGCCCTCGCCCGGATCGCCGAGCTCGCCGCCGACGCGCGACTCGAGAGCGACGGGCCCGTCGAGTTGATCGGGTACTTGACTGCTTTTCGCACGGCGAATCGTCGGGTGTTCGGTGATCTGCTCGACATGACGCTGGCAGACCTCACGACCGATCAGACCGATCAGACCGATAAGACCGATCAGTACGCACGCCCAGAATCCCTCGCACCACCGAAACTGTCGACAGCAAAGGAAGCATCATGACCAGATTTCGCAGATTGACGATTGGCACGCTCGCCCTGCTCAGTGCCGGAGCGCTCACGCTCACCGGATGTTCCGGAGGAGGGAAGGGTGGAAACGACGACAACGTCTTGCGCATCGCCATGGGGTCGCCCGGCGAAGCCCAGATCCGGGTGTGGGACGCCGTCGCAGAACAGTTCGAGAGCGACAACCCTGACTACACGGTTGAAATGAACTACCTCGACGACGACCTGTACCACACCATCGGTTTGCCGAACCTGCTCAACGGCCGCAAAGCACCGGACATCTACTTCGAATGGGCCGGCGCCCGGCTCCAGCAACGGTTCGATGACGGCTTTGCCGCCGATCTCACCGACGCCGTCACGACCGGACCGCTCAGCGAGCTGTTCGACCCGGCGGTCTTCGACTCGCTGACCATCGACGATCAGGTCGTCATGGTTCCGCATTCCGCGGATGTGACGAATGTGCTGTGGTACAACGAGGACCTCCTCGCCGGCGCCGGGGTCACCCCACCGGCCACCTGGGACGAGCTCCTCGCCGCCTGCGACACTCTGAATGCGCAGGGCATCACGCCGATCGCATCCGGCAACAAAGATCTCTGGGCGGCGGGCAACTGGCTTGCCCACGTCGTCTCGCGAGTCGTCGGCGAAGACGTCTACGACGCAACCCTCGCCGGGAAGGCCTCGTTCTCCACGCCGGAGTGGGAGGAAGCGTTCGGTTACGTCGCGCAGCTCGCCGACCACAAATGCCTCAACGAGAGCGCGAACGCCGTCGACGACAATGAAGGCGCCCAGCTCTTTTTCCAGGGCAAGGCCGCGATGCACCCGATCGGTTCCTGGCTGGTCAGCTGGGCGATCGACGAAGCGCCCGACCTCAACTTCGATTATGTGAACTGGCCGGCCATGCCCGGAGTCGGCAACCAGGACAGCGTGATCGGTGTCGTCACCGGCTACGTCGTCAACGCGAAGAGCACGAAACAGGATGCCGCAGCCGAGTTTCTGGCGCTGCTGAACAGCGACACGTACGTCGCGCAGTTCATCGAGGCCGAGCTCACCCCGATGACCCTGTCGGCCGCGGGTGGAGAAGGCATCGACTCCCGCACGGCGAGCCTGAGCGAGTTGTTGGCCACGGCGCCGGCCATCGTGCTGCCCCCAGACAACGGCTATGACCTGGAGATGGCGAACGCCTTCTACAGTGCGCTGGCCGAGGTGATGGGTGGCCAGAGTTCTCCGACCGACGCGCTCGCTGGGATTGACAAGAAGCTCGGCTGACAGCTTCCGGCCGTCTGCCACCCGAAGGCAGACGGCCGGTTGATCCCCGGAAAGGGACGACATGAAATCGAAGTGGGCGCTCGCGCCTTATCTGTTCCTCGCTCCGGCCCTGCTGGTGTTCGGGTTCGCCGTGCTGTTGCCCGTGGCGATGACCGTGGGTTACAGCTTCACGGAGTGGAACGGCTACGGAGAGATGATCTTCGTGGGGTTCGAAAACTACATCACTGCCATTGGGGACACGGTCTTTCGTGACTCCTTCGTGCATGTGCTCATCTACATCGTTGTCACCCTGGTGCTGGAGGTCGCCGTCGGTTTGGTGCTCGCCGGCCTGGTCAGCGGGGTCAAACGTGGTTCGCTCTGGTTCCGGGTTGCCATCTTCACACCGGTCATGCTTCCCATGGTCGTCGTCGCCGTGCTCTGGGCGTTCGTCTACAACGCCGATTTCGGCCTTCTCAACGCGGCGCTTGAGGCGTTCGGGCTCGCCGAACTGCAGCGGGTCTGGTTGGGCGACACGTCGACGGCGCTCCTCGCAATCAGCGTGGTTTCTGGCTGGGTCTATGCCGGGTTCTACATGACGATTTTCTATGCCGCATTCAGCCAGATCCCAACGGATGTTGTCGAGGCCGCGCGTCTGGACGGCGCAGGCGAGGCCCGGATTTTTCGCAGCGTCAAGGTGCCGATGATTCGCAGCGCCGTGATCGTGGCCGTGCTGCTCTGCGTCACCGGAGGGTTTCAGAGCTTCGACCTGTTCTATGTCATGACGAACGGTGGTCCGTATGGGGCAACGGAGATCCCGACCACCTACCTCGTGCGCACCGTGTTCAGCTTTGGGAATGTCGGCTACGGCTCAGCGATGGCCGTGCTCCTGACCGGCGTCATTGTCGCCATCGGCCTCGTCTTCGTGCGACTGAACGGCCGCAACGGAAAGAGAGACCGAGCATGAGCGCCACCCTGCGGGATATGAGCACCGAGGGGTCTCTGCTCCGCAGGATCCCTGCCATCCTCGTGACGCTCGGGCTCGTCGTCATCGCCGTCGTCTTCTTCTTTCCGATGGTGTGGATGGTGCTGTCGAGCTTCAAATCGAACGCGGAGATCTTCTCGTCCCCGTTCGCGTTGCCCACCGGCATTGACTTCTCCCGCTGGGTGGAGGCGTGGGATGTGGGGCATATCGGGCAGTACGCCCTCAACAGCGTGATCGTCACCGGCAGCTCAGTTTTTGCGATCCTGTTGCTGGGGGTGGGGGCCGCATTCGCCTTCAGCCGGTACCGATTCCCGGGACGCAGCCTGCTGATGGGGCTGCTCGCACTCGGGCTGTTGCTCCCACTGCAGTCCTACTTCATCGCCCAAGCGACGATGTTCACCGATTTGGCCATCACCGACACCCGCTGGGCACTGATCGTGCCGTACACGGCGATGGGCTTGCCGCTGGCGGTCTACCTGCTCAAGGTCTACCTGGATGCGCTTCCCGATGAGCTCTTTGAAGCGGCCCGCATCGATGGGGCAGGTGACCTGCGAATGTTCTGGTCGTTGGTCGTACCACTGCTCCGCCCCGGCCTTGCGACGGTGGCGATCTTCTCGGCGTTGTCGTGCTGGAACGAGTTTCTGTTGGCGCTGCTCTACATTCAGGACGACGCTCTGAAGACCATCCCCACCGGGCTGCTGGCCTTCTCCAGCCGGTATGTCACCGACTATGGGCTGCTGTTCTCCGCACTGTCGATCATCACCCTGCCCATGATTGTCATCTACATCGTCTTCAACAAGCAGATCGTGGAGGGGATCACGGCCGGCAGTCTCAAATAGCTGGGTGCGGATGCCGAGGCACGGCCGGGTCCTCGTCGTTCATCTCTTCGACCCGGCGGTCATCCACGAAAATCTGGTGTCAATGATGGAATCACACGGTGCACATTCTCTTGCCCTGATCGGTCAGGGGGCGATGGCCGAGGTGCACGCAGAGGCCTGGTCAGAGCTCGGACTGGGCTCCCAGATTCGCTACGTCTGCACGCCGCGACCCGGCGCCCCGCTGACGCACGCCCCGAACGCTCAGTTCGTCACCGATCTTGACGTTGTCTTGAACGACCCGGAGGTCGACATCCTGTCGGTGTGTTCTCCCACTGGCACGCACGCCGAGATCGCGATCCGTGCCCTGCAAGCGGGCAAAAACGTGTTGCTGGAGAAGCCGATCGCGCTGACCCTGGCCGACGCGGCGCGGGTTGCCTCGTGTGCGGCGGTGAGCCCCGGCACATTCATGGTCGCTCACGTGGTGCGGTTCTTCGACGGGTACGCATCCATGCGCACTCGGGCCGAAGCGGGAGGACTCGGCACCGTGCACTCGGTGCGGGCCGGTCGGTACTCGACTCCCCGGCAGGGGACATCCTGGATCACCGATGACTCAGCCTCCGGCGGGGCGCTCGTGGATTTCGCCATTCACGACTTCGATCAGCTGAATCTGTTTTTGGGCACCCCGCTTTCGGTCACGGCGCAGCCGGGAGATCTGCCCGGCTCGTGTGACACGACGGTGACCTACACTGCTGGCGGCCGCGGGATCGCCACCACATGCAATGTCATGCCGGTCGGCTACTCCTTCACGAGTGCGCTGGAGATCACCGGATCGCACGGCACAGAGACTTTCGATTATTCGGAGGAGTCAACGGATTCACCGTATGCCGCGCAGGCCGCCTATTTTCTTGCGTGCGTCGAGAGCGGCGCCAGCCCCGCACTCTGCCCAACCGAGTCCGCGGTGCTCGCCCTGCAGGTTTCGCTGGCCGCGCGCGAGTCATTCGCGACCGGCAGAACGGTTGAACTTCGAACCGAGTGAATGAGGTGAACTAGCGCAAGGAACCCCGCGCGAGCAACGCCGTGTGCAGCGCGCTCACGGTCTCGCCATCGTCGAGGTCCACGTCGAGCAGGTCTTCGATCAACGCAATCCGCTGGTAGAACACCGACCGCGAGAGGTGGCTGGCCGTCGCTGCCTTGGTGCGGTTTCCCGGATGCGCCGCGAAAGCGGTCAGCACCGCCAGCAGTCCGCTGCCGAACTCCAGGTCATGGTCGATCAACGGGCGCAGCATCTGTTCGCTGTGCGCTTGCAGCCTCGGATCACTGCCGAGCGCGGTGACGAGCCTGAGCAGCGGCCGGTTCTCGACGCGGTGCACTTCCACCCCGCGGCGGGGCGCCGAGGAGTTTCGTCGCAGCAGCTCAGCCGCCTCTTCCAGTGAGGCGAGCAGGCTTGCCGCATCGTGCGCCTCGCCGCCGACCGCGATCGCGATGTCGGGGGTGACGGGCGCGGCAGGGGTGGCGGCGCCGGACGGACTGGAGAGGCTGAGCGCTTGGCCGACAGCCTGCGCGAATGCCGACGCCGCCGCGTCCGGAAACCGGGCCTCGGCCGGAAGCGACAACGCCACCATGAGCTGAGCCGACCGACCAGTCGGATTCGCGCTCGGGTAGGCGGCCGCAATCGCATCGGCACCGATGGCCGTGGCAGCGGCGAGTGCCGCCGCCACCGCTGCACCGTCGGGCGCGACAGCCAACACGAGGCCGAGCAGCATCCGGTCGCGCACCTTCAGCCCGGCCGCTTCGAGCCGCAGAGTCACCCCGAGTTCGGTCAGATAGCGGCCGCCGAGCAAGCCGGCGAGCAGCTGTTCATGGCCGCGCCTGGTCCACTCGTCGGCGTCGCGGTCGGCCAACCGGCCGAGCGCGAGAGCGACGGCAGCCTGCTCCATCACCTGCAATCGACCGGCCGGATGCGGCTCGCCCGGCAACGCGACGAGGTACCCCCAGCGCACCCCGCGCGCCTCAACGGGAACGATGTCCCACCCGGCGGATGCACCGGTGTCGGTCGCAGCGGAGACGGTCGCAGCAGTGCCGGTCGCGCCGGTACCGGCGGTTGCACCGGTGGTCGCGCAGGCACCAGCCGCTTCCCTCCGCGCACTGCGCGAGCGGAGCTCCCACCCGGCGAGGATGTCGTCGCCAGCCGCCAGAGTTTCGACGGCGACCACCTGATGATTGATGTTCTCGAGCACGACCGGGGCGTCTAGCACTCGGCTGAGCTGAGCCACGATGTAGTCGGCGGGGCTGCCGCGCAGACTCAAGCCGATGAACAGGTCGTGCAGGGCATCGCGCGCCCGCAACGCCTCCGTCTGGTCGGAGATGATGCGGCTGTGCACCGCCTCGGTGATCGCAACGAACTTGACCTCTTTGTGCAGCACCACGAGCGGAAAGCCGAGGCGGATGCAGGCCTCCCGCACCGCCAGCGGCGCACGATCGATGCCCTGGGTCAACTCGAGCACGAGACCGGCGGCACCCACGCGCACGAGGTCCTCGATGAACTGGGTGAGAAGCGAATCGTCGGCCGACCAACCGGCGCCCGTCGAGAGCAGCAACTCGCCACCGTCAAGCAGCTTGGCCACGCCGAGACTGTCGCTGACGTGCACCCAGCGCACGCGCACGCCGAGCGACTCCTCACCGGCCAGCAGCTCGGGGAGCGCCGCGGAAAGCACGGGCAGATGGAGAATATCGCGCACGGTCGGCAGACCTGCGCGCTGCGCGCCACCGGCGTCCGGACGATCTGTCTGATCGCGACCGATTACGGGACGGTCTGGCATCGATTTCACCTCGGTTAGTCTGCAAGCATTGCAGAGTAAGGATACGCGCCCAATCGGGCAGAGTGTCCGGCAGCCGGCTCAGCCTCCGCGTTTCAGGCGGAAATGCTGACGATATCCAGATCAAAGGAGACTCCATGGCACTCGTGCGCCATTTCATCAACGGCCAGGAGGTCGGAGAGCCGACCCGCACCGGCGTCATTTACAACCCGGCAACCGGGCAGGCCCAGCATGATCTGGTTCTCGGTTCCGTCGCCGATGTCGAGTCGGCCATCGCCGCCGCCAAGGCTGCGCTGCCGGCCTGGCGCCGCACGAGCCTGGTCAAGCGCTCCGACGTCTTCTTTCGCCTGCGCCACCTGCTCAAGGAGCGCACCCCTGAGCTCGCCGCCATCGTCACCAGCGAGCACGGCAAGGTGCTCTCGGATGCCGCAGGCGAGATCTCGCGCGGCCTCGAGAACGTGGAATTCGCATCCGGTCTCACCCACCTGCTCAAGGGCGAGCACTCCGAGCAGGTCTCGACCGGGGTCGATGTGCACTCGGTCAAGCAGCCCGTCGGCGTCGTCGGCTGCATCACGCCGTTCAACTTTCCGGTCATGGTTCCGCTCTGGATGGTCGCCTCCGCGATCGCCTGCGGCAATACGGTCGTGCTGAAGCCCAGCGAAAAAGACCCGTCCGCCGCCATCTTCCTGGCCAAGCTTTTTCAGGAAGCCGGCCTGCCCGACGGCGTGCTCAACGTCGTTCACGGTGACAAGGTCGCCGTCGACACCATCATCGACTCCCCCGACGTCGCCGCCGTCAGCTTCGTCGGCTCCACCCCGATCGCCAAGGCAATCTACCTGCGTGCCGCACAGAACGGCAAGCGCGTCCAGGCACTCGGCGGCGCCAAGAACCACATGGTTGTCATGCCGGATGCTGACATCCCTGGTGCAGCGGATGCCGCGATCTCCGCCGCCTACGGCTCGGCGGGCGAACGGTGCATGGCAGTGAGCGTGCTCGTTGCTGTCGGCGACGTCGCCGACGAGCTCGTCGAAGCCGTGCGCTCCCGCATGGGTGGCCTCGTCATCGGCGACGGCACCGATTCGGCCAGCGAGATGGGCCCGCTGATCACCCGCGAGCACCGCGACAAGGTGGCCTCCTACGTGACCAACGCTCCGGCCGAGGGCGCCACCGTGGTCGTCGACGGCACCCTGCAGAAATTCGACAATGACGGCTTCTTCGTCGGCGTCAGCCTGATCGACAATGTCACCACCGATATGAAGGTCTACACCGACGAGATCTTCGGCCCGGTGCTGGCCGTCGTGCGCGTCGCCAACTACGACGAGGCCGTCGAGCTGATCAACTCGAACCAGTTCGGCAACGGCGTGGCCATCTTCACCCGCGACGGTGCGACAGCCCGGCAGTTCGAGTTCGACATCGAGGTCGGCATGGTCGGCGTCAACGTGCCGATCCCGGTTCCGGCCGGCGTCTATTCATTCGGCGGCTGGAAGGACTCGCTGTTCGGCGACGCCCACATCTACGGCCCGGAGAGCGTGCAGTTCTACACGCGCAGCAAGGTCATCACGACCCGCTGGCCGAAGCCGTCTGAATCGCAGATCAACCTCGGCTTCCCGAGCAACCACTAGGGCACAGGAGCAACCACGATGACGATCGAAATCACCACCACCGGTGTCACTACCGAGGCCGACGACCTGGCCACCGAGGCCGAAGTACGGGCCAACGACCGCGGCCACGTCTTCCACTCCTGGAGCGCACAAGCTCAGATCAACCCGCTGCCCGTCGCCTCGGGTGCCGGCTCCACCTTCTGGGATTACGAGGGAAACGCCTACCTCGACTTCAGCTCACAGCTGGTGAACCTGAACCTCGGCCACCAGCATCCTGATCTCGTTGCGGCCATCCAGAACCAGGCCGGGCGCCTGGCCACCATCCAGCCGGCCATGGCCAACGATGTGCGCGGCGAACTCGCCCGCCGCATCAGCGAGGTGGCCCCCGGCACGCTCAACAAGGTGTTCTTCACCAACGGCGGGGCGGATGCGAATGAGTACGCCGTGCGCATGGCCCGCCGGGTCACCGGCAAGCGCAAGGTGCTCTCGATGTACCGCAGCTACCACGGCTCGACGGCCACCGCCATCTCGTTGACCGGCGACCCGCGTCGCTGGGCCAACGAGCCGAGTGACGGTTCGGTCGCGCACTTCTTCGGGCCCTACCTCTACCGGTCGGCGTTCCACGCCACGACTGAGGCCGAGGAGTCTGCCCGTGCACTCGAGCACCTCGAGCAGGTCATCGTGCTCGAAGGAGCACAGACCATCGCAGCGATCATCATCGAGACGATCGTCGGTACCAACGGCGTGCTGGTGCCGCCGGCCGGCTACCTGCCCGGGGTGCGCGCACTCTGCGACAAGTACAACATCGTCTACATCGCCGACGAGGTCATGGTCGGTTTCGGCCGCATCGGCGAGTGGTTCGCGGTCAACGCCTTCGACGTGACTCCCGACCTGATCACCTTCGCGAAGGGCGTCAACTCCGGTTACGTTCCGCTCGGCGGCGTCGTCATCTCCGACGCGATCTCGGCGTTCTTCGACGACGTGCCGTTCCCCGGCGGGCTCACCTACAGCGGGCACCCGCTGGCGTGCGCACCCGGCGTCGCGACCTTCGACGTGTTCGAACGCGACAACATCCTGGAGCGCGTGAAAGACCTCGGTTCGCGCATCATCGAGCCGACCGTGCGCGGCTGGTTGGAAACGCACCCGTCTCTCGGCGATGTGCGCGGAACCGGACTGTTCTGGGCCCTCGAGCTCGTGAGCAACCCGGAGACGCGCGAACCGCTCGTGCCGTTCAACGCCTCTGGCGCCGCTGCGGCACCGATGAACGCCGTCGCCGCGGCCTGCAAGGCTGCCGGTCTCTGGCCGTTCGTGCACTTCAACCGTCTGCACATTGCGCCGCCGCTGGTCATCACCGAGGAGGAGCTGGTGCGCGGCCTCGCCATCATCGACGCGGCACTCACCGTGGCCGACGGCTACGTGGTCTAAGGCGGAAAACCATTTCGTTGATCGAGGAGCAGCCGACGAAGGAGGCCGCGTCTCGAGATCCGGCGAGCCAATCCTTGGACTTGGGTCACGTCTGACGGTCGACTCCCGAGGTCTCTGACCGTTCTTGTCGACGCCGGAACGCCGTTGCGCGGGTCGAAAACAGTGACGCCCGTGCAGTTTACTGGGCGTGGCGGTTTTCAACCCGCGTGGTGCAATTGGGCCCGGCGTCCGACCCGCGTGGCGGCATCCGACCCGCGTGGCGGATGTACGGAGAGACCTGAGCGGGCGGACTGCGCATTGCGCGCGTTGGGCGCCGCTGCGCGCGTTGGCGCCGACCCGCGTGACGGCACCGGACCCGCGCAACGAATGCGGCCTGTCTGGCGGAGGTCCGCTGCCTCAAGCGCTACACCGCACAGTCACTTTTTAGAAATCAACTCCCACGCGGCTTGACATCACCCAGAGAAGCGTCGAGACGGCCGCGGGCGGCCTCCTCGACCAACGAAATTGTGAGGTGCGTGCGATGCCGGCGAGCGAGGGATGGTGCCCCGATTTTCGTAATGAACTTCAGGCTCATATGACTCTGAAGTTCATTACGGAAAATGGGCCACCCGCGCCCGGGGCCGCACGTGCACGTGCGCTACGCGAATGCACCTCGGCGTTCATCTGTGCATGAACCCGCGCCCGCAAACTCCCAGCAATTGCAACACGTTAAGCGCTTGACTTCCCGCATGATGCTCCGCAGAATGGGTAAACCGCTCAACGATGAAGTGGTGATCAAACCAACCACAAAGGGGCCCCATAAAAAGGGGCTACCTGTGAAGGGGCGCACAGTGTCGAGTTCTCCCGTGTTAGCAGTTGCCGGCGATCTGCTGGAAGATGTGATCGTTTGGGGCAACGGTGAGCTCAAGCACGCCACCGACAACCCCGCCCGCATCTTTCGCACCAGAGGCGGCAGTGCCGCCAACGTGGCAGCCATCGCCGCAGCCCTGATGCCGGTGCGTTTCATCGGCAAGGTCGGCACCGACGCGGCGGGCGACAGCCTCGGCGCCAGCCTCAGTGAACTCGGCGTCGACGTGCGCCTGCAGCACGGCGGCTCGACCGGCACCGTCGTCATCCTCGTCGATCCGAGCGGCGAGCGCACCATGTTTCCCGACCGCGCCGCCGCAGCCGAGATGGATGCGATCGATCCGGCCTGGCTCGACGGTGTCACCTGGCTGCATCTTCCGTTGTACGGCTTCGAAACCCCGCAGACACGCAGCGCCCTGCTCGCGCTGACGGCTGCCGCCCACGAACGTGGAATCAGCGTCAGCATCGATGTGTCGTCGGTGTCGTTGCTTGAACACCTCGGCGTCGACGAAGCCCCTCGCTTGATCGCCGAGATCAACCCGGCAGTGGTCTTCGCCAACGCCGATGAAGCAGCGCATCTCGACATCGCCGCGTGGCCGCACGTTGCCGGCCGCACGCTGATCCTGAAACGTGGCGCACACGCGGTGCTCGTGCAGAACGACACCGAGCAGTTCGAAGTGGCGGTGACCCCCGTGACCGATGTGAAAGACAGCACTGGTGCCGGCGACAGCTTCGCCGCCGGCTATTTGTCGCAGGCCATCCTGGGCGCCCCGATTCGCAGCTGCGTCGAGACCGGTGCCGCCGTCGCCGCACAAGTGCTGAAGAGCCCCGGCGCGACGTTGCAGGTGACCCCCGCCGAAGCACGCTGACTTTCTCGCCGCCAGAACGTGTAATCTGATGGCCATCGCAACTGCACAGGATGTCGCCCGCCGCGTGGGGTGCTCGACCACCGCGATCTCCCTCGTCGTGAACGGGCGAGATGCCGGCCGAGTCAGCCCCGAACTGCGTGCGCGCATTCTCGACGCGGTCGACGCACTGAACTACGCGCCGAATGCCCAGGCGCAGGGTCTCGCGTCGTCGCATCCGAACCAGGTGTCGCTGCTCTGCCCCGACATCCGCAACCCGTTCTTCAGCGAACTCTTTCACGGCCTGACCGACGCGCTCGCGCCCGATTTCAGCGTCAACATCGTCGTCGGCACCGAGAATTTCGACTACGGCCCTGCCGCGGTGCGTCAGGTGCAGGCGAACAAGATCAGCGGCCTGATTCTCGCGAGCCCGTCGGCGCGGGTGTTGGAGTCGTTGCGGCCAGCCGGCCCGACGGTTCTGATCGACTCGCTCGCCGTTCTGCCCGGGGTGCCGACAGTGAATCCCGATGTGAGAGGCGCCGCCACCGACCTCGCCGAGCACCTGCTCCGGCTCGGGCACCGCCAGGTGGTCTACCTCGACGTCGACCGGGCCAAGGAGACGTTTCACCTGCGCCGCACGGTCATCAACGCCGCCCTCACCACGGGCGGCGGAACGATGACGGTCGACCGGGTCAGAGTGGCCGATATCGCGACGGCGACTGACTACGCCGAAGCTCACGCCCGTGGCTGGGTGGCGACCGGCGTCACCGCCATCGTCTGTGCCGACGACCTGATCGCCTACGGCGTGCTCCTCGGTGCCGCCGCGGCCGGAGTGAACGTTCCCGCCCAACTCAGCGTGAGCGGATTCAACGATCTCCAGTTTTCTGCACTCACCAACCCCGCCCTCACCACTGTCGATTTCAATGCGCGGGCACTCGGCACGGCCGCCGGGCGCACCCTGCGTGAGCGCGTGGAGACCGGGCAGGCCGACAACGTGATCTGGCGCTCGCGTCTGGTCGTTCGCGCATCCACCGGTGTCGCCCTCACTCATGCCGCTCTCGCAACTCCTGGCACCCTCCATGTCTAACGGGCCGAAGGATGCCGCGATGCGTCAGGTGCACGTCACGGTACGGCAGCTCGAAGTGTTCATCGTGATGGCTCGCGAACTGCATTTCGCCCATGCGGCCAAGGCCCTTCACCTATCGCAACCGACGGTCAGCGCGGAGATTCGCAAGCTGGAAGAGGCGCTCGGGGTCGAGCTCTTCGAGCGATCGACCCGCACCACGCTGCTGAGCGCTGCCGGGGCGGCGCTGCTCGCGGATGCCGCTCATATCCACGCGCAGCTCGTCACCTTCGAGGAGACGGCACGGCTCTACTCCCGCATATCAGATCGAACCGTCACGGTTGTCGCGTCGCCGAGTGTTGTCGACCGGCTCCTTCCGGCAGTGATCAGCAAGGCCGAGAAGATCTTGCCCGACCTCGTGATCGACGAGATCGCTGCAGACACCGGAACCGTCACATCCGTTCTCTTCGAACTCGACGCCGATATCGGGCTCGGCCGTTTTCTCGAACCGCTCCCCGGATTTCAGGTTGAAACGTTGGCCGAGGAGGAGGTGTTCGCGGTGCTCAGCCGCGGCAACCCCCACGCCGCAGACCCGACGGTGAACCTCTCGGCCCTGGCCGGGCTGCCGCTCTTGCTCTGGCCGCGGGAACGCAGTCCGCGCTACTACGATGCGATTCTCGCCCTCTGCCACGACCGGGGACTCACCCCGACCGTGCTCGAGGCGCCGGCCCGCATCGTGGGCTCCCGCTCCTACCTGATCGGCGAGAATCGGGCGTTCACCCTGATTCCGGGTTCGGCCAGGGCACACCTCTCCGACGATCTGCGTGCGGTGCCGCTCTCTGCTCCTGCGCTGTTGCCCATCGAGATGCTGTTTCGCCCGAACGACCCGCGCCCTTTCGTCGGCGAGCTGATCGACGTGATCCGGGCGCGCGCCGCGCGCCTTCTCGCCCATCCCGGGGTTGCCGGTTAGAGGAACTTACTGCACGGCCGGGCGACGCAAAGCCAGGTTGCCGAGTGCCAGCAGCACGAGCGTTGCCGCGGTTGCGACCGTCACAAAGAAGCCCAGCTGCGAGCCGGAGGCCTCGGCCACCGCACCGCCGATGGCGGTGAAGATGGCCTGGCCGACGACCAGGGCACCGGCCATCATGGTCATCACCGTCGTCGATCGGCCGGCCGGTGCGCCCTCGGCGGCCAGGCTGAACAGCGACACGAGCACGGCGCCCACCCCGCAGCCGGCGACGATGAGCATGACGGCCATGAGCGAAAGCGTGGTGAGGAACGGCAGACAGAGCGCAGCACCGAGAACCACCGTTCCGAACACGACCCAGCGGCTGCGCAGGCTGAACCGTGACGGCAGCACGGCCATCACGACGGCGAAGATCACTGAGCCGACGCTGAGGCCGCCGTAGAGAATTCCGGTGAGTGATTCAGCGCCGCTCGCCGCCATGAACGCCGTCAACGACGTCAACGTCGTTCCGAAGAACGCCCCGACGGTGAACATTCCGGCGACGAGCAGAAACAGGCGAGGGGTGAAGGGGGATGCCGGTGGCGTCGCGTGCAGTTCGTCTTCCCACGTCGCATCCGCTTGCACCGCCGTCGGGTGGAAGGCGAACAGGGTGACGAAGATCAGGGTGATCGTGCCGGCGGCGAGCAGCGGGGCCCAGGCGCCGAGCGTGCTGGCGAGGAGGCCGACGAGCACCGGGCCGAGCACGAAAGCGGACTCGTCGGCCACCGACTCGTAGCTCATGATCATCTTTGTGAGCGTCGTGCGCTGACGAGGATCGGCCTTGGCCGCCGCGAGAGCGACGAGCCGGGAGCGCGACATGGGCGCGGCCTGCGGGGCGCTCGCTCCGATGACCAGGCCGCCGATGAGCAGCGGGGCCAGGGGAACCTCGGCGTAGGCGAGCAGCACGAATCCGGCCAAAGCCGCCGTGTTGACGGCGGCGCAGACGACAAGCACCCAGCGCTGGCCGATGCGATCGGCGAGGCGCCCGACGATGGGTGCGGCGAGGGCGGTGCCGATGCCCGCAACCGCGGAGACCAGCCCGGCTTCGGCGATCGAACCGCGGGTGCTCATCACGAGCATGAGCACTCCGACGATGGCCATGGCCGACGGAAGCCGGCTGAAGAAGGCGATCGGAAAGTAGGCCCGACCGGCCAAGCCGATGAAGGACGAGAGGGGCGATGCGACCGGAGCGGGCTGGGCACCAACGATCGGGATGCTGCTCGTGGGCGACGACTGGCTCTGCTGGGTACTGATGGCTTCCTCCTGAGGGCACGAAGGCCCACTTCGACGCTACCCAGGGCGCCTGGCCGCTCGTGGGCGGATTACCCTTCTTTCTCCGATGAATGCGGCAGATCGGTCGATGAATGCACTGCGGCTTGCCGCTCACCCGGTTGAGAGGCACGCGACGCCGTCGCACCCAGCTGACGGATGAGCGCAACCAGTTCGCCGACCGCCGGCCGCGGGTCTCCCGCTCGCCAGACGAGCGACAACGGCAGTTGCTCGGGTGAGTCGAGCGGAAGCGCGACGATTCCGGCCGGGAGTTGGGCCGCCGACGATGCCGGCACGAGGCCGAACGCCCGGCCATCGGCGATCAGATAGGAGCGGGTGCCGATGACCCGCGGCCGGCTGACAACGACGAGCGGGTCGAGGCCACCGGCAGCGCAGATATCCATCAGCCGGTCGTAGTAGGCGGGGTTGCGCTCCCGCGGCCAGAGCAGCAGCGGCAAATCGGCCAAATCGCCCAGGTGGATCGACGCGTCGACGGCCAGCGGATGACTCTCGCTCAGCGCGACCATCAGGGGCTCCCGAAAGACCACCTCTGAACGGAACCGGTCGGAGATCGACACGTAGCGGCCGAGCCCGAGATCGGCGGCCCCGGATTCCAGGTTCGCCGCCACCTCGCCCGTCTCCACTCCCACGTCTTCGATCTGAAGCCACGGAATCGCGGCTTCGGCACCCTGCAGAATGAGCGGGATGAAGTAGTCCATCGCGCTCGGAGTGCCGACCATCGTGAGCGTCGCGGCCCGCCCCTTCGAGAACCGCACGGCGAACTGTTCGAAGTGACGCGCGGCATCCGCGAGGTCGAGAGCCGGGCCGCGCAGTGCCTCGCCCGCGGCCGTCAGGCTGATCTGCCGCTTCGAGCGGTCGAACAGCTCGAAGCCGAGTGCGCGCTCCAGGCGGGCAATTTCTTGGCTGACCACCGGTTGTGAGACGAAGAGCGCTTCGGCGGCCCGCCCGAAGTGGAGGGTGCGGGCGACCGCGGTGAAAAACTGCACTTGACGCAGCGTGAGACTCATAAACGAATCTTATCAATTGGAGCGAATGTTTCGATTGTTGCGTGAAACGCATCGACCTAGAGTGGGAGAACCTAGACAGATTGAGAGCATTTTCATGACGCAGTCATTCCGCGTGTCCGACGAGGTTCGCCAGGCAGTTGCCGAAGGCAAGCCGGTTCTCGCCCTCGAGTCGACGATCTTCACCCACGGACTGCCGCGCCCGCGCAACCTCGAGGTGGCACTCGAAGCCGAAGCCCGTCTGCGTGAGCTCGGCGTCGTGCCGGCCACCATCGGCATCATCGACGGCGTGCCGACCGTTGGCCTCAGCGCCGACGAGATCGAGACGCTCTCCAACGCCGACCACGTCATCAAGGTGTCAGTGCGCGACCTCGCCGTCGCGATGGGCAAGAAGCTTCACGGTGGAACCACCGTCGCTGCGACCGCCTACCTGGCCCACCGGGCCGGAATCCGCGTGTTCTCCACCGGCGGCCTCGGCGGCGTGCACCGCGGCGCAGAGACCACCTTCGACGAGTCGGCCGACCTGCCGATCCTCGCCACCCTGCCCCTCGTCGTCGTGAGCGCCGGCGTGAAGTCGATCCTCGACATCCCCCTCACCCTTGAGCGTTTCGAAACCCTCAACCTGGCTGTCGTCGGCTATAAGACCACCGACTTCCCTGGCTTCTACGTCACCGACTCCGGCTACGACATCGAGTACTCCGTCGACAGCCCCGACGAGGTCGCCGCGATGGTCGAAGCCCGCGACTCCCTCGAGATCAGCTCGACGTTGCTCGTCGCCAACCCCATTGCGAAGGACAAGCAGCTTGACCCCGCCGTGCTCGAAGCCGTTCTCGAGAAGGCCTGGGCCGCATCCGCCGACGCCGGGATCATCGGGCACGACACCACGCCGTTCCTGCTCGACTTCATCCAGCGCGAGACGAAGGGCGAGAGCCTGAACGTGAACGTCAACGTGTACCGCGGCAACGTGGAACTCGGCGCCGAGATCGCGAAGGCACTGTCGGCCCGCGCGAGCTAACTGCTCTCCCGTTTCATTTCGAAGGCCCCGGCGCAGTGTGCCGGGGCCTTCGTCGTGTCGGGGCCCTCGTCGTGTCAGGCTGCAGATTCTGTCGATAATGTTCAGCCCTGGCGGCATTCATCGCTCCAGGGAGTCTGCGAGTGCCCACAGCTGAACTTTATCGACGCCCGGGCAGACGGATGCGGCTGGGTCAGCTCACGCAGGCCGGCGACCCGGCCGCGCTGGAGTCAGCTCAGATCGCAAAGCGCGCTGGGTGGGCTCAGATTGCGGCTCGCGCAGCGGCCACGAACGCACGAATCAGCGCCGCGTCTTTCTGCCCCCGCACGGCTTCGACGCCGCTCGACACGTCGACGCCGCCGGGTCGTGCGGCGCGGATCACCTCGGCCACGTTGTTCGGATTGAGTCCGCCAGCCAACAACCAGCCGTCCTGCGGCGGGTGCGCCTGCAGCTCGGTCGTGTCGAACACCTCGCCAGCGCCCGGCATCGGGGCGTCGATCAGCAGGCGATGAGCGCGGATGCCCACCGGGTCGCGTTCGACCTCCCGCAGATACTCGTCAATCGAGAGTGCGCGGATCGTGCCGAAACCGGCCTCCCGCACCCGCTCGAAGTCGGCCAGGGTTTCGCCGCCGTGCAGCTGCACCGTGTTCACTCCGGCCTCCGTCGCCATCCGCAGCACCTCGTCGATCGGCTGCTTGCGAAAGACGCCGACGGTGAGGACGGTCTCGGGAACTCCCCGAATCAGCTCTCGAGCGACCGACGGGTCGATCGTGCGGGGGCTCCCCGGCGCGAAAACGAAACCGACGGCATCCGCGCCGGCGTCGAGCGCGGCTTCGACGGTGACGGGCTCGCTCAGCCCGCAGATCTTCACGAACACGGTGTCTCCATCCGAGAATTATCTCTTACGAAACCGTGCCAAACGCCACCGGGCTGTGCAGCCCGACCGGCTCCGGCTGGCTCGGGTGCGGCTCGTCACCGAGATCTGCCTGCAATCGCCACAGCTGCACCGTGAGGTCTTCGCGCACGGTGAGATATTCCGCCGAGTGGTACACGTTGACCAGCTCATCGGGGTCGAGCAGCATGTCATAGAGTTCCCACTCCGGCGGGTACACATGCGGGGAACTACCCGGCAGCCCCATCCCATCGTTGTAGAAGTAGATCAACTTGTAGCGCTCCGTGCGAATGCCGTAGTGGGCCAGCGCGTGGTGATGTTGATCGTCGTTCTCGTAGTAGCGGTAGTACACCCCGTCGCGGGTCGGCGCATCGGGCGCATCCGTCAGCTGCGGCCAAAAACTGAGGCCTTGCATCCGCTCGTGCGGGTCGATGCCGGCAGCCTCGAGAATGGTCTGAGCGAAGTCGACATTCGTCACCATCTGCTGCACAGGGGCGCCGGGCTCGATGGCGGCCGGATAGCTCATCACCAGCGGCATCCTGATCGACTCCTCATACATGAACCGTTTGTCGAACCAGCCGTGGTCGCCGAGAAAGAATCCCTGATCTGACGTGTACATCAGCAGGGTGTCGTCGAAGTCGCCCCGCTCGCGCAGCCAATCGATGACCCGGCCGACGTTGTCGTCGACGGATGCGACACAGGCCAGATAGTCCTCCATGTAGCGCTGGTACTTCCAGAGCGCCAGCTCCTCTGGGGTGAGGTCGATCGGTGGCGCCACCTTCAGGTCAGCCAGGGTGAGGTAGTCGGCGATGCGCATGGTGGCATGCTTCGCCGCGCTCGACCGGGTGGCGTAGTCGTCGTCGAACGTGTCGGGCACGGGAATCGGATCGGAGTACATGCCCTGGTGCTTCGCGTCGGGCTCCCAGGAACGGTGCGGGGCCTTGTGGTGGATGAGCAGACACCACGGGGCATCGCCCTCCAACGAATCGACCCAGTCGAGCGAGAGATCGGTGATGATGTCGGTCGCATAGCCGGGCTGGATATGCACGCCGTCAGCCGTGAGAATCTGCGGGTCGAAGTACTCGCCCTGGCCGCGCAGCACGGCCCAGTAGTCGAAACTCTGCGGGTCGTGCGCGTCGCCCTCCCCCATGTGCCACTTGCCGACAATTCCGGTGCGGTAGCCGGCCTCCTTCAGCAACGACACGAACGTCGGCTGGCTGGAGTCGAGGGGCGTGTCGAGGGTGGTGACCTGGTTTCGGTGACTGTGCGTGCCGGTGAGAATGGATGCCCGGCTCGGCGAGCAGAGGGAGTTCGTGCAATAGCAGTGGTCGATTCGTCGCCCGGCCTCGGCAATCTCGTCGATCCGGGGTGTCTGGTTGACCACCGATCCGTAGGCACCAATGGCGTGAGCCGCGTGATCGTCGGTGAGGATCAGCACGATGTTCGGGCGTTTCTGGGGAGTCTTCATCGTTTTCTCGTCTGTTTCGGGAAAAGCCCCGGCGCGCTCTCGAAGCGACGCCGGGGCATCCGTTTGTTCGGCCGTGGCCGAGCGGTGGGCTTGTTACTTCGTGCCGGCCTTCAGAAAGAGATCGCCGGTGAAGTAGGTCGACGGGTCGGCAGGATCTGTGACTTTGCCTGCACCGACGAAGTACTTGTTCATACCGGTGAGCCAGCTCTCGATGGTGCCGTCTTCGATCATCGCGTCCAGCTCAGCCGACGTGAAGTAGGTCACGTTGCTCGCCTCGGCCTTGACGACCGACTCGTCGAGCTTCATCATCTTCGCGGTCAGTTCGACAACCTCATCGAGGTGCTCGGCTCGGTAGTCGATGGCTTCACGAACCACCTGCAGCACCTTGACGGTGGTCTCCGGGTTCTTCTCGACGAAGTCGTTGGCGCCGACGAAACCGGAGGCGAAGGCCACCGAGTCGCTGAAGTCCTCATTGGATGCGAGCACGTTGAGGTCGGGGACCTGTGTCTCGATCGTGCTGATCAGCGGATACCACAGCCCGGCGGCGTCAATCTGGCCTGAGGAGAATGCGGCGACGGTGGTTGCCGGGTCCATCGCGACCTTCTCGACATCCGCCAGTGTCATTCCCACGGATTCCAGCGCGAGGTTCAGGATCATGTCGCCAGAGGTGCCCTCGGGAACACCGATCTTCTTTCCTTTGAGCTCTTTCAACGAGGTGATCCCCGGCTGGGCGATCACGCGGTCGCTCGCGCCGATCGAGTTGACGGAGATGACCTTCGCCTGGCCGGATGCCGGCAGCCACATGGCGCCGGGGCCGACGTAGCCGAAGTCGAGGTCGCCCGTGCCGAGCGCCTGAACCTGCAGTGGGCCGTTGGTGAAGACGGGAGTCTCTGCGTCGAGTCCGTACTTCTCCCAGAGGCCGAGCTTGGCGGCAACGGCGTGCACGCTGGCACCGTTGAAGTCGGCGATGTAACCGAAGGTGACTTTCTCCAGCGCCGGCGCGGCCGTCTCGGCTCCTGCACCGCTGTCTGGGGTGGAAGCACAACCGGTCAGAACAAGGGCGGCGGCCGCGAACACTGCGACCATTCCCCGCTTGAGAGTGATGTTTTTCATGATTTCCTTGGGTTCAGGCCGTCGCTGTTGACGGCATCAGGGAGGTCTGCTGGCCAGTGGTCTGGTGGTAGACCGAATGCCAGACGCGATTGCGCAAGGCAGTGAACTCGGGGCTGAGGCGCATGTCCTCCGTGCGTGGATACGGCAGGTCGACGTCGATGACGTCGTAGACCCGGCCGGGGCGCGCGGCCATGACCACGACCCGGTTGGCCAGAAACACCGCTTCGTCGACGTCGTGGGTGATGAAGACCACGGTGCGCTTCTCCTGGCTCCACGTCTCGAGCAGTTGCTCTTGCAACCGCACTCTGGTGAGGGCATCGAGCGCGCCGAAGGGCTCGTCCATCAGCAGGATCGACGGGTTGACGGCATACGCCCGCGCGATCGCGCAGCGCTGCTTCATGCCTCCGGAGAGCATTTTCGGCAGGGCATCGGCGAACTGGGTGAGACCGACGAGGTTGATGAAGTGCTCGGCCCGTTCACGGCGTTCGGCGCGCGGCACCCGTGCCGTCTTGAGTCCGAATTCCACGTTCTTGCGCACTGTCAGCCACGGAAACAGCGCATACTGCTGAAAGATGACACCGCGCTCTGGCCCGGGCCCAGCGACGGCGATCCCGTCGACGAGGGCGTGCCCGCTGCTGACGTCTTCCAGGCCGGCGAGCACGTTCATCAGCGTCGACTTGCCGCATCCCGAGGGTCCGACGATGGTGACGAACTCGTTGTCGGCCACGTCGAGCGACACGTTGTCGAGGGCGATGAAGTCCTCATTGCCGAGGGGGAAGGTCTTCGTGACGCCGCGTACCGAGATTTTTGCGGCGTCGCTCACGCGGGTGGGTGTGCTTGTGCTGGTCATCGACGTTCCTGCCATCCGGTGAGCTCGGTTTCGGCGAACAGCAGGATGCGGTCCATGATGAGGCCGAGAATTCCGATTGAGATCAGTCCGACGAAGATCGTCGGCAGATCGTAGTAGAGCTGGGCCGCCTGCATCCGATAGCCCAGGCCGACCTGGGCGGCGATGAGCTCTGCAGCGACGACCGTTGCCCACGAGGCGCCCAGGCCGACGCGCATCCCGACCAGAATGAACGGGGTGGATGCCGGCACGACGACCCGCAGAAAGATCGCGCCGTCTTTGGCTCCGAGCACCCGCGCCGCATTGATCAGGGTGCGGTCCACGTTCACGACCCCCTGATAGGTGGAGATCACGCAGGAGAGGAACGCAGCGAGAAAGATCACGAAGATCTTCGGCTGCTCGCCGATTCCCATCAGCACGAGTACGAGGGGAATGATCGCCAGCGGCGGAATGGTGCGGAAGAACTGAATCCACGGCTCCATCAGGCCGCGGGCCGTCGCGTACCACCCCATCAGAAAACCAGCGGGGATGGCGGCCAGGGTGCCGAGCGCGAAGCCGGCAAGCACGCGCCCGAGGCTGGCCCCGGCATCGGCGACGAGAGTGCCGTCAAGTAGAAGCTGCACGGCACGCTCGAGTACCTGCGGCGGGGTGGGCAGGCGCAAGCCGGAGAGCGAGAGCAGCCACCAGATGGCGATTCCGGCCACCACCGACGTGATGTTGAGCGCGAGCATTCTGCCCGGCCGCTTCGAGCGGCGCGCGGCCTTCTCTGCGACGGTGCGAGGGCCCTCGTTGGTGCTCGGGCTCCCGATCGCGCGAGCAGAGTTCAGCGCAGTGGACACGCTCATGCGGTGCTCCGGTCCATTCGGTGTTCGCGCACGGGGTGGGGGCCGGTCATGTGGTGCTCCTTTGCAGCGGTGAAGGCAGGTCGCGAGCGACGCCGTCGTCTGGGTAGCGTTGAAGTAGGGCAGATCGGCGGAGAACCGCCGCGATCGCGCCACGCGCGCCGTCGTCGTCTCCGAGGGAGGCCGCACGAATAACGGGTGCGGCCTGAGGAATGGGGATGAGTTCGTAGCCGATGGCCGATCGCGCCTGGTCCACGATCATCGGCGCTGCTTGAACGAGCGGTCCACCGATCACGATTTCGGCCGGGTCGAGCACGACGGCGAGCCCGCCGAGCACGCGGCCGACCGCGTCGCCGACGTCGCGCAGCACGGCACCGACGATCGGGTCTCCGCTGGCCACGGATGCGCGCAGCGCGGCGAGGTCGGCCACCGGGGCTCCCCGTCGGGCGCAGGCAGCGAGCACGGCGGGAACGGAGGCCACCGTCTCCAGGCATCCGCGTTTTCCGCACCGGCACTCTGCGCCGTCGACGATGACCGTGATGTGTCCGATCTCGCCGGCGTATCCCGAGGCCCCGGTCGACAGAACCCCGCCTTGCACCAGTCCCCCGCCGATGCCGTGGGAGAGTCGCAGGTAGATGAGGTCGCTGGAGGCGCTCTGGCCACCCCAGATTGCCTCAGCCAGACCGGCGAGGCGCGCATTGTTGTCGAGCATGATCGGAACATCGAAACGCTGGGCGAAGTGTTCGCGAAGTTCGCGCGCCCCATCGACCGCCGAGGTGTCCCGCTTGTCTCGGCCGAGCGCCAGCCGCGAACCCTGCGGTGAGAACGGTCCGGGAAAACCGATACCGATGCCCTGGAGCGCGCCGTAGTGCACCCCGGTCTCAACGGTGAGGCGTTCCAGAAGCGCGAATGCGATCTGTGCGCGTTCGCGCCATGCGGAGTCCAGGTCATAGCGGGCGTCGCCGGCTGCGATGATCTCTTGGCTCGCATCCGCGACCGCGACCTGAACTCGTCCGTGGTTGAAGTCAATGCCGACGACCTGACCGGCGCCCGGGTCAAGAACCAACCGGTCGGCGGGGCGACCCCGACCGACGCGATCGGCGGCATCCGGAGCAACCGCAACGATCGCACGCCGCTCGATGAGCTCACCGGTGATCTCGGAGGTGGTCGTGCGTGAGAGGCCGACACGGTCGGAGATCTCGCCGCGACTGAGGGGGCCGAACTCACGCAGAGCACGCAGAATGCGCTCCTCGTGGGTTCTTCTCACGAGGGTGTGCACTCCAGCGGGCTCGGACATATTTGGAACTGTAGGGAGGGTGATTTTTTCCGTCAACACTCCGGCAAAATTACAGCATTATTTCGTCAGATTCTTCGCAAATATGCCTCGCTGGCCGTCGCTGGCGCTGCCCTGCCGGCGTCGCTGAAGCTGTCTTTGCGGGTGCTGCCGCCGCTACGCGAACGCGTTCAGCCCCGTCAGCGCCCGACCAAGCACCAGCTGGTGGATCTCATCCGTGCCCTCATAGGTGCGCACCGACTCCAGGTTCGCCAGGTGACGCATCACCGGAAACTCGCTGGTGATGCCATCGCCGCCGAGAATGCCGCGGGCCTCCCCCGCAATCTTGATCGCCTCGCGCACGCTGTTGAGCTTGCCGACACTGATCTGCGCCGGGGTGAGCGTGCCGCGTTCCTTCAGCCGTCCGAGGTGCAGAGCCAGCAGCACGCCCTTCTCATACTCAACGAACATGTCGGCCAACTTGGCCTGGATCAGCTGCATCGCCCCGATCGGCTTGCCGAAGACGGTGCGGGAGGTCGCCCGCCCGATCGCCGCGTCGAGGCAACTGCGTGCCGCCCCCATTGCACCCCAGACGATGCCGAACCGTGCCTCGTTGAGGCAGCCGAACGGGCCGGACAGCCCGCGCGCATCCGGCAGCATCGCGTCGCCCGGCACGCGCACACCCTCAAGCAGCACGTCGCACTGGATCGACGCGCGCATCGAGAGTTTCGTGTCGATCGGGGTCGCGGTGAAGCCGACGGTCTCGGTCGGCACCAGAAAGCCGCGCACCCCCTCGTCAGTTTTCGCCCAGACCACGGCGACGTCGGCGATGCTGGCCAAGCCGATCCACCGCTTGGACCCGTCGATCACCCATCCGTCGCCGTCGCGCTGAGCGGTGGTCAGCATCCCGGCCGGGTCGCTGCCGCCACTCGGCTCGGTCAGCGCGAAACAACCGATCAGCTCGCCGGCGGCCATGCCAGGCAGCCAGCGCTGCTTCTGCTCTTTGGAGCCGTACTTGTAGATGGCCGACATCGCCAGCGAGCCCTGCACCGAGACGAAGGTGCGCCAGCCACTGTCGGCCGCCTCGAGCTCGAGACAGACCAGCCCGTAGCTGACGGCCCCCGCGCCCGAGCAGCCGTAGCCGGTGAGGTGCATGCCGAGAAAACCTGCGGCGCCCATCTCAGCAACCAGCTCCCGGCGAAAGTACTTGTCTTCGAAATCTTGCTCAATCGTCGGCAGGATGCGCTCGCGCGCGAAGGCGCGCGCCTTCAGCTGCCACGCGCGTTCCTCCGCGCTGAGCAGAGCGTCAATGTCGAAGACGGCATCGACCAGCGGGGCAGCGGCTGCCTCCCGTGCTGAATCCGGCGTCGTGGGTGCTGCGGCGTCTGATGTGGTCACGGTGTTCCTTCACGGGGTGGGGTGGCGGGTCGGGGCAGTGGGGCGACGGGCGAGTCGGTGGCGGGTGGGGTGGCGGGTGGGGTGGCGGGTGGGGTGGCGGGTGGGGTGGCGGGTGGGGTGGCGGGCCGAGCAAGCCAGTCGGCGCCGGCATGCTCGCCCAATCGGGGCGGCAACAGACGGTAGTCGGCGGGCAGCCCCGAGAGGTGGATGGGGTTGGCGACCTGGCGGCTAATCCGGGGCGTGCGGGTCTCGGCGCGCAACCCGTCGGCCCGCGACACCTCGGCGCGCACCTCGTCAGCGCGCAACTCGACGGCTGCCTCCAGTCCCAGCTCGGCGGCAAACGCGAATGCCTCGTCAATGGAGTTGACGAGTCCGGCCGGCACGCCGGCATCCGTCAGAATGCCCACCCAGTGCGCCGCCGGTTGCACCGCGAGCAGACCGTTGATGCGCTCGCGCAGCACGGCACGGTGCGCGACCCGGGCGCTGTTCGAGCTGAACCGCTCGTCGTCAGCACCCTCTGGGGAACCGAGCAGTCGCATCAGGGTGCGAAACTGCCGGTCGTTGCCGACCGCGATGACGAGGTCGCGATCCAATGCCTGAAACAGCTCATAGGGCGCGATACTGGCGTGTGCATTGCCGAGCCGCGCCGGCGTCTCACCGGTCGCGAGGGTGCCCGCCGCGAGGTTCGTCAGTGCGGAGAGCAGGGTCGTCAGCAGGTCCACCTCGACGAGGCGCCCTGCGCCGGCGGCCGAGTTGACGGTCGAGTTGGCAGCCGAGTTGGCAGCCGAGTTGGCAGCCGAGCCGTCGCGATCACGCAACGCGAGCAAGATGCCGGCGAGCGCATTCTGCCCGGTGAGCACGTCGACGAGCGCGACGCCGACCTTACTCGGCTCGGCGTCGGGCTGCCCGGTCACGCTCATCAGCCCTCCGACCGCCTGCACCAACAGGTCATAGCCGGGGAGCGCGGCGCCGGCCCCGGAACCGAATCCGGTGATGCTGCAATAGACGACACCGGGGTTCACCGCGCGCACGCTGTCGTAGTCGAGTCCGAACTTCGCCATCACGCCCGGCCTGAAGTTCTCAATCACCACGTCAGCGGATGCGGCGAGCCGGGAAGCCTCGGCCAGGCCCGCCTCGGTCGTGAAGTCGCAGACGATTCCGCGCTTATTGCGGTTGACGCTGCCGAAGTAGGTGGAGTCCCCCTGCGCATCGACGGGCGGGCGCCACTGCCGAGTGTCATCGCCGGCCGGACTCTCGATCTTGATCACGTCTGCGCCGAAATCGGCCAGCATCATCGTGGCGTACGGACCGGCCAGCACCCGGGAGAAATCGGCGACACGGATGCCGGCCAATGGGCCGGCGAGCGGGCCGGAAAGCGGACCATCGGGACCACCATCGAGCGGGCCGGAAAACGGTCCATCGGGACCACCGGCGAGCGGGCCGACGCGTGGGCCAGTGCGCCCTGTCGCGTTCTCCTGCATCGAGTCCTCCACCGTTGGCCAACCGAGTCGTGCTGCGCGACCAGGATCACACATCACGCCGGTCGCGTGAAATAAATCCTATACCGGATCTTTGCGTGCCCAGTAGATTGGCAGCATGGCGGCTGACCGACGACCCGGAGCGCGCGAAGCGGTCTTCGCGCAGCTCAACGACGCCGGGCGCGCCGAACAGGTGGCCCAACGACTGACCGACGCCATCATCCTCGGCGTGCTGTCCCCCGGTGAACGCCTGCCGAGCGAGCCGGAGCTCGCCCGACGTTTCGGGGTGGCTCTGATCACCGTGCGCGAGGGTCTCGTGATCCTGCGGGACACCGGCTTGGTCGAGACGCGGCGCGGCCGCGAGGGCGGCAGCTTTGTGATCGCCATCGATGCTCAGCACCACGCCCTGCTGCGCACCCGGCTCCGCGGGCTGACCCAGGTCGAACTCTCTGACATCGCGGTCTACTTCAGCGTGATCGTGGAGGGCTGTGCCGCCCGAGCGGCCGTGCGCACCTCGACCCTTGACGCCGAACGCCTCGCCGCCTGGCTGCAGAAAGCGGATTTCACGTCGACCGCTTCCGCCCGCTCCAACGCCGGCGGCTTCTTTCTCGAACTTGCCGTGCTCACCCAATCGGCCCGTCTCGTGCGCGAACAGATTCAGGTGCAGGCCGAGTTCGGCCCGCTCCTCTTTCTCGGCATGGATGATCCGGCGCTCCGTGAGCGCATCGCCGCGGGTTTTCGGGCCGTCGTCCCCGCACTCCAGGCCGGCGATGGCGCTCTCGCCCGCCGTCTGGTCGGCGACCAAGTGCAGTCTCTGGCGGAATGGTTACTCGCGGCGAAGGCGCGTGTCGAGCGAGGAGGGCAGCTGGATGAGACATCCGTTGACGACAACAACGCCTGAACGGTGCGCGGCGGCCGTCAGCGACCTGTTCGACGTCGTCTTTCAGGATCTCGAATCGTGGCGCGACAGCATCGCTCAGGCCGGTGCCTCGACGCGGCCGGCTGAACTCGATGCACTCGTCGAATCGCTGGTCATTCCGTCGCTCACACTGCCCCACCCCACCCTGATCGGCGCTGGATTCATCGCGGCACCGGAGTTCGTGCACGGCCGCGATGTTCACTTCTCCTGGTGGCTCGGCCCCCTCGAATCGAACCCGCTGCTCGGCATCACGACGGTACCGACGCGCCTCGACCTCGGCGCCCGGATCTACACCGAATACCTGCGCGACGTGCGCCAACTCGAGTGGTATTCGATCCCGGAATCGACACATCAACGGCACGTCACCGGCCCCTACGTCGACCATCTCTGCACCTGCGACTACATCTTCACCGTCACGATGCCCGTGCGGGTCGGTCAGCAAATGATCGGCGTGGTCGGGGCGGATGTCTCGGTGCGCCGCCTCGAGACCGCCCTGCTTCCGCTTTTTCTCGCGGCCGACCAGCCGCTCGCCCTCGTCAACGCCGTTGGTCGGGTCGTGATCTCGACCGAACCCACGGTGCAAGTCGGCCAGCTCGCCCCGCACGACGGGGCCGCAGTGGACTGCGCGGGTGTGCCGTTTCGGGTTCTCATCTCCCCTGCAACGCCGTCTCGTGATTAATCATCCGTTGTTATATCTTTGACAACGAGAGTTTGCATCGGCGCCGGTTCCTTAGGCGCACCGACCTGTGAAGGATAGGCCTATGAGTAACTACGCAGTCATCAACCCGGCTACCGGAGAGACCGTCAAGAAGTACGAGACGATCACGGATGCCGAACTCACCGCAGCGATCGCAGCCGCCGATGAGACGCACCGCACCTGGTCTCGCTCAACGAGTGTCGAGGAGCGCGCAGCGCTCATCCGCCGCGTGAGCGAACTGCACCTGGAGCGTCGCCAGGAGCTCGCCGAGATCATCGTGCGCGAAATGGGCAAGCCCATGGACCAGGCGCTCGGCGAGGTCGACTTCAGCGCCGACATTTATGCCTACTATGCCGATAATGCGGCCGATCTGCTGAAGGACGAATCCATCACGCTGCTCGCAGGCGAGGGTTCGGCGCTCATTCGTCGCAGCTCGCTCGGGGTGCTGCTCGGCATCATGCCGTGGAACTTCCCGTACTACCAGGTCGCCCGCTTCGCCGGACCCAACCTGATCATCGGCAACACCATCCTGCTCAAGCACGCCGAGCAGTGCCCCGAGTCGGCCGCCGCGATCGCGCAGATCATGCACGACGCCGGTTTCCCGGCTGGCGCGTACACGAACATCTACGCGTCGCACGATCAGATCGCGACGATCATCGCCGACAAGCGTGTGCAGGGTGTCTCGCTCACCGGCTCGGAGCGCGCCGGTGCCGCGATCGCTGAGATCGCCGGCCGCAACCTCAAGAAGGTCGTGCTCGAACTCGGCGGCTCAGACCCGTTCATCCTGCTCTCGACCGACGACCTCGACGAGACTGTCGGCGCCGCCGTCGCCGCCCGCCTCGACAACAACGGTCAGGCGTGCAACGCCGCGAAGCGCTTCATCGTCATCGAGGAGCTGTACCAGCCGTTCCTCGACAAGTTCTCCGCGGCGATCGCTGCGGTCGAGCTGGGTGACCCGACTCAGGACGGCACCGGCCTCGGCCCGCTCTCCTCTGCAAAGGCCACCGAGACGCTCATCGAGCAGGTTGACCGCGCGGTCGCGCAGGGCGCAACCCTGGTCACCGGTGGCACCTCCGAGGGCAATTTCTACGCCGGCACAGTGCTCACCGATGTGCAGCCGGGCTCCGACGCCTTTCACGAGGAGTTCTTCGGCCCGGTCGCTCAGGTGTTCAGCGTCGCCGACGAGGCTGCCGCGGTCGCCCTGGCCAACGACACCCCGTTCGGCCTGGGTTCCTACGTCTTCACGACCGACCCGGAGCAGGCGCTGCGAGTCGCCGACGGGATTGAGGCCGGCATGGTCTTCATCAACGTGGTGGGTGCCGACGGCGCCGAGCTGCCCTTCGGAGGAATCAAGCGTTCGGGTTCGGGCCGCGAGCTCGGCCGTTTCGGCGCCGACGAGTTCGTCAACAAGAAGATGATCCGCATCGGCTAGCACTGCGTTTCGCCGCTTTCGAGCCCGTCGAGTTCCGCCCCGCGCGACTCGACGGGCTCGATCTGTTTCGCCGCCCTGTTTCGTCGCCCTGTTTCGTCGCCCTCTCGCCCACTCTCGTCTCGCGCGCGTGCGCTCAAAACGTCGCCTCGCCGGGCATCCAGGCGACGATTCGGGCGCACGCGCGAAATCTTCCCCGTCTCTTCTTCGAGTGCGGGCAATCGGTGCTCTGACCTGACGCAGAGCGGCCATCTGGCTGCCCTGGCGAACCTGACAGTCGCCATCCGCCCGCTTTCACTGGCCCTCTCGCGTCGCTTCTGCCCACGCGTGCGCTCAAAACGTCGCCTCGCCGGGCATCCAGGCGACGATTCGGGCGCACGCGCGAACCTGGCTGTCGAAACCGGCGCGGATGCGTAACCAACTCAGCCGGAATGACAGCACGACGTCCACTCCCATTCGACGGAGATATTGCCTCAAACAGCCCCTTTACGGCCAAAACAGGGTGATTACGTGAAAATCTCCGTCGAATGGGGGCTCCCAACCATGCGAAGGCCCCGACGATGCGAGGTTGCGACGATGCGCAAGCTACGGAGACGGCTACGGCCATAGCCACCGCTCTCGACAAGTCCGACCTTCGAGGCGGATGATCAGGGTGAAGGCCATGAGGGAGGTCACCATGGAAATTCTGCAGGTCGCCCAGCACGCCGACAATCTCGACCGCGCTGCTGCGTTCTACGAGGCACTGCTCGGCGGACCGCCGGCCGCTCGATTCGACCCGCCTGGCCTCCTCTTCTTCAACGTGGGCCGGTCCCGGCTACTGCTCGAGACGGCTGCAGCCCCTGCGCTGATCTATCTGCAGGTCGACGATGTGCGCGTGACCGTCGACGCCCTGCGCGCGCGTGACGTCGAGATCATCGATGCGCCGCACGTGATCTTCACTCACACCGATGACACCCTGGGCCCCGCCGGCACCGACGAATGGATGGCCTTCATCCGGGACAGCGAGGGCAACACTGTCGGCCTCGTCAGCCACGAACCGCGCCACGACCCGTAACGGGCTAAGAGATCGACTCGCCGGGTCTCGAGCGCAGGGGCCGCTGTGCTGCATGGTGTTGGACGAATATCACCATTTCGGTGGTCGAGCGAGCGTCAGCGAGTGTCAGCGAGTGTCTCGAGACCTCGCGAGCCGACGTTCAAACGCAACCCGAGCTCAACGATTGGCGCGCGAGATCTCGAGCTATTGGGCCGCTGCGCGGCATTGTGGTCAACGAATTTGACCATTTCGTTGGTCGAGGAGGCCGCCCGCGATCGGGTCGAGACCTCGCGAGCCGACGTTCAAACGCAACCCGAGTTCAAGGATTGGCTCGCGAGATCTCGAGACGCGTGCTCGCAAGCTCGCGCGCTCCTCGATCAACGAAAAGGCCATATACCCCATAGAAATGGCCCCTACACCTCATAGACACGGCCGACTCCGTCGGCTACTCCTCGACCAACGAGATTGCTACAACGCGCCCGTCAGCTCCTTCAGCAACGCGATCTGCTGCAACCGACCCACGGCATCCTGCGCCAGCGGCGCGACATTGAGCGACGTCACCCCGGCCTCGGCGAACGCGGCAAGGCGCTCGGCAACGAAACTCTTCGGGCCGATCAGCGAGATCGCTCTGACCAGCTCATCGGGCACCGCCGCCACGGCCTCTTCTCTGCGGCCGGCGAGATAGAGGTCCTGAATCGTCTCGGCCTCCGCCTCATAGCCATACGAGCGAACCAGGTCGTTGTAGAAGTTCTTTCCGCGCGCGCCCATCCCCCCGATGTAGAGCGCCAGTTGCGGCTTGACCGTGGCGAGCAACGCCTCGGTGTTCTCGCCGATCGAGAGAACCGGGCTGGCATGGATGTCCAGTGGTGGCAGCGCGGCATCCCGCAGCGCAGCGCCGGCCGCGAGCGACGCGCCCCACACCGACTGCGCCTTCTCGGGGTGGAAGAAGATCGGCTGCCAGCCTTCGGCGATCTCGGCGGTCTGCGCCACGCTCTTCGGCCCGAGCGCCGCGATGATGATCGGGATGCGTTCGCGCACCGGCTGGTTGATCAGCTTGAGCGGCTTGCCGAGGCCGGTGCCCTGGCCGGCCGGCAACGGAATCGTGTAATGCTCGCCGTGATATTCGACCTTCTCGCGGCGCCAGACCATCCGGCAGATCTCCACGATTTCACGGATGCGCGACACCGGCGCGTCGTAGGGAACCCCGTGGAACCCTTCGACCACCTGTGGTCCGGATGCCCCGAGGCCGAGCGCGAAGCGCCCGTCAGACACATAGTCGAGGCCCGCCGCTGTCATCGCCGTCAAGGTGGGCGTGCGGGTGAAGATCTGCACGATGCCCGACGCAATGGTGATGGTGTCGGTGACGGCAGCCAGATAGCCGAGCTGGCTGACCGCATCAAAGGAGTACGCCTCAGGTACCGAGATCTGGTCGAGTCCGGCCTTCTCGAGTTCTGCCACCTCAGCCGCCGCCTCACGGAAGCCACTGGAGTAATTGATCGCCATTCCGATGCGCATCTCGCTCCTTCGCGTTGTCGCCCCCGAGTCTACGGTCAGGCCGAGTCGGCGTGGGACTGCACTTTCGACCGGCACGAGCGGTGCCGATGGCTGCGCGAGCGGCGCCACCGAATTCAATCATCCGGTTCTATAGCTTTGGGGGCGCCCCCGGCAGTATGTTTGGCACACACAATGAGGTGTCGCTGGCCGCCCTGGCCCGTGCGCCTTGCGGCTTGAACCGAAAGGTCACCATGTCAGTGAAAGTGCCAGCCCAGGAAGGCCTCGGCGACAGCGAGCACCTCAAGGTTCTCGGTTACGACGACTCCTTCAACCGTTCAATGACCCTCTGGGCGAACTTCGCCCTCGGCTTCACCTACCTGTCGCCGCTTGTCGGCGTGTACTCACTCTTCGCCGTGGCACTCTCGATCGGCGGCCCGCCGTCGATCTGGTGGCTCGTCATCGTCGGGTCCGGTCAGCTGCTCGTCTCGCTCGTCTTCGGCGAGGTCGTCTCGCAATACCCGATCCACGGCGGCATCTATCCGTGGACACGGCGCCTCTGGGGCCGACGCTACGCCTGGATGGCCGCCTGGGTATACATCTGGGCCATGATCGTGACGATCACCGCGGTGGCCGAGTTCGGTTCGGGTTTCGCTGCGAGCCTCTTCGGCATCGAACACACGAACGAGTCCACCCTGTTCATCACGCTCGGGTTTCTCCTCGTCGCGCTGGCCATCAACTTCACCGGCACCAAGTGGCTCTCTCGGGTCGCCCGCATCGGCCTGGCTGCAGAGCTCGTCGGCGTGATCGGCGTCGGACTCTACTTGCTCATCTTTCAGCGTAAGCAGGAGTTCAGCGTGTTCTTCGACACGATGGGGGTGCAGGGCGACGGCAGCTATCTTCCCGCCTTCCTCGGTGCCGCTCTCGCCGGCCTGTTTCTGTTCTACGGCTTCGAGGCCTGCGGCGACGTAGCCGAGGAGGTCGAGAATCCGGCCAGACGCATTCCGGTGGCGATGATGATGACGATCCTCGTCGGCGGGGTCTCTGGCCTGCTCGCATTCGGCGGCTATGTGATGGCCGCACCCGATCTGGCGTCGATCGTCAACGGCACCGACACCGATCCGATCCCCGGCATCCTCGAGGCGAGCCTCGGATCGGTGGGGGCGAAATTGTTCCTCGTGATCGCCATCACGGCCTTCCTCTCCTGCGTGCTGAGCCTGCAGGCCGCGGCGAGCCGTCTGCTCTTCTCGTTCGCGCGCGACGGGATGATTCCCGGCCACCGCTGGCTCTCGAAGGTGTCGCCGACGAGCAAGGTGCCGAGAAATGCGCTCATCGTGGCATGCACCGTACCCGCCCTGATCTGCATCCTCATCTGGGTCAACAACGACCTGCTCGTTCCCGTGACCTCGTTCGCGGTGCTCGGCATCTACGTTGCGTTCCAGATGGTCGTGCTCGGCGCGCTGCGGCAACGGCTGAAGGGCTGGAAGCCGGCCGGACCGTTCTCCCTCGGGCGCTGGGGCTTCGTCATCAATGTGGTCGCCCTGGCGTACGGCATCTTCGCCATGGTGCTGTTGGCGATCCCTGGCACCACAGGCGACTTCTTCACCGACTACGTCGTGTTGATCGGCCTCGGCATCGTGGCCGGAACCGGGTTGCTCTATCTGTTCATCGCCCGGCCTGACAAGAAGTCGGATGCGCCGGAGGGCGACGCCATCCTGGTGGCCGAGAAGCTGCGGGCGATGGCCGACTGAGAAACGGATGCGCTCGGCCAAGCCGGCCGGGCGCATCCGTTGGTCAGCAACGACAACGCACCCGTCAGCATCCGGCAGTTGACGACGCCAACGCACCCGCCAGCAGTTAACGACGAAGGGCCCGTCTGACGACGGGCCCTTCGAACTATGGTGCGACTACTTAGATGCTGTTCACATCGAGCGGGATGCCAGGACCGAACGTGGTCGAGACAGCACCCTTCATGATGTAGCGGCCCTTGGAGGAGCTCGGCTTCAAACGAACGATCTCTTCGAGAGCGGTCGTGATGTTCTCGTTGAGCTGCTCAGCGGTGAAGGATGCCTTACCAACGACGAAGTGCACGTTGGAGTGCTTGTCGACGCGGAATTCGATCTTTCCACCCTTGATGTCAGAAACGGCCTTCGCGACGTCAGGCGTCACGGTGCCGGTCTTCGGGTTCGGCATCAGACCACGCGGGCCGAGGACCTTACCCAAACGGCCGACCTTACCCATGAGCTCAGGGGTCGAGACGGCGGAGTCGAACGCGGTGTAACCGGCGGCCACCTTCTCGATGAGCTCGTCGCCACCCACCTCGTCGGCGCCGGCTGCGATTGCAGCCTCGGCGGCCGGGCCGGTTGCGAAGACGATGACGCGGGCGGTCTTACCGGTACCGTGAGGAAGAATCACGGTGCCGCGGACCATCTGGTCTGCCTTGCGCGGGTCGACACCAAGCTTGAGGGCAACCTCAACGGTCGAGTTGAACTTGGCTGAGCCGGTCTCTTTTGCAAGAGCGACAGCGTCGGTGGGGGTGTAGAACTTGTCGGCTTCGATCTTCTCGGCCGCGGCCCGGTAGGCCTTTGACTTCTGTGCCATTTGAATCTCCTGTGATGGAACTTGAGAGTGTGGTGCGAGCCTGGCTGGCTCTTCCACGTGCCTGTCGGCGAAATACCGGTCGGCGCAATGCTTGGTGGAGGTGGAGGGGTTAGCCCTCGACCGTGATGCCCATGGAACGGGCGGTGCCGGCGATGATCTTCGACGCAGCGTCGAGGTCGTTGGCGTTGAGGTCAACCATCTTGGTCTCGGCGATTTCGCGAACCTGAGCCTGGGTGAGCTTGGCAACCTTGACGGTGTGCGGGGTTCCGCTGCCCTTGGCAACGCCAGCGGCCTTCTTGATGAGCTCCGCGGCGGGCGGGGTCTTCAGAATGAACGTGAACGAGCGGTCCTCGTAGACCGTGATCTCAACGGGGACAACGTTGCCGCGCTGGGATTCGGTTGCTGCGTTGTACGCCTTGCAGAACTCCATGATGTTGACGCCGTGCTGACCGAGCGCCGGACCAATGGGCGGTGCGGGGTTGGCGGCGCCGGCCTTGATCTGAAGCTTGATCAGACCAGTAACCTTCTTCTTCGGTGCCATTGTTCTTCCTTCTTTTGATGTTCGAGTGGCCACACGGACCACTCTCCCGGTACCCGGATGGGCCCCGGTGGTTCAGAAACCGAGGGGCATGAGCCCCGTCGATACTAGAGCTTGGTGACCTGGTCGAAGCTGAGCTCGACCGGGGTCTCACGCTCGAAGAGCGAGACGAGCACGATGAGCTTGCCGCTCTCCGGCTTGATTTCGCTGATCGAGCCGGGCAGGCCCGCAAAGGAGCCTTCCTTGATGGTGATCGTCTCGCCGATTTCGAAGTCGATCTCGGCCGCGATGACGCGAACCGGAGCCTTGCCGCCCTGGCCAGTTGCGCCCTTGGCAGACGGGACATCCTTGATCTCAACCAGGCTCTTCAACATGCCGAAGGCCTCTTCGAAACGCAGCGGCGTCGGGTTGTGGGCGTTGCCCACGAAGCCGGTGACGCCCGGCGTGTGACGAACGACAGACCAGCTGTCTTCGTTCAGGTCCATGCGAACGAGCACGTATCCGGGGATACGAACGCGGGTGACCATCTTGCGCTGGCCGTTCTTGATCTCGACGACATCTTCCATCGGGACCTCGACCTGGTAGATGTAATCTTCCATGGCCATCGACTGCTTGCGGTTCTCGATGTTCGACTTCACGCGGCGTTCGAAGCCGGCGTAGGAGTGAATCACGAACCACTTGCCCGGTGCGAAGCGCAGTTCCTTGCGGAACTCTTCGTAGGGGTCGTCGGAAGCTTCATCTTCGTCTTCGACTGCTTCGACGGCAGCGTTGGCCTCATCGAGGGAATCGATGTCGAGCGCATCGTTCACGAGGGCGTCGGCTTCGGGATCTGCGGACTCGGCGAGGGCGTCGAGTGCGGCATCGAGGCCGTCTTCGTTCTCGTCGATCATGTGTACGGCAACCTGCTCGGCGGCTTCTACAGAGTTTTCCTCGGCAGCAAGGGTGTTGCCCTCCTGCGCCTCGTCATCCTCGGCGGACTGCTCAGCGGCGGTCGCCCAGTCAACGTCGTCGTGATTCGTCTCAGACACAAAATCTCAATTCTTCTCTATTGCACAGGGCACGAATGCGTGTCCCGAACAGCGTTGCCATGACTACGGTTGACGATCAGTCGCAAGCCGCCGCAGGCAGCGGTTGGTTAACCGCCCGGAGTTCCGAACACCCATGTCACGGCTAGCGCGAACACCCAGTCCATTGCGTACACCAGGGCCATCACGATGGCCACGAAGACCAGCACGACGCCGGTGTAGCTCAGGAGTTCTTTGCGGGTCGGCGTTACTACCTTGCGGAGTTCGGCCATGACCTGCTTGATGAACAGGGTGAACCGACCGAAGGGGCCGCGTTTGGAGTCGCGGGCCGTCTTCGCGTTGGCGACGATTTCCTCACTGGGTTCGTCGATAACTTTTCGGGCCACCTGTTACACCTTTCATGGGCCGGTAGAAAGACCACCGACTTGCAGGGCGGACAGGACTCGAACCTGCAACCTGCGGTTTTGGAGACCGCTGCTCTACCAATTGAGCCACCACCCTATGGATGTGAAACCGGTTTGCTCCGCTACACCCCCATTTGGCGAAGGGCCAAAATGGGCGCAAAAAAGCATGGTCGATTTCAACTACCTCGGTCAAGTGTAGGTGACTGAGCCGGCTCTGTAAAGCTGAGCCGCCGGCCAGGTCACCCAGCCCCGGACATCCGTGGCTGTCTGCTTCACCTGAACCCCGGCGAAACGCCCCTGATCCGAAATATTCTTCGGGGAGTGATTCGCGCGGTGCAGCTTCTATCGTAACCGCTCTGTTCGAGTGCCGCACGCCCCCGTATGCTCGTACCGTGACACACGAACTCAAGCGAATCTCTACCCGCGTCGGCTCCATTGCAGAGTCGGCAACCCTCAAGGTCGACGGTAAAGCGAAAGCCCTGCAGGCTGCCGGTCGTCCGGTGATCAGCTTTGCCGCCGGGGAGCCTGACTTCCCGACGCCGCAGCACATCATCGACGCAGCTCTTGCCGCGGTGGTCGACCCGAAGAACCACCGCTACACCCCGGCGGCCGGTCTGCCCGAGCTGCGCGAGGCCGTCGCTGCGAAGACGCTGCGCGACAGTGGCCTCGAGGTCTCTCCGAGCCAGGTCGTCGTGACCAATGGCGGCAAGCAGGCGGTCTACCAGGCGTTCGCGACGCTGCTCGACCCGGGTGACGAGGTTCTCGTTCCGACGCCGTATTGGACCACCTACCCAGAGGCCATCAAGCTGGCCGGCGGTGTGCAGGTCGACGTCTTCGCCGGCAGCGACCAGAACTACCTGGTCACCGTTGAGCAGCTCGAGGCCGCGCGCACCCCGCGCAGCAAGGTGCTGCTCTTCGTCTCGCCGTCGAACCCGACGGGCTCTGTGTACTCACCCGAGCAGACGAAAGCGATCGGCGAGTGGGCTGAGGAGCACGGCCTCTGGGTCATCTCCGACGAGATCTACCAGAACCTCACCTACGACGGCGTGCGCGCGGTCTCGATCGTCGAGGCGGTTCCGGCCCTCGCCGACCGCACCATCCTGGTCAACGGTGTCGCGAAAACCTACGCCATGACGGGTTGGCGTGTGGGCTGGATGGTCGGCCCGGCCGACGCCATCAAGGCCGCCTCGAACCTGCAGTCGCACCTTTCGTCGAACGTGTCGAACATCTCGCAGCGTGCGGCGATTGCCGCGTTGAACGGGCCGCAGGATGCCGCGCTCGAGATGCGGGAAGCCTTCGACCGCCGTCGCAAGGTGATCGTCGCCGAGCTCAACAAGATCCCCGGAATGGTCACTCCGACGCCGCAGGGCGCGTTCTATGTCTACCCCGACGTGTCTGGCCTGCTGGGCCGCACCTGGGGTGGCGTCACGCCGACCACGTCGCTGGAGCTGGCCGACCTCATTCTCGACCAGGCCGAGGTGGCTGCGGTTCCCGGCGAGGCGTTCGGCCCGAGTGGCTACCTGCGCTTCTCCTACGCGCTCGGCGACGCACCGCTGCTGGAGGGCATCCAGCGCTTGCAGCGCCTGTTCGCGTAGCGAGCCTCACTTTCCGTGAGGTGCCAACATTTGCTAGTTACACGCGCGTCTGACTAGTAAAAGCTGGCACCTCACGAGCCCTGTGCATAACTCGCGCGCGGCAGAGGTTGAGTCGGGCATTCTGCGGGAGTGAACGCACGGATCCCCCTTCCCTCTGGTCTGCCTGCGACGGGCTTCACCGTTTCGGCAGCCCGGGCCGCGAAAGTGCGTGGGCATCGGCTGCGCGCGAAAAATCTGGCGCATCCGCACTGGGGAGTTCGCCTCTCGGCGTCGCTCAACCTCACGTTTTTCGACCGATGCCGCTTGCTGGCCGCGGTGCTTCCGGCGCACGCGTTCTTCTGTGGGGCGAGCGCAGCCGCCCTCTGGGGCATGCCATTGCCTCTGCGGTTCGATAACGACAGACAGCCCAATCTTGAGATCGGGGTCGCACACCCAGCCCGCGCCATCCGTCGCCAGAATGCACGCGGGAGACGCATGCAGATCTCACCGACGGATGTGACGGTGCAGCGGGGTGTGCCGCTCACGACCCCGGCACGCACCTGGTGCGATCTCGCTCTGACCCTCTCGCTCGGGGAACTTGTGGCGGCCGGCGACTACCTCATCTTTCATGAGCAGCCAATCGTGAGTCGCAGAGAGCTCCTCGACGCAGTGATCTCGCATCCGGGCCGTCGCGGACGCCGAGTGCTTCGGAGAGCGCTGGAGCTGCTGAGTGAGTTCTCGGAATCGCCGAAGGAGTCCGAGCTGCGCGTGATCGTCGTGACCTCCGGTCTGCCGACTCCCCAAGTCAACCCGGAAATCTACGACGAGCACGGCCGTTTCGTCGCGCGCGTCGACCTCTACTTTCCTGAGGAACGGGCGATCTTGGAGTATCAGGGCGATCAACATCGCACCGACATTCGGCAGTGGCGTCGCGACCTCACGCGTCGGTCCGAGCTGGAGTCTCTCGGCTACCACTACGCCGAGGTCGCAGCCGACGATCTTGAGAACGTCGCGCCTCTCATCCGTCGCATCGAACGAAACCTCCGCGCCCGTGGATGGCGCGGTCCCGCGATTTCTGACCCGTGAGGTGCCAACTTTCGCTAGTGCAGAGCGCGTTCAACTAGCGAAAGTTGGCACCTCACGGGTGGATGGGGCTTTCGAGGGCATCCATCGACCGGTTGATAGCGGAATCAGCCGGGTCACGGCTACCGCCGAAGGGCACCGGCTGGGAGTCTGGGACTATGCCTCTGAACAGAGTGAACCAGAACGAACCGGTTGTGCACGTGCGCGACCTGCAGAAACGCTACGGCGACGTCGACGCGGTGCGCGGCATCAGCTTCGATATCCGCGCGGGTGAGACGTTCGCGCTGCTCGGCCCGAACGGTGCGGGCAAGAGCACGACGATCGAGATTCTCGAGGGTTACCGGGATCGCTCCGCCGGCGAGGTCTCGGTGCTCGGCATCGACCCGCGCCACGGCAACCGCAGCTGGAAGTCGCGGCTCGGAATCGTGCTGCAGTCCACCGGCGAAAGCGGCAACGTCACGGTGACCGAACAGCTGAGCCATTTCGCCGGCTTCTACCCGCATCCGCGCAGCGTCACCGAGGTCATCGAAGCCGTCGGTCTCGGTTCGAAAGCGAAGACCCGCATCAGCAAGTTGTCGGGCGGGCAGCGTCGTCGAGTGGATGTCGCGCTCGGCATCATCGGACGCCCGGAACTCCTCTTTCTCGACGAGCCGACCACGGGCTTCGACCCGGAAGCACGGCACCAGTTTTGGGATCTCATCCGTTCATTGAAGGCGGAGGGCACCACGATTCTGCTCACTACCCACTACCTCGACGAGGCGGCGCAGCTCGGCGATCGGGCCGGCGTGATCGCCGGCGGGCGCCTGATCGACCTCGGCGGAATCGACGAGATCGGCGGGGCAGCCGCCCGCATTCCCTTCGTGCGCTGGCTGGATGCGACGGGGACGCGACAGGAGAGGCGCACCGAGCATCCGGGCCGGGTCGTCGCCGAGCTCGTCGCCGCACTGGGCGGGGAACCCGCCGAACTCGAGGTCGTGCGTCCGAGCCTGGAAGACGTCTATCTCGATCTGGTGCGCACCGCCGACGCGGCAGATGCCGCTGCTGAGCAGGCAACGCAGGCAACGCAGGCAGCTGCGCACGCAGCCGGACCGAGCGCCGGTGCCGCCCCGCAGCCCGGCCGAGTGAACACCGGTCGAGTGAACACCGGCCGAGTGAACACCGGTCGAGTGAACGCCAGCCAGGTGAACACCAACTTCACGGCAGCCGACCGCGCGACCACTGACATCCCTCGCACCGACCGCGCCCGAGACTCCGCGACCGATTTCGACGCCGACGCCGACGCCTACACAAACACTGACGCCGACACAGACACCTCGACGGAGATCCGCGCATGAATGCCCTCGCCCTCGGCGCCTCTCGCGTCAGCTACGAAACCCGGGTCTACTTTCGCTCGCCCGACACGCTCTTCTTCACGTTTCTCTTTCCGGTCGTCATGCTCGGAATATTCACCACGGCCTTCGGCTCGGCCGGCAACGTCGGCACCGCCCCAGACGGCACCGGCGGCATCAGCGTCGGCGCGTATTACCTGCCCGGCATGCTCGCGGCCGGCATGCTGCTCTCCGGCCTGCAGAACCTCGCTGTCGACATCGCGACAGAGAAGGGCGACGGCACCCTCAAACGTCTCGGCGGAACCCCGCTCTCACCCCTGAGCTATTTCATCGGCAAGATCGGTCAGGTCTTTGCGACCGGGATCCTGCAGGCCGCGCTGCTGTTGGCCGTCGCCCACTTCGTGTTCGGGGTCGACCTGCCGCAGAATGCCGGCAGCTGGATGACCTTCGCCTGGGTGTTCGTGTTCGGCACGATCACTTGCGCTCTGCTCGGGATCGCCCTCTCGTCGGTTCCGCGTTCGGGCAAGAGTGCGACTGCCGTTGTCATTCCGATGGTGCTGCTGCTGCAGTTCATCTCGGGCGTCTACCTGCAGTTCTACATGCTGCCGGAGTGGATGCAGAACCTGGCCAGCCTGTTTCCGCTCAAGTGGATGGCGCAGGGAATGCGGAGCGTCTTTCTTCCCGAGAACTTTCAAACGCTGGAGCCGTCTGGCTCCTGGGATCTGCCGCTCGTCGCCCTGAACCTCGGCATCTGGCTGGTCGTTGGTGTGGTGCTCAGTCTCGTCACGTTCCGGTGGATTCGAAAGGATGCCTAGCCCGCGCGTGCGCTCAAAACGTCGCCTGCGCGCACGGCAAGGCGACGATTTGAGCGCACGCGCGAGGGAAGTGGGACGAGAGCGCGGCGAGCAACAGAGCGTGGGAAAGTAGACGAATGACAACCGTGCGCTGGTGGGACCTCGCGTTCATCGGCACGCTCGCCATCATGGCGGTCGTCGCCGTCTTCGCCTGGGCGCCCAGCGAGGCCTCCCGGATCGGCGCCCTCATCACCCTCGCCGTGATCGGGATCTGCTATTTCGCGTTCGGTCGCCGTGGGCTCGACGAGCAGCGCGCATCCGTCGCCTTTCGCGTCGTACTGATCGTGGGCTGTGGCGTCGCGGCGTTCTTTTCGCCCAGCCTTGCGTCGATTCAGGCCTTCGCCTTTCCGTTTCTCTGGGCGCTGACCCCGTCGCTGATCGGCTGCATCGTGTTGAGCGGAACGCTCGCCGTGTCGGTCGGCCTCGGGCTGGCCCTCGGCCAGGGCGGCAGCCCGGATGCCGTCATGCAGGCCGTCGGCATCGAGTCGCTGTCGTTCGTCTTCGCGATCGTTCTCGGCCTGTGGATCACCCGCATCGCCCTGGACGGCGAACGCAACCGGAGCCTGCTCGAACACCTCACCGCGGCCCAGGGCGAGCTGGGCGAGATGCACCGCGCGGCCGGACGGACGAGTGAGCGGGAGGCCTTGGCCCGTGACATCCATGACACGATCGCGCAAAGCTTGACGAGTCTGGTCATGCTGGCCGAACGCGCGCAGGGCGAGCTGGCGGCGATCCCCAGCGACACCACGCGGGTGAACGCGACGACGCAGCTCATCGAGTCGACCGCGCGCGATGCCCTGGCCGAGGCCCGCAACCTCGTCGCCTCGATGTCGCCCGTGCGCGGCAACGATTCGACTCTGGCCGAGACCGTCGGCCGCTTGGCCACCCGGTTTCAACAGGAAACTGGCATTCAGGTGGATGCCACGGTGACAGCCACAGATCTCGATCGCGAACTCGAGGTGGTGCTGTTGCGCTGCGCCCAGGAGGGCTTGGCGAACGTGCGCAAGCATTCGCGGGCAAGCGTCGCGTCGGTCACGATTCGCACGGAACAGGGAACGACGATGCTGGAAGTGCGCGACAACGGACGGGGGTTCGCGGCTCGGCGGAGCGGGGCCGGACGCGGCAGCGCGAGCGAAGGCGCCAGCGAAGGCGCCAGCGAAGGCGCCAGCGGCACCGATACCGGCACCACGGAGGCGAGCGCGCCGGGGTCCGAGACCGGGGTTGCGTTTCCAGACGGAGCCGACGGCGGCTTCGGTCTGGCGGGCATGCGCGACAGGGTCGGACTGGTCGGTGGCACCCTCGATGTCGGCCCCGGCGACGACGGCGGAACTGTGCTGCGCGTGAGCCTGCCGGCCGAGCAGGAGTTCTGATGATCCGGGTGCTGGTGGCCGATGATCACCCGATCGTGCGCTCCGGAATCGTGGGATTGCTCGGAGCGGCCGACGACATCGAGGTCGTCGGCGAAGCGGCCGACGGTCAAGAAGCCGTCGAGCTCGCCGCAGCGCTCGCCCCCGACCTCGTGCTGATGGACCTCCGTATGCCGCGTCTCGACGGCGTCGCCGCCACCGCGCAGATTCTGAGCGGTGGCCCGACCATTGCCGGCACCCCCATCCGTGTGCTCATCCTGACCACCTATGAGACCGACGACCAGATTCTCGGCGCGATCGAGGCCGGCGCGAGCGGCTATCTGTTGAAAGCCGCGCCGCAGGCCGAGATCATCGAGGGCGTGCGCCAGGTCGCACGCGGCCAGAGCGTGCTCGCGCCGTCGATCGCAGCCCGGCTCGTGCGTCGAGCGACGACACAGGCGACGGATGCGCCGGCTCCGCCCCGGTTGTCGGAGCGCGAGCTGCAGGTGCTCCGGTTGGTTTCTGCCGGGCAGAGCAACCCCGCGATCGCGCGATCGCTATTCATCAGCGAAGCGACGGTCAAGACGCATCTCGTTCACGTCTTCGAGAAGCTCGACGTGCGCGACCGAACGCGAGCGGTCACTCGCGCGATGGAACTCGGCGTGCTGTAGCGCGGCATCCGTCGTCGAGTGCGTGACAACGCGTCTCGTAGCTCGCGCTGCTCGCCTTCGCGCCCGCACTCGCGAACTGATCGCCCACAAAGAAAGGCCGGGCCGGGTGGGCAACAAGCTCGAAGGCTGGCCCGCGACCTCGAAGGTCAATAAATTACCGGTCCGGTGGTGTGACCCATTCGACGGCACAACCATCGAGTGGAAACCTACGTCTATTTTAGCGCCGACGTGCTCGTTCGAAAAGGGGCATTCCAGCGCAGCGAGCTGAGTTAGAGCAGCTTGCGCTCCAGCGCCCAGGCGGTGAGTTCGTGCCGCGACGAGAGCTGCAGTTTGCGCAGCACCGCCGAGACATGCGTTTCGACGGTTTTAGTGGAGATGAAGAGGGTGCCGGCGACCTCCTTGTAGGTGTAACCGCGGGCGATGAGCCGCATGACTTCCTGTTCGCGAGCGGACAGCCGGTCGAGTTCGTCGACGCGTTCGGCAACCTCCCCGGCCACGGCGCCGAACGCGTCGAGCACGAAACCGGCGAGCTTGGGCGAGAACACGGCGTCGCCTTCTGAGACGCGGCGGGCGGCATCCGACACCTCGGCCCCCGACGCGCTCTTGGTGATGTAACCGCGGGCCCCGGCCCGGATCACACTGACCACGTCATCGGCGGCATCCGAGACGCTGAGCGCCAAAAAGAGGGTGTGCGCTGCATGCGGGGCCGCCTCCCTGATCACTTCGGCCCCACCCCCGCCGCGACCGCCGGGGAGGTGCACATCGAGCAGCACGACGCGCGGCTGCAGTGCGATCACGAGCTCGATCGCCTCGTCGACGGTTGCCGCTTCGCCGAGCACCTGGATGCCATCGTCGAGGTCGGCACGCAGGCCAGAGCGAAAGATTGAATGGTCGTCGACGATCACAACCGGCAGGGCGACGGATGCGGCGGGTGCGGGGTCGGTCACGGGGTGTCCGTTCGTGAGGGGGTGGCGGGCGGGGTCTGCGCGGGCGGCAACATGACCGGTGGTTGAGGAGCAGCCGACGAAGGAGGCCGCGTCTCGAAACCGCGCGAGCCGATCTCTGAACCGGGGTCGGGTTTGGACGTTGGCTCACGAGGTTTCGAGACGCTCGCCGGCGCTCGCTCCTCAGCCACCGAGGGCTGCTCGACCCCCGGGCCGGAGGGCGACGCCGCAACCGTCGGCAGAACCAGCAGAATCTCCGTGCCGGCGCCACCGGGACCGCGTCGCACCGTCGCGCTGCCACCCACGCGGCGCATCCGCCCGAGAATGGATTCCTTGACGCCGAGTCGGTCGTCGGGAATGTCGTCGATGCGAAAGCCGGGGCCGCGGTCGGTGATGCTCAGTTCGATGCTCGTCGGGCCGGACTCGAGGTAGACCGACACCATGCCACCGGCGTGCCTGGCCGCGTTCAGCATCGCCTCGCGAGCCGCGGCGACGAGCGCATCGGGAACGTCGTCTGGACTGGTTCCGGCCGTCACGACCTCGAAGCGCACCGCGAAGTCCTCTTCGATCACGCCGGCGATGCGTCGCAGTTCGGTGGCCAGGTCGACGGTGGTCGTGTCGGATCCGGTGAACAGCCACTCGCGCAACTCCCGCTCCTGCGCGCGCGCCAGCCGAGCGGCATCGCTGTGCGGGCCGGCCTTCTGCTGAATCAGAGCCAGAGTCTGCAACACCGAATCGTGCAGGTGGGCGGCGATCTCAGCTCGCTCCGCCTCGCGCACGCGGGCGGTGCGTTCGTCGGCGAGGTCCTGCGAGAGTCGGATCAGCCACGGCGCAATGACGACACCGACGCCGAGCAGCACAGAGACGGCGGCCACGACGACGGTCCAGATGTTGGGGGCGTCGCCGGTGACGAAGAAAAGGAGGATGCCGACGGCCACGAGCACGAGAGCGCCGAGCGTGCGCACCATCAACGCCGACGAACGCTGGGCTGCACCGCTTCGAATGTCGGCGAATTGGCGCCAGGCCAGCGCAACGCCCGCCAGCACGACGATGGCGGGGATGACGACCGCCAGCGGGATATCGGCGCCCAATCGACTCGCCACGAGCGCAACGCCGGCGGCGAGCAGTGCGATGCCGAGCAGAATTTCGGTGACAGGGGCCGAGCGCGCGAGCGCGGCATCCGTTGTCGCGGCATCCGTCGCCGCCTGCGCCGCGGCCTGTGCCGAAGGCCGGGCCAGGCTGACCTTCGGCAGGGCGCCGGCTTCGGTCGTCGCTGACGGCGTCGTCACCCACAGCCAGACGTAGAGCAGAATGCCGGCCCCGCCGCAGAGCGCGAGAATCAGCGTGGCCGTGCGCACGGCGCTCACCGGAAGCCCGGTGTGCTCGGCGAAACCCGCGCAGACTCCACCGATCAGGCGCAGCCTGGGTCTGGTCATCCGCGGAGTGTTCACACTCACGATCAAAGCATGTCGCCGGACCCCGAGATGCCCCTGGGTCGCGAAGTCAGGGTCGAATCAGGGTGATCCCCCATGGCAGCGGCCCCGGCGCCCCGCCAGACTCGAAGCATGAACGATGCACCTCACAGCACGGCGAGCTCACCCGCCGCCTCACCGCAAGTCACCCGCTTCTTCGATTGGGTGCGCTCCACCGGCATCGACCGCGGACACGATCGCTGGTTCGCCGGCGTCTGCGGCGGCATCGCGTTCCGCACCGGGCTCGACCCGCTGATCGTGCGCGGCATCGCCATTGTGCTCGCGATCCTCGGCGCTCCGGTGCTGTTCGCCTACGCCATCGGCTGGGCCTTGCTGCCCAACCAGTCGGGACGCATTCACGCCGAGCAAGCGTTTCGCGGCGTCTTCGAACCGGCCATGATCGCCATCGGCGCGCTCGTGCTGTTCACCATTGTTCCGTTCACGCGTGGGCTCTGGTGGGAGGGCCCGCCTCTCGCCTGGGGCATGCCCGACTGGTTGTCCACCACCTTCACCGTCGGCTGGACCATCGCGGTCATCGTCGGCATCGTCTGGTTGGTCATCTACTTGCTGCGCCGGGTTCCGGCGCCGAACAGCGCGTTTCGCTCGCCACCGCCCGCTGCACCGTCTGGGCCGCCGGCGTCGCCTTACTCTCCCCCGTCGCCCGCAGCCTCGCCCTCGGCCCCGCCCTCGGAGCCGTCGTCGAGTTCGGCAGCCTTCGTGACCACCCCGTTTGTCACCGACCCGAGCGGCACAACGGATGCCCCGGCCAACGCGGCGAACAGCTCTGGTTTCGGTTCCGCCGCCTTTGACGGCGCAGCAACGACTGATGCAGCCTCGACAACGGCCACGCCCGCCTCCCCTGCCTCCCCCGCCGCCAATTCCGCTTCCGGCCCCGCCGCGTTCGGCGCGACCGCAGCCGGCGCGACGTTCGGGGCAGGGGCGGCCGGCGCGACGTTCGGAGCGGCAGCCGGCCCAACGCCGCCGTCCACTGCGCAGCCGCGCAGCGCCTGGGATGCCCTCGTCGATCAGTCCCACGGCACCGCCGGATCGAAGACCGATTGGAACTCCTCCGCTGCTGCCCACAAGAACCGCCACCCCGGCGCCGGCTTCACCGCGATCATGCTCGGCATCGGTCTGACCCTCGGCGCCGCGGCATCCGCCGTCTATTCCGGCGTCTTCGACGGCGGAACCTGGTCGGGCGCAGCCCTCCTCGTCGGGCTCGCCTTCACCCTCGGTGTTCTCGCGCTCGGCATCATCATCGCCGGAATCCGGGGCCGCACCAGCGGTGCCATGGGTGGCTTCGCGTTTCTCGCCGCGGCGACCCTGCTCGTGCTCGGGGTGTTGCCCCAGGGCACCCAGTTCGCCCTCGTCGGCGCACCCACCTGGTCGGTCAGCAGTTCTGCGGCCGATGCGGTGAGCGGCTACGCCGTCGTCGCCGGTGCACCGACGATCGATCTCACCGCGCTCGACAACGCTCGGGCTACCGACGGGCGCACGATCGACGTCTGGCTCGGCTTCGGTGAGACCGAGCTCGTGCTGCCGGACGATCGCCCGGTGACCGTCGAAGTCAACACGTTCATCGGCGGGCTCGACTACCAAGCAACCTCGGGCAGCACTCGCTCAAGCACCGAGCGCGGCGGCATCTTTCTCCACGACTCCCGCACGTTCAACGGGTCTGATGCACGAGCCGTTCCGCACATCCGCGTCTGGACCTTTATCGGCCAGGTCACCGTCGTCGACGCCCGCTAGGAGCTCTCATGTCTGACTTCCCCACCACCCCGCTTCCCGGCTCGACGCCCGAGCCGAGCAACACCGATGTTTCGCCGGACAGTGCGCCCGACTCGCAGCCCACCGTGCCTTTGAACACGAATGCCGCTGCACCTACCGCGCAGCCGACGGTGCCACACAACACGAATGCGACTACCGCACAGCCGACAGTGCCACTCAACACGAATGCGACTACCGCGCAGCCGACGGTGCCACACAACACGAATACGACTACCGCGCAGCCGACGGTGCCACTGAACACGGATGCCTGGGCGTCTGTTTCGCAGGCCGCCCCCGTCGCGCCGGGCGCGGCATCCGCCCCTCGGCGCAACCGGCCACGATTCTCCACGATCCTCTGGGGTGTGCTGCTTCTCGTCTTCGCGGGATTCATGGTGGCCTGGACGGTGTTGCCGACGGCTCCCGACCCGACGCTGCTTCTGATCGGCGCGGTCATCGCGATCGGAGTGGCTCTGGTCGCGGCTGGAATCGCGGCCGCCTCGCGTCGGGCCGGCTGAGTACCGGCCGAGTCCCACTCGGATTGCCCCCAACGCCTCCCGTGCGCTCAAATCGTCGCCCTCACTCTCCCGAGGCGACGGTTTGAGCGCACGCGTGCTGCCTGCACGCGGATGCACACGTGCGCACGCCCCTGACCGCGCTGCCTGACGACTCGTTGCCCGCTCATAGCAATCCCATAGCGGCGTGGGCGAAGGTGGGAGCCTCCCGAGTCACCCCGAACTGAAGAGGCAGCCACAATGAGTCGCATTCCCGAACCAGAATTCACCCCGGACGGGCCCGCGTACGAAGGCCGCCTGCTCGATCGTGCCGACGAGGAGGTCGTCGATCAAGGCGTGGCCTTCGACATCCGCACCCTGGTCAGCCGACGCAATGTTCTGAGCCTGTTCGGTTTGGGAATCGGTGCGGTGGCACTCGCTGCCTGCACTGACACCTCTGGTTCAGGAGCGTCGGCGTCGGCGTCGGCTTCCAGCTCCGGCGAGATCCCCGACGAGACGGCGGGCCCCTACCCGGGCGACGGCTCCAATGGCGCCGATGTGCTTGAGCAGTCTGGAATCGTGCGCAGTGACATCCGCTCAAGCCTCGACGGCGGCACGACGGCCACCGGCGTTCCGATGGCCCTCTCGCTGACCATCCTCGACATGGCGAACAATGACGCTCCGTTCACGGATGTCGCGGTGTACGTCTGGCACTGCGATAGCGCCGGCGGCTACTCGATGTACTCCTCCGGAATTGAGAATGAGACCTACCTCCGCGGCGTGCAGGTCGCCGACAGCAAGGGAACTGTCTCCTACACCTCGATCTTTCCGGCTTGCTACACCGGTCGTTGGCCGCACATCCACTTCGAGGTCTATCCCACCGTCGACCAGATCACGGATTCGACGAACGCCATCGCCACGTCACAGGTTGCGCTGCCCGAAGAGGTCAGCAAACTGGTCTACGCGCTTGACGGCTACGAGGGCTCGTCGGCCAATCTGGCACAGGTCAGTCTCGACACCGACAATGTATTCAGCGACGACGGTGGCGCGCTGCAGCTGGCGACAGTCAGCGGCGACGTCAAGTCGGGCTACCAGGTCTCGCTCACGGTGCGCGTTGATACCCGCACGACACCGACCGCGGGTTCGGCGCCGTCGGGCGGCGCCGGTGGTGGTGGCGCTCCTCCGGCCGGTGGCGGCCCCGGCGGCGGCGGAACTCCCCCGACCGGTGGCCCCGGCGGTGGCGGAACTCCCCCAACCGGTGGCCCCGGCGGCACGCCGCCTACCGGGGCGCCGTCGAGCTGATCGCAGGTTGACCCGCAGGTTAGACCCGCAGGTTAGACCCGCAGGGCGAAGGAGAAGTGCTCCGGCACATCCGTGCGTGCGCCCAAATCGTCGCCAACACACGACACGAGGCGACGATTTGAGCGCACGCACGAGGATTCTCGGCACTCACCTCCCGCAACGCGACGAGCGGATGCCCGAGCGGGCGAACACGCGCCACGAGCTCGCGAGTGCGGCCAAATGGCCGCTCACCGGCATCGCAGAGCAACCGTTTGCCCGCACTCGCGAAGGAAAAGTGCTCCGGCACATCCGTGCGTGCGCCCAAATCGTCGCCGACACACGACACGAGGCGACGATTTGAGCGCACGCGCGAGGATTCTCGGCACTCACCTCCCGCAACGCCCGCGCCGAGCGGATGCCCGAGCGACCGAGCACTCACGCCTCACGTCGAGCTAGAGCTAGAGCTAGAGCTCGAGCTAGAGCTAGAGCGATACCCCGATCAGCACCGGCTCCGGCTGCAGGATCACACCGAACTCCGCCGCGACGCGGCCCTGCACAAAGCGGGCCAGCTGCGCGATCTCGTCAGCGGTCGCCCCGCCCGTGTTCGTCAGGGCGAGAGTGTGCTTGCTCGAGATCGCCGCCCGCGAGCCGGGCAGCCTAAACCCCTTGGCGATGCCGGCCTGTTCGATCAGCCAGGCCGCACTGAGCTTCGTCAGGCGCACCTCCTCCACGCAAGGAACCGGGCCGACTCCGGCATATTCCTCGAGGGGAATGACCCGGTCGGCCAGCACAGATTGCTGCGACCAGCGGGGGGCGTCGTCGGGAAGCTGACGGGCAAAGTTCTCGGTGACGATCGGGTTCGTGAAGAATGACCCGGCGCTCGCGGTGTCGGGATCGTTGGCGTCGAGCACCATTCCCTTCGACGCTCGCAGCGCGAGCACCGTCGAACGCACGACATCGAGGGCGACGCGGTCACCCTGCTGCACGCCGAGCGCGCCGGCAAGCTGCGCATAGGCGACCGGGCGTCCGAGGGCACTGCCGAGCACCGCCGCCTCAGCATGGGTGTCGTGCAGCTCCAGCTCGACGGCCAGCACGATACCGATCAGACCCTGCTTAAAGGCCGAGGTGCGGTAGTCCAGCTTGAGGTCGGCGGCACCGATCCGGCGCACGTCTCCGCTGTCGAAGTCGAGAAAATCCACCGCGACGAGGCAGGACGCGATCTCCTGGCCATACGCACCGATGTTCTGCACCGGGGCGGCACCGACGGAACCGGGGATGCCGGAGAGCGCTTCGATCCCGGCCCAGCCCTGGGCCGCGGTGAAGGCGACGAGCTCGTCCCACGACTCACCGGCCTGCACCCGCAGCCGAACACGGGCACCATCGCCAGCGCCATCGCCACCGAGAGCGCCACCGAGTCCGCCACTCGCTTCAGCGCCGACCGCACCGGCAGCCTCGCCGTGAGCGATATCGGCTGTGCCGCCGAGCACGCTCCCGCTATATTCCGAAACCGGAATGACCTCGATGCCCCTGGTCAAGATTCGGATGACTGTGCCATCGAACCCCTCATCGGCCGCGACGGTGTTCGACCCGCCGCCGAGCAGCATCCATTCGTCGCCCTCTGCCCAGACCTCAAGCGCAGCGGCGACGAGCTCCTGCTCGGTCTTCGGGGTCACCATGGCGGCCGGAACACCGCCCACCCGCAACGTGGTCAGGTCGCGGAGCGCGATCGGAGGCGTCTGAAATTCAGAGATCATCGGAGCCAATCAACTAGACCAGGCTGACGCGGGCCTGCGCCTTGCCCAGTACCGTCTGCTCGTTGAACGTGACGGTGAGATCGATGCGTGCGACGGCGGCATCCGTGTCGATGGCGCCAACCTTCGCGACGACCGTGACGAGCGCACCCTCAGAAGCGTCGACCGGAACCGGCCGGGTGAACCGCACCTGGTAGTCGATGACGCGTGCCGGGTCGCCGGCCCAGTCGACGACCGGCTGCACGGCCAGGCCCATCGTGAGCATGCCGTGCGCGAGAACGCCGGGCAGCCCCACCGACTGTGCCACATCGTCGCGGTAATGGATCGGGTTGAAGTCACCGGATGCTCCGGCGTAGCGCACGAGGGAATCGCGCGTCAGCGTGTAGCTGGCACCGGCAACCACCTCGCCGACGGTCAGAGTGTCGAGGGCTGGTGCGGCGTTCATTCGTCTCCCCTGACGACAAGGGTGGATGTCGCGGTGACGACGTGGGCACCGGTGGCGTCGGTGATCGCCGATTCAGCGGTCACCATCGAGTGGCCGCCGAGAGTTTTGACGCTCGATACGGTCAATGTGGCGGTCAGCTCATCGCCCGCGACGATGGGTCGGCTGTACGTGAACTGCTGGTTGCCGTGCACGACGCGGCTGAAGTCGATGCCGGCGTCTGGCTCGGCGAGCAGCTGGGCGAGCGTGAACTCTTGCAGCACCACGGCGAAGGTCGGCGGGGCGACGACATCGGCGTGGCCGGCGGCACGCGCGGCCTCCGGATCGTGGTTGATCGGGTTGGTCGCGAACACGGCACGCGAGAACTCGCGCACTTTTTCGCGGCCGACCAGGTACGGCGGAGCGGGCGGGAAGACCCGGCCCTGAAGTTCGGGGTTTACTGGCACTCGCCCAGTCTACGGGGGCAGGTTCGCTCGCGTGAGGGGTCGCAAATCGACCTTCGTTGGGACAGGGAAGGTCGATGTGCGACCCCTCACGAAAGAAGCGGCCCCAGTCTCGGGGGCCCCCACCTCGCGGAGGCAATCCCCCGTGTGGATCGGGCAAACTTGGTCACATGGAATTCGCACGTGTTCGTCTCCTCGACCCTCGGGCCGAGCAGCTTCTGTCCGGTCTTCGCCACGAGTACGAGGTGCGCTACGGGCCCGGCGACGCCGCCGACGATGTGCCCGCCGCAGAGTTCGACCCGCCCCTCGGCACTTTTCTGGTGCTGATGGATGGCGACGTGACCGTCGCCGGTGGCGGCATCCGTCGTTTCGACGATGAGACCTGCGAGATCAAGCGCATGTGGACTCACCCCGACTACCGCCGCCAGGGTCATGCGAAGGCGGTGCTCGCCGAGCTCGAGTCGATCGCCCGAGAGATGGGCTACCGCCGCGTGCGCCTCGAGACCGGTGACGCCCAGCCCGAAGCACTGGCCCTCTACCCGAGTTTCGGTTTCGTCGAGATCGACAACTATGGGCACTACGCGACCGCTACCGGATTCGAACGCACGCTGACCGACGCCTAGGCACGGCACAGCGACACAGCGGCACACAGCAAAGCAGCACCGCCGCCACCCCACACGCAGAAACGACGGATGCCCGACCAGCCAGTGGTCGGGCATCCGTCGTTAACGAGAACCTCGCGAGAGGCCCCCGCGGCGAACGAGCAGGTCGACTAGACGGTCGGGATGACCAGGCCGTCCCAGGTGTCGTTCATGAACTTCTGCGTCGCGGGGTCGAGCAGCAGCTCCTTCAGCTTGAGAACACGGGGGTCCTTTTCGAGCTCAGGGGTGGTGGCGAGCACGTTGGAGTACGGGCTGTCCTTGCCCTCGATCAGAATCGCCTGCTTGGCGGTGAGCCCGGCCGGGAGTGCGAAGGAGATCGTGACGAACGCGGCATCAACGTCTGGAACGGCCTGCGGCAGGGTGGCGTTCTCGATCTCGACGAACTGCAAATCCTTCGAGTTCTTGGTCACGTCGGCGAGCGTGGTGGGCTCGTCGGTGGTCTCGATCAAACCCTCGGCCGCGAGAATCTTCAGCGCACGACCCTCGTTCGTCGGGTCGTTCGGGATCGCGATCTTCGCGCCCTTCTTGAGACCGTCGAGTGAGGTCACCTTGTCGCTGTAGAACGCGGCGCTCGGCAGGTAGATGCTGCCCAGGCTGACGAGGTCGCCGCCGGTCTGCGCGTTGAAGTTCGCCAAGAATGTGGCGTTCTGGAACAGGTTCGCGTCGATGTCGCCGTCGGTCAGCGCCACGTTCGGGGTGTTGTAGTCGGTGAAGTCCTGGAACTTGATCGTCAGCCCGGCGTCGGCGGCCAGGTTGTCCTGAACGAATTTGAGGATGTCCCCCGCCGGCGTGGCCAGCGCACCGACGGTGATCGTGCCGAGATCACCCGAAGCCGCGGCGGCCGTGGAGGCGGGCTTCTCGTCCGAAGCCGCAGCGCACGCGGACAGGCTGAGCAGCGCGGTGGCGGCGAGTGCCGCACCAGCGATGCGGATGCTACGGGAGTTGCGAGCGGTGAACTTCATCAGTGATCTCATTTCGACAAGAAAACGGAACGTGACCGGAGGGGCCACGCAGAACAGCAGGGAGAAAAGAAGCGGGAAAAAGAAGAACAGGCGCCGAAGCAGCGCTAGGCCACCACACCCGCAGGCTGCATCTCGGCACGCGCATCCGCTCCGACCGCCCGACCGGAGGAGGTACGCGAGCGGTGCGAGAACCGGCGGGCCAGGCGGGTGGCGATCGCTTGCAGAACCATCACAATCACGAAGATCACGATGATCACCGCGACCATGTGAATGGTGCTGTAGCGCTGGTAGCCGTAGCGCACCGCCACATCGCCGAGCCCTCCGCCGGCGACGGTGCCGACCATTGCCGAGAAGTTGATGATGGAGGTCACCGTGGTCGACAGGCCGAGAATCATCGGCGAGATGGCCTCGGGCACGAGCACCTTCGAGACGATCTGCCAACGGGTCGCACCGAGCGACTCGGCTGCCTCGACCAGGCCGGTGTCGACCTCCTTGATCGCGATCTCCACCATCCGGGCGAAGAACGGCACCGCGACAACGGTCAGCGGAACGATTGCCGCCGTCGGGCCGATGAACGTGCCGACCACGGCACGGGTGAAGGGGATCAACGCCACCATCAAGATGATGAAGGGCACCGAGCGGCCGAGGTTGACCAGAAACTCGAGCACCTTGTTAATGGCTCGGCCGAGTGCGCGCGACCCGAACGGTTTGTCGAACAGCCCGCCGGCCTCTGTGCCGACCAGAATCACGCCGAGCGGCAACCCGATGATCACGGTGAGCAGCAGCGAAACGCCCACCATATAGAGGGTCTGCCCGGTGCCGACCAGCAGCACCTGAAACAGTCCGGGCCAGAAGCCGGGGTCTGAGGGGTCGATCATGACGCTTCTCCAACGATCTCGACGAGCAGGCCTTGTTCGCGCAGATCCTTGATCGGCGCAGCATTCTCGGCGACGCTGCCAGGAAGTTGAAGTCGGGTACGTCCGGCCTGGCTGCCGCCGATCGTTTCGATCGCAGCGCCCAGGATGCTGATGTCGAGCCCGTAGGCGCGGGCCAGCTGCGAGATCACCGGTCGGTCGGCGGTGCCACCGCTGAAGGTGATTTCGACGATGGTGTTTCCGTCGCTCGGTGGCACTGCGCCGAGCGGGAACAGGTCGTGCGCCAGCCGAGATCCCGGGGTCGAGATCAGCGAGACGATCGGGCCGGACTCGACGATGCGACCGCCTTCGATCAGCGCGGCCGAGTCGCAGACGCGCTTGACGACATCCATCTCGTGGGTGATCAGCAGCACGGTGAGGCCCAGTTCGACGTTGATCGTCTTGATCAGGTCGAGAATCGACCGGGTCGTTTCAGGGTCGAGAGCGGATGTCGCCTCATCGGAGAGCAGCACCTTCGGGTTTGCGGCCAGGGCGCGGGCGATGCCGACGCGCTGCTTCTGCCCGCCAGACAGCTCTGACGGGTAGGAGTCGCGCTTGTTGACCAGGCCCACCAGGTCGAGGATCTCGAGCGAACGGCGGCGCCGCTCGGCCCCATCGACACCGATGATCTCGAGACCGAGCTCCACATTGCCCTGCACCGTGCGCCCGGAGAGCAGGTTGAAGTGCTGAAAAACCATGCCGATCTTGCGGCGGGCCGCGCGCAGGCCGGCCGGGTTCAGCGCGGTCAGCTCGTCGCCGTCGACCGTGACGGTGCCGGAGTCAGGGCGTTCGAGCAGGTTGATCGCCCGGATCAGGGTGCTCTTGCCTGCACCGCTCTGGCCGATGACGCCATAGATTTCGCCGGGAGCGACCTCAAGACTGACGTCGTTCAATGCATATGTGGTGGATCCGCCCGACTGAAAGGTCTTCGAGACGTGTCTAACGGAAATCACTAAGAAAATCACCCGGAGTTCAAGAGAGAGCGGTACGCGTTACCGCAGTCTGATCAAGTGTGGCGAGGCCGCGCGGCATCCGCCAAATCGGCGCGTCACAGTGCGACATCTGCGCTCTGTGCCCTCCTTTCAGGCGGTTGACCAGGTGCGGCAGATAAACTGAATCCCGCCATGGCAAACAAACTTGAGACGCACCCCGATATTCCCCTCGACCTTCCGACCGCTGAGCGCATTCAAGCGGCCGTCGCCCACTACGGCGAGGACGTGGTGAGTGCGAACGCCGTCACGCTGCTGCGCGCCAAGAATGCCGGCAAAGACTTTCTGCTCTACGCCGGTGGGCGCCACGCGCTCGGCATCCTCGAAGGCGCTCCGGCCCTGTACTGGCCTGAGCTCTGGGGTGCACGCACGCTCCTCTATGTCTGGAACGATTCGGCAGCCCCCTACGTCGTCGTCGGACTGACCAACCAGGCCTGGCGCATCCGTGAAATGTGCGCCCGTGTTGTCACGCTGCGCGACCTGCAGGTCGCCCCGAAGCTGGTTCGTCTCACGACGGATGAGGTTCCGCGCGTGCGCTCCGCCGCGCTCACTGCCCTCGCCGCGCAGGGAACCGCCGAGCACCTCGACACCATCGCGCAGCGTCTGCGCGACCCGGACAAAGAGGTGCGTCGCACGGCACGCGCCGCACGCGAGACGCTCACCGCCCGAATCGTAGCGTCGGGTGGGACGATTCCGTCGGCCGAAACGGATGGCGCAGAGTCGGCAGAGCTCGCACCGGATCCCGACTCCGTCGAGTAGCCACGCCCTCGAGAACGAGTAACACCAGAAACACCCGTACCACCCGCGGCACTGCCACCATCAGCAGGGCGGAGTAAGCTCTCCCAGCCGGGCGAGTTCGAGGTCGTTCCGACACCGAACTTGCGCGGGGAGAAGCACGATGTATTTGCGATATGTGGCAATGGGCGACAGCTTCACCGAGGGCGTCGGCGACGAACGTGCCGATGGCCAGGTGCGCGGCTGGGCCGACCTGGTGGCGCTCGGGCTCGCCGCAGCAACCCCCGAACCGGTGGGGTATGCCAACTTCGCCATCCGCGGCAAGCTGCTCGGCCCGATCGTCGCCGAGCAGCTGCAGCCGGCTCTCGCGCTGAAGCCTGACCTGTTGACGATTGTCGGCGGCGGCAACGACATCATGCGACCCAAGGTCGAAATCTCCTACGTCGTCGACCTGCTTGAGCAGGTCGTCGACGCCGCCCAGGCCACCGGCGCCCGCGTTGTCATGTTGAGCGGAGCGAACCCGTCGCGGCATCTGCCGATGGGTTCACTGATGCAGAAACGGGGCGATCGATTGGCGGATGCCGCGCGCGCCGCGTTCGTTCGGCCGGGGGTCACGCTCGTCGACAATTGGGCAGACACCGAACTCGAGCACAAGAAGTACTGGTCAGCGGACAAGCTGCACATGAATGCCCTCGGCCACACGCGGGTCGCGAGCAACGTTCTGCGGGCACTCGAGGTGCCGATTCCGACCGCATGGGGCGAGATCGCTGCCGACGAGGTGCGTGCGCAGAGCACCGCCGCCTACTATCGCGAGTTCGTCTTGCCCTGGATCGGTCGCCGCCTCAGCGGGCGCTCGTCGGGCGATGGCCGGCCGCCGAAGCGGCCGACCCTTCAACCCGTCGATCTGAGCTGATCTGGGCTCTTCTGGCCTGATCGCCCAGCCTCAGAATGAGTTTGCCCAGAGGTCATTCGTGGGTCGACCGACGATTAGACCTTGCGCCCGGAGATCGACCGCATCAGGAACATGATCACTGCAACGATCGCGAGCGCGATCCCGACCCAGAGCAGAAACTGCAGGGACTGTACGAGGCCTCCGGTGATGGCCAGAAGGATGGCGACGATGATGATGATGATAGTCAGCAGATTCATTTGTACCCCTTCTCGAAGCTGGAGAAACCTTCTCCAATCTTTCGAGCCTATCGGTGGGGACAGGGCGGAAGTCAAATTGGGAGCGCCACGACGGCCGACTCCGAGAGCCCACCGGCGCCACGCCGCAGCCCCTGGGAACGGCGCAGAAAAACGCCGCAATAATCGCAGCTATGCGACCGATTGTGAGTCGGGGATGGCCGCAGTGACGGCCAACCCCCTGCGTTCGACGGGCACGACTTTCACTGCCGCAACCGATTGATCGGGGCCGACCCAGACGGTCTCGGCTGATTCGGTCAGGCGCCCTTGCGTCCGGAGAATGCACGCACGATGAACATCACCAGTGCAATAAGGATGAGTACGAATCCGACCCAGAGCAAGAACTGCAGTGAGTTCACGAGCCCGCCGGTGAACAGCAAGACGACGGCGACAACGACGATGATGATGAGCAGCGCATTCATGAGTAACCCTTTCCTCGACGGACAAGACTCTCTCTTCTCTGGAGTTTAGCGCCGCCCCCTCTCCTGCGCTGGGTGGCCTCGCTCGCCGAGCTTGACACCTGCGGTCGAGTTTCCCTCGTGTGCCAGGCGAACTCGACCGGAATGGTCAAACTCGGCGATACCGGAAGCGTCGTCGGCCGAGGTCCAGACTCCGGAGCTTCCGCGTCGGTGGCTGTCGACGAGGTGGGTGTCAACAATGCCGATCGCTTCCATCAGGGCGAACATGGTGGTCGGCCCGACGAACGCGAAGCCCTTGGCACGCAGCCCCTTCGAGAGTGCCACCGACTCGGCCGACTGCGTGGGGACATCCGCGAAGGTGACCGGCGTTGGAGTCTCGGTCGGCTGGAACGACCAAACAAAGTCGACAAGACCGCCCTCGGCGCGCAGGGCGATCGTCGCCTGCGCGTTCGTGATTGCCGCCCTGATCTTCATTCGGTTGCGCACAATGCCAACGTCGTTCATCAGCCGTTCGACATCGGCCTCGGTGAAGGTGGCGACCCGATCCGGATCGAAGTTCGCGAAGGCGAGGCGAAACGCCTCACGCTTCTTCAGAATCGTCGCCCATGACAGCCCGGCTTGAAACGCCTCGAGGCTGATGCGCTCGTACATCCCGTGCTCGTCACGCACCGGGATGCCCCACTCGGTGTCGTAGTAGTCCCGCATGAGCGGGTCGGTCGCGGCCCAGGTCGGGCGCAGGAGTCCATCGTCACCACGGACGACGCCGCTTCCGGCATCGGGCTGCGCCAGCGCGCCGGAAGGAGGGGTCACCGCCTCGGCTCGCTCGTTCATTGTGGTCATTGCTCAGACAGTCCAGTCACTTGCTCGATGGTCATTCGTCGGCCAATCCGGTTACGCGCATGGTGATATTGATTCTGCCCCGTGCGAGCCCTGTCGCTCGGCTTCCGGTGTCGGGATACACCTTGGGCACGCCGTGAAAAGCGAATCGGCTCGGCCCGCCGAACACGAACAGGTCACCAGATTCGAGGTCCAGATCGGTGTACGGCTGGCCCCGATCGGTTGTATTCCCGAAACGGAATTTACACGTGTCGCCGATGCTCAGTGAGACGACCGGGGCATCCGAGATCTCGTCTTTGTCTTGGTGCATCCCCATCTTTGCGGTGTCGTCGTAGTAGTTCACGAGCGCGGCATCCGGGTGATAGCCGGCGCCTGCCTGCGGATCCTGCAGAGCCTCGGCCACCGCACGCCGGCCAAGATCGGCCAACCAGTCCGGAAACTCCAGCACGCGCACCCCGTTCACATCCCCGGCCTCGCGCGTGTAGCGATAGGGCTGCCAGTGCCAGCCGAGGCAGACGGTGCGCACCGACATCTCGTGGCCGCCCGGGAGTTTCGCCGCACGGATCGGCACCGGGCCGCGAGCCCAGTGCATGAACTGAGCAACAATGCCCTGCTGCTCCTCGAGTGACAGCCAGCCGGGAACATGCACGGCGCCGGGCGCGACCTCCCGCCGCTCCGCCGGAAAAAGCGCGTCGGTCACGCTGCTCCCTCGAGGTGAAGCAGCAGCTGCTTGGCTTCGACACCGCCCAGGTAGCCGCCGAACGAGCCGTCGGAGCGCACCACCCGATGGCAGGGCACAACGAGCGGCAACGGGTTCGTGGCACAGGCGGTGCCGACGGCACGCACCGCGCGGGGGCTCCCGGCGGCCAGCGCCACTTGGGCATAGCTTTCGGTGTGGCCGTAGCCGATCTCGGGAAGGTGCGCCAAGACGCTCTCCTGAAAGCCCTTCGACAGCCGGCGATCGAGCGGCAGGTCGAACCGTTGACGGGTGCCGGCAAAGTACTCGTCGAGCTCGCGCGCAACGGCATCGAGTCGGGCGGGCGCACGCAGAATGCGCGGGCTGATTGCTGTCGCCAGCCGTTCCAAAACCGCGTCATGGTCTTCGCGTTGAAAGGCGACGCGCACGAGTCCCTGCTCGGTGGCAGCGAGAAGCAGCACGCCGACCGGGGAGTCGAGGGTGCGGTAGGCCACGTCGAGGTCGCCGTGAGCGGATGCCGCGGCCACGAACGCCAGCCGCAACCGGTCAAGGTCGGCCGGGTCGACGGAGTCGAGTGGTGCGAGGACCTCAGCAATGGTGTGGTCAGTGGTGTTCATGGGTGCTGTCCCTTCTTTCTTCGGTGTTGTCCATCTCGTTGATCGAGGAGCAGCCGACGAAGGAGGCCGCGTCTATGAGGTAGATGGGCCATTTCGTTGATCGAGGAGCAGCCGACGAAGGAGGCCGCGTCTCGAGATCTCGCGAGCCGATCCATAAACGCGGCTTGAGTTCAAACATCGGCTCGCGAGGTCTCGAGACACTCGCTGGCGCTCGCTCCTCGACCAACGGAAGGCTCATGCCAGCCTCCGACGCAGGGTCTTGATGCCGTCGGCGGCAGCCCGGCGGGCGGCATCCGTTGTTCCGCCGAGAATCTCGGCCACCTCTCGATAGGGCAGCCCAACGACGTGGTGATAGGCGACGGCCTGCCGTTGCGTGGCGGGCAGGGCCGCGAGGGCCGCCCACAGATCGCCGTCGTTCGCATCGGGGATGCCGTGGCGCGAGGAACGCTCGGGCAGCGCATCGACGGGGATCGGCAACCGCGCGCGAACCCGGGTCACATCAATCGCTTTGCGGTGGGCGATCGTCACGAGCCAGGCTTCGACGTTTGCCCCCTCGGCGAGCGCCGGGTAGGCCTGGAGCGCAGCGAGGAATGTCTCAGACCAGGCATCGTCGGCGTCGACCGGTCCGAGCACCGCGCGGCAGACGCGCAGCACCGTCGCCCCATACTCGGCGACCACGCGTTCAAATGGTTGCATGCTCAGCCTCGACCGCGACCGAACGATCCGGATGCACCGGGTGCGCTGAGTGCGCTGAGTGCGCGACGCGACGCCTCAGAAAAGTCGTTCAAGACTCGCCTCAGCCGGTTCCTCGTGGGTGAGTAGAAATCGTTTGCGGTCGAGCCCTCCGGCGTAGCCGACAAGGCTGCCGTGGGCACCGACCACCCGGTGACAGGGCACGATGATACTGATCGGATTCTTGCCGTTTGCCGCGCCGACCGCCTGCGACAGGTTGCGATCGCCGAGTTCAAGAGCCAGCTGACCATAGCTGCGCGTTTCGCCGAACGGAATCTCGCGCAACAGCGCCCAGACTCTCAGCTGAAAGTCATTGCCGGTCGGAGCCAGCTGCAGGTCGAATGTCGTGCGCGTTCCGGCGAAGTACTCACCGAGCTGCTCGGTCACCGCGCCGAACGCGCTGGCGTCGCGCGGCCCGAACGTGTCGGCATCCGGTCGGCGCTTGTGCTCGTCGAAGTAAACGGCAGCCAACGCGCCGCTTTCGGCGGAGACCAGCGTGAGTTCGCCGAGGGGAGAGTCGATAACGCTGTGTGAGACGCCCATGCCGCGCTCCCGTCAGTAGTGGTTCCGCCTCCATTCTCTCGAATGTGGCGCCGTTCTACTGTGAAGACGCTGGCCGGGCACCAAACGTGAGATCAGGCATCCACATTTCTTGCGCAGATGGTTACGGTGATGGCGAGACCTCACGCGAGCGCGAACGCGACCCTGGGCAGACGGAGTCCGGCGGCGTAGCCTGACGGTACGGAGGTGAGCTGCCATGCATGCAACTGAAGGCGATCGGATTCTGATTCGCGGCAAGACGGTTGAGACACCGGACCGGCACGGCGAGATCGTGGAGGTGCGCGGGGAAGACGGGGGTCCGCCCTATCTGGTGAGGTTCGAGAACGGCCACGAAACGATCGTGTTTCCGGGCTCGGATTTCGTAATTGAGCATCCGGCCTGACCGGGTGAGCGGGCGAACTGACACGCGATGACCGAAAGCTCCCCACCCTCCGATTCGAATGAGCCGGCCGAGGCGCCAGCTCATTCATCCCCCGTGCCTCGGGCCGCTCCGGCGTCTCAGGCAGTTCCGGCATCTCAGGCAGCCCCTGCGCCTGACACGCCGCGCATGTCTCGCGCTGATCGGTCGGTCGAGGTGCGTGAGATCATCGCCGTGTTCGTGCTGTCGGTGACTGCGATTCTGACCGCCTGGTGTGGGTTCGAGTCGTCGAAATGGGGCGGGGAGATGTCGATCGAGTTCTCGCAGGCATCGAGTGCGCGCATCCGATCGCTCGACTATGCGAACGAAGCGCGCGCTGCGAAGTCGGTCGATCTCGCGATTTACACGCAGTGGGTGGATGCGACGGCTCGAGGCGACCAGGCGTTTGCCGACTATGTCAGCGCCCGCTTCCCCCCAGCCTTCGCTGTGGCGTTTGCGAGCTGGCAGGCGGCGGGCGAGAACACGAAGTCGCCGTTCGCTGAGCCGTCTTATGTTCCGCCCGGGCAGGTGGAAGCGGCGAAGTATTCGGATCTGGCCGATGAGAAGTTCGCGACGGCGCTTCAGAGCAATCAGCGTGGCGACAACTACGCGATTCTCACCGTCTTGTTCGCACTGGTGCTCTTCTTCACCGCGATGTCGGGGCGAAACAAGGTGCTCTGGGCCGGCTGGTTTCTGCTCGGCCTGGGTGTGGCGGTCGCCGTCTTCGGTTCGGTGATTCTGGCGACCTATCCGGTGTTGGTCTGAGCCGGCCGGCTCAGCTCGCGCCGGCGCCGTACTCCTCGTCGGTCACATGCTCACCCCAGGTGGCGTCGTCGTCTTCCCACATCGCTAGGTGGCACATGAACGAGTCGGCGGTGGCGCCATGCCAATGCCACTCTCCCGGCGGGGTGTAAATCGTGTCACCGGGATGCATGACCGTCACCTCGCCCCCGCGCGCCTGCACCAGACCGACACCGTCGGTCACGTGCAGGGTTTGCCCGAGGGAGTGACTGTGCCAGGCGGTGCGGGCGCCGGGTGCGAATCGCACCAGGTTGACGCGGATGCGCGACGGCGCGTCGCCGCGGGCGATCACGTCGAAGTACACGTCGCCGGTGAACAATTCGGCCGGCCCCTGAGTTGTGGGGGTGGCGGGTTGTAATTCCATGGGAAATCTCCTCGTAGCTGTCGGTGACGGTGGTGGACGTCGACTAGTCATTCGAGACGGCGGGGTCGCTCGAGGCGGCGGCGTTCGAGACGGCAGCGTCGCGCGAGGTCGCCGCCCAGCTCGCCAGCAGCGTCAACGCGTCGGCGGATGTCGACCCCGGCTCCGCACTGTAGGCCAAGATGGTGAGCCCATCATCAGCCGGCAGCTCGAGCGCTTCGAATGCCACCTCGATGCGCCCGACGGCCGGGTGGTTGAAAACCTTGACGCCGGTGCGATGGAACTTGACGTCGTGCGACGCCCAGAGAGCCCGGAAGGCCTCACTGCGCGTCGACAGCTCGCCGATCAGATCGGTCAACGCCCGGTCGTAGGTGTTCTTGCCCGCCTCAGTGCGCAGGATCGCGACGGTGTCTCGCGCCGCCCGGTCCCAGTCTCCCCAGAACCGGGTGGCCCGCGGGTCGAGAAAAGTGAATCGGGCGTGGTTCACCGGCCGGGCCGGGTTGACGTACATCTCGGAGTACAACGCCTCCCCGAGCGGGTTGGCGGCGAGCACGTCGAGCCGCCCGTTGCGAATGAACGCGGGAACGCCATCCATCGAATCGAGGATGCGCTGGATCACCGGTCGCACCGACGGAGGCGTCGGGCGCCGGGCCCGCGGCCGGGTTCCCGCGTTGGCGGTACGTGCCAAGTCGAAGAGGTGGGCCCGTTCGGCCTCGTCGAGTTGCAGCGCCCTGGCGAGCGACTCGAGCACGCTCTCCGAGGCCCCGGCGAGGTTGCCCCGTTCGAGACGCGTGTAGTAGTCGACGCTCATTCCGGCGAGCATGGCGACCTCCTCCCGACGGAGGCCCGGCACACGGCGGTTGCCGCCGTAGGCCGGCAGCCCCGTCTGGTCGGGGGTGATCCGTGCGCGGCGACTTGCGAGAAACTCGCGCACTTCGGTTTTGTGTTGCATGTCACCGGTTTGCATGTCATCGACGCTACGCCGTGACCGCGCCGGGTGGGAGGCACTGGCAGTACCCGGAACGCTGGTGACTCCCCCGTACGCGCAGAGAGGGGTGGGATAGAACAACACCCGAGACATCCCGATTGAAGGACTTCACCCATGCGAGCAGCATTCATGTACGGCGCCGGCGACGTGCGCGTCGAAACCGTGCCCGACCCCATCCTGAACCAGCCGACCGACGCCATCGTGCGGATCGTGCGTGCCTGCGTCTGCGGCAGCGACCTGCACCCGTTTCACGACATGCCGGCCGGCGCCGTCGGCACTCCAATGGGTCACGAATTTCTCGGCGTCGTCGAAGAGGTCGGCAGCGAGGTGCGTACCCTGGCCCCCGGCGATTTCGTGATCGCCCCGTTTGCCTGGTCTGACGGTACCTGCGACTTCTGCCGCGAGGGTCTGCAGACCTCCTGCCGACATGGCGGTTTCTGGGCGGGCAACGGCATCGGCGGCGGTCAGGCCGAGGCGATCCGCGTTCCTCAGGCCGACGGCACCCTCGTGAAAATTCCGGCCGGTGTCGATGCCGCGCTGTACCCATCGCTGCTGACTCTGTCGGATGTCTACGGCACCGGTTACCACGCCGCCGTCAGAGGCCGCGTCACCGCTCGCACCACCGTCACGGTCATCGGCGACGGAGCGGTGGGCCTGATGGCGGTGCTCTCCGCCCGCCAGCTGGGCGCCGAACGCATCATCCTGATGGGCCGGCACACCTCCCGCACCGACCTCGGCCGCGAGTTCGGGGCAACGGATGTCGTCGCCGCGCGAGGTGAGGAAGGCATCGCCCTGGTACGTGAACTCACCGGTGGCGACGGCACCCACGTCGTGCTGGAAGCCGTCGGCCATCTGCCCGCGTACGAGCAGGCCGTCGGTGTGGTGCGAGCGGGCGGCGTGATCAGCCGCGTCGGCGTGCCGCAGTATGAGCAGGCTCCGGTCGGTTTCGGCAGCTTGTTCGGCCCGAACGTGACGCTCACCGGCGGCCCGGCCCCCGTGCGCGCCTACATCGACCGGCTGCTCCCCGGTGTACTCGACGGCTCGGTGCAGCCCGGCAAGGTCTTCGACCGCACGGTCAGTCTCAGCGAGACGCCGGAGGGCTACCGGCTGATGGATTCCCGCGAGGCGCTCAAGGTGCTCATCGCGCCGTAGTCGGCTGCGCGAAGCGGATGCCGCGGCCGAACGCGGCTGAACGCGGCCGACCGCGCAGAGGCATCCGTCGAGCTTGACACTTGCGGTCGAGTTTGCCCGGCGTATCGGGGAACCTCGACCGCAACGGTCAAGCTCGGCGGAGGAGGCGCACCTGTGGTCGAGCGCACCCGGGCGTATGACGCCAGCGTGACCGGCACGGGCTCGAACTCTGCCGATCACTACGCCCCCACCGGCACTCGGCGCTAGGGTATACCTCAGTATTTCTACGTTGCAATTTTCAATGATGAGGATGCCATGGGTCTGAATATCGAACCTGCCGCGCCATCGACAGCGGCTTCGACAGCGCCATCGACAGCGCGGGCGACGCGCACGACGCGACCGAAGCTGGGAGGTCGCACCTGGTTGGCGATCGTCGTCGTCGGGCTGGTCGGTCAGCTCGCCTGGACGATCGAGAACATGTACCTCAACGTGTTCGTCTACGACACGATCTCGCCAGACCCGAACGTCATCGCCCTCATGGTCGCCGCCAGCGCGGTGGCCGCGACAGTTGCCACGCTTCTCGTCGGAGCCTGGTCCGACCGGCTGGGACGCCGCCGTGCGATCATCGCCATCGGCTACATCGCCTGGGGTATCTGCACGGCCGCGTTCGGTTTCGTCGGAGTTCCCAGCGGAACGGAGACCCTCGCCGGAGCCGCCGTCATCGGGGCGATCGTCGCGGTCATCCTGCTCGACTGCATCATGAGCGTGTTCGGCTCCGGTGCGAACGATGCCGCGTTCAGCGCCTGGGTGACCGACTCGACCACTCCCGCAAATCGGGGGCGCGTCGACGGAGTGCTTGCCGTACTTCCGCTCATCGCAATGCTGCTCGTCTTCGGGCTCCTCGACGGTCTCACTCGCGCCGGCGACTGGAAGCTGTTCTTCGCCCTGGTGGGCGCGGTCACCACGATCACGGGCGTACTGTCGTGGTTTCTGATTCGTGACAGGGGCGTGCCGGCCCGACGTGATCGCATCCTCACCGCCGTGGTGCACGGCTTGCGCCCGAGCACGATTCGGCGGCAGCCCGGGCTCTACCTGACACTGCTGATCTGGACCGTGATCGGAACGAGCAGCCAGGTCTTTCTTCCCTACGTCATCATCTATCTGCAGCGCTACCTTGAGATCGAGTCCTACGCGCTCGCCCTCGGAATCGTTCTGATTCTCGCGTCGGTGCTGAGCATCATCGGCGGACGAGTGATGGACCGCGTCGGCAAAACCCGCTTCCTTCTCCCCGCCGTCGCGGTGTTCGCGCTCGGCCTGATCGCGATGACGTTCGCCAGAGAGGTCCCCGCCGTGATCGGGGCGGCGACGCTGATGATGGCAGGCATGATGTCCTCCATCGCCACCGTCTCGGCGATGACCCGCGACGCCACCCCCGCCGACCGCGCCGGAGCGGTGCAAGGCATCCGGATGATGCTCGCGGTGATGATCCCGATGATCGTCGGCCCGTTTCTCGGAGCGGCGGTGATCTCTGGGGCGTCCCACACCTACACGAACCTCGGGGTTCTCCAACCCGTTCCGGGCCCTGAGATCTTTCCGACCGCCGCGGCGGTGTTGCTTCTCGTGCCCGTGCTCGTCGCCATCCGCGCGAAGCTGGTTCGCTGATGAACCTGAGGAGCGCGAGCTCGAAGACGAAGAGCTTGACGACCACGAGCCTGAAAACACCGTGGGCGCACACGCTCGACCCCGATGCCGTGCTGCAGGAGTACCCCCGGCCACAGCTCGCTCGCGAGAGCTACCTCAACCTCAACGGCCGGTGGGACTACGCGATCACCGACAGCGCGGAGCATCCGCGGGGCTGGGACGGCGCGATCCTCGTGCCGTTCTCGCCAGAGGCCGCACTCTCCGGGGTAGAGCGTCAGCTCTTGCCTGGCCAGCACCTCTGGTATCAGCGCACCGTGCACCTGCCCAGCGACTTCATCGACGAGCGCGTGCTGCTGCACTTCGGCGCCGTCGACCAGGACTGCCGGGTCTACATCGACGGCGAGCTGGTCGGCAGCCACTCGGGCGGCTACCTCCCCTTCAGCTTCGATGTCACCGCGGCCCTCTCCCCCGACGTCGACCACGTGCTCCGGGTTGACGTCGTCGACGTCAGCGATTCCAGCTATCGCTCACGCGGCAAGCAGTCGCTGCGCCGCGGCGGCATTTGGTACACGGCACAATCGGGCATCTGGCAGACGGTCTGGCTGGAATCCGTGCCGCAGCTGTATGTCGAACGGCTCGACATCCGCGCGCTGCTCGGCGAGCGCGCGGTTGAGGTCGTGGTTGTCGCTACCGGCACCGGAACCGACAACGCCGTCGCGACGGTCGTGCTGCGCGCCGACGGCGAGACCGTGACGAGCGCAACCGGGCCGGTCGGGCAACCGATCAGGCTGGTGCTCGACGAGGTACGCGAATGGAGTCCGGAAGACCCCTACCTCTACGACCTCGAGGTGCGCCTTCGCGCCGACCGGGTCAGCAGCTACGTCGGGATGCGTTCGGTCGGTGTCGAAAACGACGCGGCGGGCATACCCCGCCTGCTGCTCAACGGCCGCCCCTACTTTCACGCCGGGGTGCTCGACCAGGGCTACTGGCCCGACGGTCTCTACACCGCGCCCTCTGACGACGCCCTGATTCACGACATCCGTTCGATGAAAGACCTCGGCTTCACGATGCTGCGCAAGCACATCAAGATCGAGCCGCTGCGGTGGTATCACCACTGCGATCGACTCGGGATGCTCGTCTGGCAGGACATGGTCAGCGGCGGCCGCGCCTACAACCCGGCGGTCATCACGGCGCCCGTGCTGCTGCCGGTGCGGCTGAGCGACCGGCGACACCGTGCGTTCGGGCGTCAGGATGCGGCGGGGCGCGAGGAATTCACCGGCGAACTCATCGAGACGGTGCAGCTGCTCACAAGCGTGCCGAGTGTCGTCGTTTGGGTGCCGTTCAACGAGGGCTGGGGGCAGTTCGACTCGCTCGACGCGGTGCGGCGGATCCGCGCGCTCGACCCGGATCGCATCATCGACCACGCCAGCGGCTGGCACGACCAGGGCGGCGGCGACCTGCAGAGCCTCCATATCTACTTTCGTCGCGTGCGCCCGAGTCGCGCCTGGGGGCGCGACGGCCGGGCCGTGGTGGTGTCGGAGTACGGCGGCTACAGCCTGCGGCTGCCCGGGCACGAGTTCAGCAGTCGTGAGTTCGGCTACAAGCGCTTCAGCTCGATGGCGGCCTTCACGGATGCCTTCGCCGCGCTGCATCGCGAACAGATTCTGCCGGCTATCACCGCAGGTCTTTCTGGCGCGGTCTACACGCAGCTCTCCGACGTCGAAGACGAACTCAACGGGCTGCTCACCGCCGATCGCACGATCGTCAAGGCCGATGCCGACGTCGTGCGCGCCGTCAACCGGGAGCTCGCCGAGCAGTTCGCTCGCGTTGCCGGAGCGAACGCGGCGACGAACCAGGCGCATGCGACCATCCCGTCTGCTCGCGGCGGACAGCTCGAAGGAGAACGCGATGAGTCGCACGATCGTCGAGCGTGAAATCACCGCGCCGGTTGCGCTCTGCCTGCCGAACGGGCGACTCAACCCCGCCGCCGTCGGCTGGAGCAGACGGCCCCTGCACGACACCTCGGGCATCAACGGCCGCACCAACTGGGGCCGCAACAAGCGCTGGGAGTACTGGGCGGTCACCTCGCCCACCCACATCGTCTCGCTGACGGTATCCTCGCTCGACTACGCGGCGGTGCATGGCATCATGATCCACGATCGGCGCTCAGGGGTGACGGTGGAACGGGGAGCCGTCGCACCGCTCGGTCGCAGCGCGACGCTTCCGGCGACGCTCGGCGCAGCATCTGCACCCAGATCGAGCGCCACGCTCCCCGCGACACCGAGCGCTGCATCCACGCTGAGGTCGAGTGCCACGTTCCCCGCGACGCTCGGCGCAGCATCCGCACCCAGATCGAGCGCCACGCTCCCCGCGAGGATGGGCGTCGCATCTGCGCGGGCACGCACCCGGGCGCTCTCGATCGACATCGACGAAGTGGCCGGCGGCACCCGGCTGCGCGGGCACGCTCCGGGTGTGACCTTTGACATCACTGCCGTGCGGCCGGCCGAGCACGAGGCGTTGGCCGTCGTGGTTCCGTGGTCATCGACGCGGTTCCAGTACACCGTCAAGGATGTTGCCAGGCCGGCAGAGGGATGGCTCGAGGTCAACGGTGACCGGGTTCAGCTCCCGACCGGCGAGAGCTGGGCGGTGCTCGATCATGGCCGCGGACGCTGGCCATACCGAATGACCTGGAATTGGGGCGCGGCGTCGGGAGTCGTCGACGGTCGCACGATCGGCTTGCAGCTCGGCGGCCGCTGGACCGACGGAACCGGCTCGACCGAAAACGCGCTGCTCGTCGACGGCTCCCTACACAAGATCAGCGAAGAACTCGACTGGCGCTACGACGAGTCCGACTGGCTCGCACCGTGGCGCATCCGTGGGGAGAGCCTCAAACTGCAGTTCGACCCATTCTGGGACCATGCCAGTTCGACCGAGCTCCTGGTCTTCGGTAGCCGCGGGCACCAATGTTTCGGCCATTATTCGGGGTGGGTCGACACCGATCGGGGACGCATCCGGATCGACAATCTGCTCGGCTGGGCGGAAGACGTGCGCAACCGCTGGTAGCGGCGTCTCGGTGCGTCTCGGTGCGTCTCGGTGCGTCTCGGTGCGCGAGCCTGTCGAGACCTGGTGGGTCGGCCTCGGAGCCGGCGAACGAGGACTTCGGGCGCTGCGCGGGTCGGGTGCCGCTGCGCGCGTTGGCGCCGGCTAGCGCGGCGGCACCGGACCCGCGCGACGGCATTGTGCACGGAAACGGCCAGCCACCCGACCCGCGCCGCGGCACCCGACCCGCGCGACGGCAGTTCGGTGATCGAACAATCCCTGTGATCGAGCGGGTTGGTGACCCTGCTCGAGACACGCCTGCGGGCCAAATCCATTCGTTGGTCGAGGAGATCGGCTCACCCGGCCTCGACAAGCTCGACCACCGGGTCTGATAAACTAGTTGCCTGATTGGCTACGTGGCCTCTGCGGCCGACCATCGCCTGATGCGTCGTCGGTCCGAGGCTTGAAACCTCCGGCGTTCTTTCGACACCCGGAGGTTTTATATGTCCGCCCCCTCAAGCTCACCCAATCGTTGGTGGGCGCTGGTCGTGCTCTCGCTCACGCAACTCGTCGTCGTTCTTGACGGCACAATCGTGAATATCGCACTGCCCCAGGCCCAAATCGAGCTCGGCCTGTCCGACAGCGAGCGGCAGTGGGTCGTCACCGCCTATGCGCTGGCGTTCGGCGCCCTTCTTCTTCTCGGCGGCAGAATCGCCGACTACTGGGGCCGCAAGCGCACCTTTCTCGTCGGCATGGTCGGTTTCGGAGCGGCATCCGTCTTCGGCGGCCTCGCGCAGAACGGAACCGAGCTCATCGCCGCGCGCGGCCTGCAGGGTCTCTTCGCCGCAATGCTGGCACCGGCCGCCCTCGCCTTGCTCACGATGACGTTCACGCACGGCAAAGACCGCAACACCGCGTTCGCCGTGTTCGGCACTATCGCCGGAGCCGGTGCAGCCGTCGGGCTGCTGCTTGGTGGACTGCTCACCGAGTTCGCCGACTGGCGCTGGTGCTTGCTGGTAAACGTGTTCTTCGTGATCCTCGGCCTCGTCGGCGGCCTGCTCTTCCTCACCGAGAGCAAGGCCGATGGCAACAACCGGTATGACATGTGGGGCGCCATCACGGTCATCCTCGGTCTCGGCTCACTCGTCTATGGCTTCAGCCTCGCCGAGGGCGGCTGGGGTTCCCTCGACACCATCGGTTTCATCGCCCTCGGCGTCGTACTGCTCGTGTTGTTCGTCTGGATCGAGTCACGCGTCGCCCAGCCCCTGCTGCCGCTGAAGGTGGTCGCAAACAAGGTGCGCGGCGGAGCCTTCCTGATCCAGGCTGTCTCCGGAAGCGTGATGATCGGAGCGACTCTCTACCTCACGTTCCACCTGCAGATTGTCTTGGGCATGGCACCGTTCCAGTCGGGGCTGGCCAGTTTGCCCCTCACCCTCGCCATCATGGTCGTGGCAGGAATCGCCACGAATCTGCTGCCGGTGATCGGGCCGCGCCCGATGATGATCGGTGGCCCGCTGTTGGTCGCCATCGGACTCGTCTACCTCAGCCAGATCACCGCCGACGGCAACTACTTCACCCAGGTGCTCCCCGGCCTCGTGATCATGGGCTTCGGTATGGGTTTCGTCTTCGTGCCGTTGCAGAACCTCGCACTCAGCGGTGTCGCTCCCCACGACGCCGGCGCCGCATCGGCCACCGCCAATTCCGCCATGCAGATCGGTGGCTCCATCGGCCTCTCGATCTTCACCGCGATCTACGCAGCGTCAGCGGGATCGCTGGAGGGGCTGAGCGGCAAGCCAGTGCTTGAGGCCTTCGCAAGTGGATATTCCGCAGTGTTCCTCGCTGCCGCCGTTGGCATGGTTCTGGCGTCGGTCATCGCCATCGTTCTCATCCGTGGAACGAAGTCGGAGCTGCTCCCCCAGGGCGATGCACCCGTGATGGTGCACGCGGGCTAACGACGCGCGTCACCCCGCGTACTCCGCTCATAGCAGCCGGATGCGTGGGGTGACGCGCGCGGGTCGGAGCCAGACAGCGTCGGTCGCGTCGTCCTGCGTCACTGCTTGAAGCGTGCACAACGATTCTTCCGGTCGTCGAGGAATCGTGACCGCGGTTGGGCTCTTCGATGTGCTCGATCCCCAGAGTGCCGAGGTGCGCGATGAAGTCATCCCAGTCCTTGATCTCGATCGCGAAGTGGATCAGCCCTATGGCCTCCATGCCCTTCTCGACGGGCGGAAGTGAAGATCAAATTTTCCGTTCGACAGAAGCATCGTGCGGTTGACCGGAATGTTTGCCGGCCTTTGCGCCACGAGGCAAGACTGAAAAAGTGGACGTCCGTGCCGAGTCACCTCGCATGTGGGCCTGAAGCTAAGGCAGCCCCGCCCTAGCCATCAGAGTTGATCGGTTCCTCCCCTCTGGCCTGAGCCAGCGTCGTGAGGCGTTGCTCTCCTTGAACAGGATCAGTTCGCTCGACAAGGATTCCCAGGCCGTCGCCGTCACTGTCTTTCTTGAGAGGGTTTGAGGTGGGTTTATACCCGCCCGAGCCTCCACACTCACAGGAGCGCTGGTGCTCGCCACCGTGAGGCGCCGCATCCGCCCGTCAGAGTGACGACATGAGTGGCCGTTAGTACTGGGCGCGGTGTATCCCCGCCGGCGCGGGCTATACCGCGCGCCCACCGGGATACACCGCGCCCAGCTGAAATCACGGCCAGATACCTCATAGACGGCCGCGAGCGGCCTCCTCGACCTCCGAAAGCTACCCATACGCATCCACTTTTTGCTATCGTGTTCACAATGCGTACAACAGTTCGCATCTTGAACATCGGTGGTGACACGTGCGTTCCAAGCTCAGTTCCGGCGCAATCGAAGCGCTGGCCGGTATCCCCGACGGGGCCACCATCATGATCGGTGGGTTCGGTCGCGCCGGCCAGCCCGTCGAACTCATCGATGCCCTGATCGAACAGGGTGCGACCGACCTGACGATCATCAACAACAACGCGGGCAACGGTGAAACCGGGCTCGCCGCGCTGCTGGCCGCTCGGCGGGTGTCGAAGATCGTCTGCTCATTTCCCAGGCAGTCCGACTCCCAGGTTTTCAACGGCCTGTACGCAGCGGGTCTGATCGAGCTGGAGCTCGTGCCGCAGGGAAACCTCGCCGAACGCATCCGCGCGGCCGGTGCCGGCATCGGCGGGTTCTTCACCCCGACCGGCTACGGCACCCTGCTGGCCGAGGGCAAGGAAACTCGCGAAATCGATGGCCGCGGCTACGTACTCGAACACCCGCTCCGGGCCGACTTCGCCCTGATCAGCGCGCTGCACGCGGATCCGTGGGGAAATCTGGTCTATCGCGAGACCGCCCGCAACTTCGGCCCGATCATGGCCGCAGCAGCGACAACGACCATCGCCCAGGTGGATTCGATGGTGGAACTCGGCGCGCTGGATCCCGAGTCCGTCGTGACGCCGGGCATCTATGTCGACCACATTGTCGCGGTCGGGGAACGCGCCTGGCTACGCGACGGCGCGTTCATTGGAGAACACACAAGCAGCGAACAAACCAGCGGAGAGCACTCATGAGTCTCAGCAGAGAAGAACTCGCGGCAATCGTCGCCCGCGACATCCATGAGGGTTCCTATGTGAACCTCGGCATCGGCATCCCGACCCTGGTCGCGAACTATCTACCGCCCGGTGACGCGATCATCCTGCACACGGAGAACGGCATGCTCGGAATGGGGCCGAGCCCGGTCGCCGGCCAGGAAGACCCCGACCTGATGAACGCGGGCAAGCTCCCGGTCACCGCCCGCCCCGGCGCCTCCTATTTTCACCATGCCGACTCCTTTGCGATGATGCGCGGCGGGCACCTCGACGTCTGCGTGCTGGGTGCCTTCCAGGTCTCCGCACGCGGCGATCTCGCCAACTGGCACAGCGGAGCGCCCGGCGCGATTCCGGCGGTCGGCGGCGCGATGGACCTCGCCATCGGCGCCAAACAGGTCTTCATCATGATGGACCTGGTCGGTCGAGACGGCCGGCCGAAACTCGTCGCCGAGTGCAGCTACCCGCTCACCGGCGTCGCCTGTGTCGACCGGGTATACACCGACCGAGCCGTGTTCGACATCACTGCCGACGGGCTCGTCGTGCGCGAAACCTTCGACACGACGATCGACGAACTCCGCACCCTTCTCGCCCTCGACCTGATCGGAACCCTGTGACCGCGAGCTTTGTCTATGACGCCATCCGCACTCCGTTCGGCCGACTCGGAAAGAATCTGGCTGGCATTCGGCCAGACGACCTCGCGGCCCACGCGATCGAGGCGCTTCTTGCGCGGCATCCCGCGCTCGACCCCGCCCGCATCGACGACGTGATCCTGGGCGATGCCAACCAGGCCGGCGAGGACAACCGCAACGTCGCACGGATGGCCGCCCTCCTGGCCGGGCTCCCCACATCCGTCACCGGCAGCACCGTGAACCGGCTCTGCGGGTCAAGTGTCGAGAGCGTCATCCAGGCCAGCCGCGCCATCGAGGCCGGCGACGCCGACCTCATGCTCGCCGGCGGTGTCGAGTCGATGAGCCGCGCCCCGTGGGTCGTCACCAAGCCGGCGAAGCCGTTCACTGCCGCCTCGGAGACCATGCACTCGACCACGCTCGGCTGGCGGATGGTCAACCCGCGGATGCCCGCGGAATGGACGGTCTCACTTGGCGAGACCGCTGAACTGCTCGCCGACCGCTTCGCGATCACCCGTGAGGAGCAGGATGCCTTCGCGGCGCGCAGTCACCGTCTGGCCGCTGCAGCCTGGGATGCGGGGCTGCACGCCGAGGTCATTCCCGTACCGGGTACGACCCTCACGCGCGATGAGGGGATTAGAGCGGACGCGTCAGTAGAGTCGCTCTCCGGCCTGAAGCCGGTGTTCCGCACCGACGGCACCGTGACGGCCGGTAATGCCTCGCCGCTCAGCGATGGTGCCTCGATGTTGCTCATCGGCGGAGAGAATGCCGGACTCGGCATCGATCCGCTCGCCCGTATCACCGGACGCGGCAGTTTCGGCAACGATCCGCACACGTTCGGCATCGCCCCGGTCGAGGCGGCGAACCGTGCGCTCGCCCGCGCGGGCCGCACCTGGGCTGACGTCGACCTCGTCGAACTCAACGAAGCCTTCGCCGCACAGTCGCTCGCCTGCCTGCGACTCTGGCCAGAACTCGACCCGGAGAAGGTCAATGTGCACGGCGGGGCCATCGCGATCGGGCATCCGCTCGGCGCATCGGGTGGACGCCTCATCGGCCACCTCGCCCACGAACTCGCCCGGCGCGGCGGCGGAATCGGCGTTGCCGTGATCTGCATCGGCGTCGGCCAGGGGCTCGCCGTCGTGCTCGAACGGTAAGTTGAAACCATGGACCCCGAACCGAGCGATCAGTTCGTGCAGTCGTTCGCTCGAGGGCTCGCCGTCATCCGAGCGTTCGACGCCGATCATTCACGGATGACGCTCAGCGAGGTCGCCGAACGCACCGGCCTGACCCGAGCCGCCGCCCGACGGTTTCTGCACACCCTGCTCAGTCTCGGCTACGTCAGCAGTGATGGGCGATCGTTCTTGCTGACCCCGCGAGTGCTGGAGCTGGGCTTCAGCTACCTGTCGGGCCTCACCTTGCCCGAGCTCGCCCAGCCTCACCTCGAGGCTCTCTCCCGCACGCTCGGAGAATCAACGTCGGCGTCTGTGCTCGACGGCGCCGATATCGTCTACGTCGCCCGGGTTCCCACCAAACGCATCATGAACGTCGCAATCACCATCGGCACCCGCTTTCCGGCGCATGCGACGTCGATGGGTCGCGTACTGCTGGCTTCTCTCACCGCCGAGGCGCTCGACGTCTATCTGGCGACCCTGCAGGACGGGCTGCAGACTGAGCCGCAGACCGAGCGCACGGTCTCCGATCCCGAGGCGCTGCGGGTAGTGCTCGGCGAGGTGCGCGCCCAGGGCTGGGCACTTGTCGATCAGGAGTTGGAGATCGGGCTCCGCAGCATCGCTGCTCCGGTGCGGGGCGCCGATGGAAGCGTGCTGGCCGCCGTGAATGTCGCGGGAGCGGCGAGCACGGCCAGCCTCGATCGCATCCTCGATGAGTACCGGCCGGCGCTGCTGAACGCCACCGGCCGGATCGAAGATGCTATTCGGCAGAGCTCACCTCTTTCTGCCCGCTGAATCGCGCGCGTCTCAGGCCGGATCGACAGCGAACGGGACGCATCCGTCGTGCTCGGCTCATTTTCACAGCAACGAGTCTGATAAACCGGTTATCTGATTGGCTACGTGGCCTTTGTGGTCGACCGCACGATGTGCCTTCGGTCCCCGGCTTGAAACCTCCGGCATCCTTTCGATACCCGGAGATTTTTTATGTCCCCTCGTCTTCGCTCACTGGCACCCGCTGCTCTCGCGTTGCTCACGATGACATTCACGCACGGCAAAGACCGCAACACCGCGTTCGCCGTCTTCGGCACCATCGCCGGAGCCGGAGCGGCGATCGGGCTCCTGCTTGGTGGCGCACTCACCGAGTTCGCCGACTGGCGCTCTGGCGTCGGTCATCGCCATCGTGCTCATCCGAGGAAAGAAGTCGGAGCTCCTCCCCCAGGGCGACGCCCCGGCGATGGTGCATGTGGGCTGACAATGCGCCGTACTCCGCGTACTCCGCGTACTCCGCGTACTCCGCGCACTCCGCTCAGCCGGATGCGCGGGGCGAAACGTTTGGGTCGGAGGCGGACAGCGCGGCGTCGTAGTGCATCACCGCTTGAAGGGTGTTGATGTCGTGACGCCGAGACGCCGTTTCGATCGTCTCCGGATCGGCGCGGCCCTCGATGAGGTCGAGAATCCCCTCATGCTCGGCCAGCGAGCTGAGCGCCCGACCCGGGGCGTACCAGAACGCGGATTGACGAACCAGTTCAAGACGCGTCCACTCCGACGCGACCAGATCGTTCAGCCTCTCGTCGTCGCATCGGGAACAGAGCACCGCGTGAAACTCTCGATTCAGAGCGCCGAATCGCCTCGGATCGAAGTTCGCCAAAGCGTCACCCATCTCACGGTTCAGCGCACGGGCATGAGCGATGTCGTCAGGTGTCAGATGCTCGGCGCTGAGCGCTGTCGCAAGAGCGTTCAAGCGCGCGAGCAATCGCATCGTGCGCTGCCATGAGTGGGTGTCGAATGTCTTGACGACGGCTCCGGAATTGGGGACGATGTCGACCCAGCCCTCGGCCTCAAGACGGCGCAACGATTCGCGCCACGGGATCGAGCTGATGTCGTACTCACGCCTGAGCTGGTCAATGACCAGACGCTTTCCCGGCCCGTCCGTGCCGTCCATAATCCGCTGCCTGAGGATCGTGTAGGCCTGCTCGGTCTTGCTGACAGCCACGTTCGCGCCTCCTTTGGCTCGGTCCCCTCATCGAAAACAGAGCTTATCCGCTCTGGCATCGGACAGCCCGACCCGACGGCGCGCGTTCAGTCAAGGAGCGAAGCGCATCCCGACAATCAGCGTCGGCGCAGGTGTCCCATCCTTGACAGGAGCGGCAGCGCGCGAGGCCAAGGCTCCAGCAACGCCACGCAGAGCAACATCCACGCAGAGAAGCGGAGACACCGATGAGAGACTTGAGTGATGCACGGGAACACCCCAGGGCTTCGCCGGAGGGAATCGGATCGGAGCCGCTCCACACCGATGTGCTCGTTGTGGGCAGCGGGCCGGCCGGGGCCAGTGCCGCACTGTTTTTGGCCCGGCACGGCCTCGACGTGACGTTGGTGACCAGGTCGAGCTGGGTGTCGGATTCCCCACGGGCACACATCACCAATCAGCGCACCATGGAGGTGTTGCGGGCCGCCGGCCTCGAAGATGCGACTCGCAGCGCCGCGACACCGGCCGAACTCATGGCCAATCACGTTCTGTGCACATCGATCGCAGGAGAAGATTTCGGACGAGTCTGGTCGTGGGGCAACGATCCCGTGCGCCTGGGCGAGTACGTCACCTCGAGCCCCTCACCCGGCTGCGACATCCCTCAGGACCGGCTTGAACCGATTCTGCTGGGAGAGGCCGCGCGTCTCGGGGTGAGGGTGCGCTTCCAGACAAAGTTCATCGGCCTCGAACAGCACGCCGAGGGTGTGACTGCCCAGGTCACCGACGAGTTAACCGGACGTGCCGACACGATCGGCGCCTCGTACGTCATCGGCGCCGACGGCGGCCAGAGCACGGTCGCAGAAGCCATCGACCTGCCGTTTCGAGGCAAGGCCGGAATGGGCAACGCGATGAACGTGCGCTTCACCGCCGACCTGTCCCGACACGTGTCACACCGACCTGGCTCGCTGTTCGAAGTGATTCAGCCCGGCCGCGCGGACGGCCTGGGGCACGCCATGCTTCGGATGGTGAACCCGTGGAATGACTGGGTGGCCGGTTTCGTGCACCTCGGCGAGCGCAATTCGCGACTCACGCCGGAGGAGGCCGAGTCCGAGGTGCGCCAGTTGATCGGGGACGACTCAATCGACGTCACCGTCACCGGCCTGTTCCCCTGGCGAATCAACCACGTCGTCGCCGAGCGCTATTCGTCGGGACGGGTGTTGTGCGTGGGCGACGCGGTGCACAGGCACCCTCCAATGAACGGCCTCGGCGCCAACACCTGCATCCAGGATGCGTTCAACCTCGCCTGGAAACTCGCCTACGTGATCAAGGGTCTCGCGGGTCCCGCGTTGCTGGAAAGCTACACGGAGGAGCGACAACCGGTCGGCGAGCAGATCGTCGACCGCGCCATCACGAGCTGGCATCAGGGTCGCGACCTTCTGCAGGCCCTCGGGCTCAATCCGACCGCCCCTGTGGAGGAACGACAGGCGCAGATGGCACAGCTCGGCGCTCCCACCGACGAGGGAGAGCAACGTCGCGCCGACGTCGCTCGCGTGCTCGACGACAAGGCCTACATCTTCGAAGCGCACGGCGTGGAGATGAACCAGCTCTACGCATCCGTCGCGATCATCGCTGACAACTCACCGTTCGAGTACGCCCGCGACCGGGAGCTCTACACTCAGCAGACCAGCTCGCCAGGGGCACGGCTTCCGCACTGTTGGGTCGGCCGCCGGGGCCGCACCGTATCAACGCTCGACCTCACCTCGCCTGAACGATTCACCCTGCTCACCCGGGTGCGCGGGGCTGAGTGGGTAGCCGCCGCGGAGACACTTGCCCAGGAGTTCGGCATCGAGCTGACCGCTCTGCGGATCGGACCTGGCTGCGATGTGAGCGACCTCTATGGCGACTTCGCACGCCTCAGTGAGATCGGCGAGAGCGGATGCCTGTTGGTTCGTCCGGACCAGCACATCGCGTGGCGCCGCAGCACCATCGCCGACAATCCTGTCGCCGCATTGCGTGGCGTGCTCGGTCAGGTACTCGACCGCGTCACCGAGGCTCTGTGACTCCCGAGACGGTCCCCATCCGCTGATCGAGCTGATTCGGAATTCGCGTCCGCCCCTCCCATTCGACGGAGATTTTCGCCGACGAGGTCGTTTTCAGGCAAATTTGCCCGGATTTGCCGTCAATCTCCGTCGAATGGGAGAGAAGCGGTGCGACAGGCTCGGCCAACGATTCTGGGCAGCTAGCCCGACTCCGGCGCGCGGAGGGCGCGACGGCGCCATTGCGTGGGCGTCTCGTTGAAGGTGGCCCGGAAGGTTCGGCTGAAGTGGGCGTGATCGGCGAAACCGTTCTCCGCCGCAATCTGGCTGACACTGGCCGATGCGAGCGCGGGGTCGGCGAGCGCTTGCCGTGCGGACTCCAGACGGCGAAGCCGGATCCAGTGCGAGACCGAGGTGCCACGTTCCTGAAAAAGCGACTGCAGATAGCGCGTCGACATATCGTTGTCGTCGGCGATGCGTCGCAGGTCGAGGCTCTCGTTCACATTCCGCGCGATGTATTCGACGACCCGTCGGTATGCGGGCCCCGAGCGGTCACGGCCCGCAGCGAGGTCGAGCTGGCCGACAAGCATCGTCGTGAAGAGCGACACGATGTTCTGCACAATCCGAGTTCCGCTCTGGCCGGCAAGAAGCGATGGATCGTTCAATACGTCTTCGGCGAAGGGCACGACCAGCTTCGCAAAACCGACATCCGAGGCAAAGCTCCGTCCGACCAGCGGGCGCAGTGCCGCAGGTGCAAGGTCGAGCGCCGCGAACGGCGCGCGCAGCATGAGCAAGGTGAACGGACCGGTGAACTCCCAGCGGTAGGGCAGGTCGGATGTCCAATAGCCGACATCGCCCGCATCGAGCGAGACAGCGGGGCTGCCATCTGTGGGCCGCAGGATGCTGCGGCCACGCACCTGCACTGGAATGACGTGCAGAGGACCGGGCCTGCGCTCGATATGCGCGGGAGTTCGGCTGACGACGTGGCGTTCTGCTTCGATCGTGATGAGATCGAGCTGCGTGCGATCAAGTTCGCCGCGAATCAGGTCGCCTGTTGCGCGCACCCAGGTGCCGTTCTGGCCGAGTACCGACTCAGATTCGACGACGAGACCCCAATCGTTCAGAGAGTCCCCCAAATCCTGGGAGTGGACTCGTCGCTCAGCCATGCTGCTCCGTCGTTGCTTCAGTACCCGCTTGGCCGATACGTTCGCCTGCACCGAGCTTGACACTTCCGGTCGAGTTTGACCGGCGCACCGGGGAGTCTCGACCGCAACGGTCAAACTCGGCGGGGTGGGCCGGACGGGACATCGAGCACCGCCACCAGGTCACACTGAATCAGCGAGCCGCCGTCGAGCAGCGCGGCCATGGCCTGGCGTGCCGGACGGCTCGCCGGGTCGGGAAACTGGGCGAGCCATTCGCGGTTGAGGGCGTCACGGTCACGGTAGTCGGCGAGCCAGAACGTCATCTTGGCGATGTCGTCGGTCGTGCCGCCGGCCGCCTCGAGGAGCGCACGCACGTGGGTGAAGACGTTGGCGCATTGCTCGTCCAGGCTCGCGGGCATCTGGCGCGTATGCGGGTCGCGCCCGGTGAGCACCCCGGAGAACAGGAACGGTCCGATTCTGCTCGCGGCCGGAATCGGGTTAGCGTGGCCGAACCCCGGCACATCGATGCTGACTCGGCGCTGCACGGCTCAGCCCTCGGCGACGACGCGGTTTTCGATGGCGCCGAGCCCATCGATCTCGGCGCGAACGACATCCCCGACGCGCAGAAAGTTGCCCGTCGGCGCCCCGATTCCCGATGGTGTGCCTGTGGCGAGGATGTCGCCGGGCATGAGTGTCATCACCTGGCTGAGGTACGCGATCTGCTCGTAGATGTTGTAGATCATGTCGTCAGTCGACCAATCCTGGCGCACTTCACCGTTGACGGTGAGACGCATGCGCAGGTCAAGCGGGTCGGCGATCTCATCGTCGGTGGTCAGCCACGGCCCGATCGGCCCATGCGTATCGAAGGACTTGCCCAGCGTGAAGGTGGGCGACAACTTCTGCAGCCAATCCCGCACCGACACATCGTTGGCGACGAGGTAGCCGGCGATCACCGAGCGCGCATCCTCCACCGACACGTGCTTGCACTTCTGCCCGATCACAACGCCGAGCTCGATCTCGTAGTCGAGTGCGTCGGAGACCCGGGGCTTTGCGATCTCGCCGAACGGTGCATTGATGCACGACACCTGCTTGTTGAACCACAGCTGGCTCGTCGGGATGGGGATCCCCGCCGCGCGGGCTTCCTCGGCATGCTCGGCGTAGTTCATTCCGATGCCCAGGTACTTCTGCGGGTCGTCAATGGGGGCTTCGAGAACGACGGAGTCGAGCGGGAGGCTCGGCCCGTCTGCGGCAAGGATGACGCCCTCCAGCGAGTCGAGCTCTGGCAGGATCGCACGCAGCGAGGTTCCGACGCCGGGCAGATCGGAGATATCGGTGATGCGGTCGTCGTCCACTCGGCCGAGGCGGGTGGGGCCGTCACCGACGTGGTAGCGAGCAATTTTCATGGGAGTTCCTACTTCTCGTTCGGCGCGGGGGTTCCCGCGATCGGTTCTGCGGATGTCCACTGCTCGCCCGGCAGGGTGGGCCAGACATGTTCTCCGGTCGGGGTCATCTGAAAGCTCAGAAACCGCCAGGTTCCGGCGTTGTCGCGGCGCAGCACTTGGGTGACGACCCCGCCGATCGTGCGCTCCCCGCCTTCCGGCGAACGCAGCCGGTTGGTCAGCGGGCCGGTCACGATCAGCACGTCGCCAATGACCCGTATGGTCAGTTCGCCCCGCCTCGTTTCGAGGTAGGGACGGCGCTTGTCGACATGTTCCAGCAGCTGGGTCTTGTTGTGCGTCAGCCCGGGAGCGTGGATGTGCACCAAGTCCTCGTCGAACATGGCGTCGAGCGCGGCGAGGTCCACCGCGATCAACGCCTGGTGGCGTCGATTCTCCAGATCGAGCACCAGTGCGGTGAGTTGCGCATCGGCCTGTGTGACCTCACTCATACGAGACCTCCATACGATCCGCCGTCAAGTTGAAGATTCTGTCCCGAGATGTAGCCGGCCTGGGCGCTGCACAGAAACGCGCAGGCGTCGCCGAACTCCTCGGGGCGACCGAGGCGTTTGGCGGCGATCGTTGACGCGATGCGGCGCCGAGCCTCGTCTCTGTCGATGCCCTGCGCCGCCATCATCCGCTGTGCCATGAATTCCTGTCGTGGAGTGTCGAATCGTTCCGGCAGCAGGTTGTTGACCGTCACGTTGTCTGACGCGACGTCGTTGCTGATGGCCTTGCTGATCGCGGTGAGTGCGGCTCGAGCGGATGTCGACAGCCCCATTTCATAGGCGGGGCTCTTCACCATCGCGGAGGTGATATTGACGATCCGCCCGAACCGGCGCGCACGCATGCCGGGAATGTAGGCGCGCATCAGCTGCACAGCGGGCACCATATTCGCCCGCAGTGCTTCGACGAGCGCGAGCTCGTCCCAATCGTCGAGCCGTCCGGGCGGCGGGCCGGCATTGTTCGTGACCAGGATGTCGACGTCGGGCACCGCTGCGATGATCGTCTCGCGCCCCTCGCCTGTCGTGAGGTCAGCGGCAACCCAGGTGACGCGGGCGCCGGGAACGTCGTGACGCAGCAGCTCCCCAGCCGCGGCGAGCTTGTCCGCACCGCGGCCGTTGAGGGTGACGGCCACGCCTTCGCGCGCCAGTGAGCGCGCGCAGGCGAAGCCGAGTCCTTGCGATGATGCAGCGACGAACGCAGTGCGATCGGTGAGCCCGAGATCCATTAGGCGATCGGCTTGGCGCCGACGACTTCCCAGGTGCGGAAACCCGTCGTCTCGCCCGCGTCGCGTCCGGGGCGCTCCTGGCCGACGAGCGCGTGGTACTTGCTGAAGATCGCGTTCACTTCGGCGATGGGCATCACGGCCTCGATATCGTCGAAGCGTTCTCCCCCTGTGCGCTCCTCGATCATGCGGCGGATCACCTCGTAGCCCTCGCCGCGGTGCGCCATCACAATGTTGTTGACCATGGTGAGCCGCGCGGCTTCGAACGCCTTGAGGGCTGCATTCGGGTCGTCAATGGTCGCGAGCTTCTTGGCGAGCACATTGCCGTCGACAATCGACTGGCAGGCGCCGTTTCCGCCGCGCGGGTACATCGCGTGCGCCGCATCGCCGATGAGCACGACCCGGCCGTCCACCCAGCTCTCCAGCGGTTCGTGCCGGATCAGCGGGAACAGATACACCTCGCGGGCGTTGCGAAGCATCTTCTGCACATCGACGAGGTCGACGTCGCAGTCGTCATAGTAGGGAAGGATCTCAGCGACGGAGCCGGTCTGATTCCAGTCTTCGACAGACTCGTCGCGGGTCGCCTCGACAACCCAGTTGACCAGGGTGAGGCCAGAACCTTCGAAGTCATTCGCGATCGGGTAGACGATCATGCTCGACAGCTGCGGCGCACCAATGTGAAGGATGGTGCCGCCGCTGCCGAATGGCTTCATCAGCGTGGTGCCGCGCCACATCGTGATGCCCGAGTACACCGGTTCGGAATTGTTCGGGTGCATCTGGCGGCGCGCGGCCGACTTGATGCCGTCTGCAGCGATCAACACATCGGCGCGAGCCTGGCTCGTGGTGCCGTCCGCGTTCTCGAGGAACAGTGTGACCGAATCGGCATCCTGCTCGTAGCGCTCGAAACGGGCTCCTTGCACGATGGCATCAGCGCCGAGTCGCTCGACGACCGTGCGGTAGAGCAGCATCTGCAGGATGCCGCGGTGCACGAACCGCTGCTCGTACAGGTAGCCAGCGTGCACGCCGCATCGCTCCGCGTAGATCTCCTGGCCGTACTTGTTGTAGAAGATGGACTCCTCCGCGTCGACCGAGATCGCGCGGAACTCCTCGAGCAGGCCGAGCTCATCGAACTCCTGGCTGCCGTACGTCTTGACGTCGAGTCCGACACCGAGTGGCTTGAGCTCGGGGACGGCTTCGTAGATCGTCGGGCTGAAGCCCTGCTGGTGAAGGCGGAGCGCGGCGGCCAGGCCGGCCGGGCCAGCTCCGATGATGGCGATGTCAAGCATGTTGTGCTCCATTTCTTTCGCGTCGCGACCGCCTTGGTCGCGACACGGGTGATCAGTGTTCGACGCGATGTGCTACGCAGCTGGGCGCGCGTCAGGAAAAAGCTCGCCGAGAAACCGTTTCGTCGACTCCCAGCTGCGTGCCGCGCTCTGGGGGTTGTACGCGACGACATCTGGCATCGGCGAAAAGGCAGATTTCGGGTTGGTGTATGCGTGCTTGGTGTCGCTGTAGAGGTTCAGTTCCCAGTCGATGGCCGCGCCGCTGAGTGCCACCTGGAGTTCGGATCGCATCTGGGCAGTCGCCATGGGGTCGTCCGCGCCGGTGCACACCAGTACTCGTGCCGGGGTCGTGGCCGCAGCCCAGTTCGGTCGGAGAAGGTCGAGTCCAGCGTGAATGCTGACGACTCCGCGCGTGTTGCCTCCGGTACGCAGGTACTCGAGTGCGGAGGAGGCACCGAAACAGTACCCGGCGGTGATGATCGCCTCGGCGTCGACTTCTGGCTGGGCGGCCAGGGTCAGATGTGCCGCTTCAATCCGGCCCATCCAGCGCGCGTGGTCACTGACCATGCCGCCGATGAGCGGGCCGATTTGCGACTCAGCCGTCGCCGTCGTGCGGTCACCCCAGACGTCCGCCGCGAATACCGCGAACCCGAGCGCTGCATAACGCTCAGCTGTCTGGATCGTGTCGTCATTCAGGCCAAAAGCATCGTGAACGAGCACGATGCCCGGCAATTCGTGCGCCCCTGTCGGAGCGCACAGGTAGCCCAGCATTCGGCTTCCTCCATGCACGTACTCGATGTCGCGTGAGGTCAACTCGCCCATGTGTCGCTTTCTGTCGTCGATGTGACGAAAGCGTATGAGTAATCGCACACGATTTCAAGTGTGATTCGCAACTTTACGCACTCGGAAGTGTGTGGTCAAAATACTCTGCGGGCCAATTTAATAGAGCTGACCTGCGTTTTTATGCAACTCGCGCCGCTTTCCGAAATCCACACTTGCCCAACGCGCGTGGTGCCGCATATGATTTCGCACACGATATCTATTCGGATTACGACGGTATCGGGAACCGTCCTTAACGAAGCTGCGTGCGCTGAGCTCAAACGCACTATCTCGGTGCACGCAGCCGTACGCAGAGATCGCAACGTAGCGAGAACCGGGAGCTAGTAGCAATATGTCTAAGACCTCGAGCGTCACCGACGATTACACGGGAGCGGTGAGCACCCCGGTCCCTCACAGATTCTCGCGGAGCGGGAGCCTGGGCCGGTTCAGCGCCCGTTTCGCGGTCATCGGGGTGTGGCTTCTTCTCGCCGTGCTGTTCGCGCTTCTCGTGCCCGACACGTTCCTCACCGTCGGAGCCGCGCGAACCATCTTCGGCAGCCAGCAGGCGCTCGTCTTCCTCACGGCCGCACTCCTGTGCACCATCATCGTGGGCGAATTCGTTGACATGTCAGTGGCGTCGAACTTCGGCCTCGCAGCAACGCTGGTGACAGTGCTCAATGTCAGTGACGGCGTCAACCCCTGGGTCGCCGCGATCATCGCCATCGCGGCCGCCACCCTCGTTGGAGTCATCAATGCGCTGCTCATCGTCAAGGTGGGCGTCAACACCATCGTCGTCACGCTCGGCATGGGAACATTCCTGCTGGGCATCGCACTGTGGCAAACCAACCTCATGCCCGTGAGCGGACTTCCGAGGGACTTCGGTCAAATCGCTCTCTTTGATATCGCCGGACTGCCGATCAGTTTCTTCCTGGGTCTGATTCTCATGGCCGGATTCGCGTATGTCCTCAGCTTCACGCCGCTGGGTCGCAACATGCGATTCGTCGGTGAGAACCGCGAAGTCAGCCGACTGGCCGGCGTTCGAGTTACACGAGTGCGATTCGGCGCCTTCATCTCCGCCGGCGTCATCGCGGGGGTGGGGGGCGTGATCTCTGCTGCCGGCACTGGCGGCTTCGATGCGGCCAGCTCGCAGACCTATCTGCTGCCGATGTTTGCGGCGACATTCCTGGGCACTGCCGTGCTGATGCCCGGGCGATTCAATCCCATCGGCACCCTCATCGCCATCTACTTTCTCGCAACGGGCGTGCTGGGTCTCCAGCTCCTCGGCGCGACCTCATGGGTCTCCAGCGTGTTCTACGGAGGCGTGCTCGTGATCGCTGTGACGATTTCGACCGTCCTCAATAGGCGCTCCAGGTAACCCTTTTCAAGTCTCGAAATCCCTTGCCAAAGCAGCCAAGAAGGAGAAGCAAGATGATCACTGAAAATGCAACGCGCCACCACCGTGGGCGCATTCTGACCGGAATCGGTGCGGCGGCCGCACTCGCGGTCGTTCTCGCCGGCTGTAGCGGCGATGGCAGTACGCCTGCAGAAGCCGGTTCGTCATCGAACCCGAGCGACAGCGCGACTTCGCAACTCTCGCAGGAGGTTGACACGCTCTCCCAGCCGCTGGACGCCTATCCGGTGCCGACCGAAGCGGTCACCGGGGTATCCGATCTCGCCGGTGGAACCGTGTACTACGTTCCGATCACTCTGCGGGCGCCGCAGTTCGCTGTCACCCAATCCGGGATCGAGGCCGCGGCGAAGGCGGCGGGTCTGAAAGTGCAGGTCTGCGACGGGCAGGGGAATCCCACCGGTGTCAGTTCGTGTGTGGATCAGGCAACCCAGGCTCACGCCACCGGAATCGTGCTCGACGGTGCCCCGTACGACCTGGCCGCGAACTCGCTCGATGCGGCGCAGGCCGCGGGAATACCCGTCATCCTCAGCAACCAGATCGTGGACGAGAGGCACCCCGTCTCGAAGACCTTCGCGTACGTTCCGCCGGCCGGATCAGAGCAATTGATCGCACTGAGCAAGTGGATCGCCGTCGACTCTGACGGAACTGCAAACATCCTCTTCAACCGGTCCACCGACGGCCCCGGTCAGATCGCCTATGTCGAGGCGGCCACCACCGCTCTCCCGGACTTCTGCCCCGGGTGCACAGCCACTGTCTATGATGTTTCTTCTGCCAACTTCGCTCAGATTCCGCCGTCGACCAGCTCCGCGCTGTTGAAGAACCCGGACGTCAATTACCTCGTTTCGGAATTCGCTGAATACCTCCACCCGGCTTCCGACGGCGTGCAGCAGGCTGGCATGACCGGCAAGGTGCAGATGCTTGCGGCGGCGGCCGCTCTCAGCAACATCGAGGAGGTGTCCAAGGGTGGCCTGGCCGCCGTGGCCGCTCAGGCAGCTGCTTACCAGGGTTGGGTGGACCTCGACGCCGTCCTGCGCCTGGTTGCCGACCAGGAAGTGCCGGAGTACACCATCCCGTTCCGCCTGTTCACCCCGGAATCCGCCAAAGATGTGACGCTGACCCCGGAAGCCGAGCAGTCGGGTGAGTGGTTCGGTCCGACCACTTTCACGGACCAGTTCAAGAAGCTGTGGGCAGTTGCGTGATCATTGAACACAGCTCGGCACCGGGTGCTGCGGCGGCGGTCGCCGCCGCAGCACCCCGGCTCGAGGTGCGTGACCTGGGCATGACGTTCGTGAACAATCGGGTACTGCGAGACGTCTCGCTCGAAGTAAGGGCCGGAGAGATCCACGGCTTGATCGGGCAGAACGGGTCAGGAAAATCAACACTCGCGAAGGTTCTGACGGGTCTCTACACCCCCGATGCCGGCACGCGAGTGAGTGTGGACGGCGTCGACCTTCGGCTTCCGGTACAGCCTCAGGAGTCTCGCCAACGCGGCGTCGCCGTCGTACACCAGAACCTCGGCCTGCTTGACAATGAAACTGTGCTCGAGAACATGCGGATCGGGCGGCTTCGCGGAAGCCGCTTCCTGCGTCGCATCAACTGGGACCAGGAACGTTCGGCGGCCGGTGCCGTGTTCGAACGTCTCGGCCGCTCGGTGCAGTTGGACGCCAAAGTAGGTTCACTGCACGAGGAGGAACGTGCGACGGTAGCTATCGCACGGGCGCTGCAAGACGCCCACCCCGGCACGGGCCTCATCATCTTCGACGAGTCGACCCGTGCACTCGGCCGGCGTTCGCTCGAACATTTCTTCAAGATCCTCGACGAGATCGTCGCCACGGGTACAGCCGTGCTGATGATCACGCACCGGCTTGAAGAAATCGTTGATGCGGCCGACCGGGTGACCGTGCTGCGCGACGGACGAGTCGTCGAATCCGGTCGCGAGGTCGCCGGCATGAGCGAGGCAGACCTCACGGCGCTGATGCTCGGCCGCAACCTCCGCGATCTCGATCGGCGTGGTGTCGCAGAGATCGCAACGGATGCCGTCCCCGTGCGCGCCACGGGGGTCACTGGCCTCGCGGTGCGGGATCTCTCTCTCCAGGTGTTTCCCGGCGAGGTGCTGGGTTTGACGGGGCTCGCCGGCTCCGGATACGACGACGTTCCCTACCTGTTAAGCGGCGTCACTGCTGCGGAGGCCGGAACGCTGAGAGTAACCGAGGGCATCACCGTGGAACTGCCTGGGTTGAACCCAGCGAAGGCCATCGCCGCCGGCATCGCGTTGGTACCGGAAGGCCGGGAACACGCCGGCTTGGCGATGACGATGTCGGTCGGCGAGAACATTGGTTTTCCACAGACCTGCCGTGCCCCTCGCCAGCTTCGCCCCATCGCGATCGCACCAGAGCGCGAACTCGTGACAGACCTGCTCTACAGCCTCGACGTGCGACCGCCAAACCCCAAGGCGTTGGTGAGTTCGTTCAGCGGCGGAAACCAGCAGAAGGTGCTGCTCGCCAAGTGGATCGCCACGGAGCCAACGCTGTTCCTCCTGCATGAGCCCACCCAGGCGGTTGACGTGGGAGCGCGCCACACCCTCGTCGCCGCGATTCGCAAGGCGGCCACAGACGGCTGCGCTGTGATCGTCGCAGGGTCAGACGAGAACGAGCTCGCCTTGCTCTGCGACCGGATACTTGTCTTCAGCGAGGGCGTGGTTCGTGAGGAACTGACAGAGGACCTCACCCCAGACAGGATCGTCGCTGCCATTTATGCCAATGGCTCGCGATCACGGTTGCGGCAACGCAACCAGACGAATGTTCAAGATGATGAAAAGGAAGCAATCGTATGACCGTTGTAGATATCAATATCCACCACCTCCCCGAGGACCTGTTCACAAACGAGAAGATACTGAACGGCTTCTTGGACAGTGCTCCGCGCGGTTTCGGCGAGATCGCCAGCGTCATCACGATGGAGAACGGCAAGAAACAGCTCATCCTGGAGAAGCCGAAGGGCTACCAGAACCTCAACTACGTCGAGGGCGACTATTCCGTCGAGGCGAAGCTTGCCGCGATGGACGAAGCCGGAGTCGACTACGGCATCATGCGGGTGCCGGTGTGGCAGGAATGGCTGGGTCTCGAGACCTGCAAGGCAGTCAACGACAACGCCGCTGAGATCGTCACAAAGGCGAACGGGCGCCTCTTCGCCACCGCGTGCGTTCCGCCGTGGGGCGGCAAGGAGAACATCTACGAGCTCGAGCGCGCCGTGGGCGACCTCGGGGCCGTCGGCGTGCAGCTCGCCTGCCACTACGGTCAGCTTTACCTCGATGACGAGGTCTTCGAGCCCTACCTCAAGGTGATCGAGAAGCTCGACATCCCCGTCATCGTGCACCACACGCCGCTTCCGGTGGAGTACAAGTCCGTGCTCGACTACACGAACCTGCGTCGCGAGTTCGGCCGCATCACTGATCAAGCCACGGCCGTTGGTCGCGAACTCTTCAGCGGAATGTTCGATCGGATGCCGGGCTTGCGCTTCGTGCACACCATGCTGGGCGGCAACTGGTTCGCCAACACCGAGCTGCTCACCCCCCACGCGCCCCGCAAGGCCGAGGCGATGCAGCGCCTCGACCCGACTGGCGGCGAGAAGATCAAGCAGTATCTCGACGAGAACATCTACTTCGACCTCACGCACCCACACTCCTGGGGCAAGGTTCAGGTTGAGGCCGCGCTCAAGATCAACGGCGCCGACCACTACATGTTCGGCTCGTCCTTCCCGGTCTTCTACAGCTGGATGGGCCAGGGCGTCGAATTCGTCAAGAACGAGCTCGAGATCAGCGACGCAGACCGCGAGGCGATCTTCTACGGCAACGCCAAGCGCCTGTTCAACCTCCCCATCTAGTCAGCATCCGGTCGCACGAGTCCCGTCAGAAACGAAAGCGTCAGAGCATGGAAAACACCGAAAACGACCACATCGATGAGTACTTCTCGACCGCACGGGTAACCGGGCGAGAGGATGCGGTCGCGCTTCCCACTGACGGCTACCTCAACTATCTGTACGATCTCGACGACCCGGTGCTGGCCGGAAGTCGCGGAATGAACTATCAGGAGTTCGCCGAGGACCGCTACTCCGCCCCGTTCCTGAAGGAGCTGCTCGACTACTGGGACGGGCTCTACCGAGAGCCGTTCGTCGGAATCACCTCCGACGGCGTCGTGCGGGAAGGGCTCTACGACCTTCCCGCCGACGCCGCTGCACCGACCGATCCGGCGCTTGTCGCCGCAGCCGAGCAGGTGCTCGCGCTGCTGAGCGCCGAGGAACGCGAGCATGTCGTTCATCCCCTCAACGCTCCCGAATGGCGCGCGTGGAGCAATCCAGAGTTCGTGATCTACCGGGTCGGCCTGCGCCTCGAAGATCTCAGCAGCGACAAGGTGGATGCCATCCTGCAGGTCGTGCGCGCATCGCTCAGTCCAGAAGGCTTCGAACGGGTGCGCGAGGCCATGGCGCTGAACGGATTTCTCGGCGAGTTGGTCGATCTTCCTTCCATCATGAACGAGCGCAGCTACTGGTTCTCGCTGTTCGGCACCCCCTCGGCGACCGAGCCATGGGGCTGGCAGCTGTTCGGCCACCACGTCGCACTCAACTTCGTCACCGTCGGCGGCCGACAGGTCGTCGCCCCGGTGTTCATCGGCGCGGAGCCGGCACTGTCAGACGGTGAACGCCCGCCACTCTTCGACGCCCGCGAACAGATCGCGATCGAACTCGCAGAGTCGCTCTCCGATGAGCAGCGCGCACAGGCGGTCGTCTACGACTCGGTATTGGACCCCGCCATGCCAGAGGGCCGTCTGCACCCGGCAGACGAGCGCCACGTCGCCGGCGCATTCCGCGACAACCGAGTGGTTCCCTACGAAGGCATCCCTGCATCGAAACTGACCGACCCGCAGCGCGCACTGTTGCGCGCCATCGCCGAGGACTTCTTTCTCCTGCTGACGGCGCCACAACGCGAGGCCACCCTGCGTGATTTCGACGCCCACCTCGATGAGACCTGGTTCTCCTGGTACGGCGCGACCGATGGCTCGCAGCCCTTTTACTTTCGTATCCAGAGCCCGGTCATCCTTGCAGAGCTCGACCACCATGCCGGTGTCTGGCTGAACAACAGGCTGCCCGCGCGTTTTCATGTTCACACCACGCTGCGGCTGCCGAACGGCAACGACTATGGTCGGGCCTATATCGCCCAGTCGAAGACGCACGTCGAAGACGCACGTCGAGTCACCGCGCGGTGAAGGACCCCTGTGAGAACCCTAGAATTTGACGTTTTCGTCGTCGGCGCCGGCCCGACCGGGCTGGCCTGCGCGGCCCTGCTCGCGCGGGACGGCGTGAACGTGGCAGCTATCACCCGGTACTACTCCGGCCTGGCCAACTCGCCACGTGCCCACATCATCAACCAGCGCACGATGGAGGTCTTCAGAGACCTCGGCATCGAGGACAGGGTGATCGACGCGGCAATGCCCGCAAGCCTGATGGGTCAGGTTGTCTGGGCAGAGAGTTTCGCCGGCCCTGAGATCGCACGCCGAAAGGGCTGGGGAGCCGGCGCCGATCGTCGCTCCGACTATGAGGCGGCGAGCCCGAGCAGCCTGACCAACATCGCACAGCACATCCTGGAGCCCATCCTCTGTGACGCCGCTCGGGAACTCGGAGCGCAGGTGATCTTCAGCCTCGAGCTGGTCTCGATGCGGCAAGAAAACGACCAGGTCATCTCGCTCTGCCGCGACCGTGTCACCGGCGAGGATATCGAGGTGGTGTCTGCCTATGCCGTCGGCGCCGACGGCGACAACAGCATCGTCTGCCGCGAACTCGGCTTCGAGGTCGAGGGAATGATGGGCCTCGGGCACATGCTCAACTACTGGGTCGAGGCCGACCTGACGACGTATACCGCGCATCGGCCCGGCGCCCTCTATCAGATCCTTCGGCCAGGCGGCCGAAGCCACATCGACAACGCCGTGTTCGTCAATGTGCGTCCCTGGAACGAATGGGTGGTGTCCCTGCCCTACGATCCGGCCGAAGGCGACCCCGATTTCACCGCCGAAGAGGCAACGCGACTCACCCGTCTGTACGTCGGCGACCCCGACCTCGAGGTGCGCCTGATCGGCACCTCCACCTGGACGATCAATCAGGTGCACGCCGAGGTGCTGCACCAGGGACGCGTGGTCATCGCCGGAAACGCGGCGCACCGGCATCCACCAGCCGGCGGCCTCGGCGCGAACACCTGCGTTCAAGACGCATTCAACCTCGCCTGGAAGCTGCGCATGCTGCTGAACGGCACCGCCGACGAAGGACTGCTCGAGACCTACACCGCGGAGCGTGCTCCCGTCGCACGTCAGATCGTGCACGGGGCGAACACGTCGCTCGCGGCGCTGATGGCGATTCCGGGAGCGTTGGGACTTCGCCCCGGACAGCCGATTGAGGAGGGTCGTCAGCAATTGCGCATCCGTTTCGACGCCACTCCTGAAGGAGCCGAGCGCCGCCGGGCTCTCGCGGCGGCCGTTCGAATGCAGGACTACAACTTCAATGCACTCGGCGTCGAGCTGGGCCAGCGATACGTCTCTTCGGCCATCGTCCCCGACGGAAGCAGCCCGCAGCCCGAGCTGGACCCGGAGTTGTTCTACGAGGCGACCACTGCTCCTGGCGCTCCGGTGCCGCACGCCTGGCTCGTGCAGGGCAGCGAGCAGGTCTCGACGCGAGACCTCGTCGGCAAGGGGCGGTTCACCGTGCTGACCGGGCTCGGCGGTGCGGAATGGCGCGTTGCCGCGCGCACCCTCTCTGACGAGTTGGGCATTCCCGTCGACGCCGTGACAATCGGGCCAGGACAAGACGCGGAAGACGCATACGGCGACTGGGCGGCGTTGCGCGAGATCGACGAAGACGGATGCCTGTTGGTGCGCCCCGACCACCACATCGCGTTCCGCGCGTCACGTGCGACAGGTGATGAGCTGGCGGTTCTTCGAGACGCGCTGCGCCGGGTGCTCGCGCGTCACAGCCTCGTGGGCTGACCTCCGGCATGCACGGTTCGCCGCTGGTTCCTCGGCCGTCACGCGCACGGGGGACCCAGCGGCGCAGCGGCCCTCGCACCGCCATGACCGTGCAGGTTCTCGCGGTGCTCGCCGTGCTCTCGGCACTGGCGCCGCTGTCGATGGATATCTACACTCCGTCGCTGCCGCTCATCCAGAAGGAGCTGGGCGCAAGCGAATGGCTGGCCCAGGCCAGCATCACGGCGTGCCTGCTCGGAATCGGTATCGGGCAGCTCATCTGGGGGCCGCTCAGCGACCGGCTCGGGCGGCGTCCTGTCATCATCGCTGGAGTCATCGGTTGGGCCCTCGCCTCAGTGCTCAGCGCACTCTCCACGACGCCGGAAATGCTCGTCGCGGTCAGGGGAATCGCGGGTCTCTGCGGAGCCGCGGGCATCGTCGTGTCCCGCAGCATCGTGCGCGACCTGTCCCCCGACACCCGATCCGTGGCTTCCCGCATCGGGATCCTCTCGCTGACCACCGCATTCGCGCCCATCCTCGCGCCAGTGGTGGGCCTGGTGATCGCGCACGCCTGGGGCTGGCGCGCGGACTTCGTCGCTCTTGCGGCGCTCGGCGGTGGCATCTCCTTGGTATTCGCCTTCGTCGTACCAGAGACGTTGTCACCCGAACGGCGAACAGGCGCTGGACGAGGCGGGGTGCTCGGGGCGCTGGCTGCTGCCGCGCGCGACCGGGAGCTGGCCTGCGTAGCCATCGCCATCGGCGCCCATGCCTTCGGGTTCTACGCCTATATCGCAACGGCGTCCTTCATCGTCGAGCGCCAGTTCGGTTACCCGCCTGTCGCCTTCGCCCTCGTCTTCGCAACCAACGCCGCAGCCATGCTCTGCGCCAATGTCGTGTTCCGACGCATCGTGCGCCATCGGCATCCTGCGTTCGCGCTCGGCATCGGGCTCGCGGTGAGCATCGTGGCCGGCGCCCTGCTCGTGGCGACCTCGAGTGCACGGGGGCCGGAGTGGTTGCTGTGGACGGCATCGACGCTCTTCGCGGGGGCGGCCGGCATCGTTCTTCCCGGCGCACACAGCTGGGGTCAGACCACTCGGGTGGCCAGCGGAGCGGCATCCGCTCTCACCGGCTCTGCGCAGTTCCTGGGCGGAGTGCTCGGCTCGCCGCTCACCGGCATGATCGGCCCCACTGCGGCGAACCTCGGAGTCATCGTCTTGCTCAGCTCCAGCATCGGCCTGTGCGCGTGGCTTGTCGCACGCCGACGCGTCGAACGTCCACGGATCGATCCCGTCGATGAGCGCGGTGGGACGGCGTCCGCCGACGGCACTCCGAGAGATGACAGACATCTGTAATCATGGAATATCCCTACTATGCTGGGTGAACTACAGCCCCGGGAGGAACAGTGTCGGTGATGCCCCATGATTCAGCGGAGTTCTCCTGGTGGAATGGCCTGCCCTACACGTTGTGGCGAGCGCACAACGCGGTGAACCGCGTGCTCCATGACGCGATCAAGGACCTCGGCGTCACGGTGACCCAACTCGGCCTGGCCGTGCATCTGGACCAGCTCGGTGCGCTGTCCGCCTCCGACCTGGCGCGCGGGATCCATGTCACCCCGCAGAGCGTGGCCACTGCGCTTGCTCGACTCGACAAACTCGGCTGGGTCAATCACCAGCCCCACCCCGTTCACGGCAGGGTCGTGCTGTTCACTCTGACCGAGCGCGGCAGGGAGGGAGTGCGTGACGGCTCTGCACGGATGGCCGAGGTCACAGATCGGATGACCTCCGTACTCTCCGACGGCGGCGCAGAGACCGTTGTTCGCGAGCTTCGTCGCATCCTGGTGGAACTCGAGGGCAGTGATCGACCGACGGAGACTCTGTGGCCGATCCGCAATCCCTGAGCACCACCGCAATCCTCGAGCACCACCCACAACTGTGAGCGCCATCCACGACCCCGAGCAGCGACGGCGTAATCCATAGCCGCTGCACACAATTTGCTGTTACCGTCATGCTTGCAGTCGTCTGTAACAATGCATGACGCCTGTCACCCGTGTCCCTGGATCCTCCGGAAAGACACGTCAGGAAGGGACCACCCATGCCGACCACCCACTTCACCGTGACCGCGACCTCGTGGGTCACCCCGTCGCTTCGGCGGATTCACCTGCACACCGAAGACCTCTCCGCCTTCGCCGAGAGCGGCTATACCGACCGCTACGTCAAGCTCGTCTTCCCCCAGCCCGGCGTGAGCTACCCCGATCAGATTGACGTGCGAGCCCTCCGCGGCACCATGGCGCCCGAAGACCTGCCCGATGTGCGCACCTATACGGCCCTCCACCCCGACGCGGAGGCCGGAACCATCGATATCGACTTCGTGGTGCACGGCGACGAGGGCATCGCCGGTCCCTGGGCCGCGAACGCCCAGGTCGGCGACACCCTGATTGCCAACGGACCCGGCGGTGCATACACACCGGCGCCGGCCGCTGACTGGCACCTGCTGGTGGGTGACGAGTCAGCTCTTCCCGCTGTCGCCGCAGCTCTCGAGGCATTGCCGAGCGACGCTGTGGTGCGGGTTGTCGCGCTCGTCGAATCAGCTGACCACGAGCCGCAGTTGACGCTCCCCGCCGACGGCTCCGTCACGTTCGTGCACCGCAACGGCGGCGCGGCCGGCGAGCAACTCGAAGAGGCCGTGCGGGCGGTGGACTGGCTGAGCGGGCGGGTGCACGCCTTCGTGCACGGCGAGGCCGAGGAGATCATGCACGGCGTGCGCCCATACCTGCGCACCGAGCGCGGTCTCGCACGCGACCAGCTCTCGATTTCGGGGTACTGGCGCCGTGGCCGTACCGAAGAGGGCTTCCGTGAGTGGAAGTCAGAGCTCGCTCGTACCGAGGGCGACGAGCCCCGACGGGGCGAACGCACAACCCGCTAGCGGCAGCTCCAGCTCACTGCCGTGCCGTGCCGGGGACTCCCGCCAAGAGGAGGTGGCTGATCTCTTCAATCGCCTCGAGGGCCGCGTGCAGCGTTGCTCGGCGTTCCTCCGAGAGCGCGGCGAGGGCCTCATCAAGTGATCCGGCCCACGCCTCGGAGACCGCACGCTGCTCCTGTGTACCGAGTTCTGTCGGCATAATTCGCACGATGCGACGATCGTCCAGCCCTGGCTCGCGCGTCACGTAGCCGTGCTGCAGGAGCACGCGCAGTGTGGCGCTCGCATTGGGCTGCTGGAGACCCAGTTCATGCGCGAGGTCGCCGACGGTCGAGCCGGGCGCGTCCACAACCTGTTTGAGCATCGCAATCGCGGTCGTGGGCATCGGCCTGACGCTGGCGCGCTCGGGTGGACGCCGGTGCACCGCCCAGGAGAATTCCCGCAACGCGACGGTCAGGGCACGATCGACCGATGCCTGAGACGAATCGTTCAACCGCCGCACCTCTCCCCGGAGTGCCTGCTTGCCATGTGGACCGCAGCACTCACGGTTCAGGCTACTGGATCAGGCGACCCTGCCGGCGAGCGCCTGGACGACCGCCGAGGCTGCGTTTCGGCCAGCCGTCAGGTTTCTTATGCGTCAACGCGCTCGATCAGCCATTGGCACTAGACGCCATGCACATATGAAGCTATATATATAAGTACATATCAAGGATGTTCAAAGGAGAACCTCAATGACTGAAGACCGGATACTCGTTGTGGGCGCCGGCATCGGCGGCTTGTCGACCGCGATCGCTTTGCGCCAGCGAGGCTTCGACGTGCACGTGGTCGAGCGCCAGCCGAGTCTGGATGCCTCGGTGTACGGCGTGGGCATCATCCAGCCCATCAACGCATTGCGCGCTCTCGATGCCATCGGGTGCGCCGACGCCTGCCTTGAACAGGGGTTTGCTACGGCGGCCTGGGGCAGAAAATTCAATCAAGAGGGCGACGTACTGGGCGAGGTGCCGGGTGGCTCGATTCCAGGCTCCCGATTCCCCCCGATGAATGGCATCACCCGACCCAAGCTGCACCACATCCTGTCCGACAGAGCCATTGCCCTGGGAACGACGATTGCGTACAGCACGACCTTTACCCGATTGACGCCCAACCCCGATGGGGTCGATGTCGACTTCGACGACAGCACAACCTCGACGTTCAGCCTGGTGATCGGCGCAGACGGGGTCCGCTCCTCCGTGCGGCGCTACGTGCTCGACGAAGGCATTGAACCGACGCCGATGGGGCAGAGCGCGTTCCGCATGAACATTCCGAGAGAGCCGGACATGGATCGCATCATCCTGCAGGAGGGTGAAACCGGCATGGCGGGCATCGTGCGCATCGGGCCCGATCTCGCCTACCTGTTTATGAACGTCGCGGCGGGCAAATCGTACCGAGTGCCAGAGGACCAGCTGCGCACCGTACTGAAAGAGAAGCTGGCTTGCTTCGGGGGCATCATCGGGCGCGTGCGTGATCGCTATGTCGATGAGGCCGAGGACATCGTCTTGCGCCCGGAGGAGTATCTGATCGCCCCCGCGCCCTGGCATCGCGGCCGCATCGTGCTCATGGGCGATGCCGTGCACGCGATCACACCGCACCTCGGACAAGGTGCCGCGCAAGCGATCGAGGACGCCGTCGTGTTGGCCGAATGCCTCGCGACCATCGATTCCGTCGAGCACGCATTCGAGGCATATACCGAGCGCCGCTATGAGCGCTGCAAACTGGTTGTCGAGTCGTCGGCCGCGGTCGGCCTCTGGGAGCTGAACCCGACAGCAGACTTCGATCATGTCGCGCTGACTCAACGAGTGATGGAAACGATGGCTGCACCGATTTGATCGGTGCAGCGCCGGGCATCGGTGCTCGGCGCTGGCCCGTCGCTACCGCGGCGTCCGGCATCCCGTCGCTGATGGCGAAAGCATCACCGACGCACCATGTGAAGCGAACCCTATGGAGGACACAGTGGCCGTTCAATTGAACCGAGCGCTCGTCATTGGCGGAGGCTTTTCCGGCTTGTCCGCCGCGATCATGCTCGCCCGTGCGGGCATGGCCGTCGATCTGATCGAGAAGAGCCAGAACTGGACGATGGACGGCGCCGGGATCAGCTTGGGCAGCGCGACATTGCGGGCTTTGAGCACGCTCGGCGTGCTCGATCGGTTTCTCGCTGACGGCTATGGCGGCGATGGCACCGACGTGCGGGCCCCTTCCGGGGCACCGATCACCCAGTTTCCGACCCCGCGCTTGGTGGCGCCAGACATCCCTGGCAATGGCGCGATCATGCGCCCGACCCTTGGTCGCATCCTCGCCGGCGCAATGGCCGCCGCCGGAGTGAAGTCCCGGCTCGGCGTGACGGCCCACAATCTCGACGACGACGGCGAAGGTGTGAACGTGACATTCTCGAACGGCGGTCGTGATCGCTATGATCTCGTCGTCGGCGCAGACGGCATCCACTCCACGACCCGGCGGCAGCTCTTCCCCGACTCCCCCGTTCCGCGCTTCAGCGGACAGGGCGCCTGGCGTGCTGTGGTGCCGCGCCCAGCGGATGTCGTGCGCACCACGGTGTGGATCGGCGCACCGGCGAAGGTCGGGGTCAATCCGATTTCTCAGCACGAGATGTACCTCTTCGTCAACGAGGCCAAGACGTTCAGCGACCGGGTCCCCGACGCGGAACTCCTCCCTCGACTGCGTGCGCTCATCGAGCCGTTCACCGACCCCCTTCTGAAGAGCGTGCGATCGGCACTGGGCGAGAGGTCGCTCGTGTTTTACCGCCCGATGGACAATCTGCTCGTACCCCGGCCGTGGCATCGTGGTCGCGTCGTGCTCATCGGCGACGCCGTCCACGCGACGACTCCGCACCTGGCCGCCGGCGCCGGAATTGGGATCGAGGATGCCATCGTGCTCGCGGAGGAACTTGCAACAGCATCGACGCTCGACTCCGGGCTGACCGCGTTCGAAGACCGGCGATGGGAACGCTGCCGGATGGTCGTCGAGAACTCAGCCCGGCTCGGGGAGCTCGAGGCAGCTCCGGGCACCGAGGAGGCGTTCACGCAGCTCCAGGCCGAGTCGATGCGGGCACTCGCACAGCCGATCTAGCGTTCACGGAGTCGCAGTGCGCCGCCGCGGGGCCTTTCCCTTGTGAACAAACTACGTCTTCCCAAAGTTGCCAGACGTCTGGCATACTCACAGATGGATGCAATCCCGGTGCGCAAGGATGCGTGGCCGAACTCTCACGAAGACGTAGGGAAATGTAATGATCCATGGAAAAGTGCTCATCGTCGGCGGCGGCATCGGGGGGCTGTCCACGGCAATCGCCGTGCGGAACGCCGGATTCGACGTCAAGGTAATCGAACGCCATCCCGATCTTCATTCATCGGTCTACGGCGTCGGCATCATCCAGCCGATCAACGCCCTCCGCGCGCTCGACGCGATCGGATGCGCCGAGGCGTGCATGGCGGTCGGCTTTCCGGCAACGGCCTGGGGCAGCATGTACGACGTGGACGGGAACTTTCTCTTCGCCATGCCGGGTGCTCGCATCGAGGGATCCACTCTCCCGCCCCTCAACGGCCTGACCCGTCCGCAGCTTCACGAGATTCTCACGAACAAGGCCAACGAAGTCGGCGTGGACATTCACTATTCGACAACCTTCGAAAGCCTCGTCGACGACGGCGATGGGGTCGAACTCACCTATACCGACGGCACCTCTGAGCGCGTCGATTTCGTTGTGGGTGCCGACGGCGTGCGCTCGCAGGTTCGCCGCTACGTGCTCGATGCCGAACTGCAGCCGCGCTACATCGGCCAGTCCGCCTTTCGTGTGAACATCCCGCGCGAACCAGAAATCGACCGCATCATCCTGCAGGAAGGACCGCACGGAATGGCCGGCTTCGTGCCGATCGGACCCGACCTTGCATACCTCTTCTATAACGCCCAGATGGAGAAGGCCGATCGTCCGAACGACGCCGACTTGGCGGACGTGCTCAAGGAGCACCTCGCTCCGTTCGGCGGGCTGACCGGCCGAGTTCGAGACACGTACATCAATGACCCGAGCGCAGTGGTACTGCGACCGGAAGAATCTCTCATCGCGGAAGGCCCGTGGCACAAGGGGCGGATCGTGCTGCTTGGCGATGCCGTTCACGCCATCACGCCGCACATGGGTCAAGGTGCTGCTCAGGCGATCGAAGACGGCGTGGTGCTGGCTGACTGTCTGACGAAGCACGTCGAGCTGGAGTCGGCCTTTGTCGAGTACAGGGAGCGACGTTTCGAGCGCTGCAAGCTCATCGTTGAGACGTCGCTCGCGATCGGCGAGTGGGAGATGGGCAGGCTGCCGAACTTCGACAACGTCGGCGCCACCAATCACGTCATGGATGTCATGGCGCAGCCCATCTAATCCCTGTAACTGAAGTACTCGTTGAGGGGGTATTCGGTGCCGTCTGGTGCCGGGTGCCCCTATTTTTTCGCCATCTCAAGCGGCTGCGGAACGGGCGCCGCACAGCGGGTCTCGGGTCGAGCAGTCGCATCTCGGACCTCTCGGTGATCGAGCCTGTTGAGACCGGGTGAGCAGTTTTGTGCACCGGTGGTGGTTGCGTCCGGAGATCGGATTGCGGAGTTTCGCTGGCGTTCGCTGGCGCCGCTCCTCAACCACCGAGATGGTCACCCGACCCGTCTCGACGGTTGCACCGTGGGTTGCTTTGGCGGGAACCGTTCCAGCATGAGTGCGCTCTTGCTCGGCATCAGGATCGGCGCCTGGTCGGCATCGACGGTGACGGGTGGGAGGAGCCAGTAGTCGGCGCCGGTGCGGAACACATGCCAGTGGTTGTCGTGGAGTAGCAGGTGGTGGGCTTTGCAGAGCAGGATGCCGTCGGCCATATCGGTTTTGCCCTGTTCGGCTTTCCAATGCTCGATGTGGTGTGCTTCACACCAGGAGGCGGGTCGGTCGCAGCCGGGCCAGCGGCAGCCGCCGTCGCGGGCGGCGAGACCGGTGCGTTGCCGTTGGGTGAAGAGGCGTTGGTCGCGTCCGACGTTGATGCATTGGCCGTCGTCGTCGAACTCAATGCCGGTGTACCCGGAACAGAGCAGCCGTTTCACGGTGTCCATCGAGACCGGGTCGGGGTGTCCCTCGATCTGGCCGTGCCCGGGCGGGGCCAGGCAGGTGGGGGCTGGTCCGGTCGACGCTCCGGTCGAGCCGGTTTGTGACGATCCGACCAGTGACACTTGGGTCGGTGTCGATCCGGTCGGTGGCGATCCGGTCGGTGACGACTCGGGCTGAGGCAACCCGGGAAGCGTGGCCAGGGCCGATGATCCGGTCGGCGACGCTCCGGTCGGTGACGATCCGGTCACGGCTAGTGCCGGTCTGGCTGGCGACCTTCCGTTCAGTGCAGAGCCGGCCGATGTCGGACGAGTCAGCGCCTGACCGACCGGTGTCTGACCCGCCAAGTCCTGACCGGCCGGGTTCTGACCGGCCGGGTTATGACCGGCCGGGTTCTGACCGGCCGGGTTCTGAAAGGCCGGATCCGGGATGGTGTGCGCGAGGTCGTGTTCGGTGACGAGGATCCGTACGGTGGGCCGGCGGCCGAAGAACACCGTGTTCGGGTCCGCCTCCGCACCGAGTTGCAAGAGCGCCAGGATCGCGTCGGCGGCGATCTGCTCGGTCGAGCGTTCATCATCGCGCAACGCGTCGGCGCGGGCCTGCGTCGCCGGGTCCACGAACCGGGGGCCGCCGCGTCGCGGCGAGGTGGCGCCGTCGACGATCAGTTCGACGAGGCGGCCGTCTTCGGGTGGCAGCAGCGCCGATACCCGGTACATCCCGTCGTCCTGACGCCAGATCCGGAAGCTGCGGGCGTCGCGCTGGGTCTTCTCCCGCCGGGCGATGCCGTCCGCGTCGAGCTCGTCGCGCAGCCGGCGGGCCCGGCGGAGCAACTGGTCCGCATTCAACGTGGCGGCCTCTTCGAGCAGGAACTGTGCGGCGGCGGCGAGCTTCTCGGCGGGCACGCCCGGATCGATGTCGCCGAGACCCTTGCGGATCGCCTCCGCCGCATCGATCGACAGGGTGCCGGCGCGCACCGCGCCGGCGACGACGGCCAGCCAGGGGGCGGCGAGCTCCGGCAGCTCGGTAAGCGGCGCATCGGGGTCGGCTTGGCGACGTTCTGCGGCGCCCTCGGCAGCCTCGGTGTCGACCATTAGCGTGCCGACCGCGACGAGTTTCGCGGCCTCCGCCCGGGTGCCCCCGGTATCCGACTGAATCAACGCTTCCGGGGTGAGGAAGCCGTGGCGTTGGGCGAGACCGGAGAAACCGAACTCGCGAGAGGAACGCCGGGCGATCTCCCCGGCCACCCACGCCGCATGCGTGTCGTAGTTCCGACGTATCCGCGCGAGCTGCTTCTGAGACTCCAGCAGATCCGCTTCGCCGAGGGCCGCATAGCCGGCCGCTCCGTCACCGATCTCGGCGGACGCGACGGCGGCCTGCCGGAGCTGATCGGTGAGATTCTGCATACTTCAAGACTAGAAAAAAGGGAAGACGCACACCCGAGATTGCACGCATCCGTGAGTAACTTCTCGACCACTCGCCTGTGGAGTACAGCGGTGGCGGCCATCTAACGTCGGTGAACGCCGATGTCGAGACCGGTGTGTGCGGTCTCGGCACGCTCGACCAACGGGATCGGGAGGAGTCGAGGTTGGCTTGCGCGGTCCTGACAAGCTCGACCAACGAGAGGAAGAGATAGGGCGAGACGGATGAGACGGACGAGAGCGACGAGAAGGAGAGAACTCGAGGACGACCGAGCAGTCGATCGCTAGTTGAGTACGCGGGCCGCGGCAGACGATTCGGAGCCCGACACGCTTGCCTTGTCGCGGGCGACCGCCTCGATCGTGTTGATCTCGTGACGCCGCGTGGCCGTCTCGATCATCTCTTGAGTGGCACCGCCCTCGATGAGGTCGAGAATCGCGTCGTGCTCAGCGAGTGAGGCGAGTGCCCGCCCCGGTGCGTACCAGAACGCGGAACGGCGGATGAGTTCCAGGCGCGCCCACTCTGACTCCACCAAATCGTTGAGTCGGGCATCATCGCACTTGGACCAGAGCAGCTCATGGAACTGTCGATTGAGCACACCGAACCGATTGGGATCGAAATTCGCCAGCGCGTCACCCATATCGCGATTCAGCGCCCTGGCGTGCGCAATATCCTCAGGTGTCAGATGCTCGGACGAGAGCGCCGTCGCGAGAGCACCGAGCCGCGCGAGCAACCGCATCGTGCGCTCCCAAGACTCAGTGTCGAACGTCTTGACCACAGCTCCGGCGTTTTGAACGAAGTCAACCCAGCCCTCGGCCTCGAGACGGCGCAGCGATTCACGCCACGGAACGGAGCTGATGTTGTACTCGCGAGTCAACTGGTCGATCACCAAGCGCTTACCCGGCCCGTAGGTGCCGTCCATGACCCGCTCTTTCAGGATCTGGTAGGCCTGCTCGGCTTTGCTGACGACCATCCACGTGCCCCTTTCGACGCGTCCCCGAGGGCGCACAGATCCTACACATTATCGCATATGATCCGGCCGATTCCCAGATATTCGCTCAAGCAATCGCGCGATTGCCGCGTTGCCTGTCGCGCCGCTGCGAGCAAGCACGAACGCTTGGAGCGGCTCCGGCTCCGGCGCGAGACGCCTCACGGTCAGATTGAATCGACTGAGACTGGCGCGGTCGGGATCGGGCAGGATGGCGACCGCGACGCCCGCTTCGATCAGTGGGATGCAGGTCTGGATGGTCTCAACAGTGCGTATCGACGCCGGCGTCACACCGTAGCGGCGGAATGCGTTCTCGACCGCCTCCGGCAGGCTGGGCACGGCTGCCGTCCGGCGCGGAAGCAGCACGACCTTCCCGCTGAACGCCTCGAGCGGCAGGGGGTCAGGAGCGTCGGATGCATCAGGCGGAAGCGCCGCGACCAGCGGGATCTCCCCCCAGTCGACGATGTCCAGAGATCCGCGATGCCGCTGCGCGAACCGTTTCGGATCGGCGACCATGATCGCGGCAAGGTCTGCGGTGCGCTGCTGAAGCATGTCAATCGCAGCCCAGGGCGGCGGATCCACAAGACGGATTTCCACATCGGGCGCATGAGTCGCGTACGCACGCAGCAGTTGCGGCACCCGATGCCACATGAGCACCGGAACCGCCGCCATCGTCAGCGACCCCGCTGTGCCGGCACCGAACCTGCCGAGCGCCGACACGACGTCATCGATCTCGCCCAGAATCCGCGACGAGGCGTCGAGCAGATAGCGGCCGGCGCCGGTGGGCTCGACTCCACGTGGCGTGCGCACGAGGAGCGGCACACCGACTTCGGACTCGAGCTTCGCGATCGCAACGCTCAGCGGCGGCTGCGAGATGTGCAACTGGATGGCGGCAGCCGTGAAAGAACCGGCCTCGACAACGGCGTTGAAGTAGCGGAGATGACGGAGCTCCATGTCGCAAAGTATACCGAGCTGAACGCTATAGCTTTTGGCTATGGCCCTCAGAGCGAAACGATAGTTCTGCTCCGAGCTTCCGGCTGCGATGCTGACAGCGTCAGTCACCCATCCAGTCAGGAGCCGTCGATGCTGCCGAAGACCAACTTCACCCCACCGTTCGCCATCACCCGCGCCAGCCATGTTTCGCTCGCGGTCACCGATCTTGAACGGAGCCGAGACTTTTACCGCGACGTCATCGGCCTCGTCGTGACCGAGGAGACCGACGACGCGATCTACTTGCGCGGCCTCGAAGAGGCGGCGCACCACAGTCTCGTTCTCGGGCGCGGCGCCGAGGCGAAAGCCCTCCGTGTCGGCCTGCGCGTGCGCACCGACGAAGACATCCTCGCCGCCGAAAAGCACTTCGCTGAGGTTGGCATCGAACACCAACGGGTTGAGAAACCCCATCAGGGCCCAACCCTGCAGTTTCGCGACCCCGTCGGAACACACATGGAACTCACCTCGTCGATGGATGTCGTGCCGCGCAAGATGCAAAACTTCAACGAGTTCGTCGGAGGAGCTCCGCAGCGCCTCGACCACTACCAGGTCGTCACCTACGACGTTCAGGCCGCGACCGACTTCTGGACCGGCCTGGGCATGCGCATGTCGGAGTACACCGCGACCGACGGAACCGACGAGCTCTGGGGCTCCTGGATGGAAGTCAAGGGAAACACCCACGACCTGGTCTTCACCAACGGCCGCGGCCCCCGCCTTCACCACTTCGCCTATGCAGTTCCCGATGGATCCTCCCTCCTCCACGCCGCTGACGTCGCCGGCGCTCTCGGTTTCGGCGACGAGATCGACAGAGGCCCCGGTCGTCACGGGATCAGCAATGCGCTGTTCCTCTATCTGCGTGATCCAGACCAGCACCGTGTCGAGCTGTTCAACACCCACTACCAGTTCATCGACTTGGAGACCCCACCCATCCGTTGGGATACCAGCAACGCGCGGCGCGCTCAGCTCTGGGGTATGCCGGCCTCTCGTCGTTGGTTCTATGAAGCCAGCGAATTTCCCGGCGAGCCGGTCAACGAACCACAGTTGATGGCCGGCCCTGGCACCCTCGAGGACTACCTCGGACTGCACTGATTTCGGCAGCCGGCCGCGCATGCGCAGCCGCCCGTCAGATCTCGCACAACTCCAGAACCGCATCGTCAGGTGCAGAACACGATCAAGGAATCTCGCAATGAGTATTGAAACCCCCGCACCCGAACAGACAAACACCCATACCGGCGCACTCACCGCGGAACTGCACGCGAAGCTCCTGGCCACACCGGTGGCCGGTCTGTCTGCTCAACTCCGTAAGCGCGGCTTGAACACGATGACGATCGACGGCGTGCGTCCGCTGCATCCGACGGCGAAACTGGTCGGCATTGCCGCGACCCTGCGATTCGTTCCGGGTCGCGAAGACCTGTTCATCAGCCACGGCGGCGGCTACAACGCGCAGAAGCGCGCGTTCGACGCGGTGAAGAACGGCGAAGTCATCGTCATTGAGGCGCGCGGCGAGGCGGGCTCTGGCACGCTCGGCGACATTCTCGCAATTCGGGCCCACGCACGCGGGGCGGCCGGCATCGTGACCGACGGCGGCATTCGCGACTGCGACGCGATCGCTGCGGTGGGAATCCCCGTGTATTCCAAAGGGGCGCATCCCGCTGTGCTCGGCCGCAAGCACGTGCCGTGGGATGCCGGCATCACGATCGCCTGTGGCGGCACGACGGTGCAACCCGGCGACATCATCGTCGGCGACGCCGATGGGGTCATCGTCATCCCTCCCGCCATCGCGGATGAGATCGTTGATGCCGCTCTCGCCCAAGAAGAGGAGGATGCGTGGGTCGCCGCCCGGGTCGGCGAGGGCAACCCCATCGAGGGATTGTTCCCGATGAACGCCGACTGGCGAGCGCGTTTCAAGCAGGAGCGCGAGCGATGACGGCGACGCTTGACCCGGCGACCATCACCGCCATCGCTGATGAGCTCGCCGCCGCCGAGCGCGACCGCACGACAGTGCCGCTCCTGACCGCGCGCCATCCCTGCATGACGGTCGACGACTCGTATGCCGTTCAGAACGAGTGGCGCCGTCGCGGCGTCGCGGCCGGGCGACGTCTCGTCGGGCGCAAAATCGGCCTGACCTCGAAGGTCATGCAGGTGGCGACGGGGATCAGCGAGCCCGACTACGGAGCGATCTTCGCTGATTCCGTGTTCGAGAACGGCGCCGTCATCGACCACGACCGGTTTTCGAACGTGCGCATCGAGGTCGAGCTCGCGTTCGTGCTGGCCGAGCCGCTGGAAGGCCCGAATGTCACGGTATTCGATGTGCTGAAGGCGACCGAGTATGTCGTGCCGGCACTGGAGATTCTGTCGTCACGAATCGAGCTGGCCGGGCGCACGATCGTCGACACGATCAGTGACAATGCGGCATTCGGTGGCCTCATTTACGGTGGCAACCCGATGAGGGCCGACGCACTCGACCTGCGCTGGGTTTCTGCGCTGCTGTACCGCAACGAGGTGATTGAGGAGTCGGGGGTCGCCGCCGCTGTGCTGAATCATCCGGCCACCGGTGTGGCGTGGCTCGCGAACAAGCTCGCGCAGCACGGCGACCGACTCGAAGCCGGCGAGATCGTGCTCGCCGGCTCGTTCACCCGGCCGATGTGGGTGGAGAAGGGTGACACCGTGTTCGCCGACTACCGAGAAATGGGGACCATCACATGCCGGTTCATCTGACTCCCACACTCCGGGATGCCCTCGGTGCGGCATCCCGGCCGCTGGCCGGCATCTGGGTCTGTTCTGGCAGCTCTCTCGTCGCTGAGATCGTGGCGGGGTCTGGCATCGACTGGTTGCTGATCGACCAGGAGCATGGCCCCAATGATCTCCAGTCCACTCTTCTCCAGCTGCAGGCGGTAGCCGCCTATCCCGTCACTCCGGTCGTTCGCGTGCCGTCCGACGATTTTGTCGCTATCAAACAGGTTCTCGACCTCGGGGCACAAAACCTCCTCGTGCCCATGGTCTCCTCCGCCGCACAAGCGGAGGATATTGTGCGCGCCATCCGCTACCCGCCGCTGGGCATTCGTGGAGTGGGATCCGCGCTGGCCAGGAGCGCACGCTGGAACCGCATCGACGACTATTTGCTCGATGCTGACCGGCATGTGTCGCTTTTCGTGCAGATCGAAACGGCGGCCGGCGTCGACGCCGCGGCCGAAATCGCCGCCGTGGACGGCGTCGACGGAGTGTTCGTCGGGCCATCCGACCTCGCCGCGTCCATGGGCCTACTCGGTCAGCAAACGCATCCCGACGTGATCGCCGCCGTGCTGCGCGCGTTCGAGGCGGTGCTTCAAGCCGGCAAGCCGGTCGGTGTCAACGCCTTCGACCCGGCCATGGCGCAGCGCTACCTCGACGCCGGGGCCAGCTTCGTGCTCGTCGGAGCAGATGTCGCGATGCTGGCTCGGGGCTCGGAAACGCTCGCGGCCCGATTCGGGTCGACCGCAGAGCAGCGCGAGACGGATTCGTATTAGAACGGATTCGTGTGAGTACGACGCTCGAGTTGCCAGGCTTCATCGCACTGATGCCCCGCTTAGGAGAACACGACAGTGTGGTTGCCGGTGCGGATGATGCGATCCTCGATGTGCCACTGAATGGCGCGGGCGAGAACCGAGCGTTCGACATCCGCTCCCCGACGCTGGAGGTCCGCCACGGTTTCTCCGTGTGTGACGCGCACCACATCTTGTTCGATGATCGGCCCCTCGTCCAAGTCCTCTGTCACGTAGTGCGCGGTCGCTCCGATGAGCTTGACGCCGCGCTCCTTTGCCTTGGCATAGGGGCCGGCGCCGATGAAGGCGGGCAGGAACGAGTGGTGGATGTTGATGATGGGCACGCCCACCTCGCGAATGAAGTCACCAGAGACGATCTGCATGTACCGCGCCAGCACGATGAGGTCCACGTTGCCGGTGAGGAGTCGCAGATGTTCGGCCTCCGCGGCTGATTTGTCGGGCCCAGCCGATGGCACGAGAAAGAAGGGGATGCCGAAGCTGCGCACATCGTCGGCGGTGTCGGGATGGTTGGAGATCACCATGGAAATCGTGATGGGCAGCTCCCCGCGCCGCTGGCGCCAGAGAAGCTCGAGCAAGCAGTGATCCGATTTCGAGACGAAGATCGCGACGCGTTTCAGCGCGGACAGCGCCCGCAGCGTGAAGTCGAGTTCGAAGTCACTCCTGAGCACTTGTGCCAGGTCTGCCTCGACCTTCTCGAGGGCGACTTTCATCGGCTCGAGCGTAAAAACGGTGCGCTGAAAGAACTCTCCACCCTCTGGGTTGTCGGAGTACTGGTCCAACGAAACGATGTTCGCGTTGTGCCTTGACAGCACCGCGCCGACGGCCGCCACGATTCCGGGACGATCCTTGCCGTGAATGATGAGGGTGGCCTGCTCCTCTGTCGACGGTGTCGTCGATGGGACATACCTCGTCTCCTGGGTGATCGTCATCTCAGCGCTCCAATCGAAAATCGGCGATCCAGTCGGAGGTCGCCTTCAGCCCGCCAAATGTGTAGAAGTGCAGTTGCAATTCACCGTGCATCTCGCGGTCATAGCGCTCCGCAAGTGCGCGCAGAAACGTGTCCGGCCCGGCGGTGCCGAGGAGGTTCGTGAGCGAAAACCCATACTTCTTCGCAATCCCCGCGCTCGCTCCGACACCGAATCGCGCGGCATAGCTGAGGAGTCGCTTGACACCGGCGACGCCGGGAACGCCGATTCGGATGGGAAGATCGATGCCTCGCGCACGAACGGCTTCAACCCATGCGATGACGGCATCGACGTCGAACCCGAACTGGGTCAGGATGACGCCGGGCAGGTTCTGCGCCTGCAGCGCCGCAGATTTTGCTTCGAGTGCCGTCCAGAGGGCCCGGTTCGAGATGTCGGGATGCCCCTCCGGGTATCCGGAGATGCCGACATGCTCCACGCCGAACCGCTCGAGGATGCCCGAACGGATCACCGCAAGCGATTCCCCATAGGGGCCGACGGGAATCGCCGGATCACCGCCGACGACGAAGACGTCGCGACTGGCCCCCTCGGCCTGCAGCGCACCGAGGAACTCCTCAAGCATGGCCGGGGAGTGGAGGCGACGCGCGGAGATATGGGGCACGGGGGTGAATCCGAGCCGGAGCACGGCGCGGGCCGCGTTGAGGCGCATCTCGAGATCTTCGTTGCCGAGAAACGTCACGTTGATGCGGGTGCCAGGGGGAATGCTGTCTCGCGCCGCTTCGAGCTTCTCGACGTCCTTCCCCGTCATCTCGAGCGAGAAATCCTGCAGGAGGCCGGCTGCCGTGGGGTGTGCATTCACGAATCTGACCGGCATCAGACGGTCACGTTGCTGCGGTACTGCGTGCGGGCAAAATCGTCGAGTGGTGACGCCTGTACTGTCGCTCGGATCCTCGGGAATCCGAGATCGGCGTCGGTGTCGGTGCCCTCACCGGGGTGCTCTCCCCAGACAACCGTCACCTCGGACCCCGGCTCTGCGAACTTCTTGTCGACGAGAGCGAGCGACATGATGGTGCCCATCGGGGCGATCGATGAGGTCCAGAATGTCATGCCGGCCAGCTCGCCGTGATTCTCGATGCGGTGCCTGGCATAGGTGAGGTGATAGTCGAGGCCGTCTCCGAACACGCTGCGCACGTCGTCGAGGTTGAACACGAGCGTGACGCGGGTTCTGGTCACGGTGTCTTTCGCCGCCAGCAGTGCGTCGCGACCGATGAAGTCGTGGTTGAACGAGAGCGAGCGACCGTAGCCGAGTTCCCACGGGGACAGGTAGTAGTCCTCAATGTTCGGAGAGAAATAGCTTCCGTTGAGCGGCTTCTGACCTTCGTAGGAGAAGAGGGAGAGCCAGGTGCGGTAGTGCGCCAACGACGGGTCCGTGTAGATCGCAGGGGTCGGCGTCGGTATCCAGCCGCTCTCGATGCCGTTGGTGAAATAGGCAAGACCGCCGACAAGGGTGAGGCCGAATGGCTCTCCCGCGTTCATGAGCGCCTCCTTCACGACGCCGGAGTCGCGGTAGTCGCCGATGAACTCATAGCCGGCTTGGCCGGCCATCCCGTGTCGAAGGGCTCGAACCTGCTTTCCCGCAAGCGTGACGATCGTGGAGTGGAAGAACTTCGTCGTCGGCAGGGGGCCGCCGAATGCACGCTCGACGAGGTCCATCGCGAGCGGCCCTTGGATCTGGTACCGGAAGAGTGCCGGATCAGAGTCCGTGCGAACGGATGAGTCGGGATCAGTGCTGAACTGCACGTTGTATCCACCGGTCTCGGCGTGGTACTTCACCCAGCTCTGTGCCGCAGGAACACCGCTCAGTGTGTACCGGTGTTCTGCCTCACGCAGAAGGATGCCGTCGACGATGATGTTGCCATCCGGGGCGACGGGAATGAACTGCTTCGCCTGGTCAACGGCGAAATTCTCGTAATTATTGGCGCTGACGGCCTGCAGCAGTCGCGTGCTGTCCGGGCCCTCGAACACCGTATCGGACATGTGATACGAGAGATCGAACAGTGCGACACCGGACCGCCACGCTTCCTGCTCGTCGCCCCAGCCCGTGTACTCAGGCTTCACGACCGGCACGGACCAGGGCGCAGCGCCTGGCTTCCACAGAAGATTCATGGCCGATCCTGCTTTGTCGATTCCGTCTTGAACGCTGGGCGTTGTCATCGGATAAGTCCTCTCGTCATTGAGACACGTGGTGCGAATGGATGTCGCGCGTCGAGTTGCCGACGCGCTATCTAGTTATGAAAACATACATTGATTGCCCTCGTAGACTACACAGGTGAGCGAAGATCGCGCGATAGCTGATGACGAGATGGCCGATCTCGCCGATACGATCCTGATGATCGCCAAGAAGCTGGCGCTCCGCGGGCAAGACCAACGGGTGATCGTTCCGCTCACGGGAACCGAAGTCCAGGTCGTTCGAGAAGTCGAACGTCACCCTCGATCGACCCCGACCGAAATCGCCGCGGCGACCGGGCTCCGCCGCAGCAACGTGAGCGCAGCCATCCGCACGCTCGAGGCCCAGGGCATGGTGACGCGCGTGCAGGCCGCCGATGATGCGAGGTCAGTGGAACTGATCGCCACCGATTTTGCCGTCGAGAACATGGAACGCATTCGCGCACTCTGGGTCTCGCGACTTCGTGCAGTTCCCGAGGCGGATCTGGCCGCGGCGACCGCTGCTCTCGGAGCGCTCCAAGCCGTCGAACGTCATCTCGCCCACTAGCATTTCACGGGCGTTGGAGCGTTTCGAGGATCGCTCTGCCGCCATCCACTGGTAGCGGCAGCGCATCTGTTCGGTGTTCGCGCACGACTCAGAATTTTCGGCCGCTCACTGCAGCATTCGACTGCGACCGTTTCCGGGATCGCAGTCGGGCGCAGTCATGCCGTGAGCGAAGCGGATGCCTCGGTCGGTGCGTGTCCCGGCCACCCCGGGGCATCTGTGGTCGCCGCCCAACTGGCGAGCAGTCGAAGCCGCTCGGCACTTCTCGAGCCAGGTTCGGCCGTGTACGCGAACAGCGTCAGCCCTGGGTCAGCCGGCAGCTCCATCGCCTCGTAGGCGAGCTCGAGGTCGCCGACCACCGGGTGGTGCAGGCGTTTCACGCCCGTGCGGTGAAAACGCACATGGTGGTCGGCCCAGCGGATGCGGAACTCCTCACTCTGCGTCGACAGCTCCTCAATCAGAGCGGCCAAAGCGCGGTCGCTTGGGTTGCGGCCCGCCGTGCTGCGCAAGATAGCACCGAGGTCGTTCGCTCCGTGCTCCCAGTCAGGATAGAACTCGCGCGAGGCCGGATCAAGAAACACGAACCGCGCATTGTTCGCCGCGTTCGCGGGGTTGGCGAACAGCGCGGAGTAGAGCGCCGAGCCCAGCTCGTTAGCGGCCAGAAAATCCATTCGCTCGTTACGGATCCACGCCGGGGCACCGACCCAGGCGTCGAGGAGCCGCTGCACGCTTGGGCGCACATGCTGCGGTTGGGGCCTCGGCTCTGGCGCCACCGCCCGGCGGAGCGCGGGGCTCTCACGGGCAGCGCGGGCGAGATCGAAGAGGTACGCGATCTCCGCATCGTCGAGCTGCAGCGCTCGGGCAATCGCAGCGAGCACCTCATCGGACACCCCGTTGAGGGTGCCGCGCTCGAGTCGCGCGTAATAGTCGACGCTCACCCCTGCGATGATCGCGACCTCTTCGCGGCGGAGGCCTGGCACTCGACGCTGCCCACCGTACGCATAGAGATCTGCCTGATCGGGGCTGATCCTCGCCCGACGGGTGCGCAGAAAGTCGCTGATCTCGGCGCTGTTGTCCATGCATCAACCGTACGTCTGCGCTGGCCGCTGTGGGAGGCACTGGCAGTACGTGGATCAACGAGAACTCCCGCGGCCGACGCATTCGGCGTTGCATGGATGCATGCGACAAGAACGAACAGCGGGTCTCCCCCACCCGAGCGCGATCCTGGCAATCATCCTGGTCAGCTACTTCATGATCCTTCTCGACAACTCGATCATCTTCACCGGGCTTCCCCACATTCAGAAAGAGATGGGGCTCTCGGCGACCGGGCTGGCCTGGGTTCAGGATGCCTACACTCTCGTTTTCGGCGGATTCCTCCTGCTCGGCGCCCGCGCGGGCGATCTCCTCGGCCGACGTCGGGTCTTCGTCGTCGGGCTCGCGGTGTTTTCCGCCGCGTCGCTGCTGATCGTGGTGGCGCCCGCCGGCTGGTGGCTGATCGCCGCCCGCGCCCTCCAGGGAATCGGGGCGGCAATCGTCGCTCCCTCGTCGTTGTCGCTTCTCACCGCAAGTTTTCCCGAGGGTCGAGAGCGCACCCGCGCCGTCGCCTGGTACGGCGCCACCGCGGGCATCGGCGCCAGTCTCGGCTTGGTCATCGGCGGAGCACTTGCGAACTGGATCTCGTGGCGCGCCGGCTTCTTCATCAACGTGCCCATCGGCATCCTGATGATCGTGCTCGCTCCCCGTTTCGTGCCGGAAACCCCGCGAGCCACCGGACGCTTCGATCTGATCGGCGCGATCACCGCGACGCTCGGCATGGGCGCGCTGGTCTTCGGCGTCATCTCATCGGCCGATCTGGGCTGGGGCTCCCCCGAGACGATCGTCTCCCTCGCCGCCGGCGTGATTCTGCTCGCTCTCTTCGTGTTCACAGAGTGGCGCGCACAGCAGCCGATCATGCCGCTGCGACTCTTCGCCAGCCGCGAGCGCTCCGGCGCCTACCTTGCACGCCTGCTGTATCTCGGCGCGATGATCGGGTTCTTCTACTTCACCACCCAGTTTCTGCAGGGAGTACTCGGCTACAACCCGATGCAGGCCGGTCTGGCATTCTTGCCGATGACGGTCGTGAACTTCGCCATCGCCCTGCTGATTCCGCGCTTGCGGTCGCGGTTCAGCAACGCGGCGCTACTCACCGTCGGCGTCGCCCTGACCCTCGCCGGAATGGTGCTGCTGAGCCGAGTCGGCGTCGACAGTTCGTACCTCAGCGCGGTCGCACTGCCCATGGTGCTGCTCGGAGTCGGGCAGGGCCTGGCATTCGCGCCCCTCACCTCGGCCGGAATCGCGGGTGTCACCGCAACGGATGCCGGCGCCGCGTCAGGACTCGTCAACACCGCCCACCAGCTCGGGAGCGCTCTCGGAATCGCGGTGCTCGTCACGGTGTCCGCCAACGCGGGTTCCGGGAGTGGGGCCGTCGCCTCCCTCGCCGCCCAGGTCAGCAGCGCCTTAACCGCCGGCAGCGTCTTGCTCGCGCTCTGCCTGCTCACCGCGCTCGCGTTGATCGTTCCCGCCGAGATCGCTGCCCGTCGTGCTAACGTCCCGCACGTCAGCGCCACTCGCGACCCGCGGCATCCGCCCCTCACACTCGCTCACCGAAAGGACACCCCATGACGGCCTGGACCCCCGACGAACTCACCCGCATTGGCCGCGCCGAAGAACTTCAGGTCGCCTCCCGCCGAACCGACGGCACGCTACGCCCCTTCGTGACGATCTGGGTCGTTCGCGTAGGCGACGACATCTGTGTGCGTTCGGCCTACGGGCCGGGTAACCCGTGGTTCGTGCGCGCGCAGGCCAGTGGAACCGGGCGAATCCGTGCGGGCGGTGTCGAGCGCGATGTTGCTTTCGTCACTCTCAACGCACGGGCGGATGCGGCGGATGCCGACGCGCACGCGGCCATCGACGCCGCGTACCACGCCAAGTACGACCGCTACGGGCCCACGATCGTGAACACCGTCGTCGGACCTCTGGTCACAGCGACGACGCTGCGCCTGATTCCCACCGACTGACGGGTCGCCCCGGCGTGGCGGAGGCACCGAGCATCGCCGCTGATGCTCAGAATCGCCGTTCCACCCTTACATCTCGGCAGAAACGGCGATTCTCGGCGGGCGGCAGCGGGTTACTGCTCCGTCGCCACGTTGGTCGTCGTGAACGGCAGCACCAGTCGGGACTGGTGGGCCGAGTCACGGTAGACCTTGTGCGTGACCGGGCGTCCCACCGGCAGGTGGAAGGCATCCGGTGGCAACAGCGCATTGTGCTCGTCGGCCAGCGGCTCGTTGTTCGAGAGCTCGACCACCATCCGGTGACCGGGCAGGAAGGTGTTCGCGAACGGGTACAAGCGCAGCACATACTCCTCGATCACGCCCGGCTCCACCGGAACTACGCGGTTGTGCGGGTGATACGGGCTGCCCTCGGTCGTGCGCTCGTCAAGCTCGCGATGCGACGCCTTGAGGTACCCGGTGGTGATCAGCTGACGCTTGCCATTCGGCGCCGCATCCCAGATGCGCATGATCAAGTTCGTGTCTGGCTGGTCGATCTCCACGAACAGGTGCGCGGCACCGGTTCCGATCATCTCGCACGCCTGCTCGAACGGCTCCGTGCTCCAGTCGATGATCTCCACCTTGTCGGTCACCGTCAACGGCGCCTGATAGAAACCATCCGGAGCGGCATACTCCGACCCCATCAGCTCCGGCTCGAACGAGAGCTTGCGACGCGGGCGCAGATAGAGAGCCTTGTACTCGATCGGCTTCGGCGGCCACTGATCCGCCGTCACGGTCTCCCGCGAACCCTCGACGAACACCGACACGGCCGGTTCGTCCATGACGCCGTTGTCGATGCCCTTGATCCAGTAGTCGTACCAGCGGAACATCTTCTCGTGTTCCTCGATGAAGGGGCGCGACTGCATCGGCGGGTACGGACCAATATCAAGCTTCTTTGGGCCCTTCAGGCTCTCGAAGAGCTCGATCGTGCCATCCAGGGTCCAGCCGCGGCCCTGATCGAGCTGCACCCAGACCGGGATGTCGATGTTCGGCGCGAGCGTGATCGGGTTGCGCTCTTTGTACCACTCACCGTCGAGCTCGTTCATGGCGATGTCGAACCAGGCCTCATGGTTCTTCGGGTAGTTCAACACATGGAACAGGTTCGGCCAGGCCGCGACATCGGGGTCCTGGAGACGCCGGTCGACCAGTACCTTCAGCTCCTCTGGCGAATACTTCTCAATCATCCGCGACTTCACACCATCGGTGAACGCCCAACCGGAGTCGCCACCCCGCCCCTCACGCGCGGCACGCGGCATCAGCCACATGATCCCACCGTGATAGGTCGTCTCGTAGAAGTCGTAGTGACCGCCCGAGACGAAGATCGCCTTCAGCGATGGCGGGCGCTCGGCCGCGGCCAGCACCTGCATCGAACCGAAGTAGGAGATGCCGATCATGCCGACGTTGCCGTCACACCACGGCTGCGCCGCCACCCACTCAATGAAATCGTAGGCGTCTTGCCCGAGCGACACCCCGCCGGCGTTGTAATTGCCGATGTGCTCGCCCTCTGAGGCGCCTGACCCGCGCAGGTCACCGATGACGTGCACGTAGTCTTCCTGCACGACCCGGGCGATGTCGCCGGCCTCGATGCAGCCATCCCACATCGGGCTGGGCCGGCGCTGCGGCGGCATCGTCAAAGCGAGGGCTTGCAGCTCTTTGCCGTAGGGGCTGAGCGCGACCAGCGCGGGCCGCGGCTTATCAACGGTGCCTTGATAGGCATCCGCCGCGAGCTCGATGCCGTCGCGCATCGGCACGCGCAGGTTCTTGCGCACGGCGATGTCCTGCTCGCCCGCCCGGATGGTGTGAAAGTCAGCCATGTCGGATCGCTCAGTTCTTCTGGTCAAAGTGGGTGACGTATGCGTTCATAGTTGTGAAGAAGGGCGCGGGCTCGAGCGTCGGGTCTCCGACGTAGCCCAGTTGGCTCGCGACGCTCTCGAACGGCGAAAAGGGTGAATCTGTCTCTTTCAGACCCGCCTGCAGAGACGGAAGTACGACGTCGCGAATCCTCGCCTCATTGTCGAGGCTGCCCTGAATGGCCTCAAGCGCGTCGGCCGCGTCGAGAACTTCGGGAAACGGGCTGCCGTCGGCCCGTCGGTATGGATGCCCGAGGTAGAGCCGCTCAGGACGAACGACATCGCGCAGGTTTTCGAGGCTCGCACGGTATCGGTCGGGATCCTCGTAACCCGGAAAACCGCTCGCCGCCCCGTAGGCCTGCACTGCGTCGCCGACGAACACATCGCCCGTGCCTTCAACGACGTAGGCGAGAGCCCCTTCCGTGTGCCCCGGGATGGAATGAACGCCAATGCGCACACCATTGCCCAGATCGAGGGTCTCACCGCCGTCAACCACCACTGTCGGCTCCATCTCACCGCCGATGGCCTCGTGAAGCAGCGCACGTTCCTTCGCTTCACCATCCGGGTCACTCAGCCAACGACCGCGACCCTCACGCCACTCCTGCACATGGGCCTCGCGCGAACGCAAGAACGGAACATCCGATCGGTGGATGACGACTTCGGCCTGACGCCCGGTCAGCTCCCAGAGCCCGAAAGCGCCGCCCATGTGGTCGATGTGCCCGTGCGTGAGAAGGATCCAGCGCACGTCCTCAATGCGACGACCGATCGCCTCGAGCCCTGCACGCATACCCTCGGGAGACTCGGTTACACCGGTATCGATGATCGCCGGCTCTGGGCCATCAATGTAGAAGCTGCGCAGGCTGAATCGCCCCCACGGCGCGACCAGCGGATGGATGGCGGTCATCGAGTTCTCCTTGCTAGATATCGGAAATAAAGGTGTGCTTGATGGTGTCGGCATGATCGGCGAGACGCCGCCAAATGACCGGACGCCCCTCGCGGGTGCGCATCACCGTCTCCAAGACGAGCACCGGGTCGCCCTCCGCTATTGCAAGCGCCGAGGCCTCCTGCGCCGACGCCGCGCTCGCCCACACCCGATGCTCGCTGCGCGCCACACGAACGCCGTGTGCCCGTTCGAGCAACTCGATCGCCGATCCTGCCGACTCGAGCTCCGTGGGCGTTGGAAGAAAGTCGCTAGGACTACGCAGATAAACGCGGGCTAGGGACAGCGGCTGTCCGTTGGCAAATATGCGCCGGGTGAAGATGAGAACCGTTTCCTCCGCTTCGAGCCCGAGGCCGTCGGCGACTTCCCGGGGCGGAACGGCGCGGTGCACATCGGACACTTCCGACGACGGATTCATCCCCAGGTCGGCGAGGTAGCCGACGAGTCCACCGACCTGCAGCGTTGCTGGTCGCTCAAAATCCATTCGCTGTACGGGGAACGTGCCCTTGGACCGTTCGCGATAGACAAGGCCGTCCTGCACGAGTTCGTGGAGCGCCTGCCGCACCGTTGCCCGGCTCACATGAAACCGCTCGGTGAGCGTCTGTTCGGTCATCGCCCCCGCACCGGCACCCTCGGCTTCGATCTCGGTCGCGAGTATCTGCTTGATCTGCAGATACAGGGGAACCCCCGACCTGCGGTCGATCTGCGATGCTTCCGTCACGACGTGCTCCGTTCACTCTTGCGCGGTATGCGGCTTGCGCCCCCAGAACATTTCAATGCCCCGCCACTCCAACGACTGCGGGCTCTCGACGCGATCGCCGAAAGCGGCTCGAATCTGTTCGCGCGACCAATACGGGATGATCGACGGATCGAGCTGTTCGAACAGTTTGTCGAACCACGAGCGCAGATGCACATCGCTGTTGACGCGACTGAAGAACGTGTCGCCGGCCATGACCGCCTCCGCCAGCACGATCCGCCGTCCGGGCTTGACCACCCGCAACAGCTCGCCGGCCGTTTCAGGCCAGTCGTCGGAGTGCTGCGTCGCCTGCAAAACCGCTACCGCGTCGTAGTGTCCATCGGCGATTCCGTCGGTGTACGTCCACTGCCAGCATCCGATCTGGCCGTTTCGGCCGACCTTGCGACTGTGCACGGCCTCTCGTCCATCCCGGATGATTTCAACGGTGTCAATAGTGCCATTCTCACCGATGATCGCGCGCATGTCCTGCTCCCAACCAGCCGGTTCAATGCCTTCCCCGATCAGCAGCACTCGGTCGCCCGGGCGCAGCTCGAGCAGTCCGTATGCGATCTCCGAGATCGGTCGAGCGAGCTCGCGCCAAATGTAGGGAAGTCCCCCAGCTAGCCGCAGAGTCATCTCCCACGAGCGGCGTTGGTCGCTGTCCAGAATGTCTGGACCCATGCGCTCAAGGTCCCACTCCTGAATGTGGTCGAATGGGTTTCCTCCGCCCCAGTTCTCCGCCATCGTCAGACCTCCTGCATCGTGAGCAGACGCGCCGGGTTGGCAACGAGCAATGTGTTGATGATTGCCTCGTCAATGCCTTCGGCACGCAAATCGGGCACAAACTGGTTCAGGAGTTCCGCGACCGAGTGAGGTGGGGAGACCCATCCCAGGGGCTGAACGTCGGCGTCGGCCGACACCGCGACGCGGTCTGCGAAACCCGCATCGAGGAGATCGAGGAGCTGCCGGAGGCGGTCGCGCCTGGCCTGTGCCCACGGCACCCGCGGCGTCTTCTCAGTTTCATAGCCGATGTTGTCGATGCCGACATAGGCGCCGCGTCTGGCCACTTCGAGGTCGCGTCGCCGGTCGACGTCGACGCCCGCGTCGGCGTGTCCGATCACAACGCGATCGGGCGAGAGCCCTTGCGCTTCGAGAATGTCGAGTTGTGTCATGGCGTCGGTCGACAGGTGCGTCAAAATTGGCACTCCTGTTGCGACCGCTGCACGCCCCGCTGCGGTGTAGATCTTGCGGTCCATGTCGCTCAGACCGCGATGGCTGACACCCACCTTGATGACGCCCGCTTTTGCGGCAGTGTCGTCGATGCCGACCGTGATCTCTTTGATGAACAGCTCGGTGAGGTATTCCACGGGCTTGTCCCAAAAGAACGGACGTGTTCCCATCCCTGTCCAGAAACCGGTGCAGGCGACGAAGTTGATGCCAGTGGCTCGGGCGATGACGCGGTAAAGCTCGACGCTGCGGAAGTTGCCGATCCCTGTGAGGTCCACGTAGGTGCGCCCACCGAGCGCACGAAAGTCAGCGAGCTGGCTCTCGGCCCGAGCGATGGTGCCCGAAATGGGGTGCCAGGAATCGGATTCGAGATACCAGCCGTTCTGACCGAAATTGATGTGTTCGTGCACAGCGGTGATGCCGAGCTGCTCGGTCGGGATCGGGCCGAGAACCGTGTTGACGGTACCCATTTCAGGCCTCCGGGTTCGTGCGCGTCAGGAGCAGACGCGGCGTTGTTTCGAGGAGTGTGCGCAGCTGTTCGTCGGCGCCGCCGGCCGCGCGGAAGGCGGGAACGAACTCGCGAAGCACCGCGCCGAAGTCGGCCGAGACCGGCGCAGGCAGTTCGACGGCGACGCCGATCGCGCTGCTGGAGACAATAACGCGCTCGCCGAGGCCGGCCTCGAAGAGATCGAGCACGAGCCGCACCCTGGCATCCGCGTCGAGGTAACCCGCATCCGCCGGCCACGCGACATGGTCGAGGCCGACGAGATAGCCCTCGGCAGCGAGCGCCTGCGGCAGGCCAGCCACAACATGGTCGGCACGGTCAAGGCCCAGCACCAGAGTGCGCTCCGCCGGTAGACCCTCCTCGGCGAGGAGTGCGAGCACAGCGCGTGGGTCATCGGCGATCTTCACGGCCACAGCCGCGCCTGCGGCCAGGGCCGCGCGGGCCGAGGCCCGCGCCGTGTCGGCTTCGATGTTCGATTGTCCCCGAGTGAACGGCAGCTCGGGGTCGCCAGCAGCGGTCTGAGTGATGCTGACGATGCCCGCGTTCGAGTTCAAACGTGCGCGGGTCGGCACGAGCAGACCTTCGGTGAGTTCGCGGCGGAAGATGTCGGCGATCCGGTCGACCGTCATCCCCGCTTCTGAGATGTTGTTCGTGAAGTGGGAGCCGATTGTCCACGCGGGCCCGAATCCGGTCGATGCGACAATTTCCACCCCGGTCACCTGTGAGAGCAGCTCAAGCAACTCGGCGTCACGCCCGGTGGTCAGACCGCCCATGTCGACGATCGTCGCGCCGCCGAGCTCGCGGAAGTCGTTCAAAGCGTGACGAAGTCGTTCAAAGGTTTCAGCGCGGTCGATTCGGATCTCGGGGACGAGATCCGCTCCCGGCAGCACCGCATAGATTGACTCGGAGAGGAGCACCGCGCCTCCCCCGGCCCGAAATACCGGGCCGGGGTGGGCGCTGCCCTGACTACTTGTCATGCGCTGCAGCCTGCTTCTCCACGGCGGCCGCGTCGAAGTCGCCGATCGTTTCCAGCAGGGAGTTGTCAAAGAGCACGGACGGGTCTGCGATTTTGTCGGTCAGGCCGAGACCTGCAATTGCCGCATCCCAACGCTCCGGCGAGATGTATCCCCACGTCCCGTCCGAGGCAGGTACGAATAGCTTGAGCGTTGCTTCGAGGTTTGCGAGCGCTGCCTTCTCCTGGGCTGCATCCGCCGGCTTTGCCGCGGGATAGAGCTGGAAGTTCATCGCCAGTGCCGCTTCGGGGTTTGTCTTCGCAAAGATGGCCGACTTGAGGTAGGCGCGTAGGTAGCGGGCGTACACGTCCTTCTCCGCATCCGTCGAGTCGCTGCGCATCAAGAATCCTGCGCCGATATCATTCGCGACGTTGTCGGAAAGGGGGAGCATGCGGAGTTCGGTGCCGGTGGCGGCGGCGGCCTGCGCGATGTCCCCTGGGTTCATGACGATCGCATCGACGCTGCCCTGGCGGAGTTGCTCGACGGCGGCGGCTCCCGCGACGGCGACCACCTGCACGCCGGATGGGTCACCACCCTCACCGGTGATGTTGGCTTTCATGAACGGCTCGAACGGAGCACCGGTCGATGGCATCGCCACGGTCTTGCCCTCGAGGTCGCCGGCATCCTTGATCTTGCTGTCGTCGAGCACAGCGATCGCGAAGGTCGGCGCCTGGTAGGGAGTGAAGATCCAGGTCAGGCCCTGTGGGCCCTGGTTCGCCGTCGGAACGATGAGTGCGGCAGGTGCAGAGATGACGAGGTCGGCCTGGCCGGCGATGACGGTCGCGACCGCATTCGCAGGCTGTCCCGGGAACGTCACGACATCGACGGTGAGGTTCTCTTCTGCGAAGAAACCGTTCAATTCGCCGGTCCAGATCGGCACGCCGGCCGGGGTGCCCGCCGGGGTGGGCGTGGCGATCGTGATGTGCGCGGGCGCTGCAGTCGAGCCGCCGCCTGTCGCGGCGGTCGAGGCAGCTTCCGGGGTGGATGCCGAGCAGCCGGCCGAGGCTGCGAGCAATCCGCCAGCCAGGAGCGTTGCGGTGATGGTACGGGTCATCCGCTTGGTGATGCAGATCATCTTTGACCTTTCTGTGGGGGTAGTGAGACAGACCGCCGGCGGCGGGTGTCAGATTCCGGGGCGACGTGTGTCGATCGACCAGAAGAGCATGCGACGCCTGATGGCGGCGAGGATCAGCACGAGTACCCATCCGATGACGCCCAGGATGATGGTCACGGCAAACACACCGGCGGTGTTGAGCACCTGTCCCATCTGGACGATGACAACGCCAAGCCCGGCCGTGCCGGAGAGGAACTCCGCGACGATCGTCGTCGTGATTGCTTGGACGAGAGAGATCTCGAGCCCGGTGAACACGAACGGCAGCGAGGCGGGCAGGATCAGTTTGGAGAACGTGCTCCACTTCGATGCGCCGAACGACTGCATCACCTCGAGTCGCTCCTGATCGACCGACTTGAACCCGGCAAGGGCAGCGACCAAAACGGGGAAGAAGACGACCACGACGACCAGTGCGATTTTCGATACTGAGCCGAAGCCGAACCAGATGATGAAGAGCGGGGCGATGGCGATCTTCGGCATGGACTGGAACGCGTCGATGATGGGCTTGGTGATCCGTTCGACAATTCGGAACTGGACGAGAATCAGGGCGAGCACGAGGCCCAGCAGCGAGCCAAGCAGAAAGCCGACAATGATCTCGTAGAGGGTGACCCTGATGTCTCCATACAGGTTGGCCGGGTTCGAGGGATCGAGCGCTTGGACGAGTGCTTGCCAGACGTCGACCGGGCTGGGCATGACGACGGCACGGACTTCGAATACCGACACCGCCGCCCACCAGATGAGGACGATCGCCACAATCGTCAGGGGTGTGCCGATCGTCTCAGGGCGGTGTGCGCGTAGCCAGGCCGTGATCGAACGCTTCTCCCGACCGATCGCGATCGAGGTTGTAGCTGTCGTTGTCGCTGAAGTCGTAGTCATCGTTATTCTCCCGTCCGAGCACCGAGCAGGTGTCGCAGATACTTCGCGGTCTCGCCGAATTCCGGCGTGCTCATGACGTCGAGGTCCCGCGGGCGAGGAAGGTTTACCTCGATGAGTTCGTTGATGCGTCCCGGCCTTGCAGCCATGACGAGCACGCGGTCAGCGAGGAAGAGTGCCTCATCCACGTCGTGGGTGATGAATACCACCGTCTTGCGACTCTGATCCCAGATGCGCAACAGCTCGAGGCCCATCGTCTCCCGGGTGAGAGCGTCCAGCGCGCCGAATGGTTCGTCCATAAGCAGCAATGACGGGTCATGAAGCAGTGCGCGCGCGATGCTCGCGCGCTGTTGCATCCCACCGGAAAGCTCGTACGGATAGAGGTTCGCCGCGTGACCGAGCCCGACCATCTCGAGCAGATGGTCAGCGCGCTCCTCTGCGAGCTCTTTCGGCAGACCGAGCATCTCGGCGCTGAGCAACACGTTTTTCTTGACGCTGCGCCACGGAAAGAGTGCAGCCTGCTGGAATACCACGCCGACGTCACGACCCGGCTTCTCAACCTTTTTGCCGTTCATGAGCACGTCGCCAGACGACGGCTTCACGAGCCCGGCGATGATCCGCATGAGGGTGCTCTTGCCGCACCCCGAGGGGCCGAGAACGGAGAGGAACTCGCCCTCCCGGATAGTGAGGTCGATGTCTGTGAGGGCGGTGACCTCACCCCGTGTGGTCGTTCGGAAAACTTGGCCGACATTTCGCACTTCGATGAACGGGCGAGTCGCCACGTCAGCATGCTGTCTTGCAATCGTCATTGATCGTCCTCATATATTTCGGATGCGCGATCGCATTCGGCAATCGACATCCACGACGCACCTTTAGGTCGTTTTGGTAGATTATTCGTTTGTACGGTCAAAGGCAAGCATTTGACCAGATTCGTCTTAAACCCGCGCGGAATGCTGGCTGGCGTGGGTGCACCGCGGCGTGACAAAAGCCCCGGCTTCCTGGTTCAGGAAGCCGGGGCTTTTCTCATGCGGGCGGGGCCCGTTACTTCGCGTGCGATACTTCGTGCCCGTTACTGCTCCGTCGCCACACTGGTCGTCGTGAACGGCAGCACCAGTCGAGACTGGTGAGCTGCGTCGCGGTAGACCTTGTGCGTGACCGGGCGGCCGACCGGCAGGTGGAAGGCATCCGGCGGCAGCAATGCGTTGTGTTCGTCGGCCATCGGCTCGTTGTTGGAGAGCTCGACCACCATGCGGTGACCGGGCAGGAAGGTGTTCGCGAACGGGTACAAGCGCAGCACATACTCCTCAATCACGCCCGGCTCCACCGGCACGACCCGGTTGTGCGGGTGGCGGGGGCTACCCTCGGTCGTGCGTTCATCGAGCTCACGGTGCGACGCCTTGAGATAGCCAGTGGTGATCAGCTGGCGCTTGCCGTTCGGCGCCTGATCCCAGATGCGCATGATGAGGTTCGTGTCCGGCTGGTCGATCTCGATGAACAGGTGCGCAGCACCGGTGCCGATCATCTCCGTGGCCTGCTCGAACGGCTCCGTGCTCCAGTCGATGATCTCCACCTTGTCGGTCACCGTCAACGGCGCCTGATAGAACCCATCGGGCGCGGCATGCTCGGCCCCCATCAGCTCGGGCTCGAAGGAGAGTTTGCGCCGCGGGCGCAGATAGAGAGGCTTGTATTCAATGTCCTTGGGCGGCCACTGATCCGCCGTCACGGTCTCCCGTGAGCCCTCGACGAACACGCTCACGGCCGGCTCGTCCATGACGCCGTTGTCGATGCCCTTGATCCAGTAGTCGTACCAGTGGAACATCTTCTCGTGTTCCTCGATGAAGGGGCGCGACTGCATCGGCGGGTACGGACCAATATCAAGCTTCTTTGGGCCCTTCAGGCTCTCGAAGAGCTCGATCGTGCCATCCAGGGTCCAGCCGCGGCCCTGATCGAGCTGCACCCAGACCGGGATGTCGATGTTCGGCGCGAGCGTGATCGGGTTGCGCTCTTTGTACCACTCGCCGTCGAGCTCGTTCATCACGATGTCGAACCAAGCCTCGTGATTCTTCGGATAGTTCATCACGTGGAACAGGTTCGGCCACGCCGCAACATCGGGGTCCTGCAACCGCTTCGCCACGCGTGCTTTGATTTCCTCCGGCGAGTAGGTCTCGAGCATGCGCGACTTCACACCATCGGTGAACGCCCAACCGGAGTCGCCGCCGCGCCCCTCGCGCGCGGCACGTGGCATCAGCCACATGATCCCGCCGTGATAGGTCGTCTCGTAGAAGTCGTAGTGGCCACCGGAGACGAAGATCGCCTTGAGTGACGGCGGGCGTTCGGCTGCGGCCAGCACCTGCATCGAACCGAAGTAGGAGATACCGATCATGCCGACGTTGCCGTCACACCAGGGCTGCGCCGCCACCCACTCGATGAAGTCATAGGCGTCTTGCCCGAGCGACACCCCGCCGGCGTTGTAATTGCCGATGTGCTCGCCCTCTGACGCCCCGGAACCACGCAGGTCACCGATGACGTGCACGTAGTCTTCCTGCACGACCCGCGCGATATCGCCGGCCTCAATGCAGCCATCCCACATCGGGCTGGGCCGGCGCTGCGGCGGCATCGTCAGCGCGAGGGCCTGCAACTCTTTGCCGTAGGGGCTGAGCGCGACCAGCGCGGGCCGCGGCTTGTCCACCGCGCCCTGGTAGGCGTCGGCGGCGAGCTCGACGCCGTCGCGCATCGGCACGCGCAGATCTTTGCGCACGGCGATCGTCTGCTCGCCCGCCTTGATGGTGTGAAAGTCAGCCATGGTGAAAGGCTCCCTATATAGAGGTCAAGAAGTGTATGTGAACGCTGTGTGATCGGTCGCGGTGTGGTCGAACTGCCTGCGATAACCATGCATCGAGGTGAAGAACGGCGACGGCTCCAGCGTAGGATCGCCGGCGTACCCGACGGCATCCGCCACCGAGGCGAACGGTGAGAACGGCGAAATCGAATCGTGCAGTCCGTGCGCCAGGCAGTCGTGGGCGGCGGCGTTGACCCGACCCTCGACATCCAGACTCTCCTGCAGCGCCTGCTTCGCCTGCACGCTGTCGAGCTCGACGCCATACGGCTCGCCGTTTGCTGCACGGTACGGATGTCCGAGGTAGAGGTGAGAGGGACGGATGTCGTCACGCAGGTATTCGAGGCTCGCCCGGTAGGCAGCCGGGTCGACGAAGCCGGGAAAGCCGTTGGCTGCGCCGTGAATCTGCACGGCGTCGCCGACGAACACATCGTTCTGGCCGTCGATCACATAGGCGACAGATCCGGGCGTGTGCCCGGGAATGGAGTGGACCGAGACCGTCACGTCGCCCCCGAGCGAGAAGGTTTCGCCGCCCGTGACGAGCACGGTCGGCTCCATCTCCCCGGAGATCACGGCGTTGGTTGCCCAGATCTGTTTGGCTTCGCCCTCTGGGTCATTGATGTACGGCCCCCGACCGGTGAGGTACTCGTCGACGTGGGCGCGGCGCGAGCGCAACAGAGGCGCATCCGCCTCGTGAATCACCACCTGGGCGCGTCGGCCGGTGAGCTCCCACAGGGCGTGCGCTCCACCGACGTGGTCGATGTGGCCGTGGGTCAGGAAGATCCAGCGCACATCTTCAATACGACGCCCGATCGCCTCCAGCGCCGGAGCCATTCCCTCCGCCGGTGACGAGGCGATGCCCGTGTCAACGATGGCCAGCTCGGGCGCGTCGATGAGGAAGCTGTACAGGCCGAACCGGCCCCACGGCGAGACCAGGGGGTGAACCTTCACGCCCTGCGTCACGAGCGCTCTTCGGGTGGGAGCTGATTCAGAAACTCTGCGGTCTCGGCGAAGGCCCGGAAGTACTCCGGGATCCAGGAGAAGTTCTGCACGAACCCGTGGTTGGCACCAGCGTACCGACTGACGGTCGCGTCGACCCCCGCGTCGCGCAGTCGCTGGCCGTAGAGCTCGCCCTCGTCACGCAGCGGATCGAACTCCGCCGTGAGAATGAGCGCGGGCGGCAGTCCGGTGAGGTCACTCCTTTTAACAGGAGAGACAAGGGGATCCGCCGGATCAGCGCCACCGTCGATGTAGAAGGAGTTCCACGGCTTGAGGCCAATCGTCTCGAGGCCGTACCCACGCGCATTCTCCCGCAAGGATTCGTAGCGCTCGAGATCGAAGTCGAGGTCGACGGACGGGTAGAAGAGCACCTGATGCGTGATGCGGTCGAACCCGTCGTCGTGCGCCATCGCGGCAACAGCCGCGACGAAGTTTGCGCCAGAGCTGTCGCCCGCAATCGCCAGGTTCGTGCCATCCCAGTTGAGCGATTCACCGTTCTCGGCCACCCACCTGACCACGCCGTAGCAGTCCTGCAGTCCGGCCGGGTAGGCGGCCTCTGGAGCTCGCCGATAGTCGACCGAAACGACCCGATAGCCCGTCTCCTTCGCCAGCGCGCGGGCGACACCGTCGTGGGTGTCGAGGTTGCCAGAGAAGAACGCCCCGCCGTGAAAATAGATGATGACGCCGTACGAGTCGGCCTCGACCGGGGTGTAGATCCGGATGGGGACGTCGCCCGTCGCTGCCCTGGCCGTCGTGTCTTCGACGGATGCGAGCGGGAGGCGGTCCTCCATCGGGGTCACTCGCTGCTGATCGGCGGCGCGCATTGCGGCCGGGTCAGGGCGCGACCCGTCGGCGGGCGGGATGTGGCTGAGGATCTCGGCGATCTGGGGGTGAATGGGCATCGTGAGATCTCCGGTTACTGGTTGGCGGGGAATGCGGAGTCGACCGCGTTCGAGTTCCAGCCGAGGCGCGAAATACGCTGCAGCTCATCCGTCAGCAGCTTGCGCGTTGCCTCGTAGATCGCCAACGCGTGCTTCACCGAGTCGCCCTCGAGGAGCGCGTCGGCGAAGCCGCCCGCGTCGAGGATGGCGGAGTTCGCACCCTGGCCCTGGTGGTGCAGCATCGCGTGGGCGGCATCGCCGAGCAGCGCGACGGAGTCGGTGTGCCAGGTGTCGATGGAATCGATGTCGAACACTGAGCGGCTCGTCACCTGGCTCATGTCGAGCTCGCGGGCGACCTGCACGATGCGCTCGTCGAAGCCATCGAGAATCTTCACCAGGTACTCGGTCGTGATCTCCGGCGCCCACGAGTCGTCGTCAGACGGCGCCGTGATGTCGTAGGAGAGCTGTCCGCGGTGACGCAGCGGCAGGTTGTAGGCGATCGTGCCGTTCTGGCCCATGTAGAAGCGCGGGTTGTCGTCAGTGACGAGACCATGAGCGTCGTCGATCGAAATGACCGCACGGTAGGCGTGCTCGCCGGAGAACACCGGCTCCTTCTGCGAGAACAGCTGATTGCGCACGACCGATTTGATGCCATCGGCACCGATGACGAGGTCGGCAGTGACGGTCTCACCGTTCTCGAAGGTCAGCGTCGAGTGGTCGCCATGATCTTCGATGGTGCTCAGCTTGCGACCGATGTGAACCATCCCGGCTGGCAGCACGCTGAGCAGGGCGTCGATGAAGTCACCGCGGTGGATGATGCGGTTGTGGTTGATCTGTTTGTAGGCCCGCAGGCCCGGCCACTCCTCTTTCGCGAGGATGTGCTTGCCGTCCCCCGAGATGATCTCGAGGTGGTCGCTGGGCGAGCTCACCGCGGCGATCGCATCGAACATGCCCCACTGGCGGAACAGTTCGACCGACGGCGGACGCAATCCGATGCCGGCGCCGACCTGAGCGAGGGCGGACGCCTGCTCGTAGACGTGCACGTTCTCTGCGCCGATGTTCTGCAAGGCCTTGGCCACTGAGGCCCCACCGTAGCCGCCGCCGACGATGGCGATCCTCAGGTTCTTAATGTCGGTGATGTCCATGGTTTTTCCCTCTTACTTCTGCATTGCCAGAAAGCTGGCGGGGTTGTCGACGAAGATCGTCGTGATCGTGGCCTCGTCGACGCCGGCGGCGCGGAGGTCAGGGACCAGGTCTTCGAAGATGTAGTTGACGGTGTGGCCCTTCACGCCCGGCCAGCCCAACGGGCTGCAATTGGCGTCGGCCGAAGCGAGTACCTTGCCCAGGTGACCCTGGCCGATGAAGCGCAGGAAGTGGTCGAGGCGGTCCTTGCGCGGGCGGGCCCAGAACGGCGGGTCAGGCAGCTCGGTCTCGTACCCGAAGGTGTCGAAGCCGATCCGGCCACCCTGGTCGGCGATCCAGGTGTCGCGCGTCTTGTCGAAGTTCACGCCGTCGTCGACGTGTCCGAATAGCACGCGATCGAGGTCGAGGCCCTCTTCGTTGAAGATGGCGATCGCGTTCTCGGCGTCGATTGCGAGGTGGGTGAGCACCGGAACGCCGGTGGCCAGAGAGGCGCGGGCGGCAGCACGATAAATGCGCTTGTCCAGATCGGTCATTCGACCACCGCGACTCACGCCGACCTTGATGATTCCGGCGCGGCCGCCGCTCGTGCCGATGCCGACGGTGATCTCATGCACGAACTGTGCGGTGAGGTACTCGACAGTCGCGTTGGCAAAGAACGGCAGCGCGGTGTCTCCGCCGACGAAGCCGGTGCTGGCGACGATGTGCACGCCCGTCTTCGCGGACAGCGAGCGGTAGTAGTCGATGTCGCGACCGTTGCAGATGCCGGTCGCGTCGACGAAGGTGCCGCCGCCGAGCTCGTGGAACCGGCGCAGCTTCGGCACGGTTTCTTCGTATGCCTGCTCGGGGGTCTTCCACCACTTCGTGTCCAGCTCGCTACCGGGCATCCCGTACCCGATGTGCTCGTGGATGGCCACGAAACCGAGCTCTTCGACGGGGATCGAGCCCAGAACAGTGTTTACTCTCGACATTGTCTTGCTACCTCACTGTGAGAAGTTCGCGCGGGTTGTCCACAAGGATCCGCTGGATGGCTGCCTCGTCGAGTCCCTCGGCCCGGAGGGCGGAGGCGAACTCGGTGAGGATGTAGCTGAAGGGCACCTCAGAGTCGAGCTGGCCCTTGGCCACGCCGATCGCGTTGCTCGAGAGCAGGATCTGGCCGCCGAAGCCCGCCGTGACGAGCTCGGCCACCAGGGTTGCCCGCTCGGTGTCGCTCAGGTGCTCTGCGTCGTTGCTACCAGCGGCGCTGCCGACGTTGTCGATGGCGACGTAGGCGCCCAGACGGGCGATTGCGAGGGGCCAGCCGGCGGCGACGGCATCCGTTCGGTCACACCCACCGATGACGACACGGTTGGCAGGCAGATTCTCGCCGAGCACGATGGTGAGGTCGCTCACCGCATCGTTGCCGGAGCGGATGGAGACCGGCACTCCGGTGCGGATGGCGGCACGCGCCGCGCCGCGTAGCAGGCTCTCGTCGGTCGCCGTCGTGCCCTCGCGGGTCGTCGCTGTGCAGACGATGCCTGCGGCTCCGCGACGCTCGACGCGGGGAACTGCCATGCCCTCCGAAACCTCCTGGGCGAAGAGGTCGGCGAACTTCTCAGCCGGCCACGGGGTCGGCGGGTTTGTCTGCGGCGTCAGGAAGTAGCCGCCGAGCATCTCCTCGGGGCCCTGACCCGTCGAGGCGACGATGTGCACGCCGGTTGCGCGCGACAAGGCTTCGTACAGTTTCACGTCACGGCCGTGGAACATGCCGGTACTGTCGACGATCGTGCCGCCGCCGTTGCTGCGGAAGTCGGTCAGCTTGGCCGCCAGCGTGTCGAAGATCTCGGCACGGTCGATCGTGATGTCGAACGCAAACTGAGCGCCCGGCACCACCGAGAGCAGCGCTTCGTGTACGGAGATCACCCCGAGCTGATCAGCAGGTACGGGGCCGAGGACGGTATTGACGATGCCGTTCACGATATTCCTCTCCATTGAGTGTCAGTCCCGCGCTCGTCGAGTGCGGCGGATGCCATCCTGACATTCGCTTTACAGCATGTCAAGTTAAGTGTTTCGTTGGCCGAGGAGGCCGCGCGTTGATCGAGGAGCGGCCGACGCAGGAGGCCGCGTCTATGAGGCATATGGGCCTTTTCGTTGATCGAGGAGCGCGCGAGCTTGCGAGCACGCGTCTCGAGATCTCGCGAGCCAATCCTTGAACTGGGGTTGCGTTTGAACATTCGCTCGCGAGGTCTCGAGACACTCGCTGGCGCTCGCTCCTCGACCACCGAAATGGTCAAATTCGTCCACCACAATGCCGCACAGCGGCCCCGAAGCTATTAGGCATATGACCGTTTCGTTGATCGAGGAGCGCGCGAGCTTGCGAGCACGCGTCTCGAGATCTCGCGAGCCAATCCTTGAACTCGGGTTGCGTTTGAACATTCGCTCGCGAGGTCTCGAGACACTCGCTGGCGCTCGCTCCTCGACCTCCGAAATGGTGATACTCGTCCACCACCATGCCGCACAGCGGCACAGCGTCTATTAGGTATGTGGCCGTTTCGTTGATCGAGGAGCGCGCGAGCTTGCGAGCACGCGTCTCGAGATCTCGCGAGCCAATCCTTGAACTCGGGTTGCGTTCAAACATTGGCTCAGGGGGTCTCGAGACGGGCGGCCTCCTCGACCAACGAGATTATTAGATGCGCGGCTTAGACGACCGAGCCATCCGAGACTGCGGCCGCGGTCAGGTTCTCGAGTTCGATGTCGCTTACCGAGACAGTCTTCTTACCACTGATGAACAGGGTGAGCACCGCCGACACGGTTGCCGCGATGCCCGCAACCAGGTAGACGGACTGGAAGCCCGAGCCGAGCGAGGCGCCGGCCGAACCCTGGATGGCGCCCTGCGCATCCGTCAGCGACGCCACGGCGCCGTCGACAGCCGACTGAGGCGCGCCACTGGCCAGCATCTCGCCGGAGAACTGGGCGAGAACACTATCCCAGCCCGAGAGGAAGCCGAGCGCCGGAACGTGTGACAGCCCAGCGATAGCTTCGGCGGGCAGGCCGGCACCGGTGAGAATGCCACCAAGACTCGTAGCGAAAAGAGCGGCGCCGATGCTGAATGCGATGGCGGAGCCGACGGTCGGGCCGAGGGCGAAACCCAGGTCGCGCAGCAGGTTCGTCGTGGCCGAGGCCATGCCCATGTAGTTCGGTTCGACTGTGTTGATGGCGACAGCCGTGACCGAGCCCATCGTCAGCGCGAAGCCGACGCCGAGCAGGAAAAGCGGAGCGATGAACGCGGTCCACGGCGTGCCACCGAATGCCTCAGGCGTGCCGAGGGGGAGGTTCGAGATCCAGTACCCGCACACGGCCATCAGGGCGAAGCCCACCGTGAGCACCCAGCGCGGCGAGTACCGGTGGATGAGCCAGCCCACGACCGGAATGAGCAAGAAGGCCGGTCCCTGAATGAAGACGAAGAGCACGCCCATCTTCCAGGTCTCGACGCCGCTGAGGGCGCCGACCGCCACGCTTGTCGAGAAGCAGATCGCGAGGAAGGCGAACATGCCGGTGACCGCGACGATGCTGGTGATCGCGTATGACGGGTTCTTGAAGAGCGAAAGGTCAACCAGAGGCACCTTCGCCCGCAGCTCGATAATGACGAAGGCCACCAGAAGCACCGCACCGATGACGTATCCGGCGATCACCACCGGTGCACCGAATCCGGCGTCGACCGCCATGACTGTCGCACTCAGCGCCGCGATGAGGCCGAGGGCGATCGTGATCTGGCCGGGGATGTCGAGCTTGCGTCCTTCCGGCGCCGCGGAGTCCTTCGAGCGGAGGGCCAGCAGGAAGACAACCACGGCGACGACCGCAGCGAGGTAGTAGGCAACCCGCCAGCCGCTGAAGACGTTCGGGGCACCAGCCTCGGCGCCTGCGACCGTGAAGATCTGCGCGGTGATACCGGCGAGCACGGGCGAGATCACAGCGCCGAGCGAGAGAAACCCAGCCCAGGTCGCGATGACACGGGCACGCGATCGCGCGTCGGGCGAAATCGCCACGATCATCGACAGCGAGATCGGAAAAATGATACCCGCACCGATGCCGCCGAGCGCCTGACCCAAGATCATCGTGCCCGTCGTCGTGGCCGCCGCGGAGACGAGCGTGCCGGCGAACACGAAGGCCGCTCCCCCGAACAACAGCTTCTTGCGACCAAACAGGTCGCCGAGCACCCCGAAGGTCAGTTCGAAGACAACGATTGCGATGACGAAGACCGACGTGATCCAGGTCAGGCCGGCACCCGAGGCCTGGAACTCGGTCGCGAACTGGCCATTGAGCGCGCCAGGCAACGCATTCGCGATCTGCGCGAGAGTGACCGCGACATAGGCGGCAGCGAAGGTCGCTTTGGCCGATCCGGCCGTGATAGTGGGACTGCTCATGGCAGCGAACTCCTTTGTTCTGAGGTGGTACATGTCGGTGCGGTGGGGTGTCTACCCGGCCCCGAGGGGCACGCTCGCCGTGCCAGGCACGGCGGAGCGGTATTGGAACAGAGTGGACCTTGATTTACACAATGTCAAGTGATCGTACAACCTGTACGCTTACCACTCGCCTCGATAGTATGAGCGCATGGCGAATCTCCGGGTGCTACAGAAGGAACAAACGCGCAAGCGCCTGCTCGACACCGCGCTCGACCTCTTTGAATCTCAGGGCTATGCGGCGACGACGATCGACGACATCGCGGCCGCGGCCGGCACCACCCGCGTGACGTTTTATGCGCACTTCCCGTCGCGACGCGCGATCATGGCCACGCTCATCGAAGAGCTCAACGTCATCCTCGAGCGCGACGAGCTGCCGAACGGGTCAACGGCGACCGCTCTCGTCGACGTCATGCAGGCCGGCTCCGCCGAGGGGATCGAGACCTGGCTCCGGGAACAGTGCGCGCGTTGGCCCATCATCCGCCCGTACATCACGTCTGCGCACGCCGCCGCCGCCGTTGAGCCGGAGCTCAGCGAGCTGTTGGACGGATGGTCGGAGGATGTCGTCGGCGACATTGAGAAGGGCCTCAACCTCGCCGACCGCTTCGAGCCGGCGACGAGGCATTTTCGTGGCGTGCTCGCCTTCGAAATGCTCGATCGAGCGAACGTGCATTGGATTCGCCATCAGTGGGATATCGACACGGATCCCGCCCTCGATGTGCTTGCCGAGGCGTGGGTGAAGCTGCTCGGGGAAAGCTGAGCGCACCAGTTCTTGACATCGTTGGGGTACTGACAATATCGTTGGAGCACTGAGCAAAGGAGCCCCACGTGCAGTTTTACCTCGACGGCTATCGCCCTGGCGATCCGGAACTACTCCCGGCCGCACGTGATGCGTACACGCCGGGCACCGCCTTCCCCGACGAACTGGACGTGCTCATCGTCGGCACCGGGCCGGCGGGATGCGTGCTCGCCGCACAGCTAGCCGCGTTCCCTGGCATCCGAACGCGTATCGTCGAGCGCCGCGAGGGGCCGCTGTCGACCGGACGAGCCGACGGTGTCGCGTGTCGAACTGTCGAAATGTTCCAGGCCTTCGGTCTCGCCAACAGAATGCTCGCCGAGTCGTATTGGGTGAACGAAAGCGTGTTCTGGAGCCCCGACGAGACCGATCCGTCGCGGATCGTGCGCACCGGGCGCATTCAGGACACCGAGGAGGGGCTCTCGGAGATGCCGCACCTCATCGTCAACCAAGCGCGCTTGCAGGACTACCTCCTGGAGAAGGCGCGCAAGTCACCCAGCCGCCTCGAACCCGATTTCGGGGTCGAATTCGTCACCCTCGAGGTCCTGTCGACGGGCGACCACCCCGTGCTGGTGACCCTGCGACAGAACGGCACCGAATTTAAGGTGCGGGCCAAATACGTGGTGGGCTGCGACGGCGCGCGCAGCGCCGTGCGCAAGGCCATCGGCGGTGAACTGCGCGGCGATGCGGCCAACCACGCCTGGGGGGTGCTCGACGTTTTCGCGGTGACCGACTATCCCGATTGGCGTTTCAAGTCGCTCATCCAATCGAAGAGCGCCGGCAACATTCTGCTTATCCCGCGCGAAGGCGGAAACATGGTGCGGCTCTATGTCGATCTCGGCGAGGTGACCGATCGAGAGAAGGTCAAGCAGATCACTGCGGATGAGGTCATCGCGGCAGCACAGCGCGTGCTCAGCCCCTACGTTCTCGACGTGCGCGAGGTCGCCTGGTTCTCGGTCTACGAGGTGGGCCAACGCCTCACCGACGCCTTCGATGACGTGCCCGTTGCCGAGCTCGACACGCGGCTGCCGCACGTGTTCATCGCCGGCGACGCCTGCCACACGCACAGCGCGAAGGCCGGTCAGGGCATGAACGTGTCGATGCAGGACGGCTTCAATCTCGGCTGGAAACTCGCCGCCGTGCTCGAAGGACGCAGCGCTCCCGAGCTGCTGCGCAGCTACTCGACCGAGCGTCGGGCGATCGCGCAGGATCTGATCGACTTCGACAAGGCGTGGTCGGCGACCATCGCCCGACCGCCGCTCGACCCCGCGAATCCCGAGCTCGGCGGTATCGAACCCGGCGAGCTGCAGGCTGCATTCGTGGAGTCGGGTCGCTACACGGCCGGCTTCTCGACGCAGTACACGCCCTCCTCGCTGACCGGCGAAGCGACCCACCAGTCACTGGCGACCGGTTTTCCGATCGGAATGCGCTTCCACTCCGCGCCGGTCGTGCGCATCGGAGACGCCAAGGAGCTGCAGCTCGGGCACACGCACGAAGCAGACGGCCGCTGGCGTCTCTACGCCTTCGCGGATGCAGCCGGCTCGCGCGCCGCTGCGCTGTTCGAGCACCTGCAGAGCGTCGTGGTGCCGCGGTTCACGCCGACGGGTGCCGATCCGGATGCAGTGCTGGATCTGCGGGCCATCTTCCCGGTGGGACACCGCGAGCTCAACCTCATCGCCCTGCCCGAGGTACTCCGACCACTGAAGGGCCGGTTGGGCCTCCGCGACTATGAGAAGGCCTTCGCGTCAGACGCCACGCTCGGCGGCGACATCTTCGATGAGCGCGGTATCGACCGCACGACAGGCGCGCTGGTCGTCGTACGCCCAGACCAGTACGTTGCGCAGGTGCTGCCGCTCGACGCGCTCGACGAGCTGGATGCGTTCCTCGGCGGGTTTCTGCTGGAGGCATAATGACAGACACGATGACGAACGAACTCAGGGACGAATCAACGAACGAGCCCGAACCCCTGCAGCACACCGGGCACCTCATCCGGCGCGCGCAGCAGCGGCATGCCGCACTCTGGCAGGAGCTGGTCTCGGCGGATGTCTCGAGCGTGCAATACGCCGCGCTCGCAGTTCTGGAGCGGATGCCCGGTGCCAGCCAGAGCGAACTGGGCGCCGAGCTCGACCTCGACCGCTCGACGATCGCCGACATCGTCGCGCGCCTCGAACGGCGCGGCGTCATCGAGCGCTCGCCGCACGAGAGCGATCGGCGCCGGTATGCGCTGCGTCTCACCGCGGCCGGCCTCGCCGATTTCAGCCGGCTCCGGCCACTTGTCACCGAGGCCAACGCGACACTCACCGAGGGACTGGACGCGGGCGAACTGGCGACGCTGAGAACGTTGCTCAAGCGGATACTGGGGGCGTGACCATTTCGTTGGTCGAGGAGCGTGCGAGCGCCAGCGAGCCCGCGTCTCGAGACCTGGCAGGCCGATCCTCAAACGCGACCAACGTTCAGAGATCGGCTCGCCGGGTCTCGAGCTATGGCGCCGCTGCGCGGCATTGTGGGACACGTAAATACCTTGTGGTCGGGTTGGTCAGC
>NZ_BAABCN010000006.1:89240-89627 GCF_039538945.1 Glaciibacter kafniensis | reverse complement strand
TCGTGAACCGGAAAACAGTCGCGGGGATCATGGCTGAGCTTGGCTTGATGTCCCCGCTGGCGGAGCGATCATTCAAACGCGCCAAGGCCCGTGCCGCCCGGCTGAAGGACCCGGTCGACCTGCTCAACCGGGACTTCGGTTCATTGATTCCGGGATCGATCCTGGTCGGTGATATCACCTACGTGGCGACCCGTCAGGGCTGGTTGTATGTCGCGACAGTGATCGATCTGGCCACCCGCCAGGTGCTCGGCTACGCGACCAGCAACCGACAAACCACCAAGCTGATCGTTCGGGCTATGACCGCGGCCCGCAAGAGCGGCCTGATCGTCAAGGGGGCCGTGTTCCACACCGATCACGGCACCCAATACCGATCAAAGAAGTTCACGA
>NZ_BAABCN010000006.1:0-89229 GCF_039538945.1 Glaciibacter kafniensis | reverse complement strand
CCACTTCAACAACAACCGACTCCACCAAGCATTGGGCTACCTGACACCGGCCGAGAAACTCGCCGAGCTTCGACCTATGGCAGCATAGAAAATCATCCACAGGACACTGACCGGAATCCCTGGGTCGGCCCAGTCGGTTTCAGGCGGCGTGTCGCAGAATCTCCTCCTTTACGTACGGCGAGCACGCGGCGCGCGGCATAGGTGCGACGGCTGCGCGACGGCCGCGCGACGGCCGCACCAGCCGCGCGGCCTAGAGCCTTCCGGTGAGTTTCGTGTGAAACGCGGTGCTGCGCTCGTCGAGACCGGTGAAGACGACCGTGCCGCCGTTGGCGCGATAGGCGGTCTCGATGGAGTCCATCACAGCGACGGTCGACGCATCCCAGATTTGCGCCTGGCCCAGATCGACGACGACGGACGCCGGGTCGTGTGCCGGGTCGAACTGTTCGACGAGATCGTTGCTGCTGCCGAAGAACAGCGGTCCGGTCACGACGTAGGTCACCGACTCTTCGTCGGCGGACAGTGTGCGCTCCACGTTCACGACATGGGCGACCCGCCGCGCGAACAGCACCATCGCGAGCACCGCGCCCGCCGCCACGCCGATGGCCAGGTTGCCGGTCGCGACGACGATCGCGACCGTCGTGAGCATGACGATCGTCTCGGGCAGCGGCATCCGTTTCAGAGTCGACGGCGCAATGCTGTGCCAGTTGATCGTGGTGAGGGCGACGATCATCATCACCGCGGCCAGGGCCACCATGGGGATCTGGCCCATCACATCGCTGAGCGCGGTGACCAGCAGCAACAGAAACGCGCCGGCGACGAAGGTCGAGATGCGCGTGCGAGCGCGGCCGAGCTTCACGTTGACGATGGTCTGGCCGATCATGGCGCAGCCGGCGATGCCGCCGTAGAAGCCGGCCAGGATGTTCGCGATGCCGAGCGCCCACGACTCGCGGCTCTTCATCGAGCGGGTGCCGGTGATTCCGTCGACGAGTTTCGCGGTGAGCAAGGTCTCCATCAGACCGACGAAGGCGACGCTGAGCGCGGTCGGCCAGATGATGCCGAGGGTCTCGAGGTTCAGGGGAACCAGGAGCGGCGTGATGCCGGGGAGCCCCCCAGACACGTCGCCCTGGTCGCTGACGTTCGGCACTGAGAGGTGAGCGACCATCGTGATCGCGGTGACGACCACGATCGCAACGAGCGGCGCGGGCACCGCCGTCGTCAGGCGCGGCAACAACAAGACGATCAACACGGTCACCACGAAGAGCGGGTAGACCAGCCAAGGCACGCCGAGCAGGTGCGGCACCTGGGCGACGAAGATCAGGATTCCGAGCGCGTTGACGAAGCCGATCATCACCGAGCGCGGAATGAACCGCATCAGCCGGGCCAGGCCGGTCACGCCGAACAGAATCTGCACCAGGCCCGCCAACACGACGGCAGGCAAGAGATATTCGACGCCGTGCTCTTTCACGAGCGGTGCGACAACAAGGGCGACGGCGCCGGCCGCTGCGGTGATCATGGCCGGACGCCCGCCGAGAATCGACATCGAGATCGCCAAGACGACGGATGCGATCAGGCTGACCTTAGGGTCGACCCCGGCGATCACCGAGAACGAGATCACCTCGGGAATCAGCGCCAGCGTGGTGACAACCCCGGCGAGCACCTCGATGCTGAGCATCTTCGGGTTGCGCAGGGTGGCACGAACGGTGGGGGAGAGCTGTGTCTGGTTGGGGCGTTGGGGCACTCAGCTACTGTACGGGTCGCGAGCTCAACCCTGGCGAGTCGTGCGCCGACTTGTCCGCCGTGACGGCCGGAGTAGCGGCTGCTCCACGTCGGTTTCGCGATCAACACCGTGTCGACCGTCGCGCGGGCCGGGGTCGGGCAACGCCGGAAGTTGATCGAGATCATCGAGTACCAGAGCACGTAACGTGCCATTGGCGTCCACGACGATTTCGCCGACGACCGTTGCGCCGTGCACAACGGCGAGGCTCTCCACCCGTGTCACCGAGGCGATCGTCGGTGTCGAGGCAGACGCCGACCGCACTGCACCTGGCTGCTGAAGGGTGTTGCGCCAGGCGAGGGAATCGGCAGGTTCCGCATCGGCCCGAGTGATCTCGACCGGTGGCATGGGTACTCGGCGCGTTCGGGATCCCCGACGCCTCGGCGGAACGATGCGGGCAATGGCGATTCCAAACCGGGTCACGACGACCTCCTGGCCGGACTCGGCCCGTGCCAGAAGCACCGACACATGTGTCTTGGCATCGTCGAGCGGAACAACCAACGCATCGGCACCACCGTGCGGTCCCGATTGATTGACCGGAAACGGATCATATTCGTCGTCACGATCGACACCGTGACGGCCATCGCGTGGCCCGGGATCGGGGAGCGCCGGAAGCTGGTCTGGATCGTCGAGATATTGCATGTCGGGCCTCATCTTCAGTGACGGATGCCGGTGACTTGACTGATTCGACGTTACCTCTCCGCAGAAGCGAGCGCCAGAGCCAGCCCGAAGCGTGCGCAGAGCATCGCGCTCGACAGCGAGGCAATCGCCGATGGAAGTTGCACGAAGGCAGCGGCACCGCCTATAGTCGCTGTAAACGTTCTCGTAAACGTTTACAAGAACGATTACACACCACCCCTTCACCGTTGCATGGGAGCAAGATGGCCGAGACAAGGAAGTCCACGCTTGTGCTCGTGGCCGAGCGCGCGGGGGTGTCAATCGCCTCCGTCTCTCGTGTACTCAACGGGCTGCCTGCCTCGACGTCGGTCACCGAGCGGGTGCAACAGGCCGCCGCCGAGCTCGGCTATGTGCCGGATGCGACGGCCCGCTCACTCAAAGTCGGCAAGACCGAGCAGATCGCACTCGCCGTGGCCGATGTCGGTAACCCGGTCTACGTCGCGATGATGCACGAAGTGTCACGAGTCGTCGCCGATGCCGGCTACCGACTTGTTGTCTCCTCCACCGGCAGCGACCCCGACGACCAGATCACCCTGCTGACGAGTCTGAACCGCGGCTTCGCCGATGGCCTCATCCTCAGCCCGCTCCGGGTGACTGAGGCCTTGATCGACCACCTGCGCGCCAGCCGGCTGCCCATCGTCGTCATCGGTTCGCTTCCTGCCGGTGTCGACCTCGACAGCGTGCGCGCCGATTCTGCGGCCGGCATGGGCTTGGCGATCAAACATCTGGCCAAGCAGGGTCGCCAGCGCATCGCATTCATCAACGGACCAGTCGACACCGTTCCCGGTGCGGCTCGCCTGAGCGGCTACACCCTGGCCATGGCCAAGCGTGGCATCGCGATGCACGGCGACTTGCAGGTCAACGCCGACGACTTCACCTTCAAGGCAGGGCTTGTCGCCACCGAAGCGCTGCTCGACCAGGCGACTCCCGACGCCATCGTCTGCGCCAACGACTTGCTCGCCGTCGCGGCGCTGAAGGTGTTGACGCGTCGTGGATTCTCTGTTCCGAATGACGTCGCACTGGTCGGCATGGACGACACCGACATCGCCGAATTGACGACACCGTCCATCACCAGCGTCAACCTGGGGTCGGTCAAACGTGCCCGCACCGCGGCGAAGCTGCTCATTCGGCGCCTCAACGAACCCGATGCCCCGGTGAAGCAGGTCGTCATCGAACCCAAGCTCACCATCCGCGAATCGTCAATGATCGGCGCTGCTGCGACCCCGGCCACCGATTCCCGTTCGGTCGTCTCCCACTCATCGGGAGGCGATGACGCATGACAGCCACTCTCACTCCACCACGCCCGGTCGATACCCGGCCGCCGAAACTGCTGACGAAGAAGCGCAAGCGCGGCGCGCCAGGGCAGGGCGGCCGCGAAGCCTGGATGCTCGTGCTTCCGGCCATGATCCCGGTGCTTTTGTTCAGCGTGTACCCGCTGGTGCAGGGCATCCTGCTGGGCTTCACCGATTCCAAAGCCGGTCTCGACGTTGTCACTTCGTTCAACGGCGTCGACAACTACGTGCGGTTGGCCAGCAACGAACTGTTCTGGAACTCGTTCCGGATCGGCTTGATCTGGGCATTCGGCGTCACCATCTTGCAGTTCTTCGCCTCCCTCGGTCTCGCGTTGCTGCTCAACCTCGACCTCAAGCTGCGCGGGGTGGCCCGCACCCTGGCCTTGGTGCCGTGGGCGATGCCCCCGGTCGTCATCGCGATCATGTGGCGACTCATGCTCAACCCGAACTCGGGCCCGATCAACCAGTCGCTGCGTGCGCTGGGCCTCCCCGGCGACGTCAACTGGCTGGGCGATTTCTCGACCGCTCTTCCCGTCGTCATCATCGTCGGCGTCTGGGCCGGGATGCCGCAGACCACGATCACCCTGTTGGCCGGGCTGCAAAACGTTCCGGCCGAACTGCATGAGGCCGCGTCGATCGATGGGGCCGGTGTCTGGAAGCGATTCTGGCACGTCACACTTCCCGCGCTCCGAACCATCATCGTGTCGATCACGACGCTCGACTTGATCTGGAACTTCAACTCGTTTGCGCTCGTGTTCGTGCTGACGGCGGGAGGACCAGGCGGCAAGACCATGCTGCCGATGCTGTTCGCCTATAACGAAGCCTTCCGTTACGGCAACTTCGGCTATGCGGCTGCAATGGGCAACGTCATGGTCATCGTGATCGCAATCTTTCTCTTCGTGTATCTCCGCAGCCAGGCAAGGAGTCGACTGTCATGACCCGTGCCGTGTCTACGAAACCAACGAGGATGCCATCCAGCGCCGCAGGCCGCCGTATTGGTCGTCCGCTGCAATATCTCGCACTCGCCGGCTACATGATTTTTCTCGGCTTTCCGCTGTTGTTCCTGATTTTGGCGGCTTTCAAAACGCCGCAGGAACTTCAATCCGCGAATCCGTCGTTCTTGCCGAACAGCCTGAACTTCGACAACTTCATCGCGGCGATCGACAAGGCCAACCTGATCCACGCGGCCGGCAACAGCCTCATCGTTGCCGTGTCGACCACGGTCATCGTCACGATCATCTCGCTGCCGGCCGCCTATGCCCTGGCGCGGTTTCGCACCAAGATGCGGGGGATTGCCACCGGTTGGATTCTGCTCAGTCAGGTGTTCCCTTTCATCCTGATCATCATTCCGCTGTTCCTCGTGCTCAAGCAGATCGGCCTGGTGAACAACCTGGTCGGGCTGATCTTGGTGTACACCGTCTGGTCACTACCGTTTGCGCTCTGGATGCTGCAGGGCTACGTGGCGGGGATCCCGGTCGAACTCGAAGAGGCCGGCGCCATGGACGGCGGCTCCCGCCTGCTCATCCTGCGCAGGATCGTGCTGCCGCTGCTGGCTCCCGGACTCGTCGCAACCAGCCTGTTCACGTTCATCTCCAGCTGGAACGAATTCTTCTTCGCCCTCGTGCTGATCCAAGACCCGGAGCTGCAGACTCTGCCGCTCACGCTCGCCCGATTCGTGGGGGCAGAGGGACAGGTTCAGCTCGGTCAATTGGCGGCAGCAGCATTGCTGGCCACCATCCCCAGTCTTGTCTTCTTCGCCCTCATTCAGCGCCGGCTCACCTCCGGCCTGATGAGCGGGGCGGTCAAGGGATAACAGCGACACCAGTAACTCAGCCACACGCAGTGAATGCACACGCAGTGAATACACACGCAGTGAATACACACAGAGCAGTGAATATACACAAAGGAGTACAGACAATGAAAAGACGGGCTGCACTAGCCACCGGCGCCATCGTGGTCGCCGGAGTCTTGACCGGTTGCGCATTCGGAGGCGGAGGAGGAAGCTCCTCAGGAGGCTCCTCTGAGGGACCGGTGACGATCACCTTCCAGAGCCTGGCCTACCAGGACTCCACCGTTGCCGCGACGAAAGACATCGTCGACTCGTGGAACGCCGACAACCCCGACATCCAGGTCAAACTGACCCAGGGCAGCTGGGACAACGTTCACGACCAGCTGGTCACCCAGTTTCAGGGCGGCACCGCACCCGACGTCATTCATGACGAGTCGTCAGACATTCTCGGGTTTGCCAACCAGGGGTATCTCGCCGACCTGAGCCCGTACCTGAGCGACGACGTCAAGAAGAGTGTTTCTGACGACGTCTGGTCGACGGTGACCACCGACGACAAGAAGATCATTGCGGCTCCGACGCTACTGCAGACCTATGTGGTCTTTGCGAACACCGATGCCTTCGCCGCGGCCGGCGTTGAGGTACCGAGCGGCAAGGAACTCACCTGGGACAACCTCGCCGCCGCCGCCAAGGGCCTCACCGCCGACGGCAAGTACGGTGTTGGCTGGGGACTCAAGCAGCCCACCGCCGCAGTGATGAACACCGCGCTCGGCTTCGACGGCACCTTCTTCACCGGAACCGGCGACACCGCCAAGATCACGGTGGGTGCCGACGAACTCGAAGTGCCCAACCGCATTCACGCGATGGCCTACGACGACGGTTCGATGGACCCCGTCACTCTGACGCAGAGCGGTTCAGACGTTCTTCCCGGCTTCTTGGGCGGAAAGTACGCCATGTACATCGGCGGCAACTACCTCGCTCAGCAGATCACCGAATCCGCGCCTGAGGGCTTCAACTGGACCGTGCTTCCCGCATTGGCCGGTAGTGCAGGAACCGTGCAGGCCGCCAACCCGCAGACCATGTCGGTCGCCGCCGAGAGCAAGCACGTTGAGCAGTCGGCCAAGTTCATCAACTACTTCATGGGTGCCTCGAACCAGGCGAAGCTCGGCGAGGGTGACTGGTTGATTCCGTCGTCGAGTGAGGCTCGCGCCGAGCTCGCGAAGGCCACCGACGGGCAGACCGGTTGGAAAGAAATGCTGGCCACCGGTGAGAACCTCGCCGGCGCCCCGTTCCAGAAGACCACGAACTACCCGCAGTGGAAGGACCAGTATGCGACCCCCGGGTTGCAGCAGTACTTCGCGAACTCCATTTCAAGCGAGGAGCTGGCCACCCAGCTCACCGATGGCTGGGCCTCAATCGGCGGATAGCCGAATGAGGGGTGACGAATCGGGCGAGACGGATGTTTCGCCCGGTTCGTTCGGCCCCGTACTTTTCACCGCATCACCCGCATCACCCGCATCACCGCACAACACACATCACCACACGATCATCACAGCATCAAGGAGATATCTGATGGACCTGCTCGAGGACAAAGCAACCGGAGCACTCGCTGGTGCAGCCATCGGCGATGCGCTCGGAGGTGCGGCTGAAGGCAACACTCCTGAAGCAATCCAGGAACGCTACAACGGATTCATCACGGGAATCGTGCCGCCGTTTCTGCCCGACTGGAAGAACGCGCGCCCCATCTCGCCGTACCACAAGGGCGATGGACACATCACCGATGACACCCTGATGACCAACGTTCTGGTCGAGGTGTACGACAAGCTGCGTCATCGCCTCGATGCGTTCGACATTGCCGAACACCTCGTTCCGCTGCTGTCGAGCGAGAAGCGCTGGATTCCGGAGCTGGAAACCGAATCGCTGTTGCTTCACCGCATCTTTCTCGCCGAGAAGTGGCTGGTCACGCGCTTGCAGTATGGCCACATCGATCCGCGTGAAGCCGGTGTCGGAAACATCGTGAACTGCGGCGCGACAATGTATGTCGCCCCGATCGGAATCGTGAACGCCGGTTCAGCCGCTGAAGCCTACGCCGAAGCCATCGACGTGGCCGGCGCCCACCAGTCCAGCTACGGGCGTGAAGCGGCCGGGGTCTATGCCGCGACAGTCGCCGAGGCCATGCGCGTCGGCTCGTCGGTCGACCAGGTGATCGCCGTGGCGCTGCGCCTGGCCAAAGACGGCACCCGCGATGCGATCGAAGCCGTTGTCGATGCCGCAGCATCCGTCACCGATTGGCGCAGCGGCTTGGCCACCCTGCGCGCCGCTGTCGTACCGTTCGACACCGTCGGACCCAACTACCGAGCTCCCGCCAGGGATGCCCGCATTCCGAGCCGCACCAAGTCGATCGAAGAACTCCCGATCGCCCTCGGCATGCTCGTTGCCGCCCAGGGAGACTACTCGGAAGCTGTTCTCGGCTCGATCAACTACGGGCGCGACTCCGACTCCATCGCCGTGATGGCCGGATCGATCGCCGGTGCTCTCGGCGGCACGGCGAGTCTGCCCCGCGAGTGGATCGCCGGTGTCAACGAAGGCAGCCGCATGGACGTGACCGCGACGGGCCCGACGATGGCCGCCGTCGCCCGCGACATCTGGGCCGCCGACCAGAGACGTTTCGACGACCGGGCTGCCTCGATGAGCGCACTCGCGGGAGCCGCAGCATCCGCCGTTACGCCGGCACTGGCTGGCAGCAAGTAGTGCTGCGCCTCAGCTGGACCCAACCCGAAGACCTGTTGCCGCACGCGCTCGTCGCCGCCGGCCTCGACGGTGTCGATGTCTCCGAGATCCGTCAGCGCTGGGTCAGCGCCGGCGGAAGCGATGTCGCAGCGGTCAACGGAGCGACACCGGTCCCCGCCGCCGAGCCACTGCGTTCCCTCGCCCGCGCGCTGCTGCGAGAGATTGATGAGCTCCCGGTTCCGCACACGCTGAGCGTGCGCGAACCGGAGCAGCTCGCCGAGATTCTGGCACTGGCCCCTGCCTCTGTGAGCTTTGCGGCGGTTACCGCCGACGCAGCGTCTGACCGGATGCTCGGGGCTTGGCTGGGGCGTGCCTCCGGTTGCCTGCTCGGCAAGCCGGTCGAGAAGATTTCGCGGGAGGGCATCCGCGCCATCGCCGAGTCGACTGGCAACTGGCCGATCGCCTCGTACTTCACCGAGATCGGACTCGACCCGGCCGTCAACGCCGCCTACCCGTGGAACCGCCGCAGCCGCCCGACCAGCCTCGTCGAGAACATCGACGGCATGCCAGAAGACGACGACCTCAACTTTCCGCTCATCGCCCTCGACCTGCTCGAGCGCATCGGCAGCGGGTTCACGACCGACGACGTCGCGCAGTCCTGGCTCGCCAACCTGCCCGGCGGGCGCGTGTTCACCGCCGAACGGATCGTCTACCGCAATCTGCTCGACGGGTATGAGCCGGTCGAGGCCGGGGCGGTGCAGAACCCGTTCCGGGACTGGATCGGGGCTCAGATTCGCACGGATGTCTACGGCTGGGTTTCGCCGGGAGACGCCCGCCGTGCCGCGACACTGGCTTGGACCGACGCCCGGCTCAGTCACGGACGCAGCGGCCTTTACGGCGCGCTGTTCGCGGCCGCGGCCTGTTCCGCCGCACTCGTCGCCGACACCGTCGGTCAGGTGATCGAAGCCGGCTTGAGCGTTGTGCCCGCCGACAGCCGCTACGCCGCAGCCATCCGTTTCGGAGTCGCGGTCGCCGAGTCGACGCTCGACACCGAGGCCGCTCTCGATGCGATCTATGCCGAATACGGGCAGCTGCACTGGGTGCACGTGCTGAACAACTCCGCCCTGCTCGCCTTCGCGCTCACCCGTAGCGGTGGCGACTTCGCGACGGCCATCACGCTCGCCGTGACCGGAGGCTGGGACACCGACTCGACCGGCGCAACGGTCGGCTCGATCTGTGGGGCGCTGGCCGGGGCATCCGCTCTGCCCGGCGAGTGGATCGACCCCCTGCACAACACACTCTCGTCGAGCATTCCGGGATTCAACGAGATGTGCTTCGACGACCTGGCCGCGCGCACCATCGCCGTCGCGACCGCATCCACGACGGGAGAGAACCCTTGAGCACGCTGCAGACTCACCTCGACCCCGACGAAACGAACACCAACGAGATCAACCCGCTGGTGCCCCGCTCGATCGACCTGCCGACGATTCTGCCGGCCGATGGTCATCTCGATCCGGCCATCGGCGACATCGCCAAGATCTTTGCAGCGCCGGCCGACCCGGCCGACTGGCCGGCCTGGCGTGATGGGTTGCAGACCTGGCGCGACTCGGCGCGAGAACGACTCGACTACAGCGGGGCGATCTACGAACTGGACCACTCCCGGTGGACCAGAGCCTGCTACAGCGTGTCGTTGACCTGGCTCTTCGATGAGCGTCTCTTCGACCACGCCACCCAGCAGTTCACCGTCGACGCCTTTCTTGAGTCGACCGGCGACCACGGCGGGTTCGATGGCATCGTGCTCTGGCACGCCTACCCGATCATCGGCATCGACGATCGCAACCAGTTCGATTTCTACCGCGACGTGCCCGGCCTGGCCGAGGTGATCGCCGAGTTGCAGACCCGCGGCCTCAAAGTCTTCATCGACTACAACCCATGGGACACCGGAACCCGACGCGCGGCACACGACGACCCGGAGGAACTGGCCCTGATCGTGGGCGAACTCGGCGTCGACGGCGTGTTTCTCGACACCATGAAGGAGGGAGACGCCGGCCTCATCGCCGCGCTCCTGAACGCCGATCCGCCGCAGGTGCTCGAGGGGGAGTCCCGGGTGCCCAATCAGCGCATCGAAGACCACCAACTGAGCTGGGCGCAGTGGTTTGCCGATAGTGACGCTCCCGGTGTCATGCGCGCGCACTGGTACGAGCGCCGGCACATGATGCATTCCACCCGCCGGTGGAACCACGACCACAGCGCCGAATTGCAGTCGGCGTGGATGAACGGCACTGGCATGCTGGTCTGGGACGCCGTCTTCGGTGTCTGGGTCGGCTGGAACGAACGCGACAAGGGCACACTGCGACGGATGCTGCGGGTGCAGCGTGCGTTGAACCCGGTTCTGGTCGATGGCGAGTGGACACCTCTCACCGACGCCCGGCCCGAAGCACTGGCAGCCGGCGTGTATGCGTCGCGGTACGAGCTCGGCGACCTCACCCTCTGGACGGTCATCAACCGCACCACAACCGACTACGTCGGCCCGGTGTTGGAGCAAGATGCCCTGCACGGCCTCCTCGTCGACGTGACAACGGGCTCGCCTCTGGTCGACGGGACCACCACGGTTCCGGCCAGGGGTGTCACCGGCATTCTGGCGGTGCGGGGCTCGTCGCCGGAGTGGTTGGCAAACCTTCTGGCCGCCGCCGCGGCCGACAGCGAACGTTCGGGGGCAGACTCGGATGCGACGTTCCCGGCGCGCGAGGCGCACCGGGTCGAGGTCGTGCCGAGCGAAAGCACAACGCGTCCCGGCGATGCGATCGTCGTTGCCGCCGGCGCCCGTGTGCTGCCCGTCGCCCATCGTCGGCGCGAATCCGGCATGTACCAGGGTGCTCCCTACCAGGAGGAGTGGAAGCCCCTGCCGCCGCGCCTGCACGATGCGCGCCACGAAACCATCGCGGTCACACTCGGCGACGTCGCCGTGGCACGCCGCGAGGTGACGGTGGGCGAATTCATCGAGTTTCTGATGACCAGCGGTTATACGCCGGTGCACTCGAACCGGTTCTTCACGGCGGATGTCGCGTCGCGGCCCGACGCGCCGGCAACCCTCCTCGGGCTGACCGACGCCCGCGCGTATGCGGCCTGGGCGGGCGCCCGCCTGCCCACCGAATTCGAATGGCAGGTCGCCGCGGCAGACCCGGGCTTCCACCGTTCCACTCCCATGGTCTGGAACTGGACCGAGAGCGAACACAGCGACGGCGTGACCCGATTCGTCATGCTCAAGGGCGGCAGCGATCATCAGTCGCTCGGCTCCGATTGGTACGTCGACGGTGGACCGAAGGCCGCGGACTTCAGCCTGAAACTGCTGCTGGCCGGCCTCGGCGTTGAACGCTCGTCGAACATCGGTTTTCGGCTGGCGTGGGATCTGGAGCGGACACATGACTGAACCAACACCGGCGGGCGGCCCGCTGGCCGGCATCCGTGTGCTCGATGTTTCGACGCTGTTCGCCGGGCCGTTGGCTGCGACGTTCCTCGGCGACTTCGGGGCCGATGTGATCAAAGTCGAACACCCGACCAAGCCCGATGCGGCACGCGGGCACGGCCCCGCCAAGAACGGCGTCAACCTGTGGTGGAAGACGCTGGGCCGCAATAAGCGCACCGTCACGCTCAACCTCGGCACGCCGGACGGGGCAGCGCTGCTGCTGAAACTCGTCGCGGATGCCGATGTGCTCGTCGAGAACTTTCGGCCGGGAACGCTGGAGCGCTGGGGGCTCAGTCCCGCCGAGCTGCACGCGGCGAACCCGCGCCTGGTAATCGCTCGAGTGACCGCATTCGGCCAATTCGGACCCTATTCGTCGCGGCCGGGGTTCGGCAGCCTGGCCGAAGCGATGAGCGGATTTGCCGCGCTGACCGGAGAGCCAGACGGCCCGCCGACTTTGCCGCCGTTCGGCCTGGCGGACGGCATCGCGGCACTGGCCACGAGCTTCGCCATCATGGTGGCCCTGCGCGGGGTCGAACAGGGCTCCGGTGTCGGCCAGGTCGTGGACATGGCCATCATCGAGCCGATTCTGATGCTGCTCGGCGGTCAGATCACGACCTTCGACCAGCTCGGAACGGTGCAGAAGCGCACCGGCAACCGTTCGGTCAACAACGCACCGCGCAACGTCTACCTCACGGCCGACAACGAGTGGGTTGCCGTGTCGACGAGTTCCCAATCGATCGCCGAACGTGTGATGCATCTGGTGGGGCGGCCCGATCTCGTGGCCGAACCCTGGTTCGCTTCTGGGCACGAGCGCGCGCTGCATGCCGATGTACTCGATGACGCCGTTTCCTCGTGGATTGCGAAGCGCTCGACTTCGGAGGTTCTCGCAGCATTCGAGCAGGCCGAGGCTGCTGTGGCGCCGGTGTATGACGTGCGTGGAATTCTGACCGATCCGCAGTACGCCGCGCTGGGCACCGTGCAGAGCGTCGATGATGAGGAATTGGGGCCGCTGAAAATGCAAAACGTGTTGTTCCGTCTCTCCAGCACACCAGGAGGCATCCGCTGGGCGGGGCGCCGACATGGCCAAGACACCGCTGCCGTGCTCGACGAGATCGGTGTGAGCAGGGCCCAACTTGAGGCGCTCCGCGAACGGGGGATCGTATGACCGAGAAGCACATCGCCGCGTTGACGGCGACCGAGCGGGCCAGCGCGCAGAGCGCGCCGGCCCTGGTGACCGGATTGTATGTGCCCGGCGACCGACCCGACCGATTCGACAAGGCCGTCGCGACCGGAGCGGATCTCGCGATTCTCGATCTCGAGGATGCCGTCGCCCCCGATCAGAAGGCGGCAGCCCGCGAGGCCGTGGTGCGGTGGCTGAGCGCGCGCGGCCCGCTGCAGAACGGCCCGGTGATTCAGGTGCGGATCAATGCGATTCACGGGAGTGACTTTGGCGCCGATCGCGGCGCCGATCGCGGCGCCGATTTTCGGGCGGATCTGAGTGCACTTGCCCCGCTGCAGGCCGGCTTCGAACTGCGTGTTCCCAAGGTCGAGACTGTTGACGATCTCGATGCCGTCGTCGCGCTGGCTCCCGGCCGCCCGATCGCCGCTCTCATCGAGACCGCGCGGGGTGTCGAGAACGCCCTGCTCATCGCGCAGCATGAGGCAGTCGTGCGCCTGGCGCTCGGCGAATCCGACCTCGCGAGCGACCTCGGCACGGCGGCCCGCGAGGCCATGGACTATGCGCGGGTGCGCGTCTTGTTCGCGGCGCGGGCGGCAGGATTGCCGGCGCCCATGCTCTCTGCTTTCACCGACATCCGCAATCTTGAGGCGCTGCGTGCCGACACCGAACGTGGCAGGGCTCTGGGCTGGGTCGGCCGAACCGCGGTGCACCCGACGCAGTTGACGGTGATCGCCGAGGTGTTTCGCCCGGACAGCGCCGCGGTGGCCTGGGCGACGGATGTCGTGAACTCGCTTCAATTCGGCGGGGTCTCGACCCTGGCCAACGGCGAAATGGTCGACCCGGCGATGCTCGGCCGGGCCCGCTCGATTCTCGGGCTGGCAGCACGGCCCGACGCGTCAGCACCGGTGAACTGACCCACCCTGAACCACCACCCTCGAAGAGCCCCCCAGAAAAGGAACCACAATGATGTGGAAGAAATCCATCGGAGTGACGCTGTCGCTCGGACTGTTCGCGACCTCGGTCTTCATCGGGGCGGCACCGGCCCAGGCCGCCGGCAGCCGCCTGGTGCCGGGGAGTGCGCCGAGCAGCGCGGTCGACGGCGCCGTCGACTTCACCGTCTATCTGCCGGCCGGCTATGACGCGGATGCCGCGACCACGTATCCGTCGCTCTATCTGCTCCACGGTCGCGGCGACTCTCAGGCGGCCTGGCAGCAGGAAGCCGGCGCGCTCGACGAACTGATCGCATCCGGTGCCATCCCACCGATGATTGTCGTGATGCCCGATGCGCCCTGGAGCAACGGCGGCAGCTACTACGTTGACTCGGAGTATGCCGGAACCAAGTCGGGCACGACTCCGGGCATGAAGGTGGAGACGGCATTCACCACCGACCTCGTTGACTACATCGACGAGAACTATCGCACGCTCGACGAGCGCACGGCTCGGGCCGTCGGCGGATACTCGATGGGCGGGGCAGGGGCGCTCCGCTTCGCGACGGTGCATCAAGACCTCTTCTCGTCGGCAATCGTGCTGAGCCCGGCCGTCTACACTCCCTCGACACCCGTCGATTCGTCGACGCGCGAGTTCGGGGCCTACGGCGTCGGCGACGCACTCTACGACGAAGCCCGATATCAGGCACTCAACTATCCGGCGTCGTTCGCGGCCCTCGACCCGGCTCTTCCCGTACACCTGTTCATTGCCGTCGGTGATGACGAGTACGCGAACCCGAAGCCGGAAGACGCCATTCATGACCTCGACTACGAGGCGGCAACCCTCTATAACCAGGCGAAGCGCGTGCCGGGGGTGAGCGCCGAGTTGCGCGTCTACGACGGGGGTCATGAGTGGGGAGTCTGGGACCAGGGGTTCCGTGAGGGGCTCGTCGACCTAGCCGGATACCTGCAGACTGAACCTCCTGCTCCATTTGAGGGCGCCCAGTTCGGTTCGGTCGGCGACGACCGGGCCGGCGGAGTGTTCGGACTCGCCGATGGGAGCGTCATTCAGGCGTTGAACGCCGCCGACACCCTGCTCGGACAGGCCGCTCAGGGCGGCTTCGACATCGTGATGCAGAAGCTCGATGCGGCCGGAAAACAGGTCTGGGTCACTCCGATCGCCACGGCACTCAACGAGCGTGCCTACGGTGTTGTCGACGGCGGGGCCGGGGCGGCCATCGCTGCAGGTTTTCTGCGGCAGAGCCACGACGAGGGCGAGAATGACGACATGCTGGCGGTCAAAATCGACGCAGACGGCGACGAGATCTGGCGCACGACGTTCGGCTCAGAATCGGCCGCCGATCGTGTTTACGGCGTCGCTTCCGACGTGAACGGCGGGGCATTTCTCACCGGCTACACCTCGGGCACCGTGCCGAACGGCACGAGCGCGGGCGACAAGGACGCCGTGATCGCCCACGTCGATGCGTCAGGCACGATGCTCTTCGCCACACAATTCGGCAGCATCGGCGAAGACAAAGGGTTCGCCGTTGCGGCGAGTGCCGACGGCGGCGTCTACGTGGGAGGAGTGGGCGGCGGCGTGATGCCGGGCGCCACCGAGGCCGGGGGAACCGACGGATGGGTGGCCAAGTTCGCCGCCGACGGAACACGTGAGTGGCTGACCCGGGTCGGCACAGCCGACACCGACCAGGTCTCGGCGCTCGTCGCCACGCCATCCGGCGTGGTGGCGACCGGGTTCACCGGCGGCACACTCGGTGCCGACTCGGCCGGAGAAAACGATGTCTTCATCGCGGCGCTCGGCGCCGACGGTTCGACCCAGTGGACGACGCAAGACGGCTCGGCAGGCGACGATCGCGGGGCTTCGATCGCCACGGATGCGGCAGGCAACCTTCTGGTTGTCGGCCACACGAACGGGCGCATCAGCGCGGGAGCCGGGGGAGTCGATGTCTTCACCCTGACCGTCGACCCCGCGGGAGCCGTCATCGAGCGTTCGCAATTCGGATCCATCGCACGAGATGGCGCCGATGAGTGGGACGAGGCCAATCTCTACGTCTCTGGTGGAAGCGGATCGACGTGGATACAGGGGCTGACCGCCGGGCAGGTCGCCGGTGCAACGAACGCGGGCGCCGGAGACGTGTTTCTGACCGAGGTGGAATTTGCTGCGGTGAGCGCAGGCGTGCCCGCTGTTGTGCCTCCGGTCAAGCCGCCGGTGAAGCCTCCGGTTGCCCCGCCGACAACGGCTCCGGGCACTGACCCCGACGGCTCGGGAGTCAGCGGGCCGGGCTCTGGTCCCTCTGGCTCATCGGGAGCCGGGGGCTCTGCGCTGTCCGTCACCGGAGCCGAGGCCGCGCGACTGGCCGCCCTGGCCGCCCTGCTGGTGATGGCCGGTGCCGGTCTTGTCGTCGTGCGTCGTTCGCGCCGAGGTCTCGCACACGCCCTCGCACGCTGAATCGGATGCTGCGCGCACGCGAGGCGCGCCGCATCCGCTCGGCGATGCAGCAGTTTCGGTGCAGCAGAAACCGTCCGGATTGCGCAGCTGTCGGCGGAGACCGCACAGATCGTGCGGCATCCGCTGACGCTTGCGGTTTCTGCGACGCGGGCGGCGACAGATGCCGCGACGGATGTTGCGGGGGCGGCCCGCAGACCGGCCGACCGCGTAATCTGGAACCGCGAGCACTGACATCCGCGGGCACAGGCGTCCGTGGGCTCGGAGAGGACGAGAATGACGCTTCGGCGCTTTCCCCAGGCGGTCTATCGACACGGCGAGGAACCCGACCCCCGGTTCACTCTCGCCAACGAGCGCACCTTTCTCGCCTGGATTCGCACCTCGCTGGCACTGATCGCGGCCGGAGTCGCGCTGGAGGCTCTTCAGTTGCCGATCCGGGCAGACTTTCGCCTCTACTCGGCTGGCCTCTTCATCGCTCTCGGTCTCGTCGCCCCCGTGCACGCCTGGGTGAGCTGGATGCGCACCGAACGCGCCATGCGGGAGAGCCGGCCGCTGCCCGCCCCTGCGCTGTCCGGCATCCTGGCCCTCGGCATCGTGGTTGCCGCTCTGCTGATCGCGGCGGGAATGTTTCTCTGATGAACGCGTCACCAGGCCCGGACAGGGTGTTCGATCAGGGCCTCCAGCCTGAACGCACCTTTCTCGCCTGGCAACGCACAGTGCTCGCTCTCGGCGTCGCGTGCGCGGTTGCGGTGAGGTTTACCGCGCCGCACTTCGGGCCAGTTGCTATCGTCGCCGGCATCGGCGGTGTGGGGCTCGCGCTCGCCGCGTACATTGCAGTGCGCTACCGCTATCGGCGCACGCACACCGCGCTGACCCAGAGCGCTCGGCCCGAGGCCGAGGCCGAGACCGTGACTGACGCGCTGCATTCAGTCAGCGCCTGGCCGATCGCCGCAGTTGCGGCGTCGACGCTGCTACTCGGGGTCTTGGCAGTGTTCTTTCTGTGGGGCGGTATCCAGCTGTGACCGAGGGTGTAAATGTGCATGAGAACGAACAGCTGACGACGGAAACAAGGAATCGATGACTGACTCAACGACTGACTCAACGACTGACACGCCCGAATCGACTCTCGCCTCAACTCCCGAACCAGCGGATACGGCGATGATCGTGCTGCCCGGCGGGAGCTACCAGCGCGGATCCACCGACTTCTATCCTGAAGAGGGCCCGGTGATGGCGGTCGACGTCGCACCGTTCGAGTTGGATCGCGCTCCCGTCACCAACCGGCAGTTCGCCGAATTCGTTGCCGCAACGGGGTATGTCACCGTCGCAGAGCGGATGCCTGACCCGGCCGACTATCCCGGCGCGAACCCGGCAGACCTCGTGCCGGGCGCACTGGTGTTCACCCCGACGCCCGGCCCGGTGAACCTGGGGGACTGGCGGCAGTGGTGGGCTTGGGTGCCCGGCGCGACCTGGCGGCATCCGTCTGGCCCAGAGAGCTCGATCGCCGAGAAAGATGGCCACCCGGTGGTGCAGATCGCCTACGAGGATGCCACGACGTTCGCGGCCTGGGCAGGCAAGCGTCTGCCGACCGAGACCGAGTGGGAGTATGCCGCGCGGGGTGGCCTCGACGGCCGCATCTACATCTGGGGCGATGAGCCGCAGGATCCCGCGAATCTGCGGGCAAACTCCTGGCAGGGAAACTTTCCGTACCGCAACACCGGCGCGCGCGGCTGGGTCGGAACCTCGCCGGTCGGCAGCTTCGAGGCCAATGGTTTCGGACTCGTCGACATGTGCGGCAACACCTGGGAGTGGACGAGCGACTTTTATGCGTCGAACCATGTGCCGGTCGCCCCGGCTGTGCCCGTAAATCTGGCTGTGCCGGTCGAGGTGACGCTGGCGGCGGGCCCGGCGGACGTGGCTGACGAGGCGAACGGCTCGGGCGGATGCGGTCCCACCTGTGCGTGCGGACCCAGCGATTCCGGCTCGCGGGCGGCGGCGGCCAGTGCTGAGCCGGGCTCAACCATTCCGCGTCGGGTATTGAAGGGCGGCTCGCACCTCTGCGCGCCGGAGTATTGCCTGCGCTACCGGCCGGCCGCGCGCTCGCCGCAGGCCGAGGACACCTCGACGACGCACATCGGTTTTCGCTGCGCGCGTTCGCTCGCGTACTGAACCCAACGCACTCTGCACGGCGTTGGTGCCGCCGACAGCGTCAATCAGTTGTCGAGATTCTTCTCGATGAGGGCGGCCAATTCGGCCAGGATGCGGGCGGCCTCCTCACCCTCAACGGTCAGGGTGACCTCTTCGCCGTGAGCCACTCCGAGCGACAACAATGCCAGCGTGCTAGTCAGATTCACCTGCTTCGACCCGAGCTTGCTGAGCGTGACGCTGGCCCCGCTGTCGCGTGCGGCCGTCGAGATGATGGCAGCAGGTCGCGAGTGCAGCCCGGAAAGTGACGCAACGATTACGTGTTGCACGCAGAAAGAGATGGCAACTGACGGCAACGGATGCCGCGCGGCACTACTCGGCGGCCAGCGCGATCGCTGCCTCCGGCGTGGCCACCCGGAAGCTGAAGGTCTCCTCCAGGTAGAGGTGCACGTCTTCGGTGTCGTGGTAGTCGTACCCGACCGAGAGGTCTTCCCCGCATTCGAAAAGGAAGTCTCCGCCGCGGAGGCTCAGCACGACACCGCCGCGAACTCCGGGTGCCCAGACGATCGGCCCGCCGAGGATGCGCCGGACATGGTCGAAGAGCGGGTACCCACCGTGTTCGGTGGTTTCGATGATCGCCGTGTAGTGGGCCGGACCGACGGCCAGGCCGTAGGGGCCGCTCACTCCGCTGCTGAGCAGCACCTCGACGGCTTTGGCCACCCGCTCGGGGTAATCGTTGAAATCCTCGACCCGGGCGACCGCTTCGTGCGGGGACGCCTCGGTGATGCCGGTGATCCCGGCCGCCGGCCAGCCGTGGAACACCGCGATGTTCTCGGTGAGGGCGATGTGCATGGCCGCCTCGTCGAGATCGGTCAGATCGGTGTCGGCCGCCCCGCGGTCGAAGTTGAGCAACTGCTCGCGCGACACGCTGAACCCGGCACGCACCTCGGTGAGCGGCAGTATCAGGCGGCGGCGGGCGGTCACCGCCTCAGCAGGAACGGAGGCGAGGGACTCAACCCTGCCGAGGTTCGTGGACGAGTACTGCCAGCCGTGCGGACCGGAGAAGTCGACGAGCTTTCGCGCTCCGAGGGCGGCGATGAGGCGCTCCTTCGCTTCGGCATCCAGTAGCGCCCAGCCGCCGTCTGAGATGGGGGCATGGCCCCGCAGTAGATGATCCATGCTCACCGCTCGTGTCCCTTGAGGCTGCCGATTCCGAGAGACGAGTCGGCAGCAGAGACTGCGCTCGCTGCCACATCCGTTGCCCCACCCGACCCGGCCGCGGCCTCCGCGGCCTCGCCGTTCTCGACGATGTCGCCGTCTTGGAACAGGATGCCGCGCGCCGTTTCCCGCCAGATCGGCTTCTGCCTCAGCAGAAACTCCAGGTCCATGCTGAAATGCTTGAATTCCTCACCCAGCGAGTCGGCCATGATCGCCTTTGACGTCTCATCGGGCTCCAGCGACATCCGCTGCTCGTACCAGCCGATCGCCTCAGCCTCTTCGGTGAGATTCGCGCACATGCGGGCAAATGTACGGGTCGAGGCGGACAACTCCGCCGGGGGTTCGTGATACTGGTCGAAACCCATCAGAACGTCCTTTCGACGGCAAGTTTCTTTGACACTACGCCCGCGGCGGGACACTTCATAGCCTGCAGATGAATGAGCAGTGAGCATCACGTCGAACCACCTTCGAGGGTCATTCACGTGCGTATCGTTGCCAACGTCTTCCTGTCAGCCGGAAAGTGTACGTCAATGAAAAGGAGCAGATCATGCCGAACTTGAATGTCACCTATGGCGATATGCGGGATGCCTCGACATAGCCCTGGCACGTTCACGCGGGTGCCGGGAGGCCGCCACCACGCTGTAATGGGCTTGCGACGAGCCGTTAGAACAAAATGCGCAACAGGTCTTCAGGGCTTGCTTCCGCCGTTTCGTCGCTGGCTTCGTCACCGCTTTCGTCGTCGGCTTCGTTGTTGGCTGTGTCGCGGCGGGGGTGCCACCCGTGGTCCAACCCGGCCCCTCCCGTGTCGCGCGGATCGGAACAAGCCCGGAAGGTTCCTTAGAACGGCGGCGGTTCCGGTTCGCGGGGCAGCGATTCGGTTGGCTGCTCGGCGTTTGATGGTTTGGTTCGACGGGAGTCGGTGTCAGGAGGCGCTATTTTGGACGATTCGGCTGAGCTGAAATCGCTGCTGGGAAGTGTCGTGTCGGGCTGATCGGTGCTCGAAACAGTCGGTTCGAGTGGTTTCGTGTTCGGGAGCCCGGCGTTGGGCAGGCTGGTGCCGGGGAGGTCGAGTGCGGGCCAGGTGGTGTAGACGCGTCCGGTGGGTGAGGTCCAGTCGATGACGCCGTTGCCGCGGCCGATGGGGTTCCAGGTGCTGGCGTGTTTGAGCCGGTGGCACGCTGTGCAGAGACACGCGAGGTTGTTGGCGTCGGTCGGGCCACCGTGCGCGAAGGCGAGGGTGTGGTCGATCTCGGCCGTGGCGGCGGGTTGCCCGCAGTTCACTCCGCGGCAGGTGCCATCACGGGTCTGCAACCACATCCGGAGGTCTTTGGGCACTGTGTAGTGCTCCCGGCCCAGGGAGAGCGGCACCCCGGTCTCCGGATTCACCATCAACCGCAGGAACGACGGCGCCTTCGCGCAGAGTTCTCGTGCGGTATCGGGATCGATCGGCCCGTAGCCGTCGAGGGTGGCGGGTTCGTCGCTGAGTCCCATCAGGGTGAACACCGGCACGGTGACGATGACGGTGGGGCGGATGCCGCGGCGTGCCTTCCGGCGGCGAGACTTCGTGCGCTGTGTGCCGCTCCCGGTGGCACCGGCGCCGGTTCCGCTGGTTGCGCCGGAACCGCCGGCCACGTCGTCGAGGATGCTGTGGAGTTCGGCGGTGATCTCGCCCGGCTCGAACAGTTCCCCGTCATGCAGCAGCTCGACGGCGACATCCGCCCGCAACTGGGTGAGGGTGCGCGGTTCGGTCGGGCCCTGCCGGCGGCGGGCGGCGGCGTCGACTCGGTTGAATGCGGCTAGCACGTCCGCGGCCGGTCCGAACAGGTTCAACCAGGCCATCCCGTCGGGAGCCGCTTCAAACGCCAACCGGCGCTCCGCCAGCGCGGCGCGTTTGCGGGCGGTGATGGAGTCCGGGTGCATTCGCTCCCGCAACGCGATCGCCTTCCGCCGCAACTGGGGGGCCGGCAGCCGGAGCGCATCGGGCAGCAGAGCCTGCTCAAATGCGGCCCGTACCTCGGGCGGCAGCGTGCGCGCCTGGTCCATGATCACCTGAGCGTGCCGGTAACTGATCGACCCGTTCTCCAACGCCGCCAGGGTGGCGGGGAGCTCGTGCACGAGGGTCTGGCTTTCGTCGATCAGATGCGACGCGGTCGGAGTGGGCATGTTGAACCGCGCGCTGACCTCCCGGACGAAGATCAGGTGCGCCCATTCCGCCCGCTGCGAGTCGGACTGCGTCGGGTTGTAGAGCACGTACTCGTCGGAGACCCGCGACCACATCCGGGCCGCGTCAATCGCACGGGCCCAGTGCCCCGCACGCATCGCCGTGAGCTTCTGATCGTCAACGGCCACATCGAGGTACTGGTTGAGCCGGGCCGTGTAGCCCTCCACCAGCCTCGGGCCGTCCTCCGGGTCGTCGGGCAGCGGGCCGTCGACGAACCCGGGAAAGTCGGCCAGGCTCATGCCCAGGCAAAACTCCATCGGGTCAAAATCACCACACACCCCGAAGTCATCCTCGTCGGGTACCCGTGTGTCTTGTAACAGCTCCAGCTGATCCATATCTTCAGCTAACCGGACACCACCGACACTGCAGCCCAATTCGGGACGGGGGTTGACAACTGGGATTCGAGCCTGATTTCCGCCCGGATTGGTGCGGCTCGACGTCGGTGTCCCGTCTCATCTAACGTGAGGTCGACGTGGCCGGCATGTCGCTGCTGACTCAATTGTGGTGACACAGAATTCGACCGTTTGTCTCGTTTAAGTTGAGCCGATTGAAGGGCCATGTCCCTTTCAGAACCCGCCTGCGACTCAGCAGAACGATCGAATTCTGCGGCGCAGACGTGACCAAGTGTTGTTGCGTTTGGCGCTCGGTCATCGGACTTAATGTCGGGACACCCAAACGGGCACTGTCGTAATCCGGCGTGCTCAGAATCTGTGATTCCGGGGAGTGTCCGATAGGCGTCCGGCATGCGGGCATGACGCGGGGCATCGGCGAGTAGCCTTGCGTCAGCTCACGTGCGCCGCTCGACGTCCGGCCTATGGACGCGATCCGATCGTGACGATGCTCTCGATCGGCGTCAGCACCAGACGACACCGCCCGAGATGCGCGGCTTCCCGGTCATTCAACGTGCGAACCGGGACATCGGCCGTGCACCATCAGTATCACCTCGGTGTCGAATAGTACACACGGCCGCTACCGCGTGAGCACGGGTCCGGATCGATAACTGGACGGCTCGCCTGGCCGTGAACTCGCATCGGAAGAGCTAGGCCTCGGCCGCGGGTTCCTTGGGCGCACCGCTCATCGTGCATGAGGTGAACAGACCCGTGGCCGGGTCGTGCGTCAACCACGACGCGATCGCATACGCGACTTGGGAGGGCAACAACTGGTCGAACCCCGTGAAGATGGCGTCGAGACCGAGTCCTGCATGCGCAATCCGCCACGCCCGGCTCTCCACTTCCGTGTGACCCACGTTCCGAGGATGCGCCTCCAGGACTACCGATCCTGGGGATGGCCAGGACCGCGCGCTGTTCGTAGAATCGCAGCATATATACCAGCAGGGAGAACGATCATGGAACATGAAAACGCCGCACTGATGCATCGGGTCGACGAGGCCCTCCGCACTGGCGACTTCCCCGGCTTCCTCGCGATGCACGCCGACGATGTCGTGATGCACGTGCCCGGCACAGGCCCGTTGGCTGGCGATCATGTCGGGCGCGAGGGTATCGCCGCCCTCTTTCAGGAGGAGCTGTCGATGCTCGACGGCCCGCCCGAAATGGTTCCCCTGGACGCCCTCGGCAGCGATGACCATGCCGCATCCATCATGATGCAGCGCATGCATCGCAACGGTCACGATTACGAGGGCCTACAGGTCGTCGTCGCGAGGGTGCGCGACGGGCACTTGGCCGAGGTCTGGTTCCGGCCGCAAGACCAAGTGGCATTCGACGACTTCTTCGCCTGAGCCAATCGCGCCCCTCGGACTGGGATGCCGCCCGCCGTGCCACGGAGAAGCTGTCCGCTGAGCAGCGAGACGTCTCGGACGGTGTGAACACCACCTCTGAAGTGTGGCAGTATACGTTCCGCTTGCGGGCACATTCGCTCCGCGCATCGACTCGAGCCGAGGCGAGTCACGCTTCAAAGCGCCCGCTGGCCGCCCCTCTGTTGCACCACCATAGGTCGCGACCTCGGGCGGCTCGTTGACTTACTCTGTGACGCAGAGTAACTTGCTCTACAACGCAGAGTAAACAATCGACGGGGGCCTCAAGTGACGACTATCGAAGTACTAGAAACCAGGGTGCGTGCTACTCGGCGGGTGGCATCGTTGCCGCTCGTGGTCATTGGAATCGCGACAGTCGTAGCTACTGTCGCTCCTCTATTCGGAGACCTCGGACGTGTAGTCGTTTTCTTCATCGTCCCGGTGGCCGCGATCGCATTCTGGGTTGTAATGAAAATGACAGCAACGCGCGCTGGCCTGGGAATGGGGCGCGAACGCTACGGGTTGATCGCACTGATTGTCGTGGTTGTGTCCCTCACTCCACTTATTTCTGTGCTCCTCGGCCCAGCGTTTCTTCTCGGGGTTCTGCTGCTTGCAGCCGGTTGGCGAGCCGAGGATCGCCGACAGTGGATTAGCGGACTTGTGCTGGCCGTCGCCTCTCCGTTGCTGAGCTACTCGTTCATTCAGAATCAGGTTTATGTCGTTGAGCGCGCAATTACAGGCTGGAACTGGTTCACCGACATGACGGTCGATGATGCCGTTCTTGCACTCTTGGGTGTGGGTCTCCTGGCTCTCGGACTCCGCCAGTTCCGACGCGAGAACGTCGCCCTTCGCCGGCGTTCGGAATGAGCCCACCGGAAGGGGGAAATCCCTTTGATCTCAACGAAACAATCCATCAACGATCGCGGCTCGGCATCATGACGGTGCTGCGTGAAGCGGGCGAGGCGGACTTCGCGTTTCTCAAGGAGAACCTTGACCTGACCGACGGAAATTTGGGTAGGCATCTCGAAGTCCTCGCCGCAGCTGGCTACGTTTCAACGCGGCGAGGCTACGACGGAAGACGTAGCCGCACCTGGGTTCGGCTGACACCGCAGGGATCCACAGCCCTGCAGATTGAGATCGAGGCACTCCGGACCATCATCAATCGTGCTGACGAAACCAGCTGAGTAGTATCCGCTGGCCGTTCCTCATACGGAAAGCCCGCTTCGCGACAAGCTCTGTCCGTTCGTTGACGTCTAGCTCAAGGGCTTAGTCGTGGAGGACTACTTGGTAAAGGTTGTGGTCTTGCCATTCCCCGGCGATTTGTAGGTACCGTGGAGCCATCCCGATCTGCCGGAATCCCGCCTTCAATAGCACCCGTTGCGAGCCGGCATTGTGCAGGAGCGTGCTGGCCTCTATGCGGTGAAGTCTGAGCTCGTCACGCGCCGTTTCGACGATCAACTGAACTGCCGCAGAGGCAAGCCCGCGTCCCGCGTAGGAGGTATCGACCCAGTAACCTAGCCCAGCACTCTGGAAGGGTCCGCGCACAATTCCGGCCACGTTGAACCGGCCCACGAGGGTATCGTCGGCAAACAAACCCAAGGGATAGCCCTCGCCGGATTTCACCGCAACAAGGCGGTTGGCAATGTCCGAGGCTTGCCACGCCTCCGTGTAGTACTCCTCGGGACGCACCGGCTCCCACGGAGAAAGATACTCACGGTTGCGCACATACGCAGCGGCAAGCGCCGGCGCATCACTCGAGCGCAGTATGCGCATGCTGACATTTTCACTAAGTTGACGAGGTTCAAACACCAATCAACAGTACCCGCCGCCTACCCCCGCTATCATGCCCGGTCAGGGTTCCTTCATGGGGCTGGTGGCGCAAGAGTTGGCTGACAGGCTGACCGCATTGTCCCGCTGAAAGACGAGCGTAACGTTCGATAGATTCTTGGTATGGGATCACCCAAGCAACGCGCAGCCGCGAGAGCGGAGCGGCGGGAATTGGCAGCCGCTGCTCTTGCTGCTGGATGTACGAAGGCTGTGTACGTCGACCAGGCCGCCGGTCGACGCGGCCTCGAATCGTTCATGAAAAAGAGGCCCACCAGCCCTCCGATGAGGGTGCATCCGTGCGATATCTGTCAGGCGTGGCATCTCACCTCTAAGAATGTTGGCGGTAAGAAACTTCCTTGGGATCGAGACCCCGACTGGACACGGCCCGCTAAGTAATCCAAAAAAGGCGCGTAGAGGTCAGATCGCCGGTGCGCCGTGGACGATCGGTTTAGGAGCCGGCGCATGGACGACTAACATTCGGGGATGACCAACCCGGCTCACATCGACGACGTCGCGATCGGTGGTGAGGCCATTCGCCTCGGGCAGTTCCTGAAATACGCTGGACTCCTCGACTCCGGTGGAAACGTGAAAGAGGCCATCATCGACGGCCTTGTGGCCGTGAACGGCGAAGTTGATCGCCGACGTGGAAGGCAGCTGCACCTCGGCGACATCGTCAGCTTCGATGGACGCAGGGTTCGCGTCTGCCCGTGAGTGGACGGCGCGAACTGGGACAGGGACCACCGAGCGCAGAACCGTTGATTCGCGGTTGAGGATCGCGTGGGCGGCGCGGGCTGTCCGGCGAAGCGTTCGCGTTGAGGGTCCGGCTTGCGGGCACATCCGCACTTGCTGATTGTCCGCGTTCTTGGCGTCAGATGACTATGGCTCCAGTGGGACAGCAGGCGCGGGCATGTCAGCTATTGGGTCGCCCACCGCGACGAGGGTCAGCCCTACGACGAGAGCAACTGCGAGAACCAATGCAGAGACAACGATTGCTGCGCGAGTGAGAGGCTTGTTTGCTTGTGCTGCTTTGAGATGGAATCCAGCGGCTACCAACGTTCCAAGCGCAAGGGGAATCGCGAAGTAGAAGAACGGTATGAGGATGACCATGCTCAAGATCGAAGTGACCAGCGCAGTCAAAGCGAATGGATCGCTGGGCTTCCGGCCGTTAGTTTCCATTTGCGGAGCAGGGGTCATGGCCCCGGCGATGTCAGCCGGGCTCCCCAGCTCGAGGAGCACCCGCTTGGTTTCCCCGTCAGACGCATCCGCCGACAGTGCCTGGTCAAGATGCGATTGAACGGCAACGATCGTCTCAGCTCGCTCCCGGGGATCACACCCAGTCAGGGCAAGTTCTAGTTCTCGAATGTATGCGTCGACAAGTGAGTTACCAGTCGTTGTTTTCTTTGCCATCATGAGGACTCCTCCAAAACGGTTTGAACATCCTTACTGAACGGACCCCACGCTGATCGAAATGCTTCCAGCGCCAGATGCCCGGCTTTTGAAAGCTTGTAGTACTGCCGAGGGGGTCCACTGGAAGATTCCTCCCAGTAGGTCTCGACTCGCCCCTGGCGCTTCAAGCGTGACAGCAAGGGATACAAGGTTCCTGCACTTGCGAAAAGCGCCCGATGTCGAGCGAGTCGTTGAGCTAGTTCAAGCCCATATGCGGGGCCGGCGCACAATTGGGCCAGAACGCAGTACTCGAGCACACCCTTGCGTAGCTGTATGAGTAAGCTCTCCGGATTGTCCGTCATAGCGCCAGATTAGCAGCTAGCGTGCATTGATAGGTACCTATCAGTGCACATTGATATTCTTCGATACCCGAGTCCCGTTGCGTTTAGCTTTCGTGCGCAAAACCTAGGTTGAATGCTTCCTGGTAGGTGACTTGATCAGGCGAAGCATCGCCTACACGTTCAGGATTCCCGGTCAACGTTCTGCTTGCGGGCGCCATGTGCTTCGCGAACGTCCGTAGCGAATACCGGAGATCATCTCATCGAATACACCTCGCTTCTCTGCATGCGACATACTTCTGGCATGGAAGAAGTAGCTGCCGACACCTCGCGTGAGCCACGAACACGAAGCTGGGCAGTGCAGGCTCTTCTTGCACTGCTCACACCGCTTGCAGCGATCATCGTTGCGCTCGTGTTTGCTGGCTTGTTCGCCCCGTGGGGACTGTTCGTACCCCTAGCACTGGCAGTTTTCAACGTTCTTCGACTTGTCAAAGGAATCTCTGTCTACGGCCCGGCCGCTGGTCGTATCACGCTGGTAGCGCTGAACGCAGCGCTGGCGGCGCTGTCGGTAATCGGGCTTGTCAACGCATAGCGTTATCCGACTCTCCTCCGTGACCGCTGGTAGGTGCGTTCGGACTTTGGTTGTCCCGCACCGTGTCCATTTCGTCTCCTGAATCGATCACTGAGTCACCGATATCGCGCCAGGGCGGGGCACTGCTGGGCTCTCGGCCCCCGACGGGTGAATCCGAGACTTCGTCTCGGCGGAGAATATCCCTTTGCCCAGACGTTTCGGGTTCGGTTGGACATGTACAGGGTGTAACCGATTTTTTGGAGATCATCATGAGCATGACCCCGGGCAGGGAACACCTCGACGAACTGCTTGACCAGTCGATCCCTCGAACCACTCCGATCACGACCGACGTCGCGGATGAGATCATGCGCCTCCAGGTTGCCGCCGCAGCGTCTGTGGGTAGTTCATCGCGCCGACGTCGGTGGCGGCCTGTGGCCGCCGGGTTCGCGGCGGTGCTGTTGGCGGGCGGAGTGGCGACAGCAGCCGCGGCTGCGACAGGCCAATGGACGCTCCCGTGGGCAACCAACAACGCTGTTGCTTCGTTCAGCTTCACGCTGCCAAGTGGTTTCGAATGCGAGCAACGCATTGCGGCGTGAGGGGTATGAAATCGGACGAGATCGCTGCTGTCGAAAGCTTTTACCGTCATGCAGACTTCAAGGCCCTTCTCAGCGACGAAAGAATTGACGCAACGATTGCCTATCGCAGGACACGGGAGGCACTGTTCAGGAATCCGGATGGGTCGACCGAACCCGCTGGCTTTGGCACCAAGCACTACAGCGCAGACAAGGAATATCAAGACGCGGTCTGGGATGTCGTCGTCACGGCGATGGATGCCGATCTTGCCCGGCAAGGTATCGACGGAATCGACACTGACTTAACGCTCCAAGCCGAATTGAGCTGCCCGGGTGCCCCCAAGTGACGCGCAAGGAAAAAGCATCCGCACACCTGACGGCCGCTCTCGAGCGAGATGCCGCCGACATACTGCGATACCTCGAACGCCGGCTTGGGACCGACGATGCCGCTGACGCGCTTTCCGAGGTGATGATGGCTGCATGGCGCCGCGCCGAAGCGGTGCCGGCCAACGCCGAACAGGCACGTATGTGGTTGTTCGGCGTCGCGCGCAATGTGGTGGCGAACTCCGAGCGCGGTGAACGTCGACGGTCGAATCTCGCAGAGCGGCTGCGTGGGACGCTGGCAGCCGCACAAACCGGGGGCCGACCTGCAGACGCAGGCATCGAGGTGCGAGACGCCATCGCGCGTCTCTCACCCGACCAGGCTGAACTAGTGCGTCTAATCCATTGGGAAGGCTTCACCGTCGCTGCCGCCGGCGCGATCCTCGGCATCCCCGCATCGACCGCCCGAACCCGATACCAACGAGCACGGGCCGACCTCAAAGAAGCGCTGTCCACCGGGCACGGTTCGCGGCAGAACTAGTGGAGGCGGTCGCGGATGCAGTCGGAGGCGGGCGCGTGGGGATGCGGATCTCACCATCGCATGCCATTCACGATGTGGTCGAGAACTCAGCTGAGGATGTCGGGCACACTTACCTCGACCTCGTGCGGCGGATCGTGCCGTTCGATATTGCGTATCTCAGCATCCTGCATTCAGAGCCTAAGGGGGAGCTCGTACAAGCCCTCCGGCGTGAGTTCAACGGCCCCATGATTATCAACAGCGGGTTCTCGCGTATGACCTCTCACGAAGAAGCGAAGGACTACATCGCGGATGGAATTGCCCATGCCGTCGCTGTCGGACGTCCTTTCATTGCTAACCCGGACCTTGCGCACCGCTGGCAGGAGAAGCAGCCCGTGCTCAATGACTTCGACCCGAGAAGCTCCTACGGCACGACCGCAGCCGGGTACATCGACTACCCGTCACTGACACAGGTAAACGCTTGACAAGCTAGACATCACCTCCGTCCGGGCTCTCTATCTGACCGTAGGCTAAGTCCGCGACCCAGAGAAACGGTCCCGCGTCGAATCCGCAACCCCGTTCACCCTGCAATGAACACTGGTCGCAAAAGGAGTAGCGGTTTTCGGCTTCGGTGACGAGTAAGTCGCCCCCTCGACGAGGGCGGGCATCCCATTCAAGTCTTCGCCCCGCCCTGGTTGCAACTAGCCCTCACCGCGATTGTGCTGCCGGGGGTCATCGCACTCGGCAGCTGACTCACCGCGAGGGGAACTCGGGTGCGATTCACGAGCCGAAGTGCCATCGACTGACCAACCGCCCGAAGGTAGACGTTGTCGCCTAGCTAAGGCGTGCAAAATTGTCGCCGAAGGAACCAGACGGTGATCAAGTCAAAATGTGCCCGCAGAGGGTTCCGCTTGCGGGCATCTCACCTCAGCGTGGACGCGAGTGTGAAGTTTGGCGCTCTTTGGCGGTGTTCTGTGATCGCTTTTTCGATGTCGCGGAGGCTGAGGCGGAGGTTCGGGTGGGCTTCATCGATGGCGGTGCAGATGAAGGTGTCCCGGTCGTAGACGCGGATCTCGGAGATGTCTCGGGGGTCATACCGGATGGTGATGGTGTGCCCGACGAACGGGGCAAGAGTCGGAGCGAGGTAGCGCTGGCCTTGGAAGTGGATGCCGTCGCGCTGCACGACCCGTTCTTCGGAACAGTAAGGAGCAGTCCGTCGAGTTCTTGAAGACTGTCGGGCATCCTGGGCAGCCAGCCGTCGGCGACCCACGCGTCTCGCGGTGAGATCCCCAACTCACTATGGACTCTGTCGTTGTAGGTGCCGATGAATTCGCCGATCGCCCGATCGAGCCCTGCGAGATCGAGGACGGGTTGTGGCGTCCGGCTGCCGGGTCCGAGGTGGCCGGGTAGCGCGGCCAGAAGCTCAGTGTTGATGGTGCCGGAGAACCGCTCGATCTTTCCCCGTCCCGGGGGTCGGCCGACGGTCGAGTGGATGATCCTGACGTGCAGGGCGAGAGCGGTCCGCTCGGGGTGGTGGCTGATGAAGTCGGAGCCCACGTGCAAGATGTCGGGGATACCACAGATCGCCCAGGCGGGGTCTGTTTTCCGCCAGATCGCCTGCCGGAGGGCAACGGCAGTGTTGATGGCTGAGGGGCGCCGGTGAAGACAATGTATCCACAGATCGCGCGGGAGTAGTCGTCCATCACGGTGGTCAGCCACGGCCGGTCAGGTTTCCCGTCGGCGCCGACGACCGGGCCATTCTGCCTCAGAAACCGCTAGAAGCGGCGGAGCAAAGACACTTTGCGGTAAGACATGATTCCGAGACAAATCGCCTCCCGGAAATCGGCCCCTTTTCCTCGCGGCTCGGGAGAGGTTTTGCGTGCCTCAGAAAGCTTTAGCTTTTCGAGGCAGCCGCGCAAGCGACTGGCTTCAGCTATCGCGCATCGTCGAATAGTGCTTGATGCGCTGAGACTTCATCGCGGTGAGTCTCGGACCAGAGCTTAAGTTGCCGGACCATCTCGTGAAGGGATAGTCCAAGGCTGGTGAGGTCGTAAGTGACAGTCACGGGAACGGTAGCGGTCGCCGTCCTCGCGATCAGCCCGTCGCGTTCGAGCGTTTTCAGCGTCTGCGACAGCATTTTCGGACTCACCCCCGCGAGGACCCTGGCCAGCTCGGAATACCGCATTGGGCGCGGCTCCCCGTCACATTCCGGACCACTCCCCAGCGCGGACAGAACCAGAGTCACCCACTTGCCGGATACCTGGGCCAGCAACTGCTGACTCGGGCACGCCGCGAGGAACGCGTTGTACTGCGTTTTCGCTTCGGTCTTCTTCTCTGCCGCGGTCATCGTTGCCATGGAGCCTCATCCGGGTATCAACGCACTTTAAAGTAACTACTTCCCGATGGGTAGCAGCTCCTTCAGGATGGTGGACATCACATTGTTCCGCAAGTACTGAAAGGCACATCCATGAGCAGCACCACCCCTGACCTGCCCGGCGGCACCTGGACCCTTGGCGACACCACCGTCTCTCGCTTCGGATACGGCGGCATGCAGCTCGCCGGCCCGTGGGTCGTCGGCCCACCGAAGGATCACGATGCAGCCCTCGCCGTCCTCCGTCATGCGGTCGAGAGTGGGATCACCCACATCGACACTGCGGAAACCTACGGGCCCCGGGTCGTCAACGACCTGATCCGCGAAGCCCTTCACCCATACGCCAAAGATCTCTTTATCGCGACTAAGGCCGGCGGACGCCGCGACGCCCAGGGCGGCTGGCCGTCGGCACGGAAGCCCGACGAGCTGCGTGCACAGATCGATGACAACCTTGAAACCCTCGGGGTTGACGTTCTCGACCTCGTGCACCTTCGCCTCGGTGACGCCAACGGGCCGGTCCCAGAACAGATCAGCGAAGCGTTCGAGACCCTCGTCGACCTACAGCAGCAGGGCATCATCCGTCACCTCGGCGTCAGCAACGCCACTGCCGAGCAGGTCCAGCAAACGCAGTCGATCGCGCCGATCGTGTCCGTGCAGAACATGTACAACCTCGCCAACCGGTGGGACGACGCTCTCATCGACCGCCTCGCATCGGAAGGCATCGCTTACATTCCCTTCTTCCCGCTGGGCGGTTTCACCCCGCTGCAGTCCGACGCGCTTTCCGCCGTCGCCACACGCCTTCGCGTGGCCCCGATGTCGGTCGCTTTGGCATGGCTGCTGCACCGCTCCCCGAACATCTTGTTGATTCCGGGAACGTCCTCTGCGGCTCACCTCCGTGAAAACATCATCGGCGCCGCACTGACCCTGTCCGATGCCGACCTTCAGGAACTCGACCAGATCACCGTCTAGCGGATGCAGGTGGCATGGCGGGGCCCGAGCGCCGAACGCGCCGTGCCTCGTTGTGATGCCGCCCGAACGCATCCGTTCCTCGCCGCAGCAGTCCAAGCTCGCGACATCCCGGGATAACAAATGCACGCCATTTACTGATCAACTCCACACCAGTTATGGTCGCGAGAGAATGGGGGTGAGCAGGGTTGGGGCAGCGGAGTCATCAACCGTCTGTCACGGGATCTGCGACTGGAATTCCCTCACATGACGGGGTTCTCACCGAGCAACCTTCAGTACATGCGCAAATTCGCTGCGGACTGGACTGCCGCGACACCAATTTCCCAGCAGCCTGCTGGGAAATTGGCTTGGGGCCACATCATGGTCCTCCTCGACAAACTCGACGATGTCGAAACTCGCGACTGGTATGCCGCGGCAGCCGTGAAAAACGGCTGGTCCCGCAACGTACTGCTCAACCAGATCAAGAACCGAACCCTCGAGAGAACCGGCGCCGCGCCCTCGAACTTTAGTGCCGAGCTGGAACCGGCTGACTCCGACCTGGCCAGGGAGATCGCCAAAGACCCATACGTGTTCGACTTCCTTGAGCTGACAGCGGAAGCCGCCGAACGGGACCTGGAACAAGCGCTGATGGAACGCATCGTCGACACCCTTCGAGAACTGGGCACAGGCTTCGCATTCGTGGGACGGCAGGTCCACTTCGACGTAGCCGGCGATGACTTCTATCTCGATTTGCTGTTCTTCCACATCGAGCAGCTGCGGTACGTTGTCATCGAATTGAAAACCGGGAAGTTCCAGCCAGATCATGCCGGCAAGCTTGGTTTTTACGTATCGTTGGTCGATGACCGGCTTCGCAGGGAGGCCCACGCGCCCACGGTTGGCATACTCATCTGCGGTGACCGAAACGATCACACGGTCCGTTACGCGCTCGGCCGTTCCGGCTCTCCGATGGCTGTGTTGACCTACACGTACGACTCGCTGCCGCCTTCCGAAAAGAATGCGCTTCCCGATGCCGACGAACTCGCGTCGGCTCTTACGGGCATCTCACGCCCGAGCGCTCTGGGGAACCCGCGCTCTTGGGCGGGAGTGTCCGATAGGCGTCCATCTAACGGGCGCGCGTGGGGGTGAGCACGATCCGTCCGAACACTGAACCGGAATCCATTTGGCGGTGGGCCTCGGCAGCGTTTTCGAGAGGCAGGACGTCGTGCACCACGGGGTGCAGCTCGCCGCGCACAGCCTCAGCAAACTTCTCAGCTCGGATTGCGTCGCGCATCGCGAACGGGACCGTGTCGAGGCTGAACGTCGCGAACGAGCGCGACTGCTGGAACGCGAGCATCAGGCGCATCCCAAAATCCGCTGGCGGCAGCCCGGCGACCACGCCCACGGAGACCATGCGGCCGTTCGGTGCGAGTCGGTCGATGAATGTCGGCACATCGGCGCCGCCAACGATGTCGATGATGACGTCGAAGGTGGTCGGTGATGCGGGGTCGCCCTTTCCGGCGCGATCGAGCACGTGCGTTGCGCCGAGCCCGCGGAGTCGGCGGCCGCGTTCGGGAGAGGATGTGGTGACGGCGACGATGCTTGCTCCGCCACGCACGGCGAGCTCCACCGCAGCGATGCCGATGCTTCCCGCAGCGCCGCGCACGAGCACGGACTCGCCGGGTGCGAAGTGAGCGTGGGCGAGTGCGAAGTGGGCGACGGGTGCCGCGCTCCCGAGCGTCACCGCGTCGATCGATGACAGTTCGTCGGGGAGCAGCACGAGGTCGCCAATCCGTGCCACGGCCTGTTCGACGTAGCCACCGTCTGTACCGGTGAACGCCCACACGCGCTGCCCGATCCAGGAGGGATCGACATCCGCTCCGACTGCTGTCACCGTGCCAGCGACCTCGCTGCCGGGGATCAGCCCCTCACTGAACCCGTAGCCGCCGAGGGTGCCTCGGCGGATTACCGCATCAACACCACCGACCCCGATCGCCTCCGTTGCGATGGTCACCTGGCCGGATGCCGGACTCGGTTCGGGAACATCAATCACCGCCATGCCGCTCGGGTCCCCGAATTGTTGAATCGCTACTGCTTGCACATTGTCTCCGTCTCGTCGTCTGAACCTGCGGTACTCTCAGGACAGTAACGGACACCCCCGTCCACTTATCGGAAGTGAGATCAATGACCGAGCGATTGACTCACGTGCTCCGCTCCGACGCGCAGGACAACCGCGAGAGGATCCTCGAAGCCGCGCGCTCCCTCTTCTCGGAGCGCGGCCTCGACGTGCCGATGCGCGAGGTCGCTCGCCACGCAGAAGTGGGACCCGCGACCCTCTACCGCCGATTTCCGACGAAGCAGGCGCTGATCGACGAGGCTTTCGCCGACGAACTCGCATCGTGTCGTCGCATCGTGGAGGACGGTTGTGCGGACCCTGATCCGTGGCGGGGCTTTTGCTCGGTAATCGAACGTCTCATTGTGCTCAATGTCCGCAACCAAGCCTTTGTCGATGCCTTCATGTCTGCCAACCCGGAGGCGGTGATGTTCTCCCACCATCGCACCGCACTGCTGAACCTGCTCGCCGGGCTCGCCAGTCGCGCGCAGCGTGTCGGTCGGCTCCGTCACGACTTCACGATCGACGACCTCGTGCTCGTTCTGTTGGCCGGGCGGGGACTCTCACCGGCTTCCGCCCTGCCCGGCACGCGCGAAGCCGCAGCACACCGCTTCGCCGCTCTCGCGATCGATGCATTCCGGGAAGCCAACACAAACAGTACCCTGACGCAGAAGTTATGACTCGTACGCAATTAAGCGCGGTCTGCCCAGCCCCGTGGGATTGGCCAGCGCTGTCTATCCCATACAACGTTCGTCTAGCGTGCGTCGGAGCGCCGTCTAGGCTCGCGACTGTTGGGGTCTCACCTGCTCTTGCGGCCGTGCCCTGGCCGACGTAGGCCGAGCACAATCAGGATGATGCCGACGATGGCGAGGATGAGACCGATGGAAAGCCACGTGCGGCTTCCTGTCATGAAACTTCCCGGGATCAGATTCATACCCTGCCCGGCCCACACTCCACCAAGAATCAGAGCGATCACGCCGAAGGTGATCAGGGCGATGCGCCCGGTACGACTAGTCACGTTTCCCAACGTACCCGCGACCGTCTCACCCGTCGCCGGTAGAAGTTCCTCTTGCGCGGACTCGAGCGACGCCCGCGAGTTACGCGTGAAGGGAATCATTGCGGCTGAGGTCGGGTTCAAACCTAAGGAGTGTCGCTCGGTAGCCGGCTGGCACCCTGACCATTGAACTTTATCGAAGGGAATGCGCATGCCGACATTGGGAATCATTGGAAGTGGGAACATTGGATCGGCGGTCGCTCGACTCGCCGTTGCGTCGGGTATGAACGTGGTCCTTGCGAACTCCCGCGGACCTGAATCCCTCCGTGACCTCATTACAGAGCTCGGACCACTCGCCAAGGCTGGCACAGTCGAAGAAGCGGCCAGCAACGGAGAGGCGATTGTGCTCTCCATTCCACTACTCGCGGTCAAGGACCTACCTGCCGGACTGCTCCGCGACAAACTTGTGCTGGACACGAGCAACTACTACCCGTTCCGCGACGGCCGGGTCACGCAACTCGATAGCGAGACCGTGACGGCAAGCGAGCTGGTGCGTGGATGGCTCGCGGGAGCCCGCTATGTCAAAGCATTCGGCAATATCCTCGCCCACCACATCCCCCTCCTTTCACGTCACAGCGGTGCCGCCGACCGCTCCGCCCTCCCCATCGCGTCCGACGACCGCGAAGCAAAGCATGAAGCGGCTGTGCTCATTGACCGGCTCGGCTTCGACACAGTCGACGCCGGCACGCTCTCCGACAGCTGGAAGTTCGAACCCGAGTCCGGAGGCTTCACGCGCATCTACCTCGCGGATTCGAACACTCCCGATGACCAGCTTCTTTCCTCCGAACCCGGCCCGACATCAGCAGATCAGGTCAATGCCGCGCTAGCATCGGCCACTCGTGTGAAGGTCGCCGACCGCGTCTTCTGAGTTTCTCGCACTTTCTGTGCGGGACGAGATCGCGGTGTGGGCCGTGCTTCTACGAACATAGCAAGTGGGCAGGTCTACTTGTTTGCCGATCCTCCATGGAGCCACGGGACGAACTGTCAGTTCCGGTTTGGGTTCGGCTTACGGGTCAGGATTGAGAGAGCGGGTGGGTCCGCGACGAATCCCACCGGCCGCGCGGTTCGATCAGCTCGCGCGGGTTCCTCCGCGTCGCTCCGCCAGGTAATCGACGGGCATACCGGGGCCGATGCGAATGGTGATCTCCTCCGCGGGCACAATGCCACACGCCTCGCATGCAACGACGGCGTGCGCCGCGCCGTCGTGACAGGCGGCGTGTCGATACAGAATCGGCGGTTCGATAGGAGAGGCCCACGCGTCGCCCCACTCCGTGAGGGCGATGAGCGCGCCAGCGAGGGCGCGACCCTTGGTCGTGAGGATGTAGTCGGCTGAGCCTTCGCGCTCCATGATGCCGCTGGCCACGAACGATTCCAGTCGCGATGTGAGCACATTGGTCGCGATCCCGAGATTGTGCTGGAAGTCGCCGAAGCGCGTCACCCGAGCGAACAGGGCGTCGCGGATGATGAGCAGGCTCCACCGCTCGCCGACGAGCTCGAGTGATCGTGCGATCGAGCACACCTGGGTGTCATACGCCTTTCCCAACATGGCTCAACTCTATCACTTGCATGATGCAAGCAACTTTCATTACATTGACTTGCATCACGCAAGTCAACCAAGTCTCCTCTTCGAGAGAGGCGCGCAAAGGAGCAGAACAATGACCGCGAACTTCACCACGACGATCACCGTTGATACCACGCCGCGAAAAGCGTTCGATGCGATTAACGACGTCACCGGATGGTGGGGGCGGATCACGGGTTCGACCGCCGCAGTTGGCGACGAGTTCGTCTATCTCGTCCCCGGGTTGCACTACAGCGGATTCCGAGTCACCGAGATCGTCGCGGAGAGACATATTGCGTGGCTCGTCACCGGCAGCTACCTCGACCCCACCATCGACAAGCAGGAGTGGACCGGCACGACCGTTCGGTTCGGCATCGATGAGATCGACGGCACAACGCAGATCACTTTTACCCACGAGGGACTCAAGCCCGAGCACGAGTGCTACGAGTTGTGCTCGAACGCGTGGAGCATGTTCGTGAACGGCAGCCTCAAAGCGTTCATCGAAACCGGGGAAGGCAAGCCGTACTCATTTGACGGCGACGAGGCACTCACTGCCGCTGATCATGCAGAGCTCCACGATCAGGCGGCCGAAGCAACCGCACTCGCAAGCAACGCAAGCTGACGTGAACCAGGGGCCCGAGAGCAGCAATCACCGCCGAGCCCCAGCAACGTCGGTCCAGCGAGTCGCACCGTGCTGGCCCACGGTATCGACTCGGTTCCGATATGTTCACGCACCGTGAACACCAGGGTGGAGACCCACGTCTAATCCGCGGGGGAAAGCGGCAATCGCATGCGAACCGATGGAACCCTAGATCAAGCTGCGCAGATAGTCTTCGCTGCTCACGCCGCGCGCGGCAGCCTTCTTCGTCAACGCGGCGAACTCCGGACGGCTGAGTTTCAGTGTCACCGTGTGCTCTGAAGTCAGCGGTTCAGGGGAACCCAGGTCGTCGAAATCGAAGAGTCCCGGATGCGACGGGGCAGCAGCCTGCTTCGTCGCAGCCTGTGCCGCCGACTGAGTAGCAGGAGCCGATGCAGTGGCAGGTGAGGCGGCCGAGCGCGCAGCGGCAGGTCGCACCGCGGGGGTACCACCCTTGGTCCAACCCGGCCCCTCCGGAATCGGCGCCTTGCGCTGGAACGCCTCCGACACAGCGCGAGCGCGGGAGTCGGCCGCCTCATTGAGCGGATGGTTGGCGTGCCCCTTGACCCATTCGAAACGGTATTTGCGCCCGACCAGAGCCTCGTCGATCTCCTGCAAGAGTTCGAGGTTCATCACTGGTTTTCCGTCGGCCTTGCGCCAGCCCTTCTTCTTCCACCCCGGCATCCATTTGGTCACCGAGTTGATCACATACTGGCTGTCGCAGAGCACCAGCAGATCGTCGTCGAGGTGAGCAGTCGCCCGAAACAGTTCGAGCACAGCCTTGAGCTCGCCCTGATTATTTGTGGCGTGCTTCCAGCCACCGGCCGCCCAACAGGAGTCATCGACGTACCAGGCCCAACCTGCCGGGCCGGGGTTGCCGAGAGCCGAACCGTCGGCGGCAGCGGTGATTGTCATGCGAACCTCTCACTCGTAACCCCACAGAACAGGGTTCCCTCCAGTGTGCCAGGTGAGACGGATGCGCTCAGCCGCGCACGCAGCTCCCCGACGACACCGGCTCGCTCAGGCCAGCAGCCTGATCGACGACGGGGGAGACTTCTCGCATTCCCAGGGCATAGCCGACGTTGGGGGTCTGAGCCGACTTTGCGAAGACGACTCCGACGACGTGCCCGGTGTCGGAGAGCAGGGGGCCGCCCGACTCGCCCTGCTGAATGTCTGAGGCCAGCGTGTACACCTCGCGGGCGCTCAGGCTTTGGGAGGTGGTCTCCTGCAACACCAGAGGGCCGAGCGCGATCACCGTGGCCGGGTCTGCGACGAAGGGGCCGCCGAATGGATAGCCGGCGGCGACCCCGATCCCGCCGGGGGCCAGGTTCTTGCCGAGGTTTAGCGCCGGGGTGTTCAAGCCGGGGACAGCGATGACGGCCAAGTCGACGGCGGCATCGAAGTAGACGATGGTTCCCTGCAGCACTTCACCGTCTGGGGATTCGACGACGGGTTCGGTGACACCGGAGACGACGTGCGCGTTGGTGACGATCCGCCCGGGCGCCGCGACGAATCCGCTGCCCGACTGGTTCTGGCCACAGGCGAAAGCGTTGCCGGTGATGCGCACCACCGACTTCACCGCCGTCGCCACGTCGGGGTTGTCGATCGCCTGATCGGGAAGGATGGGGGCCGGGCCGTCGAAGACATCCGTGATGAGCGGAAGGCCCTCGGCGACAGCGACAGAGCGCAGCTGGGCGAGCCAGCTCTGAATCGGGTCAGGGGTGACCGAATTGATGGTGCGGATCACGCCCGAGGAGGCGATCGTTGTCGAGACGCCGGGAATTCCGAGAGTGCCAAGACTGAACGCGAGCATCGACATGGCGAGGGCTGTCGCCACGAGGGTGAATGCCGCGCCAAGCAGGCGATCGAGCCAGCCGAGCACGCTCTTGCGCGCACGTCGGCCGATGCGGCGACCGACCGACAGGCCGAGCGAAAGCCCGCCGAAGACCAGAACGATGACGGCGGCAAGCGTCGCCGCAGCGCGCCATTCGGGCGCCGGCACCCACGAGCCGACGAGGGGAACGACAAGATAGGCGGCGAAGGCGCCGAGAACGAGTCCGACAATGCCGCTGATGCTGCGCAGCAGACCGTTGCTGTAGCCGTTGAAGAACGCGGCAACGAGCACGAGAAACAGCAGGATGTCGATGATGAGGAATCCGTAAATCATCAGGTTCCTCTCGATGGTTCTGACGGGGTTCTGCGTCTGTTGTGACGCAGTTCTACGTTTGTTCTGGCCGGTGCGACGCAGCATACGCGCCTCGGTTGTTAATCGTAACTGACCGGTTGCGCGGGGTCAGGGCGAGAACGTGCAGCCAGATAGGGCAGGATCGAAGGATCATGGCAACTCTCGAAGCGCTCCCGCACGTCACCGATCCCGACGTGCTCTTTGAAGCATTCGAGCTGTGGGCCGGTGCTCAAGGGCTGTCGCTCTACCCGGCGCAAGAAGAGGCGCTGATCGAGATCGTCTCTGGTGCCAACCTCATTCTGTCGACGCCGACCGGCACCGGAAAATCACTTGTGGCGATCGGAGCGCACTTCGCGGCCCTCTCCGCCGGCAAGCGCAGCTTCTACACCGCGCCGATCAAGGCGCTGGTCAGCGAGAAGTTCTTCGCCCTGGTCGAAATCTTCGGCGCCGAGAACGTCGGCATGATGACGGGTGACTCTTCGGTGAATGCCGACGCGCCGATCATCTGCTGCACCGCCGAAATTCTGGCCAACCTGGCGCTGCGCAACGGCGAAGACACCCCGGTCGACCAGGTCGTGATGGACGAGTTCCACTTCTACTCCGACCCCGACCGCGGCTGGGCCTGGCAGGTGCCGCTGCTCACGCTGCCGCGCGTGCAGTTCGTGCTGATGTCGGCCACCCTCGGCGATGTCACAGAACTCGCCGCCGACCTCATCCGGCGCACGAAGAAGCCCACCGCATTGGTCACCGGTGTCGAACGCCCGGTGCCGCTTCACTACTTCTACCAAATGACCCCGATCCACGAGACCGTCGAGGAGTTGCTCGGCACCGGTCAGGCCCCCATCTATGTCGTGCACTTCTCCCAGGCTGCGGCGCTCGAGCGTGCACAGGCGCTGGCCAGCGCGAAGGTGGCCAACCGGGAGCAACGGGATGCCATCGCCGAGTTGATCGGTGAGTTTCGGTTCACGACGAGCTTCGGAAAAACGCTGTCGCGCCTGATTCGAATGGGCATCGGCGTGCACCACGCCGGCATGCTGCCGAAGTACCGCCGTCTGGTCGAGCAGCTTGCCCAGCGGGGATTGCTGCGTGTGATCTGCGGAACCGACACCCTCGGCGTCGGTATCAACGTGCCCATCCGCACCGTGCTCTTCACCGCGCTGACGAAGTATGACGGCGTGAAGATGCGCCAGCTCAACGCACGTGAGTTCCATCAGATCGCCGGCCGTGCCGGTCGTGCCGGCTACGATACGGCCGGGACCGTCGTCGCACAGGCTCCCGATCACGAGACCGAAAATCTCAAGGCCATCGAGAAGGCCGGCGACGACCCGAAGAAGAAGCGCAAACTCATCCGCAAGAAGGCGCCGGAAGGCTTCGTCTCCTGGGGTGAGCCGTCATTCCGCCGTCTGATCGAGGCCGAGCCGGAGACCCTGACCTCGAGCATGCAGATGACCAGCGCCATGCTGATCAACGTGATCGCGCGCGGCGGCGATGCGTTTGCTAACGTCTACGCGCTGGTCTTCGACAACCACGAGCCGTGGAAGCGTCAGCTGGAGCTGGCCCGTCGCGCTCTCGGCATCTACAAGACGCTGCGTGCAGCGGGCATCGTGGAGCAGTCGGCGAGCGGGGACATCCGTTTGACCGTCGATCTGCAGGCGAACTTCGCGCTCAACCAGCCGCTGTCGCCGTTCGCGCTCGCCGCATTCGACCTGCTCGACCCCGACCCGGCCGCTGAGACCGGAACCGGTCACTACGCACTGGACATGATTTCGATTGTCGAAGCAACGCTCGACAACCCGCGCCCGGTGCTCTCCGGCCAGCAGTTCGTGGCCCGCGGTGAGGCAGTCGCTGCGATGAAGCGTGAAGGCATCGAGTATGACGAGCGGATGGCGCTGCTCGAGGAGGTCACGCATCCCAAGCCGCTCGACGAGCTGCTCAACTATGCGTTCGACACCTACAAACTGTCACAGCCCTGGATTGCCGACTTCGAGCTCAGCCCCAAGTCAGTCGTGCGCGACATGTATGAGCGGGCGATGTCGTTCGGCGAGTTCATCGCGTTCTACAAACTCGCCCGCAGCGAGGGCGTGGTGCTGCGGTACCTCTCCGACGCCTACCGGGCCGCCCGGCAGACGATTCCCGACGAGGCGAAGACCGAAGACCTGCTCGACCTGATCGAATGGCTCGGCGAGCTCGTTCGTCAGGTCGACTCCAGCCTGCTCGACGAGTGGGAAGAACTGATCCACCCCGACGCCGCTGCCCATGCTGCCGGTGCGCATGTGGTTCTGCCGCCGGCTCCCAAGCGGCTCACGACGAATGTGCGGGCGTTCCGAATTCTGGTGCGCAACGAGCTGTTCCGGCGGGTGCAGCTGGCCGCGCGCGAGCAGTATGACGCGCTCGGTGAGCTGGATGCGGCATCCGGCTTCGACGCCGATGCCTGGGCCAATGCACTCGACGGCTACTACGACGAGCACGACGAGATTCTGACGGGTGCCAACGCACGCAGCTCTGCCCTGCTGATCATCGAGGAGGGCGCGACGCAGTGGAAGGTGCGTCAGATTCTCGACGACCCGGCCGGCGACCACGACTGGGGCTTCACCGCCGAGGTTGATCTTGAGGCGTCGGATGAGGCCGGCGAAGCCGTTGTGCGCCTCACGGAGATCAACCGCCTCTAGCGGTTGATCGCCTCGAGTGGGTTGCTGCCTCTAGCGGAACACGCTCAAGTCGCTGAGCGCGTCACTCACCTGAAATGAGAGCCCACGGCTGTCTGCGATGAGTGACCGGTAGCGGATGGCGGTGTCCGGATGGTCGGTGACGATGCCATCGACCGGAACACGCAGCAGGTCGCGGATGGTCTCCTCGTCGTTGACGGTCCAGACGTAGACCGGTTTTCCCATCGCGTGCGCTTCGGAGAGAAACTCAGGGCTGAACGACGCCTGTTCGACGACGAAAAAGTCGCAGTTGACGTCGGGCAGATCGCCCAGGGTCAGCGCGATTGTGTACCCGACAGTGAGCTCCGGGCGCTTCGCCGTGAGCTGCTCCACCGCATCGGCACTCAGCGAGTGGTAGATGTTGCTCTCCGTCACGCCAAGCGAATCGAGTTCGGCGAGGAACCGATCGACGAAGTCGGGTGTCTCGTGGCCGTGCACCTTGAGCTCGATGAGCAGGGGAACGCCCAGTTCCGCCGCACGAGTGACGTACTCCTCCATCGACGGAATCAGGGCGCTGTGCCCGCCGGCGCGCACCCGTGTCGACGTGACCTCCTCGAACGTCATGTCGAAGATGTTTCTGTTGATCCCGGCAACGATGAAGAGGTTGCTGTCATGGCTGGCGATGAACTGGCCGTCTGTGGTCTGCTGCATGTCGGTCTCGACGTAGTCGACACCCGCTGCGGCCGCGGCCTCCAGAGCGGGAATCGTGTTCTCGACCCCGCCGCCGACAAAGCCGCGGTGGCCGAGCACCAGGGTGTCAGAGGCTCCGGTGACCGGGGTGGCCACTGCGGGTGCGGCAGTCATTCCGATTCCCATGGCCATAATGGCTGCGATCGACCAGGCGGCGGCTGTGATGGCGCGGGCACCTCGTGGCCGTCCAGCGGCCGGAGCGGGATGAACGGTCGTCAGGCCCACCAACTCACGGCTGACCGAGATGAGGATGTGAGCGACGACGACCTGGGTTATTCCGATAACGATGAAGCCGAACACACGACCCGCGCCGATCGCGACGGATTCCACGACCACGGCGGCATCCGGGTTCAGGTTGGCGGCGAGCTCCGTCACCCGCACGATGATCTCAACGCCCAGTGACGACACGAGAACCGCCACGATGACCGGACCGCTCACCGACACGGCCAGCTTCCAGATGTGGCCACGGGTGGCGAGCATGCTCCGGCCGAGCGATCGGAGCGGTGTTCGGCCGGAGACCACCATCAACGGCAGAGTGAGCATCAGGCGCAGGTTCAGACAGAAAATGGTCCCGATCACCGCGGTGTAGCCGACGGCGCTAAGGGGCGACTTCATGAACTCGCCCGTCACGAACGGGGGAATCGCGATTCCGCGGGTGAGCACCGAGAGAAGACCGAGTCCGCCGAGCGGGGCGATCAGAAAGAAATATGCGAGCAGCACCGGGGATTGGTAGTGAAAAATGCGGCGTACCTGCCAGGTAAGCGCCGCGACGATGGCGCGCAGGCCCAGGGAACGTCCGCCCTGCTGCCGGTTGGCCACGATGAAGATCGTTGAGATCTGGAGGCTGACAGCGGCCAGGGCGATGATGGCGATCAGGAGCAGGAGGAGTACGGCGAGGGGATTGGTCAGCATTGTGACCAGATTGCGGTCGGTGAGGTTCGACAGGCCGGCTGACCCCAGCGCCAGCTCAAACAGGCTGGTGATGGCCGGAACCACGCACGTCACGATGGCGCCCTGCAGCACCAGGATGATCGCCAAGTAATGCCAGAATGACGCGCGCGTCAGTCGCAGCACTCCGATGAACCGGGTGCTATCGATGAGATCGACGCGTCGTCGAGGTGAGGGGGAGTCGCGCTCAACGTCACCGGGCTGTGAGGCACTCACCGGGTGAGCTGCTGGTGCGGCGAATCGCTCTCGGGGCGAGTTCGTTGCTCCAGCGGAATTGTGGATCTATGCACTAGTCAAGTGTAGTCACGCGTGGGTGGGAAGCCACCCAGCGAGGTCGCCCTGACACCGCCACCGCCACCGCGCCCAACACGATCACGATGCCCGCACACTGCGGGGGAGTGAGCGTCTCTCCGGCGATGAGCCAGCCGGCCAGGATGGCCACCACCGGGCTGAGCAAACCGAGAAATGCCGGGATGCTGGTGGGTAGTCGGGCGATTCCGCGAAACCAGAGCAGGTACGCGACCGCGGTTCCGACGATCGACAAGTAGGCGTAGCCCAGCAGATTCGTGGCGGTCAACGGTTCGGACGGAAGGCCCTCGAACACGAGAAGCAAAGCGAGAAGCGTGAGTCCGCCCGCGATGAGCTGCCAGGCCGTCGTCGCAAGGGGCGGTGCCGGCTGGCCCCACTTCTTCGAGAGAACGATTCCCGTTGCCATCGAGAGGGTGCCGCCGAACGCCGCGAGCACACCGATCGCGTCGAGCCTGCTCTGCGCTTGCAGAACGATCAGGCTCACCCCGACGACACCGGCCGAGCCGGCAACAATCACGCGCAGGGTGAGTTTCTCGTGCAGAAGCCGACTCGCCAGCACCGCGACGACGAGCGGTGAGATGCCGCCGACGACTGCGGCGACTCCGCCGGGGAGCCGGTAGGCCGCGATGAAAAGCAGCGCGAAGAAGGCGCCGATATTGAGCACGCCGAGAACCCACGACTTCCACCACCACGCGCCGTGCGGCATCCGTCTGGCGAGCATCAGTAGAAGGATTCCGGCCGGAAGGGCGCGCAATGTGGCAGCGAGCAGGGGGCGGTCCGGCGGCAGGAGCATCGTGGTCGTGAGGTAGGTCGTGCCCCAGAGCGCGGGGGCGACGGCCGTGGTGAGGATGAGGAGGGATCGATTGCTAAGCACTTAGTAATAATAGCTAAGTGCTTAGCGATTCGCTAGGGTGGCTTTATGGCCGACCAAGTGGATCGAATTCTCGAGCAGTGGCACGCGGAGAAGCCCGAGCTCGATGTGTCGCCGATGGCGGTGATTGGTCGGCTGAGCCGCACCGCGCTCGCCATCGATCTGCGCTTGGCCGAGACTTTCGCGCGGCACGGGCTTGATTCTGGCTCGTTCGACGTGCTCGCGACTCTGCTGCGAAGCGGGGCGCCGCACCGCATTGCGCCGGCGGTGCTCGCCAGGGACGCGATGATCACCTCGAGCGCGGTGGCGCAGCGCCTCAACAAACTTGAAGCTCGAGGGCTGATCGCTCGGGAAGCGAATCCCGATGACGGACGCGGCACACTCGTCGCGCTCACCGAGGCGGGCAAGACTCTGGTTGAGCAGGCGCTGCCCGATCACGTCGAGGCCGAGCGTGCGATGACGGATGCGCTGAGTGGCGAGGAGCAGGTGCTGCTCGCCGGTTTTCTCCAGCGTCTCGACGAGGCGGCGCGTTCTCGCTGAGCACTCTCGCTGAGGCTCCCTGATCGGGATCGGCGGGTCCGGGTTCAGGAGCGGAGCGCCTGTCGCACCGGCGAAGGGCCACCATTCTGCGGGGGCACCGCGGCCGACGCTGCTCCACTCCTGAACGCGATACCGCGCCGCACACGCTCACCGCGCATCCGCTGCTCTCACCTGACGGCGTCGGCGCAACACCAGGCTGCGCACGAGCACGGGAACCGTCGAGACGACGATGATGCCGACCAGGATCAGATCGATGTAATGCGCGGTGAACTCGGCGACGCCGGGAATGTGACCGAGACCGAAGCCGAGCAGAATGACCGAACCTGCCCACGCCACTGCGCCGATCACATTGAACATGATGAACGAGCGGTAACGCATCGAGCCGACACCGGCGATAACCGGGGCGAAGGTGCGAACGACCGGTACGAAGCGAGCGATCGTGACCGTCGCAGAACCGAACCGCTCGAAGAACGACTCGGTCTTCGCAACGCTCTCCCGGCTGAACAGCCCCGATTCCTTGCGATTGAAGATCGCGGGCCCGGCCCGGCGCCCGATCAAGTAGCCGACCTGGTCGCCGAGAATTGCGGCGACGCTCACCGCCGCGATCACCACCCCGAGCGGGGCGTGAATCGCACCGGTGAGAGTGAGTACGCCCGTGAAGAAGAGCAGGGTGTCACCGGGCAGAAAGAACCCGACAAGGAGCGCAGTCTCCGCGAAGACGATGAGACAGACGACCGCCAGCCCCCAGACACCGGCGCCGCTGATCAGCGCTTGCGGATCGAGGATGCCGCTGCTCAGCCCGCCGCTCAGCCCGCTGCTCAGGAGAGTTCCGGCTGCCATGAGGCGAGCTCCTTGCGCTGAGTGCGGGTCAAGAAGACGATGAGCCCGAGGATCGCCGTCAAGAAGATGGCGCTGGTCACGACGGTGCCGAGGCCCAGCCCGCCGTCGAGCAGCGGCTGCGAGAGAAGGTCACCGAGCGACGCTCCGAGCGGACGGGTGAGGATGTAGGCGATCCAGAATGCAAGAACCGCGTTCAGCTTGGCAAACCGATAGGCGCAGCCGACTACGGCGATCGCGGCGGCGAAGAGCAGCGCTGAGACGAAGTAGCCCAGGTTGAGACCCTCGGCGATCAGGTCGCCGGCGGCGGTTCCGAGCGCGAAGGTGAAGAGGATCGCAAGCCAGTAGAAGCCCTCACGACGCCGTGTGGTGATCGAGTGGATCGAGAGGGTGCGTTCACTGGCATACCAGGTGGCGAAGACGATGGCGAGTGCGATGGCGAAGACGATCGTGGTTGTCTCGAGCGGAATGCCGAAGTTGTCGGTGAGATTGTCGGTGATCAGGGTTCCGACGATGCTGATCAGCACCACGGCCAGCCAGTAGATTGCCGGCACGTAGCGGAGCGACCTGAACTGCAAGACGAGTACGATCGCCAGCAGAGCGCCCATCACGATCGTGGTGTTGGTCAGGCCGAGGTTCAAGTTCGTGGCCAGAAAATCGGCAAACGTCTCGCCGACCGTCGTGGCGAGGATCTTGATGGTCCAAAAGGTGGCAGTGGGGTCAGGAACCTTGTTGAGGCCGGTGGAAATGCGTCGGTCGGCACGTGTTGCCGTGAGATCTGACATGGGCATCCGTTTCGCAGGGGGCGCCGTGTGCACCCGTGTCTGACCAGTTGAGCGGATGCGTTCTCAGAAACGTCTAATCTCCCTCGCGAGCTGTGGCAGATTACCGTTTTGCCAGCAGAAACTGGTCATCTGCCACAGCTCGGTGGCCGAATGGCTGGCGAAAGAGGCTCAGCCCGCCAACGGCAGAGTCAGAACGAACGTCGTCCCGGAGGGCGAGGTCTCCCGCAGCTCGACGGTGCCGCCATTGCGCACGGCAATGTCGCGCACGAGCGCCAGCCCGATACCGAACCCGCTGCGCGGACTCGCCGACGGGAACTCCGGCGCGGTCGAATGCGCGAACCGGTCGAAAATATGCGCGGGGTCGATGCCCTGGATTCCCGCGCCCTGATCGGCGACAACGAGAGAGAAAGTCGACGTGGCGACGTGAAGCGACACTGTCACCCGCGAACCGTTCGGCGAATGGGCAATCGCGTTGTCGAGCAGAGCGACAACGCAGCGCTGGATGCTCGCGGCTGGGATCTTCGCGAGAACCTGACCGTCATGACGGGCGAGGTCGTCGCGATCGAACTCAACCCCCACGCCGCGCTGGTCGCCCAGCACGCTCATCGACGCCACGGCCCGCTCGACGAGGGGCACGACATCGACGACCGGCACCGCGCCCTCCGGAGCCTCGCTTGCCGCCGCCAGCAGAAGATCGTTCACGACCGCGACGAGCGCGAGAGTGTCACGACGGATGTCCGCCACCGCCGGCGAGATCGGATCGCCGGGTGCGAGTCCGCGCTGCAACACCTGGATCCGCGCGTCGAGAACGGTCAACGGGGTGCGGAGTTCGTGACTGGCATCCGCGACGAAACTCCGTTGCATCCGCAGTGCGTCGCCGAGCGGACGCACCGCGCGTCGGGCGACCACCCAGCTGAGCACCCCCGCGATCGCGATGGCGACGACGCCGACCACGATCAGGGCCACGAGCACTGCCGTCGAGTCAATGTAGATGCGGCTTTCGCCGGGCTTCGGTTTCTCCAACAGCTCGGCCGGCTGCGATTGATCGATGATGAAGACGATGGAGGCCGCCACCAAAAACAGCACGATCGCTGTCGCCCCCGCGGTGATCTGCCAGCCGATGATCCGTGACGCGCGCCCGACGGCCGCGGCATCGCTGTCGGGGGCCGCTCGGTGAGGCCCGCTCACAGCTGGCCCAGTCGATAGCCACGGCCTCGCACGGTCAGCACAATGTCTTTGTCGGTTTTGCGGCGCAAATAGTGCACGTAGGTGTCGACGGTTCCCGGCTGCTCGCCGACCTGAAACACGGCGCTCAACACCTGTGCGCGGCTGAAGGTGCGATCGGGCTGCGTGGCGAAGAGTCGCAGCAGGTCCGATTCGCGCGGCGTCAGCAGGATGCGGCCGATGTGCGGCGAATGGATGCTGTGGTCATCGGGGTAGAAGGTCCACTCGCCGATGTCGACGGCGGGCCCCTCTGCGGTGAACGCACGGGTGAGTGCGCGGAGGCGAGCGAGTAGTTCGTCGAAATCGAACGGCTTGACCAGGTAATCGTTCGCGCCGGCATCCAGCCCGTCGACCTTGTCCGCAATGGTGCCGAGTGCGGTGAGCAGCAGGATCGGCGTTGTCACGCGATGCGAACGCAACGCCTGCACCACGCTCAGCCCATCGAGAGCGGGCAGACGGCGGTCGATGACGAGAACGTCGAAGTCGTCACGGATGCCCCGGTCGAGACCGGTCTGGCCGTCGGCAACCAGGGCAACGTCATACGACTCCTCGAGCACCCCCTTGATCAGCGGGCCGAGCTCTGCGTCGTCTTCAACGAGCAGAAGCCGGGGCTTCGTGGTGATCATCGAGTGCCCTTCTTTCTGCTTCGCCTGGTCATAATCTAACTGCACAATCTCGGTGATCGAGGAGCGCCCGACGGAGTCGGCCGCTCCTCGACCAACGAGATGGCTACGGCCGGTCCCGGAGGGACGACGGAAAGCGCGGCAACAGATACTGCAAGCAGACGACGAGGGCGAGAGCGGATGCCGCGACCGCGTACACGAGAGACGCCGCGACATCCGTGGGGTAATGCACCCCGAGAGAGACGCGAGACGCGGCGACCAATACCGTCGCGAGGGCCGCCACGGTGATGACGAGAGGGCGCCACGGGTGATCCCTGGCCAGAAAGATCAGGGCAAGACCGAGGGCGGCGACGAAGCAGGTGTGCCCGCTCGGATAGCTGAACGAGTGCTCGGTGAGCAGCGGATGCGCCAGCAGACTGGCATCGGGACGTGGCCGTTGCACGATCCATTTGAGCACCTCGCTACCGCCCCAGGCGACGGCGATCATGCCGAGAAACGTCAGCACCCGGGCGGGATTGCGAGTGACGATGCCAATCAGGACTGCCGTGACCACAGTGATGACCACCGCCATTGCCGGATCGAACAGCCAGGCGATCGTGAGTGTCACTCCATCGAGAAACGGCGTGTGCTGCAGGCTCAGCCACTGATCGATGCCGAGTTCTGAGGTCGACCAGCTCGGGGTGCGGGCGACAAGCAGCCCGAATGCGATCACCGCGCAGAGAGCCAGAATGCTTGCGACAGTGACGGCTCGCGGGTGGGCGAGTGGTCGCAGCGGGTCGCGCTGCCGCTCGTGCGGGCGCCGTGTCGACACGTCGAAAATCGGGTTCATCACCGTCACTGCCATTCCGTTCTATCGGCGCGCAACTGGAGCGCGGCCAACAGTTTCGAGTCTCTGCCCGTGGGTCTCAGATTCCTCTAAGAACTCCAACCTGGCTCCGAGACCGACCGGATGACCCGGGCGAAACTAGCGAGCCGGGTCATCTGAGGGAGCGGGCAGAGCGGCGGCCAGACGACGGCTCTGTAAGCGGATGGCGTCAATCACCTCCGGCGATGCAGCCAGTGTGTACTCAACCTCGGTCGGGATCCACGACAGAGCGCTGCCCAGCGAGCCAATGGTGTCGCCGACGAGCGGCCAGACGGTGTGCTCTGGTCCCTGAGCCACGGCATCCCGCGCCCACCAGCCGAGCTGTGCCTGTGCCTCGGCCAGCGGCATCCGCAGTGTGATCGTCAGCCGGTAGGAGCTATCGCGCCAACGCACCGCAGCGGCGACCAGCGCTACCGCGTCATCCGAGCTCAGCGCGCGGGCCGGAAAGAGCACGCGCGTCTGCAGCAGTGTGCTGATCCGGTCGATGCGAAAGGTGCGCCAGCCGGCGCGATCCCTGTCCCAGGCGAGGAGATACCAGCGCCGACCGAGCGGCACGAGCATGTGCGGTTCGGTACTTCGCACAGATTCCGCACCCTTGGCATCCGTGTAGCTGAAGCGCACCCGTTCGCTGTCCCGGCAGCTGAGGGCAAGTTGGGCCAGGAGATCGGCGTCGACGACCGGGCCGTGGGCAGGCGGCAGTGTTGCGTGCGTCTGCAGCGCTTCGATGCGTCTCCGCAGGGCGGGCGGGAGCACTTGCTCGAGCTTGGCCAGCGCACTGAGCGTGGTGTGCTCAGAGCCGCGGAGCGCGGCGGTGGCCTGGGAGCGCAGACCAATCACGATGGCGACGCCCTCATCGTCGGTGAGAAGCAGGGGAGGCATGCCGGTGCCCGCTCCGAGCCGATAACCGCCCGCGGCGCCGCGGGCCGCATCGATCTGATAGCCCAGTTCGCGCAGACGATCGATGTCGCGGCGCACGGTGCGGTCGGTGACGCCGAGTCGTTCGGCCAGCTCGCTGCACGCCCAGTGTCGATGGCTCTGCAGAAGAGACAGTAAATCGAGGGTGCGTGACGTCGTATCTGACATATTTCAAGTATCTCGATTATTAGGACAGATAATGTCCTATTGGGTTTCTAATCTGTCGATATGACTACTCACACCAGCTCATCAACATTGATCAGGGCACGCGGTCTCGGCAAATCATTCCCGGTGAAAGGCGGCGCGGTCGACGCGGTGCGCTCACTGGACCTCGACGTCGAGCGCGGCGAACTCGTTGCATTTCTCGGGCCGAACGGGGCCGGCAAGTCGACGACGATCCGCCTGCTGACCACGCTGCTCGCGGCAACGGCGGGGGAGGCCAGCGTGGTTGGCTGCGACATCCGTCGAAACCCAGGAGGCGTCCGCCGACGCATCGGCTACGTCGGCCAAGGCGCGTCGGGCGGCCACACCCAACGGGTGCGTGACGAACTCCTCAGCCAGGGCGCGTTCTACGGCATTGGTCGTGCGGAGACCAGGGCGCGCGCCGACGAACTCATTGGCTCACTCGACCTCGACGCCATCGCGAACCGCCAAGTGCAGTCGCTCTCCGGCGGCCAGAAACGGCGCCTCGATATCGCGCTCGGCCTCATCCACCGCCCCGAACTGCTCTTTCTCGACGAACCGTCAACTGGGCTCGACCCGCAGAGCAGAGCCAACCTCTGGCAGCACATCATCGACCTGCGCGACCGGTTCGGCACGACCATCTTTCTCACCACGCACTACCTCGACGAGGCTGACCAACTCGCCGAACGGGTCATGGTGATGGATTATGGCGTCGTCATCGCCGACGACACCGCGCCGGCCCTGAAGGCAAACCTCGCCAGCGACACCATCACCTTGAGCTTCAGCACTCCAGCGGATGCCGCGCGCGCCGCCGTGCAGACCGGCGGACGGGCCGCGGGCACCGTCGTCACCCTCGCCGCGCAGCGCGGTGACCGGGAAGTTCCCCGCCTGGTGCGTGCGCTCGACGACGCGAACATCCCGCTCGTCGGGGTGACGCACCGGCAGCCGACGCTCGATGACGTTTTCCTGGCGCTGACGGGGCGACGCCTTCGAGAGGAGGGGCAGGTCGCCGAGGGCCACGAGCGGGCAAGCGGCCCTGAGAGCCCCATCGGCCACGAGAGGTCAATCGGCACTGAGAGCCCCAGCAGCGCTGCGATCCCCGGCCGCACCGAGACCGACGCATCCATTTCATCCACTACGCCGCAGGAGGCACGCTCATGACCTACGTCACCGACACCACACCGAGCCAGCGTTCGTTCGACACCGTTCCCGGCCGCACGATCCTCGTTGTCGACATCTGGAACGTGCTGGCGCGGGAGCTCCGCCCAGTCTGGCGCGACCCGTTCAGTGCGCTATTCAGTCTCGTGCAGCCGCTGGTCTTCCTCGGCTTGTTCGGGCCGCTGCTCGTTGCATCGTCCGGACTGCCAGCCGGGGAAACCCTGCAGTGGTTCGTGCCGGGCATCCTGGTCATGGTCGCCCTATTCGGAACGGCCAGCACCGGTGCGAACCTGCTCGCCGAGATGCAGACGGGGTCGCACGAGCGCACCCTCGTCGCCCCGCTGTCACGGGGCGCGCTGCTCATTGGCCGTGCGCTGAAGGAGGTCGTGCCGCTTACCGTGCAAGGCCTGCTGATCTGCCTGGTCTCGCTGCCGTTCGGCTTCACCGTGAGTGGGCCCGGCCTGCTCATCGGCTTCATCTTGCTGGCGATCTTCGGCATCGGCTTCGGTGCACTGAGCTACACGGTGGCGCTGGGCTGCCGCAACCGCGACTGGATGTTCTGGGTCATCCACCAGACCGTCATCTTCCCGTTGATGATCCTTTCCGGGATGCTGTTACCGCTTGAAAATGGACCGACCTGGATGCAGGTGGTCGCCTCGGTCAACCCACTCAGCTACGTGGTGCAGGCCGAACGCGCGCTGTTCGCCGGTGACCTGGCTACCGCGGCCGTGGCCGGAGGCTTCGTGGCCGCGATCATCACAGCGGCACTTGGTCTCTGGGTCGGCATCCGGGCAATGCGTCGGGCGTAGCTCACCTCTGCTACGACTGAACCGGCAGGCTCGCGGTGTCGTAGCGCGGCTGGCGACGGGGGAGCAGCAGGGTCAGCACCAAACCGATCAGCGCGGCACCGGCGCAGAGGGCGAAACTCAGTTGGAACCCGAATGTGCTGGGCGTCGTAACCCCGTTCACCGTGACGATGTTCACCGAGAGGATCACACCGATCACCGCGCTCGCCGCAGTCGAACCAAGTGTGCGCATGACCGAGTTCAGGCCGTTCGAGGCCGCGGTCTCTGAGGCAGGCACCGCGGCCATGATCAAGGTCGGCATAGCGGCGTAGGCGAAACCGACACCGAAGCCGACCAGGGTCGCCACGAGCACGGTGTGCCAGACCTCGGTCATCAGACCGATCGCGAGGGCATAGCCGATGGTGATCACAGCGATGCCGATGAGCAGGCTGGTGCGGGCGCCGCGCCGATCGGTGACCCGGGCGGCCGTGCTGGACAGCGCCCACATCACCAGACCGCTCGGCATCAGACAGAGGCTGGCGATCAGCATGCTCTGCCCAAAACCGACCCCGGTGTCGGTCGGTGACTCGAGCAGCATCGGCAAGGCGACGGCCGTCGCAAAGAACGCGAAACCCACGGTGACCGAGGCGAGGTTCGTGAGCAGCACCGAGCGTCGCATCGCCACCCGGATGTCGATGAGTGGGCTTTCGGTGCGTAGCTCGAACAGGGTCCACAAGATTAGAACCGCGACGCCGCCGAGCCCGATGCCGAGGGTGAGCGGGCTCGTCCAGCCCCAGGTCGAGCCCTTCGACACACTGAGCAGAATGCCGACCAGACCAACCGCGAAACCGATCGCACCGATGAAGTCAAACGTTCCGGCGCTTCGCAGCGTGCTGACCGGCACCAACGTGAACACCAGGATGAAACCGACGACCCCGAGCGTTCCCGACACCCAGAACAGCATGTGCCAGTCGAGAAACTGGGAGATGAGTGCCGACACCGGCAGACCGACCGCGCCGCCGATGCCGAGGGTCGCGCTGACGAGCGCGATCGCTTTACCGAGGCGGTCGCGGTGCAGAACGTCGCGCAGAATGCTGATGCCGAGAGCGATCACACCGAGGCCGGCGCCCTGCAACGCACGCCCGATCACGAGAGGAATGAGGGTGGACGAGAACGCGGCGATCACCGAACCGAGGATCAGGCTGCCCAGCAGCACCAACATCATCCGTCGTTTGCCGTAGAGATCGCCGAGTCGCCCGCCGATCGGCGTCGCGACGGCGGCGGCGAGCAGCGTGGCGGTGACCACCCACATCGAGTCGGTCTGGCTCACGCCGAGCAGATGAGGTAGCTCGGGTAGCAGCGGAGTGACCAGGGTCATCATGAACGATGCGACGAGGCCGGTGAAGGCGAGGGCCGCGACGATTGCGCCGTCATTGCGCTGTTTGCTCAGGCGTCGCCGCTCAGAATCGCTCAGCCACGAATCATTGCTCACGGAGCCTCCCAGCCTGCGTTGTCAGTAGTTGCTGCAACGCGTCGGAGTCTCCACTCTATTCCGGGTTCGCTGGCCGGGAGAATCCGTGCTCCGGAAGGCGTCAGCGCTTCGTCGTCCAGTCGAGGTTGATGATCTGCTTGATGTAGATGTCTTCGCCGAGGCCGGGAACCGACGGATTCATGTGCAGAAACTGCTGCACCGGCACGTCGAACCGCTGAGCGATATCGAAGAATGAGTCACCTTCGACAACGGTGTAGGTGTTCAGGCTGCCGTCATCGTTGGTGGTCGCCGCGCCGCGCGCTCCCGGCGCTTCGCCGAGATCAACCGCTGGGCCCGGTTCAACGATCGGCGCCGGCGCATTGGGAATCGGCTCGCCCACCGCTGGATTCGGCACGAGCTCCGGCTCTTCGACCGGCGCGGGTTCCACCGGTGGTGGCGTGGTTGCCGGCGCAGAGGGAGTAGCAGGGGGCGCCGTTGTCGCGGGCGGTGACGGTGCAACGGTGACGGTCACGACCGGCGTCGGAGTGCCGGCGCACGCCGACAACGTGAAGAGCGCCGCGACGGCGGCAGCGAGAAGTGCGTTGCGGCGCAACGGTGCATGAAAAATGATGGCCCCCAGAGATGTTCCGTCAGCCTACGGCATCGGTTGCGGCGCCAACAGCCCACTGATCAGGGGGTAGTCGCTCGATTCCCGGGACTGAGACTGAGCGGGAGACCTCGTTCGAGCCTCGTGGTCGCGGGCTCTCAGCACTCGATGACGTTGACCGCCAACCCGCCTTCGCTGGTCTCTTTGTACTTGGTCATCATGTCGAGGCCGGTCTGACGCATTGTCTCGATCACGGTGTCGAGCGAGACGAGGTGTGTTCCGTCGCCGTGCAGGGCGAGCCGGGCCGCAGACACCGCGGTCGACGACGCGATGGCGTTGCGTTCGATGCAGGGCACCTGCACGAGGCCGCCGACGGGGTCGCAGGTCAAGCCGAGGTGATGCTCCATCGCGATCTCCGCGGCGTTCTCGACCTGGCGCGGGGTGCCGCCGAGTACGGCGCAGAGCGCACCGGATGCCATGGCGCACGCCGAGCCGACCTCCGCCTGGCAGCCGCCTTCCGCGCCCGAAATCGACGCATTCGCCTTGACCAGCGAGCCGATGGCCACGGCAGTCAGCAGGTAGCGACGCAAGCCAGCGGCATCCGCGCCCGGAACGAAGCGCAGGTAGTAGTGACCGACGGCCGGGATGATGCCTGCCGCGCCGTTGGTTGGAGCGGTCACGACGCGCCCGCCCGAAGCGTTCTCTTCGTTCACGGCCAGGGCGAATGCGTGGAGCCATTCGGTTGAGGTGTCCCGTTCTCGCTGCGGCAGACTGTCATATTCCTCCAGCTGCATACGAATTGCTTCGGCGCGTCGCTTCACCTTGAGGCCGCCCGGAAGCGTGCCGCTGGTCTTCAATCCGGCTTCCACGCAGACGTGCATGGCGTTCCAAATCGCATCAAGACCCGCGTCGAGTTTTTCCTGGCCGTGAATCGACTCCTCGTTGATGCGAGCCACTCCGGCGATGTCGAGGCCGTACTCATCGCAGAGCGCGAGCAACTCCACACTCGACGAATAGGGCATCGGCTGCGTGACGATCGGGGTGGCCTGACCGAGTGTGTCGCCGTCGCGGCGGATGAACCCGCCGCCGATCGAGTAGTACGTCTCCTCGAAGATGGGCAGAGCATCGGTCTCGGTCCAGGCCACGAGCGTGAGGGCGTTCGGGTGGCCGGGCAGACGGGTGCGCGGTTCGAAGCTCACGTCGTCTTTGCTGATCGGAATGCTGTGGCGACCGAGCACGGAGAGCGTCGCACCCTCGGCCAAACCGGTCCAGGCCGAGCGAACGTCGTCGGGATCGCAGGATTCCGGCCGGACACCGGCGAGACCGGCGATCACCGCATCGGGGGTGCCGTGGCCGAGCCCGGTTGCGCCGAGCGATCCGTAGAGTGTGCAGCTGATGCGCGAGACGTCGGCCAGGCGCCCGGTCTCGGCGAGATGCTCTGCGAACGTGAGCGCAGCACGCATCGGGCCGACGGTGTGAGAACTGGATGGGCCGATTCCGATGGAGAACAGGTCGAGAGCCGAGACGTATGCAGTCACGGTTCTATCGTAAGTCGGCACCTTGCGAAGATGCGCTGTGTTCTCCGCAATCGACAGTGCGCATCTAAGCGGGGCGGGCCATGCCGGCGGCATGACAGCACCATGAAAGCGGTCTGTGAGCGTCACGTGAGCGGCCCCTTCGACGATGGAGCCATGACAAAAACCAACACCAGCGACTGGGCCGTCGAGGCCCACGGACTCGTCAAAGCGTTCGGCACAAACCGCGCAGTCGACGGGATCGATCTCTCCGTTCGCACCGGCACCGTCTATGGCGTGCTCGGCCCGAACGGGGCAGGAAAAACCACCGCGATTCGCATGCTTGCGACACTGCTGCGCCCGGATGCCGGCTCCGCGACAATTTTCGGCCATGATGTGCAGCGCGAAGCTCAAATCGTTCGGCAGCTCATCGGCGTCACCGGCCAGTACGCGTCGGTTGACGAAACGCTCAGCGCCACCGAGAACCTCGTACTGTTCTCTCGTCTCCACGGCCTCAGCCGGGCAGCCTCAAAACGCAAGTCAGCGGAACTCCTCGAAGAGTTCGGGCTGACCGAGGCAGCCACCCGGCCCCTCAAGAACTTCTCCGGCGGCATGCGCCGTCGACTCGACCTGGCCGCGAGCCTGATCTCACAGCCCCCGCTGATCTTTCTCGACGAACCGACCACCGGCCTCGACCCGCGCACTCGCTCGCAGATGTGGGACACCATCCGACGTCTCGTCGCAACAGGGTCAACGGTCATGCTGACCACCCAGTACCTCGACGAAGCTGACCAGCTCGCCGATCGGATCGCCGTGATCGACCGGGGGATCGTCGTCGCCGAAGGTACCGCCAACGAACTCAAGGCATCGATCGGCGAGTCGTCCCTGCAGCTGCGCCTCGAAGACCCGGCCGATCTCGACGACGCCCGTCGCGCCATCCACTCGTTGCTCGGCGTGCAGTCGGTGCTTTCGCCGGAGCAGGCGACAATCAACGCTCCGATGAGCGACCCGGATCGCGTGACCGACCTTCTCGTCGTGTTGCGTGAGGCGGGCATCCGCCTGAATGAGATCTCGGTGCAGAAGCCGTCGCTCGACGAGGTCTTTCTCGCGCTCACCGGTCACGGTGTCTCTGACGACAACGCCGACGACAAGGCCGCCGACGATGTCGATGGCACCCCAGCAACGGATGCGCGTGCATCCGACACCGAAAGGATCAGCGCATGAGCGCCACAACTCTGACCCCCACACCACCGGCTCCCGGGCGTATCGCGCCAGGGGCCAGCCGCACTCTCGGAAATCGTGTCAGTCTCGAACAGTCGCTGCGCAACTCGTTCACCATGGCCTGGCGGGGTCTGCTCAAGATCAAGCGCACGCCAGAACAACTCTTCGACGTCACGCTGCAGCCGATCATCTTCACCCTGATGTTCACCTACATTTTCGGTGGTGCGATCTCGGGTGATGTGCAGAGCTATCTGCCGGTGATCATCCCGGGCATTCTCGTGCAGACGGTCATCACGACGTCGATTGTGACGGGCGTGCAGCTGCGGGAGGACATGGACAAGGGCGTGTTCGACCGGTTCAAGTCGCTGCCGATCGCTCGCATCTCGCCACTGGCCGGTGCGCTGTTGGCCGATACCGTGCGCTACGCCATCGCGACGACCCTCACCTTTGTGATGGGCTACATCATGGGCTTCCGGCCCGAAGCCGGTCTCGGCGGTGTGCTGATGGGAGCCGTGCTGGTCATCGTCTGCGCCTGGGCGATCAGCTGGGTCTTCGCCTTCTTCGGCGTGATCGCTCGCACCGCGAGCAGTGTGCAGGGCATCTCGATGCTGATTCTGTTCCCGCTCACGTTTCTCTCCAACGCCTTCGTGCCGGTGGACACCATGCCCGACTGGTTGCAGGGTTTCGTCAATGTGAACCCGGTCTCGCACCTGGTCACCGCGGTGCGTGAGGTCACCACTTCCGGAACTCTCGGAGCGGATGCCGCGTTCGCGTTGATCGGGGCGGCCGTGATTGTGGCCGTGTTCGCGCCGCTCACCGTGAGGGCGTATATGCGCAAGGCGTGATTTGGCGCGGGGCGCCAAATCACGCCTTGCGAAAGGCGGCAGCCCCGTACGAGGGAATCCCGGGAGCAAAGCCGATGCTCATGGGGGCTCCTTCGGCGAAAGCCCCGGCTGGTCACACACACGTGCCCAGCCGGGGCTTTGGCGTGCCTAGATCAGCTGCGAATGCTTTTCAGAGTCGAGCGATTCAGTGTTAAGCCGCAGCGCAAACAACTCATGCGCACGGTTCGCTCGCTCGGCGAGCGACAGCGCCGCGACCTTCGCGCGCGCCGCGGCCAATGCCTCCGCACCGACAATCTCCTCGGCCGCAGCGAGATGGATGTCGAGGTGCAGCACCGGCTGGTCTTGACGGGAACGCAGCCCTTCGGCGACGGCGAGGAGCTCAAGTCCGACGTCGCGGTGCTCGTCGAGGGTCAGCACCCAGAGCGCGTAGCCGAGGGCGGCCGTGCCGAGCACCGGCTTGTCAACCATCTCAGGCCTCGCTCGTTTCAGTGCGAGAACGCGGGTGCGCAGCACCCGGGCGTGACGGGCGATCTGGGCGGGGTCACCCGTTTCGTCGGTGATCCAGGCAGCGATGAGGGCGGCCGTGGCCAACAAGAACCAGGGGGAGCCGCGCTCTCTCGACCCCGCGAACGTGGCAACGGCCTCGAGGTACAGCTGGGCGGCATCATCCAACTGTCCGTCTGCGCGTGCCAACTCGGCTTGCCCGGCCAGACCGATCGAACGGATGTCGCCTGCTTGGGAGTGGCTGACCGCTGAATTCATGAATCCGTCGAAAACGACACGGGCCTCCTCGAGTCGACCGAGGCTGACCAGGTTGGCGCCTCGCATCCACTCGAGCTGATACAGATCGTCTTCGGCGTTGAGGGCACGCAGACCGATTTCGGCCCGTTCCGACCAGAGCAGCGACTCGGTCGGAAGGTTTTGTTGGCTGGCAAGTTGACCCACCATGGAGGCAGCCATTGATGCTGCCCAGACATCGCCGCGGGCCGACGCAATCGCCCAGGCCATTCGGCCGGCCTCGTTGGCGAGTTCGAAATCGCCGTCGTTCTCGGCGAGTTGCGACACGACGAGGTGCCCGACGAGTGCGACCGAATCGTCGGGAGAACGACGAATCGCCTCAAGTTGCGTCAGCGCGCCGGTGATCCCACCGGGAACGAGCAGAAAACCGGCGATAGCGCCGAGGCGGGGGCTGAGCACCGCGCCGGAACGCACGAGTGTGCGGATGCCGCTCAGCGCACGTGCCGCGTTGCGGTCGTTAAGGATCGAGAAGATTGTCGCGATGGAGATCAGGCTGGCCGCGGCGACGTCGGCGTGGGCCGCATCCGGACGGTACCGCGTGGTAGCGGTCAGGATCAGCGGACCGAATGTCGCAACCTCGCTGTGGTTGCCCCGCATCGTCCAGAACTGAGCGAGCACGGCAAAAACGCTCACGACCACATCGGGTCGACCGGCGTTCACCGCGAGACGCATGATCGCGAGCAGATTGTCGTGTTCGAGAGTGATCAGCCGGTAGCGTGCGAGTTGGTCTGGGCCGTCGAGCTGCGGGTAGCTCTCGAGACAGAACGCCTCGGCCCAGCGAAACATCGACTCCTGAACGACCGTTGTCTCGCCGCTCTTCTCGAGCTCGATGACCCCGAACTCACGCACCGTCTCGAGCATGCGGTAGCGCAGGCGGCCGGTCTCCGCGTGCTCGCTGACGCCCAACAGCGACTGGCTGGTCAGCGCGTCGAGCAGGTCGACGATCTCCTGCCCCGGCACGAGAAACTCGGCGGCGTCTGACCCGAAGCCGTCGGCAAAGCGAGACAGGCGGCGAAGCGCGCTCTGCTCACTCGACGACAGAAAATTCCAGCTCCAGTCGATGACAGCCTGCAAGGTGCGGTGACGTTCGGGCGCTGAACGGTCGCCGGTGGTCAGGAGCGTGAAGCGGTTCTGCAACCGACGCTCGATCTCGTCGACCGACATCGAACGGATGCGTGCGGCGGCGAGTTCGATCGCGAGCGGCAGCCCGTCGAGCTTGGTGCAGAGGCGGGCGATTGTGTCGACGGGGAGTGCCGCACCGGGACGGGCCGCGGTGGCGCGATCGATGAAGAGTTGCACGGCGGGGCCGTTGGCGTCCGTAGCATCCGTGGCCGTTGCATTTGGTGTCGCCGTTGTCGTCGTTGCGGTCGAGTTGCTCGCGAGTGAACCGAGCGGGTAGACGTGCTCGGCACCGATGGCGAGCGGGCTGCGGCTGGTTGCCACCGCGCGAACCGTAGCCGCGCTCGCCAGGATGTCGGCCACCCAGCGCGCCGCCCCGTCGATCACGTGCTCGCAATTGTCAATCACGAGCAGGGTCTCGTGCTCGGCCAGTTGGGCCAGGATGCGGGAGCGCAGGTCGCCCATCGGAACATCGCTCAGACGTTGCCCGGCCGAACGCTCCCGAATGCCCAGCGTCGTCGCGAGGGCGAGGGTCACGTCGTCGTCGCTGCCGACGCTGGCCAACTCGACGACGATCACCGCCGCCGCGTTCGAGCGCTGCGCCAGCTCCTGCGCCAGTCGGGTCTTACCGAGGCCGCCGGGCCCGAGGATCGTCACGAGCCGGGATCGACTGAGCAGTTCTTCAACTGAAGCAAGGTCGGCGTCGCGACCAATCAACGCATTGGGGGCGAGACGCAGGCCGATGCGGCGCCTGAGCGGGGTGCCGGCGCTCGGTGCCGGGGGAGCCGGTGAAGCACTGTGTGCACTGTTCGTGCTGACCGCAGTGTGTGTGGCGTCCGAGCCGTTCGAGCTGTCTGGGTCGTCCGCGCGGAGAAGAGCGGTGTTGAGAGAGACGAGCGCGCGGGAGGGGGAGCTGCCGAGCTGCTCGCCCACGAGCTCCCGAAAGTCAGCGAACTGCCGCAGCGCTTCGTTGCGTCGGTCGAGGGCAGCGAGACTGGTCATCCGACTGAGCACGAGGTGTTCGTCGAGTGGGTCGATCGCGAGCAGCGCGTCGATATCGGCCAGCGCCGCCTCGTGCTCGCCGAGGGTGCTCCGCAGCTCGATCCGGGCGCGTGCGAGTGAGGTTCTCAGCTGACGCGGCACGGGGGAGTGGTCGTCGGCATCGCCCCTCCACAGCGCAAGGGCTTCGTCGACCAAAGCGAGGGCCGCGCGCGGGTCGGCCACGAGAGCTGCGGCCTGGGTCTGCAGTGCGCGGGCCAGACCGACATCGGTCTCGTCAGCATCCGTCGAGAGCGCATAACCCGACGCCGTCGAGAGGAGAAGACCGTCGGTGACGGCCCCGCGCAGCCGGGAAACGAGCGTGTGGAGCGCGGCCTTCGCATTGCTCGGCGGCTCGTCGGCCCAGAGGTCGTCGATGAGGGCTTCCGTGCTCAGAGCGTGGTTGCGGGCCAGTACGAGGGAGCGGATCAGGCGCTGGCCGAGCGCGCCAGACGGCTCGACGAGAACGCCGTCGCGTCCGGCAACCAGTACGGGACCGAGGATCGCGACACGAATGCGCGGATCAGGGGTGAAAACCACTCTGACGATCCTACCTATCGCGCCGCACCCGTTTGTGAGTGGCTCACTCCGGCCGGGGAAATTGGCTGACTCAGGAAATCTGCCGCGCCTCAGAAGTAACACGAATACTTGACAAAACCTCATGAAGAGAGGACAAAGTCACTAGGAGCTTGCGGTTGCTCGGATTCACCAGCCATCTGAGGTGCAACGCTCGACTGATTCTGGCCTACCCGAAGGGCTCATGATGAGACTTGCCCGCACCCTCAGCGCTGTTGGTGTCGGGGCGATGATCGTCGTCATGATCGGTGTTCCACCGGCGTTCGCCGCGGACACGCAGGTGGCGGTGGTGGATGTGGCCGATACCTATACGGCGGCGTCGGCGCCGTCGGCGGACTATGGGACGAGTGGGTCGCTGGGGGTATACGGCACTCCGGCGATTGTGACGGTGGTGCGGTTTGTGATTCCGGCTGCCCCGGCTGGGCAGTCGTTGAGCTCTGCGGTGTTGCGACTGACGACGACGAGTCTGGCCACGGCGGGGTCGGTGAATGCGGTGACGGTGCGGCAGGCGACGGACAGCTGGTCGGAGACGGGAACGGTCTACGCGAATCGTCCGGTGGTGTCCGGTGCGGTGCTCGGGACGTTGCCCGGCGGAACGGTGCCGAGCACGGTCTACGACATCGGGTTGGCGGCGTTGGCCGGCACGTCGGGGTCGGTGACCTTGGCGTTGGAGGGGACGGGGGCGGATAGCTCGTGGTTCTGGTCGCGGCAGGTCGCCGCGTCATTGCGGCCCGTGTTGAATCTCACCTTCACGGGTGGCATCCCGGTCGACACGACGGCGCCGTCGGTACCGGTGGGGCTGGCGGCGACGGTGGTGGGCGACACGGTGGGCCTGGACTGGCAGGCGTCAACGGATGACGTGGGCGTGGCCGGGTATGCGGTGCACCGGTCCGCGTCGGCGGTCTTCACTCCCGACCTCTCGAACCGGATCGCGACGGTGACCGGGCTGGCCTACTCGGACGTCGCCCGCCCGGTCGGCACCTGGTATTACCGGGTGACCGCATCCGATGCCGCGGCCAACACCAGCGCCGGCTCCACCCCGGCACCCGCCACCGTTGCCGCTCTGCCGGACACCACTCCGCCGTCCGTGCCCACCGGACTGGTCGCGACGGTCACCGGCAGCACGATCGGCCTGACCTGGCAGGCGTCGACGGATGGCGTGGGCGTCGTCAGCTACGCGGTGCACCGCTCGGCGTCGTCCGGTTTCATTCCCGGCCCGTCCACCAAGGTCGCCGACGTGGCCGGCCTCACGTACTCCGATCCGGGGCGCCCGGCAGGCTCCTGGTTCTACCGGGTCACCGCGTCGGACGCCGCCGGCAACACGAGCGCCGGCTCCACGCAGGCCGCGGGCACCGTGCAGGTCGCTTCTCCGCCAACGCAGGTGGCTGTGGTGGCTGTCGCGGATACCTATACGGCGGCGTCCGCGCCGACGGTGGACTACGGGACGAGCGGGTCGTTGGCGGTGTATGGCACGCCGGCGATCGTGACGGTGGTGCGGTTTGTGATTCCGCCTGCCCCGGCTGGGCAGTCGTTGAGCTCTGCGGTGTTACGACTGACGACGACGAGCCTGGCCACGTCGGGGTCGGCGAATGCGGTGACGGTGCGGCAGGCGACGGACAGCTGGTCGGAGACGGGAACGGTCTACTCGAATCGTCCGGCAGTGTCCGGTGCGGTGCTCGGGACGTTGGCCGGCGGAACGGTGCCGAGCACGGTCTACGACATCGGGCTGACGGCGGCGGCGTTGGCCGGCACATCGGGGTCTGTGACCTTGGCGTTGGAGGGGACGGGCTCGGATAGTTCATGGTTCTGGTCGCGGCAGGTCGCCGCGTCGTTGCGGCCCGTGTTGAACCTCACCTTCACGGGCGGCATCCCGCCGGACACCGGGACGGTGACGGTGATGGCGGTCGGCGATATCGCTTGCCAGTCCGGCACCCCGGTGACGTCCACCACCTGCCGGCACGGCGACGTGGCCTCCCTCATCGCCGCGGCGGCCCCTGATCGATTCATCGCGCTCGGCGACCTCCAGTACCAGCAGTCGACGCTTGCGCAGTTTCTGGCGCCCGGCGCCTACAACGACACGTTCGGCGCCGTCAGAGGCATCACATTGCCCGTGCTCGGCAACCACGAATACCTCGACGGAACGAACGGCTACTTCGACTACTTCTACGGCGCCGGCGTCAACTCCGGTGCCTTCGGTCCTCGCCCGGACGGCTACTACGCAACCAGCATTGGCTCATGGACATTCATCGCGCTCAACACCGAATGCACCGCAGGTGGGGTGACCGGAGGATGCGGGGTCGGCAGCGCGGAGTACGTCTGGCTGCAGAACCAGCTGGCCTCCTCAACCCAATGCACGATCGTGGCTGCCCACCACCCGCGCTGGTCGACCGGAACCAGTCATGGCTCCTACCCGCAGATGTCGGCGCTGTGGGACCTGATGGCCACCAACGGTGTCGACGTCGTTCTCTCCGGGCACAATCATGTGAGCGAGATCTTCACACCGATCGGAGCCTCCGGAGCCGGGGCGACACCCACCCTGAGCGCCACCGGCATCCGGTCGTTCACCGCCGGCGATGGGGGCGCCAATTTGCAGGCTCTGAGCGCGAACAGCGACCCCCTGCTCTCGGCAGTGGAGGCGCGGAGTGCGAGCGCTTTCGGGCCGCTGAAGCTGACGCTCGGGGCCGGCTCCTACTCCTGGCAGTTCTTGCCCGTCTCGGGCATGACCTTCACGAACGCCGGGACAACGGGATCGTTCACCGGCACCGACAGCTGCCACTGAAACTCCGCACGGCGACGAGCGGATGGTCACGGCTGACTAGCGGACGGTCGCGGCCGACTAGCGGATGGTTTTGCGCGCCGTGATCTGCCCGGTATCGAAACCGAGCAGATGCAGTCCGCCGTTGAAACGGGCGTGCTCGATCTTGAGACAGCGATCCATGACGACGTTCAGCCCCTTCGACTCGCCATACTCGGCGGCCTCCTGGTTCCAAATTCCGAGTTGCACCCAGATGGTCGGTGCACCGACGGCGAGCACCTCATCGATGATCGCGGGGATGTCGCTGGCCTTGCGGAACACATCGACGATGTCGGGAACTTCGGGCAGCGAGGCGAGGTCGGGGTAGGCCTTCTCGCCGAGGATGGTGTCGGCGTTCGGGTTGACGAAGTAGACCCGGTAATTGCTCGACTGTTGCAGGTAAGTGCCCACGAAATAGCTCGACCTGGCCGGATTCGGGGAGGCCCCGACAATGGCGATCGACTTCGCCTCGCGCAGCAGCCTCAACCGCGCCTTGGCGTCTGGGCCCTCCCAGGTGCGCTGCGAACGCAGCAGCTTCGCGAGCGGTGAGTTGGACGGCACCGAGCAGCTGAGCCCGTTGACCAGCTGAACCGTGGTCTCAGCGGATGCGGCGGTGGCGGCATCCGTCGTCACATCGGTGAGTACGTCGGCAGTCACATCCGTGGTCATTTCGATCCTCCCGCCGCCTGGGTCAGTGCCTGGTCGAGGTCATAGATGATGTCCTCGACGTCTTCGATGCCGACGCTGAGCCGCACGAGGCCAGGCAGAACTCCGGCATCCAGCAATTGTTGCTCGGTCAGCTGAGCGTGGGTCGTGGATGCGGGGTGGATCACCAGTGTCTTCGCGTCACCGATATTGGCGAGGTGGCTGGCCAAGTCGACCGATTCGATGAAGGTGCGACCGGCATCGCGCCCGCCCTTCACGCCAAAACTGAACACGCTGCCCGGACCCTTCGGCAGGTACTTGAGACCACGCTCGTAGTGCGGGTGGCTCGGCAGTCCGGCCCAGTTGACATAGTCGACGCGCGGGTCGGCATCCAACCATTCGGCCACGATGCGGGCGTTGTTGATGTGCGCCTGCATCCGATACGGAAGCGTTTCGACGCCCTGCGCGAGCAGAAAAGCCGAGTGCGGTGCCAGGGTCGGGCCGATGTCGCGCAGCTGTTCGGCGCGCAGTCGGGTGAGAAAGGCGTATTCGCCGAAGTTGCCCGACCATTCGAGGCCGCCGTAGCTCGAAACCGGTTCGCTGAACAGCGGGAACCGGTCGCTGTGCCAGTTGAACCGGCCGCTCTCGACGACGACGCCGCCCAGGGTGGTGCCGTGCCCGCCGAGAAACTTGGTGGCGGAGTGGATGACGATGTCGGCGCCCCACTCGATGGGGCGGCAGAGGTAGGGGGTGGCGATCGTCGAGTCGATGATCAGCGGGATGCCCGCGGCGTGGGCGACCGCGGCGAGTCCCTCGATGTCGGCGACCTCGCCCGACGGGTTGGCCACGGTCTCGGCGAAGATGAGCTTGGTCTTGTCGGTGATCGCTGCGGCGTAGTCAGCCGGGTCTGCGCTCTGCACGAATGTCGTCTCAACACCGAAACGGCGCAGCGTCACGTCGAGCTGGGTGATCGAACCGCCGTAGAGGTTGGCCGAGGAGACGATGTGGTCGCCGGCGCCGGCGAGGCTGGCGAAGGTGATGTACTGCGCGGCCAGGCCGCTGGCGGTTGCGACGGCGCCGAGACCGCCCTCGAGGCTGGCGATGCGTTCTTCGAACGAGGCCGTTGTCGGGTTTGACAGGCGCGAGTACACGTTTCCGTACTTCTGCAGAGCGAACCGCGCCGCGGCATCCGCCGTGTCATCGAACACGAACGCGCTCGTCTGGTAAATCGGCAGCGCGCGGGCTCCCGTCACCTGGTCGGGGATGTTGCCCGCGTGAATTGCGCGCGTCGAAAAACCATATTCGCGATCAGCCATGGCACAACGCTAGTGCCCCCGCGAGGGCGGGCGGCGAATGTGACGTAACCGGGCGACATCGGGGTGGTGGGCGACACGGGGTGGCGGGGTGCTGGTGCTGGCCGTGGCGGCGGTGTTGTGACATTGCGCGGGTCGGGTGCCGCTGCGCTTGTCGGCGCCGGCCAGCGCTGCGGCGCCCGACCCGCGCGGCGAGGTTCGGCGACTGCAAGCCGGTGGCGATCCAGTCGCCAGCCGGCCGCGCCCCGCTGGCGTGGGCTGCGACGAGCGGATGCCCACGGTGCGGCAGGATGGATCGCATGACGCAGATGCTCGAAACAGTGGTGATCGGTGGCGGGGCGATGGGGTCGGCGTCGGCCTGGCAGCTGGCGCGGCGCGGCCGCTCGGTGACGCTGCTGGAGCGATTCGCCCCCGGGCACACGAACGGCGCCTCGCACGGGGCCTCCCGCAACTTCAACACGGCCTACGCCGATCCCACCTACGTGGCCATGCTCGCCGAGGCGCTGCCGCTCTGGCGCGAGCTCGAATCCGAATCGGGCCGCCGGCTGCTCGACCAGGTCGGCATCGTCAATCACGGCCCGCACTCCGGATTCGACGAGATCGCCGCGCGCCTTACCGCGGCGGGACTGGGCGCCGAGTTTCTGACGCCGGAGGCCGCGGGGGAACGCTGGCCGGGCATCCGTTTCGAGGGGCGCGTGCTGCACACCCCCGACGCCGGTCGGTTGAACGCGGATGCCGCGGTTTCGGCGCTGCAGAGCGCCGCGGCGGCAGCCGGGGCAGACATTCGTCACCACACGCGCGTGCTGCGCCTCGACGTCGTCGGCGACGATCACGTGCGCGTGACGACCGAGGCCGGTGTGATCGACGCCCGCCGCGCGGTCGTCACGGTCGGCGGCTGGACCAGCGGTCTGCTTCGCGATGCCCTGCCGGTGCCGCTTCCGCGCCTGGTCGTGACGCAGGAGCAGCCGGCTCACTTTGCTTTGCGTGACAGCTCGGCGGATGCCGACGCCCGCGCCGCCCGTGACTGGCCAGGGTTCAACCACAACGTCGACCGCTCGCTGCCGCACTCGTCGTGGTGGTACTCGCCGGTCTACGGCATGTACACCCCCGGTCAGGGAGTGAAAGCGGGCTGGCACGGAGTCGGGCCGGTCGTCGACCCCGATAGGCGCAGCTTTCTGCCGGAGCCCGTGCAGCTCGCCGCGCTGCAACGATACGTGCGCGAGTGGTTGCCGGGAGCCGACGCCGATGCGCTCGAGCCGGTCAGCTGCACCTACACGACCACTGTTGACGAGAATTTCGTGCTCGATCGAGTGGGCCCGGTCGTGGTCGGTGCCGGCTTCAGCGGCCACGGTTTCAAGTTCACGCCGAGCGTCGGGCGCATCCTGGCCGATCTCGCGACGGATGCCGCGGTGCCAGCCCCGGCGCTCTTCGCGCTGGCGCGCCGCCGCTGACGCTGCGCGCTGCTGACCTCGCCGCGACCACCGCTGTCGCTCGACGTGTTGGTAACTCCGGTAACCCGACGTGTTGGTAACTCCGGTAATACGACGGCGACTGAGTGTGCCGGCGCGAACTAGACCGGCCGAAACTCGATGTCAGCCGGGATTACCGGAGTTAGCCACTGTCGACGCAGACGAAGAAGGAAGCGCAACACTGCCCAGCACCTGATCAGCCCCGTTTGCTAGTCTGAGATTCAGGCCGCAAACCCGGCCCCGGACGAGGGATCAGTACCCGGAACGCGACAAGACTGGCCAAGGAAGCGTGCCATGTCGTGGATCATTCTCATCGCCTCCGGAGTTCTCGAAGCAGTCTGGGCGACAGCGCTCGGAAAATCCGAGGGCTTCACCAAACTGTGGCCGTCGATCATTTTCGGCGTGACCCTCCTGCTCAGCATGGGCGGGCTCGCCTATGCCATGCGTGACATCTCGGTTGGCACCGCCTACGCGGTCTGGGTCGGGATCGGCGCGGCCCTCACCGTGCTCTACGCCATGATCTTCGGCGGCGAGCCGGCGTCGCTGATCAAGGTGCTGCTCATCCTCGGCCTCGTCGGCTGTGTCATCGGCCTCAAGCTCGTCGACGGCAGCCACTAGCCGGCAGTAGGCGACGAGAGTCGCCAGCGCGACCGAGAATCGCCGTTCGAACGGCGACGCTCGGCGCAAACGGCGACTCTCGCGCGAACGGACGAATCACGCGCGCTTCGCCGAGCTTGACACCTCCGGTCGAGACTCCCTGGTGCGCCGGGGGAACTCGACCGGAACGGTCAAGCCCGGTGGCATGTGCCGGGGGGAGCAACCGAAGCTGCGCCTAGCCGAGCTGCACCGCGCCATACGCCAGAGCCGCGATCAGCGCCCATGACAGCAGCCCGACGATGAGGGCGCGCCAGCCGGTGCGCACGAGAGTCGCAAGCCGCACGGAGGAGCCGAGACCGAACAGCGCCATCGCGAGCAGCGCGGTCTGCGCGGTGTCGGCGACGTCGAGGACGACCTCCGGCACCGGCAGCAGCGTGCGCACAAGCACCGCGGCGATGAACCCGGCCACAAACAGCGGAACGATCGGCGGGCGCTTCGCGGCGACATCCGCGATTGACGCGGTTCCATTGCCCACGGCGAGAGCGTGCTTGCGTCGTTCGACGGCCGAGGCGACTGCCACGATCGGCGCGAGCATGAGCACCCGGGTGAGCTTGACGACAATGGCGACGGCCAGGGCGGCCGAGCCGGCGATCTGCGCGGTCGCCACAACCTGGCCGACATCGTGCACGCCGGCGCCGACCCAGTGGCCGAACTGCAATGCGGTCAGGCCGAGCGGATGCCAGAGCGCCGGCAACACGGCGATGGCCAGGGTTCCGCAGAGGGTCACGAGCGCCACCGGGGTCGCCGTCTCCTCGTCCTTTGCCTTGACCACGCCGCTCATCGCGCCGATGGCCGAGGCTCCGCAGATCGAGAACCCGGTCGCGATCAACAGCGGCTGGTGACCAGGGAGCCCGAACGCCCGCCCGAGCCAGAGCGTGCCGGCGAAGGTGAGCAGCACGATCGCCACGGTTGTCGCAATCGTCACCCAGCCGAGACCGGCGATGTCGATGAGACTGAGCTTGAGGCCGAGCAGCACGATGCCGAGACGCATGAAACGCTTCGCCGCGACAGACAATCCGGGTGCGAGCACCCCCGTCAGTGCCGGCCGCGCCACGGGGATCTGCCCGACGATGATGCCGAGCGCGACCGCAACGGTCAGCAGCGGAATCGCCGGAACGAGAGCGTGAATGCCCCACGCCGCGAGGGCGGCGGCGGCCGCGGTCAGAACTCCGGGCAGCCACATGGGTTCCAGCCTATTGCGGTGCTCCTCTCACCGAGTGCAACGCATCCGACGCCGGCATCCGAGCCGGCCATCCGTCGTCAGAAACCGCAACCATCACCCGATGCCGCACAATCTGTGCGGTCTACGCTGACACTCGCTCAATCGAGACGGTGTGAGATGACAACAAAAAACGGATGCGCAGCCACCGTGGGCTGCGCATCCGTTTCAATCCGCGAAAGCGGGAGTGCTGACTACCGCACCCGGAATCGAGAGACCATCGGGCAGTCGAACGGGTCGCGGGCGGAGAGCCCGACCCGGTTCAAGTACTCGATGACGATCTTGTAGGACTGCGTCAGCGAGGTCTCCGTGTAGAGGATGTTGTGGTTCTCGCAGTATTCCTTGGTGATTTCCTGGGCACGGCGCAGGTGCGGCCTGGCCATGTTCGGAAACAGGTGGTGCTCGACCTGGTAGTTGAGGCCGCCCATGAAGGTGTCCATGAGGGTGCCGCCACGGATGTTGCGCGAGGTGAGAACCTGGCGACGCAGAAAGTCGACCTTGCTCTCGTGCGGCAGGATCGGCATGCCCTTGTGGTTCGGCGCGAACGAGGCGCCCATGTAGACACCGAACACGGCCATCTGCACGCCGACGAAGGCGAATGCCATGCCGAGCGGCAGGAAGTAGAAGATGACGCCGAGGTACAGGGCGAGTCGAGTGACGAGCATGGAGATCTCGAGCCAGCGCTTGTCGACCTTGCCCTTGCCGAAGACCGTGCGAAAGCCGTGGATGTGCAGGTTGATGCCCTCAAGTGTGAGCAGCGGGAAGAAGAAATACCCCTGCTTGCGCGTCATGAAAGAAGTGATCCAGTTGACCTTCTTCGCATCTTCTTCGAGGAAGACGATGAAGTCGGGGTCGATGTCGGGGTCTTTGCCGACGACGTTCGGGTTGGCGTGGTGACGGCTGTGCTTGGTCATCCACCAGGCGTAGCTGATGCCGACGAACAGGTTCGCGAGCACGCGGCCGGCGCGGTCGTTGGCCGGCCCTGACTCGAACACCTGACGGTGCGACGCCTCGTGGGCGAGGAACGCGAACTGGGTGAAGATGATGCCGAGCGCACCGGCGATGATCAGCTGGAACCAGCTGTCGCCGAGCAGCACAAAGCCGGTTGCGGCACCAATGGTCGCGACAATGAGAATCGAGAAAACCATCCAGTAGAAGCCCGTACGCCGACGCAGCAATCCAAGGTTTCGCACTGTATGCAGAAGCGAGGAGTACTCAGTGGTGGGGTTCTTCGAGTCACCACCCGGGCGGGTTCTGATGATGCGTACCGAGGGTGCAGCTGTAGCGTCCGACATGAGGCCTTTGTTTAGATCTTGACTTCTCAGTCGGAGGTCGAGCAATTACTCACAAAGCAGATACGAGTCATCCTATGGGCGGGGCCTGAGTTCCCGCCGCATTTCACAACGCATTCTCAGTCGATATATGCTAGATCTGGAATATGTCGACTCGAAAACCCCGGAAACATGCGGGAGTTGATATTCGCTCGCGGTAAACTCACACCCAACTGGGCAGCCACATGTGCATCTGCCAGAACCACAGCGGCGTCTGAATTCCCGCCCAGAGCGGATAGAAGAACAGGCTCACGAGCAGCGCGACGGCCAGGAAGATCGTGACGACACGGATGCCGGTGGTGCGGCGAGCGGCCTCCGCGCGGTCTGACTCGTCGAGGAGGGCATCGCGCAGATCGGCCGGCATGTCATCGGGCAGCTCGGGGGGAGCCGGCCGGAATCCGGGGGACTCCCGAAGCAGCATGCCCAGCACAAAGGTCAGGCCGAGCAGCATGTACGGCTCGAAGGCGATTGTGTAGAACTGAAAGACCGTGCGATTCAGGTAGGCCAGCCAGGGCAGGTAGCCGGCGACCATGCCCATCAGGATCAAGCCGACCTGCCACTGGCGGTACCGAGCGAAGCGGTAGACCAGGTAGAGGATGGCGGCGCCGGCGGCCCACCAGATGAGTGGGTTGGCGACACCGAGGATGGCCTGCGAGCAGCTCGCCGATGTGCATCCGTCTTGCCCGAGCGTCGACCCCTCGTAGAACATGCTCGTCGGTCGGGTCATCAGCAGCCAGGTGAGCGGGTTCGCCTGGTAGGGGTGCGGAGTCGAGAGGCCGACGTGGTACTGGTAGATCGCCACCTGGTAGTGCCAGAAGCTCTGCACGACCTGCGGCACCCAGGCGAACGGCCCCGTCCACGCCGCGCCCGGCTCGCTGGCGTACTGCCGGTAGAAGCCGCCCTGGGTGACGAACCAGCCGGTCCACGAGACGAGCAAGCTCAGAACGGCGACCGGAACCATCAGCACGAAGGTGGCGGGCGCCTGCTTGAGCACCGCGCCGCTCAGCCAGAACGGCACGCCCGCGCGACGGCGCGCCAACGCGTCCACGACAACCAGATACACGCCGAATGCCGCAAGAAAGTAGAAGCCAGACCATTTGACCGAGCTGGCCAGGCCGAAGGCGAGACCGGCCGCAATCACCCAGGGACGCCACCAGAGCATCGGCCCCCAGCTGGGTTGCAGGCCGGACTCCCGGCGCGCGGCGAGCCACTCGGCCAAGCGGTGCTCGTGCCACTTGCGGTCCATGAGCACCGCACCGAAACCGAGCAGCGCGAAGAACATCACCGAGTTGTCGAGAATCGCCACCCGGGCCATGACGATCGCGTTGCCGTCGATGGCGAACAAGAAACCGGCGATTGTGGCGAGCAGGGTCGAACCGAACAGCTTCTTCGCGATGACCATCAGCAGCACGACGGCGAGGATGCCGATGAGGGCGGTGGCAATGCGCCAGGCCCAGCTCTGGTCGGCGCCGAACGCCGCCATCCCGAGTGCGATCAGCCACTTGCCGAGCGGCGGATGAACGACGAATGAACCCACGTCGGTGAAAATGTTCGACTGGCCGGAGTTGAAGAGTTTGTCGGCGCCCTCTGGCCAGGTGGACTCGTAGCCGTTGTTCCAGAGGCTCCAGGCATCTTTCACATAGAAGGTCTCGTCGAAGACGAGCGAATGCGGGTTGCCGAGATTCCACAGTCGCAACACCGCGGCTAGCAGAACAACGGTGAGTGGTCCGGCCCAGCGGAACCAACGAGATGCGAGCACCTGACCATCGTAGTGAGCGAGGACTGCGAGACTGGGACCATGATCATTCTCGCTGCGACACCGATCGGAAACCTTGGGGATGCCTCGGCCCGCCTCGTTGAGGCCTTGAGCACGGCGACGGTGGTCGCCGCCGAAGACACCAGGGTGACCGTGCACCTGTTGAAGGCGCTCGGCATTGAGAACCGGCCGAAGCTGATCAGCCTGCACGACCACAACGAGCGGCAGAAAGCGGCCGAACTCGTCGAGATCGGCCGCGACACCGACCTGCTGGTGCTCAGTGACGCAGGGATGCCGACCGTATCCGACCCCGGATTCCACCTCGTCGACGCGGCGGCGGCGGCCGGGGTTCAGGTGACGGCGATCCCCGGGCCGTCTGCAGTCGTGACGGCCCTCGCCGTCTCTGGCCTGCCGACCGACCGCTTCACGTTCGAAGGGTTTCTGCCGAGAAAACCCGGCGATCGGCGTTCTGCTCTGCGCGAGCTGGCGAACGAACGACGCACCATGGTGTTCTTTGAGTCGCCCAATCGCCTGGCGGCCTCGCTGACGGATGTCGCAACCGTGTTCGGAGCGGAACGTCGCGTCGTCGTCTGCCGCGAACTCACGAAGTTCTATGAAGAAGTGAAACGCGGGACTGCGGCCGAACTCGCCGAGTGGGCTGCCGGCGGCGTCAAGGGCGAGATCTGCGTCGTCATCGCCGGAGCTGAGGTGCGGGTGCTCGACCTGGAGACCGGCGTGGCCGAGGTGCTCGCACTCGTGGCGGGCGGCATCCGTTTGAAGGATGCCGCAGCCGACGTGTCAGCGGCCACCGGTTTGAGCAAGCGCGACCTCTATGAGGCGGCCCTGAGTCGCAAAGATGGCGCGAGCGGTGTGGCGAAGGCTCCGAAAGCTGCCCAGATGGACCTCCCGCTGAACTGACGCACGCCCCGCGGCAACGACAACTAGTAGAGTATTCCTCACGAAGTGACTCTGTTGGGTTCTGGTCGGAGGTGCGCGGTGGCACATGCGGTGATGTTCGCTCGATTCGGCGGCCCGGAGGTCCTCGAACTCGTTCCGATGGCGAAGCCGGCCGCCGGCGCCGGTCAGGTCGTCGTCGAAGTCATGGCTGCGGGACTGAACCCGGGCGAGAGCGCCATTCGGGAGGGCAAGCGTCAGGATCAATGGCCAATCTCGCTGCCATCCGGACAAGGAACTGATTTCGCCGGCTTCATCGTCGATGTCGGCAGTGGTGTTCTGGGCTGGAACGTCAACGACGCCGTGTTCGGTCATGCGGTGCGGGCGGCGCAGGCGAGTTTTGTCACCGTCCCGGCCGGAAACATTCTGCACAAGCCAGAGCACCTCCCGTGGGAGATCGCCGGCAGCCTGTTCGTCGCAGCGACCAACGCGTGGGAAGCCGTGGCGGCGGCGAACCCCGTGCCCGGTGAGACGGTGCTCGTGCATGCGGCAGCCGGAGCGGTGGGCGGAATCGCCGCTCAGCTCGCGCGACTGCGCGGCGCGACGGTGATCGGAACGGCGAGTCGTGACCACTTCGACCATCTGCGTCAGATCGGCGTTGTCCCCGTGGAATACGGACCAGGGCTCGAATTGAGGCTGGCCGCACTCGCACCAGACGGCATAGATTCCGAACTCGATCACCTCGGCGACGAATCTCTGATCAACGTGGAATCAACCAACGAACGCGACCTGGCGAATGTTGCGGTGATGGTAGCGAACCACCAGATCTCGGTGCCGGTGGCGGCTATCTACCCGCTCGAACATGTGCAGGATGCCTACCGCGAAATCGAGGTCGGCCACGCTCACGGCAAGATCGTGCTCAGCATGGTGCCGGTCGGCTACGCCCGTCAGAAAGTGCGCGGAATTGACATGCGCGAGACCGAGGCCACGAAAGACGACCCGAACCGGCCGCCAATTCCGCACACGGTCGAAGCGCTCCCGCCGGTGATCGGGCACCTGCCCGGCCACCCGCATCCGCGGCCGGGCTTCGATGCCGAGTTCAACCCGCCGGTGCCTGGCGAAGTGGATGCGGCCAATTCCGCCGCTGCGCCGGCCGCCGCGCCCGCGGCAACCCCGGGTGCCGAGTAACAACGGCAGCGGTACTTGCCCGGCTCCAATAAGATGTGAGCATGTCCGACGGCTCCTCTTTCTACATCACCACGCCGATCTTCTACGTGAATGATGTCCCGCACATCGGGCACGCCTATACGGAGGTGGCCGCAGACGTGCTTGCCCGCTGGCATCGCCAGAAGGGTGAGAAGTCCTGGCTGCTCACCGGAACCGATGAGCACGGTCAGAAGATCCTGCGCACGGCGACCGCAAACGGCACCACTCCCAAGGAGTGGGTCGACCGCCTGGTCGAGACCGCATGGAAGCCGCTGCTCGACACCGTCAACATCGCCAATGACGACTTCATCCGCACCACCGACGCGCGTCACGAAGTGAACGCCGCCAAGTTCTTGCAGCACCTCTACGACTCCGGTCACATCTACACCGGTGAGTACGAAGGCTTCTACTGCGTCGGCTGTGAAGAGTACAAGCAGCCGAGCGACCTCGTCGCCGGCACCGGCGAGTTCGCCGGCCAGCAGGTCTGCGCCATCCACTCGAAGCCCGTCGAACTGCTGCACGAGAAGAACTACTTCTTCAAGATGAGCGCGTTTGCCGACCAGCTGATCGAGCTCTACGAATCGAACCCCACCTTCGTGCAGCCGGAATCGGCACGCAACGAGGTCATTGCGTTCGTCAAGAACGGCCTGAGCGACCTGTCGATCTCCCGGTCGAGCTTCGACTGGGGCATCAAGGTGCCGTGGGACGAGAGCAACGTCGTCTATGTCTGGTTCGACGCGCTGCTCAACTACATCACCGCGGCCGGATACGGTCACGACGACGAGAAGTTCGCCGAGCTCTGGCCCGCGACGCACATCGTCGGCAAAGACATCCTGCGTTTCCACGCGGTGATCTGGCCGGCCATGCTGATGGCCGCCGGCATCGAGGTGCCCAAGCAGGTCTTCGGCCACGGTTGGCTGCTCGTCGGCGGCGAGAAGATGTCCAAGTCGAAGCTGACCGGCATCGCGCCGAGCCAGATCACCGACACCTTCGGCTCCGACGCCTTTCGCTACTACTTCATGCGCGCCATCAGCTTCGGCCAAGACGGCTCCTTCTCCTGGGAAGACCTCTCGGCGCGCTACCAGTCCGAGCTCGCCAACGGCTTCGGCAACCTGGCCTCGCGCGTGATCGCCATGGTCAACCGCTACTGCGCAGGCGAGATCCCTGCCGCCGGCGCGCTGACGGAGGCCGACGAGGCAATCCTGGCCACCGCGAAGCGCGTGACGGATGCCGCGTCAGAGGCCATCGATCGTCTCGCCATTCACGAGGCCCTCGCCTCGGTCTGGGAGCTCGTTGACGAGCTGAACGGCTACATCACCCTTCAGGAGCCGTGGGCCCTGTCGAAGGACCCCGCCAACCGCGAACGCCTGGAAACAGTGCTGAACACGGCAGTGCGCGGACTCGGCACGCTCGCCGTGCTGCTGTCGCCCGTCATTCCTGAGGCGACCGCCACCCTGTGGGCCGCTCTCGGCGGGTCCGGTGCCGTGACAGATCAGCGCATCGACACCGCATGGGAGTGGACCGGCGGCACGCACGTGAGCACTCTCGACGCCCTCTTCCCGCGCATCGAAGCAACTGTTGAGGCCACTGTTGGCTAACGATTCCGACCACGTTCGGAAACGCGAGCAGACCTCGGGGCGGGATCTCAGTTACCCGCCACTGCCGCAACCTCTCACCGTCGGGGTGTACGACAACCACACCCACCTGGAGATCGCTGACGGCGACGACCCACTGTCGTGGCTCGATCAGCTCGACCGCGCCTCGAGCGTCGGCGTGCGCGGGGTGATCCAGGTCGGCAACGATCTGGAGACCTCCCGGTGGTCAGCGGCGATGGCGGCGCGCGAGCCGCGCATGCTCGCGGCCGTGGCCATCCACCCGAATGAAGCACCGCGCTACGCCAGGGAGGGCACCCTCGACGACGCCCTTGCTGAGATCGCCGAACTGGCTGCCCAGCCCCGCGTTGTCGCGGTGGGGGAGACCGGACTCGACTTCTTTCGTACCGACGTCGCCGGCCAGCCGAGCCAGCACTACTCGTTCGAAGCCCACATCGAGATCGCGAAAGCGAACGGCGTGGCCATGCAGATCCACGACCGCGACGCCCACGACGAGGTCATCGGCACGCTCAAGCGCGTCGGCGCGCCCCAATTCACCGTGTTCCACTGCTTCTCCGGCGACGCGGAGATGGCAAAGATCTGTGCCGACAACGGCTGGTATCTCTCGTTCTCCGGAACGGTCACGTTCAAGAACTCGGTTGCACTGCGTGAGGCGCTGGCCATCACACCGCGCGAACTGCTGCTGATTGAGACGGATGCGCCCTTCCTCACTCCGATGCCGTACCGCGGCCGCCCGAATTCCCCCTATCTGCTGCCGAACACGCTGCGGGCCATGGCCGAGCACCTGGACACCGATGTCTCGCTGCTCGCCGCCCAGATTTCATCAAACACTGAACTCGTCTACGGCCGCTGGGACGCCCAGCCGCTGAACGGCCACCATGCCGATATCGACGAGAACGCCCAGCCCATCGGAGGCATCGCATGAGCGAGACGCAGAACGACCAGCCGTCAGAGAGTCCCACCGAGGCTCCTCTCGCCGAAGGTCCTCTCGCCGAGGAGCACCACGAACACGGCCGTCACGCGGCGGCGCCTGTCAAAGCGCCCAGCGCTTTGCTCGGGCCGGCGGAGATCCGCGACCTGGCCGAAATGCTCGGGGTCAACCCGACGAAGAAGCTCGGTCAGAACTTCGTCATCGACGCGAACACTGTGCGTCGCATCGTCAAGGTCGCCCAGATCTCGCCCGGCGACACCGTCGTCGAGGTCGGGCCGGGGCTCGGCTCGCTGACCCTCGGCCTGACCGAGGTCGGAGCCCGGGTTGTTGCCGTCGAGATCGACGCCCGACTGGCCGAGCAGCTTCCGCTGACGGTCGAGCTCATGCAGCCGGGGGTGCCGCTGACGGTCATCCGCGACGATGCTCTGAAGGTGATGGAGCTGCCCGGCGACCCGACGAGTCTCGTGGCGAACCTGCCGTACAACGTGTCGGTGCCCGTGCTGCTGCATCTGCTCGAGCACTTTGCGTCGATTCGTACCGGTGTCGTGATGGTGCAGGCCGAGGTCGGCGAGCGGATTGCCGCGGCCCCCGGCTCGAAGATTTACGGCAGCCCGAGCGTCAAGGCCGCCTGGTACGGGGACTTCCGCACGGCAGGCAAGGTGAGCCGTCAGGTGTTCTGGCCGGTGCCGAACGTCGACTCGATTCTGGTGGCCTTCGAACGGCGGAGCGAACTTCTGGAGTCTGAGGAGTTGCGCCTGGCGACGTTCGCCCTCGTCGATGCCGCGTTCCAGCAGCGTCGCAAGATGCTGCGTCAGTCGCTCTCTGTGCTGTTCGGCGACTCGGCGACGGCGTCTGCGGTGATCTCCGCCGCCGGCATCGACCCGACGACCAGGGGCGAGCAGCTTACGGTTCACGACTTCTTGGCGATCGCTCAGGCGTGGCCGGATGAGCCGGGCGAGTCGAGCGACGAGTCGAACGAGTCGAACGAACTGACAGAGTCGAGCGAGTCGAACGAGCAGAACGAGCAGAACGAGTCAGACACGCCGAACGAGCAGAACGAGTCAGACACGCCGAACGAGGAGTAGCCGATGGTCGACACCCCGGTGAACAGTCGCCGCGAGAACATGAGCGATGACGCGCTAATCGCGGCAACCGGCAAGCCGTGGGCCGAATGGTTCGCGATTCTCGACGCCGCGGGAGCGACGGCCCTGACGCATCCGCAGATCGCCGGCGTGTTGCAGAGCGAACACGCGGTTGCGCCCTGGTGGTGCCAGATGGTCACCGTGGGCTTCGAACAGGCCCGCGGGATGCGTCTGCCCGGGCAGCGCGCCGACGGAACGTTCGAGGTCGGCGCCTCAATCACGCTGCCGGTGGCGCAACAGGAGGCACTCGACGCCGTGATCGACGCTGTCAGCGCGGGGCTCGGTGAGCCGCCGATCCGGGTCAGTCGTGACGTGAAATTCATCACCGCCAAGTGGATGACGGGGGAGAAGTCGTCGCTTCTCGCGACGGCCAATCCGGCCGTTGGCGACAAGACATCCGTCTCGCTGACACACTAGAAACTCGACGATGCGACGGCCGTCGCCCCGGCGAAAGAAGCAATGAAAGCCTGGCTGGCCGATGCGCGCACGACGGCCGCGTCATCGCAGCAACGGGGCCTGAGCTAGGTTGGATTCATGACCATCCCGGAGGCCTCAACGGTTGTGCACGCGAGAGCGCCGGGCAAGATCAACGTCTTTCTCAAGGTCGGGGCCCTGCAAGACGACGGCTACCACGAACTTGCGACGGCGTTCCAGGCCGTTTCGCTCTATGAAGACGTGTGGGCTTCACCGGCTGACGATTTTTCGGTTGAGTTCTCCGGTTCGATCGACACCTCCGGCCTCGTCACCGACGGCAGCAACCTGGCGATCAAGGCAGCACGCGCTCTGGCGCGTAAGGCCGGCTATCGCGGCGGGGTGCGCCTGAAGATTTCGAAGAACGTGCCGATCGCTGGCGGCATGGGCGGCGGGTCAGCGGATGCCGCTGCAACGCTTCTCGCTTGCGACGCGCTCTGGGGAACCGAAGCCAGCAAAGACGAGTTGCTCACGATCGCGGCCAAGCTCGGGGCTGATGTTCCGTTCGCGGTGACCGGCGGAACTGCGATCGGCACCGGTCGTGGCGACCAGCTCAGTCCGGCCTTGGCCAAGGGACAGTTCCACTGGGTCTTGGCCGTCGCTGAATTCGGGATGTCGACACCCGGCGTCTACGCCGAACTCGACCGGCACCGTGAACGCCACGCCCAAGACATCTTCCCTGCCGCTCATCAGCCGAGCGTCGACGCGAATGTGCTGCAAGCGCTGCGCGCCGGCGATCCGGCGATGCTCGCCGAATCGATGTACAACGACCTGCAGGCACCGGCTTTGCACCTGGCGCCTGGCCTCGGCCGTGTGCTCGAGCTGGGCGAAGAGAACGGCGCACTGGCGGGCATCATTTCGGGTTCTGGCCCGACGGTCGCCTTTCTGGTTTCCGACTCCGATAGCGCTCTCGAATTGCAGGTGGCGCTGTCGGCGCTGCGCGTGCACGCGGTGCGGGCCTCTGGCCCGGTGCACGGCGCGCGTCTGATCCACGCCTAGCCTCTGCCACCCTTTTTCCCGCATCCCTTTCTCGCCTGCCTCCGTTTTTGCCTGCATCCGTTTCGCGAGAGGTCGCAGACCGCCCCTTCGTCGCGATTGATGGGGCGATCTGCGACCTCTCGCGGTGAGAAATGCGCCTCGAGAGCACCGATGTTGACGGGGAGCGGGCGACGGATGCCGCAGGGCTTGCACATCCGGGCCAGATAAGCTCAAGGGATAATGGCACATTTGCTCGGGGCCGAGTCCCTGCACCTCGAATTTCCTACCCGCGTCATCTTCGACAGCGTCACCGCCGGCCTCAATGAGGGCGACCGAGTGGGCGTTGTCGGCCGCAATGGCGACGGTAAGTCCACCTTTCTCAAGCTCCTCGCCGGGCGCATGGAGCCCGACGCCGGCCGGGTGACCCGCCGACGCGGCGTCACGATCGCGATGCTCGACCAGTCAGACAAGCTCGTCGAAGGCGTCACCGTCGGTCACGCGATCGTCGGCGGCATCGAAGAACACATCTGGGCCGGCGACTCCAAGGTGCGCGACGTGATCGGCGGACTCGTGCGGGACATCCCGTGGGACGCCCTCGTCGACGACCTGTCGGGTGGCCAGCGCCGCCGCGTCGCCCTCGCCGCGGTGCTCGTCGGCGATCACGACGTCATTTTTCTCGATGAGCCCACTAACCACCTTGACGTCGAAGGCATCTCCTGGCTCGCCGGGCACCTGAAGACCCGCTGGGCCGCGAACTCCGGCGGCCTCGTGGTCGTCACTCACGACCGGTGGTTCCTCGACGAAGTCTGCAACCAGACCTGGGAGGTGCACGACCGCATCATCGAACCGTTCGAAGGCGGCTATGCGGCGTACATCCTGCAGCGCGTCGAGCGTGACCGGATGAACTCGGTCGTCGAGGCCAAGCGTCAGAACCTGATGAAGAAGGAGCTGGCCTGGCTACGCCGCGGCGCACCCGCCCGCACTGCCAAGCCCAAGTTCCGCATCGATGCGGCCAACGAATTGATCGAGAACGAGCCGCCGCCCCGCGACACCGTCTCGATGCAGTCGATGGCGATGCAGCGTCTGGGCAAGGATGTCGTCGACCTGATCGACGTCACCGTCACCTACCCGACGAAGACCGGCGAGAAGACGGTGCTGAACAACATCACCTGGCGCATCGCTCCGGGCGAGCGCACCGGCATCCTGGGCATCAACGGCGCCGGAAAGAGCACCTTGCTCGGCTTGGTCGCCGGTACCGTGAAGCCGACCAAGGGCACGGTCAAGCGCGGCAAGACCATCAAGGTCGCCGTGCTCACGCAGCAGCTGCAGGAGCTTGACGGCATCCAGAACGACCGTGTCAGTGAGGTCATCGCACGCCAGAAGACGTCGTATGTCGCCGGCGGCAAGGAGATCACCCCCGGCCAGATGCTCGAACGCATGGGCTTCATGAGCGCGCAGCTGTCGACTCAGGTCAAAGATCTCTCGGGTGGCCAGAAGCGTCGCCTGCAGCTTCTGCTGATCGTGCTCGACGAGCCGAACGTTCTCATCCTCGATGAGCCCACTAACGACCTCGACACCGACATGCTTGCCGCGATGGAAGACCTGCTTGACTCCTTCCCCGGCACGCTGCTCGTCGTCTCGCACGACCGCTACCTGATCGAGCGCGTCACCGACAACCAGTACGCCGTAGCGGATGGCGCCTTCCGTCACCTCCCGGGTGGCGTCGACCAGTACCTGCAGTTGCGTACCAAGGGTGAATCTGCTCTGACCGGCTCACCGACTGAATCGGCCGGCGGTGCGGTCGGCGGATCGAAGAAGCCAGCACTCGGCGGCGCCGAACTGCGCAACGCTCAGAAGGAGCTCGCGTCGATCGACCGCAAGGTCGCCAAGCGTCAGGCCGAGATCGCCGCACTGCACGAGAAACTGGCCACTCACGACCAGTCGGACTTCGCGGGACTCGGCAAGCTGAGCACAGAGCTCGGCGAGCTCGAAGAGTCGATCGCGAGTTTCGAGACGCGTTGGCTGGAGCTCTCGGAGTTGCTCGGCGAGTAGTCGGTCGCCGATCTCCGATATCGGTGATCGGGCCCGTGTTTGCTCGGTGTGTGGCCATTTCGTTGATCGAGGAGCAGCCGACGAAGGAGGCCGCATCTCGAGATCCCGCGAGCCAACCCTTGAACTTGAGTTGCGTGTGAACAGTGGCTCACGAGGTCTCGAGCTTCGGGGCTGCTGCGCGGCATTGTGGTGAACGAATTTGACCATTTCGTTGGTCGAGGAGGCCGCCCGCGGCCGTCTCGAGACCCCGTGAGCCAATGTTTGAAAGCAACCCGAGTTCAAGGATTGGCTCGCGAGATCTCGAGACGCGTGCTCGCAAGCTCGCGCGCTCCTCGATCAACGAAATGGCCATATGCCTAATAGACACGGGCTCGCTTCGCTCGCTCGTTCCTCGACCAACGAAGTGGTGATACTCGTCCATTACCACTGAGTCGAGCCTGTGGGGCAGTTGACGCACGACGGGGAGATGTGCAGTGGCGCCACGCCCCACGTGCGCATAGTGTGGAGCGATGATCGGAAGCATCGAATCGCTCATCATCGATTGTCCGGACCCTCGTGCGCTTGCCCGCTTCTACTCCGAGCTCATCGGGGCGGAGATCGTTGGCTATGACGCCGATTGGGCGGAACTCGTGCCACCCGGTAGCCCGCGCCCGCTTCTCGCATTTCAACGCGTGGACGACTACAACCCGCCGCGGTGGCCGAGTCAGGATGTCGCCCAGCAGATGCATATCGACGTCAAGATCGATGACTTCGATGTCGCCGAGGCCGCTGTCCTGGCGTTGGGGGCGACGAAGGCGGGGTCAGATACGCCGACGTTCAGGGTCTATCTTGACCCGGCCGGGCATCCGTTCTGCCTGATCAAGCCTGAAGACTGACGACTCCTCACAGGGCGGATCGCCGCGCGTGGTCGAGGGATCGCGCGTGCACTGTTGGAGGCCATGGTTGCCAGAGCACAGGCCGTGGGTGTGCGGAGCCTGGACCTAACGTCGCGCCCATCCCGAGAAACCGCGATCCGGCTCTACGAGGCTTCCGGCTTCGTACGGCGTGATTCCGTCTTGTTTCGATACCAGTCCATCGATTCTCGATGAGCGTTCCAGCGATCTGAGCGTGCGCTTCAAGCTCGGTGGCGATGTCGACCGGGCGAGACCACTCTGGTCGCGACCCTAGATTCTCTCGGAGAGCCTCAGCAACGGCACGCCGCTCGCCGCCTAGGTTTCTCAGTGTCAATGGTTTTGTTGACATCGACAGACGGGCACGGAGGAACTGAGGATGAGTTCGGCCACAACGAGTTTCACTGCAACGACGACGGAGATCCCTGGATTGCTCCTGTTCGATGTATCTCGCGTCGACGATGGTCGGGGCTGGTTTCAGGAAAAGTTTCATCGCGAAAAGCTCGTCAGCGTGGGGCTGCCCGAGGAGTTCAACGTCGTCCAGTCGAGTGTTGCTTTCAATGTGGAGGGATCGACGCGGGGTTTTCACGCCGAACCCTGGGACAAGTACATCTCGATCATCGACGGGAATGCTTTTGCTGCCTACCTCGACCTTCGGGCCGGCGACTCGTTCGGAAAGATTGTGACGACCGAGCTTCGCCCCGACAACGCGGTCTTCGTTCCCGCAGGTGTCGCAAACTCCTATCAATGTTTGAGTGCGCTCCACTATCTGTACAGCGTGAACAAGCACTGGACGCCCGACGCCTATGAGCTGTACACCTTTGTGAACCTGGCAGACCCCGACCTGGACGTGGAGTGGCCCATTCCGCTCACTGAGGCAATCCTCTCGGACAAAGACCGTGTTCATCCTCGACTACGGGACGTCGCACCGATCTCTCTCTGATCTCAGTTCCATCGAGCGGGAGTCTGCCAGACTCGGCAGATGCTGCAAATCAACGAACGTCGTCTCGTGGCTGCCGCCGAGGCGATCGTGCGATCTCTGCCCGACAACGACACGCACACGGTGGCGTCCGCGGCCATGGACATCCGCGGCACTATCCACACCGGTGTGAACGTCTTTCACTTCACGGGTGGCCCGTGCGCCGAACTCGTCGCGATTGCAGCTGCAGCGCAGGCCCTCGCCGGCCCTTTGGCCACCATCGTCGCGGTCGGTAACCGCGACCGCGGTGTACTCGCGCCCTGCGGCCGATGCCGACAAGTCTTGCTGGATCTTCATCCCGATGTGACGGTCATTCTGCCCAACCCCGCTGGTGACCCAATCGCGGAACCTATCCGCAACCTGCTGCCGCATAGCTACGTCGCCCCGGAGCGCACCGATGGGTCCCGAATCGTCTACTTCAATCCTCGCTATTACGACAGCGTAGTTTCGGGTCGGAAGACAATCACTGTGCGCTTCGGCGAACCCATCCAGGTGGGATCGGCCGTGTTCGTATTCGAAGACGAGCACGTCGTCCGCCACCTGAGCGCCGAAATCGAGAGCGTCGAATCACTCCGATTCGATCAGTTGAGTCACGAGGATGCCCATCACGAGGACCTCCCCAATGCGGATGCTCTGCGCCGTCTGCTGCGTACGCACTATCCGAATATCGAAAACCACGATCTCGTGGATGTGGCGAGGTTTCACTCGGTGAGCGCCTGACACTGCCTCGCGCATGCTTGACAGCGATGTCGAGGATACGTCAATTGGCAACGGCCACGAGCTTGGTCGTTGCGCAATCTGGACGGGCCCGATCGCCCGTTCGCGGCGTTTCGCGGCGATGCTGCGAGTAGCCCGTCAGGACTCGAAGAAGCTGTGACCCAGTGTGACGTAACGTTCAGCGGGCCGAATTTTCTCCGGCTAACGTAGAAATGTGCCTCGCAACGCAGCGGCACAGACCCCCACCTCTCTTTGCACCCGTGGTTTCTCTGTGCCGATTTTTTGCCCCTCTCGCCGAATGATCGGTGCGGACCAGGCGCTCACAGTGAAAGGGAAAGTAAACGTGAAGAAGAAGATTTTGGCCGCCCTCGCGGTCGTACCCCTCGTGGCACTCCTCGCCGGCTGCGCCGGTGCATCCGGGGGCAGCTCCGACACCGCAGACAGCTCAGACAAGGTCGTGAAGATCGGCGTCGTCAACGCCGGTGACGCCTACTGGGCCGACTACACGAAGGCTGCTGCAGACGAGGGAATCACCGTCAAGATCGTCAGCTTCTCGGACTACCCGCAGCCGAACCCGGCACTGACCGAGGGCGAAATCGACCTCAACCAGTTCCAGCACATCGTCTACCTTGCCGACTACAACGTGTCGGCCAAGGAGGACCTGACCCCGATCGGTTCCACCGCGATCTACCCGCTCGGCCTCTACTCGACGAAGGTCAAGGATGTCGCGGAGATCAAGAAGGATGACACCGTCGTCGTTCCCAACGACAACAGCAACCAGGCTCGCGCTCTGCTGATTCTGCAGTCGGCCAAGCTCATCACGCTCAAGAGCGGTGGCAGCATCTTCTCCGACCTGAGTGACATTGACACCGAGAAGTCGAAGGTTCAGGTCAAGGCGCTCGAGGCTGCGCTCATCCCGACCTCGCTGCCGGATGTCGCCGCAGCGGTCATCAACAACGACTTCGTCGCTAAGGCCGGTCTCAGCCTCGATGACGCCATCGCCAAGGACGACCCCTCCGACCCGAACGCCTTGCCCTACGTGAACGTTTTCGCCGCCCGCGCCGAAGACAAGGACAATAAGACCTACCAGAAGCTCGTCGAGATCTTCCAGAACACGAAGGCCGTGCAGGATGGCGTGCTGAAGGTGTCCGGCGGAACCGCCGTGCTGCTGAAGACCCCCGCTGCCGACCTCCAGAAGTCGCTCGCCAAGGTTGAGAAAGAGACTGCAGCGCAGAAGTAGCCGCATCACCCGCGTCACCTGTATCACCACGTTGTGCCCGCACCACCGCTTTACCCAGCACGACTCAGCAGTCCCGATGATGCCCACAAGGCGTCAGCGGGACTGCTTGGTCGTGAACGCATCACCGAAGGAATCACATGCCAGTCGCCCCGAACGCCGTTGTTGAACTCCGCGGAGTCAGCAAGGTCTATCCCGCTACCGCGAAGGGCGGCTCACCGGTTGTCGCCATCGACGACGTGAGTCTCACGATCGAAGCGGGCGACGTGTACGGCATCATCGGCTACTCCGGTGCAGGCAAGAGCACACTCGTGCGCCTCGTCAACGCGCTCGAGCGCTCGACCGGCGGAGAGATCCTGGTCAACGGCACCGATATTGCCGCGTTATCGGAGCGCGACCTCCGGCCCGTTCGAGCCGGCATCGGCATGATCTTTCAGCAGTTCAACCTGCTGAACTCTCGCACCGTCGCGGCCAATGTCTCCTACCCGCTTGAGGTTGCCAGGGTGCCCAAGGCCGAGCGCCAGGCTCGCGTCGCCGAACTCCTCGCATTCGTCGGCCTGAGCGACAAGGCCAAGGCCTACCCCGATCAGCTCTCCGGCGGGCAGAAGCAGCGTGTCGGCATCGCCAGGGCGTTGGCCACGTCGCCCAGCATCTTGCTCGCCGACGAAGCGACGAGTGCGCTCGACCCCGAGACCACCCATGAGGTGCTCACCCTCCTCAAGCGCATCAACCAGGAGTTCGGCGTCACGATCATCGTGATCACGCACGAGATGGATGTCATCCAGACCATCGCGACGAAGGTCGCGGTGATGGATCAGGGGCGGGTGATCGAGCGCGGCGACGTCTTCGACGTGTTCTCGAATCCGCAGCAGACGGCATCCGCCCGGTTCGTCGCAACCGTGGTGAAAGGCGTGCCGTCCGCGGCCGAACTTGAGACCCTGCAGGCGCGGCACACCGGCCGGATCGTCACCCTCTCGTTTCGCGACGCAGCGGTCGACCAGACGGCGGTGTTCGGGGAGCTGACCCGCGCCGGGGTCGCCTTCGAGGTGGTCTACGGCGGCATTCATGAGATCCAGGGCCGCCCGTTCGGGCACCTCACGCTGTCGTTGACGGCCGACGACACCGCCGTCGACACCGCACTGACCCGAATCCGAACGCTCACGACCGTGACGGAGGTGCGCTGATGGATGCCTTCCTCGATCTGCTTCCCCAGTTCGGCACTGCTGCCGTCGAGACGCTGTACATCGTCGGCCTCACCCTTCTCTTCGGCGGAATCGGCGGACTCATCGTCGGGCTCGGCCTCTACCTGACCCGTGCCGGAAACATCCTCGAGAACCGCACGATTTCGGTGATTCTCAACGTGCTGGTCAACTTTGTTCGACCGATCCCCTTCATCATCTTCATCGCGGCGGCCCAACCGCTGGCCCGCGCTGTCGTCGGCACCGGAATCGGCAACGCTGCAGTCATCTTCACAATTTCGCTGGCCGCGACGTTCGGGATCGCCCGCATCGTCGAGCAGAACCTGATGACCATCTCACCTGGCGTGGTTGAGGCCGCGCGATCGGTCGGCGCCAGCCCGCTGCGGATCATCCTCACCGTGCTGCTGCCCGAGGCGCTCGGCCCGCTGATTCTCGGCTACACCTTTGTCTTCGTCGCGCTCGTCGATATGGTCGCCGTCGCCGGCGCCGTTGGGGGAGGCGGGCTCGGAGACTTCGCGCTCACCTACGGCTACCGTCAGTTCAACCCGGTCGCGACCTGGGCGGCTGTTCTGGTGATCATCGTGCTGGTGCAGGTCGTGCAGTTCGTCGGCAACTGGTTGGCGAGAAAAGCTTTCCGGAGGTAGACCACTTCGTTGATCGAGGAGCGCCCGACGGAGTCGGCCGCGTCTCGAGATCCGGCGAGCCGATCTTGCGGATGTTGGTTGCGTCTGAGCGTTGGCTCACGAGATTTCGAGCTATGGCGCCGCTGCGCGGCATTGTGGGACACGTAAATACCTTGTGGTCGGGTTGGTCAGCGACGGATGATGGTGGTGTCGCGGTCGACGCCGTTGCGTCTTAGTGCTCCGAGCCTGTTCTCGAGCGTGGCGTGGAGGGTTTCCACGGGAACCGTGGATTGGTGCCTCGAGCCCGACTAATAGATTCCACTTTGATCTTTTACCCTCCCCGCGGCAGCGGGATCATCGGCCGATGGTTCCGGGTTCTGAGGAGGAATCATGGACCTTCTCCATGAACGGTGCGCGGGTATGGATATCTCGAAGAAGGACGCGAAGGTCTGTGTTCGGATACCAAG
>NZ_BAABCN010000005.1:0-73440 GCF_039538945.1 Glaciibacter kafniensis | reverse complement strand
CCTCGGACTTGGAGATGCCGGTGTCGGCGCCGAGCGCCTTGACCAGGTCGTCGACTTTCCGGGTCGAGACACCGTGCAGATACGCCTCCATCACGACCGCGAACAACGCCTGGTCGACCCGGCGACGCCGCTCCAGCAGCGACGGGAAGAACGAGCCCTGGCGCAGCTTCGGGATCTTCAAATTCAGGTCCCCGGCGGTCGTGGTGAGGAGCCGCGACCGGGTTCCGTTGCGGTGGGTCGTGCGCTCGCCTGAGCGTTCGAACGGGGCCGCCCCGATGAACGCGGTCGCTTCCGCGTCGATGAGCTCTTGGTAGAGCTTCTCGGTCGCGGAGCGGATCCGGTCGGTGACATCGGTTTGTTGGAGTTGGCCAAGCAGGTCAAGCAAGGCAGACTGGTCCAGAGCCATCGTGTGTTTGTGTCTTTTCTGTGAGTAACTTTGATCGGTTCTCACTGACCATCGCACGATGGCTCTTCACGTTAACGAAGCAACGCGGGCCTGCCGAGATTTACACCACTCCACGGGACGTGACCCGATGATCACCGTCTGCTCATACCCGTTCACCGAATGCGCGACGTACTTGTCCCGAAGGTCGATGAAGTACCGGTGGGAATCGCCGCCGTCAACGTTTGCGAGCTTGCTTCGGTCAAGCCGTTCACTGCGAATGCCTCCTCCGAATGCCCGGCCATATGCGATCAGAGCTGACATCCGCAGGGCGTCCGAGACTGGCCGACTTCCGAGGTAATGCGATCCTCGGCCTTGAGGTAGGCGTCGCAGAATCGAATCGCGTTTTCGAGGTCCCATCGGAGGCTAGCAAGGTCGCGGAGCTGCTGAGAGGATGAGGTCCCCACTTCCACAACTCGCGTCCCAAGCTGGCGGGAGAATGGGCCCAGCCTTGGCATCGACTCTGTTTAGTTGACGGCGAGTTCGAGTGATTGCCCGCCCGTCAGCTTCTTCCACTGGAGTAGTCAAAACCAGGACGGCGCCACCGCTTGTTCGATGCTCGCCGAAGCCCTCGGCGACGCTAATCCAGCGGCCGCCCTTCAGCGGAGCTCCCTAGACTGGGGCGCACCGCGGTCGCTGAAGGAACTCGGGATGCCTGAGGCCGCGATAGGCCAGATCGTGGCGGAGGTGACGACGCGTCCCTACTCGAACCCCCGCGAAGTCACACCCGAAGCGGCACGCCGCATACTGGAGCGTGCCGTCGCGGGCGACGACGTGTGATCCTGCGCGATCGCGACCAGCCACGTATGGCCGGCTCCCGTCAGCTCAACGCGAGCGTGATGACGCCGCGCTGATCGGCGGACTCGCAGACGCGCGACACACACACGCAGATCTTGGACTTCGCGTCTCGTTGCCGCTCACTGTAGAAGACGTCACGGTGGTCGATCTCGCCTTCCAAACTCACGATGCGGGCCTCGCACAGACCGCATTCACCCTTGCGGCAATCGAAGAGCGCGTCGACACCTGCTGTCTCGAGCGTCTCGAGCAGTGTCGCCGATGGAGGCACCGTCACCTCGACGCCCAAAGCGGGGATCCGCACAGTGAAGGGTTCTGACGACCGCGTTCCTGTCGACAGCGAGTCTTCTGCCGATTCTTGCGGAAACGGCATCGATGTCGCGTACGCTCTGCTTCTGCAGCGGAGCAGTCTCTCCTGGCTCGACATGATCGACCGCGGTGTCACGAGGAAGGCGTCGAGGGCAACGGCAACGCCCACGCCTCGCTGAACCATTACAGCAAGGATGCCGTCATCCGCTTCCCGCAGACGCATACTCTCGGCCTGCCACAGGCACCGGACTCTGTCGCGAGGGAGTCGTTCACACCGACGGATACGCCTCGCCACCCGGCGGCTAACCCGCCTGCACGAACCCCAATTCCAGCACCCGTACGAAAGGTCGATTCGCCCTGCCACAAAGCAGGGCGAATCGTCATTTAGGGCCCGAGAAACCGCGTCTTCTCGAAATCGATGCGGGTGATCGCGATCATCAAATCCCGATCGCGGGGTTGAAACACGAAAAGCCCGCACAAACTGTGCGGGCTGAAGAATTTCGTGAACTCAGCTGCTGAACAAACTGAATTCCTCACTGCGGAACCGGTGGGATTTGAACCCACGGTACCCTGTAAAGGGTACTCCACCTTAGCAGGGTGGTGCACTAGGCCGAACTATGCGACGGTTCCTGAATGCTCACCGAAGCGAACACACGCTTGTAAGCATAACCGAATTCGGGGCATCCTTTCGACCATCGCCGGGGCGCTGGTCGACGCTCTGCCCCGACCGGCTACTGGTCGTCGAGCGTACGCCCGACGGAACAGGTGAGCTCGCCCGCGGTCTGACCGGTGGCCCGGTCGGACAAGGTCACGCCAGCGGCGGGATCGGTAGCCGGGTCGACAGCAGCAGGATCGGCGGCAGGATCGGCGGCCGGATCGGTTGCGGCCGGATCTGTTGCAGCGGGATCGGCCGCAGGATCGACCGGCGCCGCAGCGTCGACAACCGGTGCGCTCGGGTCGAGAGTCGCGCCACGGCCCATCGCTCCGCTGAGTTTCAGCGGCTGATCGGCGGCGATAGCAGTGAACATCTGATCGAAGTCAGGCTGCGAGGGGATCACGCCGCCCTCGGTGCCACCGGTGGGCACCTGCACGAAGACGATGTCTTCGAGCGGGATGTCCTTCAGCGCCATCGCGATGGAGGCGATCGTGCCGACGTCGTTCAGGCTCGACGACAACGTCATGTTGCCGGTCGCCGCCTTGGCGAGCGAGTAGACCTTGAGCGGGTCTGACAGCGTGTTGGCGCTCTTGACCGTGCGCACGAGCGACGACATGAAGACCTGCTGGTTGTTGATGCGGGTCAGGTCACTGCCGTCACCGATTCCGTGGCGGGTGCGCAAGAACTGGAGGGCGTCGACGCCCTGCAGCTCGTGCACGCCTGGGTCAAGAAAGATGCCGGTGTATTCGTCTTCGATGCGCTCGGCCACACAGACGGGAACCCCGCCGACGGCGGTGGACATCGCCATCACGCCGCTGAACTGCACTTCGGCAGCGAACGGGATGCTGAGCCCCGTGAGCGCCTCGACGGTGAGAACGGTGCAGGCCATGCCGCCATAGCTGAGCGTGGTGTTGATCTTCTGCCGGCTCATCGCATCAGAGGTGCCGCCGTCGGGCAGCGGGCACTCGGGGATGGGAACGAACATGTCGCGCGGAAAACTGATGACCGACGCGTTCTTGTGATCCTGCGAAATGTGCAGCAGCATCGTCACATCGTTGAGGTCGCCGGTCTCGTCTGCGCCGCCGAATGCCGGGTCTTGGCCCACTCGGCTGTCGCTGCCGATCAGCAGCAGGTTGACGCCGCCCTCGATCGACGCGATCTGCTGCACGGTATCGCCGAGCGCCTTCTCGTTGGCGAGGTGAACGCTGGGCTTGACGCTGGTGGCCACATCGAGTGCGGCGATGGCCGCAACGGATGCCCCACTCACGAGCAGCACGGCGAGCGCTGCAGAGGTGAACTTGGCCAGGGTGCTGAACGGGTTCGACTTCTTGAGTCGACCGTGCCGTGCTACGGCGGTGAGCGGCTGCGCTCGATGAGATCGGGGGCGCAGTTGGTCGCTCACTCAGGTCCTTTCATCGGAAGTCGGCCCTGACACGTCATGGTGCGGAGGGCGTGGGATTCGAACCCACGAGACATTTCTGCCCACCAGTTTTCAAGACTGGCTCCATCGGCCGCTCGGACAGCCCTCCAGTTCGCGAACGAACAAGCAACGATCCTATCCGATGACGGCCTCATCAGACTGACAGGACATCCTGGCAACATGCTGGATGGGCCCTCCGAGCCCCCACCGCGCCTACTGATTGTCGAGGGAACGCCCCACCGTGCAGGTCTGATCTGCCGCAGTTTGCCCGGTCACACTGGGCGGAAGCACGACGGCCGGGCCGGTCGGCGCCGGTGTCGGCACGCCCGTCGGGGTGCCGGGGGCGGATGTCGCGGGTGCGGCGGGATCGGTCGAGGCAGGTTCGGGAGTGGCTGGTTCAGGAGAAGCAGGCGCGGTCGGATCCGTCTCGTTGGCCGGCCCGAGCTGCCCGCTCAGCTGGATGGGCTGGTCGGCCGCCAGCGCCCCGAACAGCGTGGCCGCGTCATCGGTGCGCGCGAGGAGTCCGTCGGGCGTCTCCTCCACCGGGTACTGCACGAACACCATCTGCTCGAGGTTGATGTCTTGCAGGGCCTTCGCAATCGACACCATCGAATCGAGGCTCTGCAAGCTGGCGGAGAGGCGCATGTTGCCGGCGGCAGCTTTCGCCAGGCTGTAGAGCGTGAGCGGGTTGTTCAGGGTGCCGTCGCTGGTGATGGTGCGCATGAGTGACGCCAGAAAGGCCTGCTGGTTGCCGATCCTGGCCAGGTCGCTGCCGGTCGAGAGCCCATGACGGGTGCGGAGAAACTGCAGGGCCTCCCACCCGGAGAGCACATGCACGCCGGCCGACAGAAAGGTGCCCGTGTATTCGTCTTCAATGGGCTCAGCCACGCAGACCGGCACTCCCCCGACGGCGTTCGACATCTCGATCACCCCGTTGAATTCGATCTCTGCCGCGAAGGGGATGGTGAGCCCGCTGAGCTGCTGCACCACGGCGACCGCACACCCGAGCCCACCGTAGGAGATGGCGGTGTTCAGCTTGTCGGTGAACCCGCCGTCGGTTCCTGGCGCACCTTCGTCGGGAGACGCCGCGCAGGCCGGAATGGTGACCTCGAGGTCACGCGGAAAGCTGACGACCGTTGCAGAGGCGTGGTCCTGCGCAATGTGCAGCAGCACCGTCACATCGTTCAGATGCTCGCCGCGATCGCCGAACCGCGGGTCACCCTGACCGCTGTCGCTGCCAACGAGCAGCAGGTTCACGCCACCCGCGATCGCGCCGATCCCTGGCGCCGGCCCGTTGGTGTCGGCCGGTAACGCGACGCCCGGCTTGAGGCTGGATGTCACGTCACCGATGGCGATTCCGGTGACAGCCACGACACTCACCGACACAACGGCAAGCGCCAGAGCGAACCCCTTCAGCAGCGTGATCGACACCGGCTGCACGGGCAATCGACCGTGCCGAGCGATCGGAATCGGAAGCGGCGGCGCGAGGCGTGCCGCGCCGCGCGGGGCATCCGGATCTGGCGCTGATCGGGCGATCATGCGGTGACTTTACACCGCTTCGCTGCGGTCTCCCTGGTGGGACCTTCGGTGGTGGGCGGCGGATGCGACTGTTTCAGTGGTGCGCGTGGCCGCCGTCCAGGAATTCAAGCCCGGGAACCGCGTGCGAGCCGTGGGGAACGGCGTGGGCGCCGGCATCCGTTGCGGCCAGGGCCGGAGTGGTGAGCGCGGAGACCAGAAATCCGGCCAGGATCAGCCCAGTCAGGAAACGCCATCCCTGTGGGTCGGATGCGACAGCCGTCGACGGCGTGTCCGGCGCGCGAGAGGCCGCCCGGCGACGCAGCACGGCCAGTGAACCGGCAAGGAAGAGATTGAACAACGACGCAATCAACATCGGGAAAAGCGGGAGGGCGACCGCTTCGGCGGGGAGGCCGAATCCACTGTGGAGTGACATCGCCGCGGCCCAAACGATCACCGGCCCGAGCGCGGCACCGAGAACGATGCCGGGCACGAGGAGTCGTGAACGGATGAGGACAAGCACACCCCAGCCGAGCTCGGTGAGACCGAACCCGACCAGGATGATCCCCAGCACGAGTGGAGCACTGGCGCCGACGGCGAGGTGGATCAGTGCGACGCCGATCGCTGAAAAGGCGAGCCAGATCCTGACGATCGGGGTCATTGAGTGCTCCTCTTTGCTGTTTGTTGAAACTCTGTTACTTGTCGAATCCGGATTGTCTCTCGAATCCGGTCAGACCGCTGCGGTGCGTCTGGTGCCGGTGACCTTGTCAGCGGCGAGTCCGACGCCGAGCAACACGATCGCGCTGGCCAGGTGGAGGAAGTGGTCGGCCGTGTTCAGCGCGAGGATGTTCGCCGCCGTGCTGGCGATGAAGAACCCGACGATACCCAGCAGCAGGTAGACCGCCCCTACCGTGGTGTTCGCGGCCTTGGCCGCTGTCGCAGTAGACAGGCCTGCGATGAGGAGCGCCGCGCCGATGAGCAGGTGGGCGATGTTGTGCAGCGGGTTGACCTCAAAGATTCCGAGGAGTAATCCGCCCTGGGTGGCAACAAGGCCGACGCCGCCGGTCACGGCGAAGCCGAGCACCCCGACCAGTACGTAGACCGCGCCGAAGATTGTTCCGACCAGGCGGTTGGGTGATGTGCGCATGTGATGCCTCCTTGTGTAGGGCACGGCCGAACCGTGCTTGACAAGTGTTCGGAGGCGTGGCTCTGCTCGGATTGGTGCATTCTGGTAGGCCACACACAGAGGCAACACAAAGAAGCCTGACCAGCACATTCAGCACTCCGCCGACTGCTAACCAGGAAATTCCCTAGAGAGTGGCGAGCACCTGCGCCAGTCCGTCACCCTGCACCGGAGCCGTGATTTCGCTGGCGACGGCGATCACGTCGTCTGGCGACTGGCCCATCGCCACTCCGCGGCCCTCCTGGCCGGCCCACAGCAGCATGTCGATGTCGTTGCGCCCGTCGCCGACGGCGAGGATGCGGCTCCGCGGGATGTCGAGTTCGAGGCGCACGCGCTCCAAGGCCGTTGACTTGTTCACTCCGTCTGGCGCGATGTCGAGCCACGCCGTCCAGCCGATGGCGTAGCTGACGCGGTGCAGGCCCATCCGGTCGACGACGGCGAGAAACTCCTCCATCTGGTGATCGGGCGAGATCACGACGACGCGGGTCGCCGGGTGCACCAGCAGCTCCTCGAAGTCGACGCGTTCGCTGTCGTCGCCGATGGTGTCGTCAGGAAAAACCTCGGTGAACCGGTAGTGGCCCTGCTCGTCTTCGACGGCGAAGCGGGCGTTGTCGAGGTGCGAGCGCATGGTGGTGAGCACGTCGGTCGGGTCGAAGGATTCGGTCCACTCCCTGCGGTATCCGGACGGCTCTGACGGGTCGTGCGCCAGCGTGACGGCGCCGTTCGAGCAGACGAGGTAGCGCGGCGTGATGCCGAGGCGGGTGAGCACCGGCAGGGTGGCCGCCGCCGAGCGACCGGTGGCCAGCATGACCTCGTGCCCTGCACGGTCGAGCCGGTCGATCTCGGCGAGCACGTGGTCACTGATCGTGCCGTCTTCGTGCATCGTCGTGCCGTCGATGTCGAGGGCCACGAGCCAAGGGGCGTCAATCAGATCGGGGCTTCCGACACGCTCGGGGTTGCCCAGCTCAGCCGCGCGGGTGGAGTCGGTCACTTGATCGGCTCGATCACTTCAATGCCGCCGAGGTACGGGCGCAGCGCCTCTGGAACGCGCACCGAGCCATCCGCCTGCTGGTGCGTCTCAAGCAAAGCCACGATCCAACGGGTGGTGGCCAGGGTTCCGTTCAGCGTCGCGACGGGCGTGGTCTTGCCCGACTCGGTGCGATAGCGGATGTCCAGACGGCGCGACTGGTAGGTCGTGCAGTTGCTCGTGCTGGTGAGCTCGCGATAGGCACCCTGCGTGGGAACCCAGGCCTCGATGTCGAACTTGCGGGCGGCGCTCGAGCCGAGGTCGCCGGCGGCGACGTCGATGACGCGGTAGCTCAGGCCGAGGGACTGCAGCATGCCCTCCTGCAGCGCGACGAGGCGGTCGTGCTCGGCCTCGGCGTTCTCGGGCAGCACGTAGGCGAACATCTCGAGCTTGTTGAACTGGTGCACCCGGATGATGCCGCGGGTGTCTTTTCCGCCCGAGCCGGCCTCGCGACGGTAGCAGGTGGACCAGCCGGCGTAGCGAAGGGGTTCGACCGAGAGGTCGAGGATCTCGTCGGAGTGGTAGCCGGCGAGCGCGACCTCGCTGGTGCCGGTGAGGTAGAGGTCGTCGGCGGGCAGGTAGTAGATCTCGTCGGCGTGCTCGCCGAGGAAACCGGTGCCGTCCATGATCTCGGGGCGCACGAGCGTCGGCGTGATCAGCGGAGTGAAGCCGGCGTCGAGGGCCCGGTCGAGTGCCATGTTCATCAGGGCGATCTCGAGGCGGGCGCCCATGCCCTTCAAGAAGTAGAAGCGCGAGCCGGACACCTTGGCGCCGCGGCTCATGTCGATCGCGCCGAGCAGTTCGCCGAGCTCGAGGTGGTCGCGCGCCTCGAAATCGAATTCGGGGGTCTCGCCGTGCGTGCGCAGGGTGATGAAGTTGTCTTCGCCGCCGGCCGGAACGCCGTCGATGATGGGGTTCGCGATCGTACGCACGATCTGGTGAAAGCGAGCCTCGGCATCCGTCGCCGTCGCACTGGCCACCTTGACGCGGGCGGCGAGCTCCTGCGCCTGGGCGACGAGGGCCTTCTTCTCGTCTTTCGGAGCCGCAGCGACGAGCTTGCCGAACTGGTTCTGCTCGGCGCGCAGGGCTTCGAACTCCGCAATCGTCGTGCGGCGTTCGGCGTCGGCGGCGAGCGCCTCGTCGACGGCCTCCACGGAGGCGCCACGGGCCTCCTGCGAACGCTTGAGGAGGTCAGGATTTTCGCGAAGCAGCACCGGATCAATCACGCTGGCCAGTCTACAAGCGCCAAGCTGGGCAACCCGATAGCCTGGCTGAGTGACTGCCCCCGGCGAGACCGACCCTGTTCAGCGGGCGCCCGTCGTCGCCCAACACGCGAAGACCGACCCTGTTCAGCGGGCGCCCGTCGTCGCCCAACACGCGAAGACCGACCCTGTTCAGCAGGCACCCGCCGTCGCGCAACACGCGAAGACCGACTCCGAACAGCAGGCACCCGCCGCCGCGCAACACGCGAAGACCGACTCCGAACAGCAGGCACCCGTCGTCGCGCAATATGCCGCAGTCGTCTACAACCCGATCAAGGTCGACCTGAAGAAGCTGCGCACGGCGGTGGCGAGGGCTGCGCAGTCGGCCGGCTGGGGAGAGACCCTCTGGTTCTCGACGAGCGAGACGGATGCCGGCCAGCAGGCCACCCGTCGCGCCGTGCGACAAGGAATCGCGATGGTGATCGTGGCCGGCGGCGATGGCACCGTACGCGCCGCGGCTGAGGCTCTGCGCGACTCGGATATTCCGCTGGCGATTGTGCCGTCTGGCACCGGCAATCTACTGGCCCGCAACCTGCAGCTGCCGCTGGGCAGCCTCGAGGAGTCGGCGGCCATCGCGTTCGGCGGCGAGGATCGGGCGATCGACCTCGGCGTGGCCAGTGTGACCGGTGTGAATGGTGAGACCGACGACCATGTCTTTCTGGTGATGGCCGGCCTCGGACTCGACGCCGAGATGATTGCGGCCACCCGACCCGACCTCAAGAAGCAGGTCGGCTGGCTGGCCTACATCGATGCCGGCGTGCGGGTGATTCCGAAGGCCGTTCCGTTTCGCATCCGCTACAGCCTGGCCGGCCGGGCCGATCGCTCTGCACACATCAGCTCGATCCTGATCGCCAATTGCGGGATGCTGCCCGGCAACCTGCAGCTTCTGCCCGAGGCGCGGGTCGACGATGGGATTCTCGACATCGCCGTGCTGCAGCCGAAGGGCGTGCTCGGTTGGCTGAAGATCTGGCGCCGCGTCAGCTGGGAGAACGGCGTGCTGCGCCGTTCGAAGACCGGACGCCGGCTGATCGAGGCCACGTCGGAGAACAACGAACGCACGATGATGACACTGCAGTCGGCGGACATCCGCATCACTGTGGAGCACCCGCAGCCGTTCGAGATCGATGGCGACGAGTTCGGGTCGGTGCGGGCGCTGTTTCTGCGGGCCGATCCGCGGGCGCTGATCGTGCGGGTGCCGGCGGCGTCTTAGCTCGTTTGTGCCGATTCGTAGGTGCAGGTCGCCGGATTCCTGGGTCGCGGAACCTGGGTCGCGGGGCGTGAGGGGTCGCATATCGACCTTCGCGAAGCGGTTTAAGGTCGATTTGCGACCCCTCACGATGCTGCGGTCAGTGGAGAGAGTCCGGATGCTGAGGATGCTGAGGACGGTTAAGACGACGGCTAGGACGTGGGGCGACGCTCGCGCTGCCACCGGATTGCTCGCTCAAAGATGAGGCCGACGAGCACCAGGAATCCCGTCGAGACCATCGTCGGGGACAGCGTCCAGGACAACTGCTGCAGGAGCATCTCGAACGGCATCTCCCCCACGCCGTTGTAACTGTTGTTCTGATTCGAAATTGCCCGCCAATACAGCCAGAGTCCACCGACGATCAGGGTGAATCCGATCACCCAGAGGGCGGCGAGGAAGGGGTTGACTCGTGGCCGCGCATCCGTGGCCCACATCTCGTCTTCGTTCGTGTCGTTGGCGACCTGACCTAAGCCATCCGCCGAACCCTGCCTCGCACGACCGCTCTCGCCGAACTGTGTCAAATGACCATTTTTCGAGGTCGAAATCGGTAATGTGACACGGTTCGGCGTCAGAACGCCGGGCGGGGGCGAAACGGATGCGGCGGGTGAGGTTGGTGGTACGGGTGAGGCGACCGGGATCGCCGGGTTCACCGGGTTCACCGGGATCGCCGTGTTCGTCGATACGGGAGTGACGGCCGCGTCACCGTCAAATCTCACGTCATCCGCTCGAGAACGCCCGTCAGCTCGCGAGCGCTGCTGCTGCAGCTGCTGCTCGACACGGTCGTGCTCGGAACTGGCATGCTCCCCCGGCCGAAAGCCGCGCTGAAACATCGGGTCGTGCCGCGGGTCGAACCGCGGCTGGCCGTCTACTCCAGCGCCGGAGGTCATGCCGGGTCCTGCCCGATCAGTGCGCGCAGCCAATCCCGCGCTTCGATGAAGATCCCGTCGTCGTACCGATCGGTGAACTCGATCAATCGTTTGTCGGCCCGGGGATAGGAGCCGAGAAATGTCACGTTGGGGCTGAACCGGCGGAGGCCCAGCAGCGCGTCGGCCATCCGCTCGTCGAGAATGTGGCCGTCGGCGTCGATGACGAAGCGGTAGCGTCCGAGTTCGTCGCCGATCGGCCGGGACTGGATCAGGCTCAGGTTGACCCCGCGGGTGGCGAACTGCTCGAGCATCTCGAGCAGGGCGCCCGAGTGGTCCTCCGGCAGCTCGACGAGCAGGCTCGTCTTGTCGGCGCCGGTCGGAGCGGGAAGCTCGCTCGTGCTGGCGACGAGCACGAAGCGGGTCACGGCGTTGGGGTTGTCGCCGATGTTCGTGGCGAGCACGGCAAGGTCGTGGTGTTTGAGGATTCCGGGCGGGGCGATCGCGGCATCCGCCTGATCGTTCTCGAGCAGCGCGGCGGCGGCGGCCACATTGCTGGATGCGGGGATGTGTCCGTGACCGGGCACCGCAGCATCGAGCCAGGCGCGGCACTGGGCATAGGCGACCGGATGCGCGTTGACGGTGTGCACATCGGCGAGCGTCGTGCCGTGGCGAGCGACCAGATCGAAGCTGACCGGCACCAGGTATTCGCCGATGATGCGCAGGTTCGGAACGTTGGCGAGGGCATCCTGCGTGGCGGTCACCCCACCGTCGACCGAGTTCTCGATTGCGATCATCGCGGCGACGCTGCGCCCGGAGACGACATCGGTCAGCGCCTCGCCCACATTGTTCACCGCACGCCAGGTCTTGCCTGCCGCCTCTGGCACCTGCGCCAAAGCTGCTTCGGTAAACGTGCCGGCCGGCCCCAGGAAGCTGTAACTGGTGGGGGCAGGCGAGGTCTGAGGCATGGCAGCAAGCCTAGTTGGAGTGCCGCCGCGAAGCCGGGAGCGCGCGCTGGCAGAGTCTGCCGACCAGGCGCCGAGCGCGGCGTCTGGTCTGGTGAAATGCACGGCGCCAGAGGAGGACGTACCGGGGTTGTACGTCCGACGATGACAACGCAGCAGTTCGCCCGACCAGGCGTCGCGAACCGGTGCCAGACTGGGGGGTATGAGTGAGCGCGCAGGAACCCCGGCCCAGGAATCAGATCTGATCGACGTCACCGCGTTGGTCGCCGCCTATTACGCCCTGAAACCGGATGTCTCCATTCCGGCTCAGCGGGTGGCGTTCGGCACCTCTGGGCACCGCGGCAGTTCGCTGAACACCGCGTTCAATGAGAACCACATCGCCGCGACCACGCAGGCGATCGTCGAATACCGGGCCGAACAGGGCATCACCGGCCCCCTCTTCATCGGCGCAGACACCCACGCGTTGAGCGCCCCTGCCTACACGACGGCGCTCGAAGTGCTCGTCGCCAACAACGTGCGCGTGCTCGTCGACGAGTTCGACGACTACGTGCCGACCCCTGCCCTGTCGCACGCGATCCTCGCCTACAACCGGGCGGGCCACGGCGACGAGGCCGACGGCATCGTCGTGACGCCGAGCCACAATCCGCCGATGGATGGCGGCTTCAAGTACAACCCGCCGCACGGTGGCCCGGCCGACGGCGACGCCACCAGTTGGATCGCCGCCCGCGCCAACGAGCTCATCGCCCACGGCATGCGGGACGTGAAGATGAGCGAGCCGAGCGCCGTTGAGGCGTACGACTTTCGGGGTGCCTACGTCGACGACCTCGAGAACATCATCGACATGCAGGCGATCAAGGCCAGCGGCATCCGCATCGGGGCCGACCCGCTCGGCGGGGCCAGCGTGGGTTATTGGGGCGCGATTCGCGACCGCTACGAGCTCAACCTGACCGTCGTGAACCCGAAGGTCGATGCGACCTGGCGGTTCATGACGCTCGATTGGGACGGCAAGATCCGCATGGATCCGTCGAGCCCGTCGGCCATGGCCTCAGTGCTCGCGCACCAGCACGACTACGACATTCTCACCGGCAACGATGCCGACGCCGACCGTCACGGCATCGTCACCCCCGACGCCGGGCTGATGAACCCCAACCACTTCTTGGCCGTGGCCATCGACTACCTCTACAGCCACCGCGACCAGTGGCCGGCGAAGGCCGAAATCGGCAAGACGCTCGTCTCGTCCAGCATGATCGACCGGGTCGCTGCGGCCCTCGATCGGCCGCTCTGGGAGGTTCCGGTCGGCTTCAAGTGGTTCGTTCCCGGTCTGCTCGACGGCTCTGTCGCGTTCGGCGGCGAAGAGAGCGCGGGCGCCAGCTTCGTGCGCTTCGACGGAACCGTCTGGACCACCGACAAAGACGGCATCCTGCTGGCGCTGCTCGCCGCCGAGATTCTCGCGGTCACCGGCAAGACGCCGAGCCAGCGCTACGCCGAGCTCGCCGAGCAGTTCGGCGCGCCGGCCTACGCCAGAGTGGATGCCGCGGCAACGCCGGCGCAGAAGGCCGCGCTCGGCAAGCTCAGCGGCAGCGATGTCGCCGCCACCATGCTCGCGGGCGAGGAGATCATCGCGAAGCTCAGCCACTCCCCCGGAAACGGTGCGGCGATCGGCGGGCTCAAGGTGGTCACCGAGAACGCCTGGTTCGCTGCCCGCCCGAGCGGAACCGAAGACGTCTACAAGATCTACGCCGAGTCGTTCAAGGGTGCAGAGCACCTGGCCGAGGTGCAGCGCGAGGCCAAGGCGATCGTCGACGCGGCGATCGCGTAGGGGTGCGCATCTGGCCATCTCGTTGATCGAGGCGCAGCCGACGCAGGAGGCCGCATCCATGAGGTATATGGCCTTTTCGTTGATCGAGGAGCGCGCGAGCTTGCGAGCACGCGTCTCGAGATCTCGCGAGCAAATCCTTGAACTCGGGTTGCGTTCAAACGTCGGCTCACGGGGTCTCGACCCGATCGCGGGCGGCCTCCTCGACCAACGAAATGGTCAAATTCGTCCACCACAATGCCGCGCAGCGGCCCCAGAGCTCGAGATCTCGCGAGCTGATTTGCGAACGATGGTTGCGTTTGAAGGCCGGCTCGCCAGGTCTCGAGCACGGGCTCGCTTCGCTCGCTCGCCCTCGACCAACGAGATGGATTGCGTCTCGAGGTCCAACGAGATGGTTTAGGGAATGCTCCAGTAGTAGACCGACGCCCCCGGGTGATTCGTCGTGATCGCCCAATCGACCGAGCGATAGTCCGTGTCGTCGGTGTGCCCGGCGTAGTAGATCTCCCTGGAATCGCCAGAGCCAGTGATGCGAGTGACGACGGCGGTGTGGTCACGGTCGCCCGAGTCGTCCCAATCGAATTGCACGATGTCGCCGAGCTTGACCTGGTCGCGCTGGGAGTCGGCCAGCGCAGTCGCCCGCCCGCTCTCCTCGAGGTAGTTCATGAACGACGTCGAACTCACCCAGGCCGAGGAGAAGTCGAAGTCCTCACCTGTTCCCTCCGACCACCAGTCGTCATCCATCGTCCAGCCCCGCACGATCAGCGATTGACTCGCGAAGTCGACACAGTCGTTGTCGTCGACAACGCCGTAGTCGGCGGTGTTGTACTTCTTCCAATGCTTGAGCACGTAGGCCAGCTGAGCTTCGACGGCCGCATCCTGCGGTTGCGCATCGCTCGCGGCTGCGCCGGTCGATTGCGATTCCGTCGGAACGCCCTCCCCGTCGGCGCTCGTGGCTCCATTGGCGTTGTCCGCGCCGTCAGCGAGCTGCACGGCAAAAACGGCTCCGCCGACGACAAGGCCTCCAATGACAAGACCGCCAATGACAACAGCGGTAATACTTCGGCGGGCTCGGGTGAACGCCACAATCTTCTCAATTCGTCGGGTGCGAGTTGGGCGGAATAAGCCACCCGTTCATGGTCCAGTCCAATTATTTGAAATGACCCTCGAACGGGTGTGATATTCCAGGTTACGCGACGCTCCAGTACGAGACGGATCCGCCGGTGCCAGACACCGACTCATCAACCGACTTGAAGTCGGTGTCGTTGGTGTGTCCGCCGTAGAAGATCTGCGTGCCCGACGCGGTCTTGTCGACGCGAGTGACGGTTGCGGTGTGGTCCTTGTCACCGGAGTTGTCCCAGTCGAACTGCACGATGTCGCCGACCTTGACCTGGTCGCGCTGGGCGTCGCTGATTGCCGTCGCGCGCTCGGGGTGGTTGCTGAGATAGCTGGCAAAGGCCGTCGAGCTTGACCAGGCTGCGCTGTATCCGCCGCCGGTGCCGTCATACGACCACTCCGCATCCATCGTCCAGCCGCGAGCGATCAGGCCCTGGCTGGTGAAGTTGACGCAGTCATTGCCACTGATGGAACCGTACGCGGCCGTGTTGTAGTCCTGCCAGTGGGCCAACACGTAGTCCGTCTGTGCGGCAACGGCATTGGCCTGCGCGGCAGCAGCAGCGGCATCCGCAGCGGCTTGCGCGGCAGCAGCATCCGCAGCGGCTTGCGCGGCGGCAGCGTCCGCGGCGGCCTGCGCTGCGATCTTCGGGTCGGGCAGGTAGTTGAAGGTGAGTGCCGCGGTCGAGGTTGCACGAAGCGCGGGCGTCAGCTTCGTCGGCGAGACGGGCGTCGCCGTAGCAGTGGGGGTCGCCGCCCAAGCAGATGCGGAAGCAGACGTCGAAGCGGGCGCGGAAGCGGTCGCTGAAGCGGTCGCTGAAGCGGTCGCGGCGGCAGCAGGGGCCGTCGCATCAGCGGTGCCGAGAGACGCGTCGTCGACCTTCACCGCTTTGCCCGCGATGTCGAAGAGTTCGACGGCAACGGTACCGGTGGCCAGGTCGGTGGCCGGCGGGGTGGTGATCGTCACGGTGTCGGCGGTGGCCGAGGTGACGGTGCCGGGGTTGCCGCCGAAGCTGACGGTGGCGACCTTGCTCAGGTCGTCGCCGGTGACGGTGACGACGGTTCCGCCGGTGACGGGTCCGGCCGACGCTCCATCTTCGGCGATGATGCTGCTGCGCACGATGGGGTCTGGCTGGGCGACGGGCCGGTCGATGGCGGCCACGGCCGGGATGGCCGGCTCATCAGCGGATGCGCCGATGGCTCCGGCTCCGGTGGCGACGCTCAAAGAAATGGCGACGGCCGTGCAGCCGGCGAGGATGCTGCCGCCGACGACGAATCGTCGATCATTCTGCAGCGATCCAGCGCGGTGCTTGCCGCGGCTGGGAGTGAAGTTTTCAAGGACATGACGAGTAACTCTGGAGAAGGCGGGGCGCACACAATCGTTTCTGATCTGGGGAAAGGGGACCTTCCAGAGAAACACTCATCTTTGGCAAGGTGCTGTACAAAGCATCCGTAACCCATGCGAACGTATATTCAGCCGGCCCAGTTCACGCGGACAGCACACGGATGCCGCGCCCCGGCAGATCCGCGCCCTCAGTGCGATCGGCGGCCCTCAGCCGTCGTCAGAAAATCAGCGTCGGGGTGACAGAGTACGCAACCCGAAAAAGATAATCGGAATGAGCACCAATGCCGCAAAACCGTTGACAGCGGTGAAACCGCCCCAGCCGAGAAGCAGTCCCGACGCCGCGGCCGCGACGGCGGCACCGAGGTTCATCGCGGCATCCGTCGCCCCCTGCAGGGGCACCCGGATGCGTTGTTCGACGGTGCGGGTCAGCAGCGCCGAACCGCCGATCATGCCGGCTGACCAGCCGAGCCCGAGCAGACCGAGGGCGATCGGCAAACCGATCATGTCATCGGGCGCGAGCACGGCTCCGAGAGCCACGGCTGCGGCGAACACGATCACGCCGAGAAAGATCACCCGGCTCGGCCCGATGCGGTCGGCGAGCCAGCCCATCAGCGGGCTCGCGCCATACATGCCCAGAATGTGCACGCTGAGCACGAGGCCGATGAGGCCGAGCGAGAGGCCCTGGTGGTGCATGTGCACCGGGGTCATCACCATCACGCCGACCATGATGGTCTGCGAGCAGACGATGGCGACCATCGCAAACACGGCCTTCGGCTGGCCGAGGGCGATGCGCAGGGCGTCGCGCAGACCGAGGGCAGCGACCGGCGCCGCCTCCCCGGCGAGCTGACCGGCCGGCGGGGTGCGCAGCAAGAACGCGGCAAGCAGCGTCGACAGCGCGAAGGCCGCACCGGAGAAGAGATAGGGGCCGGCGAGCGGCTCGATGCCGAGGCTCCGGCCGAGGTCGCTGCCCACCTGCGAGAGGTTGGGTCCGGCCACAGAGCCGAGGGTCGTTGCCCAGAGCACGATCGACATCGACCGAGCTTCGTAGCCCTTCGACGCCACCTCGGTGGCCGCAAAGCGCGACTGCAACCCTGCCGCGCTGGCCGCGCCGAATGCGGCCAGGCCGATGAAGAGCACAACGACGCTGCCGGATGCCGACGCCGCGAAAATGAGGAGGGTTCCGACCAACGCCAGGCCGTAGCCGGCGGCGAGTGCGACGTGCCGACCAGCCCGGGTGGCGAGTCTGGCCAGCGGAATCGCCACGAGCGCGGCGCCCAAAACGCTGGAGGTCTGCGCGAATCCGGCCATCGTGACGGTGCCGGTGAGTTGCTCGGCGAGCAGGCCGCCGACCGCGATGCCCGACGCGACGCCCACCCCGGCCAACAGCTGGTTCAGAATCAACAGTGCCAGCGGCATCCACCCGGTGCGTCGGGAGAGGCGACGGCGCACGGCGGGCGGGCCGCTCGTCGGGGTCGATGTGCGGGCTGCCGGCTGGGCGGCCGACTCAGCTGACGACTGGGCGGCCGACTCAGCCATAGTTCGGGGCAGCGGGCAGGCCGAAGAATTCCTCGAGCGTGCTCACACCCTTCTCGTGCATTTCGGTGGAGAGTTCGACTCCGACATAGCGAAAGTGCCACGGCTCGAACGCGTAGCCGGTGACCTCAACTTTGTCGGCGGGGTAGCGCAGGAGAAAACCGAACCGCCAGGCATTCGCGGCCAGCCACTGACCCTCAGGGGTGTCGGCGAAACAGGTGTTGAGTGAGCACACCCTGGATTCCGGCCCGATGTCAATGGTGAGACCGGTCTGGTGTTCGCTCGTGCCGGGGCGGGCCGTGCTCGTGTCGGCGAAAGCTTGGCCGTTGGCCGCCACATCGTCGTTGTAGACCTCGACCTGGGTGGTGTAGCTGCGGTAGGCGCTGTTCGAGGCGAGAGAGAGGCCGGCCTCGGCGGATGCTGCGGCTAACAGGGCGACGACGGCGGTCGACGCCTCCTGGCGGAGCAGCGGCACCCAGGTGTGGGCAACGGGAACCTCGACCAGATCTGAGGGAACGAAATCGAGCGGGTTCAGCGGCCGCATCTTGTTCACGACGACCCAGATGCTCGCCGGATCGTCAATCGAGAATTTCACCCGGTTGAAGGTGGGCACCGGCACGGGAGCCACCGTCTGCGCGGGAACCGGCCGCGGAGTGAACGTCGGCAACGGCGTCGGAGTGGATGTCAAATTCGGCGTTGAGGTCGGCGGCGAGATCGGCGGTGACGTGGGCGTCGAAGTCGGCGTGCCGATGACCGAGGCTAGCCACCCCCCGGCGCTCGGGCTCGAAGCCCGACCGGAGACGGCGCCTGCGCCAACGGCGGCCACCGAGAGCACCGCGCCGACGGCCACGATCAGCAAGACTCGCCTCCGGCGCACCTGCTGCGAATCCCGCGTGCGCGGACGATCATCTGACACCTCTTGAGTTTAGCCGCGACCACCGACCCTGACTTGCGGAGGTAGCGATTTCTCTCGATCAGGCCTCCCTCGATCAGGTTCCTCTTGATCCGGCGGATGCCACGGAGTAACTTTGCTCGCGATGCAGACGCCTTCGGACCCTTCCGCAGTGCCACCCACCGATCCAGCCAAAGCGGCGATCCCGGGATCGTCGGCTGCGGCATCCGGGGCCGGCGCATCCGGCATCGACGCCCCTTCGGCATCCAACCCGCTGATGACGCACCGGCAGATTCTGTTCGTGATTTTCGGCCTGATGGCCGGCATGTTTCTCTCGGCGCTTGACCAGACGGTGGTCGGCACGTCGATGCGAACCATCGCCGACGATCTCGACGGTCTCGCCCTGCAAGCCTGGGTGACCACCGCCTACCTGATCGTCTCGACGATCAGCACGCCGATCTACGGCAAGTTGAGCGACATCTTCGGGCGGCGGCCGCTGTTCATCATCGCGATCACAATCTTTCTAATCGGCTCGCTGCTGTCGGGGCTGGCCGACTCGATGTACGGGTTGGCGCTATCTCGGGCGGTGCAGGGGCTCGGCGCCGGCGGCCTGATGGCCCTACCGCTGACGATCATGGGAGACATCCTCGCCCCCCGCGAGCGCGCGAAATACCAGGGCTATTTCTTGGCCGTCTTCGGAATTTCGAGCGTCATCGGGCCGCTGCTCGGTGGGCTGCTCGCCGGAACCCCCGAGATTCTCGGCATCACCGGCTGGCGCTGGGTCTTCTTGATCAACATTCCGATCGGCCTGGTCGCCCTCGCCATCGTGCTGCGTTTCTTGCACATTCCGCACTTCAAGCGGCCGACCCGCATCGACTGGTGGGGTGCCGCGACGGTCATCATCGCGACCGTGCCGCTGCTGCTCGTGGCGGAGCAAGGGCGCACCTGGGGGTGGGGATCCCCGACAGCCTGGCTCTGTTACGTGGTCGGCGCGCTCGGCATCATCGCCTTCATCGTGGCGGAGAAACTGATGGGCGACGACGCGCTCATCCCGCTGAAACTCTTCAAATCGGCCACCTTCTCGATGGCCACGATCCTCGGCGTGCTCGTCGGGTTCGGCATGTTCGGCGCTCTGATGACGCTGCCGCTCTATCTGCAGCTGGTCAACGGCGCCACCCCGACCGAGAGCGGCTTTCTGATGCTGCCGCTGATTCTCGGCCTGATGATCGCCTCCATCGCAAGCGGACAGCTCATCGCCCGCACCGGCAAATACCGCATCTTTCCGATTCTCGGCACCTTCTTCATGTCGGCCGGATTCTTCTGGTTCACGTTTGCCACCGCCGACAAACCCGTCACTTTCATGATGATCGGGATGCTGCTGGTCGGCCTCGGACTCGGCCAGCTGATGCAGACGCTCACGATCGCCAGCCAGAACTCCGTCGGCGCCCGCGACATCGGGGTGGCCACCTCCTCGGCCACCTTCTTTCGGCAGATCGGTGGAACCATGGGCACCGCCGTGCTGTTCTCGGTGCTGTTCACGCGCATCCCGATCGACCTGGCCGCCATTTTCAGCAACCCGGCGACGATCGCCAGCCTCAAGGCTGCGGCCTCAGACCCGGCCGTGCAGGCCGACGCGGCCAATGCCGAGATCCTGAAGCTACTGCAAGACCCGAGCGCTCTCAGCGGGTCCCTCGACGGAGACACCGCGTTTCTGAACGCCGCAGACCCGCGCCTGGCCGCGCCGTTCCTCGAGGGCTTCAACGCCGCGGCGGTCACGGTGTTCTGGGTCAGCTTCTTCGTGCTGGCCTTCGCGTTCGTGCTGAGCTTCTTCTTCAAGACACCTCCGCTGCGCAAGACGTCGGCGCTGCAAGAGGTCGCCAACGATGAGCGTGAGGCAGCACTGCAGGCACAGAGCGCAGCAGATCGGATGGGCGCTCTGGTCGAGCCGGGCACCGGATCGACACCGGTGCAGGTTCCATCGACCGCGGCGCCGCCCGCGAAGTCGCCGCCGCCTGAGTCTTCGGCGCCCTCCGGGCCGGCCGGCACGCCGCCGCTCGAGCCGGCGTAGCCGCTCGGGCAGGCCGCTGCGCAGGCCGCTGCGCAGGCCGCTGCGCAGGCCGCTCTACCCCGGCTTCTCCTTCATCCGGCCGCCCCTGCGACCGGCCGCCCCTGCGACCGGCCTCCCTGCATCGAGCTTGACCGTTGCGGTCGAGGTACCCCGTTGCGCCGGTCAAACTCGACCGGAAGTGTCAAACTCGGCGATGCCCGCGCCCCTCGAGCGCGAATCCACATTCGTGAGAGCGCTCTCTTGACAACATCCCGCGAGTGCGCTTAGCTGATCCACGCAACCGTGAGAGCGCTCTCACAAAACGGAAGCGTTCTCCAGCCGACCCAGTCAGATCCTCACGACTGATCGGCACGAGCAGTCATCAGCACAGATTCGGCACCACAGATCCAGCACCACAGATCCAGCACAGATCCACCACATCTCATCTCAACCCCCACCACGCACACAAAGGAGTGACCGTGAAGCTTTCACGACGCACACAGGCCGTTGCAGCCGTTGCCGGTGCAGCAGCATTCGCCCTCATCGCCAGCGGATGTTCAGCATCCACCGGCGACAAGCCCGCCGGCTCGGACAACCCGATCGAGCTCACCGTGACCACGTTCGGCACATTCGGCTACGACGACCTCTACAAGCAGTACGAGGCCGACCACCCGGGCGTGACCATCAAGCCCACGAACATCGACACCGGCGGAAACGCCCGCACCGACATGTTCACCAAGCTCGCGGCCGGCACCGGTCTCACCGACGTCGTCGCCGTCGAAGAAGGCTGGCTCGGCTCGGTGATGGAGGTCTCCGACCAGTTCGTCGACCTCAACGACTTCGGGGCGAAAGACATCAGCGACCGCTGGGTCGACTGGAAGCTGGCTCAGGGCACGGATGCCGACGGCCGCGTCATCGGCTACGGCACCGACATCGGCCCGCAGGGTCTCTGCTACAACGGGGCACTCTTCGAAGCGGCGGGTCTGCCGAAGGACCGCGACGCCGTCGCCGCGCTGTTCGGCGGCGCCGACGCCACCTGGGATCAGTACTTCAAGCTGGGCAATGAGTACAAGGCCAAGACGGGCAAGGCGTGGTTCGACCAGTCCGCGTTCGTCTGGAACTCGATGGTGAACCAGCTCGACGAGGGCTACTACACCGCGGACGGCAAGCTCAATGTTGAGGGCAACGCCGATCTCGAAGAGCGTTGGGGCTGGATCACTCAGGGCATCTCCGACGGCCTCTCGGCCAAGCAGGCCCGCTGGGACTGGGGCGGCGGCAAGGGCTTCGTTGATGGCAGCTTCGCCACCTTCGTCTGCCCAGGCTGGATGCTCGGCGTTGTGCAGGGCAACACCGAATCCGGCGGCGGCGACGCTTCGACTGGGTGGGACTTCGCCGACGTCAACCCCGGCGGTGCCTCCAACTGGGGCGGCGCGTTCTTGACGGTTCCGACCACGTCGAAGCACCAGAAGGAAGCAGCAGAGCTCTCCGCTTGGCTGACCGAACCGGCCCAGCAGGTTGCGCAGTTCGAGGCGGCCGGCACCTTCCCGAGCACGACCGAGGCTCAGACCACGCTGGCCGACGAGGCCACTCCGAATGAGTTCTTCCAGGGCGCCCCGGTCGGCGCCATCCTGGCCTCCCGCGCGAAGGGAGTCGTCGCGCAGTTCAAGGGTCCGGATGACTCGGTGATCCAGGAGAACGTCTTCCAGGCCGTGCTCGACCGCGTCGAATCGGGCGAGCTCAACGCCCAGACCGGCTGGGCCGAAGCGCTCACCCTGACCGACGAGCTCGTCGGCAAGTAACGAAACTCGGTGGCCGGGTCTTCTGACCCGGCCACCGGCATCTGCCCCGCGGGTCGCCTCACCGCGCAACTGCGTGGGTCACCCTCGCGGGGTTCCGCCCCTCCCGATCGCCGCACAGACGAATGAAGGAAGACCCATGTCTGTCACCCTCAGCCCCCCGGAAACCCGTGAGGCGCAGCCTCGTACCGAGGTGATTGCCCGGCCCGTGCGCTCGGAGCGGCGTCAACGGCTGAGCCGTCTCGACGTCAAGGCCTCGCCCTACCTCTACATCGCACCGTTCTTCGTGCTGTTCGGGCTGATCGGCCTGTTCCCCCTCATCTACACCTTCGTGGTCTCGCTCTACGACTGGGATCTGTTGAAGGGCCAGGGCGGCTTCGTCGGCCTCGACAACTTCGCCGCTGTGCTGCACGACCGCTTCTTCTGGAACTCGCTGTTCAACACCTTCAGCATCTTCTTGCTGTCGAGCATCCCGCAGCTGGTCATGGCCACCGTGATCGCCTCCGTTCTCGACCAGAACCTGCGCGCCAAGACGTTCTGGCGCATGAGCGTGCTGCTCCCCTACATCGTCACGCCGGTAGCCGTCTCGCTGATCTTCACGAACATGTTCAACGAGCAGTACGGATTGATCAACAACATCCTGGGCTCGGTCGGGCTCGACCCGGTGATGTGGAAAACCGAGACCCTGCCGAGCCATATCGCCATCGCGACCATGGTCAACTGGCGCTGGACCGGCTACAACGCACTCATTCTGTTGGCGGCCATGCAGGCGGTGCCGCGCGACATCCACGAGTCGGCGGCCCTCGACGGGGCCGGCTCGATCCGCCGGTTCTTCAGCATGACGCTGCCGAGCATCCGCCCGACCATGATCTTCGTGATCATCACCGCGACCATCGGCGGCCTGCAGATCTTCACGGAGCCGCGCCTGTTCGACCCGATCACAGCCGGCGGCAGCGCCCGCCAGTTTCAGACGACGGTGCTCTACCTCTGGGAGATGGCCTTCTTCAGGCAGAACTTCGGTGAGGCCTCGGCGATCGCCTGGCTGCTGTTCTTGATCATCGTCGTGATCGGCGCGCTGAACTTTCTGCTCTCCCGCCGCATCGCCTCGGCCGAAGCGCGCAGCTCGCGGCGCCGGTCCCGACGCACGCTCGAACGGATGCGCACGGCCGAGTCCGACGCCGGCGCCGCGCCGGTCACGGCCACAGCCGCAGCCGCAGCCGCAGCCACCAACATCAGCCCCGGCACCAGCCCCACGACCCCCGAATCCACACCCCCGACCGGACAGGAGAACCGATCATGACCACGGCCCCCTCCCCGCTGCGTCGGCGCCGCACCCAGATGGGAATCGACCGTCGTCCCGGCTTCCTGGTCTACGGCCTGCTCATCGCGGTGCTGCTCTCCTCCGCCTACCCGCTCTGGTGGTCATTCGTGATGGGTTCCAGCGAGAACTCGGCACGCGGTGAAACCTGGCCGCCGCTGCTGCCGGGCGGCCGCTTCTGGATCAACGTCGGCGAAGTGCTCGACAGCGTTCCGTTCTGGCTGGCCCTCGGCAACAGCATCATCATCTCGAGCATCATCACCGTCTCGGTCGTGTTCTTTTCGACCTTGGCCGGCTACTCGTTCGCGAAGCTGCGCTTTCGCGGCAACAACGTGCTGATGGTCGGCGTCGTCGCAACCATGGCCATCCCGACCCAGCTCGGCATCATCCCTCTCTTCATGCTCATGCGGCAGTGGGGCTGGACCGGGGAGATCGGCGCGGTCATCGTGCCCACCCTGGTGACGGCGTTCGGCGTTTTCTTCATGCGCCAGTACCTGGTGGATGTCATCCCTGACGAGCTCATCGAGGCGGCCCGCGTCGACGGCGCGAGCATGATCGGCACCTTCTGGCACGTCGCGCTTCCGGCGGCCCGGCCGGCTATGGCCATCCTCGGCTTGTTCACCTTTATGATGGCCTGGACCGACTTCCTCTGGCCGCTGCTGGTGTTGAATTCCTCGAATCCGACTCTGCAGACGGCGCTCTCGCAGCTGCAGTCGGCGCGTTACGTCGATTTCTCAGTTGTGCTGACCGGCGCAATCCTCGCTACGATCCCGCTCCTCATCCTCTTCGTCATTGCGGGCAAACAACTCATCTCGGGAATCATGCAAGGAGCGGTGAAGGGCTAATGACAGCGAACAACGTGACAGCAGGCAGTTGGCCGCGCGGTTTCATCTGGGGCTCGGCGACGGCAGCGGCCCAGGTGGAGGGCGCCGGCGACGAGGACGGCAAAGAGGACTCGATCTGGGATGCCTTCGCCCGTGTTCCCGGCGCGATCGCCAACGGCGACACCCTCGAGCAGGGCGTCGACCACTACCACCGGATGCCCGCCGATGTGCGTCTGATGAGCGAGCTCGGTCTCGACTCCTACCGTTTCTCGACCAGCTGGGCGCGCGTGCGTCCCGGCGATCGCGCGACCAACCCGGCCGGACTCGACTTCTACTCCCGCCTGGTCGACGAACTCCAGGGTGCCGGCATCCTGCCCTGGCTGACGCTCTACCACTGGGATCTGCCGCAGGCGCTCGAGGAGAAGGGCGGCTGGGCCAACCGGGACACCGCGTATCGCTTCGTCGACTACGCAACGGATGTCTACGCCGCGCTCGGCGACCGGGTCACCCACTGGACCACCTTCAACGAGCCGTTCTGCTCCTCGCTGCTCGGTTACGCATCCGGAGTGCACGCACCCGGTCGCCAGGAGCCGCGCGCCGCCCTCGCCGCGGTGCACCACCAGCATCTCGCCCACGGTCTCGCCGTGGCCGCGCTCCGCGAGCTCGGCGCCGAAAACCTCGGCATCACCCTCAACCTCAGCACCGCTATTCCGCGCGACCCCAGCGACCCCGTGGATCTCGAAGCCGCCCGCCGCTTCGATTCGCTGCAGAACCGCATCTTTCTCGAACCGATCCTGCTCGGCGCCTACCCGGCCGACACACTGCGAGATCTCGAACCGTTCGGGCTCAGCGACGTGATCGAAGAAGGAGATCTGGAGATCATCTCGGCGCCGATCGACTTTCTCGGGGTCAACCATTATCACGACGATTCGGTCAGCGGGCACCCCGTCGAGTCAAGCGCCGACGGGCATTCCGGTGGAGCGGAACGCGCGACCTCGTCGCCCTGGATCGGGGCAGAGGATCTCACTTTCCCGACCCGCGGACTGCCGCGCACGGCCATGGGCTGGGAGGTCAATCCCGACGGGCTCCGCCACCTGCTCGTGCGGCTCACCGCGGAATACCCCACACTCCCCCCGCTCTACGTGACCGAGAACGGGGCGGCGTACGACGATGAGCTGAGCGACGACGGCCGGGTACACGACCCGGAACGTAGCCGCTACATTCAGGATCACATCGCGGCAATCGGTCAGGCGATCGAGGCCGGCGCCGACGTGCGCGGATACTTCGTCTGGTCGCTGCTCGACAACTTCGAGTGGTCGTGGGGGTATGACAAGCGGTTCGGCATCATCAGGGTCGACCAGGAGACTTTCGAGCGCACAATCAAAGACAGCGGTCTCGATTATGCGGCGCTGATCAGATCGGTTCGTTCTGCCGCCGTCTCCCCCGTACTCTGAGGGAAACGTATCTGACACCTACCGCGCAACGGAGACACTCGTGGAGACAGGCTCTGGCCGCAACCGGTCGGTTCCCACCTTAGAAATGGTCGCTGCCCTCGCCGGTGTCTCTCGCGCAACCGTGTCCCGCGTCGTCAACGCGTCGCCCAAGGTGAACCCGGACATCCGGGCGGCGGTGAACGAGGCGATCGCGACGCTCAACTACGTGCCGAACCGGGCTGCGCGGTCGTTGGTCAGCCGGCGCAGTCAGGCGGTGGCGCTGGTGGTGCCGGAATCGACGGCCAAGGTCTTCGCCGACCCGTTCTTCGCATCCGTCGTGCAGGGCATTGCACTCAGCCTGGCCGAGACTGATTTCACCTTGAACATGATCATCGCCTCGGAGTCCCGGTCGGAGAAGACCCGGCGCTATCTGCTCGGCGGCAACGTCGATGGCGCGATCGTGGTCTCGCACCACAGCGGCGACCACTCGTATGCGCATCTCGGCCAGGCGTTGCCGATCGTGTTCGGTGGGCGGCCACTGACCGGCGCGGACGACAGCTACTACGTCGACGTCGACAACGATGCGGGGGCGGCCACCGCGACGGCACACTTGGTCGGGCTGGGGCGGCGCAGCATTGCGACGATTGCCGGGCCGCAGGACATGCCGCCCGGTGTCGACCGGTTGAACGGATGGCGCCACTCGCTGCAGAGCGCAGGGCTCGACGATTCTCTCATCGAGGTGGGTGACTTCTCCCCCGAATCCGGCACCGTCGCGATGCGCCGTCTGTTGGACCGGGGCGTGCCGATCGACGCCTTGTTCGCGGCGAACGACCAGATGGCGGCCGGGGCGTATGCGGCGATCCGCGAACGCGGGCTGCGCATTCCGGAGGACATCGCGGTGGTCGGCTTCGACGACGACTATTTCGGGGCGACGGCCACGCCCGCGCTGACGACGGTGCACCAGCCGGCGGTCGAGATGGGCGCGACGATCGCCGAGGTGCTCGTGAAGCTGATCGAGGGAACGCCGGTGGAGCGCGTGACGCGCCTGTCGACGAAGCTGATGGTGCGGGACTCGGCGTAGGGCTGGGACTTTTCGTCGCGCGGACGTTCGCACCACCCCGCCGAGTTTGACCGTTGCGGTCGAGGTACCCCGGTGTGCCGGGGAATCTCGACCGCAAGTGTCAAACTCGGCGACGGATGGCCGGCGCGAGCACCGCGGGCCGCTAGGAGAGCTGCGGCACGACCTCGCGGGCGAAGAAGTCGAGGTGGTCGAGATCCTGCAGGTCGAGCATCTGCAGGTAGACACACTCGACGCCGTCGGCCTCGAGCGCACCGATCCGGTCGACGATCTCCGCGGCCGTTCCGGCCAGGCCGTGCTCCCGCAGTTCGGCCGGTTCGCGTCCGATCGCAGCGGCGCGGCGCGCGACGTCGGCCTCGGTGGAGCCCCCGACAGCGACGAACGCCGCCGAGTAGACGAGCTCGGCTGGATTGCGACCGATGGCCTCACAGGCCGAGCGCACGCCGGCGAACTTGCCGGCGACATCCGCGAAGTCGGGGAACGGCAGGTTGAACTCGGTGGCAAAACGGGCGGCCATCGCCGGGGTGCGCGTGGCGCCGCCACCGCCGACGATCACGGGGATGCTCTCTTGCACGGGCTTCGGCAGGGCCGGGGAGTCGATGAGCTCGTAGTGCTCGCCGGCGAAGCTGTAGCGGTCACCGAGCGGGGTCTCCCAGAGTCCGGTCACGATTTCGAGCTGCTCCTCGAGCATGCCGAATCGCTTGGCCGGAAACGGGATGCCGTAGGCCGCGTGCTCCTCGGCGAACCAGCCGGTGCCGAGGCCGAGCTCGACGCGTCCGCCCGACATCTGGTCGACCTGCGCGACCTGGATGGCGAGAATGCCAGGGGGCCGGTAGGTCACCGACGAGACCAGGGTGCCCAGGCGGATGCGCTCGGTTTCGCGGGCCAGGCCGGCCAGCGTGGTCCAGGCATCGGTCGGTCCCGGGTAGCCGTCGCCGCCCATCGAGAGGTAGTGGTCGGAGCGGAAGAAGGCGTCGAAGCCGAGTTTCTCTGTGGCCTGCGCAACGGCGAGGATGTCGTCGTACGTGCCGCCCTGCTGCGGTTCGGTGAAGATGCGGAATCTCATGGGTTCAGTCTTTCAGTTTCGGTGGGACGGCTGAGCTAGGGGTTCGGCTCGCTCTCCTCGCCGAGTTTGACCATTGCGGTCGAGGTACCCCGGTGCGCCGGACAAACTCGACCGCAAGTGTCAAGCTCGGCGAGGGTTCTCCGGGTCTTCGGCGCGTTCCATCTCATGGGCGAGCGCCTCGAGCTCTGAACCACCCGCCATCAGCCGGGTCATTTCTTCGATCGTGATCTCGCGTCGCGCGAAGTTGCCGAGACTCGAGCCGCGCTTGAGCAACAGAAAACGATCGCCGACCAGGTAGGCGTGGTGCGGATTGTGGGTGATGAAAACCACTCCGAGCCCGCGGTCGCGCGCTGCCGCGATGTACTTCAGTACGACGCCGGCCTGCTTCACGCCGAGCGACGACGTGGGCTCGTCGAGAATGACGACCTTCGCCCCGAAGTAGATGGCGCGCGCGATGGCGACCGATTGACGCTCACCGCCAGACAACGTGCCGATCGGCTGGTCGACATCCGCCAGGTCGATACCCATCGTGGCGAGCTGCGTGCGGGTGACCTCGCGCATGGCCTGCACCGCGAGGTGTCGGAACGGCCCGACGCCACGGGTGAGCTCCGCGCCGAGAAAGAAGTTGCGCCAGACGGGCATCAATGGCACCACGGCGAGGTCTTGGTAGACCGTGGCGATGCCAAGATTCAGCGCATCGCGGGGGCTGGCAAAGTTGCGCGGGGTGCCGTTGGCGAGCAGCTCTCCCTCGGAATGCTGGTGAGCGCCCGAGAGAATCTTGATGAACGTGGACTTGCCCGCACCATTGTCGCCGAGCACGCAGAGCACCTCGCCGGCGCCGACCGAGGTCGAGATACCGTGCAGCGCGCGGAACGAACCGTAGTTCTTGCCGAGATCGCGCACCTCAAGAATGGGCGGGGTGGATGCAGGGGCGACGGATGAGCCAGCGTGCGTCATCAACGGATTCCCACCTGTCGGCGCACCGAGCGGTTGACCAGTACGGCGAGCAGCAGCATTACGCCGAGAAAGGCCTTCAGCCAGTTGTTGTCCCACTGCGCGAAGACGATGCCCTGCAGTGTCATCCCGTAGATCAACGCGCCGAGCGCGGCGCCGACGGCCGACCCGTACCCGCCGGTCAGCAGGCACCCGCCGACCACAGCACAGATGATGTAGATGAATTCCTGGCCGATGCCCGTCGTCGCCTGCACGGTTGAAACATCGAAGAGCTGCAGCATCCCCACGAGCCAGCCGGCGCCCGCCGTGGTCATGAACAGGCCGAGCTTGACCTTCATCACCGGCAGGCCGACCTGACGCGCACTGGTCACCTGACCGCCGACGGCGAAGATCCAGTTTCCGGCGCGGGTGCGCAACAGCACCCAGGTGGCGACCAGGGTCACTGCCACCCACCAGACGATTGAGACCTTGAGGTTCATGCCGAGGAACGGGAACGATGAGCCGAAGAAGACCTTGACCTGCTCGAAACCCGAGACCTCGCTCATGCCCTGAATCGCGACCGTGCCGGTGATCAGCTTGGTCACGGCGAGGTTGACGCCCTGCAAAATGAAGAAGGTCGCGAGCGTCACGATGAAACTCGGCACGCCGGTCTTCATCACGACGTAGGCGTTCGCCGCCCCGATCGAGAGCGCAGCGGCCAGTGCGATGAGCATCGCCAGCCAGATGTTCACACCCCACTCGGTGGTGATCACACCAACGATCAGGCCGGTGGTGCCCGTCATGGCGCCGGCGGAGAGGTCGAACTCACCGCCGATCATCAGCAGGGCCACGGCGACCGCCATGATGCCGAACAGTGAAGCCGAGTAGAGCCAGGTCGACACGCCCGCCGGGGTCAGAAACGCTTGGGTCGAGACCGAGAAGAAGACAAACACTGCAAGCGCGGCGACTGCTGCGCCGACCTCAGGTCGGCGCAGCAGCGTGAGGGCGGGGCCCGCTTTCGTGACCCGTTCATCGGTCACCGCGCGTGCAGCGAGGGTCATCGGGTGCCGTTCCTCGCGAACTTCTCGACCTCGGCGGCGTTGTCCTTGGTCACAAAACCGGGGCCGGAGTAGACGGGCTGTCCGCCGCCGACCACGTCGCCGTTGCGCTTCTGCAGGGTGAGCAGAACGACCGGCAGATAGCCCTGCGAGTAGGGCTGCTGGTCGACCGCGAAGAGAATCTTGCCGTCTTGGATGAGCTTCGTGACGTCGGCCGACACGTCGAAGGTCGCGAGCTTCACTGTGCTGTTCGCCTCGGTCATCGCCTGGCTTGCCGCCACCGCAACGCCGCTGTTGAGCGTCAGAATGCCGTCGATGGACGGGTCGGCCAGCAGCTTGCTCTTGATGGTGTTCTGGGCATCCGCCAGGTTGGAGATATCGACCTGAACGTTGCTGACGGTGCCGCCGAGCGTGCTTTTCGCGCCGGCGCAGCGGTCTTCGAGGCCGGCATTACCTGCCTCGTGGATGACGCAGATCACGTTGCTGACACCGGCCTTGGCCAGCTGCTCGCCGGATCGCTCACCGGCGATCAGCTCACTCTGCCCGATGTGGGTCTCTGCGCCGAACGCCTTCGACTCTTCGAGCCCCGAGTTGATCGTGATGACGGGGATTCCCGCGGCGACAGCGTTTTCAACCGCACCCTTGACGCCGGCCGGGTTGGCCATCGACACGATCAAGCCGTCCGGCTTGGTGGCGATGGCCGCGTCGATGAGCTGGCTCTGCTTCACCGGGTCGCCGTCGCTCTGATAGGTGATGGTAACGCCGAGATCTTTGCCAGCCTGCTCGGCGCCGCTCTTGACGACGTCCCAGAACGCATCACCGGCGCTGCCGTGAGTCACCAGGGCGATGGTGATCTTGTCGTCTGCCGACGTCGTCTTCGACGTTTCGACATTGCTGTTCGGGGCCGTGCAACCCGCGACGGCGAGGGCGAACGGAACGACGGCGAGTGCCGCGAGCCAGCGTGTGGTGTGCTTCATCTGTGATTCCTCTTGTGGATGACTGTGGGTGGCGCCAAAAACGCACCAGCCTAGCTATTCTGCGGGTGCGCCGCCCTCCTGGTGAACTCCGGCGGTGGCGGTTACATTCCGCCGGGAATGAAATTAGGTCAGTCTGCGTTGACGGGCAGGTCGATGAATTCGACGTCGGGCACCGCGGCAAACCGAGCGCGCATCACGGCGAGCGACTCCGGGTTCTGGTCGACGAGCACAAACTTGCGTCCGAGCGCCGCCGCCACGGCGCCGGTCGTTCCGCTGCCGGCAAAGAAGTCGAGCACCCAGTCGCCCTCGCGGCTCGACGCCTGAATCATGCGTCGCAGGATGCCGGCCGGCTTCTGGGTGGGATACCCGGTCTTCTCCTTGCCCGTCGGCGACACGATCGTGTGCCACCAGACATCCGTCGGCAGCTTGCCGAGCGCAACCTTCTCGGGGGTGACGAGGCCCGGTGCCATGTAGGGCTCGCGGTCGACGGTGCTGGAGTCGAAGTAGTAGCTCGCCGGATTCTTCACGTAAACGAGAATCGTGTCGTGCTTGGTGGGCCAGCGGTTCTTCGACTTTGCGCCGTAGTCATAGGCCCAGATCAACTCGTTGAGAAAGCAGTCGCGGCCGAACAGGGCGTCGAGAAGCACTTTCGCATAGTGCGCTTCGCGGTAGTCGAGGTGCAGGTAAAGGGTGCCGTCGTCGGCGAGCAGACGCCAGGCCTCAATCAGGCGCGGTTCGAGAAAGCCCCAGTAGTCCTCGAACTGGTCGTCGTAGCCGAGCAGATCACCTTTGATGCGCTCGTAGCGCTGGCCCTTGAACCCGGTGATCGTGCCGGCCGCGCTGGCCGACCCCTCGAGTTTTGACCGAACGGATGTCGTCGACTGGCGTTTCTGCGCCCGCCCCGTGTTGAATGGCGGGTCGAGGTAGATCAGCGTGAATGACTCGTCTGGCAGCTCGGGCAGCACCGTGAGGTTGTCGGCGTGGAAGACAGAACTAGGAGAGGTCTGAGACCACGCGATTGGCATTCTCTCATTCTGTCAGCAGCCCTCGGCCGAAACGACGATTCCGGCATCGGCGAACGACGCAATTGTGACGAACTCGATCGAGGTGCAGGTTGTCGGGCTATTGAGCGACCCGTGTGATCTCTGTCGGCCGGATTGCCTAACGGGCTTTTGCGTCGATCTCGGTTCGCCGTGATTGGATGATGCGTCGTAGAGCGCTGTCCGGAAGTTGATGCTCCGCAGAAAAGTGAATACTTCCGCTCGTCGTTTCGAAATCAGCCAGCACGTCGAGATTGGCTGCCACAACCGAGCCGCTGAAGGGGTAGAGCGACAGGAACTTCGTTGTCCGCAGTGCGGCGATGAGACCCTTTCCGCGATAGAGGAGCGCGGCCATGGCGTAGCTCGTGCCTTCCTCGGCCTCAGGCACTATTTCGCGAGCGATCACGTAGACCCGTTCGAGTGCGGCGCGATCGTCACCCTCGACTGTGCTCAGATACGCACTGACTGCACCCATGATGTGATCGTACGCCCACCATCACGCGCGAATTATGATCGCCAGACCGACCGCACCGGCGTCACGAGCAGCTCGCCGGTCTCGGCATGACGGATGACCTCGATCGGATACCGGTAGACCCGGCTGAGCAGCTCCCCCGTCATCACCTCGTGCGGTACGCCGTCGGCGACGACACGACCGTGGTCCATCACGACAACGCGGTCGGCGTAGGCCGCGGCCAGGCCCAAGTCGTGCAGCACGACCAAAACGGCCACACCACCGTCGGCCAGTTCTCGTGCGAGCTGCAGGACTTGCTCCTGGTGACCGATATCGAGGGCAGCGGTCGGCTCGTCGAGCATGACAATGCCGCAGCGCTGCGCGAGCACCCTGGCCAGGGCCGCACGCGCCTGCTCCCCGCCGGAGAGCGTGGTGACGTCGCGGTCGGCAAGGTGCTCGATGTCCGTTCTGCGCATGGCCTGGGCGACGATCTCCTCATCGGTCGGCTCGTCGTCATCGATCGCGACGGCGTTCCAGGGCAACCGGCCCATCATGACGATTTCGCGCACGGTGTACGAGAAGGCCACCGCGCTCTGCTGGAGCAGCACGCTTCTCAACCGGCCGAGCTCGGCGATGGGGAGCGAGCGCAGGTCGCGGTCGTCGATGGTGACGGAGCCGTGGGAGAGCCGGATGTCGCCGGCCAGTGCCGCGAGCGCAGTGGATTTTCCGGCCCCATTCGGGCCGATCAACGCGACGATCTCCCCGCGACCGACCTCGAAAGAGACCTCATCGAGAATGCGTGCTCCGCCGGGAGCGAAGACCAAGCCGCTGGCGGCCACAGCAACCGCGGCGGGAGCGCCCACCGACGCGGGAGCGGCGGGAGCGGCAGGCGCAGCCACCATGGCAGGCGCGGTCGCGCCGCGAGCGCGCCTCATCGGCCCGACTTTCGCGGTGAGATCGTGCGGCGCAACAGAACGAAGAAGACCGGGCCGCCGACGAGTGCGGTGAACATCCCGATCGGTAGATCGGCGAACGGGATGGCCGTGCGCGCGATGACGTCGGCGCCGCTGATCAGCAGGGCCCCGCCCAGCGCACTCGCGGGGATGAGGGCTTTGTGGCCAGGGCCGATGATCATTCGCAAAAGATGCGGAATGATCAGTCCGACGAAGCTGATGATGCCGGCGAATGCCACGGCGGCCGCGGTGAGCAACGCGACGCAGAGGATCGCGCCGATCCGCAGGCGTTCCACGTTCACGCCGAGGTGTCGGGCAGACCTCTCGCCCAAGGCGAGCAGGTCGAGCTTGCGCGCCATGAAGACCGCTCCGACCAGGCCGATCACGAGAAACGGCGCTGTCGTGGCGACGGCACTCCAGGTGGCACCGTTCAGAGAACCCAGCTGCCAGAACATGATCTGCTCGCGGCTGGAGGTGTCGGCCAGAAACACGAAGAAGGCGATGGCGGCGTTCGCCACGGCGTTGATGGCGATGCCGGTGAGCACAAGCGTGAGCACCTGCGCCTTGCCGCCGGAGCGCGACGCCAGATAGACCACGAACGTGGTGAGAAGCCCCATCGCAAATGCGGCGATGGGAATGCTCGCGCTGCCGGCAAAGTCGAGCTGAAAGACAATGACCGCGCAGGCGCCCACCGCGCACCCGGCGGAGACGCCGATGACGCCGGGCTCCGCGAGCGGGTTGCCGAAGACCCCCTGCATCAGGGCCCCGGCCGTGCCGAGCGCGGCCCCCACGAGAATGCCGAGAATGAGGCGCGGAAAACGGATGTTCCACAAGGCGCCATCGACATACTGCTGGCTGGGGTCGGTGAGAGCGGTCAGACCGAGCTTGCGTATCAGCGACTCGACAATGCCAGCGGGAGTGATGCCGAATTGGCCGACACCGGCCGAGATCGAGACGACGACCAGCAGCAGAACGGCCATGATGATGAGCACGAGGGCCAGGGGCCGACGCGCGACCTGCCGTCTGCCTGGCCCACTTTGCTGACTGCTCTGCGGCGCCGAGCCCTGGAGCCCTGGCACCGCCCCGGCCGACGTCAGGCGGGTCGAGGCATCCGCCGCGGCGGCCGACGCGGGCAGCGGCGCTGCGTTCGAAACGACATCCGTTGAACCTGTCACTGTCGCGGCCATGCCTAGTGCAGCTCGGTCGGCGCGTAGATCGCGGTGGCCAGTGAGGTCAGCACGGCGGCGATGCTCGGACCGAACGAGAGAATCTGGCCGTCGCTCATGTCGACGATGCGGCGATTCTGCCCGGCCGTGGTCTCGGCGACACCCGGCCTGGCGAGGAGGCCGTCGACGCCACCCGTCGATTCCAGGCCGTCGCTCATGAGCAAGAAGACGTCGGGGTTCGTCACGAGCAGCGACTCACTGTTGGCCGGTTTCGCTCCGGTAATGCCGGCCTCGGTGGCGACGTCGATGCCGCCGATCCCGGCGATCAGGCCGTCGGCGCCCATTCCCTTGCCGAAAACGAAGAACACTCCCGCGGTGCCGCGCACGTAGAGAAAGGCGATCCGCAGTCGGTCGGCCGGGTCCGCCGGCGCCATGGCCGCAATGGCCGTCATCGCGTCGTCAACCTCCTTCTCGATGCGGGTGGCCAGCTTCGCCCCCTCTGCGTCGAGGCCCAGCGCCGCAGCAACGGTCGTGACCTGACCCGAGATGAGGTCGATGGAGCGGTCGGGGCTGAAGAACAGCACCGGAACCCCTGAGGCGATCAGCTGCTGCTGGACCTCGGCGGGCCCGACCGTCGTGTCGGTCAAAACCAGGGTCGGCGCGAGCGACAGGATCGCCTCGCCGTTCAGATCGTGGCCGCTCTGGGTGACGATCGGGAGGTCTGCCATCGAGGAGAGGGTGTTCGACGCGCCACGCCCGATCAACGCATCGCCGAGGCCGAGGCCGACCACGGTTTCAGCCAGGGTGCCGTAGACGTCGAGCGCGATGATGCGGCTGACGTCGGTGATCGTGACGGATGCCCCGCTCTCGTCGGTCACGGTGACGGGGAGTTGGGGTTTCGCCTTCGTCGTGATCGGGATGACCTCGTCGACGTTGGCGGCGGTTGACGCGCCGTGGATCTCCCGCGGATCCTGCAGCGACTGGCCGGTCGGGGTCGATGTCGAGGCCGGCGTCTTCCCCTCAGCCGGGGAGACAGATGTAGGTGATGCGGCGCAACCGGTGAGCACCAGGATCGAACTGAGCACGAGCATCCCGACCGAAAGTGTGGGAGCGGTTCGTTTGCGGCGCACGGTGTTCGTCCTGTTCTGTACGGGGTGAAGCGGGGTGAAGCCTGCCGGTTAATCACGCCTGCCACGCACCGGCGATGTCGGTGCGTGGCGAGGCATTCTGCCCGCTCACCCGAAAGCGGGCGGGCAGAATGCTGTGACAGACGCTGGTGCTATTTGGTCGCTGCTGCGAGGCGGCGACGACGGGCAAGCACGAGCGATCCTGCACCGAGCACGAGCAGAAGCAGCGTTCCCGCGAGGGTTGCCGGGAGCGCGGCAACTCCGGTGCCGGCGAGCGACGACGCGGTCGACGTGTCGCAGTCGGTCTCGGCGCCGAGCGAGAAGTTGAAACTCACCGGGTCGAGCGCGGTGCCGGCCTCGTAGAAGCCAGCGAATGCACCGGCTCCGGCAGCCGTCAACGATGCTGCGGCATCCGTGACGTTCAGCGCGTTGCCCGAGACGGAGGCGCCGTCGAGCGACAGGGTGGCGAACTCGACGCTGCTGGCGGAGCTGGTCTTGCCGTCCATGTCGCTGGAATCGACATCCGCGATCAACACGGCGGAGTTCGACGAGCTGACCCGGATCGCAATGTTCGACAGCGTCAGGTTGAGCACTCCATCGTGGCCTTCGAAGTGCACGGAGCCCGAGTAGCGCACGAGTCCCTTGACCGCGGTCGGGTTGAACGAGCCGGAGCCGCCGGTCCAGCCGTAGCTGCGGCCCGAGTCGGTGACGCCGGACACCGAGACGGAGCCCTTGGCAATGCCGCCCACGATGTAGTTGCGGAAGCTGGACTTGACGCCCCAGTCGAGCGAGGCGCCACTGACCACGCGGGCCACGCAGATCTCCTGCGGGGTGGCGACGGTCACCGGCGTCTGGCTGGTGGCACCCGACTCAACGCCGGTGGCGATGATGGTGTGCTCGCCGACCGGAGCGCCGGCCGGAAGGGTCGTGGTGAAGCTGAAGCTACCGAGCGCGTCGGCCTGAACCGTTCCGAGAAGGATCGGGTCGGAGTGAAGCACGATCTCGATCAGTTCGTGCGGCTTGAAGCCACTGCCCGTGATGGTGATGGAGCCACCGGCAGCAACAGAATTCGCTGAGGGAACGAGCGGCATCGGCGAGTAGGTCGGCGTCGTCGGGGTGGTCGGCGTTGTGACCGGCGGGAGGGTCGGTCCGCTCGTCGTGGCGAAGCTGATCGGCGTGTACGTGTCGTTGCTGCGGTCGGCTGAGCCGTGAGCGGCAAAGGTGAACACGCCACACTCGACGACCGTGCAGTCAACCGCGGTGCCGTTGGAGGTGAAGGATGCCTTCACGCCGGACAGCACCTGCGCGAACGTTCCGTCTGAGTCGATCGCTTTGACCCACTTCACCGCGGTGAAGTAGTCGGCGTTCGTGAACCAGCTCGCGTCGTCGAGTGCAGACTTCGGGGCGACTCCGACGTAGATTCCACTGCCGCCGACGGTGAAGCCGGTGCCCGATGCTGTGACGGATGCGCCGGCCGGGTCGAGTCCGACCGAGGGTGCTGCGGTGACTGTTGCGCCTGTGGGCGTGGTCGGGTCGGTCGGGGTCGTCGGCGGGGTCGTCGGCGGGGTTGTCGGCGGGGTGACCGGCGGGGTTGTCGGCGGGGTCACTGCGGCCTTGAAGCTGATCGGCGTGTACGTGTCGTTGCTGCGGTCGGCCGAGCCGTGAGCGGCGAAGGTGAAGACGCCACACTCGATGACCGTGCAGTCGATCGCGGTTCCGTTGGAGGTGAAGGAGGCCGGAATGTCGGTCAAGTCCTGCGAGAACGAACCATCCGAGTGGATCGTTTTGACCCATTTCACCGCGGTGAAGTAGTCGGCATTCGTGAACCAGTTCGCGTCTTTCAGAGCGGACTTCGGACCGACTCCGACGTAGATACCGCTGCCACCGACGGTGAACTTGGTTCCGGATGCGGTCAAGGTCGCGCCGGCCGGGTCGAGGCCGGTGGACGGCTTTGCTTTCGCCGTGGCGACGGCAGGCGTCGTCGGGGTGGTCGGCGTCGGGGTCGGCTTGGGTGTGGTCGGCGGAGTCGTCGGGGTCGGGGTCGGGGTCGGCGTCGGGACTACAGCGGCGAATGCGATCTTCGTGTAGGTGTCCTGGCTGCGGTCGGCGGGAGGCGCCCCATGAACAGCCGAGAATGTGAAGACGCCACACTCAACGACCGTGCAGTCAACGGCAACGCCATTCGACAGGAATGCGGCCGCGAAAGGGGTCAATGCCTTCGAGAACGTCCCATCCGCTCCGACCGTGACTCGTGCCGCGGAGGCGAAGTAGCTAAAGGTGTTGAACCAGGTCGGATCATCCAGCACCGACTTCGGAGCGACGCCCGCGTAGATGGGGAGAGTCGGCGTGAAGCCGGTTCCGGAAAGCGTCGCCGTTGCGCTGGCCGGGTCAAGTCCGGTTGTCGGGCTCACAATGACCGACGCCACAGGGGCTGGCACATAGTCGATCGGTGTGATGGTGCTCTGCGTCGGGTCGAGTGCGGCCTGTCCATGCGCCTTCGCGGTGTAGACGGCGTACGAAACACCCTCCGCCTTCGCCGGAACCCGAAGCGTCAGTGAGAAGCTTCCGTCGGCTGCCATCTTCACCCGGGCATCCGTGTTCTCGACCGATGTCGAGACCCAGTACGATTTTTCATCGACGAGCACTGCGCTGTAGAAGTCCGCTGCACCGGAGGTGCCGACTCCCACATAGACCCCTGGGGCCCAGTCACCAGCGACGGCCGGCTTGAAGCCGGTTCCCGTGATTGTAACGTTTCCGCCCTCTGCGGGAGCCTGGGTGACGCTGATCGCCGGCCCGCTTGCAGCGAATGCGGGAACTGCACCCAGAACGCTGAGGCTCGCAGTAGCGAGCGCCACGGCAATGAGGCCGGCGAGACCGCGCCGGACGCGAGGTGGTTGTTGGCTCGTAGACAACACAAAGGCTCCTTCGAAAATGATGAGTGGCCGTACCATTTCCGGGAGGAAACACACAGGAAAAAGTTAGGCTCGACTTAATAAGGCATGCCTAACCTAACACACGCGGAGCGCCTACCCGGAGGCATCGCTCCGCCCTTCCCCCCGAACTGGGGGGTCGCTTTGAGTCCGCCCGATTATCGTTCCCTCACCCGGCTCGCAGCCGTATCCTAAGACGATGAATCCCGCGGCGAACGACTCCACTGTGCAGAGTTCCGCAGAAAATGGCGACTCTGCTGCAGCGATCGAGGTGCGACATGAGCCCGCGCTTGCTCGCTACACAATTTGGCGTGACGGCGAGATGGTCGGCCTCACCGATTACGAGATCAACGGCGCTGAGGTGCGATTCACCCACACCGAGGTCAACCCGGTCTATCGCCATGAAGGCTTGGCAAGCATCCTTGTCGAGTTCGCACTCGACGATGTGCGCGAACGCACGTGTCTGCGGGTCGTGGCCCAGTGCCCGTATGTGCGCCGGTGGATTAATGAGCACGCCGAATACCAAGACCTGTTGACGCGCGGGCGCTAGGTGGAGTCGCCCCCTCGGGGACTCTCATCCATCTCGCCATCCCGTTGGTCGAGCTTGCCGAGACCGCACACACCGGTCTCGACATCGGCGTTCACCGACGTTAGATGGCCGCCACCGCTGTACTCCACAGGCGAGTGGTCGAGAAGTTACTCACGGATGCGTGCAATCTCGGGTGTGCGTCTTCCCTTTTTTCTAGTCTTGAAGTATGCAGAATCTCACCGATCAGCTCCGGCAGGCCGCCGTCGCGTCCGCCGAGATCGGTGACGGAGCGGCCGGCTATGCGGCCCTCGGCGAAGCGGATCTGCTGGAGTCTCAGAAGCAGCTCGCACGGATCCGCCGGAACTACGACACGCATGCGGCGTGGGTGGCCGGGGAGATCGCCCGGCGTTCCTCTCGCGAGTTCGGTTTCTCCGGTCTCGCCCAACGCCACGGCTTCCTCACCCCGGAAGCGTTGATTCAGTCGGATACCGGGGGCACCCGGGCGGAGGCGGTGAAACTCGTCGCGGTCGGCACGCTGATGGTCGACACCGAGGCTGCCGAGGGCGCCGCAGAACGTCGCCAAGCCGACCCCGATGCGCCGCTTACCGAGCTGCCGGAGCTCGCCGCCCCCTGGCTCGCCGTCGTCGCCGGGGCGGTCCGCGCCGGCACCCTGTCGATCGATGCGGCGGAGGCGATCCGCAAGGGTCTCGGCGACATCGATCCGGGCGTGCCCGCCGAGAAGCTCGCCGCCGCCGCACAGTTCCTGCTCGAAGAGGCCGCCACCTTGAATGCGGACCAGCTGCTCCGCCGGGCCCGCCGGCTGCGCGACGAGCTCGACGCGGACGGCATCGCCCGGCGGGAGAAAACCCAACGCGACGCCCGCAGCTTCCGGATCTGGCGTCAGGACGACGGGATGTACCGGGTGTCTGCGTTGCTGCCGCCGGAGGACGGCCGCCTCGTCGAATTGATCGTCGACGGCGCCACCTCGCCGCGGCGGGGCGGCCCCCGGTTCGTGGATGCGGCGACGCAGGCCCGCGCCGTCGCGTTGCGCGATGACGAACGCACGACCGAGCAGATCGCCGCCGACGCGATCCTCGCCCTGTTGCAGCTGGGGGCGGAGGCGGACCCGAACACGGTGTTCTTCGGCCGCCGCCCGGCCGTGCGGATCCTCGTCACCGAACACGACCTTGCGCACACCGTCCCGAACCCGGCCCTCCAGAACCCGGCCGGTCAGGCACTCGCCGGTCAGAACCCAGCCGGAGCGTCAATTGCCGGCCTGGCTCCGGTCAGTCAGGCGCCGCCCGGACACGGGCAGATCGAGGGACACCCCGACCCAGTCTCGATGGACACCGTGAAACGACTCCTCTGTTCCGGATATACCGGCATCGAGTTCGACGACGACGGCCAATGCATCAACGTCGGACGCGACCAACGCCTCTTCACCCAACGACAACGCACCGGCCTCGCCGCCCGCGACGGCGGCTGCCGCTGGCCCGGCTGCGACCGACCCGCGTCCTGGTGTGAAGCACACCACATCGAACATTGGAAAGCCGACCACGGCAACACCGACGTAACCGACGGCATCCTGCTCTGCAAAGCCCACCACCTGCTACTCCACGACAACCACTGGCATGTGTTCCGCACCGGCGCCGACTACTGGCTCCTCCCACCCCTCGCGGTCGATGCCGACCAGATGCCGATCCCGATGCCGAGCAAGAGCCCGCTCATGCTCGAACGGTTCCCGCCGATGCAACCCCCGATGGAGCAACCGACGAAACTCACCGGCTGAACCTTCCGTTGGTTGAGCCTGTCGAGCTGTGGGGACTCTTTGCGCCCGGGTGGAATGCGGATATGCAGATCAGAGCTATTTACGACTTAAGGGCGATCTGCACATCCTGAGGAGACCCCACCCGGCCGACCTCAGACGCACGCACCAGCGAGCAGAGCGGCTCGACCAACGGTCCAGCGAGCAGAGCGGCTCGGCCAACGGTCCAGCGCGAGGCTAGAGATCGATGCGGATGCGTCCATCGTAGATGCCAAGATCGCGGTCGCCGGCGACCGGCGCAGGTGCAGGAAGACTGCTCTGCCTGTCGATTTCGATGGCTGCTTCGTGACGGCTCGGGGCGAAGACCTCATCACCGATGGTGAGGAGACTGCCACCGCCGCCCGCACGTGTGTTTTTGTTTGAGAGGTCGATCCAGCCGAGACGGTTCGCGAGGTATCCGAGCAGGATCACCCCGGCCACTCCGATCAGAAACCACCAGTTCATGCCTCAAGAGTAACAAGTCGGCCTGGTGAGAGGCGCGCGACGGCATTGACGGCGCCCGTCGAGTCAGTGCGAGTAGGAGTCGGCAAGCCGACGGAAGCCCTCATCGAGAGAAACGGCAGGCGTCCAGTGCAGGTCGGCGCGGGTCTGCCGCTGATCGAACCAGTGCGCCGTCGACAACTGCTCGGCCAGAAATCTCGTCATGGGCGGCTCGTCGGCACCGGGGCGGATGCGCCACACTGCTTCGATTGCGGAGCCGGCGGTTCTGGCCAACCCGGCCGGCACCCGCCAGTCCGGCGCGCGCACGCCGGCAGCCGCGCAGATGCCGGCCAGCAGTTCGGCCACCGGCCGCGGCTCGCCGTTGGTTATCACGTACGCCCGGCCATGCACGTGCTCTGCCCGTTCGAGGGCTGCGACGATTCCGGATGCCGCGTTGTCGATGTAGGTCGTGTCGATGAGCGCGGCGCCGTGGCCGAGCAGAGGGAGCCGGCCGGAGCGTGCCCGTTCGACGATGCGCGCGACGAGCTGGGTGTCCCCCGGGCCCCAGACCAGGTGCGGGCGTACGGCCACGACCCGGAGCCGCGGCGAGTCGGCGTCAAGTGCGAGCAGTTCGGCGTGCGCCTTCGTGCGGGCGTAGTCTCCTCTGGCCCGAGCGGGGTCGGCCGGCATCGCGGGCTCTCCGACGATGGAGGCACCGGCGTGCGCCACCGACGGCGATGACACGTAGACCAGGCGCCGGGCGCCGGCATCCGTTGCGGTCGATTCCGCCGCCGTCGTTCCTGCCGCCGCTTCGTTCAGCGCAGCGATCAACGCGCGCGTGCCACCGACGTTCACGGTGTCGAATTCGGCGGGGTCGCCGGCCAGTGACACCTTTGCGGCGAGGTGCACGACGGCGTCCATGCCGTCGACGGCGCGAGCGACCGCCTCCGGATCGGTCACCGAACCCAGCGAGTCGCTGGCCCCGAGCACACCGGATGGCCGCCGTTGGAACGTGCGCACCTCATGCCCGGCGGCCAGCGTCGCCGCGGCAACGGCCCGGCCGAGCAGGCCGCTGGCGCCGGTGACGAGCACTCTCACGGCCGCGCCATCCGTTTGCCCGAGAGGATCTCGGCGGCCCAGCGCGCGAGACGGGTGCGGTCGATTTTCGAGTTGTGACGGATGTCGGTGGGCAGCTTCGGCACCACGAGAACCGCAGCGACCGACTCACCGACCGCGGCACGAACGGCGGCCGCCAACTCGGGCGAGGCGAGGCTGACGCGGCGCGCGGCCGGCTCGGTTTCGACGATCGCGACCAGCTGTTGCACGCCGGCCGGGCCGACCCCGACGGCGGCCGCGCGCGCGACACCGGACACGGTTTCGATGCGCTGTTCCGGACCGACCGGGGTGAGCACGCAGCCGGCCGTTGTGATCACGTGCGGAAGGCGCCCCTCCACCCACAGCCGCCCTGAAGAGTCGAGGTGGCCGACGTCGCCGGTGCGATGCCAGCGCTGATCACTGGTCGTGCCGACTGCCGACGCGCGGTTGGTCAACCACAGCCGGTCATAGTGGTCCTTGATGTGCGGGGCGGAGATGACGATTTCCCCGGTCACGCCGGGCAGCTCGGCGGGCTCCCCGGTGGCAGAGCCGTGCTCGTCGAGCGCACTGATTCGCACCAGGGTCGTGGCGGCCGGCACTCCGACGCAGACGCCGCCCGCGGTGTTGCCGATGGTGTCGTCAACGGTGCCGCCCGCGGTGCCGCCCGCGGTGCCGCCCGGCCCTGCAGCAGCGCCGGATTCCGCGGCATCGCCGGATGCCGAACGCCCCGACGCCAGGCGGATTCCCTCAAGGGAGATATCCGTCAGGAGCAGACCCTCGGTCATCCCGTACGGCGTGTGCGCGGTCGCGCCAGGCATGAGCCGTGCCGCCGCGCTGAGCAGCCGCTCTGACACCGGTGCGCCGGCCGAGAGAAAGGTGCGCACGCCCTCGAGCGCGCGCCGATCCGCCGGGGTGAGCGCGTCGGAGGTGGCCACGACGTTCGTGATCGCGGCCGGCGAGAGAAAGACCACCGTCGCATCGACGGCGGAGACCGCAGCGGCGACGGCCGAAGCGGTGAGCGTCTTCGGGCTCGTCACGTCCATGTCGGGGGTCACCGAGCGGGCCCCGAGCGCCGGACCGAGCAGAGCGAACGGCGCAAACCCGGCGACCAAGCCGGTGCCGACGCCGACGCCGTACTGCGCGGCAAGCGCATCCCGCACGGCCGAGAGCTGCGCATGGGTGTAGACGACGCCCTTGGCCGGACCGGTCGATCCCGAGGTGAACAGGATGGCGGCGGTGTCGCCGGGCGACGGCGGCGGGGGCAGGACCTGGGCACCGTCGGCTTTTTCGAGTGTCTCCCGGCCGAGCATGGCGACATCCGCCAGCACGAACGAGATGCCGAGCGCTCGAGCGGCCGCGGTGGGAAGGCGCACTGTCGAGATCTTCTGACCCGGCCAGCCGAGGGCGCGAGCGGCGACAAGTCCGGGGAGAGCCCCGATGACATGGTCGGGGCGGGCGCCGCGCACGGCCCTGGTCAGGCCGCGCAGGCCGAGGCCGGCGTCGGCGACGACGACGATTGCGCCGATTTGCACGCAGGCATAGAGCACAGCGGTGAGGTCGGCTCCCGGCTGCACGAGCAGGGAGACCCGATCGCCCTTCTTCACGCCGATGCGGGCGAGGCCGGCGGCGATTTCGCGCACTCGCGTCGAGAGGAGTCGCCAGCTGACCACGCGCGGAATGGTGCCGGAGGAGGGCACCATCTCGATCAACGCGGTCTCATCGCTCTGGCTCAGCTCGTCGAGGTAGTGCCAGAGCGGGCGAAATTCGGTGTCGGATGTGGGCGCGGGCGCGGTCGCGGTCTCGGACTCGGACTCGGCAAGTGCGGTCTCGGACTCGGGTTCGGCAGGCGCGGTCTCGACAGGCTCGACCAACGGAAAATGGCGGTCGCCCAGCCAGGTGAGGGTGGCAGACGCGTAGTCGACGTCCTCGGCGAGGAGATGCCCCGCACCTTCGAAGCGGTGTACGTCGGCGTGCGGCATCCGATCGATGAGGTCGTCGAGGTAGCGGTCGCTGAAGATCGGGTCGCGCGGACCCCAGAGCATCAGCGCCGGCACGTCGAGGTGGCGGAGGCCCTCGGCGATCCGATCGAGTTCTGCGGCACTCTCATGCGCGGCGTCGACCGGAATGTCGGCGACGAACGCCCCGATGCCGCCTCGGCGGGCCGCCCCGCGGTAAGGCGCCCGATAGCCGCGTTTGACGTCGGCGGACAGCGACGGATGCGCCAGCGCCAGGGTCGTCTCGAGGAACGCCGGCGTGCCGACCGTCGCCGCACCGAGCACGCCCTGGCGGAGGGCCAGCCGCAGCGGAGCGGGGATCGGGGTGCCTTCCGGCTGGTGGATGGCCGTGTTCAGCAGCATGACGCCGGCGAGCAAATCGGGGTGGTCGACCGCCCAGCCCATCGACACGACACCGCCCCAGTCGTGGCCGAGGGTGACGACGGGGCCGTCGAGCCCGATCGCGGCAGTGAGGTCGGCGAGATCGCGCACCCGCTGCTCGAGGTTACGCGGCCGACCGGTGCGCTCGGAGAAGCCCATCTCCAATTGATCGACCGCGATCACGCGCCAGACGTCGCCGGCCGGAGCGGGGGCATCCGTGTGCGAGGGCGCAGCATCCGTTGTTGCCGTACCCGCGGCATCCGTCGCGGCAGCTGTCGACGCAGCCATCGTCGCAGCAGCCGTTGTCGCAGCAGAGACCAGGCGCCGCCAGAGATATGACCAGGTGGGGTTGCCGTGCACGCAGAGCACAGTGCCGACCGGCTGCACACCGAGCCGGCCGAGTTCGGCCGCGTTGTCGAGCACGTGCCAGCGTCGCGTGACACCCGTGTTCTGACCCGTCGAATCGCGCTCTGGCGCGTCGACCAGACGCGAGAAGGCCGGGTCCAGGCCCACAAGCCCGGCGGGCGGGAGGGAAGCCGGGGCGGATGCGGACGCGGAACGCGGCAGAGGGGAGGTCACCAGAGGATCTCCAGCATGGCGGTGTTGAGACCGGAACCGACGCCCATCAGGAGCACCCGGTCGCCCGGTTTCAGCGAGTCGGCTTCCGCGGCGAGCGTGATCGGGATCGACGCCGGGCCGACATTGCCGTACTTCGGGTAAGTGAGCGGCACCCTCGAACGTTCGATCCCGGTGGCCTTGAGAATCGAGTTGGTGTGCACATCGGAGACCTGGTGCAGGATGTAGCGGTGCATGTCTGACCAGTTCCAGTCGCGTTTCGCTTCGGTCCAGGCTGAGACGACGAGCTCCATCCCACCCTTGAGCAGCGCCTTGGCGTCGGTGAACATGCCGTCGACGCTACCGACGCAGAGGTCGTTGAACTGGGTGGCCGCGCGGCTGACACCACCGAGCAGTCGGTGCCCTGACGGATGCAGATCCGCCCTCCCGAGCACAGCGGCGGCCGCGCCGGAGCCCAGCGTCAGGCTGGCGAACTCGCTCATGAAGTCCTTGCGGCCAATCTCGGCCGTGCTGAGGCGATCGATCGTGTTGGTCTGGATCTCGTCTGCGTCTTCGCCATCGATGACGACCGCGTAGTCGATCTGCCCCGCGTCGATGAGCTGCCCGGCCAGAGTCATGCCATTGACAAAGCCGAGACAGGCGTTGGCGATGTCAAAGTTGTTGGCCGATGACGGTAGGCCGAGGCCGTGGTGAATGCGCACGGCCACCGACGGCTCGAGATGCTTGCGCGTTACAGAGGTGTTGATCAGCAGCCCGACCTGGCCTGGCTCTATGCCCGCAGCCTGGAGTGCGCGCAGACCGGCGGACACCGCTGCATCATCGAACTTCTGACCTTCGTCCCAGTTACGGCGCTCGTGCACACCGGCGACGCGCTGCAGCAGGCCTTTCGGCAGGCGCAGGCGTTTGAGGGCCGGCGCCAGGCGCTGGTCGATTTGCTCAGAGGTCGTGATTCGCGGCGCAATCGTACTCGCGACCGACAACAGGGCGACGTTCTGATACCTCGTCGTGGCATTTCCGTTCAACGGAGCTCCCTGTCGAATTGTGCGGACGGTGGAGTCGTCCCTCCGTAATTATCCTCCTCGCCGGGCTGGGAATTGCATCCACTCCTCATTCGCAACCCACCAGTGCGGCGCAATCGGCGAGAATTCTTCTACGGAACGCGGGTCAGCCACTCCTCTGTGGCGAATTTCTCCTCGACCAGGCGCTCGGCCTTGGCGTATTCCTCTGGCGTGATGTCGCCGGGAGTTGCCTGGTACAAGGTGGTGAAGGTCTGCAGCATCCGCTCGATGATCTCGGCCCGGCTGAGTCCGGTTTGACTGCGTAGCGGGTCGACGCGCTTGGCGGCGCTCGTGATTCCCTTGTCGCTCAGCTTTTCGCGCCCGATGCGCAGCACCTGGGCCATCACTTCGCCGTCCATGTCGTAGCTCATCGTGACGTGGTGCAGCACGGCGCCGCTGCCGAGTCGCTTCTGCGCGGCGCCGCCGATCTTGCCAGTGGGGCTCGTGATGTCGTTGAGCGGCTTGTAGCTCGCGTCGATGCCGAGCGATTTCAGCGCTTCGAGCACCCACTCGTCGAGAAAGGCGTAGCTGTCGGCGAAGCTCATGCCCTGCACGAGTTCGGCCGGCACGTAGAGCGAGTAGGTGATGACGGCGCCCTTCTCCATCATCATCGCGCCGCCGCCGGAGATGCGGCGCACGACGTCGAAGCCGTATTTCGCGGCGCCCTCTGGATCGACCTCGTTCTTCAGCGACTGGAAGCTGCCGATCACCACGGCCGATTCGTTCCACTCCCAGATGCGCAGGGTCGGCTTGCGGCGGCCCTCACCCACCTCGGCGGCGAGCACCTCGTCGAGCGCCAGGTGCATCCGCGGCGACACGGCCGGCGCATGCACGATCTCCCAGTCGTAGTCACCCCAGCTCGTCGCCTTCGACAGCGAGCGACGGATGGCGACGGCCACCGCCTCAGGGGAAAACCCGAGCAGGGTCGCGTTCTCGGGAAGCCCGGCCCGCACGGCGGCGGCGATGCTCGCGGCGTCGCTGTCGGCCGGCAACCCGTTCACCGCGTCGTTGATGTTCTCGAGTGCCTCGTCTGGTTCGAGAAAAAAGTCGCCGGCGAGCCGGAAGTTCGCGATCGTGGCGTCGACCACGTCGAGATCGACGACGACGAGTTTGCCGCCTGGAACTTTATATTCACCGTGCATGCAGCAAGCCTAATCGTCGCCCGGCTGCCGTTCCCCGTTCGCCGTCGTTCCCCTTCTCCGTTCCTTCCCCTTCTCAGCTCCTTCCCCTCTCAGCTCCTTCCCCTCTCAGCTCCTTCCCCTCTCAGCTCCTTCCCCTCTCAGCTCCTTCCCCTCTGGGCGCCGTTCCCCTCCCCATTCGACGGAGATTTTCGCATCCGGGGCCTGTTTGGGGCCAGGAAAGCCCGAATCGGGCAAAATCTCCGTCGAATGGGAGCAGATGATGGGCGACTGCGGGCCGGATGCGGGCGGAAGTCGCGTGGTCACGCGAGGAGGCGGCGCGCTCGGCTCGGTGAAGCGCGCCAAACCTGCGGTGTCAGTGCCGCCCGGCCACCACATCGGCCAGCGAGGCGATCGGTGAGGTCGATGTTCGACCCCGGTCTTCGGCCCGATCTGCCGCATGATAGGCGGCGTAGAGCCCCTTCACCGCGACCCAGCGCAACGGCTCGATCTCCCAATTGCGCACCTGGTGGTTGACCCAGGGCAGACGAGTCAGCGGGGTGTCAATGCCGAGAATCAGGTCGGTCAGGGTGCGCCCGGCGAGATTCGTCGCCGTCACCCCGGTGCCGACATAGCCGCCGGCCCAGGCAAGACCGGATGCCACGTCGAGGCCGACCGTCGCCGCCCAGTCCCGGGGCACCCCGAGCACACCCGACCAGGCGTGATCGATGGCCGCGCCCGTTGTGGCAGGAAAAAACCGGTTGAGCAGCGCACGCAGCGAGGTGACGGTGCTCTCGGGAGTCGCGCCGTCGCTGTCGACACCCGAGCCGAAACGGTAGGGAGCTCCACGCCCACCGAATGCGATCCGGTCATCATTCGTGCGCTGCGCGTACATGTAGACGTGAGCGAAGTCACCGAGCGTCTCGCGGCCCTCCCAGCCGATCGACTGCCAGACGGCGGCATCCAACGGCTCGGTCACGATGAGTGAAGAGTTCATCGGCAGCCATTTGCGGTGCAATCCGGCCAGGCCCGCCGTGAATCCCTCGGTCGCCCGCACGACGAATCGGGCCGACACCGTGCCGTGATCGGTGACCGCACGCTGGGCGGTGATCTCACTGACCCTGGTGCCCTCGTAGATCGTCACGCCCAGTTTCTCGACAACGTCGGCCAGGCCACGGGCGAGCTTGGCCGGTTGGATGCGCGCACAGTGCGGGTGGAACACCCCGCCACGTGTGCCGGCCACGTTCACCCGGTCGGCGGCCTCCCGTGCTGAGAGCACTTCCAGGTCGACCGCGTCGTCCCAACTCTGCTCCGACGCCGCGAAGCTCCGCATCCGGTTCAGCTGGGCAGCATTGTTCGCGACAGTGAGTTCGCCACCCTTGACGATGTCGGCGTCGATGCCTTCGGCGCCGGCGACCCTGATGACCTCGTCGACGGTGTCGGTCATCGCGCGCTGCATGGCAGCGGCAGCGACGCGGCCATGCGATTTCACATATTGCTCGCGCCCGCCGGTGATCGCGTTGGTCAGCCATCCGCCGTTCCGGCCCGATGCCCCGTAGCCCGCGAACCGCGCTTCGACGATCACAACGCGCAGTAGCGGAGCCGCCTTCTTGAGGTAGTAGGCCGTCCAGAGGCCGGTGTAGCCGGCGCCGACGATGCAGACGTCGGCCTCAATATCACCCAAAAGTGCGGGCCTCTGGGCCGGAAGCCCTGTCGCGTCGTACCAGAAAGAGACGCGGCCGGTCGTCGTTGTCACGGATGCTCCTAGTTTCGTTTCGCGCGTCGTCGCGCTGAGGCTGGTGCCGGGTCAGAACTGTGGCGAAAGGCTCGTCCGTTGCCCGTGCGGGGTCACACATCGATCTTCACCGGTGCACCGAAGGTCGATCTGCGACCCCTCAGCGGGGCTCGGGAGTCTCGGGCGCGGAGCCGGACGCAGATTTGGCAGGCGCGGAAGCAGGCGCGGAAGCGGGTGCGGAAGCGGGCGTCGCAGCAGGCGTCGATTCGGCAGCCGGTGCAGATTCAGACGCGGGTGCGGCCGACCTCGCCGGAAAACGCTCGTCCAGCCACTCCACCAGGTCGCTTGTCACCTCGGCACGATTCGTCTCGTTGTAGATCTCGTGCCGGGCTCCCGGGTAGACGATCAATTTGATGTCGCGCAGCCCGGAGTGACCCGCATACGCCTGCACCAGGCGCAGGGCGCTCTTCTCTCCGCCGACGGTGTCATCGCTGCCGACCTGCACGAGCAGCGGCAGGTGTTCGGGCAGGTTTTTCGCCGGGCGCCCGAAGAGGCGCAAGCCATCGCGGATTCCGAAAAGCTTCGCAATCGGAGTCAGCGTGGTCAGCGGGTCGGCGACGAACGCTTCGGCGACAGCGGGGTCACGGCTCAGCCACTCCGCCCCGGTCGTTCCGAGATGTTTGTGCTTGCGGTTGAGGTCGCCCGTGTCGAGCGACCCTGGCCACCGATACGCCGTGCCAGACAGCACGACCGCGTCGTACTCGGCCGCATGCTCGTTGACGATCATCTGCGCCATGAACGAACCCCAGCTGTGCCCGAACAGCACGAGCGGCAGGCCCGGGTTCTCGGCCCTGATGATTCCGCTGAACTGGTGAACCGCAGCGACTGCGGCCCGCAGGCCGCCGGGGCCGAGCTTGCCCATCAGCTCCCGGTTTCCGCTGTGCTGTTTGAAGCCGGTCTGCCCGTGCCCGCGGTGGTCGTCTGCATAGACCGTGTAACCGGCGGCGTTCAGGGCCGTGGCGAGCTCGACATAGCGCTGGGCATGCTCACCGACGCCGTGCGCAACCTGCACGACCGCCCGCGGCGCGGCAACCGGCCAGACGTAATAGGTGATCTCAATCCCATGGGCGTCAGTAAATGTGGGCACGCTGCCATTCTGCACCTCAGCTACTCGAACTCAGCGAAAGGCGGCGGCGCTTCCGCCGGTCGCCCTGCCCCCGAGTGTCGCGCTGAGCCCCCGCGAACTGTGGCGAATCACCATTTTCCCGCCCTGGAATGGTGATTTGCCACAGTTCGGCGGCCGAAGCGCGGCCCGTGTCGGGAACGGGTTGCGTTCTTGGAGTCGGTCGATGGCCGTCTCGACATGCTCGGCGGTCTCGACAGGCTCGGCGGTCTCGACATGCTCGGCGGTCTCGACATGCTCGACCAACGGAACCCATCGCCCACCGCCCCGTCAGCAGAAACCGTCCCGATTGCGCAACTGTCGCACCAGACCGCACCGATTGTGCGGCATCCGCCACAACCTGCGGTTTTCGCTGACACGGCGGATGCGATGGGCGAAGCGGATGCGCCGGGCGAAGCGCATGCGCCGGGCGAAGCGCATGCGACGGGCGAAGCGGATGCGACGGACGAAGCGGATGTACCGGACAAAGCGGATGCACCGGCGAGAGTGGCCGCGAGGGCAACGACCATTCCGTTGAACGAGGAGCATCCGACGAGGGAGGCCGCGTCTACGAGACGGATGGCGGCCATTCCGGGCCGCCGTTGTGTCTGGGCGCGGGGTATCCCCGCTGGCGCGGGCTCTATCGCGCGCCAGCCGGGATACCCCGCGCCCAGATGAAATTGGGGGCCATGTATCCAGGAGACGCGCGCTCGAATCTCGACAAGCGACCCAGCGCCGAAAGAGCGCGCCGTGGTCAGGGAAACGTCTGTTTCCGTAGTGGCTCGATCACCGAGCGCGCTCCTCAATAAGCGAGATGAGCAACTCGGGTATTGCTTAGCAAAGCTAATTTGTTATGCTAACTAGTTATGAGCACATCTCCGCAGCCGAACGAGCAGCCCACAGGGCTGCCTGCCGCGCTGCCTGCCGCGCTGCCCGCCGCGCTGCCCGCACTGCCCGCACTGCCGCACGACAGCATTGCCGAGCTGAGTCACGACTTTCGACTGGCCAACTCCCGGCTGACCCGGCGGCTGCGTCAGCAGCGCGCCGACGACGAGCTGACTGCCGGCCAGTTTTCGGCGCTCTGCAGCGTTTACTCCTCAGGGCCGCTGACGCTGAGCGAGCTCAGCGAGCATGAACGCGTCACCCCGCCATCGATGAACCGCACGGTCAATGCGCTCGTGGCGGCCCAGCTGGTCAAGCGCGAAAACGCCGCGGATGACGGCCGCAAAGTCATACTCACCGCGAGCGAGGCGGGCGGCGCCCTCGTGCAGGAGACCCGCGAGCGCCGCGACGCGTGGATTGCCCAACGCGTGATGAAGCTCTCGCCTGAGCAACAACAGGTGCTGGCTGAAGCAACCCTGATCATGAAGGAGCTCGCCGAGAATTGAGTGCCATGTTCCGCTCACTGAGCGGCGTCAACTACCGAATCTGGTTCAGCGGAGCGCTGGTCTCCAACATCGGAACCTGGATGCAGCGCACCGCCCAGGACTGGATCGTTCTGACCCAGTTGACGAACCACAACGCCGCAGCCGTCGGCGTCGTGATGGCCCTGCAATTCGGTCCGCAGCTTCTGCTGATGCCGTGGAGTGGGCTGATCGCCGACCGGTTCGACCGGCGCAAGCTGCTCATCCTGACGCAGTCGCTGATGGGGGCGCTCGCGCTCGGGCTCGGCATCATCACCGTGTTCGGCGTCGTCGAACTCTGGCAGGTATACCTCTTCGCCCTCGGACTCGGCGTGGTCTCGGCCATCGACGCACCGGCCCGCCAGACCTTCGTCGGTGAACTCGTCACCAACGACAACATGTCGAACGCCGTCGCGCTCAACTCGGCGTCGTTCAACGGCGCCCGCCTGATCGGACCTGCCGTCGCCGGCGTACTGACCGCCGCCGTCGGCGCCGGCTGGGTGTTCATGATCAATGCCGTGACGTTCGCCTTCACCGTGCTCGCCATGTTCTTGCTGCGCAAGTCGCTGCTGCGACCGCAGGCCCGCGCCTCGCGCGAACGTGGGCAGTTGATGGCCGGCTTCCGTTACGTGAAGAGTCGGCCCGACATCATCGTCGTGCTCGTCGTGGTCTTTCTCGTCGGAACCTTCGGCTTCAATTTCGCCATCTTCACCTCGACAATGACCACCGTCACGTTCGGTCTCGGGGCGAGTGAGTTCGGATTCCTCAGCTCGATCATGGCGATCGGATCCGTCGCGGGAGCGTTGATGGCCGCCCGACGAGCCGAGGCCCGTCTCCGTCTCGTTCTGATCGGCGCCGCCGCATTCGGCGTGTTCTGCGCGGTCGCGGCCTTCATGCCGAGCTACAACCTGTTCGCCGCCTCCCTGGTCTTCGTCGGGTTCTCCTCACTCACACTGATGACCACGGCCAACGCCTACGTGCAAACGACGACCGAACCCGCCATGCGCGGACGCGTGATGGCGCTGTACATGGCGATCTTCGCGGGCGGCACCCCGCTCGGCGCCCCCCTCGTCGGGTGGGTTGCCGACCAGTTCGGTCCGCGCTGGGCGGTCGGCGTCGCCGCGGCATCCGGAATTCTCGCCGCCATCGCCATCCTGATCTGGATGTTCAAATATCGCGATATGAGGGTGCGCCTGCGCCTGCGCGGCAACCAGCGCGCCCGGGTGCGCTACGCCGGCGACGGGCTTCCGGCGACGGCCGCGGTCAGCGTCATCGAAGCGGATGCCGACGAGGCGGACACCGACGAGGCCATCCTCCGCGAAGACGTCGAGACTGCCACGCGCGAGATCGCAGTGGTCGAGGCGACAACCCCTCGCTGACCCTTTGCCACCCCGTGAGGTGCCATCTTTTGCTAGTGGGCCGAGCCCAGCACTAGCAAAAGTTGGCACCTCACGGGGTCAGGGGTTGAGCGACCCGAGGCCGCCGCCGATCAGGGAGGCGCCGATCAGCAGCAGCACAACCCCGATGATCACGCCATTGTTGCGCACCAGCCAGTCTTTGGCGCGATCAAGCGGGCCACGCATCCGCTCGGGGGCGACGAGCACCGCGATCACCGGCACGGCCACCGTCGAGCTGGCGACCACACCGAAGATCACAGCGGCCACCACGTCTCCGGCCAGGCCGAGGTTCGCGCTGCCGATCGTTGCGCCGGCGCCGACACTGAACAGGAGTTCTTTGACGTTGGCCACGGAGAGCAGAACGGCGAGGCCGAAACTCTTGCCCGGTCGCGCGCCGTCGACCGTTGCCATCCAGCGCGGCAGTTCCACGTCGTCGTCGCGACCAGGTCGTTTGATCCACTTTCTCGCGGCCAGACCGACGAGGGCGATGCCCACCAGGATGCGCACCACCGAGACGAGCGTCGAGGCCTCACCCGCCACCTCGAGGTAGTCGGCAAGCGCGGCGAAGATCGCCACGAGCACAATGACGCTGAGCAGCCGACCGGCGAGAAAGGCGGGTGCGGAGGCCGGAGAGTGCGGGGAATTCAGCAGCAGCACCGCGATGATCGGAAACGGGCTGAGTGCCATTCCGATCGCGAGAGGGAGGGTCTCGCCGAGCATCTCGAGCATGGGGGCCTTTCGCCGGTGGAAGCTCCCCGAATTCTAGGGCTTCTCCGGCACGTCAGTCCCCACCGTGAGGTGCCAGCTTTTGCTAGTGGGCGGGGGCCCGCACTAGCAAAAGCTGGCACCTCACGGGCTCAGAGCTCGCGTCAGCGCACCCCACCCATGAGCCGCACGATCGGACGCGCTGCGAGTCCCAGCGCGACACCGATCACGATGGCGATTCCGCCCAGCACCCCGAAGTACACGTTCTCCGGTGCCGTGGTGTACAGCGCGGCCAACTGCCCCGAGATCGCGGTTCCCAGCGCGACCGACAGAAAGAACAACGCCACCATCTGAGTGGTGAACGCGGCGGGCGCCAGCTTGGTGGACACCGAGAGGCCGACCGGCGAGAGCAGCAACTCGGCGATTGTGAAGGCGAACAGAATGCCGATCATGGCCAGAAGCGGTGTCGAGTTCGGTCCGCCACCGACGAAGGGCAGAAACAGCAGAAATGCCACGCCCATGATGGCAGTTCCGGCGGCGAACTTGATCGGTGTCGACGGTTGACGTGCCCCCCACTTAGTCCAGATCGCGGCGAACACCCCCGACAGAATGATGATGAAGACCGGGTTGATTGACTGCACCCACGAGACCGGCATCGTCCAGCCGAACAGATTGCGGTCGAGGCGTTCATCGGAGTAGATCGTGACGACGGTGAACTGCTGCTGGTAGAGCGACCAGAACGCGGCACTCGCGATGAAGAGCGGAATGAACGCGTAGACACGCTTGCGCTCCACGGTCGTGATCAGTCTGCTGGAGAGGATCACGCTGAAATAGGCGATCGTCGAGACGACAACGAGAATGATCACGACGGTCGACAGGTTCTCCGCGGTGACCACACCGGTCAGCACCAGCACCACGACCACAGCGATACCGGCCAGCCCGATCAGTCCGTACAGCACCCACTTCGACCGCGGCAGCGGGTCGGGCACAAGGCGCGACCGCTCAGGCAGACGCTTGCGACCGAACGAATACTGCAGCAGGCCGATCCCCATTCCGACTGCGGCCAGCCCGAAGCCCCAGTGGAATCCGACCGTCGACTGCAGCAGCCCGGTCAGAAGCGGGCCCAAGAAGGCGCCCAGGTTGATGCCGAGGTAGAAGATCGAGAACCCGGCGTCGCGTCGCGGGTCTTCTGGTTTGTAGAGCATCCCGACAACGGATGTCGCGTTCGCTTTCAGCCCGCCGCTTCCGAACGCGACCAGGATCAGACCGACGGTCACACCGATCCCGCCGGGCAACAAAGCCAGGGCGAGGTGACCGGCCATGATCACCATTGCGCTGTAGAAGAGCACGCGCTCGGAACCGAGCAGGCGGTCGGCGACCCAGGCGCCCAAGATGGTGGAGAGGTAGACCGCGCCGCCGTACGCGCCGACGATGCCGGCGGCCGTGACCTTGGACATCCCGAGGCCGCCGTCGGCGGCTGAGTAGTACAGGTAGAGCAGCAGGATTCCCTGCATGCCGTAGAAAGAGAACCGTTCCCACAGCTCGACGCCCGCAACATTGGCGAGCGAACGCGGCTGGCCAAAGAAACTGTGACTGTCGCGTTCCGCCTGGGATTGCTCCGTCGTGCTCATGGAGCGAGCCTACCCCCGCGCCTGTTCAGAAGCACGAGTTTTCACGCGGTCAGGATGCCCGGCCGCCGGTCGACTCGCGCACGATGAGCTCGGGCTGAAACAGCACCTGTTCATGCACGAAGTCAGCACCATCCTCGGCTTCGCGCAGTAGCAGCTGCACCGCGGTGTAGCCGATCAACTCGCTCGGCTGGCGAATCGATGACAGCGGAACGACGGCGGCCTCGGCGAAGGCGATGTCGTCGTAGCCGATCAGGGCGATGTCGCCGGGAACGGAAACGGTTGCATTCTTCATCAAGGCTTGCAACAAGCCCATCGCCAGCAGATCATTGGCGGCGAAGATGGCGTCGGGGCGATCAGCCGCGGCACGGTTTCTGATGTCGTCGCCGGCTTCCCGCCCGGCCCGCACCGTCAGCGAATCGGTCTCGATGACCTCGAGCGAGGCTCCCGCGACCTCGGCGACGGCGCGCTGGGCGCCGGCCAGGCGGTCGACAACCTGGCGCAGTTGCATCGAGCCGCCGACGAAAGCCAAGCGTCGACGCCCGATCGACAGGAGGTGCTCCGCGGCGAGATAGCCGCCGGCCTCGTCATCGACCGACACCGACGAGAATCCGGGATGATCCACCCCGCGGTCGACGAGAACCGCGGGAGTGCCGCGCGCCTTGAGCTGTTCCAGGCGCGGAATCGCGTCGCCGAACGGGGCAATCAGCACGCCGTGCACGCGCTGCTCCTCGAACAAGTCGAGATAGAGGGCTTCGCGCTCTGGTTTCTCATCGCTGTTGCCGACGAGCACCGTGAAGCCCTCTTCCATCGCCCGGTTCTCCGCGCCCCTGGCCAATTCGGCGAAGAAGGGGTTGGCCGCATCGAGCACGACGAGACCCAGACTGGTGCTGTGTCCGGCGCGGAGCTGACGTGCAGCGTCATTGCGCACGAATCCGAGGGATTTGATGGCGTCTTGAACCCGCGCCACCGTGATGGGCGAGACCTTGTCTGGATGGTTCATCACGTTCGAGACGGTTCCGACGGAGACCGCCGCGAGCGCAGCAACATCCCGAACATTTACTGACACGGTGCGCCCTTTCAGTTGTGGCCAAATCGGCGGCCGATCCAGCAAATAGGAGTCGGTCCAATATTACGCAGTAAAACGTATCAATTCGGCCCCCCGCGTCCGGGGCTCACCGGCGCGAGTCACCAGAGGGTGCACCCAGGGCACAGATGTGCAACGCGGCAACCATGCCACTCGCGAACAGAGTCAGATCCGCGAAAGCTCCTCGGATGCACCTCTTGACAACCAAGGCGCGATCTGATTGGGTGTGAAATCGGCGGGTTGAATCGATTCATTATAGATCAGGCGCTCGTCACGATCTAGATCGCCCACCATTCACACCAGTTGCACGCAAGACACTCCCCCACGTGTGCCCACCCCGCTTCGCGCACCCACCGGCGTCGCATCCGGCGCATGCCCCTCAACGAAGAGAGCAGGAGCCTCCACCGACCATGGCAGTTTCGAGAAAACACAGGCGGCGCGCCATCCTGGGCCGCATCACATCGTTGGGCCTGGTAGCCGCCCTCCTAGCCGGAGGCGCGGTAGCGGCCGGTGCGCCAGCCTCGGCCGCAGCAGCGGAGGCAGTCAGCGTGACCTCGCTGAAGACAAATGCACTTGTCGACCCGCTCGGTATCGGAGTCACTGCTCCGAGCCTGAGCTGGCAGAGCACGTCGTCAGGCCGCTCCGTGACTCAGAAGGCCTACGAGATACGCGTCGACACGAGTGCTGATTCTCTACCGCGCTCAAACGCGTGGGCGTCGGGGCGAGTGGACTCCGACCGGCAGATCGGCATCCGGTATGACGGATCGGCCCTCGAATCGCAGACGCGCTACTTCTGGCAGGTTCGAATCTGGACGGATGCGGGCATCCCGACCGACTGGAGTGCGCCCGCCTGGTTCGAGACAGGTCTTCGCCCCGCCGACTGGCAGGCCGACTGGATCGGCAGTGCAGATCCCTCGGCCGAAATGGCGCGATGGTCGAACTACAGCGTCTCCCTGGACTTCACCTTGGACAGCGTCGTCATCGGCATGTACGCCCGCGCCCGCGACCTGCAGAACGGGTACATGATGCAGCTCTCGGTTGCTCAGGGCTTTCCGCAATTTCGACCCCACGTCAAGCGCAACGGAAACTTCGCGATGCTAGGGAATGGTGTTGATCTCTCCGGCATCACTACTGTCGCCGCCCTCACCACCGGCACGCACAATTTGACCGTTGATTTCGCCGGCACCACCATCACGAGCTTCCTCGATGGCACGCAAATCGACCAACGCACCGACACCACTTTCAGCCAGGGCTACATCGGCTTCCGTCAGACGATGGTCGGCGAAGGGCCAGAGAATTCGACCATCCACAAGATCGTCGTCGAGTCGCCCGAGAACGGAACCCTCCTCCGCACCGACTTCAGCGACGGCCAGAATCCTTTCGCCGGAGGGTCTGTTGTCAACGGCGCGTTCAAAGCCTTCGCTCCGCTCGACACCCTGATGCGAGCTGAACCGGCTCAGCCCTTGCTGCGCAAGGAATTCTCCGTGGCGAAAGAGGTCGTGTCGGCCCGCGTGTACGCATCCGCTCGGGGCGTCTACGAACTGTCGATCAACGGCAAGCGCGTCGGTGACGAACTACTGGCCCCTGGCATGACCGAGTATAAGAAGCGCATCGACTACCAAAGCTACGATGTGACGGATCTCGTCAAGCAGGGCGGCAATGCAATCGGTGCCAAGCTCGGCACCGGCTGGTATGCCGGACACGTCGGTCAATACGGAACCGGCATCTGGGGCAACCGCACCTCGCTCATCGCACAGCTGCGCATTGACTACTCCGACGGCAGCCACAGCTGGGTAAAGACCGACAATAGCTGGAAGACCGCAGCCGGACCACTTGTCGAATCTGACATCATCATGGGCGAGGTCTTTGACGCCAGACGGATGCAAGACGGCTGGGACACCGCGAACTTCGCCGATACCGCCTGGAAACCCGTCGGCGTCGCCGACAACGCCGACACCGCCAAGCTCGTGGCCGCGCGGTCAGAGCCGGTACGCGTCACCGAAGAGCGCACCCCGATTGAGCGCACCGAACCCACCCCGGGCACCTGGATCTACGACATGGGCCAGAACATGGTCGGCGTCGGCCGGTTCGAGCTCACCGGGAAGGCGGGCACGACGGCGACAATTCGCTACGGCGAGCTGCTCAAGGCCGATGGAACTCTGTACACCGAGAATCTGCGTACGGCGAAGGCAACCGACACGTTCACGTTCGCGGCAGACGGCACGGCGAGCTATACGCCGACCTTCACCTTTCACGGCTTTCGCTACGCCGAGATCACCGGAGTGACCGAGCCGTCATCGGTTGATCAGGTGACGGGCCTGGTCTGGGGAAGTGACCTGCCGACGACCGGAACCCTCGAGACATCGAGCTCCATGCTCAACCAGCTGCAGAGCAACATCGTCTGGGGCCAGCGCGGCAACTTCTTGTCGATTCCCACCGACACCCCGGCCCGCGACGAACGTCTCGCCTGGACCGGCGACATCAACGTGTTCGCCCCGACCGCAAGCTACAACCAAGACACGCGCAACTTCCTGGGCGCCTGGCTCGGCACGCTCGCCGACTCCCAGGGTGGTGACGGCGACCTGCCCGGTGTCGCGCCGAACATCGTCGGCCGCTGCTGTGGTGGCGGCTCGGGATGGTCGGATGCCGGCATCACCCTGCCGTACATCCTCTGGCAAAGCTACGGTGACTCTGCCGTCATCCACGACAACTACGCCATGATGAAGAACTTCATGGCATTCGTCGAACGCTCAGCCGGCCCGAGCCTCATCCGCGTTCACGGCAACACCGGCGACTGGCTGGATGTGAACGACCCAACCGACCTCGGGCTGCTGGGCACCGCGTACTACTACTACAGTGCTGATCTGCTGAGCCAGATGGCAGCTGAGATCGGTGAGACGACTGATGCCGAGCACTACGCCGAGCTCGCCAAGCGGGTGCAAACCGCTTTTCTCGCCAAGTATTTGGCTACAGACGGCACGATGCTCGGCAACAGCCAGACCGCCTATGCGATCTCGATCGGAATGGGCCTGATCCCGGCAGATCGTTTGAAGCAGGTCGGGGACAAGTACGTCGCGGCCATCGCAGCCCGCGATTACCACCTCTCGACGGGCTTCCTCGGCACCCCCTGGCTACTGACGGCGCTCACAAAGACCGGGCATCAGGACCTCGCATACCGACTGCTCAACAACGACACCTATCCGTCGTGGGGCTATGAAGTCGCCCTCGGAGCCACCACGATGTGGGAACGCTGGGATGCGATCAAGCCCGATGGCACTGTGGCCGACGGAGGGATGAACTCCTTCAACCACTACGCCTATGGAGCCGTCGGCAACTGGATGTACCAGAACATCGGTGGCATCACTTCAACGAGCGCTGGCTACAAGACATTCGATATCGCGCCTACCCCCGGTGGCGGACTCACTCACGGAAAAGGAACCTTCGATTCTGTCTTCGGCATGATTTCTTCATCGTGGGATACCACCGAGAACGGTCTCACGCTCGCTGCTTCAGTTCCGGTGAACACGACTGCGACCGTCACGCTGCCGATCGCTGACGGTCAGGAGGTGACCGAGAACGGCGTCGCAATCGATGAGGTCGAGGGTGTCACCTCCGTCTCCACTCAGAATGGTGTTGCAGTTCTCGAGGTCGGCTCAGGCGACTACAGTTTCGCTGTTGCCAAGCCTGTTGTCGAGCCTGTCGCCGACGCGACGGTCAGCTTCGATTCGCAGGGCGGCAGCGCGGTGGCCCCCATTGTGACAACGTCTGGCACGGCCATTGCGGCTCCTGTCGCACCGAAGCGCACGGGTTACACCTTCGCGGGTTGGCACACGACGGCCACGGGGAGTTCCGCCTGGGCGTTTACCTCTCCGGTGACAGTAGATGTGACGCTTTACGCGCATTGGACGGTGCAGAAGCGCACGGTGACGTTCAACGCGCAGGGTGGCAGCACGGTGGCCGCGGTGAGCACGAACTACAACACCGTGATCAAGGCGCCGAAGTCGCCGACGCGCACGGGTTACACCTTCGCGGGTTGGCACACGACGGCCACGGGGAGTTCCGCCTGGGCGTTTACCTCTCCGGTGACAGTAGATGTGACGCTTTACGCGCATTGGACGGTGCAGAAGCGCACGGTGACGTTCAACGCGCAGGGCGGCAGCAAGGTGGCCGCGGTGAGCACGAACTACAACACCGCGATCAAGGCGCCGAAGTCTCCGACGCGCACGGGTTACACCTTCAAGGGGTGGTACACGAAGGCGACCGGTGGCAGCAAGTGGAACTTCACCGCCAAGGTGACGTCGAACGCCACTGCCTACGCGCACTGGACGGTGCAGAAGCGCACGGTCACGTTCAACGCGCAGGGCGGCAGCAAGGTGGCCGCGGTGAGCACGAACTACAACACCGTGATCAAGGCACCGAAGTCGCCCACGCGCAGCGGATATGTCTTCAAGGGGTGGTACACGAAGGTCACCGGTGGCACCGCCTGGAAGTTCACCGCCAAGGTGACGACCAACGCCACCGCCTACGCTCACTGGGCGAAGAAGTAACCCACCGGATTCGGACGGCCGCCTCACCGGAGGCGGCCGTCCGATCCGACCCAGCATGTCACCAGGCAGAGCCTTCGTTTTCTGAGGTCAACGCGCCCTCTCCGTAGTGCCTCATGTCCAGATTTCGCAAGCATCTGGACATGAGGCACTCGGGGAAACGGGCGCAAAACCTTTGCCAGGGCGTTGAAAAGCCTGTAGGTTTACCCTGCACCACGGAGTGAATCGTTTCAAGGGCCAGACGACCACACCACCCCTCCGGCGGCGTTCCTCGGCCCAATCGATGATGATTGGATCCCAGCTTCGTATGAGTGAACTCTCTGTGGCGCGTGTGAAACGCACACCTCCGTCTCCGTTGCGCAACGTCGTAGTCGGCATGATGGCCATTGCCCTCGCCGCGGTCATGGTGGTGCCGGTCGCACCCGCGTCCGCCGCCGAACCGTCAACGCTCAGCGTGGTCGGGCTGGAGACCAATGATCTGGTGAACCCGCTCGGCATCGACGGCACCAACGCGCCGATTCTGAGTTGGCAAAGCGTTGGAACCGGGCGCGGCGTGGTGCAGACCGCTTATCAGGTGCGCGCTGCAGCGACCGAGAGTGCACTCGCCGGCGCCACTCTCTGGGATTCCGGCAAGGTGGTCTCCGACCAGCAGCTCAACATCACGTACGCGGGCCCGGATGTCACGTCACAGACCAGCTATGCCTGGCAGGTGAAGGTGTGGGATAACAAGGGAAACGAATCTGATTGGTCGGCTCCCGCCTCGTTCGAGACGGCGTTCCTCAGCAACAGCGAGTGGAAAGCCGACTGGGTGGGCGGCGTTGACCCCTCGGCCGAGATGAACAAGTGGACCGACTACCGAGTCGACGTCGACTTCACTCTCAAGAAGGCGGCATTCGGCGTCTTTCTGCGTTCGTCCAGCTCGGGAGCTGACAGCTATATGTGGCAGCTCAACGACGAGAAGGCCGGCCAGCCGAGACTCCGCCCGCACAAGAGGGTGGGCGGCAACTGGGTCAGCATGCCCGAAGTTGACCTCACGACGAAGGGGCTTGCCGCCGATGTGTTGAAGCACCGGGGAACTCTCTCCGTGACCGTTCAGGGCGGCCAGTTCGTCACGACAGTGAACGGCGTCGTCGTCGACACACGCACCGAGTCGACGCATTCGAAGGGGTACGTCGGCATTCGCACCGACATTTCGACCGCCGAAGAAGTCACTGTCCACTCCATGAAGGTCTCGTCCGTGCCCGGCACCGGTGCATCCGGCGATCTTTACACCTCAAACTTCACTGCGGGAGACAACCCGTTCAAGCGCGGCGACATCGTCGCCGGCCCCGAAGGCGGCCTGCACATTGCGGGTCAGACCGAAGCCATCTGGTCGCCGAAGACCGCCCTCCCGCTACTGCGTAAGAGCTTCGCCACCGACAGCGGCAAGACGATCGCGCAGGCTCGCGTGCACGCCTCAGCGCGGGGACTCTACGAACTCTCGATCAACGGCGAGAAGGTCGGCGACGAGGAACTCGCGCCGGGTTGGACCGACTTCACCCAGCGATTTCAGTACCAGACCTACGACGTCACGAAACAGCTTCAGAATGGCGACAACGTCATCGGCGCCTGGGTGGGCACCGGCTGGTACTCCGGTTACGTCGCCTGGTATGGCGACAAGAAGTACGGCAAGAACAACTCAGTCACGGCCGAACTGGTGATCGATTTCACTGACGGCACCCAACAGGTCATTCGTACTGACCCGAGCTGGAAAACCTCGACCGGTCCGCTGGTCAGCTCCGACTTGCTGATGGGCGAAGAGTACGACGCGACGCTCGAGCAGGCCGGTTGGGACTCCCCCGGATTCAACGCCGACGCCTGGTCATCCGTCACGGTCGCCGATAACAAGAGCACCGCGATGCTGCACCCGCAGACCGACGAGCCGGTACGCGTCACGCAGGTGATGCCCACGCAGACCCGCACCGAGGCGCCAGCCGGATCGGGCAACTATGTCTACGACCTCGGCCAGAACCTGTCGGGCGTTGCCGAAGTCACCCTCACCGGCACGGCCGGCGACCGGGTGCGCATCCGTCACGCCGAGGTGCTCAACACAGACGGCAGTCTCTACCTCGACAACCTGCGCAGCGCCAAGGCAACCGACACGTATCGCTTCGCCGCCGACGGCACGATCACCTATCGCCCGAAGTTCACCCAGCACGGCTTCCGGTACATCGAAATCAGTGGGGTCAAGACGGTTCCCGAACTGGCGGATGTCCGCGCGCTCGTCTTCGGCTCCGACATGGCGATGACCGGGGAGTTCACAACCTCCGACCCGATGCTCAACCAGTTGCAGAGCAACATCGCTTGGGGCCAGCGCGGTAACTTCATCTCGGTACCCACCGACACTCCGGCTCGCGATGAGCGGCTCGGCTACACCGGTGACCTCAACGCGTTCGCCGGAACCGCCGCGTTCAACATGGATTCGCTCGCCTTCATCAAGAAGTGGTTGAAGGATGTGCGCGACACTCAACTGCCCGACGGCGAGTACCCGGAATCGGCGCCGCGCGGACCCGATATGGGCTGCTGCAACGGCGGCACCGGTTGGTCTGACGGCGGAATCACGATCCCATGGATGTCGTGGAAGCGCTACGGCGACACCGACATCATCGCCCAGAACTACGCGTCGATGGAGAAGTATTTCGGTTACCTGTCGACCAATTTCCCTGACTACATCCGCGACGACGGCCCGTACGGCGACTGGCTCGACCTGAACGATCCCACCCCCGCTGTCGTGCTCGGCACCGCCTACTACGCCTACGACGCTCGCGTGATGAGCGAAATGGCAACAGCGATCGGCAAGACAGCGGATGCCGCCAAATACACCGCGCTCGAAACCGCGGTCACCGATGCGTTCGTGACCAACTTCGTCGCAGCCGACGGTGGCGTGACAGGCAACAGTCAGACGGCGTATGCGCTTGCCCTCGGCATGGATCTCGTGCCGGACAACCTGCGTGAGGCCGCCGGCAAGAAGCTTGTCGCCAAGCTCGCCAGCCGCGACTACCACCTGTCCACCGGATTCGTCGGCACCCCCTGGCTGATGCCCGCGCTGAGCGAAACCGGAAACTGGGACGTCGCCTACCGCTTGCTGCTGAACAAGACTCTGCCCTCGTGGGGCTACGAGGTTGAATCCGGCGCGACGACCATGTGGGAGCGCTGGGACTCCATCGACGCCAACGGCAACTACGGCCCGGCCTCGATGAACTCGTTCAACCACTACGCATTCGGGGCTGTTGGCGACTGGATGTACCAGAACATCGGCGGCATCACCGTGGATGACATCGGTTACAAGTCGATCACTATCGCGCCTCGCCCCGGTGGCGGACTCACCCACGCCGCGGCATCCTTCGATTCCGTCTACGGCACAGTCTCAACCGATTGGGCGCAAACGGGAGATGACTTCTCGCTGGCTACCGTCGTGCCGACGAACGCCACCGCCACGGTGCACATCCCGGCTGCGAGCGTCTGGGCAGTCACCGAAAGCGGCAACGGGCTGGCCGATGCCGAAGGCGTCACCGTCGTCTCGTCGAACGGAACCGACGTTGTCGTGACCGTGGGTTCCGGCAGCTACGACTTCAGCGTGAACGCCCAGGCGGACACACTGGGCAGCGCGATCGACTCGGCTGCAGCGCTGGCCGACAAGGTCGACGGCCTCAAGGCTGACGACATGCTGACGACCGGTCAGGCCGCCCAGCTCAACAGCCACCTGCAGGACGTCATCGACGCATCCGTCGCCGCCATTCCGCTGTTGGCCACGGATCACGCCGCCGTCGTCGAACACGTGCGCGCCGCTCTCGCGGCTGTGCGTGCCGCGTCGAGCTGGCTGACCGGCTCTGGAGTTGCGGAGGCGACGGCAACCAGTCTTGCCACCGATCTGGATACTCTCGACCGGCAGTTGTCGGCGATCGTGACGACGCTCGCCGGGCTGACCGTGCACCTCGACGCGGGTGATACCGCGTCGTACCTGCCCGGACAGACCGTCACGCTGACGGGCACCCTCGAGAACACCGGAACCGAACCACTGACGGGCGTCATTTCCCGGGTCGAAGCGGAGAACGCTTGGAGCGTGGTTCCGGCTTCCGCGCCGACGATCGCGGCCCTCGGTGTCGGTGAGAAGAGCACCTCGACCTTCACCCTGACCGTGCCGGAGGACCAACTTCCCGGAACTGTCGCGCTACCGCTTGAGGTCTCGTACGCCTACCTCGGCACTGCGGTGACGACATCCGCTTCGGCGAGCATCGTCATCGGCTCCGGTGTCACCATCAGCACCACCGCCACTCCCTCCACGGTGATGCCCGCAACGAAGACCATCGTCACTGTCACCATCGCAAACGCCGGCACCCTGCCGGTTTCCGGCCGCGCCTCGGTGTCCGTTCCGACGGGGTGGGTCACGCCTGTCCCAACGACCCTGACGGTCGTGGCGCCGGGCAAGACCGCGGCAATCCCGGTCGAGATCTTCGTGCCGACCACACTGAGCGAGGAAACCGTGAACCTGACGGCGACCTTCGACCGCGGGGGCACCGAACTTGCCTCCGCCGGTGTTGCGCTGCAGGCGACTGTTGCGCGACCGGCCGGCTCGAGCACCGTGTACGACCACATCGACCTCGGCGACGGGGCCTCCGAAGGGTCGCACAATGTGAGGGCGTCGGCGGGCTCGGGCACGAGTTCGGAGGCGGGCCTGTCCCGTCGCTACTCCGGAAGCGCCGCAAACTCGTCGTTCGAGTTCGACATGGCGGTTCCGAAGAGCGTGCCGTTCGTCATCCGTGCGGTCGAGACATTCGACGGACCGCGGTTGAAGGAATACGCGGTGAGCGTGAACGGGGTGGTCGTGCAAAACCGGCTGTTCCAGCGGGTACCCAACTCCGGCGGCGCCAGCAATTACCAGATCCTGGTCGACGACCCGGCGGCATTCAGTACAACAGGGACCGTGCACGTCATGTTCAAGCACGCCGCGTCGAACTACGACCCGTCGATCGCTGATGCGTGGACGTTGCCGGCGCCGAGCGACACCCTCGCGCCGAGCGTGTCTGCGACGACTGACCCGTCGGTTCCGAACACGGCGACCGGCTGGTTCACGCAGTCGCCGGTCGGCGTCACCTTGCAGGCTCAGGACGATCGGGTGGGCGACCTCGCGATCGAGTACGCACTCGGTTCCGGGGCGATGACGGGCTATTCGTCGGCGATTTCACTTGCCGACGAGGGTGAGCACGCTCTGACCTACCAGGCGACCGATGTCGCGGGCAATGCCAGCGTCATCCAGAGCCTGCGGGTGAAAATCGACACCGTCGCTCCGGCCACCACGGCCACGCGCGGCGCCGAGTTCGACGGTGAGTCGGCCCGCACCAGCGGAACGATTCGCTTCGGTGCGACGGATGCCACGTCGGGCGTCGCCGAGACGCGCTACCGGGTGAACGGCGGAGAGTGGAAGGCGGGCGACGCGGTCACGGTCACCACCGAAGGTGCGTTCACCGTCGACTACGCCTCGACCGATGTCGCCGGCAACGTTGAGAAAGAACAGTCGATCACGGGCACGATCATCATTGTGCCGAAGTCGACGGTTCGCTTCGATTCGCAGGGCGGCAGCACGGTCGCCGCGGTGAGCGTGGACAACGGCACGGTGATCAAGGCGCCGAAGGCTCCGACGCGCACCGGCTACACCTTCGCCGGTTGGTACACGAAGGCGACGGGTGGCAGTGCGTGGAACTTCACGAACACGGTGAAGGCGGATGTGACGCTCTACGCGCACTGGACGGTTCAGAAGCGCACGGTCACGTTCAGCTCCCAGGGCGGGAGCACGGTTGCCGCGGTGAGCACGAACTACAACACCGCGATCAAGGCGCCGAAGTCGCCCACCCGCACGGGTTACACCTTCAAGGGGTGGTACACGAAGGCCACCGGTGGCACCAAGTGGAACTTCACCGCCAAAGTGACGTCGAACGCCACTGCCTACGCGCACTGGACGGTGCAGAAGCGCACGGTCACGTTCAACGCGCAGGGCGGCAGCAAGGTGGCCGCGGTGAGCACGAACTACAACACCGTGATCAAGGCACCGAAGTCTCCGACGCGCACGGGTTACACCTTCGCGGGTTGGTTTACGAAGGCCACGGGTGGTAGCAAGTGGAACTTCACCGCCAAGGTGACCTCCAGCGCCACCGCCTATGCCCACTGGACGGTGCAGAAGCGCACGGTCACGTTCAACGCGCAGGGCGGCAGCAAGGTGGCCGCGGTGAGCACGAACTACAACACCGTGATCAAGGCGCCGAAGGCTCCCACGCGTAGCGGATATGTCTTCACTGGTTGGTACACGAAGGCGACCGGCGGCAGCAAGTGGAAGTTCACCGCCAAGGTGACGGCCAACGCCACCGCGTACGCGCACTGGGCGAAGAAGTAACCCACCGGATTCGGACGGCCGCCTCACCGGAGGCGGCCGTCCGATCCACCCCGGTCGGATGAGCTGGTTTCGATACTGGCCATCGTTGGTCACGGTTATGAAGGGCGGCCGGCGGGGAATTTCCCGTCGGCCGCCCTTCGTTGTGCCGGTGGCATGTCCCGCACCCGCACGCCTCGGATACGTCCGCCGGTGCAGAGCGGGTCTCTCTGGGTCTCAGCATCGCGTGTCGTCGATGAGTCAGCAGCCCGCGCTGTGGCACTGGACCCGCGCCGCGGCTTTGGACCCGCGCCGCGCCTTCGGATCTCAGCCGCAAACGCGTGGCGAGGGCTGAATACCGCTGCGCCGGTTGAACTGACTAGTCGTGGCGGTTTTCGACCCGCGCGGCGGCTTTCGTCGAGGGTCGAGCCCTTCGAGCCTGTCGCTCTCGGTCGCTGAACGCTGCCTGCCGCCGCGCTGCCTGTTGCCGCGCCCATTCGACGGAGATTTCTCGCGACACACCGGCAATTCATGCTGATCGGCCTCGAAACAAGCGGAATCTCCGTCGAATGGGTGAGGAATCGTGTCATGTGCCGGCGCAGCCATCAGCTCGGGCGGTCTCGCACACTCACGAAACCATCCTCGGCACCGCCCAGAGAGAAGCGTCGACAGGTGCGATCACCGAGACTGACGGGGCCAGTGTCGAGACCAGGTCATCCGATCTGGGTTGGATCGGACGGCCGCCTCTGGTGAGGCAGCCGTCCGGATCCGGTGGGTTACTTCTTTGCCCAGTGAGCGTACGCGGTGGCGTTGGCCGTCACCTTCGAACTGAACTTCCAGGCGGTGCCGCCGGTGGCCTTCGTGTACCAACCCTTGAAGACATATCCGCTGCGAGTGGGCGACTTCGGTGCCTTGATCGCGGTGTTGTAGTTCGTGCTCACCGCGGCCACCTTGCTGCCGCCCTGTGCGTTGAACGTGACCGTGCGTTTCTGCACCGTCCAGTGCGCGTACGCGGTGGCGTTGGCCGTCACCTTCGAACTGAACTTCCACTTGCTGCCGCCGGTGGCTTTCGTGTACCAACCCGCGAAGGTGTAACCGCTGCGAGTCGGGGCCTTCGGCGCCTTGATCGCGGTGTTGTAGTTCGTGCTCACCGCGGCCACCTTGCTGCCGCCCTGCGTGTTGAACGTGACCGTGCGCTTCTGCACCGTCCAGTGGGCATAGGCGGTGGCGCTGGAGGTCACCGTGGCGGTGAAGTTCCACTTGCTGCCACCGGTCGCCTTCGTGTACCAACCCGAGAAGGTGTAACCGGTGCGCGTGGGCGACTTCGGCGCCTTGATCACGGTGTTGTAGTTGGTGCTCACCGCGGCCACCTTGCTCCCACCCTGCGCGTTGAACTGGACCGTGCGCTTCTGCACCGTCCAGTGAGCGTAGAGCGTCACATCCGTCGTCACCGTGTTCGTGAACTTCCACGCGCTGCCACCGGTCGCCTTCGTGTACCACCCCGCGAAGGTGTAACCGGTGCGCTTCGGTGCGACAGGTGCCGCAATAGCCGAGCCGGACGTTGTCACAATGGGGGCCACCGTGCTGCCGCCCTGCGAATCGAAGCTGACCGTCGACTTGACGGTCGGAGTCGGCGCGACCTCAATCGAGACCGATCCTGACACCCCACCGACCGTTGCCGTGATCACATGCGTACCAGCACGGGCAAACGTCACCCGGCTGCCCGACACGACATCTCCCGGCTGATCACTGCTCAACACAGCCCGGTCCGTCAGATCTCCCAGATTGTTGCCGAAGGAATCCGCACCAGACACCGTGATCTTTACGAAGCTGCCCACTGTCGAGGTCATCGAATCCGCCGACACGCTGACAGTGCTCACCGGCGCCGCAGCAATCTCGAACGAATAGGCCTTGCTGATACTTCCCGCCGCAGAGTCCATGCGCACGGTGAACGCACTGGATCCTGCAGTGTTTGACACACCCGACAGCACACCACTGACCCGATCCAGCACAAACCCCTCAGGAAGCGAGCCCTCCGTCAGGGAGTACCGGGCGGCATCCACGCCGTGAGCGCCCAGTGGTGCCGAATACTCGACGCCGGCAACTCCGCCAGGGACTGCCTCGACCAACGACGGCGCGAGCGTGCCGACCGCAACCGGCACCCGGTTGAAGGCAAGAAGGCCCACCCCACTCGACGTACGAATCATCGGGCCCGCGCCGTAATGGGACAGGTAGGTCACCGTGGCAGCATTTCCGACGGGCCCGTTCAGCGTGACAAGAAGCTTGCCTCCTTCACGGTAGGCCACGTTCGTGATGCTCGCCGATGAACCGTTCACGACAAAATCACCCGTGGAGAGGATGTTCGTGTCTACGATCAACGGATCTGTTGCGGAATCGAGCTGGATCGTGAACTCCGCGCTCGAGGCGGACGACGCGGCCGCGGCAATCGGATCGGGAGCAGCGACACCGGCGCTCGGGCCGTCATAGAGATCCCGCAGAAGAACGGCAGCCGCCTGCTCACCGAACGTCTTGTAACCACCCTCATATCCGAAGTGGCAGCCGTCATGAACCGAAGCTCCCGTGGGCGACAAAACTGTCACATTCTGGGTGCGAGACAGGTTGCGCTGCGCTTCACGCAAGACGATGTCCTGGCCGCGGGCAGCATTTCCGTCGCCGCTGCACGAGGTCCGAATCTGAAATGCGTAATAACGCGACCCGCCTTCGAGATTGGAACCGAACTCGCTACGCCAGTCCTCAAGCAGCGACGTGAAGCCGTCGATGTGACGCGACGTGTCACCGTAGTCCGACTCGCCCTGGTACCAGAAAACAGCCTTCACGTCGCGCAGAAGTCCTGCCGCCTCTAAACGTTGGCGCAACCGACCATAGTTCGTCGTGATGTCGTCTGGATTCGCGTCGTTGCGCTGGAATACGTGGATCGGCTGCCCGCCATGCGCACCGTTGATGATCGCGACGGGTACCTGGAGTTGCTGCGAGAGCACCCCTCCCATGCGCATCCCCCACTGGCCGACCATTCCGGCGTTCGTCACCTGACTCTTATTTCCCGAGGTCATGTCGCCGTAGGCGTATTCCCAGGCGCGCGTGCCGCGTGAGGTATCTGAGTTCCACGATGTGGTGCCGTAGGTGCGCACCCACGGGGATTGGTTGCCCGTGCTGGAATCTGAACCCGACTCCCACGCGGCAGATTCCGAGTTGGATTGTCCCTGGATCACGAAGGCGTCACCGGAGACAACGTGAGTCCATTGCCCGACCGTTCGCCAGACGCCGTCAACCTGAGCTTCCAAGAGAAAGTCATAGTCGTGAAAGCCTGCGGTGATGCGTGTATCGAAGGAGAAGGTCGACCCCGACTGCGACGTGCTCGACGTCTCTCCCTCGCTGGTCACCGACAACCGAACAGTATCGACTGCAGCATCCGCCGTGCCTGCAATGGCGACGTTCGCACCATTCTCCGCGTCCCGAGCGATGAGCTGCCGGTCCTGTGGAGCACTTGTCAATGACACCACTGCCGGGCGCGCATACACCGTCAGCGTGCGGCTCGTGAAGGAGTTGGCGTTTTCCGCGAACGTCCAGTCCGGATGCGCAGCGCCTCCTTGCGGGGCATTTCCGAACCCGATGTCGAGTGTTCCCTCCGAGGTAAAGCCGTTGAGCGCCATGACGGTGCTCGCCGTCTCGGTGCTCCCGGGTTCTTCGTTCACACGGTGCACTTGGAATGAGCCGTACCAGCCGACCGTCGGCTGGTCGTCCGCGTCGTATCTGTCGCTCGTAGCTCCGTATACCTGCCCGCTGCGGTATGTCTCGTAGGTATTCGGCCAGTGCTCAAGCCATCCCGTCATGCTCGTGCCCGTCGCAACGGTCGCGACGTTCGATGCGACGTCGAGACCAGTGACGCGTTGCTGCGAAGCCTGTCCAGGGATGGTGTGCAGGCCGAGCAGGCCTGGATCGGTGGTGAAGGCATCCATTCCCGCCCAGGCCCACTGCTTGCCGGACCCGGCTGTTGTTTCAAGGCAATACCCCACACGGTCGAACCCGTTGTCGACGGCGTCGAGTGCAGAGAACGAGTAGTCGGGCGTCCTGCCAGGCCACATCGCGTTGGGCGCAATCGGTAGCTGGAGCACCGGCTGCTGTCCGTCGGCCGCGGCCGCTGCGTCACAGGATGTCGATGACGCTGTGCCTGCTGCCAGCGCAGGCGCCGTAAACGGCGTCGCGATCAGTGCACCGGTGAGAGTCGAGAGAAGAAGGAGGCGCATAGTTCTGCGCGCCAAAGCAGCGTCGATCATAGATGCGCCAATCGTCTTTGATGTGGTCGAATAATGAAAACTGATCGTAATGAAACGATTCATTTTGGACTGTGTGTGAGTGTAGCGTCAGCGAGTGCAGTAGGGCAAGAGAGGACACGTTGACCTCAGAAATCGAAGACTCTGCCTAGTGACGTGCTGGGCTGAATCGGGCTGCCGCCTTCGTGCGAGGCGGCAGCCGATTCCGGTGGGTTACCTCTTCGTCCAGTGGGCGTAGGCGGTGGCGTTGGCTGTCACCTTCGAGCTGAACTTCCACTTGGTGCCGCCGGTCGCCTTCGTGTACCAACCCGCGAAGGTGTAACCGGTGCGGGTCGGAGACTTCGGTGCCTTGATGACGGTGTTGTAGTTCGTGCTCACCGCGGCCACCTTGCTGCCGCCCTGCGTGTTGAACGTGACCGTGCGCTTCTGCACCGTCCAGTGGGCATAGGCGGTGGCGTTGGCCGTCACCTTCGAACTGAACTTCCACGCGGTGCCACCGGTGGCCTTCGTGTACCAACCCGCGAAGGTGTAACCGCTACGGGTGGGTGCTTTCGGCGCCTTGATCGCGGTGTTGTAGTTCGTGCTCACTGCGGCCACCGTGCTGCCGCCCTGGGAGTTGAACGTGACCGTGCGCTTCTGCACGGTCCAGTGGGCGTAGGCGGTGGTGCTCGTCGTCACCTTGGTGGTGAAGTTCCACTTGCTGCCACCGGTCGCCTTCGTGTACCAACCGGCGAAGGTGTAACCCGTGCGGGTCGGCGACTTCGGCGCCTTGATGGCCGTGTTGTAGTTCGTGCTCATCGCGGCAACCTTGCTGCCACCCTGCGCGTTGAACGTGACCGTGAACTTCTGCACCGTCCAGTGCGCGTAGAGCGTCACATCCGTCGTCACCGTGGCCGCGAAGTTCCAGGTGCTGCCACCCGTCGCCTTCGTGTACCAACCGGCGAAGGTGTAGCCGGTGCGCGTGGGAGCCTTCGGCGCCTTGATCACCGTGCCGTTGACCACGCTCACCGCGGCCACCGTGCTGCCGCCCTGCGAATCGAAGCTGACCGTCGACTTGACGATCGGCGTCGGCTCACTCACCACGACTGTGTAGCTGGTCGCCGCCGGCGAAGCGACACCGTTGCTGGCCGTGACCGTGAAAGTCGCAGACTCAACCGACGTCGGAGTTCCCGAGATCACACCCGTCGTCGCGTCCAGGCTCAACCCGGCAGGCAAAGCCCCCGCCGTCACTGAGAATGTCGGCGCCGGGTTACCCGAGGCAACGACCGTGAACGAGTACGCCGAACCCACCGTGCCCGCGCCGGGGTCACCCGAGGTGATCGCCGGAGCAACAAGGGCCGCACTCACCACGACCGTGTAGCTGGTCGCTGCCGGCGAACCGACACCGTTGCTGGCCGTGACCGTGAACGTCGCCGACTCGGCCGACGTCGGAGTACCCGAAATCACACCCGTCGTCGCGTCCAGGCTCAACCCAGCAGGCAAAGCCCCCGCCGTTACCGAGAATGTCGGCGCC